>CAVXYE010000015.1:0-260762 GCA_963765865.1 uncultured Actinomycetes bacterium
CAGTACGACCGCCGGACGCCGCAGGACACATCGCGGCCGGCGTCGCTTCCGGGATGGTCAAGCGCGATCGTGAACGGGTGGCTTACGAGAAGCTCGCCCGCCTGATGGTGGGCCCCCTGGATCCGTGGCGACACTCGATGCCTCGCCGGGTGGGCCGTTGGGCGGTAGCCTCTCCCGCGATGAGACAGATCGGAGGTCGGATCTGGCTGGGGGCGGCTATCGGGTTCATCGCCGGAACCGTTGCCGGGTTAGTGCTGGCGGTTGCGTTCCACCAGCACGCCTACGCGTTCTGGGGCTTCGTGCTCGGCGGGACGATCTTCGGGACGATCCTCGGGGGGTTCGTAGGTGGCATGTCGAGCCTCGAGTCCCCCGCTCCAGGGCAAGAGCCCGGCGACCGCCGATCGTAGGGACATCGCGCGTCGTCAGCACGTTCTAGGCTCGGAGCGTGGCTTCCTTAGCCGCGTTCCCGGGGGATGATGCAGCGGGCTCGAACGTGAGGACTGCCATCTCGGCCCAGATCACCCCCCCGCCTAGCCTCTCCCGGGTGATGAGTCTGGCGCCAAGCGACAAGACTGGGATGGCTTAGTGTTCCGGTCGAGGCGGCGCTTGCAGAAACACACAGCCGAAGCTGAGGATGCGTCCGTGGAGATCCCTGAAACGAGGTACGCGAAGACTCTCGATGCCGTCAACATCGCGTATCAGGTGAGGGGCGGCGGAGCGGTCGACGTCATCTACGTCACCGGATTCGCGGCGAACTTCGAGGTGGAGCTCGAAGACACAAGGATGGCCCGATTCGTGAACCGGCTGACTTCGTTCGCGCGTGTGATCCTCTTCGACAAGCGCGGAACAGGCCTCTCGGATCGCTATCAAACACCTGATCTTGAGATGCGCGCAGATGACATAAGGGCGGTCCTCGATGCAGTCGGTTCCGAACGAGTTGTCTTGTTTGGTGAATCTGAAGGCGGCGCATTAGCTGCGTTCTTCGCTGCGACCCATCCCGACCGCGCACTCGGGCTCATGATCTAGGGTCGCACGCGCGGTCCGCGTGGGCGACGGACTATCCGCTTGGGATGACGCAAGAGACACATGTCGCCTGGCGGGGCGAGATCGCCAGCGGCTGGGGACCTCAGAGCTCGCGCGAAGGTGGGTGGAGGAAGAGGCGCCATCGCGGGCCGACGACGCCGATTACATCCGTTGGTTCGCGAAGAGCCTGCGACACGCAGCCTCCCCGTCAGCGGCGCTTGAGTTCGAAGACGTCAGCTACGCGATCGATGTTCGCGCCGTCCTCGGGAGCGTGCAAGCGCCCACACTCGTGCTCTGCCGTAAAGGGGTGTGGAACGGGGAACCGACACCACCTCGGGACCTCGCAGAACGGATTCCGGGGCGAAGTACGTCGAACTCGCCGGCAGAGATTACATACTACTGCCGGTAACATCGACGACGTCATCAAGGCTACGGAGCACTTCGTGGAGTCGATCAGATCTGAGCAATCCGAGTTCGATCGCGTTCTCGCGACTGTACTCTTCACTGACATCGTCGGGTCGACCCACAGGGCCGCCGAGCTTGGCGACCGCGGGTGGCGAGAGCTCGTGGAACGACATCATACGATCGTCCGCAGCTTGCTAGGGCGATATCGCGGGGTGGAGGTTGACACCGCTGGGGATGGCTTCTTCGCCACTTTTGACGGGCCCGCTCGGGCGATACGCTGCGCAAAGGGATCAGCGAGGCTGTCCGCCCACTTGGGATCGAGATCCGAGCGGGTGTGCACACCGGTGAGGTTGAGACGATCAACGACAAAGTGGGAGGCGTCGCAGTGACTATCGGCGCGAGGACGGCGGCCAAGGCCCGCGCTTCGCAAGTGCTCGTCTCGCAGACCGTAAAGGATCTCGTCGCCGGCTCCGGACTGGCCTTCAAAGACGCCGGTGAACACGAGCTAAAAGGCGTACCCGACCGCTGGCGCCTTTACTTCGGTGGTTCCGAACGAGTCGGTCGACACACTCGCCGCTCGCTAGCCAAGAGGACAACCGATAACAGCAAGACATCCTCTGTGCATTGACACACGGTTTGGGCGCCGCGACTCGAACGAAGATGACACACGGTTTGAGCCCATTCGTCGCCGGGCTTCCTGATCCCTCGACCTCTCCGTAAGAGTCCCACGGTTACGGGGCGAGAGGGCTCAGTGCGACGCCTCGAGATGAGCGACGCATCTCAATGCACCCACATCTCATCGAGAAGAGGCCCGTACTGCACGCTCACCTGGAAGTTCCCGAGACGTCCGGACACCGCATTGGTCCAGGACCGCGAAACAAGCGGAACCCACGGCGGCTGATCCATCACGTCGTGCTCGATCGAGGCCCATGCCTCCCGCGACTTCGCCGGGTCCGTGAGCTGGAGACGCTCGGCGCGCGCGATCCGCGCATCGATCGCGGGCTGGCAGAACCCAGTCGTGGTTGCGGTAACGTCGCATGCAGCAAGCTTGGCCGATGAACCCGGAAGGTTGCGGGTAGTCGGTCGTCCAACCGATGAACGCGATCTGGGCTTCGCCCGAGCCGAAGATCTTCGGGAAGTACGTGTTCGGGTCCACGTTCTTCTGGACCGCGTCGTAGCCGAGCTTCGTCAAGAGCTGCGTGAAATAGGCGCCGACCGACGGGTAAAGGATCGGCGTCGACCAGACCGTGACCCGGTCGCCCGCGGTGCCCGAGCTCGCGACGAGATGCTTCGCCTTGGACATATCGGCTGCGGACCAAACGGTGCCCGGCGCCTTGGTATAGGGGCAGTACGGGACGTATCCGGGGAAGTTCGGTGGCATCACCTGACACGTCACCGGGTCTGCCGTCCCGATCAGCCGTTGCACGTGCTGGCGATCGACCGCGTAGTTCAAGGCGCGACGGACGACCACCTTGTCGAACGGCCGCAGTTTGGTGTTCAGTTGCATGAACCACGAGGCCGGTGCGGGCGTGACCACCATGTTTCCGCTGTGGTTCCGAAGGACGTCCGCTACGACCTGCGGGTCGAGGTTCCAGAACGTCATGTCGGCCATGCCGGCGAGCACGTCGTCGACCATCTGGTGGGTGTCGTCGCCGAGCCGTAGATCGATCTCGTCCGCGAACCCGTCTGGCCTCGCAGACCACGGATGGAAGTACTGGTTCCGAGTGAGCACGATCTCCTTGCCTGGGGTCAGCTTGCTCACCATGTACGGCCCCGTCGTCGGGATGATCGCGTTCTGCTCGAGTTTCGTAGGCGTATCCGCCGGGACGGCGACGGCGAACGGCAAGGCCAACGCATAGAGGAAGTCGGGTTGCGGTTTCGTGAGATGGAAGGTCACCGTCCGAGCTGCGTCGTCGGTCTCGATGCCGTCGGAGAGGTTGCACTCGTGGCCCGGACGACACTGATCCGCGCCCAGGATCCCTGACATGTACGGAACGCCGGGCGCGGTGCTCCCGTCCGGCTCGACGACGGATAGAACTCGCTCGATCGCTCGCCGGAAGTCCTTCGCCATCACGAGGCTTCCATCGGAGTAGGTGATGCCCTCGCGCAGATGGAAGGTATACGTCTTCCCGTCCGGACTCACGACCGGCATCGATCCCGCCAGATCCGGGATGAGCGTCGACCCTTCGATCCCGCCAGTCCTCGGGAAGCTCATCAACCCGTCGCTCAGAAGCGAGGCGAGGTCCCAGCTGGGCGTGACGCCGGTCAACGCAGGGTCCAGCGTGTCGAAGCCTTCTTTCAGCCACTCGACGGTGAGGGTGCCGCCACGATGGGTGGCTTGCGATCCGCGCACGCCGACCCAGAGCGTGCCGTCGCCGACGGATTCGGCGCCCGTCTCGGCTCCGAGCGAGATCGTCTTCGTGACCTCGCCGCTGTTCGGATCGATCCGCGCCACCGATCCCTGCGTTCCCTCCGTGACCCAGACCGAGTCGCCCGCGATCTCCAGGTCGGTCGGCGACGGCACCGGGATCGTGTTCGTGATCGCGTCGGTGGTGGGATCGAAACGGACGACGCTGTTGTCGAGCGCGTTCGCGACCCATACGGCCGCCGGCCCCGCGACGATCGCCTGCGGCCCGTTGCCGATCTGCGGCTGCTCGAGTTCGTTGGCGCTCGTCGCGTCGACCTTCGAGATCGTGCCGGAGACGGTATTGGCCACCCACACCGTATCGCCGTCGACCGCGACAGCTCCGGGGTGGTCTCCCACCGGCGTCGACACCGCGATGCGTCCTTTATCCGTGTCGACGTTCGAGATCGAAGCCGCGTAGCTGCTCGCGACCCAGAGTCCGTGAGGGCCGGCGGCCAGTGAGGCCGGGCCCCCGGGCACGGCGATGGGCGGCCCGACCTGGTGGGTCTGCCCATCGATGCGCTGGATCGTGGCGTTCCCGCCGTTCGCGATCCAGATCGCTCCGTCCGAGACGGCAAGGGCGGTCGGGTCGGAGCCCACCCGGACCTGGTCGTGGACGGTCAACGTCGTCGTGTCGATCTGCTCCACCGTCCCCGTGTCCGGGAGCGTCACCCAGACGGAATCGCCGTCGACCGCGATGTCTCCCGGACGCGAAGAGAGCGGAACCGACCCGCGCAGCTGGCCGCTCGACACGTCGATCAACGCGAGCGCGTCCCCTGCGATCGCCGCCCCCGCCTTCTCCGAACGTGCGGCGACACCCACAGGGATCGCGACGAGGGCGAGCAACGCCAGCGCGACGATCGCTGCGATCACGGGATGGGCTTTCGCCAGCCGGATCGGCGCGGGCCGGCGTGGCGGAGGCGACGACGTGAACGAGCGGATCGCGATCGACGGGTCGCTGTGCTCGGAGACCAATCGGAACGCATGGACCGGCTCGGTGAGGTTCTTCAGGTGGAGCTCACCGCGATCCTCGGTGCGCACACCGTCGACCTTCCGAGCGAGGTGGATAACGCCCTGGCTCGCGAGGATCTCCCCGGCTCGCGCCTGCCCGCAGAGCCTGGCCGCCAGGTTCAGTGCCCCACCGCGGTACCCGCCCTCCACGGGAACGGCTTCCCCCACATCCAGACCGATCCCCACCGGCAGCGGCAGCGTGGGATCCCCCACCGTCTCTTCGAGGAACCGATCCTGTGCATCGACGGCCGCCAAGATCGCCTGGCGGGCGGATGTGAACACGCAGAGCGCTTCGTCCCCCCGGAGCTCGATCACGGAGCCGCCGTGCTCCTCCACGACCTCTCGCGCGATCTCGGCGAACCGCGCGGCGAGCTTGGCTGCAGCCTCGTCCCCGCGCTCCTGGGTGAACAACGTATAGCCGCGGACGTCCGCGATCAGGAACGTTCGGATCCCAGGTGAGCCCTGAGCGGGCCCTTCACCCGTCATCGGCACCCCCAGCGCTCGTCGCCGGCAACCTGGCGGATCAGCCTCAAGGAACGGGGGCTATTGTCCGGCGCAACTTCCTGCCGCGCAAGCGAGACAGGGTCCACATCCGGCCGCGTCGGTAAGCGCGAACGGGTGTCGAATGACGCGGTCTACGGCGCCTTGCCGAAGAAACTCCGCAGAGCGCTCATGGCTCCTCCTTCCTCGAAACGGACCTCCGTCTCTCTTGGCGAAGTCCGTCGGACAAGCCTGTTCGCGGCGGAGCGTCGCTGATCCAACCCCACGGATCACGAGCTGTCCTGCACGGTGTAGGTTCAGGAGTACGACATCGCCGACGTGCGGCCCGTATCGGAACGGGTCGAGCGACGACTCGACCCGCGAAAAAGGAACCGCGACCGTGAAGCTCACGACCACCACGCAGGTCTCCGTCGACGGAGTGATGCAGGGGCCCGGCGGGCCGGACGAGGACGAGCGCGGCGTGTTCGAGCGCGGCGGATGGGCCCACTTCGACGATGAAGCCGGGACGGTCATGGACGAGATCTACCAGCGCGCCGAGGTGTTCCTGTTCGGCCGGCGCACCTACGAGATCTTCGCCGGCTCCTGGGGAACGTGGGACGATCCGGGCGACAGCCCGATCTGGACGGCGTTGCACACGCGGCCCAAGTACGTGGCATCGACCACACCCTTCGACCCGAAGTGGGCGAACACGACCGTCCTCTCCGGCGACCTCGCGGTTGCCGTTCGCGAGCTGAAGGCCAAGGCGGGAGGCGAGCTGCAGGTGCACGGCAGCGGCGCCCTGTTCCGGTGGCTGCTCGACAACGACCTCGTCGACGAGATCAACCTGTTCACCTTCCCCGTGGTCGTCGGCCAGGGCACGCGGTTGTTCCCCGACACCGGCCCGGACATCGCGCTCGAGCTGGTCGGATCGCAGGCTGGTCACCCCCAGCGGGGTGACGATCCAGGTCTACCGGCCCACCGGGCGCCCGCAGTACGGAACGGCCACGCCCACCCCGAGCACGTGACGTAGCCGCAACAGTGAGCGGCGATCTTGACGTCCGCCGTTCAATCGCTGGTCACCTCCGCGCCGCGGCAGGCCCAGATCTGTACCTCTTGCTTGAGGTGTTGCGAGAGGTAAACGCGCGTACTATCAGGCCACCACGGGCAGCGTAAGCGGATATCGCGTGGCTCCGGAGGAGGGGACGATGAAGCAAGGGTCGACGCGCAAGGGTTTCCGGCTAGCCGCGGGAACAGCGGGTGCCTCTGCGCTGTTCGTCTTGCTCTTGCTCCCACTCTCGCCCCTGGCACGGGCCACGTCGAGCAACCTGATCTCGAACGGCAGCTTCAAGTCGGCCGGAAGGGTCGCCCTGAACACGACTGCCAGCTCCTCTTCTGTGGTCGGCTCGTGGCACCTCGACGAGACGAGCGGCAAGACCGCCTTCGACAGCAGCGGGAACGGCAACAACGGTGCGATCAGCGGCCCGGTCACGCTCGGGGTTCCGGGTCACCTCAACACCGCCTACAGCTTCGTTCCCAAGAGCACGGTCATCGTCCCGAACGCCTCCGATCTCGTACCGGGGACGGCGACGATCACGATCTCCTACTGGCTGAACACGACGACCCTCCCGTGCTGCAACGCGATCGATTACGACATGTTCACGAAGGGAGACGGCTCGAGCAAAGGTGGCCAGATCAAGATCGAAGTCCAGGGGAACGGGCAGGCATCGTGCATGTTCCGCGGCTCGGGCGGCAAGAAGCAGCTGCAGGCAGGACCGAACGTGGTCGACGGGCAGTGGCACCAGGTGACCTGCGTCCGCAACGGCAATCAGATCGTCGAGACGGTCGACGGCGCGAGCTTCTCGGTGACGAAGGCGACGGGCGCGATCACGGTGACGGACCCCATCCGCCTCGGCTCGCACAAGGGCGGAGGCGACTGGTACAGAGGCGTCCTCGACGAAGTGACCTATTCGATCGGCAGCTGAGGCCTCCGAGAGAGCGAGAGCCTAGCCCGTACTACCGTCGGCCGTCGCCATTCCTATCCCCTCAGAGACAGGACGGCCTGGGTGGAGCGCTCCGTGGGCGTTACGTGGACATTCCGGCCTGTGACATGGTCCTAGGAGGTCTGATCAACCACGCGGTAGAGATGCCACCGGTCAGGGACGCCCTTCAGCTCGTGCTCGCCGGCGTCCTCGAAGCGGAGGCCGGAACCCGAAACCAGGTCTCTGACCGTTTGAGAGACCAGAACCTCGGACGGGGTCGCAAGCGCCGCGATCCTCGCGCCGATATTCACGGCGATCCCTCCGATCTTGCCGCCGATCGTCTCGACCTCGCCCGTGTGCACCCCGCCGCGTATCTCGAGCCCGAAGTCTCGAACCGCTTCGCAGATCGCCTGTGCGCACCGGACGCCGCGCGCGGGGCCGTCGAACGTGGCGAAGAACCCATCGCCAGCCGTGTCGACCTCGGTCCCGCGGAACCGGCCGAGGAGCGCTCGGACGGCGCCGTGATGACGATCGACGAGATCGCCCCAGCCGCGGTCACCGAGCTCCGCGGCCTTCGCCGTCGACCCGACGATGTCGGTGAACATCACCGTCGCGAGCACGCGGTCGAGGTCGGTCTCCTCGTCGCCGACCTCCGCCACGAACCGCTCGATCTCGACGAGCAGCTCGTCCTGGTTCCCTGCCCAAAAGAGGTGGTCGACGCCGGGGAACGAGACGAAGCGTGCGCCGTGGATCTGATCCGCCATCCACTTCGTCTCCTCGGCGGTGAACAGGAGGTCGCCGTCGCGGGCGAGCACGAGCGTCGGGACGTGGATCGCCGGCAGCGCCGGGCGGATATCGATCCCGCGGTTCATCCGCTCGAGCGCGATCGCAGCTCCGGGGCTCGCGGCGTGACGAAGGTAGTCCGCGAGCCAACCGATCGTGTAGTCATCGTTCGCAAGCGTGGGCGCGGCCCAGTCCCGTAATTCTTGCGCCGCGAACTCCTGCGTACCCCAGATCCGCTCGATCTCCTCGACGTAGCGCTCATGCTGCTCGTCGGTGGGTACAGGGAACGGGTAGTCGATCGTCGGTCTCCAGCATGCGCTGGTCCCGAACAGGACAAGCGCGATGGTCCGCTCCGGATACGTCGCGGCAAACAGCGTGGCCATCGGACCACCCTCCGAGAAGCCCATCACGATGGCGCGCTCTGAGCCGACCGCGTCCATGACAGCTCTCGCGTCATCCATCCGGACCTCGAGAGACGGGAGCCGATCGTCGGGCACGCGGTCGGAGAGTCCCGTACCGCGCTTGTCGAAGAGGATCAACCGAGAGAACGCCGCCAGCCGGGAGAGGAATCGCGCGAGCGTCGGCTCTTTCCACATCAGCTCGATGTGGGTGGTCCAGCCCATCACGAAGGCGATATCGACCGGACCGGTGCCCACTGTCTGGTACGCGATGTGAACACCATCTGCGGTCTTCGCGTAACGGGTCTCGGGGATGTCCACGCTCGAATCCTTCCCCGGATAGGACTGTGCCGCAACTGGGAGGGTGGGGCGCTCCCTCGGGCGCGGACGTTTCGTGGACGAGGCGGTTCTCGTTCGGGGCGTCCTCAAGGTTCAGCCGGGACGTAGTCGAGTGCAGACTGGCACGATGCGGCGCGGAGTCCTCTCGAGGGGTCTCACTACCTTGCTCTTCGCTGACATCGTCGGATCGAGCGAAGTCGCTCCGGATCTCGGAGATCGAACGGTGGCAGAGGCTTCAGGGTCCTTCATCTCGCGGAAGTGCGCCGCCAGCTGAAACCTCATGGCGGCCATGAGGTGGATACCGTCGGGGACGGGCGCCCGATCGCCTCAACGGCGTGACCCCGACCGTGGGTCTTGAACCCTTCAGGCAGATGGAGGGGTCTGGCTGGAGGGGACGGGGACGAGGTGGTGACGCACCGCGAAGGTAGCGGCCTCGAGGCGAGAGTGCACCTGGAGTTTGGACAAGATGCTCTGGACGTGGGTCCGCACGGTGTTGCGGCTGATGCCTAGGCGGCGTGCGATCGTCCGACCGTCTGCTCCCTCCATGAGGAGCGCGAGCACTTCTCGTTCGCGCGACGTGAGTTGAGTCACGAGGAGAGAGATGTCGTCGGCTGGCCTGCGACGATGACCACCTGGGATGAGCCGATGAGGCGTGACCACTTGCCCGTCGACGATGGCTTCCAGCGAGCTGATGAACCTGGCCACGGGCGTGTCCTTCGTGAGATAGCCGCGGAACCCCGCCCGTAGAGCGCCATCGACCGCCTTGGGATCGTCGAGCGCCGTGACGGCCAAGATCTTCATCTCCGGCCATCGCTCCAGGATCTCCTGACCGACCGCGAGCCCGCTGCCGTCGGGAAGCCCTAGATCCATCACGACCACATCGGCCCGGTCAGTCTCGAGGAAAGCGATCGCGTCGCGCCCGTTGATCACCCCAGCGCACACCCCCAACCCGGCGTCTTGAAGCGCAGCGCTGATCGCCTCTGCGAACAGAACATGATCGTCCACGATCAAGACGCGAATCGCTGCAGCTCCTTCCCCTTAACAGGCCAACAGCATCTAGACCGAACGTACCGTCACCCAGCTCGAACCGCATCCCCAAGACGAAGGACACCTAGCTGCCCGACGGCGCTAGTTGATCAGGCTAGTCCTTCGGCGGGCCTCATCTGAGCACGGGAGCCGGTGTCAGCCTCGAGACGTGGAGATCCGGATGGGATGCGTCGTGGTCGACTGCGTCGTGATCGAAGGCGACGACTGCGAAAGAGTTGGCACGTTTCTGGTCACAAGCGTTGGGCTGCATCATCAGCGCGAGAGCGAGGACAAGTGCTGCACTGAGCCGCCGGAGGGAAGTTCCGCCGTGGATGTGGCCTGCGACATCCTGTTCGAGCCCACCGGAAGACGATCAGGAACCGGATGCACTTCGATCTGTGACCAAAGGACCAAGATGCTGGCAGATCCTGAAGGCAATAGTTCTGTGCGCTTGGGCGTGCCCGCCGGGGGCGGACCGACCGGAGGACCCGTGATCTGGCCTCTTCCCGGTCGCGCAGCTGTGTCACGCGGTCGACGTATCGCTCCCGGGCTGCCCACGTACTAGGGTGGGGTTCTGGCACCCCGGGGTTGGGCCAGTAAGCTCCCTGCCCCAGGTAGCCGGCGAGAGCCAAGCAGGTCACACACATGCCACCCGACGAACCGCCTCTGGCAGAGGGGACGGGCCTAGGACCGCTCCGGGTCCTCGTCGCGATGCCCACCCCGCTCCAGTGCACGCTGGTGCGCTTCTTCCTCGACGAGGCTGGTTTCGAGATCCTCCCGATGGTGCCGGTGGGTGCCGACGTCGATCCCTCTTGCCGCCGGTGATCGCCCCGAAGCCCTGGTCCTGCACGAGAGATTCGCTCTGCACGAGCGCGCCGGCCTCGTCCAAGGGGTCCGACGGGTATCGCCATCCTCGAAGATCGTCGTGCTCGCGCAGGATCCCGAGGAAGCGTGGCGCGGCCCCTCTCGTGGGGCGGACGCGTACCTCGAGGAATGGGTCGGGCTCGCACACCTCGAGGGGATCCTCAGCCAGCTGTGTCGAGGTGTGTCCGGCCCTTGCGACGCAACGTCGGACCACGAGCTGGAAGCGCTCGATCTGGGGGACATCCAGGTCGCGGAAGATGCCGAAGAGGTTGCGCCGCCACGTCTGGCGCCGGTGCGGAGCGGTCGCCGGTACGAGCGGTTGCTGGGCGCCGTAGCAGCCGTCGTCATCCTCATCGCGCTCTTGAGGGGTCCCGGGCTGTTCCTGGCTACGCCCTCCACCTCACAGTCAGGATCGGCTGCGGCGGCAGCACATCTTCGCGAGGCGTACTCATCCTTCGAACTCCTGGTCGCGAACATGCAAGCCGGGTCGTCTTCCGACGTCCTCATCGGTGCAGCGAGCAATCTCCTCGCGGTCCGGGCCGCCGCGATCGCGTCCGGTGCCGACGTCAGAGACCTCGATGCCGGGATCGCCTCCCAGCTGCCCTCCCTTCTGCCGAATGTGTCACCTAAGACGGCTTCCGCGATCGTCGCCGTCCTTGGCGAACTGCTGCCTAGCCCAATCACTCCGCCCGAGCCGAGGCCGAGCGAGTCGCCGAGCCCGAGCGAGTCCCCGAGCCCGAGCGAGTCCCCGAGCCCGAGCCCGAGCGAGTCCCCGAGCCCGAGCGAGTCCCCGAGCCCGAGCCCGAGCGAGTCCCCGAGCCCGAGCGAGTCCCCGAGCCCGAGCGAGTCCCCGAGCCCCGAGCTCGCGAATCCCCCGATCGATTCGCCGAGCCCGACGACGATCCAGTCCCCGAGCCCGACAGCGTGAGGAGTACAGAGATTCCGATTTGTCTTCCGACCATCGACCCAGATTCAGAAGGCGAACCTCGCTTGCGGTCGCTGGTCGCCCAGTTCTCACGGATGATCGAGTACAGGTTCATGTCGTATCAGGGAGACGATCCGGGCTTCGAACCCGTCTGATCTCTCGTCCTCGAAGAGCGAGCTGTTCCTTCAACTTCTCGCTGGTAGCCGCCGTAGGACGGCTGAACCCGAGGATGGTCTTGGAAAGTGGGCCGACAACCGAGTCCATGGCTGTGTACTCCCAATGCAGCGGTCGACCATTGGGAAGGAAGTGCCGTCGGACGATGGCCGCGTGATCCATGATCACCGCGGATCGATGCAGCCAAAGGACCTCGGTACAGCTCGCGACCTCATCGAGGTCGAGCGAACAGACCGCGGGAGGCATCCTGATACTCGGCACCCAATGCACATGACGGTTGGTGACCATCACGTAGGTCCAACCGGCTCCCCCGCTGTCGAGATCCCCTGTCGTCGTGATGTCCGCGCACCGGCCGGTCGCGAGAACCTCCTCGTCCCCGGCCAGGCGTTCGCCGACTGCTGCTCCACTGTCCCTCATGAGGTCGCGGAAGTAGGTCACCTGGCGCAGCGTAGGCCGAGCAGGGTTCGACTGGAGTCTGAACGAGCAGGCACGTTCCTGAACGACACATGGTCAAACTCGCTATGGGAGCAGGCGAAACGAGGGGCACCTAGGAGGAGCGGGATGCAAAGAGATCCGTCACGAGCGAAGATGGGTCCAGATGGAGTTCGGGCGGTACGTCTTCGGGTCGATCGAGCTCGACGGTGTGACCTACGAGCACGACGTCGTGATCGAAGGGGGGCGGATCCGGAAGCGGAAGAAGGGGCCCTCGAAGGCGCTCCGCGGAAGATACGGGCACACGCCGCTGACCGCCGCCGAGGAGATCCCATGGTCATGCAGACGTCTCGTGGTCGGCAGCGGCGCCTCCGGATCGCTCCCTATCACCGACGACGTGATCGCCGAGGCCGAGCGCCGAGGGTTGGAGCTGATCGTGACGCCCACCGTCGAGGCGATCGAGCAACTCCGTAGGTCGGGTGCAGACACGAACGCCATCCTCCACGTGACCTGTTGACACGCTGACCGCTCGGCCCGCTACGCGACCACTGCCCAACGACGCCTCGCATCCTGACCGCTACGGCTGCCGGCGAGAACGCACGACTTCATCCGGGGTCAGGTGTCCCGTTCTGGTTCACGGCTCAGTTCAGCGTATTTGCGCGTTGTTGCCCGGTAACGATACGGTCGAGGCGGCCGGTCACCCCCGTTCGGCCGGCGAGAGGGAGGGGATGTGCATGAGGCGCCTTCTGGCGTGCGCAGCGCTCGTCACGGTGGCGGTCGCGATGATGGCGGCACCCGCGGATGCGGGGAAGCCGACGAAGACCGGTGGAGAGCCGTTCGAAGCGGTGATCCCATTCCCGGACATCTGCGATTTCCAGCTCGAGGCGACGGTGCGGGGCAAGACGCACCTGATCGAGTTCGACGGCGGGATGTCGATCTCCGCCGGACAGCTCAAGGTCACGTGGACGCGGCTCGACGGCGAGGGCTCCCGGACGTTCGCGATCGCCGGACCGACGTTCACCTTCGAGGACGGCACCGTGATCGGCACCGGTCGCTGGGCCGCCCCGATCGAAGGGACCGGGTGGTCCATCGTGACCGGCAACATCACGTTCGGAGAGTTCGACCCGAGCGGCTTCGCGCTCGTCGTGGACTACCGCGGACACGCAACCCAGATCTGCGACCTGCTGGCATGAGGGAGCGGGCGGGGCCGCGCCGGTGACGGCGCTGCCCCGCACGCTTCATCGCCGGTCGGATCCGGGCGCGTGCGTCCTGCACCTTCCGGATCACCAGGCGATACCGATCAGGCGAGCTCCGCGCACAGGTCCGCCGTCGGACCGACCGCGTCGATGCTCGTGAACTGGTTGAAGCCGCTCACCGGGTCGAAGATCGACGTGATGACAACCAGGCCGGAGCTGATCTGCGCGATCGGCTGACCCGACAGCACCCCTTGGTCGAACTCGAAGCTGTTCCCACGTAGCATCACGAGGTCGGATCCATCGGGCTGCGGGATCACCGTGACCGTGCCGGCGTCGTTGAAGACGACCGAATTCCCGTTCGCGCTCACCTCTGAGGTCAGCCCGGGCGAGTGGATGTCGATCCGCGTGAGGTTCCCGTCGGCATCGAACGTCAGCAGCTGGAAGATGGCTCCTCGCAGGTCCTGGTACTCGATGGGGAACGGGCAGAAGCCGTCGAACTCGACCGGATCACTCGTGATCGGTACCGGGATCCGGACCTTCGTCGACGCCGACGCGGGTTGGCCGACCGCGACGACGCAGAGGATCGCGACTCCGATGAGGACACAACGACGAAGCATGGTTCCCTCCCCTCCCGCGCATCCGGGGGCCGAGCGCCTCCATCCGGGGGCGTGTCGATGCGCTGTCCCACAACTCTACGCTTGGGGGTACCGGTAGTGCGAACACGCTGGCTCGCAATGGAACGTGGCCCGTATCTCGGATGACACACACAGGTCATGCTCGGTGGAGATCCGTCGGACGACACACAGTCGGATTCGCCGTGGGTCCGGGCGGGCGAGGCACCTCCTGGAGGGGCTGGACGCAGAGGGTCCGTCATGAGCGAAGATGGGCGATGGAGTTCGGGCGGTACACGTTCGGGTCGATAGAGATCGACGGTGTGACCTACGAGCACGACGTCGTGATCGAAGGCCGGCGGATCCGGAAGCGGAAGAAGGGGCCGTCGAAGTCGCTCCGCGGACGATCCGGGCACACACCGCTGACCGCCGCCGAGAATCCCGTGGTCATGCAGACGTCTCGTGGTTGGCACCGGCGCCTCCGGATCGCTCCCTATCACCGACGACGTGATCGCCGAGGCCGAGCGCCGAGGGTTGGAGCTGATCGTGACGCCCACCGTCGAGGCGATCGAGCAACTCCGTAGGTCGGGTGCGGACACGAACGCCATCCTCCACGTGACCTGTTGACGCGCTGACCGCCCGCTTCGTTAGGCGACTCACTGGGGTTAGCGGATCTTCCGAAGAAGCACGCCGTCACCGAGGCGCCGCGCGGGATCAGTCACGCCGAGCCTTGCGGCGTCGGTGACGGCGCACGACGCCGAGCCCGAACCAGACGAGCGCCCCCACGAGCGCTGTCACGAGGGTGAACAGCCAAAGGGGCCAGGTGAAACTCCAGAACAGGAACGTGAGCGTGACGTTCTCGGTGTTCTGGACCATGAAGATGACCAGCACGGCGATGCCGACGAGCGAGGCGATCGCGCCCCCGCTGAGTCGACCGGAACCACCGCTCGCGCCGCCTCGAGCATCTCCCTGGACCATGACGATCTCCCTTCATCCGTCGGCTCGCCCCAGCGTCACGATCAGCGACGCCAGAGTCGATCTCATCCCTGCAGCCTCAGCCGGCGAACGGGGTCTCGGCGATGCCTCGGACACCCGGCGTGCACGCGAACACACTGCCGGCGAGCGGCTCTTCGGCGATCTCGGCGTCGGTCAGCGTCTCGGTCGCGCTCGTGATGTACAGCGTTCCCAGATCCGGGCCGCCGAAGGCGACGCCGGTGCCGCGCGAAACCGGCAGGTCGACGATCCGGTCGATCTCGCCGTCCGGGTCATAGCGCACGATGCGGCCGTAGACGGGTTGGGCGCTCCACACGAACCCCTCACGGTCCACCGTGAGACCATCCGGGAAACCACGGGCCTCCGGGTCGAGCTGCACGAACGGGCGCCGTCCGCCTATCTCGCCGCTACCCGGATCGAAGTCGTACGCGAAGATCGCGTACCGGAAGCTCTCCGTGTGATACATGGTCCGGCCGTCAGGACTCCACCCCATCCCGTTCGAACACTTGACCTCGTCGTGCATGCGCGTGATCCGCTGATCCGGATCGAAGCGGTACAGCGCGCCCGTCGGCGCGAGCCAGTCCTCGGCTCCCATCGTGCCGGCCCAGAGGCGACCTTGACGGTCGCACTTGCCGTCGTTGAATCGGTTCCCGATGCGATCGGGCTCGGGGTCGTCCAGGATCTCGAGATGACCGGAGTCGGGGTCGTAGAACGCGAAGTTCTTGCGCATCGAGAGCACGAGACCGCCCCGCGCTCGCGTCGACACCGACGTCACCCAGTCCGGCAGGTCGAACGTGCGATGGTCGCCGTCGCTCGGGCGGAAGATGTGGATCCGCTGGCCTGGGATGTCCACCAGGTAGAGCCGCTGCGTTCCGACGTCCCAGAAGGGTGACTCGCCCACGACGTTGTCGGAGGGGAACACGACCGACACATCGGTCGGCGTCGGCTCGATCTCCGGCGGTCTTCCGGTTCGATCCATCGGCTCGCACCTCGGAGGAGAACGTACCGGAGCTAGAGCCAGGACGTGATCAGTGATACCAGCGCTCCCCCCTTGGGGTTGAGCCGATGCCTTAGGAAGTGGAGCGCTTGGCTTCCTCTGCGAGGTTCACGACCGTCTCGGTCGCCTTGTCTGCCAAGTCCTGCGCTTTCTTTGAGGCATGCTTAGCGGTGTCCTTCGCTTCGCCCGCCGCATCCGTCGCGGCTTCCTTGGCTTGGTCGGCGGCATCCTTAGCGGTCTCGGACCCTCCCGCCGCGGCGTCCGACATCCGAGCGGACGTGTCGCGCGCGAACTCGTCCCAGCTGACATCCGACCCCGATCGGCGCTTCATGACGACCGCGGCCGCGGCGATGATCCCGCCGAGGATCAACATCCCGATGAAGAACCTCTTCATCATCGACCTCCCTTCCCTCGTCTGGTTTACCGGAGCGTACTTCCCTGAGCCCCGCGTGATGTCGCCTGATGCCAGATCGCCGGAGGACGAACGGCTGAAGATGATGTCCGACGCGCCGGCCGCGGATGGATAGGAGCTCCCTGGCACGTCCTCACGCGCCAACTACACAGCGCGGGTTCTGGTCGCGAACCACCCGATCATGAGGACACACCATGCGAGCGCGAGCAGCACCCCTAGGAAGACGAGTTGCAGAGGCCAGTACTCGCCAGCCGGATGGAAGGGGACGCTGTGAACCTGGCTGGTTCGGATGGTCCAGCCACCAACGGGAACGTCGAACGACGGACCGGTCGTGTACCTGGCTGGGGTGAGGCTGCGCACCGCCCATCCGGACGCGAACAGGAGAACGAGGAAGCTTGCCAAGGCCGCTCCCACAGCAGGCAGCGTTCGCCGAAGCAAAGCACCGAGGGCTACAGCGAGCGCGAACGCGAGCACGATCTCGCCCGCGAGGGCGAGATCCATCGAGAAGAACCAGATCCACCGTGAGCTGATCAGTCCACCGGCCCCCAGCGCGGACTGCAGCTGCTGAGCAACGACCCCTACCACGAGCCCGACGACCCCAAGTACCGCGGCGAGC
Organism: uncultured Actinomycetes bacterium; assembly: GCA_963765865.1. Classification (GTDB taxonomy): domain Bacteria; phylum Actinomycetota; class UBA4738; order UBA4738; family HRBIN12; genus AC-51. The sequence continues at coordinate 17,069 of CAVXYE010000015.1, forward strand.
ACGGTCACCTTCATCACGTACCAGCGACGCCTGGAGACCGACTGGGTCCACGACACGAGCTGCGTGCGCTGTTCGATCTCACGGGCAACCAGCGGAGCGCCTATCAAGGCACCGATGATCGCGAGCGTGGCGGGGAGCCCATCTTGGAAGACGAGGATCGTGAAGTTGTACCGACTGACGAAGGCTGGCTGCAGGGCGGCCGGATACAACCCGCGGAGAGCCTGACAGGTCGCTGCCGACCCAACGTGGAAGGTCCCACCGTGTGCATCCGGCGGAGGGCAGCCGGCATCGGCGAGCGCCTGGATCCATCGGTGGTAGCCCGTGAGCCAGTGGGTGGCGCCCAGCGCGACGCCCACCATCAGTGCGCAGAAGGCGGTGAGGATCAGCGCCGCCCAGAGCGCTTGCCCGCGGTGCTGACGCCAGAGCAAGCAGATCACACCATCGCCTCCTCCGAGAGCGGCTCGTCATCTTCCAGGTAGCCGAGCACGAGCTCGTCGAAGGTCGGGGCCGCTTCCTCGAGACCAGGGCCGGTCAGGGCGGATGCATCCGAGCGCACAAGCGCGATCGTTCGCCCTCCGCCGCTGCGTTCGTTGATCACGTCACGGCCGCTCGAGCCCGGCCAACCCGTCGGACCGGAGACGACCCGATGGGTCCGGCGGAGCTCGTCGATGTCACCCGCCACTCGCACGCGCCCATCTCGAAGCACGATCAGGTAGTCGCAGATCCGTTCGAGCTCGGCCACGACGTGGGAGGAGAACAGCACGGCCGCGCCGGCATCGGTGCACGCGGCGAACATCGAGGTGAGGAAGTCACGGCGTGCCAGCGGGTCGAGGTTCGACAATGGCTCGTCCAGCAGCATCAGCTCCGGCCGCTTCGCCAACACGAGAGTGAGCGCGACCTGGGCTCGCTGCCCTCCCGAGAGCGAGTTGATCCGTGCCCGCGTTGGGATGCCCAGCTGAAGGATCCGCGCAGCCGCCATGCGCGTGTCGAACCGGGGATTGAGGCAGGCGCCGATCTCGAGCACGTCCGCGACCCTCAGCCGGGGCCACAAAGGTGCGTCCTGGGCGACGTAGCCGATCTGGTCTTGGCGTTGCACGGGTGGCACATCAGCGATCCGCACGCTCCCCGTGGTTGCCGGTAACAGGCCGGCGGCCATGTTCAGCAACGTCGTCTTGCCCGACCCGTTCGGGCCTACCAAGGCGACCACCCGACCCGGCAGAACCTCGATCGTGCACTCGATGAGTCCCCACACGCCGCCGCGGTAGCGATGCCCCAGCCGCTCGGTCCGCAAGACCGCGGTCACGCCACGCTGCCTTCACGCGACCGGTCCTTCTCGGTGGCGACGTCCTCATCGAGGACGGCCGCGACGAGTGCCCGGACCTGCTCGGTCGACATCCCCGCATCCCCGGCCCGGCGCATCCAGCGCAGCAACGAGCTGACGAGTGCAGGCGGCGCGGCGAAGGAGTGCGCCGTCGCTGTGGGGGCGATGAAGGTTCCCACCCCCTGGCGACGCACCACGAGCCCCTCGTGTTCCAACTCGCTGTATGCCTTGACGACCGTGTTGGGGTTGATCGCGAGTGCCTCCACTACCTCCTTGAGTGTCGGGAGCTGATCCCCCGGACGCATCCTTCCGAGCATCACCTCGCGGCGCACCTGCCCGACCAGTTGTCGATAGACAGGCACCCCGGAACCGGCGTCGATCCGGAACACGCGTCCTCCTCTGTCGCAGTCTTCTCTACTAGTAGACTAGTAGACTGCCCGAGAGGAGACAAGTGCACGGTTCTCATATCTCAAGATCCGCATCCGACGGGCGGGAGGGCAAAGTGGTTGGGCTTCCATCTGCACCGGGTAACCCACACGGATGTCGAGAGTGACGTTCGTCCTGATCCCGGGGGCGGGGGGCGACGGGGGTTACTGGTACCGGGTTGCGCATCTCTTGCGGGCTAGGGGCCACGATGCCGTTCCGGTCTCTCTCCCGGCGGGTGACGATTCGGCGGGTTGGAAGGAGTACGCGGACGTCGCCGTGGAGGCGATCGGCGACCGGACCGGCGTGGTCGTCGTCGCCCAGTCGCTCGGCGGATTCAGCGCGCCTCTGGTCTGTTCGCGGGTTCCGGTCGAGCTCCTGGTGTTACTGAACGCGATGATCCCGGCACCCGGTGAGACCGGGGAAGCGTGGTGGTCGAACACCGGACAAGGCGACGCGATGCGCGATCACCTGGCCGCGCTCGGCCTTTCCCCGAGGACGCCGACGACGACGATGTCATCTACTTCCACGATGTTCCGGCGGAGGTTCGCGAGGAAGCGTTCGGACAGGAGGAGCCGCAGCAATCCTGGACCCCGATGACCGAGCCGTGGCCCCTCGACGCTTGGCCGGAGGTGCCGACGCGGGTCCTCGTCGGTCGTGACGACCGGCTATTCCCGGCCGACTTCCAACGGCGCGTCGCCCGTGAACGACTGGGCATCGAGGCCGACGAGATCGACGGCGGCCATCTCCTGGCCCTGAGCGAACCGGAGCTCGTGGTCGAGCGTTTCGAGGCCTATCGAACCGCCGGTTCGATCCCGTAACCGCCATACAGGAGCGCTTCAGCTCACTCCCTGATCGGGTCCGCGGCTAGCATCGACCCACCGACCCAAGGAGATCAGTTGACGACGCCCACAGGCACCACGTTGAACTTCGGCCCCTGGTACCGCCGCTCTCCCTTCTTCGACGCCACCCTGCGCGCCGGCTGCTCCGCGTACGACGTCTACCAGCACATGCTCCACCCGAATACGTACGGCGACCCCGTCGAGGAGTACTGGGCGCTCGTGAACGACGTGACGCTGTGGGATGTCGCCGTCGAGCGCATCGTCGAGATCACCGGCTCGGACGCGAGCACGTTCACGAACCTGCTCACCTGTCGCGACCTGAGCAGCTGCGAGGTCGGGCAGGGCAAGTACATGCTCATCACCGCCTCCGACGGCGGGATCGTGAACGACCCGGTGCTGCTCCGGATCGAGGCGGACCGGTGGTGGCTCGCGCTCGCCGACTCCGACGCCGGCCTGTACGCGATGGGCGTCGCGGTGCGCTCGGGGATGGACGTGCACGTCGGCCATCCAGAGGTCTACCCGGTCCAGCTGCAGGGCCCGAGGTCGAAAGACGTGATGCGCGACCTGTTCGGAGACCGGATCCTGGACCTGCGGTACTACCGGTGCGAGCAGACGGACCTGGAGGGCATCCCGGTCGTGATCAGCCGCACCGGGTGGACCGCGGTGGTCGGCTACGAGATCTACCTGCGCGACCCGGGCCGCGGCGACGACCTGTGGGAGCGGATCCTGGACGCCGGCAAGCCGTACGGGATACGCGTCACGCCGTCGTCGGACATCCGGCGGATCGAGGCCGGCATCTTCGACTGGGGCTCCGACTTCGGCTTGGAGACGAACCCGTTCGAGGTCACCGGCCTCGAGCGCCTGGTCGAAGAGCAAGAGGCGGACTACATCGGCAAGGAGGCGCTCGAGCGGATCCGGCGCGAGGGTGTGTCGCGCAAGCTCGTCGGGATCGAGCTCGACGGGGACCCGGTCGACCAGCCCACGCAGCACTGGCCGGCGTTCGTCGACGGCGAGCGCGTCGGGCACGTCACGGACGCGTGCTGGTCACCTCGCCTGGAGAAGAACATCGGGTACGTCTGGGTGCCGATCGGGTTGGCAGCACCGGGCAAACGGCTCGACGTCCACGCCGACGACGGCGAACGAACCGGCACGACGGCCACGCTCCCTTTCATCGACCCCCAGAAGAAGGTCCCGGCGGCGTAGGCGTTCCCACATGCCCGGCCGAGACCGATCGCTGCGGCTACGCTCGTTTCCCGTGGGTGAGCACTCGCGCCAGGAGGTGGCCCGGAGGGCAGGGGTGGATCCCGGCTACGTCGACCGGTTGGTCGAGCTCGGGATCCTGCGGCCCGGGCAGGACGACGCCTTCTCGCAGAGCGACGTGCTCAGGGCGCGATGGGTGCACGGCCTGGAGGAGGCCGGCGTACCGCTCGACGGGATGGCCACCGCCGTCCGCGACGGAACGCTTTCGTTCTCCTACCTGGATGCGAGCGCGTTCGATCGGTTCGCCGAGGTCAGCGACACGACGTTCCGCCAGCTCAGCGAGAGCACGGGGATCGACATGGACCTGCTGAAGGTGGTTCGCGAGGCCGTCGGCTTCGCGGAGCCGCGACCGGAGGACCGGGTCCGCGAGGACGAGCTGTCGGTCGTGTCGGCGATCGAGCTCCAGCTCTCGAACGGGGTTCGGCCCGTCGTGATCGAGCGGTGGCTTCGGGTCTGCGCAGACAGCCTGCGCCGGATCGCCGAGACGGAGACCGACTGGTGGCGCACCGACGTCGAGCGGCCCCTCCTCGAGGGAGGGATGTCGACGGTCCAGATGCTCGAGGCCCAAGCCGACTTCGGATCCCGGATCAACCCGATGATGGAGCAGGTGCTCGTCGCCATCTACCGCGGCCAGCAGGAACACGCCTGGAGCCAGAGCGCCCTCGAGGATGTCGAGGATGCGCTGGAACGGGCCGGTCTCCTCACTCGGCTGCATCATCCGCCGGCCGTGTGCTTCCTGGACCTGACGGGGTACACGCGACTGACCGAGGAGCGAGGAGACGAGGCCGCGGCGGAGCTGGCGGAGACGCTGGCCGCCCTGGTCCGGCGGCGCTCACAGGAACATGCTGGGCGGCCGGTGAAGTGGCTCGGTGACGGCGTGATGTTCTACTTCCCGGACCCGGGCGAGGGTGTGCTGGCCGCCCTCGACATGGTGGAGGGAGTCGCGACCCAGGCCCTTCCGCCCGCCCGGGTCGGGATCGACGCCGGTCCGGTGATCTTCCAGGAGGGTGACTACTACGGCCGGACCGTGAACATCGCGGCCAGGATCGCCGAGTACGCCAGGCCGGGCGAGGTGCTGGTGAGCCAGGAGGTCGTGGATGCGGCCGATGGAACGCCGGTGACGTTCACCGGGATCGGGGCCGTCGAGTTGAAGGGCGTATCCGGCGCGCTGCGCCTCCACTCGGCTCATCGAGCTGTCTGAAGCTCGACGTAGACCCACCCCTCCTCTCACGCCGTGATGTCGCGGCCTCGGAACCGCCACACCGCGAGCGTCAGGAACACCGCGGTGTACGCCGCGCTCACGGTCAGCCCTTCGCGCATCGTGACCAGATCGACCGGGAAGCGGAAAAGGCCCGTATACCCGAGCCAGCCGTGCGTCGGAAGGAACGGTTGGATCGCGTGGAGGCTCGGGATCTGATCCGCGATCTGGCTCGCGATCGCGACGATCACCGTCGCGACGATCGCTCCCGGACCCGAGTCGGTGAGCGTCGATATCCACATGCCGACCGCAACGATGCCCGACGCTGCGAGCACGATGAACGCGCCCGAGGCGAAGATCCTTGCGAGGCCGTCGACGACGGAGAGGGATGTGCCCGAGAGCGTCGGCATCGGATGGATCCCGAAGACCACCCCTCCGGCGAGCAAGCCCGAGCAGATCACGATCACCAGCAGTGTCCCGGTGAACGTCATCGCCGCCCCGTACTTCGACATGATCAGCCGGTGCCGTCGCACCGGGCGGACCAACAGGTAGCGGAGCGTGCCGGTCTGCGCCTCTCCCGCTATCGCATCGCCGGCGAACAGACCGATCGCGACCGACATGAAGAGCGGCTGGACCAGGGCGAGGCCGGTGAGCGGAGCGAACAGCCCGTTCCTGACGATCTGCAGGAGGAACGGCGGAGCGTCCTGCGAGTTCTGCGGCGGCGGTGGCGAGAGACGAACCGCGATGACCACGAGGACCGGGATGCCGGCGAGCGCGGCCGCCAGCAGCCAGGTTCGCCACCGCCGCGCCTGCTTCGAGAGCTCAACGCGGTACATCGATGCCCTCGACGAGATGGAGGAAGACGTCTTCGAGCGTGTCCCGCTGCGGTTCGAGCGCATGCACGCGGATCCCACCGCGAACCAAGGCGGCGTTCACCTCGGCCGCTCCCGACCCGTCGGAGAGCATGACGTCGAGGATCCCTGGTCCGGGGGTCGTGGGCGCCACCGACACGTCCGGCCACCCTGCGAGCACTGCGCGCGCGGCATCCGCGTCGTCGACCGTGATGCGGATCCGATCGGTCGTGCCCCGGAGCGTCCCCGGCGGCCCCTCGGCGACCAGGCGCCCCCGCGCCATCACGCCGACCCGGTCGCACATCACTTCCACCTCCGCCAGGAGATGGCTGGAGATGAAGATCGTCGTCCCTCGGTCGGCGAGCTGGCGCAGGAGCTCTCGGATCTCTCGCATCCCCGACGGATCGAGCCCGTTCGTCGGCTCGTCGAGCGTGAGCAGCTCGGGGTCGCCGAGCAGCGCGAGCGCGATGCCGAGTCGTTGGCGCATCCCCTGGCTGTACTGCTTCACACGCTTGCCGGCCGCGTCCGTCAACCCGACCGTGTGCAAGACCTCATCGATCCTTCCGAGCCGCGAGCGGATGTCCGCCCGGCCGATCCCGGCGCGCGCGAACGCCTCCAGGTTGCGCCGGCCCGAGAGGTACGGCCAGAACGCCGGCTCCTCGACGAGCGCGCCCACCCGCTCGAGAGGTCCGCGGCCGGCGGTGACGCTCGACCCGAGGACCTCGATCGTGCCGCCGGTCGGGTGGATCAGGCCGAGGGCCATCCGGATCGTCGTGGTCTTGCCGGCACCGTTCGGGCCCAGGAAGCCGTAGAGCTCGCCACGGTCGACGGTGAGATCGAGGCCGTCGACGGCGGCCAGCTCACCGTACCGTTTGCTCAGACCGACCGCTCGGATCGCTGCCGTCACGTCAGCGCGGCAGCGCGGGCCTGCAACGTCGCGATGTCCACCGGCCCGGCGAGGAGCCAGCTCTTCCCGTCACGCTCGACGCTGATCACCGAGAAGAGCGGGCCGCCGTACGGGAGCAGGGCTGTGACCTCCGGCGGGAGCGACTGCCGCAGCGGGACCGCGACCGACATGTCGAGACACGATCCGGCCGTGACCGGTCGGTGCTCACCCGACGGGACGTCCTTCCGTTGGGCCGCGGAGGCGATGGCGGACGCGACCCGGTCCGTGACATCGCGCACGGTCGCGTCGGACGGCGGCGTGAACGCGAAGATCGAAGGGTCGATCGCCCCGAAGGAGACCGACGTGAAGCCGGCTTCGACGGCCGGCGCGGTCGCGCCTCGCGGGGTGATCGAGACGTCGAGCGGAAGGCGCGTCTGCGCGTCGATCGCGATCGCCACGTCGCCGACCAGCGTCAGGGGCGATGCGGGCGTGAAGCGAACCACGTAGGCGTCACGTCCGGCGATCACGGCCGGATCGGCCACGCTGACGTCGCCGCAGGTGGACGCGAGCGCGAGCAGACGCTTCGCGAGCACCGTCGGGTCGGCGTTCGCGATCTGCGCCGAAACGCTCGTCGGTGGAGCGGGTACGGCCGCGGCGACCCCGGCTGCGCGCAGCTTCGTAGCCGTCGAGGTCGCCGAATCCCAGAACCACGCCTCCGAACGGTTGGCGACCAGGTCCTGCTCCTGGAGGTCCATCACGTGCTGGACCCGGATGCCGTCATGGGAGCTCCAGACGCGGAAGCGCTGGTTCCCGACCATCGAGCCGAGCACGCTGGTCATCCCGACCGCGCCTCGCTGCGCCGCTCAACGACGCCGGGATCTCGGGCAGTCCCACGTCGAGCCGTGTGCGGACGTCGCCGGAGACGGAGTGGGGGGCGGCGAGCGCGGTGATGCTCGACGCGAGCAGTCGATCGGCCGTGATCGTCGGCAGACTCGGTGCCGGTTGGGCGCGAACCTTGGAGATCCCGATCGCCGCGCTCGCCACCACGACGAGGACGACGACCACGGCGACGACCGAACCTGGGAAGCGGCGGAGGCGGGTCACGCCTCCTTTCGTATCACCGCAGACCGCGAGCGCCCAGCGCCCGGGCCGGAATCGCGCAGGTTCACCACAGGGTCCGGCAGTGAGAACCTGCGACGGTGGGGGCCCAGCTCAGCCGGACGAGAACCCCGGGTCCTCCAACGACCGAGCGGCGCTCCCGAGGTAGAGACGCGCCACCTCGGGGTCGTCCAAGAGGTCCCGCGCCGGGCCTTCCAGGCGGACGGCGCCGGTCTCCATCACGGCGCCGCGACCGGCGATCTCGAGCCCCGACCGTGCATTCTGCTCCACGAGGAGAACGGTCGCGCCCCCGTCGTTGAGCTGTCGGATCGTACCGAACACGACGCGGCGGGCCTTCGGATCCAGCCCCATCGAGGGCTCGTCCATCAGTACCACCCGCGGCTCCAGCATCATCGCCCGGGCGATCTCCACGATCTTCTGCTCTCCGCCCGACAACGAGCCCGCTCGCTCGCGGCGACGGTCGCGGACGATCGGGAACCGCGCCGCGATCTCCTCGATCCGCTGCCGGAGCGCGATGCGGGACAGCACGTACCCGCCCATCAGCACGTTGTCCCACACGCTCATCGACGGGAAGAGGCTCCGTTCCTGCGGCACGTGGACCACCCCGCGATCCAGGATCTGCCGCGCCGACCGGCCAGAGATGCGCTCTCCGTTCAGCGCGACGTCGCCCGCCCGCGGGTGGAGCAGCCCGCTCACGACCTTGAGCACGGTGGACTTCCCGGCGCCGTTCGGTCCGATCACGCACGTGACGCCGCCACGTTCGACATCGAGGTCGACACCTCGAAGGATGTCGCCCTTGTCGTAACCGGCGAACAGCCCTCGGATCGAAAGGACAACGTCCACGTCAGCCCCCGAGGTACGCGTCCAGGACCGCGGGGTCCGCCCGTACCTCGTCCGGGTGCCCCTCCGCGATCTTCGCTCCGTGGTCGAGCACGACGATCGGATCACACAGGCGCATCACGAGGTTCATGTCGTGCTCGACGACGAGGAAGGTCACGCCTTCAGCGTGCACGTCGCGGATGTGGCGCTCCATCTGCTCGATCATCAGCGGGTTGACGCCGGACGCCGGCTCGTCCAGGAGGACGAGGCGCGGGCGACCCATCAACACGGTCGCGAACTCCAAGAGCTTCCTTTGGCCGAACGACAGGTCCCCCGCTCGGTGGTGCGCGTGACCGGCAAGCCCGAAGCGCTCCAGGAGCTCCCCCGCGCGCCCGGCGTCCGCGCGTGAGATGCCTCGCCGGGTCAGCGCCCATGCGGGGATCGCGACCGCCACCACGAGGTTCTCCACGAGCGTCATCTCGGGGAACACCCGTGCCTGTTGGAACGTGCGCGAGAGACCATGCCGGTAGAGGCGCCGCGGGTTCGGACGCCGCACCGGTTCACCTCCGAACCGCACGCTGCCGGCATCGGCCTTCAGGTACCCGGTGATCAGGTTGAACACGGTGGTCTTCCCCGACCCGTTGGGGCCGATCAGACCGGTGATCGTTCCGCTCCCGACCGAGAACGTGGTGCCGCTGACCGCCGTGACCCCGCCGAACCGCTTGGACAGGCCATCGACCTCCAGCAGCGTCTGAGCGCTCACGGCGTGACCTCCGTCTGGACCTGCGGGACCGTCGCCGTCGGTGGCGATGGCTCCCGACGTTCCCTCGACCGGAGCCTCGCGACGAGATCCTGAACCGACGGGATGATCCCGCGAGGCAGGAGCAGGATCACCACCAGGAACACGCCCGAGTACAGGATCAGGTACCAACGAGCCGTCGTTGCGTTCTGCGCGAGCAACTGTTGCGCAGGCACGAGCAGGAGCGCGCCCAGCAACGGGCCCCAGAGCGTCCCCCTCCCGCCGAGGTACACCATCAGCACCATGCCGATCGTGACCAGCGGGTCGACCGCGAACTGCGGATAGATGTAGGTCATGTAATAGGCCCAGATCCCGCCGATCATCGCGGTGATCCCCATGCTCATCGCGAAGGTGGCGAGCTTCGCGACCTCGGTGTCGACCCCCAAGCCGCGCGCACGATCCTCGTCGTCGCGGACCGCGAACAACGCGAGACCGAGCTTCGCCCGCCGGACGTACCAGCAGACGAAGACCGCGAACAGGAAGATCGCCAGCATGGCCAGGTAGAAGGGTCGCTCGTAGGTCTCCACCGGGAACAGTGGGACGCCGACGCCCATCCCTTGGGATCCCTTCGTGAACGACCGCATGAGGAACGCGAGGGTCTGTGCGACGAACAGGAGCGAGATCGTGACGATCGCGAACGTCACCCCCCGGGTGCGGAACGCGATCCAGCCGATCGGGAGCGAAAGGACCGCCACGGCGACGCCGACGAGCGGAACGATCAGGAACGGGGCGTAGCCGGGAGGACCTCCGCTCGTGGGGAACAGGTTCGCGATCGCGTAGGCTCCGACGCCGAAGAATGCCGCATTGCCCAACGAGATGTAGCCCGAATATCCGCCGAGCAGGTTCCAGGCCGTTGCCAGGCCCGCGTACATCATCGTGAACACCGCGATGTTCACGACCCAGTTCGCCTGGAAGACGAAGGGGAACGTCACGAGCCCGGCCACGATCACGAAGCTCACCACGGCACCGGAACGACCGATCGTTCTCACAGCTTGCCCCGCTCGACGGCGCCGAACAGGCCTTGGGGCCGCACGACCAAGATCGCGATCAGCAGGATGAAGAACGTGAGCTTCGCCGAGGTGGGAGAGATGTAGGTCGCGAGGAGCGCTTGCGACACGCCCATCAGCATCGCCGCGACGACCGTGCCGAGGAGGCTCCCCATGCCGCCCAGGACGATGATCGTCAGCAGCAACGAGATCAGGTCGTAGTGGCTGCCGGGGTTGAACGGCGTCACCACGCCGTAGACGGCTCCGGCCGCCGCGGCCGTCGCCACGCTGAGCCCGAACCCGATCGCGGCGACCTTGCGTTCATCGACGCCGAGCAACGCAGCCGACGCGGGGTTCTGCACGGTGCCCGCGGACGGCCCGGCCGAACCTCGTCTTCGCGAGCAGGAGCCCCAGCAGGCCGAGGATCACCACGGACAACGCGAACGCATAGACCTGGACCTGAAGGATCGCGAACCCTCCGATCGTCCACGACCCGTTCGCGTACGACGGGATCGTCGAGCGATAGGTCGTGGAGTACACGAGTCCCAGCACGCCTTCGATCCCGAGCGCCACGGCCCAGGTCACGAGGAGGGACAGCGACTCTCGGTCGTTGGGTCGGAGCGGCCGGATGAAGAGCGAGCTCGATCACCACGCCGAGGAGGAAGACGATCGGCACGACGATCAACACCGACAGGAACGGGTCGATGCTGAAGTTCGTGAACAGGGTGTAGCTGAGGTACGCGCCGAGGATGATCATCACGCCCTGAGCGACGTTGATCACCCGCATGATCCCGAACGCGAGCGTCAAGCCCGCTCGCCATCAAGGCGTAAACACCTCCGGCCAACAGCCCGAGGATGACGGCTTGCACGAACAGGCGCACGAGGACCCTCCTCGGCCCCAGCGCCCGCCGGGCTAGCCGCCCCAGTTCGGCTTCGGGTACACGGGAGCCTGCAGGGCCACTTCGGGAGGGTAGACCGGGACCAGTTTCTGGTCGATCCACTCCACGAGCATGTCGGATCCCTGAGGCATGCCGTACTGGTCCCAGCTGAGGTTCCCCTCAACGGTCGGCCATGTGCCGCTGTGCAGCGTGTTGATGATCGTCTGGTTGTCGATCGATCCGGTCTTGGCGGCGACCGCCTGGATCAGCTGACCGACCGCGTAGGCCTCGGCCGAGGTCGAGTCGATCCCGAAGGCGTTGCCGCCGTACTGGTTGGTATAGGCGTTGATGAAGTCCTGGTTGCCGCTCGCGTTCGAGTCGGGGAACCAGTCGCCACAGCTGAAGATACCGTTGACGTTGTTCGCGCCGACCTTCGACGGGAACTCGACCGGCGAGTTGGCTCCGTTCGACAGATACAGGTACTTGGGGTTGAAGTTCAGCGAGATCATCGACTTCACCTGTGAGTACGCATCCTCGGACTGCGTGCCGCCGACCCACATGTCCGGGTTCTTGGCGGCCGCCGCGGAGACGATGGGGGTGAAGTTCGTCGTTTCGGGCGGGTAGATCTGCTTGTAGACGGTCTGGATGCCGGCAGCCTCGAACTTCGCCTGCATCGCGTCGGCGATCGGGGATGCGAACGGGTCGTCGAGGGAGACGTAGGCGGCGGTCTTCGGCCGTTGATCGGCCGGGAGCGAGAGGATCCAGTTCACGAACGGATCGCCGCAGGCGAGCACCGGCGCCGGTTGCACGAAGAACACGTTCGGCAGCTTCGCGGCGAACATATCCGGGCCCCCACCCGCCGGTTCGACGAACGCGTAGTGGTTGCGGTTCGCGATCTGCGCGGAGGGCACGCTCAGCAGCGTCGAGAACGGGCCGAACACGAGGTCCACGTGATCCTTCGTGATGAAATTCTCGTAGTTCGTGACGGCCTGGTTCGGATCGCTCGCGTCGTCCGCGATCTTCAGCTGGACCTGCCGTCCGAGGATCCCGCCGTTCGCGTTCACCGTGTCCGCCCAGAGCTGGTACCCGCGCATCGCGGCCTTCCCGGGATCGGAGAAGTCTCCGGTCTGCGACAGGGAGATCCCGATCACGAGCGGTTCGGTGGAGGTGCTCCCGCTCACGCTACTCGAGGAGCTCGCGCCGCTGCTGCTCGAGCATGCCGCCAGGAGCCCCGCTGTCAGGATCGCCACCAACAACCCGCCTCGCCCGTGAGCCATGGCCCGTTCCTTCCCCCTCGGCGTCCGCCGTGCGCGATCCCGCGCGCGCCTCATGCAATCGTTTGGTGCAATCGTTTGCAGAGGTGGCAGCATCGTAGAGAGGGGCGGTCGGGTTGTCAATCGGATGTCGGGGGTGCCGTGGAACCCCGAACCACGAGCTCCGGAGGGAGCATCACCGTCCTGCGCTTCGCGGAGGGATCCTCGATCAGGGAGAGCAGCAACTTCGCCGCTCGCAGATCCGAGCTCGTACTCGTCGATCCGCACGCTGGTGAGCGGCGGACGGAGTCGGTCGATGAACGCCATGTCGTTGAACCCGACCACGGACAGGTCCACCGGACACGACAATCCCAGCGCGCCGGCGGCATCCAGGACGCCGAGCGCGACGAGGTCGTTCGCCGCAACGATCGCGGACGGTCGGGCCGACGCCTTCAGGACGTCGGGCGCCGCCTCGCGTCCGGCCTCGATCGTGAACCCGCGAGCTTCGGCCGTTGGCCCCGGCTCCAGCTCGCAGGCGCGCAGGGCCTCGAGGAACCCCTCGGCCCTGCGCGCCCCCGAGGAGGTGGTCGTCGGTCCGCCGACATGCCCGATCCGGCGGTGTCCCTGTGCGTACAGGTGCTCGACAGCCAGCGCCATGCCCGCCCGGTCGTCGGGGATCACGGCCGCGACCCGGCCGCGATCGACGGTTCGGTTGACGAGTACGAACGGGACCTCCGCCGCGATCAACCCGTCGACCACGCGGTCACGCCGGCGCGCCGTCGCGAGCAGGAGACCGTCGACCTGTCGCTCGAGCATGACGTCGCGATGGCGCTGTTCCTGGTCCGGATCGTTGTCCGTATCGGCCAGGACGAGCGTGTACCCCGCCTCGTGGAGCGAGTCCTCGGCACCGCGCACCATCCGGGGGAAGAACGGGTTCGTGATGTCGGGGATCAACATCCCGACCGTGAACGACCGGCGCATCTTCAGTCCCCGGGCCATCCGATTCACGCGATAGCCGAGCGCTTCGGCGGCCTCCCGCACCCGCTCGACGGTCTCGGGGCTCACCATGCCGGCCGTGCGTTCGTTGAGCGCACGGGACGCGGTGGCGGTATGGACCCCGGCGAGCCTGGCGACGTCCTTCAGGTTCGCGGGCGCCATGGCACGTGAGTCTAGGACCCGCCGCGGCGCTCAGCCGGTGGCGTCGAGCACGGCCCGGACGATCGCCTCGACCGAAGGAACGGTGGCGTCCTCGAGCTCGTCGGCGGCCGGGAGCGGGACGTGCGGCGTGGTGATCCGCACGATCGGTCCGTCCAGGTCGTCGAACAGCTCCTGCGCGACGATCGACGCGATCTCGGCTCCCCAGCCGCAGAGACGGGGGTTCTCTTCGACCGTGAACAAGCGCGACGTCTTCGCGATCGACGCTCCGATCGTCGACATGTCGAGCGGGACGAGCGAGCGCACGTCGATCACCTCGGCATCGACGTCAGAGGTGCTGAGCTGCTCGGCCGCCTCCAGCGCGCGAGGCACCATCGCGGCGAGCGCCACGATCGTGACGTCCGCTCCCTCCCGACGCACGAGGGCGCGACCGAGCTCCTCCACGTGCTCACCCTCCGGCACCTCGCCCTTGGATGCGTAGAGGGACTTGTGCTCGAAGACGATGACCGGGTCGGGGTCGCGGATCGGCGCCGGCCAGCAGCCCCTTCGCATCCGCCGGGGTCGCCGGCGCCACGACCTTGAGGCCGGGAACGGCCATCGCCCAGTTCTCGAGGCTCTGGGAATGCTGCGCGCCGAAGCGCGATCCCGCGCCGTTCGCCGTGCGGATCACGAGCGGGATCGACACCTGGCCGTTCGTCATGTATCGGGTCTTGGCGATCTGGTTCGCGATCAGATCCCAGCACGTGGCCAGGAAGTCCGAGAACATGATCTCGGCGATCGGACGGAGCCCGGTCATCGCGGCGCCCATCGCCGCCCCGACGATCGCCTCTTCCGAGATCGGCGTGTCGCGGACGCGTTCGGACCCGAACCGATCGAGCAAACCGACCGTCGCCTTGAACGCGCCCCCGGCGTCCGCGACATCTTCGCCGAGCAGGTAGACGAGCGGGTCGCGCTCCATCTCCTGCGCGATCCCCTCGGCGACGGCTTGCCGGTAGGTCAGCTCCGCCATGCCGACCCTCCATCGCTCCAGACGTCCCGGTCGATCGACGCCAGCGCGGGCCTCGGCGACGCCGTGGCGATCTCGGTCGCTTCGTCGACCTCGCGGTCGGCGTCGGCCTCGATCGCGGTGAGCATCTCCGTGGGCGCCCCGGCTGCCTCGAGGACCGCCCGGTAGAGGATGACCGGGTCCCGAGCGAACCAGTCCTGCACCTCGGATTCCGGCCGATACTTGGCCGGATCCGCGCGTGAATGGCCGCCGTGCCGATAGGTGACGGCCTCGACGAGCGACGGACCCTCGCCGTCGCGCGCTCGCCCGATCGTCGAGCGCGCGACGTCGAGCATCGCGTCGGCGTCGTTCCCGTCCAAGAGGATGGACTCCAAGCCGTAGGCAGAGGCGCGGTCCGCCGCGGGATGCTTCACGGCCGTCACCGCCTCGATCGGCGTGTACTCCATGTAGAGGTTGTTCTCGCACACGAACACGACGGGCAGGCGCCAGACGGCCGCCAGATTCAGCGCCTCGTGGAACGCCCCGATGTTCGTGGCGCCATCACCGAAGAAGCAGACGGCGACCTGCCCGGAGCCCCGCACCTGTGCCGACCACGCGGCGCCCGCCGCGATCGGCAGATGCGCCCCGACGATCGCGTAGGACCCCATCACCCCGTGCTCGACGCTGGTCAGATGCATCGAGCCGCCCTTCCCCGCCATCAGACCACCCTCGCGGCCGAGCAGCTCTGCCATCACCGGCCCCATCGGGACGCCCCGAGCGAGCGTGTGGTCGTGTCCCCGATAGGTGCAGAACGTGTAGTCGTCGGCGCGCATCGCGACGCCGTAGGCGGCGGCGATCGCTTCCTGACCGAGCCCCAGGTGGCTCGTCCCCTTCACCAGGTTCTGGAGGAAGAGGTCGTAGGCGCGCTTCTCGAAGGCTCGCAGCCGCGCCATCAACCGGTACATCCCGACCCGGGCGGGATCGACGCCCGGTACCGGTGGCGCCGCCCCAGTGGTCAGGTCCTCCACCCCATCTCCTTCCGGATCTAGTAGGGGTTCGTGACGACGAGCTCCTCGGCCGGGAACAGCGTGAGCAGATCGTGACCGCCTTCGGTGACGACGATCTCCTCCTCGATCCGTGCCGCGGAATGCCCGTCGTCGGCCGGACAGTACGTCTCGAGCGCGAAGACCATCCCTTCCTGCAGCTCGATCGGGTGATCGAGGGAGTTCAAGCGGCTGATGATCGGCCGCTCGTGCAGCGCGAGGCCGAGCCCGTGCCCGAACTGCAGTCCGAACGCCTCCATCTCATCGGCGAACCCGAACTCCCCTGCCGTCGGCCAGACCGCCGCCAGTTGGTCCGTCGTGACGCCCGGCTTCACGAGGTCGATCGAGACGTCCATCCACTCCCGCGCCTTCACGTATGCGTCACGCTGGCTGCTGGTCGCGCGCCCGACGGCGAACGTTCGGTAGTAGCAGGTCCGGTAGCCGTTGAACGAATGGATGATGTCGAAGTAGGCCTGCTCGCCGGGCCGGATGATCCGGTCGGAGAAGATGTGCGGGTGCGGGCTGCACCGCTCGCCCGAGATGGCGTTCACGCCCTCCACATCGTCCGATCCCATCCGGTACAGACGGTCGTTCACCATCGCGACGATCTCGTTCTCGCGGACGCCGGGCTTCAGCGCTTCGTAGATGTCCTGATACACGCCGTCCACCATCGCCGCGGCCGTCGACAGCAGCAGGATCTCGTCAGGTGACTTGATCTGTCTCGCATCGAGCATGGTCTGCTGGCCGTCCCGGACGTCGATGCCCAGATCGGCGAGAGCGGCCATCATCGGGATCTCGGTGATGTCCACGCCAAGCGGCATATCGCCGACGCCGGCCTCGTCGAGGACCTCTTTCACCTCGCGGGCGGCGCGCGCGAAGAAGCCGGCCTCCGACGCGATCGACCCACGCAGACCGGTCATACCCGCCCGCGAATCTTCCGGCCGGAGCCACGGCGAGTGGAGGCGGTGCGCCTTGGCGGCGGACCCGAAGTCCCACAGCACGGGAAGCGCATCTCCGGCCAGCAGCGCGAAGCGCATCAGCTTGTCCCGTGCCCATTCGCCGATGTTGGTGCTCGTGAGGTAGCGGATGTTGTTCATGTCGAAGCACAAGAGGGCACCTAGCTCCGAGATCCCCAGCGCGCTTCTCGCACGCGCGAGCCTGTACGTTCGCAGGCGCTCGAAGTTGACACGCTCTTCGAAGTCGACATACATCGTTCCGGGCGCCGGGATAGCGCTCTGCGCGAACTCCGACATCATGCCTCCCCGCGCGCGGCTCGCGCGAGGTCGTCGATCGGGTGCAGTCCGTCATCGACGTCGACCCGCTCTGGCTCGAGCTGAACGCCGGCGCCAGCCGCCTCGAGCAACAGGAGAGCCGCGAAATCCTCGTCTCCATAGCCCCCACTCACCAGAGCGCTCACCACCTCATGCACCGCCGCCGTGACCGGAAGCGGCACGTGGAGATCTCGTCCCGCTTCGAGGCCGAGCTCCAGGTCCTTTCGCAGGAGGTGCCCCGTGAACGTGGGATGGAAGTCGAGGTTCACGAGGGCCGGAGTCTTGTACCTCGTGAACGTTGAGCCCATGACCGAGTCGTTGATGAAGGCCAACAGGTCCGAGCGAGCGACTCCGCCACGTTCGGCGAGGACCGTGATCTCTGCCAGACATTGGGCCACGACCCCGAGCAGCAGGTTATGCCCGATCTTGACGAGCCGTGCCACGTCGCCGTCACCGACGTACGTGACCGACCGTCCGAGCACGTGCAGATAGGGGCGGGCCATGTCGAAGGACTCCCTCGGCCCCGATACGACCAGGCTCAGCATGCCGGCCCGTGCGACGTTCGGGTTCCCGCTCACCGGCGCGGCGAGCATGCGCGTCCCGATCTCTTCGCCTCGGCGTCTCACCCGCTCAGACACGTCTGACGACACCGTGGAACAGTCGATGAGCAGTCCGGGGCCGCGGGAGCCCATCAACAATCCGCCGGTCCCGTCCGTCACGGCGAGCAGATCGTCGTCACCGCCGATCATCGTGAAGACGATGTCGCGCTCGGCCAGCTCCGACGGAGTTTCCACCGCGATCGCACCGAGAGCCTCGAGCGGTGCCGTTTTCGCAGGGGTCCGGTTGTAGACCGCGACATCGTGGCCCGAACGGAGCAGTCGCTCCGCGAGCACGGTCCCCATCCGGCCGGCGCCGATCCATCCCAGGCTCGCGGAGGTCATGTCGGATACCCCATCCCGGATCCAGCTCGTGGGCTATGCAAACGATTGCACCTCACGATGCCATGGGGAGGTCGAGACTGTCAACCGCCCGGACACCCTCCCCACTCGGCTCGGTGGAACTGGGGACCACGAGATCCGCGTGGAATCACGCGACCTGGTGGGATGAGATTTCTGTGCACTTCGCTCGGCTCATCGGGCTGCCTGACCCTGACGCCCCACTGGTTCAGCCGCTCAGCGCGAAAGCGCCTCGAGGTTCTCGCGATGTGGCTCGTAGTGGCGCGAGGGATCCCAGGCTGAGTTCGCCGAAGCTCTAGTTCGACGGTGACTCGAGGCGGGCCTTGATCTTCTCGACGTCTGCATGGAGTCCCGCCGGGAGGTCCCGCGAGATCTTCCAACCCGTCATCTTGGCCAGGAACGAGCGGTCCAGGAACTCCGCGCTCTTCGTGAGGTTCGTTCCGCCGTCGGCAGCCGCCACGGTGAACCGATGGTGGACCGTGCCGAGCGCCCCCTTCGAGTCCCAGCCGAAGACCCTGCCGGGCTCGAATTCGGTGACCGTGCTGTGCTCGCGCTGAGTGCCGAACTGCTTCGCAACCGTCGAGTAGGTCGACCCGATCGCGACCGGGCCGTCGGAGTCCTTCGTGACCTGCAGACCGTGCCCCGCCCAGTCGCCGTGCTTCGTGAAGTCGCTCACGTAGTCGAAGACCGCCTGGGGCGGCGCGCTGATCGTGGTCGTCGCTTCGAACGTCTTCATGGCGCCCCCTCGTGTCGAGATGCGCGGGAGCCTATCTCAACGGTTCTCCGCACGTTCCACCGTTGCTCTACGATGCCGAAGGGATGACAAGTGCACTTGCCAAGTTGCGCGAAGTCGTGGGCCGTGACGACGTGGTGCGCGCCATCGAGGAATACGACCGACTGGGGCCCGAGCGGTTCTTCGCTGAGCACGGTTTCGGCCCGAGCAGGAGTTACGAGCTGATCTGGGACGAGCACCGTTACCCCCACAAGGCGATCTTGGGTACGGCGTATGAGTTCGCGACGGGCCGGCGCCTCGGCTCCGCTGATTTCGAGGGCGGGAAGAGCGGCGCCGTCGCGGTGCTCGGAGAGCTTGGGTTCACCATCGAGGACAAGCGATGACGGCCCTGGTAGTTACCCCCGCCTCTTCTCTGTAACTTGACGGATACGTAACCGGGCGTTTACGGTCAGCGCCGTGGAGCTCGCGCTCAAGGCCATCGCGGAACCTCGTCGGCAGGAGATCCTCAGGCTCGTGTGGAGCCAGGAACGAGCTGCGGGGGACATCGCACGCCATTTCGACGTGAGCAGGCCCGCGATCTCGAAGCACCTCCGCGTCCTCCGGGAAGCGGGCCTCGTCGAGGAGCGGCGGAACGGAACCCAACGTCTCTACACGGCGAGGACGGAGTCGATCGCGGAGCTCCGACGATTCCTGGAGAGCTTCTGGGACGAGGGTCTCCACGCGATCAAACATGCGGCCGAGACAGGATCGAAGGGCGGATCATGATGGCGACCGCACCCGACATCGTGCGCGAGGTCGTGATCGCGGCTCCGCCCGAGGTGGTGTTCCCGTTCTTCACCGACCCCGAGAAGATGGTCGTCTGGAAGGCGGTCGACGCGAAGCTCGATCCTCGGCCGGGCGGCATCTTCTGGATCGACGTGACCGGTCACGACGCCGCCCGCGGTGAGTACGTGGAGATCGACCCACCACGCCGCGTGGTGTTCACGTTCGGATGGGAGTCGCAGGGCTCTCCGGTCCCGCCCGGAACGACCACGGTCGAGATCACGCTGATCCCCGACGGAGACGGGACGCGCGTCCGGTTGGTGCACAGCGGCGTGCCCGATGCTGATCCGGGCCGGTAGCGCCGAGGGATGGGATCACTATCTCCCACGCCTCGTGATCGCCGCCGAGGGCGGCACCCCCGAACCGGATCCCTGGGCCGCAACCGACTAGACGCACGAGATTAGGGAAGGAGCCACCGATGGACCCCATGCGGAACAAGCAGAGCCTCCAACGCTTGTATGACGAGGTGATGAACGCTCATCGCGTCGACGCGGCCGACGACCTGATCGCGCCCGACCGCCCTGATCACGACCCGAACCTGCCGCCCGAGTTCACCGAGGGTCGCGAAGGTTTCAAGCGCTTGTTCGCGATGTTCATCGAGGCATTCCCGGATCTCAGCTTCCGGAACGAGCACATGGTTGCCGAAGGCGATCTGGTGGCGGCACACAACCGCATGGAAGGCACCCATGAGGGCGCGTTCATGGGGATCCCCGCGACGGGCAACTCGTTCTCCGTCTACGCCTCGGACGTCTGCCGCTTCACGGAGGACGGGTTGATCGCCGAGCACTGGGGCGTCTTCGACATGGGCTCCCTGATGCGTCAGCTCGCGGTCACCCCCGGATCCGTCTGAGCCCGATGGGGATCGACCCGATCGTCCTGTTCTCCATCCAGTTCACCTTCGCCCTGGTCGCGTATGCCCTCCTCGCCCGCTGGTACGTCTGGCCGCGGCTCTCCGGCCTCCCCCCGGTGGTCGCGCTCGTACCGCTGATCTGGGTGCATGTCTTCAGGATCGCGGGAGGCTCGATCCTCGCGCCGGGCTCGGTCGGCCCCGGCGTGCCGGCGGAGTTCCGCGAGATGATCGGCTACGGAGATATCGCGACGGCCGTGCTCGCCCTCGTCACGCTGATCGCCCTTCGAGCCAGGGGCAGTCGTGCGATCCGGTTCGTCTGGGTCTTCGTCGCGGTGGGGTTGCTCGACACGGCGAACGCGATCGTCCAATCGATGCGGTTCAGCGTGTTCGACGAG
Source organism: uncultured Actinomycetes bacterium (assembly GCA_963765865.1). GTDB lineage: Bacteria > Actinomycetota > UBA4738 > UBA4738 > HRBIN12 > AC-51. The sequence goes on from CAVXYE010000015.1 coordinate 37,914, forward strand.
CCGCTCGGTGTGAACTGGCTGATCGTCACCATGTACGTGCCGGCGCTGCTGGTGAGCACGTATCTGATCGTCGTCGAGCTGCTCCGAGCGGAACGGATCCCTCAACCGTCGTCGAAGGAGAACGTCGCATAGGAAACACACGCTCCGCTCGTGAAGTGATGGATGTCATGCTTCCGGGGGCCAGGGTCCGAGTGGTGCGCCGATCTCCCACTCGTGTCCGAATGGGTCGATCATCCGGCCCAGCCGCCAGCCATACTCGTCCTGCACATCGGAGGACAACGTCGCTCCCGCGGCCACGGCTCGGCGAACGACGGAGTCTGGGTCATCGACCACCAGCAACGTCCGGCCGGTCGCAGCACCGTCGATCGCGCGGGGACTCAGCCGCTTCATCGTCGATGATGCAGGCGCGATCCAGAACGCCGCTCCGTCGACGCCGAGCTGCGCAACGATGTCGTCTCCCTCTCCCACGAGATGAAGCACGGTGGCGCCGAACGCGGCTCCGTAGAACTCGAGCGCTTCACGCGGGTCATCGACCCACAGCTCTGGCTGGATATCCGTCATCGGCTACTGCGTGGCGAGCACGAGCCGCTCCCGCAACAACCGCACGTCGCTCTGCTCGCCGGACACCTCGAGGGCCTCTTCCGGCGCTCTCCCCCACAGCCAGAGATCGACGTTCGAGGGTTCGCCCCCGACCGTGGCCGAGGCGCCGTCGAGGAAACCCTCCGCGACCTGGATCGCGGTCCGCCCCAAGGTGATGATCCAGGTGCGGTCACCTCCCACGACGGCCACGCGCTGCCCGATGCTCTCCGGACTCGGCGCCTCCGACCAGTCGCCGGCCAGCATGATCTTCAGGATCTCGTCGATGCCGTCGACGGCGAGCGCCGCGTTCAGGGGTGTCGCGGGACCGAACGCCAACTCAGCGTCCGCGCCGTGGATCGCCGTCTCGTGCGCCATCCGGCGCGCCCAGAACCCGACCGTCTGGTCGTCGGGCCACCAGGTCGGTGACGGATCGGTGGGCTCGTGGACCCGGAACATCGCGAGCAGCCGGCCGTGCGCTTCACGGAACCACTCGACGGGATCGCGATCGGCGGGCCATTCGGGAGGCCACGGGTCGGGAGCGCGCTGCAACTCCGTCGAGGCGATCTTGTGCTCGTACACCTGCGCGACGTGGCGCACGAGATCGCTCGCCGACCAGCCCGGGCAGGTGAGAACGGCGACTTCAAGGTCCTGTTCGGCGGTGTCAGCGAGCCGCGTGCCGAGGTGGTCGACCTGTTCGACGAAGGCGCCGTACCGCATCCGGACACTTTATCCGTCCGCGTAAGGCCGAAGGCCGGGCGACCTTCCTTATACGCCCACATCAGCCGCTCGGCCCGTGTGGCGTCGAGGTACTTGACCGTCTCACGCATCGTGACGTCGGATGCCCGGTGCGTGCGCGGCGCGATCCAGCGGGACACCCCACACCGGCCAGCGGCTCTTCGACGATCTCGGCGTCGATCAGCGTCTCGGTCGCGCGTAACGCGGTCGTCTTGTGGAACCTCGATCAGCCAGCAGGCGCCGGAGCACGTCAACGAACTCATCAGGGGTGAACTCCAGCGTGGCGTCGCCCACCTCAAGCTCGACTCGCTGGAGGTTGGCCGAACCCGTCGGCATCGGGTGCGCGAACGTCCAGATCCCTTCGCGCTCGGCCATCGCGAACGCGGACGCGCGGAGCTCGTCGGCTCCAACCGGCAAAAGCAGGTGCATCATCGGGGTGTGCGGCGGGTCGGGGACGACCTCGACGCCGGGGATCTCCTTCACTGCCTCAGCGATCGCGAGAGCGTGTTCTTGGTACGCCGGCATCCGCGGGAGCCGCGTCCGCAGCCCCGCAAGCCCGGACGCCGCATACGGCCACATCGCGTAGAGCGTGCCGCCGTGGCGCTTCCGCCATTCGCCCACCTCGGCGACGACGTCCTCGGGGCCGGCGAGACAGCAGCCGGTGATGCCCCCGAGCTGCTTGTAGAGCGAAACGTAGACCGTGTCGAACAGGCCGGCGATCTCCGCGAGCGTTCGTCCGTAGTAGGCCTCGCATCCCCAGAGTCGAGCGCCATCCATGTGCACGGCGGCTCCGCGCTCTCGGGCCCAGTCGACCTGCTCGACGAGCTCGTCCCACGCGGGGAGCAGTCCGCCGATCTCCCGCTGGGGGAGCTCGAGGAGCAGGGCTGCCGGCGGCTCGGCAACCGACCGCAAGTCCTCGATCGTTATCAACCGCAGCTCGTCACCGACGGGCCGGCCGACGAGTTGGTGCAGCCGCCGGTAGCCGCCGCCCTCGTGGTGATCGAGGTGGCAGGTGGGGTGGAAGAGGACGACCCGCCGTCCTCGCGCGTCCGCGTGCACACGAAGTGTCACCTGCTGGGCCATCGTGCCGCTGGGGAGGAATGCCGCGGCCGGCTTGCCGAGCACGGACGCAACCTCCGCCTCGAGCTCGGCGACCGCACCGCCGTCCCCGTATCGGTCGGGCGTGATGTCGTCGGAGAGCTCCGCAAGGAGATCGGCCGGTCGACGATTCCCGTGCCAGGACAGGGAGCGCGTACACGAGGCGCGGAGCGCGACCTCGTCGACCTCAGCGGGCTCGGGCATCCCTAGATTGTTGCATCGGCGGCGGTGGCCGAGACCGAGAAAGAGCGTGATGACGGCCTGCGGCTTCGGGTCCTTGGCTGGCATCCGTCGCAGGACGGTTTGCGGAAGATCGCGCCAAGGCGTGGAATCGCCCTGTCAGCCGTAAGGGGAGGAGAACGATGGCGATACCACCACCACCGCCGCCACCGCCGGCATATCCGGTGAACCTGTCCGTCGAGTACCCCGATCGACCGCTCGATCGGCTTTCGACGGCCTTCCGCATCTTCGTCGCGATCCCGATCATGATCGTGCTCGGGGCCGTGAGCGGCACCACATGGTCCTACTACTCGTCGTCGGGGACCGTGCACGTGGTGGCCGGCGCCGGGGGTCTGCTGTTCCTCGGGCCGCTGCTGATGATCCTGTTCCGCCAGAAGTACCCGCGATGGTGGTTCGACTGGAACCTGGAGCTGCAGCGGTTCACGAACCGTGTGCTCGTCTACGTCCTGCTCATGGACGACCGGTACCCTTCGACCGACCAAGAACAGGGGCTTCGCCTGGACTACGTCTATCCCGACGTGCCGCGCGAACTGAACAGGTTCCTCCCGTTGGTGAAGTGGCTGTTGGTGATCCCCCACTTCATCGTCTTGGCGTTCCTGTGGATCGCGGTCTTCTTCGTCGTGATCGTGGCCTGGTTCGCGATCCTGTTCACCGGGCGGTACCCGAGAGGCATCTTCGATTTCGTCGAAGGGGTCGTTCGATGGGGTCAGCGGGTCGTCGCGTACGCGTTCACGCTGGTGACGGACCGGTATCCGCCCTTCTCGCTGCGGCCGTAACTCGCGCTTGTGCGAGGCGATCGGTGCGTACTTGAATGAAGGGTCCTGTGCCGCGTACGTAGGGAGGCAGAGATGAAGACCCATGTGTCGCGCGTCGAACTCCTGGTCCTATCGCTGTCGCTCGGGCTCTCCGTCGTGCTCCTGTCGGCGATCCCGGCCTCGGGAACGGGTGCTCGTTCCTCAGCAGCGCTCATGCCAGCGCCCGTGCCGTGCAACCAGTCGACGGGCCCCTGTTGGAAGCCCTCCGTCAAGGCCCGGTGGCAATACCAGTTGCAAGGGTCGCCCGGCGTCAACGGTGGATGTCGGTACAAGAGCACCGGTTTCGTCAACATCGGTGTGACGGGCACGTCGTTCGCGACCGGCCGGACGGTCGCGCCGACGGTTTTCGACATCGACATCCTGCAGGACGGAAAGTGCTACTCGCCGCAGGATTACTCCGTCCTGAACTACGCGGCCGTTCAAGCGTTGCACGTCCGGGGTGCGAGGGTCATCGGCTACATCGATGCCGGCACGGCCGAGACGTGGCGACCGGACTTCCCGGAGATGCAGGCGTTCGATCAGAGCTGTGACGGATGCCTGTTCGGGAACCCGCTCAGCAACTTCCCCGATGAGTACTGGCTGAACATCAACACCAACATGAGGGGGATCAACCCGAACACGGGCCAGTCCGAGACCACGCAGCGGTTCGTGCTGGACGAGATGCTCGCGCGCCTGAAGGAAGCGAAGCTGATCGGCGTCGACGCGATCGAGTTCGACGACGTCGACGGGTGGCAGAGCGACAGCGGACTCTCGATCGGCGCGGCGACGCAGCGGCAGTACAACGCGACGCTGGCGAACCTCGCGCACCGGGTGGGCTTCGCGGTCGGGCTGAAGAACGACCTGAGCCAGGCGGGCGCGCTGCAGCCCTACTTCGACTTCGCGATCAACGAGGAGTGCTGGCAGTTCTCGGAGTGCGATGCCCTGCAGGCATGGCCGACCCGGTACGGCAAGGCGGTGTTCAACGTGGAGTACGAGCTTGCGCCGGCCAAGTTCTGCCCACGAGCGAACTCGACGCGGTGGGACTTCAACTCGATCCGCAAGACCGACGACCTCTTCGATCTCCCGTACGCGCCCTGTCGCTAGGTCACGAGAACGGAGCCATGGCGATGACGGCGGAAACACCGATCCTCGAGACGCCGACCGGGAAGCCTCGAGCTCGCGCCCTCGGGATCCCCTTCGCGGGCATCGCCGGGGCCAACAACGCCCTCACGGATGTACCCGGCGTGGAGGTCGGGTACGCCACGCTGATCGAAGGGGACGACGTCCGGACCGGGGTCACCGCGATCCACCCGCGCGGTCGAACGAACCCCGGCGACCCGTGTGCCGCCGGCGTCCATTCCCAGAACGGCAACGGCGAGATGACCGGCGTCTCGTGGATCGAGGAATCGGGAACCATGGCCGGTCCCATCGCGATCACGAACACCCATGCGGTCGGGATCGCACACGCATCGATCATCCGCTGGACGGTGAAGCATCACCCGGACACTGGCCGAGGCGTGGCTGCTCCCCGTTGCTGCCGAGACGTATGACGGCTACTTGAACGACATCAACGGTGGTCACGTGACCGTGGACGTCGGGCTGGCGGCGCTGGAGTCAGCAGGCTCCGGCCCCATCGACGAAGGCTCGGTCGGCGGCGGCACCGGGATGAACTGCTACGAGTTCAAGGGCGGCTCCGGAACGTCCTCGCGCATCGTTGAGCACGACGGCACCTCCTACACGGTCGGCGTCTTCGTGCAGACGAATTTCGGCGCACGCCACGAGCTCGTCATCGCGGGCGTGCCGCTGGGTGCGGAACTCGCCGACGACAACCCGTTGGAGGAGTACTTCTCCCCGGCCGGGGCCGGCTCGTGCATCGCGGTCGTGGCGACCGACGCACCGCTGCTCCCGGGCCAATGCGAGGCACTCGCCCGCCGGGTAACCCTGGGACTCGCTCGCACCGGAACCACCGGCTCGCATTTCTCCGGCGACATCTTCATCGCTCTCTCGACCGCCAACGCCGGTTCGTTCACCCCGGGATCCGAGACCCTGTACGGGCGCGGCCGTCCCTACGATGAGATCAGATTCGTTCCGTGGGGATACCTCGACCCGTTCTATGAAGCGGTCGTGCAAGCCACCGAGGAAGCGGTCGTGGATTCCCTGGTCGCCAACAGCGAGATGATCGGGTTCCGGGGACACCGCTCGCCGGCTCTCCCCCGGGACCGGCTCGTGAAGATCCTGAAGGCTCGCGGGGCGATCGTCTGAATCGGCTCAGTGGCCCGAACGTGACACCCATCACATCGGCACCTCGAACCATATGGTAGTTCATATGCTATGGTCGCACGGATGTCTCGCAAGCAGGTCCTCGTGCAGCTCGACGATGCCCAGGTCGCCCGACTGGACGTCCTCAGCGACGCGGCCGGCGATAGCCGGAGCGGCGTGATCCGGCGAGCCCTGGATCTCTACCTCGACGCCGTCGCCGAAGGTGTCGCGGACCTCCGGTACGCGCAGGCGTACAAACGTATCCCGGAGGACCTCGATGACCTCGCTGGGCTCCGTTCGCTCGGCCTCGGCGTCTGGCCAGACCCCTAGAGCGTGTGCGTCGCGGAGAGATCTACTGGGCTCGGCTCCCGGCTCCGGTCGGGCGACGTCCCGTTCTGCTCGTGACCCGCACCGCCGCGATCGCCGTCCGGACCGCCGTGACGGTTGCACCGATCACCCGAACGATCCGCGGCATCCCGAGCGAGTTCCCACTCGGCCGGCAGCACGGCCTGCGCGGACGATCGGTGGCCGGCTGCGACTCGCTCCAGACGATCCCCAAGGAGGTTCTCGGGCCGCATCCCGTCGGCGCGCTCTCGGCCGACGAACTGGCTGCGCTCGATCACGCGCTCCGCTTCGCGCTCGGGATCCGAGCCTGAGCGGCAGGTACATCGGCTTCGTCCTCCATCCCGTGCGAGGTAAGGACGCTGCTCCCGGCGTTGGGCCTTCCCAACGAAGCCCCTCCAGAGGCAGACTTCGGCCGTGCCGAGGTCATCATCCAGCGTGCTGCGCGCCGTCTTGTTCACCGACGTGGTCGGCTCGACGGAGCTCGCTCGCGAACTCGGCGATCAGCGGTGGTCACGACTCCTCGCCGCCCAGCGACGCGTGATCCGCGGTGAGCTGAAAGCACATCGCGGCCGCGAGGTCGACACGGCCGGAGACGGCTTCTTCGCGGTCTTCGAGGGGCCCGCCGACGCGGTGCGCTGCGCGTTCGCCGCCGTTCGGAAGGTCCAGGACCTCGGTCTGGACATCCGGGCCGGCGTCCATTTCGGCGAGGTCGAGCGGGAAGGCGATAACGCGCACGGGATCGTGGTCCATACGGGTGCGCGCGTGATGGCGCAAGCCGGCGCGGCTGAGGTGTTGATCACCCAGACCGTCAAGGATCTCGTGGCCGGCGCCCGGTTCGGACTCGCGGAGCGTGGGGTGTTCGAGCTGAAGGGCGTTCCGGGAAACTGGACGCTCTTCGACGTCATGGAGGTCGATGATCGGCTTCGGCCGGAGCCGGTCGAAGATGCGACCGTGGCGTCGGAGCGTCGCCAGCGCGCGTCGGCCGGGCCACCGCCGGTGGTCCGCAGGCGCTGGCTCCTCCCCGCGGCGATCGTCGCCGTCCTCGCCCTGATCGGGGTCGCGTTCGTCGTGACCCGACCGGAGCCGGCCTACGTCCCGGGAGCAGGCACGGTCGCGCGGATCGACGGAGAGCGCTTCGATCGACCGATCCCGGTGGGTTCGTTCCCGTTGGCGATCACCGAGGGCGAAGGACGCGTGTGGATCACGGACCGGCAGTCGCAGATCTACTGGGTGCAAGAGGGTGACGACTCCACCGGCTCCCGCGGCACCGTGGGCGTCCCGACGAACGCGGCCACCGGAGCGGGCGCCGTGTGGATCACCGCCGGCTTCGGAACGGGTGGGGGCGCCGACGGTGCGGTGAGCCGGCTCGACCCGAGCAGCGGACAGGTCACGAGCGCATTCGATACTCCGATCGGTTCCCAGGCGATCGCGTACGGCGCGGATTCCGTGTGGGTCGCCGATCCGACAACCGCCACGGTGACGCGCTACGACCCGGTCTCACAGACGACCCAGCCGATCGCCCTGCCTCGGTCGGAGCCGCCCGCGCGACCCGACGCGATCGCGTTCGGCGAGCTCGGCGGCGCCGCCGTGTGGGTCGGGGACGCGCTGTCGTCGAACCTCTACCGGGTGGACGCCGGCGGAGGACACCGGATCCGCACGTACACGGTCGGCGGGCCACCCACCGCGATCGCCGTCGGCCCGGACGCCGTGTGGGTCGCGAGCGAACACGAGGACGCGATCTACGCGCTCGACCCGCTGACCGGATCGGTTCGGACATCGGTCGACGTCGGCGCCCAGGGGTGCAACGGCCCGGCATCGATCGCGATCAACCAGGATGGTGTCTGGGTCGCGTGCGCGATCTCGCGGCAGGTCATCCGTATCGATCCGTCGGGGGGAACCGTCGCGACGTCGTTAACGGTCTCAGCCGCGCCGGTCGCGCTCACGACCGCTGCGGACGGCTCGGTGTGGGTAGCCGTCCAACCGTCGTGACGCAGCTCAGGAGGCGGACACACCGAGCCGATCGAGCGACGGCGCCTGGTTCGCCAGGTCCCACGAGAAGGACGTGAGCGACGGCGAGGCGATCCTGATGGAGCTGCCGAACGCGAGTGGCACAGCGGGCATCACGTTCGTGACCAGGTACTGATCCAACCGGGTCCAGCACGCGATGCCGCGTGGACCTGGCTCCTGGTTGCACGCCGCGACCTCCGGGTCGATCGTCGGTACCGTGCGCACTGGTGAGCCGAGCCTGGCGAGCTGCGACGAGGGGGCGCCCATGTGCGTGATCCCGTAGGAAGCGGTGACGCCCGGCCCTGCGAAGTTGATCACGATCAGGTTGCCGACGCTCGGGAAGTCCGGGAACCAGCCGTCACCGATGCACATGCCTGGACGCGGATCTGGATGCGGGTCGGTGCAGACCCCGTAGAAGTCGTCCGGCACCTTCACCGTCGCTTCGATGCCGAGGGCAGCGAGGGTGCGCCGAACGCCGTCCACGATCGGGCGCATGTCGTGCTGGACGTAGACCGTCACGCCGCGGCACACCGGATCGGTGCACCGGCCTGCCGTCGCGTAGCGCGACCGGGCCATCTCTCGTCGCGCGGCCTGGAGGTCCGGAGCACCCCCTGCGCCCGGGAACGGATCCCAACCCGCCGCGAGACCCTCCTCGCTCGAGTCGGAGGCGTAGTGGTTGGCCAGGATCGATCCTCCGAACCCATAGCCGTCCCGGATAACACCGAGCATGGCGCGGCGATCCAGGGCATACGCCACCGCGAGTCGAACCGCCAGATCGTCGAAGGGAGGCTGCGTCAGGACGAAGTCGGCCATGATCAGGTTGCCCGTGTCGATGCTCTGCACGAGCGGCCGGAGCGTCGGGTCGTTCAGATACCGCCGGAGCATCGACGGAGGCGGTGTGTCGTCGAACAACGACGTCGAGTTCCCCGGCCGCCTGCTCCTTGAACAGCGCGCCGTACCGCCCTCCCTCGATCTCGATCTGATCTGGGAGCGCGAGGCGCAGTGGGTCGCTCGCCGGGTTCCACGACGGGTTCCGCACGAGGGTCAACGAGCCGATCGCCTTCGTGTTGTAGTTGCTGTCGAACCGCCAGGGGTGGAACCCCGACGGGATCGTCTGCTCGTCGGCCGGCTTCGTGAAGTCGACCGCGTCCTCTCCCTGGATCATGTACGGCCCCGACGAGACGAGGTAGAACCCGTAGCCATCCTGTTCGCTCGGGTCGCCGCTTCGATCGTGGCCGGTCGCGACCCCGTACCGCGCCGAGGGGTCGCTCGGTGAGGGTGGGATCGGCGCGGTCGTAACCAGCGTGAACTCGTAGGGAAGCGTCGTGTCGGGACGCACCTCATGGACCACGAGGGTCAACGGATCCGGTGTCTCCAGGCCGGAGATCGAGTCCGCCTTGCCGTCCATGTAGTGCGTGAACCCCTCGATGTTGGCGAGGTACGCGGCGCTCAAGTCAGTGTTCGCCGTCTTCGTGTCACCGGCGCGCAGGAGCGCGCGGACGATATCGGGAGACGTGATCTGGACGTCTTGCAGCGGGGGACCGTAATGCAGGTCGGGCCGAAGGTGGAACGTCCATGTCAGGCCATCCGTCGAGACGTCCGGCGGAGCTGCGGCCAGGTCCGGTTTGGGCTCCGTGCCGGTCACGCCGGAGGTGCCGTCGTACGACATCAGCGTCCGCACGAGGCAGCAACGGAGGATCTCCCACGTCGCGAAGAACCACTCGTACTGCGGATCCAGGCCGAAGTACGGCGCGCCGGTCATCCCGACCCGGAGCGTGCCCCCGGAGCCGGGGTTGGGCGGAGCCGACGTGCCCGTCGTGCCGCCGCCCGTGCAGCTCGCGACGAGGAGCGCGGCGACCAGAAGCGAGCGGCTGCGGCGGACCATCTTCGGGACCGTACGCCGCGGCCGCGGATCCGTCTACGGGGACCTCAGGCGCTCTCGTTGATGCCGACGAACTCGAGGATCCGCCGCCACGCGTCGGCGCACGCATCCCGGTGCTCCTCGTAGCGCTTGTCGAAGAACGAGTGCGGAGCTCCCTGATACGTCACGAGTTCGTTCGGCACGCTGGGCGGCGTCGAGCGCTGCACGGAACGCATCCACCGCGTCGGCCGGGATGCCCTGATCCGCGCCGCCGAAGAGGCCGAGCACCTTGCATCGGTACTCGCCGGCGAGCTCGACCGGTGGATCGACGTCATCCTCGCCCCGGCGCTGGGGCGGGCCGTAGAAACCGATCACGCCGTCGAGGCCCTCCTGCCGGGCAGCCTGGTTGAAGGACTTCCGTCCGCCGAAGCAGAACCCCATCGTGTACAGCCGCGTCGCCGCCGTCTCGGACCGCAGACGCTCCATCGCGGCGGAGACGTCACGGGCGACGCCATCGGGCGTGGTCTGGCGCACGTGCGCCATGTGGTCGAAATCTTCGTTCCGCTCCCCCAGCCCCGCGGTCCGCCCGAAGTAGTCGATCGCGACCGCGTGCATCCCCGCCTCGGCCGACCGCATCGCCAGGTCGCGGTAGAAGGGATGCAGACCCCGGACGTCCGGCAGGATCACGATCCCGGGCGCACCATCATGGGATGTCAGCGCCTCGAACGCGGCGAACTCCGTGCCGTCGGACGAGCGCAGCACGATGTCGGCCGAACGTGCGACGTCGGACGCTCCCGAGATCGGTGGCAGCGGCGCCCGGGCGTCAGGTTCGTGACACATCCCGTCCTCCGATCACCACTTCGTGGCAGCGCCGGTCACGGCGAACCGGAGGGCGTGCCCCGCCCAGCCGAACAGGCCGAACATCACGAGCGCAGCCCCGAGGATCTCGACGTTCCGATAGAAGGCCATCGCTTGCGTCCTTCGCCCTTCGGGATCGTCGATCGTCCAGAACCGGTGGAAGTACCAAGCGGCTGGAACCACGAACACCGCCACCATCAGCGCGCCGATGTCGGGCCAGATGCCGAGCGCGATCGACGCCGACGCGGCGAGCAGCCACACACCCGCGGGCCAGCCGGCGAGGATCGGGAAGGGAAGCTCGGCGGACCGCGCGTACCCGATCATCCCCTCGGCTCTCTTGATGTGACCCCATCCGGATCGCACGAAGAAGACCGAGAACAGGATCCGACCCACGAGCACGATCGCTCCGACGCCCGCGCTCATCCTGACCTCCCTCGCCTCATGCGATCGACAACGGGATCGGCCGCAGCCCGGTGAACGACCCGGACCGCAACGGTTGGTCGTCGATCTCGGCGTCGACGAAGCCGCTGGATGTGACCGCTCGGACGACCGCCTCGCGATCGGCCTGATCGCGGATCATCGCCAGATCGCTTTCACCCAGCTCGACCCTCCCGAAGTGGCCGAGATGGCGAACACGGAGGTCCCGATAGCCCAAGGCCCGGAGAGCGGTCTCCGCGCGATCGATCTGCGCCAGCGCGTCCGGATCGACCGTGGTGCCGTAGGGCAGACGCGAGGCGAGGCATGGCATCGCGGGCTTGTCGGCGCTCGGGATGCGGAGCCGGGCGGCCACGCGGCGGACGTCCGACTTCCGGAACCCGGCCTCGACGAGCGGATGACGAACGTCGTGCTCCGCGGCCGCGCGGAGCCCCGGGCGCCAATCACCCAGGTCGTCGACGTTGGCGCCGGAGAACATCGCCGCGTAGCCCTCGGCGGCGGCGAGGGCGGCCAGCTGATCGTAGAGCTCGGACTTGCAGTGGTAGCACCGGTCGGGTCCGTTGCGGCGGTACCCCTCGCGTTCCAGCTCGTCCGTCGTGATCGCCCGATGCGCGATGCCCACGGCGGCCGCGACCGCGCGCGCGCCATCGAGCTCCCCCGTCGCGAGTGCGGGCGACACGGCGGTCACGGCGAGCGCTCGATCTCCCAGCACGCGTGCAGACGCCGCGGCGACGAGCGAGGAATCGACCCCACCCGAGAACGCGACGACGGCACTCGTCGTGGTCGCGATCGTCGCCTCCAGCTCACCGAGCGAGGTCATCGAGCTCCTCGTTCGAACCGACGGTCGCCAGCGCGAGGGCCTCCGCCCAGATCTGTTTCACGGGGCGGCCGGTCGCGGCGGCGGCTGACGCGCAGTCGTCGTGCTCGGGCATCAGGTTGACGACGGCGCCGTCCAGCAGACCGATCTTGATGCGGATCGTCTGGCCCTCGATCCTCACCTCGCGGACCGTGCGATCCAGCTCGTAGCGGGCCAGCTTCTGGACCCGCACGCCGAGCGTCGAGGAGTGGCGGAGCAACGTCTCGGCGAGGATGCGCTCGTCGGCAGGGCGGCCGAGGACGCTCAGCTGCACGCCCGGTCGTCCCTTCTTCATCTGGATCGGGGTGGTCCAGGCGTCGAGCGCGCCGGCTGCGAGGCATGCGTCGAGCACGTCGGGGATCAGCTCGGGGACGAGGTCGTCGACGTTGGTCTGGAGCACGACGACCTCACCAGCCGACGGTTCCCGAACGACGGTCGCGTCCCCGATCGTCAGACGCAGGATGTTCGGACGATCGGGGTGCTCACGAGAGCCCGCGCCGATGCCCACGGCTCGCACCGTCATGGCCGGAAGCTCCCCGAAGTCGTCCGCCGCGGTCGCGAGCGCGGCGCCCGTCGGCGTGACCAGCTCGCTCGGGGTCGCGACGCCGTACACGGGCACACCGACGAGGAGCTGCAGCGTCGCCGGGCCGGGCAGCGGCATCGGGCCATGATCGCCCACGGCGACCCCCCGACCGAGCGGGACCGGCGCACAGACGAGGCGTTCGATCCCCAAGGCATCGAGCAACGCGAAGGTGCCGCAGATGTCCACCAGGGTGTCGTCGTCGCCGAGCTCGTGCAGGACGACCTCGTCGGGCTGGGCCCCGTGAACCGCGGCCTCGGCCGCGACCAAACGATCGAACACCTCGATCGAGCGGAGTCGAACCCGATCGGGCAGCGACGCCTCCTCGATCCGGGTGCGCATCGAAGCGGCGGCGCGCCCGCCCCCGGGTGCGGTGCGCACGTCGACGTGGGTGGCGACGAGGCCCGACCGCTCCGAGCGGTCGACATCGATCCGGATGTCGTGGAGCCCGAGGGCCCGGACGGTGTCGTCGAGCGCGGAGCGCGGAGCGCCGGCGTCGAGCAACGCTGCCAGGAACATGTCTCCGGCGAGTCCACCGACCGGATCCACGTACGCGACACGGGTCACGACGCGCGAACCTCTGCCCGACGAGCGATCCGGGCGGCGACGGACCCTGCACCCAAGCCGTCGTCGATCCCGACGACCGCCAGGCCGTCCGCGCACGAGCACAGCATCGCGTTCAGCGCCGTCTGGCCGCCGTGCGCGGAGCCGTAGCCGACGCTCGTCGGAACGCCGATCACCGGACAGGCCGCGAGTCCGCCGATCACGCTCGCGAGGGCTCCGTCCATCCCCGCGACGACGACCACCACGTCGGCTCGGTCGAGGTCGGGGATCACCGGAGCGAGTCGGTGCAGGCCGGCGACGCCGACGTCCTCGTGCACGATCACGTCCGTGCCCAGCAGCTGCGCCCGGATCCTGGCCTCGTGCACGATCGGCCCGTCGGAGGTGCCGGCGGACACGATGAGCACGGTCCCTCGTCGCTCGATCGGGTCTCGTTCGACCCACACGGCGCGAGCTCGCTCGTCCTCCGTTGCATCGGGGAGCACGGCTCGCACCGCGGCTCGCATCGCTTCGTCCGCCCGGGTCACGAGCACGCTCGAGGCGCCGGCCTCGGCGAGCGCCAGTGCGATCCGTGCCGCTTGGTCGGGCGTCTTCCCCGATCCCAGGATCACCTCGGGGGCACCCTGGCGGAGCTCTCGATGCGTGTCGACGCGAGCGAACCCGAGGTCGCGGTACGGCAGATCGGACAACAGTTCGGCGGCCTCCGCAGGCGCGACACCATGATCGGCCACCGCCACGAGAAGCTCCTCCAACCGACGCCGGGACGTCATGGCGCGAAGTCTACGCGGGGCCACATCTCGAGATGGTGGCATAGATGCAGGACAGCCGACCGGCCGGAAGGATCGACCCGGCCAGCTACGCTCGGCACCGTGAGACGCCATTACGACCTGGTCGTGCTCGGCGGAGGTCCCGCGAGCGAGCGGGGAGCCGCTCAAGCCGCCTACTTCGGCAAGCGGGTCGCGATCGTGGAACGGCAGCCGACCCCGGGGGGCGCCGCCGTTCACACCGGGACGCTGCCGTCCAAGACCTTGCGCGAGACGGCCCTGTTCCTGTCCGGCTACCGGCAGCGGGCCCTCTACGGGGTCAAGGTCGACGTCGATCCGGACCTCACGGTGACCCGGTTGCTCGAGCGCAAGGACACCGTTCGCGATCTCGAGATCGAACGGATCCTGGGGAACCTGGAGCGGCATGGGATCGAGCTGATCCACGGGGAAGGACGCCTCGCGGATCCGCACACGGTCGAGGTCGTCACGGCCGAAGGGCTCGAGCGCCTCCGGTGCGACGTCGTCCTGATCGCCACCGGTTCCTCTCCGCACCGGCCGGCCGGCATCCCGTACGAGGACCCTGACGTGCACGATGCGGACGGGATCTTGCGCATCCAGCGCCTCCCGCACTCGCTCGTGGTCATCGGGGGCGGCGTGGTCGGATGCGAGTACGCGTGCACGCTCGCTGCGCTCGGCGTCCAGGTGCACCTCGTCGACGGGCGGCCAGGACTCCTGCCGTTCCTGGACCGCGAGATGGGCGAGCGACTGGCCGCGGCGATGGAGGGGCTCGGGATCACGCTGCACCTCGAGAGGCGCCACGAGCGTGTCGAACGCGGGCCCGAAGGTCTCGTGTGCACGCTCACGTCCGGCGAGGCGCTGGTGGTGGACTCGGCGCTGATCGCCGCGGGCCGGCACGGTAACACCGAGGGCCTGGGTCTCGAGGAGTCCGGCATCGAGGTCGACGCCCGTCGCTACGTCGTCGTGGACGACGACTACCGAACCGCCGTCCCGAGCGTGTACGCGGCGGGCGACGTGATCGGCTTCCCGGCGCTCGCGAGCGTGTCGATGGAGCAGGCGCGCGTCGCCGTGTGCCACGCGTTCGGGTTCACGTACAAGCGCGAGGTCTCCGGGCTCCTTCCCTATGGGATCTTCACGATCCCCGAGGTGAGCTGCGTCGGGCTCGGCGAGGAGGAGGCTGCGCGCCGAGGGCTCGACGTCGTCGTGGGACGCGCCTTCTTCCGCGACAACGTCCGGGGCCAGATCGTCGGCGATCGCGACGGGATGGTGAAGCTCGTGTTCGACAAAAGCTCGCGGAAGCTCGTCGGTTGCCACTGCATCGGCGAGCGAGCGTCCGAGCTCGTCCACATCGGTCAAGCCGTGATCGCGCTCGATGGCACGGTCGAGGTCTTCATCCAGATGGTCTTCAACCATCCGACGCTCGGCGAGACCTTCAAGTACGCCGCGTACGACGCGCTCGCTCGTTTGGGGCCGGATCTCGGAGGCACGGCCGAGCAGTCGAGTTGACCGTCAGGGCCCTCCAGCCGTGCTCAGCTCCAGTCGACCGTCACGATCTCGACCGACTCGGACGTGCCTCGCAGCGTGACCGTCCGAGGCTCCGAGATCGGGAACCTCCCGTCGGCCGCCGTGGCCCTGCTGGACAGGATCTCGTCGCCGTTGGCGAGCGCCGCGATCCGGGCCGCCTCGTGCACGCCCTTGCCCGAGAAGTTCCGGCCGACCTGGGTCGCGCCCGAGGCGTGCACGCCGATCCGGACCTTCGGGGCGAACCCGTTCGCCCGGCGGTGCTCGGCCAGACGCCGTTGGATCGCGACCGCGCACGCGAGGGCCTCGTCGGGCGAATCGAACCCGATGAAGAACCCGTCGCCCGTGCCGACGACCTCCTCGCCCTTGTGCTCGGCGAACAGCGACCGGAGCGTCTCGTCGTGCCATCGCAACACGCCTTGCCACGCCTCGTCCCCGAGCGCCTCGACCAGGTTCGTCGATCCCTCGATGTCGGTGAACATGAACGTCTTCTCGACCCGGCGGGGTCCCTGCTTGCCTCGGAGCTGCCACGGCAGCAGCTCCTCGACCTCCTCGACGATGAGCGCGCCGGTCGGGCAGGCGAGCGCCGCCTCGCGCACCAGCTCGTCCTCCACGCTCGACGCGTCCAGGACTCCCGCCTTCAGCGAACTCGCCCTCGTGCCAGTCGAACGCCGTGGGCGCGATCGTGATGCACGAGCCGGCGCCGATGCACCGGTGACGGTCGACGCGGGCCTTCAGCGCCATCGTTCGTCCCCCCTCATAGGACCCTCTGGCGGAAGGCGAGGGCGGTGGCCTCCGCGCGCGACGACGCGCCGATCCTGGCGAACAGCTCGCCGAGCCGTCGCGTGACCGCCTGCTCGTCGATGCCGATCTCTTCGGCGATCTCGCCGTTCGTCTTGCCCTGCACCAGGCTCCGAAGCAGCTGCGCGTCCTGGTCCTCCGCGCCGTCGCCCGAAGGATGTCCGTTGCCGTCCGCGACGTTGGAGGCGTACTCGATGGGCCCCGCCAGCCGTGTCATCTCCTGACCGAGCGGTCCGCGGAACCACCGCACACGCACGTCCTCATCCATCGTGCGTTGCGCGATCATCGCGAGCGTGAGCTGCAGGTGGGCCTGCATCGCTTCCCACTCGGGGGCACCGCTCGCCATCAGCGCGTTCGCGACCGGCACCACGACGTCCAGGTTCCGGTCCTCGTGCATCCCCGACTCCAGCGACGCCATCGCCGCGCGCGCATGATCCGCGGCCTCTTCGGTCCGGCCTCGTGCAAGCTCGACCTGCGCGAGCGCCGCCTCCGCCTGCGCCGCCCACGGTGGGTGGCCGGGGAGTTCGGCCGCGAGTCCCGCGGCCTCGCCGGCCGAGCGCTCGGCGAGCTGCAGCAGGTCGTCGTCCCCGAGCTCGACCCCCAGCCGCGACGCTTCCAACGCCAGACGCGCCAGCGCCTCGCACTTGACGGCCGGCAGCCCCGACTCGGAGGCGAGCTGCACGGCTCGTTCCAGGTGCTCCCGCATCCCTGCGGCATCACCGGCGGTCGAACGTGCGAGCCCGCGCCAGGACGCCAGCCGCCGCGCGCGGAGTGGGGTCGGATGCTCCGAGGCGATCGCCGCGGCTCGATCCAGCCAGGGCTTCGCCTGGTCCACCTCGCCCATGTCGAGGTGCGACATCGCCGTTCCGCCGGCCGCCAGGAACTCGAGCGAGCGATCGCCCATCTCTCGCGCGTGCGCGTGCGCTTGTTCGCCCCGGGACAGCGCGAGATCGGGGATCACCTTCGCGCGGGAGAACACGTGCACCCCGTAGAGCATCTGTGCCTCGAACGCCGCGCGCTCGCTCTCGTTCGTGAAGGCTTTCGCCTTCGAGGTCAGCCGGCGGATCTCCTCGATGTGGCGCGCCGAGCTCGAGCCCAGATGGATGTCCGGCGCCCAGCTCAGGTACCCCATGGCGATGATCGACGCCATCACCCCGCGACGGTCCCCGAGCCGCTCGAAGAGCTCGAGCGCTTCCTGGAACAGCGCCGCGGCCTCGTAGGCGAGCGGCGCGATCGGGAACTCGGGCAGCATGTCGTCGAGCACCTCCCCGGCGGCCACGCGCTGCGCGATCGCGATGTGCGCGCCGAGCTGCATCTGTTCGATGAACCACGCACGGACCCTCCCGACGAGGACGACGCCGGTCTCGCGGAGCGCCGCTGCGAGGGTCGGGTCGTCGCCCAGCTCCCTCGCGAGCTCGATCGCGCGCCGGAACGCCTCGTCCGCGCCGTCGAGGTCCACCTCGTGTTCGACGGGGGTGAAGGCCTCTCCCACGGTCGCGCGCAGGAGGTCCTGTCCCAGCTCCATGCACGCCGCGAGCTCGGCACCCCGATCCTCGCGCTCGGTGGCGAGCTCGCGGACCTCGCGGGCGAGCTGTGCGGCCCGGTCGTATTCCTCGGCGGTGCGGAGCGCGGCGGCCCGGCGCAGCCGCACATCGAGCTCCAGGTGCGAGTCGCCGAGCGCTTCCGCCAGCGCCGCGAGCTCGGCGAGCCCCTCCAGGCGGTCGCTCGGACGGCGCAGCATGTCGAGCGCTCGGTCGCGCGCCTCCAACAGATCCAGCCGTTCCTGCGAGCGTCGCGGCGGAGGGGAGCGCGAGCTCGATGACGCGCAGCACCTCCTCCGGCGCGTTGGCCGCCAGCGCGTTCCGGCTCGCCTCGATCGAGAAGCGGACGCACACGGCAGCGTCCCCCGCGGCCTTCGCGTGGTAGGCGAGCAGCGGCAGGCTTTCGGGGGAGGGCTCGCCCGAGAGCAGGAGGGCGACGATCGCGGCGTGGAGCGCTTGCCGCCGCGCCTGGGTCAGCGTGCCGGCCGCGAAATCGCGCACCTGTTCGTGCTGGAAGCTGTAGTCGGCCGCCGCCTGCTCGGCGTGCTCGGCGAGCAGCCCCGCCGACACCGCGGGCGCGAGTGCGAGCGCCAGCGCGGCGGGGTCGGACGCCGTGTCGTCCACGCGGAGCTCGACCTCGCGCAGGTCCTCCAGGCTGAAACGGCGACCGAGCACGGCGGCATCCGCGAGCAGCGCCTTCGTCTCGTCGGGCAGATGCGCTGCGCGACGCGAGATGAGGGTCTTCACGGCGGAGGGCACCAGTCGTTCCGCGTTGCGGGCCAGCCGCCAGACGCCGTCGATCTGCTGGATCATCCCTCCGTCGCGGTACGCGCGCGCCATCTCCTCGACGATGAACGGCACACCCTCGGCTTGCGCATGCATGACGGCGGCGCCGCTCGCGTCGACCGGGCCGCCGAGGACCGAGGCGACGAGGTCCCTGGTCTCGGACTGCGTCAGGCGATCGACCTTCATCCGGCGGAGCAGGCCCATCCGGTCCATGTCCGCCAACAGGTTCACGGCCTCGGTCACCAACGCGAGCTCCTCGGGCCGGATCGCGAGCATCAGGTAGATCGGACTCGTGGCGACCGAGCGGATCACGTACCGGAGCATGCGGAGGCTGTCGTCGTCGGACCACTGCAGGTCATCGACCAGGACGGCGAGCGGTCCCGCGGCTGCGAGGGCGCGGAACGCGACGGCGCCCAGATCGAACGTGCGCAGGAGCCGGCGATCGGCCGGCAGGGTTGCGAGGCCGGGGTCATCCTGGCCGGACATCGAGTCGAGGCTGCGCGCGAGCGCCTCGGCCGTCTCGGGTCGTTCCGTGGTGACCTGGATCGCTTCCGGGGAGCCCAGGATGGAGCGCGCGAGCAGGAAGGGGCCGCGGAGCTCCTCGTCCGCGGTGACCGCGATCGTCGTGAACCCTGCCGCCGACGCCATCTCGGCCGCAGCGAGCAGCAGCCGGGTCTTCCCGATCCCGGGTTCGCCTTCCACCGCGAGCCCCGCGAGCCTTCCGGTCGCCGCGGAGGCGAGCTCCTGGCGGATCGCGTCCTGTTCGGCCTGACGTCCCACGACGGCGCCGGCCGTCCGATGGACGTGCAAGGCCATCGGAGAGAACGGCTCCAAGACCGAGGCGAGCGCGACAGGGCTGCTTCCTCGTTCCTGGGCCTTATCGTCGTCTTCCACTCGCAGCGATCTCCGATCAGATGCAAAGAGGGTAGCGGAGGGTAGACGCCACGAAGCCCGCACCTCGGGCATATCGTTGGGCGATGACGGACGCCACCGTCGAAGCCAAGTCGAGCCGCCTGACCGGCGGATACGAGCGCCATCCGCGTGACGCCTTCATCGTGGTCGGTGGCCTGGCGGTAGCGGCCGCGCTCTCGGTGTTCCGGCTCGACAACATCAGCACGGTCGAACGCACGGTCTCTCACGGGATCAACCATCTCTCGGATGGCCTGAATGGCCCGCTCGAGGTCGTGATGCTCCTGGGCACGTTCCTCGCCGTGCCGATCGTCGCGGCGATCGCGCTCGCGTTCCGGCGCGTCCGGCTCTCGGCCGTCCTGCTCGCATCCGGGCTGCTCGCGTACGGCGTGGCGAAGATCGCGAAGCAGTCGATCCGGGCCGGTCGACCGCTCGACGTCTTCGGCAGCGGCGAGGTGATCGTTCGGGGCGCCGCGCAGATCGGCCTCGGCTATCCGTCCGGCCATTCGGCGGTGTCGGCCGCGCTCGCGTTCGGTCTGCTTCCCTACCTCCCGGCCCGTTACCGGTGGTGGATCTTGCTCGTCCCTCTGATCGTCGGGTTCGCGCGTGTGTACGTCGGCGCGCATCTGCCGCTCGACATCGTCGGAGGCTGGGCGATCGGCATCGCGTGCGCATTCGCCGTGCACCTCGCCGTCGGAAGACCCGATCTCCGCGCCGAGAACGACAGCGTGCCGAAAGGCCGGGAAGGAGATGACCCTCAACACCAGGTGACCAGTTAGGCCGTGCTCGAGGTCAGCCCTCCGGCGTCTCGAGCATCTCGAGCAGCCTGCAGGTCGTCGCCCAATTGCGGATCGTCAGGCTCCGATAGATCGGCAGCGAGACGATCTTCGAGAGCCGGCTCTGCGCGGCCCGGGCATCGAGTCGTTCGAAGTACAGCACCCCGGGCCCGGTCCACGCTCGATCCACACCCTCGCGCGTCGGCACGTCGGCGATCGCTCGTGCGGGCGTCAGCGGCGGCATGAGGAAGAGGACATCGGACCGGAAGCGTTCGCGGTCGACGCCGAACCCTTCGGGCGCTGCGTCGACGATCGCGCGCAACTGCCGCGCGCTCCGCACCGCGACGGTCGCCTCGTAACCGAACCCAGCGCTGAGCGTCCGTTCGAGCCGTGCGGTGAGCGTCGCCGAGCTCCCGGATGCGGTGAAGAGCACGTTCCCGCTCTGGATGTACGTGCGCACGTCGCCGAACCCGTCCGCCTCGAGGCAGGCGCGAAGGTCGGCCATCCGGATCACGTTCTTGCCGCCGACGTTGATCCCGCGAAGGAGCGCGACGTACCGAGCCATGTCCGAAGCCTACGGGGACACCGCTGATCCCAGGCCCCGGCCCGCTCATCCCCACTCTCGGTCCCTCGAAGCAGATGGGTAGGGTGAGTCGGACGTACGGACGGAGGGAGGACAGTCGTGAGCGTTCGAGAGAACGGAGAGGGCACCGCGGGGGCCGACAGGCGACCGTTGGGCACGGTGGTGGCGTCGGCGGTCGATGGGCTCCGCACGCTCGCCCGCGCACACGTCGACTTGGCCAAGATCGAGGTGGGCGAGGCCGCGTCGGTCCGGGCGAAGGGCGTGGGGATGTTCGGTGCTGCCGCCGTCGCTGCGATGTACGCGGTCGGGTTCGTCGCGGCGGCGGGCGCCGCGGCGCTCGCTCTGGTGCTGCCCGTGTGGGCGGCCATCCTGATCGTGGCAGCTGTCTTGCTCCTGGTCGCGGGAGCGTTGGTCCTGATCGGCCGTCGCACGCTGCGAACGGCTCCGGCGCCGGCGGAGCGGACCCGGGAAACCCTGAAGGAGGACACGCGATGGGCGAAGCGGCAGATCGCAAGGTGACGGAGATCGAAGAGACCCGGCGCCGGATCGAGGCCGACCTTCGGGAGTTGGAGGACCGCATCCCGGCCCCGTTCCGATCGACGAAGAGCCTGGCGGGCTTGGTCTTGGGGAGCACGGCACTCACCGCGCTCCTCCTTCGGAGGAGCCGGTCCAAGCGCTCGAACGGACACCCGTCCGCGGAGGTGATCGTCCGCATCGTCCGCGACGACGTGTGAGCGCGGATCTGCCCGTCCTCGGATCCGGGGCAAGCGAAGGCCACGCTCCCTGCACCGCCCGAATCGTGACAGGATGCGATCATGGGCAGGACAACAGATCCCGAGCCCCGACGCTCTCAACTCAACGACGCGATCTTGAGCACCGTGCGCGGGGGCTTCCGGATCATCGGCGGGATGGTGCAGATGGCGGCCGGCATCACGAGGCTGGTGGCAGTCACGGCGATCAAGGCTGCCGCAGCAGTGGAGGGAGCTGTTGGGGCGACGGAAAGCGAAGAGGAGGAACCCGACCCGAAGCCGCCGAAGGTCGCTGCATCCCGCGGCTCTCGATGAGTCGCAGACGTAGGCGTTCCGACCTTCAGCAGTGAGCGCCCGCTCGCGATCGACGAGCCGGTTCGCCCGCGATCCTGCGGACGAACCGGCGTCGTCTGCGAGTGCCTACTGCAGGCGATCTAGACGCTCGTGCACTGTCCCGTCTTGGCCCCCGTCACGTCGTTGGGAAGGCCCTCGGAATCCCCCACCTGTGGGGCGGGCGAGTTGCCCGAGCACATCAGGCTCCCGTGGATCACGTTCGTCACGTACTCGTTGCCGTCCGGATCCGCCAGCACGTTGTTGCTCAGGCGAACGGTGCCGCTGACGTCGTTCCGGATGAACCCGAACCAGAAGCCGTCGTACCCCGTCACCGTGACGCCACCGTGGATCACGTTGTCCTCGATCGCGTTGAACGTGACCTCGAACGGGCCGCCGAACGGCCCGGACCCACCGTGCGCGCGGATGCCACCGTTGATGGTCGCGAAGTGGATCTGCACGGACGCGGCGTCCCATGCATGCACGCCGCCGCCGATCGTGCCGGTGGTCCAACCACTCTCCTCGCTCCCGAGGACGAACGTGGCGCCGGACCGGATCCAGAGACCTTCCCTGATCGTGACCGGACCCTCGCTCAGGCACACGGCCCCTGCCGGGACGACCACCCGCTGGTACGTGCCCGGCGCGAGGGTGCTGGTGCACTGCGTCGTGCCGGCGGCCTCCGCCGGCAAGGCGCTTGCTACCAAGACGATCGCGACGGTACTCAACCCGAACAGAGCCAATAGCTTCCGCATGCTTCCCTCCCCTGGGATCAGTTGTCTGCTTCGTTCATCGTAAGCCATCTGGCCGACTGAGGCTCGCCGGCCCGAGCGGCCTGCCGCTTCGTCCACAGGGGTACGTGGTCCTCGATCGGGTCGCCCTGAGAGGCTCATCTTGATCACGTCTCGATCGATGCGGACCGGATCTAGACTCGCGAGCGTGGCAGGCCCGAAGGGCTCGCTAGAGAAGGTATTCGCGTCCGATGAGCGCGAAAGCCTCTTCAAGGTTCAAGGTGGCGCCTTCGTTCCACTGCGCCCTCAGCCCGGCTGGGGTCAGCTCCTTCTCGATCCTGTCAACGGTGCGGTCATGCAACGCGCGCTCGGCCGGCTCCAATTCATACCCCAGAACTTCGCGGAGAGCGTCCGATGCGCCCAGGAGCCGCGTGGCGAACCGAAGGTTCCCTCGTTCCGCCTCGACGACGGCCAAGACTTCGATGATTGTGAACCCAGCAGTTGGTCCGAGCTATCGATCGCGGACATGGTTGCATATGCTGCGAGACGACCGGCCTCGTCGACCCGACCCAAGTAGATCAACGCCAAGGCGAGGTTGCAGCGGGCAGCTGCTGCGTCGGCGGTCTCACCGAGTTCCAGAGCAAGCGCGACACCTTCTTCCAGGTACTCGACCGCCTCCCCATGCATGGCGCGGGCCACGCACGTGTATCCGAGGTTGATCAACGCCACGAGGAGCATGCGAGGGCGCGTGGAGCGCAGCTCTCGAGCGATCCCCAGCGCCTCCACTTCGAGGGTCCAACCGTCGGTCCACGATCCCTCGGCTTCAAGGGCCTGTGCGAAGAACAACATCGCGCGCACGATGTTGACGGGGTCGCCGAGGACGCGCGCCTGGGCGAGCGACGCCTCCGCGATCGCTCGAGCGCGTTCGTAGTCCCCCTGCAGGTAGCGGACCTGCGACAGCCTCATCGAGGCGAGCGTGTGAGCCGTGCCACCATCTCCGCCGGCTTCGAGCGATCTCTCCAGCCAAGATCGCATCTCGCTCAGGAGACCTCGGTCCACCCAGTACACGCCGAGTGAGCCGGCGATGGATTGGGCGGTCTCATGGTCGGCGCGATCGAGGCACCACGAAAGCGCAGATCGGAGGTTCTCGAGCTCCGCATCCAACAGCTCCAACCGATCGCCTCGAGCTTGGTCGAGGTCGATGGCGGCTCGCTCGGCCAGCGACCGGTAGTACGCGGCGTGGCGCGCGCGGACCGTATCCGCATCGCCCGCTTCCACGAGGCGTTCGAGTGCGAACTCCCGGATCGTCCCGAGCATCCAGAATCGGGGCCCGAGGCGATCATCCTGCCGGCGGATCAAACTCTGGTTCAGGAGCCGAGAAAGCGTCTCGGGGTCGGTCGCGGTCACGTCTTCGATGGCGTCGACCGTAGCGCTGCCCGAGAAGACGGAGAGGCGGCGGAAGGCCGCCTTCTCCTCTGACCCGAGGAGCGAATAGCTCCAGTCGATCGTCGTGCGAAGTGTTCGCTGTCGAGGATCGGCGTCCCGCGAGCCTGACAGATCGAGAACGCTCCCCAGCCGTTGCACGAGCTGGTCGACCGAGAACATCTTCAGCCGAGCGACGGCCAGCTGCATCGCCAATGGGAGGTGGTCGAGCCGATCGCAGAGAGAGGCCAGCGCGGGGGTTCGTTCCAATCCGACGCCTACCGCCTCGGCTCGCGAGAGCACGAAGAGTTCGGCGTCTTCGGCGCTCATCCCCGGCACCGGGAACTCGTGCTCGGCGTCCATCTGCAAGGGAGCACGGCTCGTGATCAAGAAGGTCGAGGCATGGGCGCGGCTCACCAGCGGCGCGAGCTCGGCGGCCAGGTCAGGGAGCAGGTGCTCGGCATTGTCGAACAGGACGAGGGACCTCCCAGCCTCGAGGCGGGCGGCTAGCTCGGAAGGCAACGAGCCATCGGCGCCTTCGTCGACCCCCATCGCCTGCGCCAATGCCGACAAGGCGTTGCTCGGGTTCGAAAGGGGAGCGAGTGGGACCCACCAACGTCCGTCGGGGAACGGATCCGCGCTGCCCTCGGCGGCTTGGATCGCGAGGCGGGTTTTCCCGGTGCCGCCTGGACCGGTGAGCGTGAGGAGATGGATATCCGGGTCCACGAGCAGCTCCGTGACCTGCTCGAGCTCGCGACGGCGGCCCAAGAACGGAGTTGCGGGAGCAGGGAGGTTCGAAGGCGAGAGACTTCTCACCGGAGGGAACGAGCCTGACCCCAGCTGGAAGATCCGCTCCGGCCTCGTCAGATCCTTCAGCCTGTGGTAGCCGAGGTCGAGCAGCTCGAAACGATCGGGGTCAACGAGAGCCGCGGTCGTTGCCGACACGAGCACCTGGCCCCCATGGCCGGCGGACGCGATGCGACTCGCTCGGTGCACATCCATGCCGACATAGCCCTCTTCCGTGAGCAGCGGAGTGCCCGTGTGGATCCCAACCCGTACGCGGATCGGCCCGCGTTCCAGGGCCTGACGACCCTCGGCCGCGGCGTCAAGCGCTTGACTCGCCGTCGGCAACGCGAAGAAGAAGGCGTCCCCCTCCGTACCCACTTCGACTCCATCGTGGCGGGTGAACGCCGTTCGCAATGCCTCCCGGTGTCGGTCGAGCTCGGACGCGTAGCGCTCTTCGCCGAACTCGTCAAGCAGCCTGGTCGACCCAGCGATGTCCGTGAAGACGAACGTCACCGTTCCGGTAGGGAGGGCACGAAGCATCGCTCGTACTCTAGGTCGACCGCGTGGAGTACCGGTTCTCGCTTCCCGAACGGCGACCTCGGAAAGCGGCGTCGCCTCGCCCTACCTCCCGATCAGGCCATCTTCGTCCGGCGTTCCCGCCAGCTTCCGGCAGTGATCGAGTAGATCACGGCATCGAAGACCTCCCCCTCGTCTTCGATCTGCGCCTCATGGTCGAACGTCATCCCCAGCCGCTGCATGACGGCGAGGCTGCGCACGTTCTGCAGGTCGGTGATGGAGATGATCCGTGGGAACCCGAGCGGCCCGAACCCGTGATCGAGCCACGCGGTCGCCGCCTCGGTCGCGTATCCCTTGCCCCAGTGCTCGCGTGCGAGCCGCCACGCGACTTCGACGTCGTCGGGGTAGGACGACTGATGGTGGAGACCGCACATCCCGAGGAACACGCCGTCGTCGGTCCGCTCGACCGCGAGCAACCCGATCCCTTCCCGCTCGTAAAGATCCTGCGCCCACTCGGCGATCGAATCGGAGTGGGAGCGGGTGATCGGCCCTCCCAACCACCGAGCGACCTCAGGATCGGCGTTCAGGGCGGCGTAGTGAGCGAGGTCGTCGCCACGGAACGTGCGCAGGGTCAGCCGAGGTGTTGCGAGGATCTCTTCGCCTCCCCAGATCACCATCGACGCGCAGCCTACCGAGCGACCTCCGTGCGACGACGTGAGGCTCGAAAACCGCTTTGGCGCGATCATGGACTTTCGGCCCCTACCCCGGGTTGCACCGAACGAAGTACGTTGGTATCACCCAAGTGGGCGCACTTCCTTGACGTCATGAAGGGAAGGACCATGGAGCAGCCCCAGCCCCAGCCCCCCAGCCAGATCTCCCGCAGCCAGGTCTCCCGCCGGCAGATCCCATCCGAACGGCGCCTTCGTTCAGGATCGTGCGGAAGGGTTTCGACCAGGAGCAGGTCTTGGGCCATCTGCGCCTCGTCGGACAGCGGGTCTCCGATCTGGAGTCGAGGCTCGACCGCGCGCAGCGCGACCTTCAGCAGGCACGTGTCGGACTTGAGCAGTCGCAACGTGACCGCGACCAAGCGCGTGGAAAGGTCGATGAGTTGCGGCAGAAGGTCGACTCGTCGCCGCCCCCGGACCGCGACCCGTACGAAGGCATCTCCGAACACGTGCTCCAGCTCATCCGTGAGTTCGATCGGGACATCGAGCTTCTTCGTGGAAAGGCCGACCTGGAGTCGAGACGACTCATCGCGGAGGCAAGGACGGACGCGGCCAACAAGCGCATCGAAGCCATGGAAGCGGAGAAAGAGACGCGGGCGCTCGCGGAGAGCGTGCTCAAGGAGGCCCGAGACGAAGCGGCGAACGTCAAGGCGCAGCTGGCGCCGCTCCGCGAGTGGACGATGAGTCAGGCGCAAGCCATCCGCGAGCGCATGCGGTCGTCGCTCTTGGAGCTCGACGCCGTCATGATCGAAGGATCGGATCAGGAGCCGGTGATCATGGTCGGCGAGGCTCAGGAGGGCCAGCCGGCTGGAACGCGCGAGGAACACGCGGTCCCAGGAGACAGCCCAAGCCTGCGGCAAGGCATGTAGATACCGGCGCGACGCCGGGCTTCTTCACTTCCGGATCCTGCTACGGGATCGATCTTCATGCATCACGTGAGCAGCGATCGAGGTACGCGCTGAGACGGCTCCGCCTCCGCCGCGGCCCACCGTCCGGGGCCCGGGCGATCGAGGAGGTCGGGGACGGTCAGGACGGTGAAGTCCCCGGGATCGATGGATCGCAGCTCCTCGGGCAGAACGGGGAACGACACCGTTGCGTCATCACGAGCGCGCGGCGAATACGGAGCGACGACGGTCGCTCCGATCGAGTTCCGCGACGGATCCAGCATGACTTTGCCGCCACGCTTCGCCTTTCGGAACTCGGCGGTCACCAGATCGGGCCGTCGCTCCTCGACGATCTGGGTCAGCCGGGTCGCGGCATGCCGAAGCTCCTCCGGTGATACGTGTCGTCTGATCGGCATGACGACGTGCAGGCCCTTCCCGCCTGAGGTCTTGACGAGCGTCGTCAGTCCGAGGTCGTCGGTCACGTCGAGGACCAAGAGCGCCACCTCGACCGCGGCGTCGAAGGCGTCGTCGGGTGGATCGATGTCGACGGTGAGCAGATCCGGCCGCTCGAGCCGGTCGCGGCGGACGGGCGCGGGATGGAACTCGAGCGCGGCCTGGTTCCCCAGCCAGGCGAGCGTCGAAGCGTCGTTGCAGACCGTGTACGCGACGTCGCGCTTGGCGCTCGGGGCCGGGATGGCGACGGTGCGGATCCATGACGGCGCGTACCGAGGCGTGTCCTTCTGGTAGTACCGCTCGCCCCCGACCCCGTCGGGCGCTCGCACCAACGACAGGGGTCGCTCGCGGAGCCACGGAAGCATCCGGTCGCCCACCGCGTCCAGGTAGTCGACGTAGCGCCGCTTCGTGATCTCCAGCGCAGGCCAGAGCAGCTTGTCCGGACGCGTCACCTCGACGGTTCTCGTCACGGCGTCATCCTCGCTCACGAACGACCTGCGCCGGCGACTTGTCGTCCCGGAGACCGAGGTAGCGAGGGTGTCGAAGCTTGCCATCGGGCGTCCATTCCGCGAACCCCACCTGTGCCACGAGCTGCGGTCGCACCCAGTGCACACCCTTCATCGCGATCCCCTTGGTGTCGCGCAGCGGCGACGTCGATCGCTCCAGACGGCGAAGACGGGCACTGAGCATCGTCAGCTCTCGCTCGTCGAACCCGGTGCCCACCTTCCCGCCGAACCGGAGATCACCATCCTCGTGGTAGCCGACGAGCAGCGCCCCCAACCCCGAGCGTGCCCCACGGGGTTCGGTCCACCCGATCACGATGAACTCCTGCTCGTTGCTGCACTTGAACTTGAGCCAGTCCTTCGACCGAGCGTGCGCGTAGGGAGACGCGGCTCGCTTCGCGACGAGACCCTCCCACCCCTTCTCGCACGCGGCGCGGAACGCCGACTCCCCGTCCTCGTCGAGATGCTCCGAGAAGCGGATGGGATCGTCGAAGGCGAAGGCCTCGCGGAGGAGCGACTTCCGAGCGTCCAGCGGCAAGGCCGAGAGGTCGTAGCCATCGAACCAGATCAGATCGAAGAGGTAGAAGTACACCGGCACCGCGGCGACCTGAACGGCGCTCGGTCTCGCGTTCTGCATCCTCGCCTGAAGACGGGAGAACGACGTCACATCGCCGTCGAACGCGACGATCTCGCCGTCGGCGATGAGCGGTGGCGTCTCGTCGTGCAGGATCGCTTCGGTCAGGTCGGGATAGTGCGACGTGCGATCCTTCTCGTTCCGAGTGATCAACCGAACGGTCGAGCCCCGCCTCCACAAGAGCGACCGTTGCCCGTCGAGCTTCGCCTCATACACCCACGCCGGATCGGAGAAGACGTGTTTCGTGAGCGTGGCGAGCATCGGCGGTATGAACGCAGGCATGGCGACGCGCGAAGCGCTTCGCCGAAGCGCTTCCGGTCGTCGGGATCGAGCGTGTCGAGCAGCGGATCCATCGAGCTCCAGGTTACGGTCGAAGCACCCAGGGCGCTCGTCGGAGGATCGTCACCCCCACATCCAGGCGTCATCTCGCTGCAGGAGGCTCCGGATGTGGTTGATCTCTCCGGCGTGATACGCGGAGTGTGTGGCGATCGCCGAGATCAGCCAACGCGTCGGAACGTCCTCGCCCCAGTTCGCTCGCCGTGGCTTTCCGAGGTCGTCGTCGCGGAGGGCGGTGACGTGGCTGACGAATCGACGATGTGCAGCGCTCATCCACTCGATCGCCTCCCCCATCGGCGCTCCCTCGCGGCTCCACGGGATGAGATCCGGATCGTCCCATCGCTTCCGGCCCGGACCGAACGCGTACTCGTCGTACATCACGATGCACCCGCCGACATGAAGCACGACGGACGCGATCGTCCGCTCGCCGCCGGGGGGCGTCGCGTGCCAAAGGTCCTCAGGGACCGTTGCGAGGTTGCCGAGCATCGATTGGCTCTCGCCGGTCTCTTCGATCCCCTTCGCGGCGAAGGCGTCCTCGAGGACGTGAACGAGTTCCTGGACGGCGCTCACGACTCGATGATAAGGAGGCCAGGAGGCCCGTGCGATGCGCGTCCACGACGGGATGCGCTAGCCGCTCGACCCGGCTTCGACCTTCTGCTTCAGCATCGCCATCCGGGCGCGCAGGTCCTTCTTGCCGACGAGCGGGAAGATGATCGGAACCATCATCACGGCCATGCCGCGCATCTTCACGAATTCGAGGCGGAGGGTGACCTCCGTCGAGCTCCCGGCCGGCCTGAGGGTGAAGGTGTTCGCGTAGTCCCCCTCCTTGTCGTGCGCGTGAAGCACGAACCGATCGTTGGGATGGTTCTCGACGATCTCTCCCTCGTTGACGTGGTGCTTGTCGTTCGGGATCTCACCGAGGGAGCGGAACCGGCTGCCGACGGCGTTCGGCTCGCCCTCGATCCACTCGACGGAGTACGGCTTCGGGGACCATGCGCCGTGTTTGCCGAGATCGGCCACCCACGGCCAGACACGTTCCGGTGGTGCATCGATCGTCACGGTGACTTCACCGCTGGTCATCCATCCCTCCTTGCCCGGCTCCTCGCTGGGGACGAACCATACGCCGATGTGGATGACGTCCGGAACGGCGGCTCGGGAACCGCGGAGCTTCCTCCTCAGGCCGTCCAGGCGAGCTCGAAGAGAGGCACGGGCTCGTCGAAGCCCTTGAGCTCGGCTGCGCCACGAGCCTCGAACGTGAAACCCTTCCCGAGGCTGAGCTCGCGGACGACGTTGGAGACGAAGATGTTGCCCCCGTCGGCCTGAGCGCAGGCCCGGGCGGCGAGCTGAAGCGTCGCCCCGAAGAGTCGATCGCTCTCCGTGACCGGTTCGCCGGCGGAGAGCCCGATCCGGACCTGGAACGGATCAGCGGGCGGTGTTGTTGTGGGTCGCCAGCCACCGCTGGATCGCGATCGAGGATTCCAGCGCACGCACCACCGACGTGAACGACGCCATGATGCCGTCGCCGGCCTGGTCGACCTCGGTGCCCCCGTGGGCGTCCAGGGCCCGACGCACGATCCCGTCGTGGGTCCGCATGACGCCGATGGCGCGCGAGTCTCCGAGGCGCTGCGTCAGGGACGTCGATCCGACGATGTCGGTGAACATGATCGTCCGGAACGCGGTCGAGACCCAGGGTTCGCTGGGCTCGGGATCGTGGATCCTGCCCAGGAACTCCTCGATCCTGCGTCCGTCGATCTGGATGATCGTGTACCCGACCCACCCGTGCGCCTCGCGGTGGACGGACTCGACCGCTTCTTGGGACGGTCCCTGCGCCAGGCAGAACACGGCGCCGGTCGCGGGATCGAACCAGTACGTGAGGTACCTGACGTCGTACTTCTCCTGGACGTCGAGGTCCCTCACGTGCGCCTGCGCTACGTCTTCGGCGGTCGCATCCGCTACGTCGTGGCGGTCCATGTACATCGGCATCGTCTTAGCGAGGCTGCGATCAGTACGGGCCGACTCCGCCTCCGCTGTGCGCGAAGAACACGACATAGACGATCACGTAGACGATCGCACCAGCGATCGCGTAGATCGCC
This sequence comes from uncultured Actinomycetes bacterium, assembly GCA_963765865.1. Classification (GTDB taxonomy): domain Bacteria; phylum Actinomycetota; class UBA4738; order UBA4738; family HRBIN12; genus AC-51. The sequence goes on from CAVXYE010000015.1 coordinate 68,980, forward strand.
AACCACTTCTTCCAACTCGTTCGACCGTACCCGGTGCGCTTCTGCATCGTCGTACACCTCCTGTGTCATCCGGGCGGTGCCTTCCCGCCCACCATCGGGTACTACGGGCGGCATGCGCGGTCAGATCATGTGTCGTTCGTCACGCTCGCTACGGTCGGTGAAGCAGGCGACGCCGACCCAGGTGGTCCGCCGGGCGATCGCGCTGCTTGCCGGGGAGACGTTGCGCCGAGGCCGGCGCGATCGACGTCGCGAACCCCGCCGATGAGGAGCCACGCGAGGCATCGTCGATCGCCGCCACCGGACGGCTGACCAGGCCCCGATCGCGACGCCGAGCGTCGACCATAGTGCTGTCAACAGCAGCATCTTCCCTGCGAGGATCGCGATCGCGCCGAGGCCACGGGAGCGGAGTAAGCTTGGTTGTCAGGACGCCGTCGCGAGCCCGGTCCGAGTGAGAGGCTCGCGATGGTGACAGGGATGAAGTCCGCGCGATCACGAGGGACTTCGCGACGAGCACCTGGTGGCGCTCCGGCGTGGCGACGACGCGGCATGCCCGACCGGCTACGGAACTCGTCGGTGAACGAACGGATGCCGAGGGTGAGCACGAACATGGCGATGACGAGACAGCAGCGGGATCACGCTGCGATCGTGGACAGCCTCATGCGAGCGTCGCCGGGGATGCGTTCGCCACCGGAACTCAGATGGGGAGACCGGGGAGCGCGAGAAGCCGGGCGGCGAGGCTGCCCGCCGTGCGGGTGGTGCGTAGCTTCAGGAACTCCGTCCGGATCGTGTCGATCATCGGATGTCTCCTTCGTCGGTCAGCTGGAGGAACACGTCCTCGAGGCTCGTGCGTGCCTGCCTGCGTCAGGCTCGTCGATGCTCACCTGGCGCACGCAGCCGCCCGCGCTCGATGACGATCACCTCGTCGGCCATCTGCGCCATCTCGGCCAGCAGGTGACTCGAGACCAGCACCGCGTTCCCGCGGCCGCGAACGCCGCAGGAGGTAGTCGCGCAGCCACCGGATCCCCTGCGGGTCGAGCCCGTTGGCCGGCTCGTCGAGGACGAGCACCGTCGGGTCGCCCGAGCAGCGCCGCCGCCAAGCCCGAGGCGCTGCCGCATGCCGAGCGAGTACCCGCCGGCCTGCGTCCCGCCGCGTCGGTGCAGCCCCACCACCTCCAGCACCTCGTCGACCCGGCGCGTCGGCGATGCCGGAGGCCGCGGCGAGCACCCGGAGGTGGTTCCGCCCCGCCGCAGCGGGTGGAAGCTCTGCGTCTCCGAGCACCGCGCCGACGGCGCGGGTCGGGCGGTCGAGGCTCGCGTACGGCAGCCCGAGCACGGTCGCCGTCCCGAGGTCGGGCGCGACCAGCCCGAGGACCATCCGCAACGTCGTGCTCTTGCCGGCGCCGTTCGGGCCCAGGAACCCGGTCACGCGCCCGGGGTCGACCTCGAAGCTCAGGTCGTCGACCGCCGTCACCGAGCCGAACCGCTTCGTCAGTCCTCGCGCGACGATCGCGGGTGACCCGATCGGTCGGCCGCCGGTCCGCCGTCATCGTGTCTGCATCTTCGTCCCTCCTTCCCGTCGTGGTCCGTGCGATCTCGACGCTAGGGAGCGGGGCCGCTGGGCGGCGTCGGCCTGCGGTACCGTTCTCGGCTCTCATCCGCGCAGGAGGAGGCGGCGTCGTCCTGACGCCGGGCTGGACGAGGCCCGACTCGTAGGCGAGCACGACGGCCTGCGCCCGGTCGCGGAGGCCGAGCTTCGCGCAGCACGCGGCCGACGTGGGTCTTCACCGTCGTCTCGGCGACGAAGAGCCGCGCGGCGATCTCGGCGTTGGACAGCCCGCGGGCCACAGCACGCAGCACCTCGCGCTCGCGGTCGGTGAGCTCGTCGAGCCCGTCGGGCGGCGCGCGGCGGCTCGCGGCCGGCTCGCGAACTCCTCGATCAGCCGGCGGGTGACCGCGGCGCGAGCAGCGCGTCGCCCGCGGCGACGACCCGGACCGCCGCGACGAGCTCCTCCGGCGGCGTGTCCTTCAGCAGGAACCCGCTGGCGCCGGCGCGCAGCGCCTCGTAGACGTACTCGTCGAGGTCGAAGGTCGTGAGGATCAGCACCTTGGCGGCGCCGTCGCGCGCGGTGATCCGCCGCGTCGCCTCGATGCCGTCCATCGCCGGCATGCGGACGTCCATCAGCACCACGTCGGGACGCAGCCGCGCGAACGCGCGCGACCGCCTCCGCGCCGTCGATCGCCTCGCCGACGACCTCGATGTCGGCCTGCGGCGTCCAGGATCATGCGGAACCCGCCGCGCACCAGCGCCTGGTCGTCGGCGACCACGACCCGGATCGTCACGTCGTCCGTCCTGTGCGAGCGGGATCTCCGCGCGCACGCCGAACCCGCCGCCCTGGCCGGCGCCGGTCTCGAGCACCGCCGCCGAACAGCCCGACCCGCTCGCGCATCCCGACCAGGCCGTGGCCGGCCGGTCGTCGCGGCGCCGACGGCCCGGGCCCGTCGTCGACGACCTCGATCGACGAGTCGCGCGGTCGTCGTAGCCGAGCGACACGCGCGCGCTGCGCCCCGCCGGCGTGCTTGAGCACGTTCGTGAGCGACCTCCTGGACGACCCGGTACGCGGTGAGGTCGACACCGGGCGGCGAGCGGCCGTGCGCTGCTCCGCCGCGAACGACCTCGACCGGCAAGCCGGCGCCGCGCATGGTCGCGACGAGCGCGTCGAGCTGCGGCGAGTCCGGGCTGCGGGCGGCGCGGTCGTCTGCGCCGTCGCTCGTGCAGCACGCCGAGCAGCCGGCGCATCTCGGCGAGCCCGTCGCGGCCCGTCTGCTCGACCTGGCCGATCGCCGCCTTCGCCTCGGCCGGATCGCGCTCGACGATCGTGCGCGCCGCGCCGGCCTGGACGACCATCACGCTCGATCGTTGTGGGCGACGACGTCGTGCAGCTCGCGGGCGATCCGGGCGCGCTCCTGAGACGGCATCGTGGGACCTCGCTCGCCGCCGGCATCGAGGGGGGAGGGCTCGAGCGGTCGGTGGCGCGATGCGCGGCCGCACGATCACGACGGCTCGCCGAGAGCCTCCTCAGGCTGAGGACGCTCATGACGCGCCAGGGGTTCGCGGCGCAAAACGCGAGTTGCTCCGCCGCGTTGAGTCGTGTCGATCCGGCGGCTGATCACACCTGAACGTCCTGTCGGTGCACGGTTACGTCACCGAGAAGCAGCCGACGCAGCGAGCCGGTCCCCTTGTCCGGGTTGACCACCTTCACCGTCCTGACCCCCGTGGTGGTGCCGGAGGCGATCGTGATCTTGGCGGTGAGCTTGGTCGAGCTGACGAACGTGGTCGAGCTCACCGTGATGCCCGCCCCGAACTTGGCTATGGCCCCGGCCTGGAAGTGCGAGCCGAGGATGTCCACGGAAAGGGTGGCGCCCTCTCGCTCCCTTGTTCGGTGAGGTGGACGTCGGCGCCGGAGCCGGGTTGATCGTGAGGCACGCCGTGCACGTGGCAGAGCCGGCGCCCGTGGTAACAGTCACGTTGCGGGCGCCGATGGGGGCGGTGGCCGTTGCCTTCACCTTGATGGTCAACTTGATGCTGCTGACGAAGGTGGTGGAAACCACCGTGACCCCGGTCCCGGACACCGAGGTGGTGGCCCCGGACTGGAAGTTGGTGCCGTTCACCGCCAGGGTCCGGGTGCCGCCCTGGCCAAGTGCGTTCGGGCTCACCGAAGAGATGGTGGGGCCACCGGCGCTCGCGCCGATCGTCAGGATGCCGTTCCCGGTGCGGGTCTGACCGTCCGGGTTCGTGACGGTGACGCTCTGGGCGCCGGAGGTGGCGCCCACCGTGGAGACGTTCAAGGTGATCTGCGTGGGGCTGGTGAAGGTCACGCTGTTGACGGTCACCCCTCCGGTGACGGAAGCACCGATGTGGCTGAACGGAACGGCGCTTCCACCCAGGTTCGAGCCCGGGTCGTAGAAGCCCGGACCCGGCCGCCTGGGTCCCGGTGATGGTCACGTTCACGGAGGGCTGTCCTGCCGCGACGCTCGCGGGGTTGGCCACCGCCGGGGTTGCCGGCGGCGGTGCGATCAGCTTCACGACCCGGACCGCCCAGGAGTTCGTCGCGTTGCTGAACTCCTGAACCGTCCACATCGTCATGTCGTCCATGGGGTCGAGCGAGGTGTACGAGAAGTCACCCCACCGTTGGACCGTGGCCGGCCTGAGGGCCGTACGTGCTCGTGCTGCTCGTGTAGAGCTCCGTGGTCCCGACGGTTCCGAGGGCGTCGCCGACCAGGCGCCCCACCGTCGCCGCGTTGGGATGCTCGCTCGCCCCGGATGTGGAGAACCCGAAGGCGGCATGCCCCTGGCCGGACACCATCACCGAGGGGATGAAGAAGAACCGCGGGTTGGAGGCGGCGCCGTCGAAGATCGTTCCGGACTGCACGATCGATGGCGTCTGACCGGTGGGGATGCCCGTCAGCTCGTACCAGCGGACGGCGGTACGGGTCGGGGAGGTGGCCACCCCGGAGCTGTTCACCCCGATGTTGTGCGCCGTCCACAGGGTCCCGTTCCGGAAGGTGGCGGCGAACAGTCGGTCGTCGAGCGCGTCCAGCGTCTTCGTGCTCCCGGTCTGGGGCGCGGCCAACGGGAAGGCGGTCGACAGGCACGGTGATGAGGATGTTGGAGGAGATGCTCGGCGTGCCTCCGGGAGTGGCGACCCGGCGCAGCACCAATTCCCGAAGAACGCGTTGCTCACCCCGATGAAGGATCCCTCGGTCGCGTTGGGGTCGACGTTGTCGACCCCCTGTGGGGTGAACGGCCCCTCCCCGTCCCGAGGGCCATGTTCCGGAACACCGTCACAACGATAGGCCCGCCGCCCAGCACCGAGCTCTTGCGGACGACGTACCCGTCCGTTCCCTTGAAGCCGCCGGTACCGGAGAACACGTTGGTCCCGATGTAGAGCGCGTTCGCGTCGATCCCCAGCGTGTCGTAATCGGCGAAGTCGGAGGTGACACGCGTGGGCGCGGTCGAGTCACTGGGGATGTCGAAGAACGAGAAGCTCGATGCGCTCGCGATGGTGCTCCCGCTGCTGACCGCGATGAGGATCCGATTGTTGATGCCGTTGACGTCGATCATGGTGATGAACCAGCGCCCCGAGAGCCGGTCGTAGCGGACGCGTGGGTCGCTCGTACTAGCGCTCCTCACCGAGCTGAAGAACACGTCGGGATCGACGTTCAGCGCTCCGTCCGCCAGCCGGTGGTCTTGCTGAAGCTCCGGAACCGGCCGTTCACCGTGACGATGTACTGGGTCGGCCCGACGGCCCCCATGGTGTCCGGGGGCACGAACCCGGGCGTATCCGAGATAGTCGCCCCGGTGAAGCTCGTTCCGAGCGGTCTGTGGGGTCGAGAGCGAGGTCGGTGCGGACAGAGCGCCGCCGGGCAGCTGCGACACGTCGGGCGAACGTGGGTTCTCGGGGAGCGACCTTCGGAAGTCCGCTTCCTGCTCGGGCCTCGGGCTCACCGGCGGCCGCCCGGACCGGTCCGCGATCCGCTGCATCCCGCATGAGGGCGGCGACGGACTCGGTCAGGCTTGGCGCCCCGGTGACCGGGGTTCCTCCCTCCCAGGTCGTCTCCGTCGCGGATCCGGCTGCCTGTCGGTGCCGAGCGGATGCCGACGAACGAGAGGAGCGCGAAAGCCACCAGCAGACGACACGACCCACGCAACGGGCTTGCGCTTCGTGCTCTCAGGCCGCATCGTCATCCCCTGGGAAGGCCTTCTGGAGGACGGCGATACCGGCATGGGCGCGACTCTTGACCGTTCCGCGAGGGATCCCCAGGAGCTCCGCCGCCTCCTTGGTCGAGCGCTGGCCGAGGTACGTGAGCTCGAGTACGGAACGCTGACCTTGTGGGAGGTGCGCCATCGCTTCGGTGGCTCTCTGGAAGAGATCCCCCACCTCCGCGTGCCACTCGGGGCCCGTCTCGTCAGACGCTGCGGAGACCTTCGGCTGGGAGGACAGCTTCCGTGCTTCGACCGACCGATGGCGGAGGAGATCGATCGCGAGGCTGCGAGCGCTGAGCAGGATCCAGCCGTCGAGTGACCCTCGGACGGGATCGAAGGCCGAACCCATGCGCCAGATCTTGAGGAAGGTGTCCTGCACCAGGTCTTCGGCGTCCGTGTTGTTCCGGAGGAGGAACAGACCCAGGCCGTAGATGCGCGATGCGTACCGATCGTAGAGCTGGCGAGCCGCATCGGGCTCCATCCGCGCGAACGCGGTCATCAGGGCTGCGTCACCTTCGGTCGCTCGTGCCATCGTCGTCCCCCTCGTGCTGCCAGCGTCCTTCGGCATGGCATGGACGCTAGGGGGAAGGGCGACCTTCGCAATCGATGGAATCCGTACGTTTAATTGGTCCAAACCCTGGACCAAAGACCGATGGACCCTCCGAGCCGGCGGGCGGCTAGCGCTCGGAGAGCCTGTGGGACAGCTCCGTCCGCGACCTGACGCCGACCTTCTGGTAGATCCGGCGGAGGTTCGCCTCGACCGTGCTCACGCTCAGGAACAAGCGCGTGGGCGACCTCCCGGTTCGTGAGTCCACGTCCCCACCAGCTCGGCGACCTCCTGCTCGGTCGGCGTCAGGTCGACCGGGCCGGGAGACCGTCCTCCGATCCTGGCCATCTCGGTCACGGCCTTGTCGGCCCACAGAGCCGCGCCGAGCTGCTCGAAGATCTCCGAGCGACCGACCGAGCGATTCCCTCGCGAGCCGCCACTTCTTCACGCGGCGGAACGCTTGACCCTGTGCCAGCAGCGTCCGACCGAGCTCGAACGGCTCGTCGAGCGTCGAGTGGTGCTCGAGGGCCCGGTCGAACGCCGACGAGCGCCTCGGGGAGCTTGCCGATCGATGCGTGGAGCAGGCCCCAGCCTCGATCGGAGGTCGCGAGCGCCCAGGATCGGTCGAGCGTCTCCGCCTGCGCGGCGAACGGCTCGAGGAGCGAACGCGCCGTGTCCGCCTCGCCGATCGCGATGAGCGCCTCGATCTCGTCCGGCATGAACCGCAGCACGCCGGGCTCTCTCAACCCGGAGGCCAGCACGCCCTCGGCGAGGGGCCAGAGGAGTTCGTTCGTCTCCTTGGGGTTGTCGAGCGACAGCTCGAGGAACCCCAACGCCGCGAGGCCGAACTGGCTCGCCTGCACCAACCCCGATCGCTGTGCGAGCTCCAGCGCTTCCGCGGCGGTCGCTCGCGCAGCGTCCGCTCGTCCGAGGTGTGCGTCGATCAGCGCCTTCGCGGACAGAGCCAACGAGCGGTACGGCAGGTGGCCGGACCATGCGGTGATCTCGCAACTCTCGTCCGCGTATGCGCCGCCCTCCGACCAGTTGCCGGCCGAGCACTCCACCTCGGCGAGCATGAACAGCATCACGGCGAGCGATCCTTCGTCGCCGCCCTCCCGGCACCGCTTCGCCAGCTCCACGAAGGTCGATCGGGCGACATCGAGCTCGTCGGTCCACATCGCCACACCCGCTCGGCGGAACGTCGGGCTGCGCACCGGCCGGAGGGAGGTCGTCGCACCTTCGAGCTCCACCGCGCGGTTCATCGTGCTCCGAGCGTCGGGCTCACCCGCGAGGAAGTCATGGAAGCCGACCAGCGCGAGGGCTTCGGCCAGGATCGCGTCGTCGCCCTCGGCCTCCGCCAGGCCGACCGCCTCGCGGGCATGGGCCCTCGCGCGGGCGCGGTCGCCGACCGCTTCGGCGGCCGCCGCGAGCTCGAGCTGGATGTGCGGCTTCAACTCCTCGTCGTCACCGACCTCCTCGAGGGCTTGCTCGGCGAGCGCGAGCGCCGAGCGAGCGTCATGGCTGTGATACCGGACCCGGGCGAGGAACAGCAGCGCCTCGGCGCGCAGCGGACCCGCCGGACGTCGCTGCGACGGCCTCTTCCAGGCACGCCGCGGCCTTGCCGAGCTCGCCGGCCTCGAAGGCGAACTGGCCGGCGTGGATCGTCCGATGGATCCGCGCCTCGGGGTGGTCGGCCGGGGTCAGCTCGCGAGCCAGATCCGCCAACTGGGCCGCGGCGTCCGGGGCGCCCCGGCCGCTCGCCTGCCGGGACGCCGCCTCGAGCTCAGCGGCGACACGCTCGTCCGGTCGGTCCGTGGAGAGCGCGAGGTGTCGCGCGCGCTCCTCCTGGTCGATCACCACCGCTGCGAGCCTCCGATGAACCTCCCTCCGCTCGTGCCCCGACGACACCGAGTACTGAACGGTCGCGAGCAGCGGGTGGGCCGGCCTGATGCGTCCGGCGCTCGCCTCGATCACACCGTCGTCGAGAGCAGCTTCGATGTCCTGTTCGGCATCCGTGCCTCCGATCGCCTGCGCGACCAACGAAGCGGTGGGCTGCGACGCGGCCGCCGTGACCAGGAGCACGTGCCTGACCGGATCGGACAGCCCGGTCAACCGATCGGCGACCAGGTCGACGAGCGTCGACGACACCGGAAGCGCGCTGCCGGAGTCTCGGTCGATCCCCCTCCGAAGGAGGGCGCGCCCGAGCTCCAGTGCGAGGAAGGGATTCCCGGCCGCCGTTCCATGGATCTGGAGGACCACGGCGCGAGGGAGCCGCGTCGAGAGCTCCGCATCCAAGAGGTCGCGGGTCGCCTCCTCGTGATCGGACCGACGAGCAGTCGATGGATCCGCTCGTCCGGGAGCGCTCGATCCAGACCGAGCGGGAGCGGGTCGTGCTCGACGCCGCGCGCCGTGAGGAGGATCCCGATCGGCACGTCGTGCAGCCGCCGGATCGCGAACTCCAGAACTCGAGCCGACGGAAGGTCGAGCCATTGCGCGTCGTCGATCGCCAGCACCAGGGGACGCGCCGCGGCCAGGGCCATGAGCGCACCATGGAACGCGGACGAAAGGGTCCGGCGATCCGGCGGGGTGGTGGTGGCCTCCGCCCGGAGCAGCGCCACCTCGAGGGCGGATCGTTGCGGCGGGGGGAGTGCGTCGAGCGCTTCGTCGACGACCCCGTCGAGGAGATCTCCGAGGGCCGCGAAGGAGAGCTTCGCCTCGGACTCGGTGGGCCGCGACGAGAGTGCTCGGTACGAGCGGGCTTGAGCCTGCGCAAGGGTGTCGAGCCACAGAGCACTCTTGCCGATGCCCGCTTCGCCCCCGAGGATCAGGGCCTCAGGCCCCGTGGGGACGGCATCGAGGAACGACGAGATACGGGCGAGCTCGGCCTGCCGGCCGAACCTTGCGCGCTCCATCGGCTCCTCCCACGAGCTTCCGGGTCATTATGGCGCGCCAGATCTGGGCCGCTTCCCTGCCGTCGGGGGCGTCGAATGCCGACTGAACTCAGTTCTGGTGTCAGCTTCGGTCCGGCCACCCGCGAACGCCGCCCGAACTCAGATCTGATGTCCCCATGACGCACAGCCGCCGCAGAACCGACCCGCTCCGCAGGTCACTCGGGTGGCGGGTTCCACGGTCCGACGCCGCCGAGGCGTTCGGGGGTGATCCTCGTGACGAACCCCTGCGGCGGATCGGGCATGTTGGGGAACACGACGTCGGGACCGAGGTACGTGTGCGCGAGTCGCTGCAAGAGCTCCGGTGCACCGCCCTCCGTGACGCGAGCCCGGCCGTACACCACGAGGTACTCGAGCAAGCCCCAGTCGTTCCGAGTCGTGGACTCCACCGACAGCGCGATCCGCGGGTCGCGGCGGAGGTTCTTGAGCTTGCGCTGGTCCGGCAGCGTCGCGATGACGATCTCGTCGCTGTCGAGACCGACCCAGGCGGCGGTGACGTGTGGCCTCCCGTCCTCGTCGATCGTGACGACATGCGCAACCGCGTCGCTCTCGAGGAGCTGACGAGCCGCATCGGACAGGACGACCCCCGCCATCCCCGCATCCTACGTCGACCTCGGTCAGTGAAGGAGACGTGCCGACCGGCGCGAAGAGGCCCCGGAGAGTGGGCCATCTTCGCGGGGAAACGGGAAGGTTCAGGCACCTCCCGGGGGAAGCGCGGGCATCATCTTGCCGAGCAGGGTGGGAGTCACGTCAGCCGTAAGGGCTACCGCGATGAGCGTGACACCAGTCGCCGATGGCACCTCACGAGCCGCTCCGTAGCCTGAGAGAGGGCGGGCCTAGCGTCACGGGGGGACGCGAACGACGGGCGGATACTTCCCTCTCCGGTCGCCCGCCTGGCCCGCCCTCTCGAACGCTTGCTTGGCGGACTCGATCTCGCCGACTCAGATCCGGGACGCGACCTACGCGCCGAACCGATCGACCAGGAGCCCGTGGCGAACGCCCCGGTCGCTCACGGTCAGCCGGGTCATCCCCAACTTCTCCATCACCGTGCGAACGACGCACGCGCCCGCGAGGATCACCTCGGCACGCTTCGGCTGGAGGCCGACGATCGCGCGACGCGCATCCGCGTCGCGCGATCGGTAGAGCTCGATCTGCCGGTCGACCTCGGCCCGGTCCAGGGTCGCACCCTGGACCCGGCCGGCGTCATACGTCGCGAGCTCGAGCATCACCGCGGTCATGTTCGTCACGGCGCCGCCCATCCCCACGAGCACGTCCGCTGGCGGATGGTCGTCCAGCCGCGAGAGATCCTCCGAGATCGCTGCGAGTGCCTCGCGCAACACGTCGGCCGAGATCTCGTGATCGAGCCCGAACCGCTCGGTGTACCGCACGGCGCCCACGTCGACGCTGAACCGCTCGAGCACCTGCGACCCCTCGCCGAAGGTGAACTGCGAGCTCCCGCCGCCGGTATCGAAGACCACGAGGCGGCCATGCTGCTCCCCCAGACCCGTCTGGACGGCGAGGTAGGCGAGCCTCCCTTCCTCGTCGCCCGGGATCACCTCGATCGTGATCCCGGTCCGCTCGTGGATCGTCCGGATGACGTCGTCGCTGTTCCGAGCGATCCGCATCCCCGCGGTCCCGACCGCGGCGATCGCCCGCACGCCGAGCCCACGAGCTTCGTCGACCATGCCGGCGATCGCGTCCGCCGTCCTCGCGATCGCCGTATCGGAGATCTCACCGGTCTCGTGGAGGTTCTCGCCCAGCCGCGTCATCTCCGAGCGGTCGACGACCGTCCGCCACGATCCGTCGGAGCCGCGTTCTCCCACGTGGAACTTCACCGAGTTCGTTCCCATGTCGATCACCGCGTACCGGGGAGGCACATCATCCAGGAGCGCCCTGAGCCCGCGTGGGTAGCTCGTGTTCACGTACCCGTCGAGGCCGAGGCCCCGGACGGCCTGGACGACCGCAGACGCATCCTCGGACTCGATGGCGACGGAGCGCGTGGATCGGCCGCCCGCGATCACCTCCGTGAGCTCGGCCATGCAACCGTTCACCTGGAACCGGGTCCGCCGCTTCTCGATCTTCGCTTCCCTGACGGCGCCGCTCGGCCGGACGAGCTCTTCGAGGAACCGCGTCGAGCTCGTACGCCGGTCGCATCTGCGGCGGCGCCGAGATGCCGAGCGCCTCCAGCACCCGGCCCGCGTCCTCGGCCGACAGCGGGAACCCTTGCTTCATCACCGGCTCCCACCGTTCCAGGCCGGCTCCGTCGACCTCGCGCAGGACCTTGATGTCCATCAGACCGTCACGGATCTTGACGTTCGCGTCATCGGTCGAGAGCAGGTAGAGCTCCTCGCTCTCGACGGGATCATCCCCCGACGCGAGCTTCGAGAGGGCATCGTCGGCCGCCCCGAAGCTCGACCCGAACGTTCGCCACTCCCAGCGTGGGATGATCGCCGTCGCCGCCACCACGAGGGGATGCTACCGTCCGAGCCAGTGAAGACGCCTCCACGACTCACGACGGAGCAACTCGGCGAGGTCCTGGGACTGCTGAGCGGCGCGGACAGTGCCGAACTCAAGCTGACCGTTCCGGAGAGCGATCACTACCAGTCGCTTCGCGCGCTCCAGGTCGATCCGCTCGATGCGCGGATGCGTCAGATCTTCTTCTTCGATACGCCGGACCTCGCGTTGAACGCCGCGGGCGTCGTCGTGCGCGCGCGACGGATCCAGGACTCGGCGGCCGACACGGTGGTGAAGCTTCGGCCGGTCGTCCCGGACGATCTTCCGAAGAAGCTGCGGAAGGATCCGTCGTTCGGCGTGGAGGTCGACGCGATGCCGGGTGGGTTCGTGTGTTCGGCATCCCTCAAGGGCCGGACGACGAACGATGAAGTCAAAGAGGCGACGGCCGGGACCCGACCCATCCGCAACCTCTACTCGAAGATCCAACGCGCGTTCTACGCGGAGCACGCTCCCGACGGGATCGGCCTGGACGACCTCGTCGTCCTGGGGCCGATCCCCGTCCTCAAGCTGAAGCTCACGCCGGAGGGGTTCGGGCGCAAGCTCGCCGTCGAGCTCTGGCAGTACCCGGACGGATCGCGGATCCTCGAGCTCTCGACGAAGTGCCGCCCCGGAGACGCGGTCCAGGTCGCCGCGGAGGCGAGCGCGCATCTCGGGTCGATCGGGATCGATCTCTCGAGCAAACAGCAGACGAAGACCGCCACGGCTCTGCGGTACTTCGCCCGCGAACAGAAGGACGCGTAGGGCCTCGGCCTTCCCGGGACTCGATCCTGGTGTCGGTGGCCGGTGCCAGCATCGGGCGATGGCCGACGAGGGCACGATCCTGCACGCGGACGCCGACTCGTTCTACGCGTCGGTCGAGCAGCGGGACGACCCGGCGCTCCGCGGCCGGCCGGTGATCGTCGGCGGCGGCGTGGTGCTCGCGGCCAGCTACGAGGCCAAGGCCTTCGGGGTGCGCACGCCGATGGGCGAGCGGCAGGCGCGTCGCCTCTGCCCGGCAGGCGATCGTGGTGCGGCCTCGGATGGAGGCGTACTCGGCGGCCAGCACGGCGATGTTCGAGGTCTTCCGCGACACGACCCCGCTGGTGGAGGGGCTCTCGATCGACGAGGCGTTCCTGGACGTCGGCGGTCTCCGCCGGATCGCCGGCACGCCTTCGGAGATCGCGGCGCGCCTGCGGCACGACGGTGCGCGAGCGCGTCGGGATCCCCGTGACGGTCGGCGTGGCGCGGACCAAGTTCCTGGCGAAGGTCGCGAGCGGCGTCGCGAAGCCCGACGGGCTGCTCGTGGTGCCGGTCGACGGCGAGCTCACGTTCCTCCACGCGCTCCCGGTGGAACGGTTGTGGGGCGTCGGGCCGGTGACGGCACGGAAGCTGCGCGAGCGCTCGATCGTCACGGTCGCGGATGTCGCGCGGCTCGACGAGGCGGCCCTGGAGGGGATCCTCGGGCGCGCGGTCGGACGGCATCTCCACGCGCTCGCGCACAACCGCGACCCGCGCCCGGTGGTGGTCGGCCGTCGCCGCCGTTCGATCGGGACACAGCGGGCGCTCGGACGACGGGCGCGCTCGCCCGGCGCGCTCGAGACCGACCTCCTCGCGCTGGTCGACCGGCTGTCCCGGCGCCTCCGCGGCGCACGCCGCGTGTGCCGCACGGTGACGCTGCGACTGCGGTTCGACGACTTCGCGCGAGCGACGCGCTCCCACACCCTTCCTGAGGCGACCGCGGAGACGGCGATGCTGCTCGATGCGGCGAGGATCCTGCTGGCCGACGCGATGCCGCTGATCGAGCAGCGCGGGATCACGCTGATCGGGCTCTCCTTCACCAACCTCTTCGCCGACGACGCGGTCCAGCTGGCGCTGCCGTTCCACGGGCGCCGTCAGGTCGGCGATCGACGCGACGCTCGACGGCCTGCACGACCGGTTCGGCTCGTCCGGGGTCACGCGCGCCGTGCTCCTCGGCCGCCCGGAGGGTCTCCGGGTGCCGCTGCTCCCCGACTGACCGCAGGCGTCCCCATCCTGAACTCGGTTCTGATGTCGGTTCCGACCCGGGTACCCTCGTGGGCTACCCGAACGCAGATCTGATGTCAGGGAGATCGAGAGCGATGAAGAGCACGACGTTGAGGATCGGTGACACGGATGTTGCCCGGATCGGGCTCGGGACGAACCGTCTGACGAACACCCCCGAGAACATCGCGTTCATCCGGGAGGCGGTCGAGCTGGGCGTCGGCATGATCGACACCGCCTACACCTACACCGGCGGCCAGAGCGAGCAGACGATCGGCGAGGCGCTGTCGCCCATCCCGGAGAGCTGCATCGTGGCGACCAAGGGCGGGTACGCGCCCGGCACCGGCCGACCGGAGGTGCTGCGGACGCAGATCGACGAGAGCCTGCGCCGCCTGAAGACGGATGAGATCGACCTGTACTACCTGCATCGCGTGCACGAGGACACGCTGCTCCAGGACAGCGTCGGGACGATCGCGGCGTACCACGACGCGGGCAAGATCCGCCACGTCGGTCTCTCGCAGGTCGGGATCGACCAGATCGAGCAGGCCCGCGAGATCGTGACGATCACCGCCGTGCAGAACCACTACAACCTCTCCGAGCGCGGGTGGGACGAGGTCGTCGACCATTGCGCCAGCGAGGGCATCGTGTTCGTTCCCTACTTCCCGCTCAAAGGGGGCGGCGGTCGCGCGGTGGACGAGGTCGCCCAGCAGCACGGCGCCACCGCCGCGCAGATCCGCCTGGCATGGCTCCTGCGGCGGTCCCCGGCGACGCTGCCGATCCCGGGCACCCTGTCGATCGCGCACCTGAAGGAGAACCTGGCGGCGCTCGAGATCGAGCTCACCGACGCCGAGTTCGACGCCTTGTCGTAAGTCGCCTCACGCCTCCCGCTTCGACCTCGATCCTCATCGGCATCGCGCCGCTGGAGCGGACGGGGAGAAGTACCGGACCGGAACGGTCGTCCTCCCTCGTTCGTGGACCGGGTCGTTCCTACCTTCACTTCATGGAGACGGGATCAACCGCCCGATGAGAGGAAGGGGGTCCGGCGATGCGGATGCGAACCGATCACCAGCGGCCCGGCCATCGTGCGTGGATCCCGATCCTCCTCGCGACCATGGTCGTCGCGGGCACCCCGTTGAGCGTCGCATGGCTCGAGTCGTCACCCGCGATGGCGCCGCAAGCCGGGGCGGCTGCGGTCCACCCGAACATCGTGATCATCATGAGCGACGATCAACGGTGGGACACGATCGAGCCCCAGGTCATGCCGCGCTTGATGGACAGGATGGTTCCGGGCGTGAACGCGGTCTACCTCTCGAACGCCTTCGTCTCGAACCCGATCTGCTGCCCCAGCCGTGTGTCGACCCTCACCGGGCAGTACTCGGACACGTCCGGGGTGTACTCCAACGACGGAAGCCTTCACGGGTGGCGAAGGCGTGGGCGGGGGTGGGTTCTACTCCTTCGATGACGATCCGGCGGCGAACCCGACGATCGCCAGCGATCTCCAGGGGGTCGGCTACCGCACAGCCATGATCGGTAAGTACCTCAACAAGTACCCGACCGAGACGAACTGGCGGTACGTCGCGCCCGGCTGGGATCGCTGGTTCGCTGTACGGACCGGCGTGTACTACAACTACTTGGCCGCATCGGACGGCCACCGACGGTGGTTCGGCAACGACCCTGGCGACTACTCGACGCAGGTCCTGACGAGCCGCGCGGCGGACTTCATCCACGAGACGAGCGCGACCGGCACGCCGTTCTTCCTCTACCTCGCGCTCACCGCGCCGCACGGTCCGCCGATCGCATATCCCCAAGACGTCGGACGGTTCGACGCGTACGTCGATCGCTACCATCAGCCAGCATCCGTCGGCGAGTCGAACATCTCCGACAAGCCGGACTACATCGAGAGCCTCGCGTGGACCCGCGACGCTCCAAGACGGATACGACACGTTCCACGCACGACAGCTGAGCGCGATCTATGGCGTCGACCGCGCCGTCGGTCGTATCTGGGACACCCTGCCCGACAACACCGTCGTTCTCTACATGAGCGACAACGGCTACGACTGGGGCGAGCATCGCTGGGAGCAGAAGATCGTTCCATACAACGAGAGCATCCGGGTCCCGATGATCCTCGCAACCAAGGGCCTCGACATGCCCTCGATCGACCCCGGCCGGATCGCGCTGAACGTCGACATCCGCGCGACCCTGGGATCGTTCGCAGGCCTGTCGCCGACCACGAAGGGGCACGCGTGGACCGATCCCTCATGGAGCCGCAAGGACTTCGTCCTGGAGCATTGGGACTACGTCGCAGCCGGCGTTCCGACGTATTGCGGCGTCCGTTCCCTGCGGTGGATGTACGCGAAGTACGCGACGGGCGAAGAGGAGCTCTACGACGAGCGCGCGGACCCGCTCGAGCTCATCAACCTCGTGTCGCGCCGGCCACCGACGCTCTCGGCGCTCCGGGACAGGGCGCGGGTGCTGTGCCGGCAGGGGAACGTCTACCCACCCGATTGGCCCTTCTAGCGATCGGGGACGCCGGTCACGGTGGGAGCTTAGGCCTGGCGGTAGACCCTTCGAACAGGCTTCGCATCTGCCTCGATCAGATCTCCGGCGCGGACCTCCGCCATGACCCGCGCCGCCGCCTCGAGGACCAGCTCCTCGCGGAGGACCTGGAGCTCGGCCTCCGTCATCTCCGCCGGGATCCGGCCTCGGCGCGGCGACCGTTCCCGGAAGCGTGTACGCGACCTCGCCGTGCTCCGAGACGTCCAGACCCTCCTCTTCCTCCTCGGGCGTGACCCTGATGCGCATCACGAGGTCGACCACCTTGAGGATCGCGAGCGTGGCGACGAACGAGAACCCGAACGTGACGCCCACCGCGATCGCCTGTCGCCCGACCTGGGCCAGGCTCCCGTCGGCCCCGGCGGGGTTGACCGCGAGCGTGGCGAACACGCCGGTCAGCAGCGCACCGGTCACTCCCCCGACCAGGTGCACGCCGACCACATCGAGGGAGTCGTCGTACCCTAGCCGACCCTTCAACCCGACCGCGAAGAAGCAGACCACGCCGGCGGCCACCCCGATGAGGAGCGCCGGCAGCGGCTCGACGAACCCGCTGCGGGCGTGATGGCGACGAGCCCGGCGACCGCCCCGGTCGCGGCGCCGACCGTCGTGGCCTTCCCGTGGCGGATGCGCTCCGCGGTGAGCCAGCCGATCAGGGCACCCGCGGCGCCGAGATGGGTGGTCACGAACGCCGACGCCGCCAGGGCGTTCGCCCCGAGCGCGCTGCCGGCGTTGAACCCGAACCACCCGAACCACAGGATCCCCGCGCCGAGCAGGACGAGCGGCACGTTGTGCGGGATGAACGCTCGTCGCGGGTAGCCCTGGCGCCTGCCGATGAACAGGATCGTTGCGAGCGCCGCCGCGCCGGCGCTGATGTGGACGACCGTCCCGCCCGCGAAGTCCAGGGCACCGATCCCGTTCGCGCCCAGGAAGCCGCCGCCCCACACCCAGTGCGCGATCGGCGAGTACACCAGGAGCGACCAGAGCGCGATGAACATCACGTAGGCGCCGAACCGCATCCGCTCGGCGAACGCCCCGGCGATCAGCGCGGGGGTGATGACGGCGAACATCATCTGGAAGGCGGCGAACGCCGACCCCGGGATCGTCGGTGCGAACGCGACCGGGTCTGCTCCGGCGCCGCCAAGGCCGGCGGGCATCCCGAGCACCAGCCCGACATCCCGGCCGAACGCGATCCCGTACCCGGCCACGAACCACACGACGGCGACGACGCCGAGCGCGATGAACGACTCCATCACGGTGCCGAGCACGTTCTTCGACCGCACGAGTCCCCCGTAGAACAACGCGAGGCCGGGCGTCATGAACATCACGAGAGCTGCAGCGGCGAGCACCCAGGCGGTGTCGCCGGTGTCGATCGTCGGCACGATGCCTCCTTCCCCCTCGAACGGGACGTTTGTAGAAGGAGCGGAGGGCCGAGGCGAGGACCGCCGTGTATCGATCCGGTTACGTCCGGGTGTGTTGTCCCTCTGTGACACGTGCGTGACGGTCCGGTTGCGAGCCTTGTGCCGCCGAGGAGCGCCGACCGATGCTGCGATCGCACCGATCGAGAGGGAGGGGACAGTGCCGGCCACGCACGCACGGCGTCCACTGCGCGTGAAGATGATCCTCCCGTCGCTGATCGAGGCGAACTCGCCTGGCTACCGCCCCATCAAGTACGCGCTGTTCCCACCGCTCGGGCTCGCGAGCCTCGCCAGTTACCTCGATCCGGATGACCAGGTCGAGCTCCTCGACGAACACGTCCAAGCGCCGCTCGAGCTCGACGACGCGCCGGACCTGCTGGTGATGAGCGTCTACATCACCTCGGCGAGGCGCGCGTGGGAGATCGCGGACCTCTACCGCGCGCGCGGGACGCATGTGTGCGTCGGCGGACTGCATCCCACGTCCCTCCCCGATGAGGCGGCTTCGCATGCCGACACGGTCTTCATCGGTCCCGGTGAAGGTGCCTGGCAGGAGTTCCTGGTTGACTTCCGCGCCGGACGCCCCAAGCCTCGGTACGAGGCCGCCGCGAGCATGCGGAGCCTCGAAGGGATCCCACCCGTCCGGCGCGACCTGATCGAACGTCGACGCTACCTGTGCCCCAACTCGATCGTCGTCTCACGTGGCTGCCCCCACCACTGCGACTTCTGCTACAAGGACGCCTTCTACGAGGGCGGCCGCTCGTTCTACACGCAGACGGTGGACGAGGCGCTCGCGGAGATCGACCGCCTCCCCGGCAGGCACCTGTACTTCCTCGATGACCATCTGCTCGGCAACGAACGCTTCGCCCGAGCGCTGTTCGACGGCATGCGCGGGATGGGACGCCTCTTCCAAGGGGCGAGCACCGTGAACGCGATCCTCCGCGGTGACCTGATCGAGCGGGCGGCCGCCGCGGGGATGCGCAGCGTGTTCGTCGGCTTCGAGACCCTCAACCCCGAGAACCTGCGCCGGCACGACAAGCGCCAGAACCTCGGCCGCGATTACGACGAAGCGATCCGGCGATGCCACGACCTCGGCGTGATGGTGAACGGCAGCTTCGTGTTCGGCCTCGACGATGACGGACCCGACGTGTTCGAACGGACGGTCGAATGGGGCATCTCGCGCAGCCTGGAGACCTCGACGTACCACATCATGACGCCGTATCCCGGCACGGCCCTGCATCGTCGGATCGCTGAGGACGAGCGCATCGTCACCGACGACTGGGACCTCTACGACACGCGCCACGTGGTCTTCAAGCCGAGGCGGATGACTCCGGAGCAGCTCGAAGCCGGCTACTGGCGCGCGTACCGCGATTTCTACACGTGGTCAGCGATCTGGAAGGGCGCCGCGGGGCAGGACACGCTCAAGGGGCGGGCGCGTCACCTCGCCTACGCCGGTGGTTGGAGGAAGTTCGAGCCGCTGTGGGATCTCATCATCCGTGCCCGGCACGTCAACGCGATGCTGCCCGCCCTGGAGCGGACGCTCGATGCGTTCGTCGGCGCCAGGAAGCCCGCCAACGGGATCGGTTCATCCGGTCCGCAACGGCGGGAACTCGGTGAGAAGGCCTTTCGCGTAGACCTGGAAGAGCATCTCGGACTGGCTCAAACCGGCCAAAGGACGGCGACCGAGGCTGCGGAGTCGGATCCCAGCCGGCATCGAGCCCGTCACAGCGGCCTTCGTCTTCCCGGAGACGACGATCTGCCCGCCGTGGGCGACCGAACACAAACGCGCAACGGTGTGGACCGACAGACCGACGTACCCGGTGTCGGTCAGCGTCGGGCGGCCGCTGTGGATGCCCGCGCGCACCCGGACATCGACATCTCCGGGCCAGACCCGCTCACTGAGTGAGCGCTGGATGTCGACGGCGGTCTCGATCGCCGGAGCGGCACGCTCGAAGACCGAGAAGTACTCGTCCCCGTGGGCGTCGACCTTCTGTCCGCCGCACCGACGCACCGCGCTGCGGATGATGCCCCTGACGTCCTTGAGCAGCGGTGCGTAGCCCTCGCCCAGACGTGCGAGCAGGAGGGTGGACCCCTCGATGTCGGTGAGGAGGAAGGTGACCGCGCCGGTCGGGAGCGTCGAGAAGTCGGGCGACCGGTCGCTGCGCTCCGATCGGAACTGCCCCGCGATGAAACCGACGGGAACGATGCCGTACTTCTTCGCCGCGATCAGTAACCGCCGGCGAGCTTTCTCCCTGGCCGCATCGTTCTCGAACCTGATCCGTTCGAACCGGCCGAGCGCGTTCCGCACGTGCGCCTCGTCGTGGATCGGCAGCCGACGCCGACCCATCGGAATCGATGTAGGCGAACGCCCTGTCGGGGAGGCTCGCCCGCTCACGAGCGCTGAGCTTGGCCATGGCGACGAAGATACTCGCAGCCGCCGACGCGGCCGTCGCGAGAGGCAACCGGATCGCGGTTCCCGCCGTTGGTGATGTGAGTGCGCGCTACCCCTCGGCCGGGCGGGGCGCCAGCACGCAGAACTCGTTGCCCTCGGGATCGGCGAGGACGACCCACGGCTCCTCCCCTGTCTGCCCGATCTCCGCCCGCGTCGCGCCCAGGGCGAGCAACCGCTCGACGTGCGCGTCCTGATCGTCCGGACGCAGATCGAGATGCAGCCGGTTCTTCACGACCTTCTCGTCGGGCACTCGGACGAACACCAGGTCGGGTGAGACATCGGTCTCCGGGCTCCCTTCCGGCGGCTCCAGCGCGCACTCGGCGTCGCTCGAGAACGTGACGCGCCACCCGAGCGCCGCGGCCCAGAACCGCGCGAGCTCCTGCGGCTCCGCGCAGTCGATCACGACGCACTGGATCCGGATCGGCGGCTCGAACGGCATGCGCGCAGGCTACTCGCTCGACCTGTCGGGCCGCGTCCATCCTCGCCCGCAAGCGAACTCGATCCTGAGGTCGGTTCCGATACGCCAACCCTCCTCAGCCGCCCGAACTCAGAGCTGAGGTCGTCCGGGCGCCGCTCGAACCACGGGGACGTTAGACGAAGAACTCCTCGAGCGCCGGGGCGAGCACGGCCGGGTCGACGTCGTGTCCTTGGCCGTCGAGGAATCGCACCTCACCGTTCGGGAGCGCGTCCGCCAACGCGGCCGCCGTGTCGCGCATCCACGGCATGTCCGCGCCGCCGGCGAACACCGCCGTCGGGACCTTGACCGACGCAGCTCGTTCGATCGGCAGGGAGTAGTCGCCCATGATCCTCGCGTCGTACGCGAGGGTGTGCGCGAGGGCCTCGGTCTTTCCCCACCACGGTTGGCTGCGCGCGCCGGCGACGAACTCGGGCGGCATGCCCACGACCTTCGACATGAAGTACTCGACGGCGTCGCCGCGCCGATCCTCCGCGACCATCGTCTCGTACTGCTCGACCTGGTCCGCGGGCGGCCGCGGGACCCCCTCCGGGATGTACGGCGGTTCCCAGAGCGCGAGCTTCGAGATGGGCAGCCCCTGTTCCGCGCAGATGAGCGCGAGCGCCGCGCCCGACGAGGATCCCCAGAGGTTGGCCGTGCCTCCGGCCGCGTCGATCACGGCTGCGGCGTCCTCCACCTCACGCTCGATCGCGTACGGCTGCGTGTCCCCGCTGTCGCCACGGCCTCGGCGGTCGTAGTTGAAGACGGTGAAGCTGGATGCGAGGCGCTCCGCCACCGGCGCATCGTCCGAGCGATCGACGGACCCGCCGCACACGAGCACGACGGGCGGCCCCTCTCCCAAGCGATCGAACGCGATCGTGGTGCCGTCTGCCGAACGGACGGTCTCCATCGTCAGTCTCCTTTCGTCGTCGATGCCTCGAAGAGCTCCCATTCGCCCGGCACCCCGCGGAGGCTGGTGGTGCCCAAGGGTTCGAAGGAGAGGTCGGCGCCCGTCGCCAGGTCGCGAACGGTTCGGGTGACGACGACCTTGCGCTCCCCCGCCTCGGCGAGCAGCCGAGAGGCGATGTGGACGCCGATCCCACCCACGTCTCCATCGCCCATCACGATCTCCCCGGTGTGGATCGCCGCGCGGATCCCGAGCCCCGCGTCGTCGAGCGAGCCGATCATGGCGAACGCGCAGCGGAGCGCTCGGGTGGGCGCATCGAAGGTCGCGAGGACGCCGTCGCCGGTGGTCTTGATGAGGCGGCCGTGGAACCGGTCGATCTCGGCGCGCGCGACCCGGTCGTGCCGGTCGATCAGTTGGCGCCATCGACGATCCCCGAGCGCCGCGGCGCGGCCGGTGGAGTCGACGACATCCGTGAACAGGATCGACGCCAGCACCCGGTCGGCGTCCTGCCCAGCCTCCCACGACGCGATCTGCTCGTCCGTCCAGGCGAACGACTCGACGTACGGGCTGGAGGGGGCCTCGGCGCTCGGCTCGTACGTCAGCAAGACGACGCCGGAGTCGAACACCCTCGTCCCGACGAGCCGGAAGTGGGAGACGTCGCGCTCGTCCCGGAACAGGCGCTTCCCGCTCCCGAGCACGATCGGGAAGAGCATGATCCGCAGCTCGTCCACCAGGTCGAGTTCCAGCAGCGAATCGACGAGCTCGGCGCTGCCGAAGACCAGGACGTCCCCGTCGGACCGCTCCTTCAGTCCCCGGACCTCGCCCGCGAGGTCGCTCCGGATGACCTTCGTGTTGTTCCACGTCGGCTCGCGCAGGGTCGTGGACACGACGTACTTCTCGAGGGCGTTGATCCGGTCCGCGAGCCCTGCGTCCTTCGGCGCGTCCGGCCAGAACGTGGCCCAGATCTGATACGTCACCCTCCCCAGGAGGATCGCGCCGGCCGCGAAGAGCTCATCGACCTTGAACCGCTGTTGGTCCTCGGTCGTCGTCGAGAGCGCCCACGTGTTCTTGCCGTCCCGATGCTCCTCGAACCCCGGCGCTTCCATCACGCCATCGAGCGTCATGAATTCCGTCACCACGAGGCGACCCATGGGACCAGCGTACGCTGCGTGGACGGACGAAAGGGGAGGTCATGACCGACATCCAGGTGTTCATGAGCGTGTCCCTCGACGGGGTCATGCAGGCGCCGGCCCGGCCCGACGAGGACACGCGCGGCGGGTTCTCGCGTGGCGGCTGGGCGACGAAGTACGCGGACCCCGTCATGTGGGAAGGGATGGGACGCGCCGGTTCCCTCCTGTTCGGCCGCCGCACCTACGAGGACTTCTACGGCGTCTGGCCCAAGCGGAGCGACAACCCGTTCACGCCGGTCCTCAACGCGTCGCAGAAGTACGTCGTCTCGAGGACGCTCGAGGAGCCGCTGCCCTGGGAGAACTCGACGCTCCTCCGGGGTGACGCCGTCGCCGCGGTCGCCGAGCTCAAGGAGAAGCTCGACCAGGACGTCATGATCCTCGGCAGCGGGGAGCTGGTGCGCTCGCTGATGGGGAGCGACCTGATCGATGCGTACACGCTCCTGATCCACCCACTCGTGCTGGGTGGGGGTCAGCGACTGTTCGCGGACGGCGGTCCACCGGCCGATCTCGAGCTCGTGGGAAGCAAGACGACCGGGACCGGGGTCGTGATCGCGACGTACCGGACCCGACCTCGTTCGTGAGTTCGGTCGCCGCGATCCTGACCAGTACCGCTCCGAACTCAGGTCTGAGGTCGGACCCTGTTCCAGCGTTCGGCGTGACAGGATGACGACGTGGAGCGTTTCCGCAGGTTCGTGAAGCTCGTCGCGTTCGGCCTCGTCGTCGCTGCCGTGATCGATCAGCTCCGTCGCGACCCGGAGGAACGCACCTGGGAAGGATCGGTCGCCGGGATCGTTCCGTACGACTTCCGGATGCCCACGCTCGAGCGCGCGCGATCGCGGTGGTGGAACACCGACGATGACCGGTTGTTCGTGCCGCAGGTGTTCGGGGTCGGCTGGACGATCAATCTCGCCCGGCTCGCCAGGCTCGCGCGCCCCGTCTGATCCGACCTACGGGCACGGAGGAGCGAGCGCGCCGCACAGCACCTGGTCACTCGCTGCGACCGCGGCGATGAGGTCGGTGCGAGCGATGAAGGCGAGGCCGCCGTCGGGCGCGAACGACGGCACGTCCGGATCGGCGATGGTCGGGGTGTAGGTCACGCACCCGCCGTCGAAGGGGATCAGCTCGGATCCTTCGACCGGGGCAGGGCAGGACTCGGAGAGGGTCACCGTCACAGGATCGCTCGAACCGTCGCCGACACCGATCGCGAAGATCGCCTTGCCCCGGATCGTCTCGGCGGTGCCGACGCTCCAACCGACCGGCAAGTGCGCGACGCACGGGAGCCGCGTGGCGCTCGGCACCGCCTGCGCCATGAGCTGCATCGACTGCCCGGTGCCGCAGGTCGGCGCCGTCACCGTGCCGCGGGTCGGGAAGAAGAGGCCGATGCCCGTCAGGACGGCGAGCAGGAACAGGAGGACCGAGGCGATGATCAGCGCGACCCGGCGGATGCTCCAGCGCTGCACGCTGATCGGCCGACGCGCGGGCGCCATCGACCGGAACTCGGCGAGCAGGTCGCGCCCGTCCTGCTTCATCTGCTGCCGCAGCTGCGTCGGGCTCGCGACGCCCCTCGTCGCCGCGAACGCCTCGGCGAGCTCGTCGGGCGTGAAGTACTTGAGGGCGGCGTCGTACACGGTCCGCGCGTCCGAGCGCAGCGCCAGCACCAGCATCATGTTCCCGAGGTCGACCGCTTGGCGCCACGGTGAGGGCCGGACCTGGACGAAGAAGACGTCGATCAGCTTCAGCTTCCCGTCTTGCACCATCAGGTTGGCCGGCTTGATGTCCCGGTGGGAGAGCCCGACGTCCCACATCAGCCGGATCATCGCGAGCCCCTCGTCGATCACGTTGGCGTCGATCTCGGCCTCGCCGATCTCGACCGCGTCGTCGAAGAAGTCCATCGCGATCAGGTACTCGCGCTCCGGCGTGATCTCCACGATGCCCAGCGCCGCGGGCGTCTGGAACCCGTATTCGCCGAGCATGCGGAGGGTGTAGTCCTCGTACTCGACGAACCGGCGGACCGTGCTGAACGGTGTCTCGTCCTCGAGCCGTCCGTAGAGCATCGTGCGGCCGAGCTTGTACCACCGGTCCGCGCGCACGTGGCTCTTCGCGTAGAGCTTCGCGAAGATCGTCCGCGTGCGGCCCTCCTCGTCGGTCACGGTCATCTTCAGTGGGGTGGATCCGCCGGATCCCTCGAGCCCGACCGGCTTGATGTCCTGCACCGTGAAGCCGAGCTGATCCTGCAACGCGATGCGGATCGCCTCGCCCCGGCGCCCGGTGACGTCCAGATGCGCCGACTTGCCGCGCGCTCCGTAGGTCACCGGGAAGAGGTCGTTCGGGGCGAAAGCGCGGAACCCGGCTTGCGCGATCGCAACCCCGACGATCGCGCCGAACACGACGTCGGTGAAGTGGTCGACCCCCAGGTAGATCCGCAGCGCGCCGGTGATCGCGATCGCGACCGCCGCCGCGATCTTCGCCCAGAACCGCGGCCGGCCGGGCACGACGAGCATGAACGCCACGCCGATCCAGAGGAACGCGGTCGCGCCGATCGGGATCGACGGCGTGGCGTAGCCTTCCCAGCTCGCGAGCTGCTGCACCCCGAACGGCCGCGGCCGGAGCGCGACGAGCTCGAGCCCCTGCAAGAGGGCTCCGGTGATGCCGAGCGAGATGATCCAGATCACCAGGTGGCGCCAGCGGTGGAACCACGCCGCCGTGAACACGAGGAGCAGACCGAGCGCCGCGAACCCGACGCGGGAACCGACCGTGTGCGCCTTCTCTGCGAAGGTATCGAGCCACCCCGTGCGGACCGAGATCACCGCGTCGGTGATCGACGCGTCGAACCGATCGAGCGGACCCGGGTCGGCCCGGAGCCACAGACAGCCGGTGACGACGACGGCCACGAGCGCGATCAGCCAGACCCAGCCCGTGGAACCGATCTGCTTGGGCAAGGGCGGCGCGGTGCCCGACGGCCGACGACGTCGGTGCGTGGTGACCGCAGCACCGGCCGACGAGCCCACCGCTTCGTGATGCTGATCCACGCTTCTCCCCCCGCGAGGATCCTCGCACGATCGGTCAGACACTGGGAGCGTAGCGATGGCGTCAGGACCCAGCGACGCGACGCCACGGCAGGAAAGCGCGGAGGCTCCGGGCCCAGACATAGACTCGGCTGGTGCAGCTCTGCCCCAATTGCGGTGAGGACAACCCAGAACGGTTCCGGGTATGCGGGTTCTGCGGCACGCAACTCTCCCCGGAGGGACTCGAGCAGGACGTCCGGAAGACCGTCTCTGTCGTCTTCTGCGACATCAAAGACTCCACTGAGCTTGGCGAGAAGCTCGACTCCGAGTCACTCCGTGAGGTGTTGAACGTCTACTTCGACCGCCTTGCGTGCCCCACTCGAGCGGCACGGCGGCGTGGTGGAGAAATACATCGGGGACGCGATCATGGCGGTGTTCGGCCTGCCTCGGCAGCACGAGGACGATGCCCTGCGGGCCGTCCGAGCGGCCGCCGAGATGGGCGAGGCCTTGGACCGTGTCAACGTGCAGCTCGAAGCCATCTGGGGGATCCGGCTCGAGAACCGCATCGGGGTCAACACCGGCGAGGTCGTGGCGGGTGACCTGGCCGCGGGTCAGCGCCTCGTGACGGGCGACACGGTGAACACGGCGGCGAGGCTGGAGCAGGCGGCGCCGGCCGGCGGTGTGCTGATCGGTGGGTCCACGCTACCGATTGATCCGTCACGCGGTCGAAGTCGTTCCCGTCGAGCCCCTCGAGCTCAAGGGCAAAGCTGAGCGCGTCACTGCCTATCGGCTCGTCCGAGTCGTGGGCGACGAAGCCTACGCGCGGCGGTTCGATTCGCCGCTCGTGGGGCGGCGGGCGCGAGCTGGAGGTTCTCGAGACATCGCTCCTGGAGGCACGCTCGGACGCGCGGTGTCGGATCGTCACGGCGTTCGGCCCCGCCGGTGTCGGCAAATCGCGCCTGCTCGCCGAGTTCCTCCGCCGCTGCGAGGATCGGGCCATCACGCTGAAGGGGCGGTGTCTCCCATACGGGAGCGGCATCACCTACTTCGCGATCGCGGAAACCGTCCGGGAGGCGGCGGGGATCGCGGAGGTCGATGGGCTCGGGCTCGCGCGCAAGAAACTCTCGGCGCTGCTCGGGCGACGAGGGCGGTCCGGTCGCCGAGCGGCTCGAGGGTGCGATCGGCCTGACCGACGCGACCTTCGCCGTGACCGAGATCATCTGGGCGGTCCGCCGGTTCCTGGAGATCCTCTCCGCTCGACGACCGGTGGTCGTGTTGATCGACGACATCCATTGGGCCGAGCCCACCCTCTTGGAGCTGCTGCAGCAGGTGACCGAGACGACGAGCGGTGCGGTGCTTCTTCTGTGCTCGTCCCGTCCCGACCTCGTGGAGGAGCATGCGGAGTGGGGCGAGAACGGTCCGCGTGCGCGTGCGATAACCCTGGAGCCGCTGTCTGAGGACGAGAGCGAGCTCGTGATCGAGCACCTCTTGGGGGACGTCGCGGTCGACCACAGGGTCGCGGCCAGGATCGTGGGGACATCGGGTGGCAACCCGCTCTTCGTCGAGCAGATGCTCTCGATGTTGATCGACGACGAGGTGTTGGCGCTCGAGGGGGGCCGCTGGAAGCCCACGGAGCCCGTCGAGACGATCGAGATGCCGCCCACGATCTCGGCGTTGCTCTCTTCCCGGCTCGACCGGCTCGGCGTCGCCGATCGAGCGACGATCGAGCGAGCGGCGGTGATCGGGCAGGTGTTCTATCCGAGCGCCGTCGAGGTGCTGCTCCCCGAGCCGTTGCGGGCGCATCTGCCCGGAAGCCTCCATTCACTCGCCACCAAGGAGCTGATCCGTCCCCATCGGGACGTGGTCTTGGGGTATCAGACGTATCGGTTCCTCCACATCTTGATCCGCGACGCCGCGTACGGCGGTCTGTTGAAGCGGACGCGGGCAGAGTTGCACGAGGCGTTCGTGAACTGGCTCGAGGCGGTGGCATCGGATCGCGCCCTGGAGTACGAGGAGATCCGCGGCTACCACCTGGAGCAAGCGTTCCTGATCCGGACCGAGCTCGTAGCGATCGACGACCACGTCAAGCTCCTCGGTCGGCGGGCAGCCGCCCACCTGTCCTCCGCCGGCCGACGCGCCCTCGCCAGAGGGGACCTCCCGGCGGCGGCGAACCTCCTGCAACGTGCCGCGGCGCTCCTCCCCCACGACGACCCCGTCGCGCTGCGCCACATGATCGACGTCGGTGAAGCGCTGCTGGAGCTCGGCGATTTCTCCCGGGCCGACGACGTCCTGTCCGGTGTGGTTGATCGCGCGGACCGGCTCGGTGAGGTCGGGCTCGCGTCCACGGCGCGCCTGTCGCGACTCCGTTTGCACTACGAAACCGAAGGTGATGAGACGGAGGGGCAGGTCACCCGCGAGGTGACCGATGCCATCTCGATGCTCGAGCCGCTCGAGTATCACGAGGGGCTTATCCGCGCCTGGTGGTTGCTGACCCTCGTGCATTGGACGAACGGACGGTACGGAGAGGCCGAGTCGGCGGCCGAGCGGATGATCCACCATGCTCGTCGCGCCGGGGAGCGCGTGATGGAGGCGCGCCTCATCCCCTCGCTCGTGACCTGTTCCCTGTACGGACCGACACCCGTCCCGGAGGCGATCACCCGCGCGCGGGCACTCCTCGAAGAGACGGGCGGAGACCGCAAGGCCGAGGCATTGATCGCGTGCTCGATCGCCCACCTCGAGGCGATGCGCGGCGACTTCGAACGAGCGCGTTCCCTGTACCGGAAGAGTCGCGCGATCTTCGAAGAGTTCGGGTGGAGGCTTCAGGCGGCACTCACCTCGATCGACTCCGGACCGATCGAGATGCTCGCGGGCGACCTCGACCGCGCCGTCGAGGAGCTCCGGCGTGATCACGACGCACTCGACGAGATGGGAGAGCACAACTACATCTCCACGACGGCCGCATTCCTTGCTGAAGCGTTGTATCGGCAGGGGAAGCTGGACGAGGCGGAGGGGTACACGGTCGAGAGCGAGAAGGTCGCTGCATCGGATGACGTCTCGTCCCAGTTCCTCTGGCGATCCGTGCGGGCGAGGATCCTTGCCCGGCGCGGCGCTCTGGAGGACGGCGAGGCCCTCGCACGGGCTGCGCTGGACATCATCCGAACGTCCGACGAACCGGATTCCCAAGCCGAGGGGCTCCTCGCGTTGGCCGAGGTGCTCGCACTCGCGGGACGGGTGGCCGAGGCGGCGGCGGCGGCCCGCGGCGCGCTCGGGCTCTTCGAAGCCAAGGGCAACGTGATATCGGAGGCGCGCTCCAGGCGCGTGCTGGAGGACCTTGAACAGCGGCTCCCGCGCTGAGCCATCCCATCAGCCGCCTGATGCGTACGTGTGATACGTCTGCTGCGTATTGACCCGCCGATCCGCCTCGCCCGACACTTAGAGGGTCCATAGGGAGGGGCTATGAGGAAAGCCACGCTCGTAAGCGTTCTCGGTGTCATGCCTTGTCGTCGGCCAGCTCGCGGCCGCCGGACCCGCAGTGGCCGATCCGGGACTCGTCGTGCAGGACCTGACCACGTCGCTGACCGCCAACGACCTGGCGCAGACGATCGTCGGATCCGGGGTCAGCGTCTCGAACGTCGCCTTCACGGGTGCAAACGTGGCCGCGGGCGAGTTCTCCGGAGGAGGCACGGGCTCGAGCGCGATCATCGGTTTCGATCAGGGGGTCGTGCTCAGCACCGGCGCCGCCGGGAGCGTCGTCGGCCCGAACACGAGCGACACCATCACGACCGAGAACGGCACGGCAGGCGACGGCGACCTCGACGGGCTCCTCCCGCCGGAACAGTCGACGCAGGATGCATCGGTCCTGACGTTCGACTTCACACCGAACGCATCGGAGATCTCCCTCGACTACGTCTTCGCCTCGGACGAGTACAACGAGTTCGTCGGGCAAGGCTTCAACGATGTCTTCGGCTTCTTCGTGAACGGCCAGAACTGCGCGACCGTCGATTCCTCTCCCGTGTCGATCGACACGATCAACCAGAACACCAACTCCAACCTGTTCCGCAACAACGACATCACCAGTGGCGCCCCGATCGACACCGAGATGGACGGACTGACCACGGTGCTCATCTGCACCGCGTCGGTGACCCCGAACGAGACCAACACGATGAAGCTCGCGATCGGCGATGTCGGAGACGACCTGGTCGACTCGAACGTGTTCATCGCCGCCGGATCGCTCACAACGTCGACCACACCCGGTGCGCCCACGAACGTGTCCGCCATCGCCGGCAACACCTCCGCGACCGTGTCGTGGGATCCACCGGCCTCGTCGGGCACGAGCGCGATCGATTCCTACGAGGTCACCTGTACCGCCACCGGGAACTCCGAGGATCAGGGCAGCGCGAGCACGGACGGCCAAACGACGTCCGTGAGCGTCGGCGGGCTCACGAACGGCACCGAGTACACGTGCGTCGTCGCGGCGCACAACGCTGACGGCTTCGGCGCTGACTCGGACCCGTCGAACGCGGTGACGCCCTCCGACGCGAACGCCTCCTTCGTGGTCGACTCGTCGGCGGGTGGCACACTCAACCTGACGCCCACCGTCAGCGATCTCGGCACCTCGGGCAAGATCGTGCTGCCTCCACAGGGCGGGACCGGGACCGACGTTGTCGTCAGCGCGTCCCTGTTCGGTCAGCCGGGAACGAAGGATGCGACGTGCGGCGGGCACCGCTGCATCGGTCAGGGCATCGACTGGACCCTCAGCGACGGAAGCGCTTTCTCCACGATCCAGGTGGTCTTCTTCGAGGAGCCGTTCCTGGTGATGAACAAGAAGGTGAAGGCCGCGAAGGTCTACAAGGACGGAAAGGTGCTCAAGAACTGCGGTGCCTCGGGGATCCCGCCCCTCCCGATCGGTGCATGCGTCCAGCAGCGACTCATGCTCCCGGACGGCACCTGGCAGGTCACCGTCCTCGCGAACGGCGACGACCCGAAGGGACGGCTCTGAGCTCCTTCTCCACCTGATCCGCCGCTCATCGCTCGATGGTGATCCGTAGGCCCGGTCGTCGATCTCGCCTCTCTGGCGACCGGAACAGGTCGGGTGTATGGTCATCGCGGTATTTGGACTAGACATTCGACCATTGAGGGATGGCGCGGTCTGGACCCGCAGGAGCTCGACGACGCGATCACCGAACGCGCCGAGGCAGCGTTCTCGTTCCTCGAGCGTCTGGTCGCGGCCCCCAGCACGGTGGGCCGTGAGCACGAGGCGCAGGGGGTCGTCGAGCAGGAGCTGAAGCGGCTCGGCTTCGAGGTCGAGCGGCTCCCGATCCCCGACGGGATCGCGACCGACCCGCTCGCGGGCGTTCCCCAGCTCTCCTACGACGGTCGCTTCGACGTGATCGGTCGCTCCGGCGCCGGGCAGGGGCCGTCGCTGCTGCTCAACGGGCACATCGACGTCGTCCCCGCCGAGCAGCCCGACCGGTGGGCGTCGCCGCCCTTCGAACCCCGCCGCGACGGGGACCGGCTCTACGGCCGAGGCGCCGGCGACATGAAGGGCGGGTTCGCGATGGCCGCCCTGGCGCTCGACGCGCTCCGAGCCACCGCCCCGGACGCGATCGCCGGCCCCCTGACCTTCGTTTCGGTGATCGAGGAGGAGTGCACCGGCAACGGCACGCTCGCCGCGGCGAGGGCGGGAGTGCTGGCTGACGCCGTGATCCTCCCGGAGCCGACCGGACTGGAGCTCCTGCTCGCCGGGGTCGGGATCCTGTGGCTCGACGTCGTCATCACGGGGAGATCCGCCCACGCCGAAGCGGCGGACCGAGTCGTCAACCCGGTCGACCTGGCGATCCGGGTCGTCGAAGCGCTGCGGGATCTGGAGCGCGAGATGAACGCGGAGCATCGAGCTCTCGATGGACGGCGTCGCGCACCCGTACAACATCAACGTCGGAACGTTCGCCGCCGGCGACTGGCCCTCGAGCGTGCCGGCGATCGCCACCCTCCGGCTGCGCGTCGGACACCCGACCGCGTGGACGGCCGACGAGGCCGAGGCCCGGGTCCGCCGGGCGATCGACGAGATCGGCGAACCGTGGCTCCAGGACCATCCCCCGGCGATCCGGCCTTCGGGCTTCCGAGCGCGGGGGTACGCGCTGCCGCGCGGACGATCCGCTCGCGGAGCGTCTGGCGGCGGCGCACAAGGCCGCGCACGGCGTCCGACCCCGCGCGACCCCGATGGCCAGCACGACCGACGCGCGGCTCTACCTGAACGACTTCCGCGTCCCGGCGCTCTGCTACGGACCGGCCGCGCACGACATCCACGGGATCGACGAGTCGGTCGAGCTCTCGTCGATCGTCGACGGGCGCGCGAACGCTGGCGCGCTTCATCGCCGGCTGGTACGGGGACGCGCGCTGATGTCGGACGTCCCGAGCCTGTCGATCCTGGAGCCGGTCAAGCTCCGCAGCGGCGGGGAGCACGTCGCCGACCGGCTGGTCACGGCGATCGCGCTCGGCGAGTTCGTGCCGGGCCAGCGCCTGCCCTCCGAACGCGAGCTCGCGTCGACGCTCGGGGTGAGCCGCACGACGGTCCGCGAGGCGATCCAGCGGCTGGCCGCGCTCGGGTACGTCGACGTGCGACGTGGCCGGACCGGAGGCGCCTTCGTCCTGGAGGGCATGGGGCCGGAAGCGAACGAGATGATCCGGCGGACGCTGCTGCCGGAGTGGTCGAACCTCGAGGGCCTGCTGGACTTCCGGCAGCTGATCGAGCCGTTGATCGCCCGGACGGCGGCGTCGCGGATCGCGGCCGCGGACGCGGCCGCGATCCGCGACGCGTTGAGCAAGTACGTCGACGCTGGAGACGATCGCGAGGCGTCGCGGGCCGCCGACCAGGCGGTCCACGCGGCGATCGCGAAGGCGACCGGCAACCCGTACCTCGCGAGCCTGAGCGGCCAGATCCGCCGGCAGATCAGCCTGGGCTTCGGTGCCGAACCGTACAGCCGAGCGATCCGTGCCCGCGCGGTGAAGGACCACACCGCGCTCGCCGAGGCGGTGATCGGCCGGAAGGCCGCGACGGCCGGCCGGATCGCCGAGCGTCACTTCCGACTGACGGAGACGGTCCTGCGCGACCTGGTGTCCCGGATCGATGAGCGCGCGAACGGAGCGCAGCCGTGAGCCCGCGCGCGCGATACGTCGTCCGTCGCCTGCTCCTGGCGATCCCGGTGATCGTCGCGATGAGCGTCTTCGTGTTCCTGATGATCCACCTGGTCCCGGGCGACCCGGTGCAGACGATGCTCGGGTTCCGCGCGACCCCGGAGAACGTCTCGACGGTCCGCGCGCAGCTGGGCCTCGACCGGCCGTTGCTGGCGCAGTACCTGACCTGGGCCGGGGGCCTCCTGCACGGGAACTTCGGGCAGGACTTCATCAGCCACACGCCGGTCTCGACGCTGCTCGCCCAGCGCCTGCCCGTCACGATCGAGCTGACGCTGCTCTCGATGACGCTCGCGGTCGCGGTCGGCGTGCCGCTCGGTGTCCGGGCGGCGGCGAGGCCCGGCGCCGTTCGACAGGCGACGGAGGGCTTCGTGGTCGCCGGGATCGCGATCACGGACTTCTGGCTCGGGATCATGCTGGTGCTGCTGTTCGCCGGCATCTGGCAGGTGTTGCCGCCCTCGGGATACGTGCCGTTCCTGAAGGACCCGGTCGCGAACCTCCGGTACCTGATCCTCCCCGTGCTCGCGCTCGCGTTCGGCGAGGCCGCGTACATCCTTCGCACCACGCGCGGCGCGATGGAGGAGGTGCTCGGGACCCAGTACATCTTGTTCCTGCGCGCGAAGGGGATCGCGGAGCGCCGGATCGTCTACCGGCACGCGCTCCGCAACGCCGCTCCCCCGATCGTGACGGTGATCGGGATCCAGTTCGGTGTGCTGCTGGGCGGCGCGATCGTGATCGAGTCGCTGTTCGCCCTGCCCGGCGTCGGCCGGCTGATCGTGACGTCGATCCAGCAGCGCAACTACGTCGTCGTGCAGGGCGGGGTCCTCGTCGTCGCGGTGCTGTTCATCCTGGTGACGCTCGCGACCGACCTGATCGTCGGATGGCTCGACCCGCGGACCGAAGAGGGAGCCGCGACGTGAGCGTCGCCGTCACGACCTCGGGCGCGGCGCCGCGGACCGTCTGGCGCCGCGGGATCCTCGCGTCGCGCAAGGGGAGGTGGGGATTCGGGATCCTCACGGGCCTGGCGCTGATCGCGATCTTCGCTCCCCTGCTCGCGCCGCACGACCCGAACGCGATCGACGCGACGAGGATCCTGGCGAAGCCCAGCCTCGCGCACCCGTTCGGCTCGGATGCCCTGGGACGCGACGTGCTCTCGCGCGTGATCTACGCGTATCGCGTCTCGCTGGCGGTCGCCGTCGGCTCGACGCTGCTGGCGTTCCTGGTCGGCGTGCCGCTCGGCCTGTACGCCGGGTACCACGGCGGGTGGGTCGACACGGCGATCATGCGCCCGATCGACATGGTGCTCGCGCTGCCGGCGATGCTGCTCGCCGTCGCGCTGATCGCGATCATCGGACCGGGCAGCAACATCTCGGCGCTGGCGATCGCCGTGATCTACATGCCGATCCTTGCGCGCGTCGTGCGGAGTTCGACGCTCGTCGTCGTCTCGCAGACGTACATCGAGGCGGCGCGCGCCCGCGGCACCCGGTCGCGGAGGATCATCACCCGCCACGTGCTGCCCAACGCGATCGGCCCCGCGATCGTGCAGGCGACGATCCTGATGGGCTTCGCGCTGCAGATCGAGGCCGCGCTCTCGTTCCTCGGCCTGGGCGCGCAACCGCCCACGTCCTCGCTCGGCGTGATGCTCGCGGACGGACGCGACGTGCTGACGCAGGCGCCGTGGGTCGAGGTCTTCCCGGGCCTCGCGATCGCGATCACGGTGCTCGCGTTCAACTTCTTCGGCGACGGGCTACGTTCGCGGCTGGACCCGGCGGGGGTGACCGAGTGAGCGACCTGCTTGCGCTCGAGCACGTCGACGTCGGGTTCGCGACCGAGGACGGGCGCGTCTCGGCCGTGAGCGACGTGTCGCTGTCGGTGTCCGAGGGCGAGATCTTCGGGCTCGTCGGCGAGTCGGGCTGCGGCAAGACGACGCTCGCGATGGCGCTGATGGGGCTCTTGCCGGCGACCGCTCACGTCGCCGGGTCGGTCCGGTTCCAAGGCCTCGAGCTGCTGGGCCTTCCGCCCGAGGAGCTGCGGAAGCTCCGCGGGGATCGGATCAGCATGATCTTCCAGGACCCCATGACGTCGCTCGACCCGACGTTCCCGGTCGGGGAACAGGTGGCGGAGACGATCACCGCGCACCGCGACGTGAACGACGCGCGGGCGAGGGAACGCGCGCTCGAGCTGCTCGGGGAGGTCGGCATCCCCGAGCCGGAGCGGCGGTTCGGCGACGCGCCGCACCGCCTCTCCGGCGGGATGCGCCAGCGCATCGTGATCGCGACGGCGCTGGCGAACGAGCCCGCGCTCGTACTCGCGGACGAGCCGACGACCGCCCTCGACGTCACGATCCAGGCGCAGGTGCTCGATCTGCTGCGGGATCTGCGCACGCGGCTGCAGACGACGATCGTGCTGATCACGCACGACCTCGGTGTGGTCGCGCAGATCTGTGACCGGGTCGGAGTGATGTACGCGGGGCAATTGGTCGAGGTCGCGCCGGTCGCGGAGATCTTCCGCTCGCCGCGGCACCCGTACACGCAAGCGCTGCTGGCGGCCCTCCCCACGCAGCAGCAGGTACCGGGGTCGCTCCGGGTGATCCCCGGGCGGGTGCCGAACCTGGCCGACCCGCCGCCCGGGTGCCGGTTCTCCACCCGGTGCCCGTACGTGATGGACGTCTGCGCGACCGTGCCGCCGCTCGCCCACGAGACCGACGAGCACCTGATCGCGTGCTGGCTGTCGGAGGCGACGAAACAGGCGGGACGGCCGGATCACGCCACGGCCGGAGGTGCGGCGTGAGCCAGGTCCTCTCGTCGAACGAGGTCGCGCCGGTGCGGCCGGGTGGGCCGATCCTGCAGGTCGAGAGGCTCGTGAAGCACTTCCCGACCGACCGGGGGCTCATGGCGAGCGGCGCGGTGGTCCACGCGGTCGACGGCATCGACCTCGAGATCCGCCCGGGCGAGGTGCTGGCGGTGGTCGGCGAGTCGGGCTCGGGCAAGAGCACGCTCGCTCGGTGCGTGCTGCGGCTGATCGATCCGACGTCGGGTCGGATCGTGTTCGACGGTCGCGA
Source organism: uncultured Actinomycetes bacterium (assembly GCA_963765865.1). Lineage (GTDB taxonomy): Bacteria > Actinomycetota > UBA4738 > UBA4738 > HRBIN12 > AC-51. Next base: position 104,976 of record CAVXYE010000015.1, read on the forward strand.
CGTCACCGCGCTGAAGGGGCGGCAGCTCGCGGGATTCCGTCAGCAGGTCCAGCCCGTGTTCCAGGACCCGTTCAGCTCGATCGACCCGCGGTGGCGGGTCGGCCGGAGCGTCGCCGAGACGCTCGACGCCTTCTCGATCGGAACGAAGCCCGAGCGCCAGGAGCGCGTCGTCGATCTGCTCGACCGCGTCGGCCTGGATCCGTCGTTCGCCCGGCGACGCCCGCACGAGCTCTCGGGCGGGCAACGCCAGCGCGTCGGGATCGCCGCCGCGCTCGCCCCGGAGCCGCGGCTGATCGTGGCCGACGAGCCGGTCTCCGCGCTCGACGTCTCGGTGCAGGCGCAGGTCCTGAACCTGCTGGCCGACCTGCAGCGCGACCTCGGGCTCGCGATCCTGTTCGTGGCGCACGACCTGGCCGTGGTCGAGCACATCAGCCACCGGACCGCCGTGATGTACCTGGGGAAGATCGTCGAGACCGGCCCCACCGAGCGGGTGTTCCGCGACCCGCGCCACCCGTACACGAAGGCGCTGCTCGAAGCGATCCCCCATCCCGACCCGGAGCGGCGGCTCGCCGGTTCCGTGCTCGAGGGCGAGATCCCGAGCCCGATCGCACCGCCGTCGGGCTGCCGGTTCCGCACACGGTGCCCGGTCGCGATCGATCGGTGCGCCGTCGAGGAGCCCGAGATGACCGTGTTCGGCACGGGCCACACGGCCGCGTGCCACGTCGCGCGCGCCGAGCTCGAGGCCTCGGCGTGACGAGAGGGAAGGAGCGAGACCATGCCCATGGCGAGCGTGAACGGGATCCAGATGCACTACCGGGTGGAGGGCGACGGCCCGGAGACGGTCGTGCTGATCAACGGGCTGGCCGACGACCTGGAGACGTGGGTGCTCCAGATGGACGACCTGCTCGGCGCCGGCTACCGGGTGCTCAGGATCGACAACCGCGGGGTGGGCAAGACCGACACGCCGCCCGGGCCCTACACGAGCCGGATGCTCGCCGACGACGCGAAGGCGCTGGTCGACCAGCTCGGGATCTCCGGCTTCCACCTGATGGGAACGTCGATGGGCGGGATGATCTCGCAGGAGTACGCGATCAACTACGGCTCGGACCTGAAGAGCGCGACGTTCTCGAGCACGTACGCGTCGCCGGGCCCGTTCTGTTCGCGGATGTTCTCGATGTGGCAGGACATGGCCGGCATCAACGGTGTCCCGTTCATCATGCGCGACGTGACGCTCTGGGCCTTCACGGTGCCGTTCTTCGAGGAACGGGAGGACGAGCTGAAGGAGTTCGAGGCCGAGATGGCGTCGTTGCCGATGTCGGTCGACGCGTACCTCGCGCAGCTCAACGTGATCCAGACGCATGACACGACCGACCGGCTCGACCGGATCAGGGGCTACCCCGTCCTGGTGATGGCCGGCGAAGAGGACATCTTGATCCCCGTCTCACTCTCCAAACGATTGCAGGAGGGCATCCCCGGGGCGGACTGGGCGACGTCGAAGGGGGGTCACGCGTCGATGTGGGAGCACCCGGCGGAGTTCAACCGGACGTACCTGGGATGGCTCGGCGAGCACGCCTGAGTCGCGCGCACGGAGGAGGGGAACCATGGATCGGAACAACGAGGAACAGCGGGCCGAACGCCTGGCGCGGAGCTTCCTGAACGGCGACCTGTCGCGCCGGTCGTTCCTGCGTCGGGCCGCGGGGTTCAGCGCCGCAGCGCTGAGCGCGTCCAGCCTCGGCGCGGTGCTCACGGCGTGTTCATCGTCGAGCTCGTCGGCAGGCCCCAGCGGCGGAGCGGCGACCGGCGCGCCGGCGGCCGGCGGAACGCTGCAGGCCGCGTTGACGGGCGAGCCCGACACGATCGACCCGGCGACGTCGACGATCTACACGGGCGCGCAGGTCTACGACAACATCTTCAACAAGCTGATCGACCTGGACCCGTCGAACAACTTCTACGGCCAGCTCGCCACCAAGTGGACCGCGTCCGACGACACGACCTGGGTCTTCGACCTGGTCGACACCGCCACCTTCCACAACGGCGAGAAGTTCGGCCCGCAGGACGTCGTGTACACGTTCGAGCGGATCCTGGACCCCAAGACCGCAAGCTCGTACGCCCCGCTGTACAACGCGATCTCGAAGGTCGAGGCCACCGGTCCCACCCAGGTGACCTTCCACCTGAAGACGGCCTTCGGGCCGTTCCTTTCGAACCTCGCGAACAACGGCGAGATCGTGAACCAGAAGGCGATCGAATCGAAGGACCCGTCGCGCAACGCGGTCGGCACCGGTCCGTTCGAGTTCGTCGAGTGGGTCCAGGGCGATCACATCACGCTCAAGAAGAACGACACCTACTTCCTGAGCGGCAAGCCCTACCTGGACGGGATCACGTTCAAGTTCCTGAACGTCGACCAGAGCCGCGTCGACGCGTTGCGCTCGGGCGACCTCAACTGGTCGGACGCGGTGCCGCTCCAGCAGCTGAACACGCTGAAGAGCGACCCGTCGTTCAACTACGTGACGTCGGCGACCGCCGGGATCCCGGACTACATCGCGATGAACACGACCCAGCCGCCGTTCGACAACAAGCTCGTACGGCAGGCCGTGTACGCGGCACTCGACCGCGACGCGATCCGCCAGGTGGCGTACTTCGGGGCGGGTGAGTCCGGGATCGAGGAGGTCCCGACCGGATCGAGCTGGTACGACGGGACCCCGCTCGTCGCGCCGGATACCGAGAAGGCGAAGTCGCTGCTGCAGCAGGCAGGGGTCACGACCCCGATCGAGGTGGAGTACCTGGGCCTGCCGCAGTACCCGGAGCTGCTGAAGACCGGCGAGGTGATCCAGCAGCAGCTCGAAGCCGTCGGCATCAAGATGACCATCAAGCAGGTCGAGGTCGGCGTCTGGTTCGACGCGTTCGTCAAGGGCAACTACCAGATCACGTCGGCGTATCAGGAGCGCACGATCGACCCGGACAACTTCTACGCGCTGGTCGTGCACTCGGGCGGCGACATCAACACGACCGGCTATTCGAACCCGCAGGCGGATGCAGCTGATCGACCAGGCCCGGACCGAGACCGACACGCCGGCGCGGTTCGACCTCTACAAGCAGCTGCGCCAGATCGTGTTCGACGACTCGCCGATCATCTTCGTGCACTACGAGACGATCAACTACCTGATGCAGAAGAACGTCGTCGGGTCGACGGTGAACCCGACGCTGGAGCTGCGGATGCAGGACGTCGGGTTCACGACACCGTCGTAGCCCGTCGAGCCTACGTGCATACCTGGTTCAGGAACGGGAACGGGTCGATCGCATCCCGGATGCGTGCGTATCCGGTCGGTGCGACGTGGAGCGGGTCCGGCACGATCCATGGATGCCACTCGAAGTGGTCGTGGAACGACAGGGCGTCCCCGCTCGTCCCCCACGTAGCCGATCACCGTGCCGGCCCGGACGTACCCGAGATGTCCGAAGCGGCTGAGGTGGGCGTTGCGGACGAAGCCTTTCGCGCCGACCAGGCCGACGGAGCGACCGGCGAACCAGTTGTCGCTGTGCGGCACGGCCAGTCCGGGGAACGGCGCGCGGATCGGCCGGCCGAGCGGCGCATGGACGTCGTTGCCCGAGTGCGGATGGAAGCCGCCCGTGGTGCGCGGTTCACCGAAGTCATCCTGGTACGAGACCGGACGCTTCACGGGACACATCGAGAACGGGGTCCTCGTGGGCGCGTCATTCGTGCCGGGACGAGGATAGGAGTTGAAGCGTCTCGTCCGACACGATGTGGCTCCACGCCGTGACCGGGTGACCGTAGACCAGCCAGATCCAGCGCATCCCGGCGATCAGCTGCTGCACGATCCGGGCGTTCGGGGTGGTGTGACGACAGGCGTCCCAACCGCGGACGAAACACACCGGCGAGAGGATCAGTCCGTCGCGATCGTTACCCAGCGCCGGCCCGGCGATCGTCTTCATCTCCGGCACGGTCATGGCGAACACGCCGTGCCAGACGTGTTCGGGGGCGCGTGCACGGAACCGGGTGGAGAAGGCCGTTCCCTGCCAGCAGGCGATCTTCGCCAGGTACGGCGAGCGAGCCCATGCGCCCGGGAGGTCCTTCGATGCTCGGATCGCGGTGACGACGTCCTTGGTGGAACCTCGCCGGGGCCGAAGGATGCCAGCAGTCCCGCGGCTCCTTGATCGGCTCCCGAAGCTGGCGTCGGGTGGGTGAAGCTGCTCGCGGCGAGCACCACCGCGAGGAGGGGAAGCGTCATCAGCCTGCGGATCCTCACGTCGATCCCCTTCGAGGTCGGTCGCCGCCGGACGGTAGCACCGTAGGCTGTCCCTGCCATGGCGTACGACGAGGATCTCGCCGACCGGATCCGCCAGCTCGTGGCCAAGGAGAACGACCTCACCGAGCAGCGGATGTTCGGCGGCCTTGCCTTCTTGATCGGCGGCAACATGGCCGTGGCGGCGAGCGGTCAGGGCGGGATCCTCGTGCGCGTGGACCCCGCGGCGTCGGCGAAGCTGGTCTCCTCGACGAAGGCGGAACCGATGGTGATGCGGCGTGGGCGGGTCATGAAAGGTTGGCTCCGCGTCGACCCCGAGCACGTCCGCGAGAAGCGGCAGCTCGCCGCGTGGGTGAAGCGCGGGGTCACGTACGCCCGCTCCCTGCCGGCGAAGTCCTGAGTTCGGAGCTTGCTCCTGCTGGCGGTCCCAGGAAGGCAACTCAGCCGTTCATGACCTCGTTCCTGAGTTCGAGGCAGAACCCGGTCGCTCACCCGCCGGCCGAACTCAGACCTGGGTTCCCTCCTCCCGAGGCCGAGGCACCGCCACGGCGCCTCGGTCGTCCAGGGACGACGAGACTTCCTCCCAGGGAAAGGCGATCCCGGCGCGATCCGGCCAGCGGATGCCCATCGTGTCACCCGGCGCGCGGGGTTCACGAACGTGCAGCCGGCACGGGCCTAGCGGCGTCTGCACCGTGATCTCGAAATGCGCCCCGAAGAACGAGCACGTATCCACCACACCGGCTAGCCCCGCCGGATCGGGCGGTACCGCCTCGAGCTCCTCGGGCCGGAGCATGACCTGGGCCTTGCCCCCCGCCGCCACGCCGGCGTCCGATGCGCTGAACCGTCGTCCACCGACATCGACCTCGGCGCGTCCGTCACCGCACGCGCGAACGTCGGCCGTGAAGAAGGACCCCGCGCCGATGAACCGAGCGGTGAACAGGGTGGCTGGAGACCGATAGATCGTCTGGGGGTCGGCGACCTGCTCCAGCCGGCCTTCGTTCATCACACCCACCAGTTGGGAGATGCTGAGCGCCTCGTCCTGGTCGTGGGTCACGAACAGGAACGTGGTGGCCAGCTCCTGGTGGATCCGCAGGAGTTCCTCGCGGAGCACGAAGCGGACGTTGCGATCCAGCGCGCTCAAGGGCTCGTCAAGCAGCAAGACGCTGGGGCGGTTGATCAACGCGCGCGCGACCGCCACCCGCTGCGCTTGCCCACCGGAGAGCTCGGACGGGTAGCGGCCCGACAGGCTCTCCAACCCGACCAACCGGAGCATCTCGGCGACGCGCTCGCGGCGCTCGTGATCGGACGGCCGCTTCCGCTTCGCGCCGATCGTCAGGCCGAAGCCGATGTTGTCCGCCACCGTCATGTGCGGGAACAGGGCGTAGCTCTGGAACACCATGTTGAACGGCCGGCGTTCGGGGGGCCGGGTCGTGATGTTCTCGCCGTCCGCGGACACCGTCCCGGTGTCCGGCCGCTCGAGTCCCGCCACGATCTTGAGGAGCGTCGTCTTCCCACACCCGCTGGGGCCGAGCAGGCTGAAGAAGGATCCCGGCGGGATCTCCAGATCGAGGGTCTGCAACGCGACCGTCGGGCCGAAACGTTTCGAGACGCCGAGGATGCTGACCGCCCCTGTGGTGCTCATGCGGCCCGCGCCAATTCCTCGGCAGGCGCGGCGGCTGCCGAGCGCGATGCTCGTGTCCGCTGCCACAGGAGGGTGATGCCGACCGCGAGCCAGGGCACGAGCAAGAGGACCGCCGCGATCGCGTTCACCGACGGGTCGATCGTCCGGTGCAATCGCGACAACACGAACAACGGCAGGGTCTGCGTCGTCCCCGAGGTGAAGTTGGTGATCAGCACCTCGTCGAAGGAGATCGCGAACGCGACCACCATCGCGCCCAGGATCGAGGGCGCGACCAACGGGAAGGTGATCCTGCGCAGGACCGTCTGCGGCGTGGCGCCCAGGTCCCGCGCGGCCTGCTCGACCGTGACGTCGTAGTTCCGCAGCCGTGCGCCCACGATCAAGATCACGAACGGCGTCGTAACGATCACGTGCCCGGCCACGATCGTCCACATCGACGGGTCGATCGCGAACGTCTTCATCGCCGCCACCAGCGCGATCCCGATGAACAGCGGCGGCAACATCACGGGGATCCGGGACCCGCTCTCGAGCGCCGAGCTCAGCCGGGAAGGGCGCCGAGCGAACGCGAACGCCGCCGTGGTGCCCACGGCACCGGCGACGAGCGCGGTCGCGAAGGCCGCGATCGCGCTCGCTTTCAATCCCGAACGGAACGCCTCGTCCCCGAAGATCAGCCGGAACCACCGGAGCGAGAGGCCGTGAAGCGGCCAGCTCAGGTTCGAACCGCCGTTGAACGCGAACCCGAGCACGACGACGAGGGGCAGCCAGATGAAGACGACCAACGCGATCACGGCCGCGCCGAGGAGGCGGGACCGGCCCATCATCGGGTGTGCCTCGGCAGCAGACCGCCCGCGCGCATGCTCACTCGGAGCACGACCACCACGACGGCGAACAGCACGAACATCACGAACGCCGTTGCCGCCCCGAGCGGGTAGTTCAGCGTCGTGCCGAGCTGGTCGGCGATCAGCGTGCCGAACGTCGCGCTCGAGCCGATCCCGCCGAGGAAGACCGGCGTGATGTAGTCCCCCGCCGAAAGGAAGAACACGAACAGCGCGGCCCCGAACAACGCGTTCCCCGCCAGCGGGAGCGTGATCCGTCGCAGCGTCGTCCAGGCGGACGCGCCCAGGTCGCGGGAGGCCGGCTCGAGCCCGGGTGGGATCGAGGACAGGCTGGAGAAGATGACGAGCGTCGTGAGCGGCAAGAAGAAGTTCACCTCGGCGATCACCACCGCGATCCGCGAGAACAATAGGAATCCGACGGGAGCGCTCGTCAGGTGTGCCGCCTGCAGCAGTGAGTTGATGATCCCGCTCTCCCCCGAGAGCGTCCGCCACGAGTAGACGACCGCCAGGTAGCTCCCCATGAACGCGATCACGATCGCGATCAGGAGGAACCGGCGTGACCGCCGTGCGCGGAAGGCAAGGAAGTACGCCAGGACGAACCCACCGATCACAGAGAGCATCGCCGTCGGCGCCGCGATCAGGAAGGTGTTGACCGCGTACGTCCGGTACAGCGGGGTCGAGACGACCTTCCGGTAGTTGTCGAACGTGAACCCCGGCACGAGCTCCAGCAGCGACAGGTGGAAGAACGAGAAGGCGAACAGCATCGCCGCCGGGACGACGACCCCGAAGGCGAGGAGGGCTCCGAACGGGGTCAGCAGCAACGCGGCGAGGCGTCGGGAGACCCCCACGTCGGTGGCCCCGCTAGGAGGCCTTGACCTCCTCCCACAGCTGTACGACCTGGTCGTACGTGGCTCGGTCGCCGTCGGGTTCGCGGGGGAATCCGCGGTTGAACGTCAGGACGTTCGAGAGGTAGTTGTTGATGTCGTCGAACGGGTAGAGGTCCGTCACCGCCTTGTCGAGCATCGGGATGGACGCCGCGACGCCGGGACCCTGTAGGAAGCTGTTGTTCGCCTTCGCGTTCTGTGTCGGGTCGAGGACGTGGTTCGATCCACGCGAGCGCGTTCTGCGGGTCCGGCGCCGTCGGCGGGACGAAGGCCGAGTCGGCCCATCCGATCGCGCCCTCCGACGGGACGACCGTCTTCGTCGACACGCCCTTCGCCGCGGTCTCGGCGTCCATGAAGGTGAGCCCGACGACCATGTAGTCGACGTCGCCCGAAACCAGCAGCGAGATCTGGTCGCCGATGCTCGGCGCGAGCGCCCGGATCTGGCCTCGCAGCTGCACGAGGTAGTCCTTCACTTCAGCGTTCAGCTGCGCCGTCGTCAGCGTGTCGGGATCGATCCCGACCGCGAGCGAGCCGAGCGCGACGTTGTTGAGGGCGCCGTCGACGGTCGAGACGCGACCCTTGTACTTCGGGTCGAGGATGTCGTGCCAGCTCGCCGGCGCCGGTACGCGATCGGTCCGGTACGTGAGGCCCGAGAACCCCCACGTCCACGGCGCGGCGTTGTAGGTGCCGTCCGCGTTCTTCCACGGATCCACCTGGAAGGCCGGCATCAATCCCGTCAGCCCCGGCACCTCGGTGGTGGTCATCGGGCGGATCAGGCCGAGGTTCTTGTAGTCGGTGAGCACGACGTTGTCGCCGTAGGAGAGGTCCCACTTGTCGCCGCCCGCGCCCTTGAGGACCGTCGGGACCTCCTCGGGCTGGGTGATGAACTTCAGGTGCTGCGTGATGTTGTTCTCCTGGCGCCACGACGCGAACTGCTTCGTGAGGTCGTAGCCCTCCCACGTGTAGAGGTTCAGGTCGCCGCCCACCGGTGGGAGTGGGCTCGTCGACGCCCCCGGGCTGCTCGTCGACGAGCTGCCGTTCGACAGTCCGCACGCGGCCAGGAACCCGGCCATCGCGGCGCCGCCGCTCAGCCGAAGGAACCGCCTCCGATCCAGGAGGTACTTGGCGAGCTCGTGGTCCGGTCCCTCACGCATGTCTGGCCCTCCGCTCCTGGTGGTCAGGTGGCATGATAACCTGCCTACCTCGCGGCGAGTCAACGCAACGGTCGGCGCTCGCGATCACGACGGCTCGAGGTACCGAGCGCGCTCCCAATCCGTGACGTGGTTCCGGAAGGCCGCCTCTTCACGCCGCGCGAGCACCGAGAACGTCTCCACGAACAGCTCCCCGAACACGTCCTTGCAGAACGCGCTCTGCTCGAACCGGTCGACGGCCGCCCCGAGCGTGGTGGGCAGGAGCTCGAGCGTTCCGTCCTTGTACGCGTCGCCCTCGATCGGTGGCGGCGGCACGGACGATCGGTCGAGCCCGTCGGCGCCCGCCGCGATCGTTCCGGCCAAGATCAGATACGGGTTCGCGTCCGACGAGGCCGAGCGGATCTCCATCCGGCGCGCGTCTCCCTCGCCGGGTGGGATCCGCACCGCCGCGGTGCGGTTGTCGATCGCCCAGCAGACGCGGTTCGGCGCGAAGGTGTAGTCCTTCAAGCGCTTGTACGCGTTCACGCTCGGGAGGTTCACGGCGGTCAGGTCCGCCATGTGCTCGAGCACGCCGGCGAGGTAGGCGCGCATCGGCCGCGACCTGATCGGACCGTCGGCGTCGTCGTCCACGCCGAACACGTTCTCCTCCGAACCGGTCGCTCGGAGGCTCTGATGCAGGTGGTGCCCGCTCCCTTCGACGTCCTGGAAGGGCATCGGCATGAACGTGGCGAGCAGCCCGTGACGCCGAGCGAGCAGCTTGACCACGTACTTCAGGATCGCCGCGTTGTCCGCCGTCTCGATCGGCGATGCCGGGCCAACGTTGATCTCCCACTGTCCCGGGCCGCCCTCCGTCTGGCTGGATACCACCGGAACCCCACACGCGAGCAGCGTCGAACGGATCTCGCCGATCACCGGCTCGTACTCCGCGCCGCGGGTCATCGACCAGCACCGGACGTCGTCGTCCAGCGGCTGCCCGTCGGGCGTGCACAGGTAGAACTCGAGCTCCGAGGCGACCCAGGCGTCGTAGCCGAGACCTTCGAGCGTCGCGACGGAGCGCCGAAGGACCCCCCGCGTGTCGAGGGGATGCGGCTCCCCGCCGGCCATGGTGAACGCGTCCATCAAGCAGAAGGCGGTCCGGTCCGCCCACGAGGCAGGCCGGAGCGTCGAGAGGTCGGGCACCACGTGCATGTTCGGGAAGCCGGTGTCCGGGTTCGCGTAGGGGACGGGATCGATCTCGCCGCGGAGGTTCCACGCGAACGGAGCGTTCGGCATGCTCAGTCCGCCCGCCACCGCCTCGAGGAAGGCGGGAGCGGGCATCCGCCGCCCGACGAAGACCCCCCAGGTGTCGGGGAAGCAACACTCGACGGTGTCGAACCCGCTCAGGAACCGCTCGGTCTCCACGAGGTCCATCGCGATGACGCTCCTGCTCGTTCGAAGGTGGCCGGAGGATACCTCCCACCTGCGGAGATGGGTGAGAGGCCCCTGTTATCATCTGGTCTGCTCACCATACATCTCGGAGCCTGCATGCCCGACGACACGTTCACGCGATTGCGAGGCCTGTCCGGCGTCGTGACGGGCGCGGGACGCGGGATCGGGGAGGCCTGCGCCGTGACGCTCGCGTCGCACGGCGCCCGCGTCCTGCTGGCGGACCTCGACGAAGGGCTCCTCGATGCGGTCGCGGGGCAGATCCGGGGTGACGGCGGGGAGGCCGCCGCGACGGTGACCGACGTCCGCGAGTGGGCCTCGGTCGAGGCGATGGTGCGATCGTGCGCGGAGACGTTCGGCGCGATCGACTTCGTGGTCGCGAACGCCGGGATCGGCGACTACAGCGCCCTCGACACCGGCGACCCGGAACGGTGGCGGCGTGTCGTCGAGACCAACTTCCTGGGGGTCCTGCACACGGTCCGCGCGGCCCTCCCGCCGATGCGGGCCGCCGGTCGCGGGCACATCGTCCTGATGGCCTCGATCGCCGGACGGCAGACGTGGGTCGGAGAGCCGGTGTACATCGCGACGAAGTGGGCGGTCGTCGGCCTGGGCTGGGCCCTGCGCAAGGAGATGCTCGAGCACAACGTGCGCGTCACGATGATCGAGCCCGGGATGGTGGATACCCCGCTCGTCCGATCGACGGCGGAAGGCCGGTCGGAGCTCGAGCGGTTCGCGGCGCTCACCGCGGATGACGTCGCGCGGGGCGTCGCGTTCGCGCTCGCCCAGCCCGAGGGGGTCGCCGTGAGCGAGCTGATGATCACGCCCGTCGGCCCGGAGCTCTGAACCGATGGGTGTCGCGGAGCGAGGGACCGGCACGCGCACCGCTATCGGCCGACCGGTCGATGAGCTGGAGACCCCGGCGCTCGTGCTGGACCTCGCGATGGCGACCCGCAACATCGCGTTCATGGCCGAGCGCTTCGCCGAGCTGCCGGCTCGCCTCCGCCCGCACGTCAAGGCGCACAAGTGCGCGGAGCTCGCGCGGATGCAGCTCGAGCACGGCGCGATCGGCGTGACGACGGCGACGGCGGCCGAGGCCGAGGCGATGGCCGCGGCGGGGATCCCCGACATCCTCGTCGCGAACGAGGTGGTCGACCCCGCTGGCATCGACCGACTGACCGATGCGGCGCTCCGCGCCCGCGTCACGGCGGCCGTCGACGATCGCACGAACCTCGAGACGCTCGCCGAGCGCGCGCAGGCGAAGGGGGCGGTCCTCGGGATCGTCGTGGAGTTCGACGTCGGCATGGGGCGCGGCGGCGCCCGCAGCGCCGAGGAAGCCCTCGCGATCGGGCGGGCTGCGACGGATCTCGCCGGCGTCGAGCTCGACGGCCTGTTCGGGTACGAGGGTCATTGCGCGAGCGAACCGGATCTCGCGACGCGCGAGCCGCGAGGCGCGCGCCAGCATGGAGCGCCTGCTGGAGGTCGCGGACCGGTTCCGGGCCGACGGGCTGCCGGTCCGGACCGTGTCCGCCGGAGCCACCGGGACGTTCCCCACCACCGGGTCGATGTCCGGGATCACGGAGGTCCAGGCCGGGACGTACGTGCTGATGGACCGCTTCCACGAGCCGCTCAACGCGGGGTGCGCGTTCGCTCTGTCCGTCGAGACCACGGCGATCAGCGTTCACGGCGACCTCGTCGTGTTCGACGCGGGCCGCAAGGCGATCGGCGGCGACTTCGGGCCGCCCGCGGGGCCGGATGGCGGGGGCGAGTTCGCGTTCATCCACGAGGAGCACCTCGGCTTCCGCTTCCCCGGCGGTGCGCCGTACCGGGTCGGCGATCGCGCGGCGCTGGTCCCGACGTACGCGCCGACCACCGTGAACCTCTTCGGCGCGTTCCAGGTCGCGGAGGCAGGTCAGATCGTCGACGTGTGGCCGGTGCTCGCCCGCCACGGCGACACGTGAGATCGGCGGCCGACGCCGAACTCCACGCCGGGGACCTCACCGCTGCGCTGGAGGGACCGGACCTCGTCGACGTCCGGTGGGGCGGCTCGGACGTCGCCTCCCGGATCCAGGTGACCGTCCGGGACCCCGAGTGGCGAACGGTTCCACCGGCCACGGTTGACAGCAAGATCGACCGCGACCGACGGCTGGCTTCCGCGTCGAGATCGACGCATCCCATGACGACGACGCGATCGGGTTCTCGTGGCACGGGTCGATCGAGGCGACCCGGGACGGCGAGCTGACGTTCGCGATCGACGGCCGAGCCGATCGCGACTTCGACTACCGCAGGATCGGGCTCTGCGTGCTCCATCCGTGGAGGACCTACGTCGGGGCACGCTACGAGGCGACGACCGAGGACGGGCCGGTCCGCGGGACGTTCCCGCGAGCGATCGCGCCCCAGCTCCGACACGGGGACACGTTCCTCCCGATGATCCCCGCGTTCACCGACCTGGCGGTGCGCTTCCCCGAGGAGGTGGTCGCGGAGCTCACGTTCGAAGGAGAGCTCTTCGAGCTGGAGGACCAACGCAACTGGACGGACCCGTCGTTCAAGACCTACCCGACGCCGCTGGAGCGTTCGGAACCACGGACGATGCGAGCGGGCGAACGCGTCACGCAACGGGTGACCCTGCGGTTGGAGGGAACGCGTTCTGCGAAGGCGCCCCGTCGCGACGCAGCCGAGACCGTCGTCGTGCGGCTCCTCGGACCGGCCGGCCGGCGCATGCCAGACGTGGGGACGAGCGCGACGGTGGGCCGGGTCGCAGACCCGGCCCACCTCCGGGTCGAGGTGGCCGCGGGACGCCGGACGCCGGACGCGATCATCCACGCCGCTGCGTCCGGCGTCCCGCTCGAGGTCGCGCTCCTCGTGAACGAGGAGCGCGACGACGTACGGTGGCTCGAGCCCGTCCTCGCAGACATCCCAGTCGCCCGCGTCCTCGTCCACCTCGCGAACGGGGACACGACCCCGAGCACCGTGGTCCGCACGATCCGGGCACAGCTCGAGGCCGTGACGGGCGCGGCCCCGTTCGTCGGCGGGACCGCCTCCGGGTTCTCGGAGCTGAACCGGGAGCCCCCGGACGGTGGGGATGTCGATGCGATCGCGTTCGCGATCAGCCCGGAGGTGCACGCCACCGACGAGCGATCGCTGATGGGAACCCTCGACATCCAGGCCCAAGTCGTCGGGCAAGCGCGTGTCCTCGGTCGGGGGGTTCCGGTGGTGGTCTCCCCCGTGCGCATGAGGGCGCACGCGGGCACGCCGTTCGCCGACGCGTGGACGATCGGATCCCTCGCGGCGCTGGCCGGCGCCGAGGTCGCCTCGATCACGTGTGACACCTCCGCTCGAGCGCTCGCGACCGTCGCGGAACTGCACGGCCACGAGCTCGCGGAGGTCTCGGTCTCCTACCGGGATCGGATCGCCGCGCTGGCAACGCGAGACGCGTCGGACCCCCGCGGGTCGATCACGATGATCGTCGCGAACCTGATGCCGTCACCGCAGGCCTTCCGGCTCGGGGAAGAAGCGCAACATGCAGCTGGCTCCCTACGAGGTGCGGACGCTGTCCGGCGACGCGGCCTCCTGGTAGTGGTGGCTCATCGAGGTCACGTGCTCCAGCATCCGCAGGCGCGCGGCGTCGGGATCACCGGAGCGGATCGCATCCAAGATCCCCTGGTGCTGCTCGAGCTCCCACTGGGCGTACCCCTCCGTCGTCTCGTACAGGCTCGGACCTCGCTCGAGCATCAGTCGGAAGAACGGCCGCACCACGTCGGCCAGGATCTGGTTCTTCGCGGCGTCGGCGACCAGGAGGTGGAACCGAGACGCTTGCATGATCGGCCCGCGCCCCGCTTCCAGGTCGGCGCGATGCGTGTCCAGCAGCGTCTGCATCGCCGCGAGGTCGTCCTCGGTCCGACGCTCGGCGGCCAGGCGCGCGAGCTCGACCTCGACGATCCGGCGCGCCTCCAGGAGCTCATCCGTGATGGCCTTCGGTGGGAGCGACCGCTCCGAGATCGCCCGCCATCGGCGGGCGCTTGGCGACGAACACGCCCTGGCCGTGGCGGATCTCGACGACGCCCATCATCTCGAGGCCGTTCAACGCTTCGCGGACGGTCGAGCGCCCGACGCCCATGCGCTTCGTGAGCTCCCGTTCGGGAGGGAGCCGTGTCCCCGCCGGCAGCTCGCGTACGGCTTCCAGGATCTGCTGCGCCACCGTCTCGGCCAGCTTCTTCCGGGGCGCCTGCTGGATCAACAGCTCGGGCGGGCGCTCATCCGTCATGGGTGACCCGCTTCCGCTCGATCAGCTCGATCTCGACCCCATCGGGGTCGAAGACATAGGCCGCCTTCCCCCCGGCGTAGGAGCCGACCGGGATGTCCACCGGTTCGGGCGTCCGGGCTCGGACACCGGCCGCCAGCAGCTGCGCGAGGAGCGCCGCCAGATCGTCCACCAGGAGCGAGAGGTGCGAGCGGCCGGGTTCGTTCTCCTCACCGGGCTCGGTGGGCACGCCCACCGGCCGATGGTACTGCGAGAGCTCTACCGTCCCGCCGTCCGGGATCCGGAGCTCCACCCATTCGATCCGCGTGTCCGGAAGCGCGACGAGCCGGTCGAGGTGCTCCCACTCGACCACGCCGCGCCCGGCCACCTCGAGCCCGAGCTGCCCTCGCCAGAACGTGAGCGAGCGGTCCACGTCGGCGACGGTGACGCCGAAGTGATCGACCCCGGTGATGAGCGGCACGTCAGCGCCCCGGGAGGACCGCGTCGACCGCAGCGACGACGGCCTCGGCCGTCAACCCGTGCGTCCTCGCGACGTACTCGTTCGAACCGAACGAGCAGAACTCGTCGCGCACGCCGACGGGCTGCACCCGAACGCCCAGGCCATCCTGCGCCAGCACCTCGGAAACGGCTGAGAACAGCCCGCCGATCACCGAGTGATTCTCGGCGGTGACGAGGGCGCCGGTCCGTCGGGCCAGATCGAGCACCGCGGGACCGTCGAAGGGCTTGATCGTCGAGACCTTGAGCAGCGCCGCGGACACCCCGCGCTCGGCGAGCGCCGTGACCGCGTCCTGCGCGCGCCGAACCATGATCCCGCTCGCGACGATCCCGACGTCGGTCCCCTCGCGCAGGAGCTGCGCGGGGCCGATCCGGAACGTGTGGCCCGCCCGGTCGACGTCGAGCGTCTCCCTGCCGAGGAGCTCGCGCAGGTAGACGGGACCGTCGTGCTCGACCGCGGCGAGCGTCGCCTCCTCCATCTCGACGTTGTCGCACGGGTCGAGCACCGTCATGTTCGGCAGCACGCGCATGTGCGCCAGGTCGTCGATGCCCTGATGGGTCGGGCCGAACGTCGAGTAGATCCCGGGGAGGGCGGCGACGATCTTCACGTTCGCGCGGTTGAGCGCGCATTGGATCGCGATGAAGTCGAGCGCGCGGCGAGTCGCGAAGACCGCGAACGTGGTCGCGACCGGGGTGAAGCCCGCCTTCGCCAGACCGACCGCGACGCTGATCAGGTTCTCCTCGGCCATCCCTACGTTCACGAAGCGGTCCGGGAACGCCTGCGCGAACGGCGCGAGGCCGGTCACACCGGCGACGTCGGCAGAAAGGGCGACCACGTCGGGCCGCCGCTCGCCGACCGCGAGGATCGCGCGACCGAACGGGCCGGCCTTAGCGAGGAGATCCGGATCCGGCTGTGCCGAGATCTTCGTCTGGTGGCTCATGCAGATGCCTCCAGCTGGCGGGCGACGGCGTCCCATTCATCGTCGCCGACGCGGACGAAGTGGTTGCGCTCGCGCTCCATGATCAACGGGACGCCCTGCCCGAGGGTGGTTCGGCAGACGATCGCCTTCGGAACGTCCCGGACGCCGCGAGCAGCCTCGAAGACGTCGAGGAGCCGTTCGATGTCGTTGCCGTCCACGCCCTCGGCCCACCAGCCGAACGCGCGCCACTTGTCGACGAGCGGTTCGATCTCGAGGACGAGCGCGCCGTCGGCCTGGGTTCGGTTCACGTCGATCACGTTCACGAGGTTGCCGAGACGTTCATGGCCGGCGAACATCGCCGACTCCCACGTCGACCCTTCTTGGATCTCACCGTCGGTCATGAAGTTGAAGATCCGCGCTGGCCATCCCTTGATCCGGTAGCCGACCGCGAGACCCGCGGCCACCCCGAGACCGTGACCGAGGCTCCCCCCGGTGAGCTCGATCAAGGGTGGGTGTCCCTCGTGGGTCGACATGATCAGCGTCGCGCCATCTCCTCCGTAGGAGGTGAGGTCGTAGCCCTCGAGGTGTCCCGCTTCGGCGAGCGCGGCCCACAGCCCGATCGAGTAGTGGCCGGCCGAGAAGATGAGCCGGTCCGTGTCGGGCCCTCGATCGACGGGGTCGTAGCGCATCTCCGAGAGGAAGAGCACGGCGAGGATGTCGGCGACGTCGAGACCCTGGCCGACGTAGCCCTCGCCCTTGCCCGACGCCATCGTCACGACGTTCCGACGGATCTGTTTCGCGCGTCGACGGAGCACGTCGACGTCCGGTCCGGCCGGCACCGCGGGCGATCCCATCTCCTGGCCGATCCTCCTGGCGTCAGAAGGTGAGCAGATAACCTGCTCTCCGCGCCGCGAGTATAGGGCGAACTCGATATTGAGGTCGGGTCGCGCTGAGCGGTCGCGACCGTGGCCGAACCCACGACTGGGTTCGCGCCGCCTGCCGCAGACTCAGCTGTCCCTGCGCACCCACTTCGCGGGCACGATCCCCTGGTGCGTCAGGAAGTCGTACGTCGGGGCCAGTTCCGGAGGGACGCTGGGCTGGAGGTCCCACCAGGTCGAGCACTCCGGACACTGCCACTCGGTCGGCGCCGAGGCCGGCCGCTGCTCCATCGGCGGGTCGCAGACATGGATCTCGTCCATCAGGGTGACCCTAGCTCTTCGGCGCCCGGCGTGGGCGTCGTCAGTAGCCGGCGGTGCTGCCGAAGTCGATCGGGATGCACGCGCCCGTGATGGGGGCCGCCTCGGGCGAGGCGAGGTAGACGATCAGCGCCGCGATCTCCTCGGGAAGGATGAACCGGGCGCGGCCCTTCTGCGGGTAGTTCGCCAGCAGTGCGGCGAGGTACCCCTCCGGGTCGTCGCCGCCGTAGTCGCGTGCTTGGCCCGCGAGCATCGGCGTCTCGACGTCGTTCGGGCAGACCGCGTTCACGCGGACGCCTCTGGGCGCCAGCTCGAGGCCGAGCGAGCGCGTGAGCAGCGAGACGCCTCCCTTCGAGGCGTTGTAGATCGCGGTCTCGGCCGTGCCGACCAGACCCGCGTCGGAGGAGAGGTTCACGATGCAGCCCTCGGTCCGCTCGAGGTGCGGGATCGCGAACCGGCAGGCGAAGAACGTGCCCTTCAGGTTCACGTCGATCGTTCGGTCCCACTCCTCCTCGGTCATCTCCGCGGTCGGTCCCTCGACCCAGACGCCGGCGCAGTTGACGAGCACGTCGAGCCGGCCGTGACGTTCGACGGTCTCGGCGACCATCCGCTCGCAGTCGGCCACGACCGTGACGTCGGCCACCACCGTGTCGGTCGGCGCCGAGCGAGGCCAGCGCCTCCGCGGATCGATCGGCGTAGACGACGGTGTCGCCGGCGGCGGCGAATCGCTCGCCGGTCGCGCGGCCGATCCCGCCGGCTCCGCCCGTGATCAGCACGACCCTCGACACGGAGCCTCGCCCCCCTCAGCCCGCGACGCCGCCACCGTCGACGGGAACCGCCGCGCCGGTGATGTAGGAGGCTTCATCGCTGGCGAGGAAGAGCACGGCGCGAGCGACCTCATCCGGTGAGGCGATGCGCTCGATCGGGCGGCCCTCACCGGCCCAGCGGACGTATTCGTCCCACGACATGCCCTTGGCCTTCGCGTCCTCGCGCTCCATCGGGGTATCGGTATCGCCCGGGCAGATCGCGTTCACGCGGATGCCCTGCCGTCCGTGATCGAGCGCCATGGCCTTGGTCATCACCACCATCCCGCCTTTCGCCGCGCAGTACGCGACCGCCCGCTCGCCGCCGACCAGACCCCAGCCCGACGAGCAGTTCACGATCGAGCCCGAGCCTTGGGCCACCATGTGCGGGAGCGCGAACTTCGACATCAGGAACGCGCCCTTGAGGCTCGTGTCGACCTGTGCGTCCCACTCCTCCTCCGAGCACCCGATCGTGTCGTTCTCGAGGTAGACGCCCGCGTTGTTGAACAGAACGTCGAGCCGTCCGAACGCTCCGACGGTTTCGTTGACCGCTCGCTCGCACTCATCCGCGTCGCGAACGTCGGCTCGGACGAAGACCGCCTGGCCGCCGTCCGAGCGGATACGTCCTTCGACGGCGTGACCGCGATCCGCATCACGACCGACAACGGCGACGGCGGCGCCTTCCTCGGCGAACATCACCGCCGTCGCCTCGCCGATGCCCGACGTCGCCCCGGTGATCAACGCTGCCTTGCCCGCGAGTCGCATCGCAACACCCCTGCTCGGTCTCGTGGTCGCGACGATATCCGACGCGCGACGGCGTGCTGTTGCTCCGGCGTGCTGCTTGACGGTTACGCGCATGCGTCGATACGGTCGTCGAGTCTCCCGCGGCTCCGCGGACCCCCGACGAAAGGAGCATGGCGATGGTGAGACGAACGTCTCTCCTGTTCTTCGCGACAGCGTTGTTCGTGCTGTCGACGGCGCTGCCGGCAGCAGCGTTCAACCCCGACACACGGGTGACCATCGGCAGTCCGACGAGCCCGTTCTCGCAGAACAAGCAGAACGAGCCCGCGGTGGCGATCGACGCGAACCATCCGAACATCCTCGCCGCCGGCGCGAACGACAACATCGACCTCGAGGCGTGCAACGCCGGGGACGACACGACGTGTCCGTTCACCCCTGATATCGGCACCTCCGGCGTGTACTTCTCGTTCGACTCCGGCGCGAGCTGGATCCAACCCACGTATACGGGCCTCACGGCACGCGGATGCCTCGGCGTCGTGGGCAACACCGATCCGCCGTGCACCCCGACCGTGGGCACGATCGGGACCGTGCCGAACTACTTCGAGAGCGGCCTGGTCTCGGACGGCGACCCCGCCGTGGCGTTCGGGCCGACGCCCGATGCGAACGGCGGCTTCTCCTGGGATAACGGCGAGCGCCTGTACTACGCGAACCTGACGTCGAACAGCAGCGGAGGCGGCGTGGAGACCTTCCGCGGGTTCGAAGGGATCGGGGTCTCGAGCACCGACGACCTCGTCGGCGCGGCAGCAGGCGACAACAGCGCCTGGACGAACCCGAAGATCATCTCGCGCCAGTCCTCCACCACGTTCAGCGACAAGGAGCAGATCTGGGCCGATAACGCGTCATCGAGCCCGTTCTTCGGGACGGTGTACGTGTGCTGGGCGGCGTTCCAAGGTCAGGAGAAGTCGCCGAACGCTGCGCCCGCCGGCCTCAAGGTCGCCGTGTCGCACGACGGCGGTGCTACCTGGAAGCAGCACCCGATCGGATCTGCGGCCAACAACGGCCAGAAGAACCCGCTGGACGGGTGCACCATCCGCACGGACAGCAACGGCGCCGCCTACGTCTTCGGTGTCGGCACGAAGTCACAGAGCTCGCACCAGCCGTTCGAGCTGATGTCGAAGTCGACGAACGGCGGAACCTCGTGGAGCAGCCCGGTCGCCGTCGCCGGTCCGGTCAGCCAGCCGGGCGTCTTCGATCCCGCACAGGGTCGGCCGACGATCGACAGCGTCGCGGGGGCGCGGAGCGACATCGCCCCGGCACCGTCGGTGGACATCGCGAACGGCGCCCCCACCGGAACGGATGCCACCGATCGGATCGTCATGTCGTACGTGAGCGGCACGTTGGCCCAGCCGCACGTGTACTTCACGGAGTCCGCGGACCACGGGACGTCGTGGTCCGCTCCTCGGGCGATCGAGACGGCGGGCGATCGAGGGTTCTACACCGCGCCTGCGATCTCGCCGAACGGCACCGACGTGTACGTCGTCTACAACGCGTTCACGACGCCGTACCACGACAACACGTCGAGCCCGAACATGCTGGTCGGCGTCGTGAAGCATGCGGACGTCGGCGGATCGGGGACGGGTGCGTTCTCCGAGCTGCATCGAGGCGCCCCCGGTGACGCCCGAGGGAGCAGCGCCAACGCGCTGTCGGCCGAGTTCCTCGGCGACTACGTGTACGCGGCCGCGACCCGGACGTACGGGGCGGCGGTGTGGAACGACGCGAGGAACGCCGCCGACTGTCCGGCGATCGACGCCTGGAGGGAGTCGCTGATCACGGGCGGCACCGTCGCGCGTCCGGCGCCGCAGCAGCAATGTCCGTCGAACTTCGGGAACTCGGACATCTTCGGCGGGACGTACGCCGATCCGACCCCGTAGGGCCGGATCGGCCCGAGCAGCGCTCCGGAAGGGCGCCCGGCTTCGCCGGGCGCCCTTCCCGCTCCCCGCATCGACGTTGATGAACTCGATCCCGAGTTCGACGTTGGACCCTGTGTGCTCCTCTGCCCGTCGAACTCAGACCTGGGTTCGGTGGGTGCGGTCAAGGCCGCGCAGCCGGACCCTCAGGCGGCCTCGAGCTCGGCGGGCTGTACTTCGATCGTGCGCGTGTCCGCCCCGCGCCACACGAGCACTCGCAACGGGCCGCCGAGCGCCTCGCCGACCATCAGCCGCTGGAGATCCGCGACGTCCTCGATCGGGATCCCGTCCACCTCGAGGATGATGTCGCCGGGAAGGAATCCGGTCCGCGCGGCCGGACTGTCGGCGACCACCTCCATGACCTCGACCCCCATCGTGCGGCCCACGCTGGCGGCCGCGCGCGGCGGCAGGGGACGGCTCCCGCCGGTGACGCCGATGTACGCACGGCGGACGCGGCCGTCCCGCATCAGCGCCGAGATGATCTTCCGCGTCGCGTCGTCGATCGGCACGGCGAGCCCGAGACCGATCCCCGCGACGGCGGTGTTGATCCCGACGACCGTGCCTCGGCCGTCGGCGAGCGCACCGCCGGAGTTCCCCGGGTTCAAGGCGGCGTCCGTTTGGATGACGTTCTCGACGAGTCTCGTGGCGCGGCCCGAGCTGAGGGGGAGGGCGCGTCCGAGCGCACTCACCACGCCGGCCGTGACCGAGCCCGAGAAGCCGAGCGGGTTCCCGATCGCGACGACGAGCTGGCCGACCCGGAGCTCGGACGCGTCACCCAACTCGGCGGGATGGAGGTCGCGTCCATCCAGTCGGAGGACCGCGAGGTCGGAGAGCTCGTCGCGGCCGACGACCTCGAACCGCTCCTCGTGTCCGTCGACGAACGCGGCCGACCCACGCGACGCCCCCGAAACGACGTGAGCCGACGTGATCGCGAACCCGTCGGTGCTGATCACGACACCGGAACCCGCCCCCTGAACGACGCCGGCCCGCCCGGCCCGCTGGACGACACGCAAGCTCGCGACCGATGGGGAAAGGCGTTCGGCAACGGTGATGACGACGCGCGAGTACGCGTCGAGCGCCTCGTCGCCGGGTCGGTGCTCATCCGGGAGCGACATGGAGCCAACAACGCCGGGACGACGGCCGATATGCCCGCCTCCGAGAGCGCTTGCGTGGGAACCCAGGTCGGACCGTCGATCGAACTGTGGGAGGGTTGGGTCTCGGACGACGGCAAGAAGGAGGACACCGATGAACCAGAAGATCGACCCGTTCCTGTGGTTCGAGAAGGACGCCGAGGCGGCCGTGGACTTCTACGTGTCCGTCTTCGACGACGCGGCGATCGCGCGGAAGACCTACTACATGGAGGGCTGGCCCGGTCCCGCCGGCGGCGTCATGACGGTCGACTTCACGATCGCCGGCCAGCGGTTCGTCGCCCTGAACGGCGGGAAGCAGCCGGGGTTCAACTTCACGTCGGCGGTCTCCTTCGTCGTGAACTGTGACACCCAGGACGAGATCGACCGGCTCTGGGACCGGCTCTCCGAGGGCGGCGCACAACAGCAGTGCGGGTGGGTCGTGGACCGCTTCGGCGTCACCTGGCAGGTCGTGCCGCGCGTACTGGACCAGATGCTGAGCGACGGCGACCCCGAGCGGGCGAACCGCGTCATGCAGGCGATGCTCCAGATGAACAAGCTCGAGATCAAGCCCCTGGAAGACGCCTACAACCAGCCCTGATCCGCCCGTACGCGATGGACACCGCGGCGCTCGCGTCCTTCGGCGGAACCTTCCACGGCGAGATCGTCCCGCCCGGCAGCGCGAACTACGAGACCGCGCGGCTCGTGTGGAACGGGATGATCGACCGGCGACCCGCGCTCATCGCCCGATGCGCCGCCGTCGAGGACGTCACCTCGGCGATCCGGTTCGCACGAGACCAAGGGATGGTCATCGCCGTCCGCTGCGGTGGTCACAGCATCGGCGGGTTCTCCACGTGCGACGACGGGATCGTGATCGACCTCTCGCTGATGAAAGGCGTGCGGGTCGATCCCGAAGCGCGCACGGCGCGCGTGGCCGGCGGGAGCCTCCTGCGCGACCTCGACGCGGCGGCGCAGGCCCACGGGCTCGCGTGCCCGGTGGGGGTCGTCGGTCACACGGGCGTCGCGGGGCTGACCTTGGGGGGCGGACTGGGGCGGCTCCAACGGCATTGGGGCTACTCGATCGACAACATGCTCGCGGTCGACCTCGTGACGGCCGACGGCAAGCAGATCCGCGCGAGTGAGGAGGAGAACGCCGACCTGTTCTGGGGCATGCGCGGCGCCGGCCCGAATTTCGGCATCGTCACGGCGTTCGAGTTCCGCCTGCACGAGCTCGGTCAGACGGTGACGCAGGGCGTGCTGCTGTTCGCCGCCGATCGTGCGCACCAGGTGGCGGCGCGCGTCCGCGAGTGGGCGCCGACGGCCCCGGACGAGCTGATGACGTCGTTCGGGTTCGGGTTGGCGACCCCCGAACCGCCGTTCCCGACGGAGCTCGCCGGTCAGCCGGTCGTCTACATGGCCGCCACGCACTCGGGCGCGCCCGACGACGCCGGTGAAGCCCTGCGCCCGCTGCGCGACCTGGGACCGCTCGTCGACACGATCGAGCCACGCCGCTACCTGGATGTCCAGACCATGGCCGACGAGGAGATGGCGTGGGGCAAGCGCTTCTACATGAAGGGCGGCTTCCTCGCCGAGCTCTCGGACGGCTTCGTCGACGCCGGCCTCGAGAGCGTCGCGGCGGCGCCCACGCCCGGGTGCTCGATCACGTTGTGGCTCCAGGGCGGCGCGATCTCGCGGATCGATCCGGACGCCATGGCGTTCACCGGCCGCGAAGCGCCGTTCTGGCTCGGCGTCGAGGCCGAGTGGGACGATCGCGCGCTCGACGATGCGCACGTCGCCTGGGGTCGGACGACGATGTCGACGCTCCTGCCCTTCACCGCCGCCGGTCACTACGTGAACGACATGGTCGAGTCCGGCGAAGACGTGGTCCGGTCGATCTACGGAGACGCGAAGTACGAGCGCCTCGTGAACCTGAAGCGGACCTACGACCCCGACAACACGTTCCGGCTGAACCAGAACGTCGATCCCGGGTAACGTCTGCCGGATGGAGACCTGGGACGCGATCCGAGCCCGTCGAAACGTCCGCCGCTACGAGGACCGCGCCGATCCCGCCCGAACACCTCGAGCGGATCCTGGAGGCGGCGTGGCGAACCCCCTCGTCGATGAACGAGCAGCCGTGGGACTTCGTCGTCTGCACCGATCGGGAGGCGCTCCGGCAGCTGGGGGAGACGTGGCGCTACGCCCGGCACGTCGGCGGCTCGGTCGCGACGATCGTCCTCGTCGCGCCCCTGCCCATCGATCAGGACTCACGCGACTGGATCTTCTACGACATGGGTCAGGCGACGATGCAGATGATGCTCGCGGCGGCGGATCTCGGCATCGGGAGCTCGCACGCAGCCTTGGATGACCAGGCGCTCGCCCGCACAGGTCCTCGGCATCCCCGAGGATCGCTTCTGCGTCGGCCTGGTGGCGTTCGGGTACCCGGCCGGCCGCCCGCTCCGCCCGATCGAACGTCCGGACCGGCGGCCGATGGACCAGGTCATCCACCGCGAGCACTGGTGATCGACGAGCCGATCCGCTGGGGCATCTTGGGCACGGCGGGGATCGCCGAGAGCGCCTTCCTGCCCGCGCTCCGCCAGGCGGGCGACGGGGCCGCGATCTCGGTCGGAGGTCGCGATGGCGAGCCGCGCCCGGAGCTGGGCCGCCGAACACGGCGTGGCACGGGGGGTCGCCGGGTACGAGCGGGTCGTCGACGATCCGGAGATCGAGGCGATCTACATCCCGTTGCCCAACGGCCTGCATGCCGAGTGGACGATCGCGGCGCTGGAAGCGGGCAAGGCGGTCCTCTGCGAGAAGCCGCTCTGCGTGACGCCCGAGGAGACCCGCCGGGTGCTCGCCACCGCAGACGCCGCGTCGGTCCCGCTGTGGGAGGCGTTCGTCTTCCCGTTCCACGAGCAGATCGAGCTCGTTCACGACGCAGTGGCCGACGGGCAGATCGGCGAGGTCCGCGAGATCGCGTCCCGGTTCCACTTCGTGCTGGACGATCCGAACGACATCCGCCTGTCGGCCGAGCTCGGCGGCGGCTCCCTCTTCGACGTCGGGTGCTACCCGATCCGGCTCGCCCGGTTGCTCTTCGACGCCGAGCCGGACCTCGATCGAACGCTCGCCGATGCGGTCTGGACCCCGTCGGGTGTGGACACCGAGCTCTGGGGCGCGCTCACCTTCCCCGGCGACCGACGGCTCGTGTTCTCGTGCGGGTTCGTGGCGGCGGACGACACCTTCACCCGCGTGTTCGGGACCGAGGGAGAGATCCGCATGACGAACCCGTTCCACCCGGGCCCCGGCGACACGCTCACGATCGTGCGGGGCGACGAGGTGCGGGAGCATCCGGCCGCGCCCGCCGGCGAGCGTTCCTTCACGCCGGCGATCCGGCACATCCACGGCGTGCTCCGCGGCAAGGAACAGCCTCGCCACCTGGCGGTGGACGAGGCGATGGGGAACGCCACGGCGATCGCAGCGCTCCTCGCCGCGGCGGGCCGCACCTCCGCGTAGCCGCGCCTTCCCAGCGCCGTCCTCCGCGCCGATCAGGACTCAGGCGTCGCGCTTGATCGTGTAGATCAGGTGCGTCACCGCGTCCCCCTCGGTCACACGCGGGTTCTCGAACAGCACCGGCGGCTTCGCCACGTCGCCGAAGAACCGGATGCCGTCGCCGAGCAGCACGGGCACCAGCTCGACCCACACCTCGTCGAGCAGCCCCGCGTTCAGCGTCTGCCCCGCGGTCGACCCCGGGTTGACGCCGACGACCTTGTCCCCCGCGGTCGCCTGCGCCTGAGCGATCGCGCTCTCGATGCCGTCGGTGACGAACGTGAACGGTACGTCCTCCGTCGGCGGAGTCTCCGGGAACGGCCACTCGGCCGGCGGCCGATGCGTGAGGACGAACACCGGGACGCCGAGCGGGTGGAGGCCGCCCCAGGCCTGCGTCTTGTCGAATTCCCCCCGCCCGACGACGAGCGCTCCCGCGCTGTTCCAGATCTCGCGGAGGTGCTTCGCGCTCGCCTCCGACGTCTTGAACACCCATCGGCCGCCGACGGTCGGGAACTCCACGTCGCCGTTGAAGTACCAGTCGAAGAGCGGACCGACGTCGCCGGACGGGTCCGCGATGAACCCGTCCAGCGACATCGCCGCTCCGGCGCTGACCGTCCCCATGGCTTCCTCCTCGCTGCCGGGGCCTACGACGCCGGCCGAGATCGGATGACGTACTCGGCCAGCTTGTCCATGTTCTGCTCGAGGCCCTCCGCGGCGCCGTACTCGCGGATCGCGCGCTCGCGGTCGGCCGCCGAGGGGAACAGCGCCCTGATCGTGACCCCCGTCTTGCCGCCCTCATCGGCGAACTCGACCGTCGTGAAGAAGTGGTCCGCATCGCCCGGGTCGCCGTGGAGGTACGCGATGCACTCGGGTTCGCGAACTTCGAGGAAGACGACGGAGTTCGCATGGTCCGTGCCGTCCGGGCCATGCATCGTGTGACGCCAGGTCCCGCCGGGACGCACGTCCATCTCCTGGATCGTCGTGGTGAATCCCTTCGGTCCCCACCACTCGGCGATGTGCGCGGGATCCGTCCACACCGTCCAGACCGTCTCGCGCGGGGCGTCGAGCAACCGTGTCGCGACGATCTCGCGCTCCGAGCTGTCGATCTCGCGACCGGTGAGCAGCCCGTCCAGCTTCTCGAAGCTCTGGAGCCATCCCTCTTCCATCCCCGCGAGCGGCGCCGCCATCTCGAGGGTGGCCTTCGTGACCACCGCGTGCAGCGTCAGCTTCGGTCTTCTCGCCCCGGTCGGCGAACGTGACCGTGTTGAGGACCTCGAGCATGGGGATACCGTCCGGACCGTCGAACCCCGTCGTCGTGAACACGAGCCGCTCGGGCGGATCGATCTCCCGGAACTCACCCCCGGTCGGAGACTCGTTCCCGTCGGGGTCGCGCACCGTCATCGTGAACTTGCCTCCGGGCCGGAGGTCCATGACGCACTCGGGGACCGTGAACCCGTGCGGCATGAACCACCGGGCCAGCTGCTCCGCTTCCGTCCAGGCGCGCCACACCAGATCGCGCGGTGCGGCGAAGATGCGGGTGATGCTGATCTCGCGAACCATCGCGTCGTCCATCACTGCTCCCTCCCTTTCGTCCTGGCCTTCGTCGAGGCCTTCTTCGCGGGTTTCGGCTGAACGGGTTCGCCTCGGTCGGGCTCGACCGCCTGGAGCTCGCGCAGGTACTCGTCGAACCGGTCCAGCCGCTCCTCCCAGAACCGGCGGTAGTCGGCGAGCCAATCCGCGACCTCGTGCAGCGGCTCGGCCTGCAGCTGCGCCGGCCGCCACTGCGCGCGACGGCCGCGCGCGACCAGTCCCGCCCGCTCCAACACCTTGAGGTGCTTGGACACGGCCGGGAGGCTCATCGCGAAGGGCGCCGCGAGCTCCGTCACGGAGGCCTGGCCCGAAGCGAGGCGCGCCAGGATCGCGCGCCGCGTGGGATCCGCGAGCGCCGCGAACGTCCTGTCGAGCGTGTCGGTCGGTGGACATGGGACTCCTCGTATTCAACCCATCGGTTATTTAGCTCCTTGGTTATATACCCCACCGACCGGCGACGTCAAGCTCGGTTCCGCGTTCCGAGAACTCCGAGCGTTCGCTCAGACGTTTCCCAGATTCCGTGGGTAGCTTGAGGCCATGAGCGATGACATGAACCCCCAACGGATCCGAGCCCTGGACCGGCTACCACGCGGGGATGCCCGCACCCCCGCCCCCCGCGCCGGTCGGCGCCGGGCCACACCGAGCACGCGGATGGATCGCGCTGCTCGTCGGCATGGTGGTGTCACTCGCGCTCGTGGGAAGTCTCCTCGCGGTCAGCGGCGGTCGGCGGACGGCCGCTCCCGACGATCCCGTCCACCGGCGCCACCGTCCCGTTGTCCCCTTCCGGCAACTCCTCCGGTTCCACGGGGACGACTCCGGTCGGCACGGTCGTCGACATCAACACGTCCCAGCAGGTGTTGGGCGCCGACGGGCTCCGTCCCTTGGGCGCGGGCACCGGCATGGTGCTCACGGCCGACGGCGAGATCCTGACGAACAACCACGTGGTCGAGGGCGCCTCGAGCATCCAGGTCACGATCCCCGGTCACGGCTCCTCCACCGCAACCGTCGTCGGGGTCGACCCGACCGACGACGTTGCGCTCCTCCAGCTGAACGAGCGCATCCGGTCTGGCCACCGTCACGCTCGGTGATTCCTCGACGGTGCAGGTCGGCGACCCCATCACCGCGATCGGCAACGCGTTCGGCCGCGGTGGTCCGCCGACCTCGACCACGGGGACCGTGGCGGCCGTCCATCGTTCGATCACCGCGCGCGACCCGTCCGGCACCAGCTCCGAGCGGTTGGACGACGTGATCCAGATCGCAGCCGACGTGCATCCGGGAGACTCCGGCGGCGCGGTGCTGAACGCGCAAGGGCAGGTCGTCGGGATCATCACCGCCGGCCCCAGTAACTCCAGCGGCAACGGCACCGGATTCGCGATCCCGATCAACAACGCGATCGGCATCGTGAACGAGATCCGCGCCGGTCACGGCAGCTCCGAGATCCTGCTGGGTGAGCGAGGCTTCATAGGCGTTGGCGTGCAGCCCGTGGACCCGGCCGCCGCTGCCCAGCTCGGGCTCGGCGACACGTCCGGCGTCCTCGTGACAGGGGTCGAGCCCGGAAGCCCGGCCGCGAAGGTGGGGATGACCGCTCCCGCCGTCATCCGTTCGATCGACGGCCAGGCGATCAACACGTCGGACGAGCTCGGCACCGCGATCCATTCCAAGGTCCCGGGTGAGCAGATCCAGGTCACGTGGATCGACCAGCAGGGCCAGCACTCGGCGACGATCACGCTCGCGTCGGGCGGCCCCGCCGTCTGAGGGATCCGGGCTCACGCAGTAAGGTTGACGCTCCTCCCCCGATATCCGCGGAAACGACAGGAGGTCAGCCGTGCCATCGAAGAAGAAGACCGTCGCCAAGAAGAAGCCCGCTGCGAAGAAGAAGACCTCGTCCTCGACGAAACCCGTGACCACGATGAAGCCCGCCGCGAAGAGGACCACGGGGAAGAAGCCGGCTGCGAAGAAGACCGCGTCACCGAGCGCCCCGGCGCCGGCCCGCAAGGGCGACCTGATCGTGATCGATTCGTCGAAGGTGGGTTCCCCAGCCCGCGAGGGCGAGGTGCTCGAGGTGATCCAGGGCCAGATCAGCGTGAGTTACCGGGTGCAGTGGCCGGACGGGCATCAGAGCCTGATCGCACCGGGCCTCGGCAGTGCCCGGGTGGTGCCGGCTTCGGCCCGGCAGCGTCCCACCCTCAGCTGAGCAGGTTCCCTCCCGTGGCCCCGGCTGCCCACCCGGCCACGCGCTCGACCTGGATCGCGACGACCGGCCCGGACGGCGGATGCGCGGCGTACGGCGCGTACTTCGTCGCCAAGGCTATGAGCGCACGTTCCCGTTCGTCGACCGACGTCACCTCGCGCGCGATCCCGGACGCACGGACCCACCACAGCTGCGCCCAATCGTCGTCGTAGCGGTTCACCTCGATCTCGACCGCCGGATGCGCGCGGATGTTCACGAGACGCTGGAGCTCGCGGCTCTGCTTCGGTTTGTCGTCGACGCACCAGTAGATCACCAGCCCGTCTCCCGTCTCGCTCACCGCGAACACGAAGGGGACGACGTGCGGGGATCCATCGGGCCGGACCGTGGCGATGCTCCCGACCTTCGACGCGGTCAGCCGGCGAACCGCCTCAGCGCGATCCATCGAACCACCGTAGCGGTGGCGCCGGCGTATCGTGACAGCTCGATGCCGCACTTCGGGCTCCAGCTCCCGAGCTTCACGTTCCCGGACGTTCCCGACGCCGGGCTGTTCGATCGGGTCGCCGCGATCGCCGTCGCCGCTGAGGACGCGGGCTTCGACTCGTTCTGGGTGATGGATCACTACCACCAGATCCCGAACATGGGACCACCCAGCGAGCCGATGCTCGAGGCCTACACCGTGCTGTCGGGCGTGGCGGCGCGGACGTCGCGCATCTCGCTCGGCGCGCTGGTGACCGGCGTGACCTATCGCAACCCGGCCTTCCTCGCGAAGGTCGTGACGACGCTCGACATCGTGTCGTCCGGGCGGGCGATCCTGGGGATCGGGGCCGCGTGGAACGATGCGGAGTCTGACGCCTACGGCTACGACTTCCCGAGGACGGCCGAGCGATTCGACCGCCTCGAGGACGCCCTGCAGATCTGCCGTTCGATGTTCAGGCAGCCACAGAGCACCGTCCACGGGAAGGTCGCGCGCGTGGACGGTGCCTGGAACGTGCCGCAACCGGTCCAGCCCGGCGGACCGAAGATCCTGATCGGCGGTGGCGGCGAGCGGAAGACGCTCCGTCTCACCGCGCGCTACGCCGACCTGTGGAACGGGTTCGGCGATCCCGCGACCGTCCGCCACAAGCTCGACGTCTTGCGCGAGCATTGCGAGGCGGTCGGGCGGGATCCGGAGGAGATCGTGACGACCCGCCTGGGCACGCTGATCGTCGCCGAGACCATGGCCGACGCCGAGCGACGCAAACGCGCGTGGCAAGAGGAGCGCCGCATCCCCGACGAGTCGATCGGAGCGCGGCTGTGGTGGGGCGACGCGGATGCGATCCGCGCTCAGGCGAAGGCGATGCTCGACGTGGGCCTCGGCGGCCTGCTGTTCAACATGCCCGCGGGCTCATCCGCGGAGGACGTCCGGCTCGCCGGCGAGGCCCTCGCGCCGCTCCGCTGATCGAACCCGACGCCCCGGGGATCGAGCTCAGCCCTGCTACCGCGCTCCGAGGAGCTCGAAGCGTCGTTCCTCCAGGGCCAGGGTTTGCGCGGCTTCCCTGGCGCGCATCCGGACGACCACGGCTCTGAGCGACGACCCCTCGTAGGCCCGCTCGCGTGCGGCTTCGACCCCGCGACGCCACCAGACGAGTGCGACGATCGCGATCGTCATGAGCCCCGCCAGCACCCAGATCGCAGGGCCGAACAAGGTACTCAGCCACAGGATGAACGGAAGAACGACGATGACGCAGAGCGCCACGGTCAAGATCCCTCGTACGTGTTTCGGCCGGCTGGCCATGCTTGCCTCCTCGATCTCAAGGAACCGGGAAAGGCAAGGTCGCGATGTCTTCGCGCGTACGCCCCGTCTTGGGCGGCTCCACCAGGGGTGGACCTATGGAGTGTACTCGGATGTGCCTCCGGGCCACACGACCCCTTCCCAGGGGTCGTAGTCGACCTCGAGCGCTTCCTGAACCGGCCGCTCGTCCTCCGGCACGTGTCGGAGGTTGACGCGGATCCGGGTCCACGTCGTGCTCCGGCCGCGCATCGAGTCCACCATGACGTCGGCCGGCTCCAGGTGCGGAACGACGTCCGGGTGCTTCGCCTTCCACCGCTCGAGCCCTTCCTTGGCTTCCTTCTCGGTCGCGGCCCGCGCGATCTCGATCAGCGGCATCGACGTGCGCCGCCGTCCGGTGGGACCTGCGGTCTTTCCCGGCGCCGGCGGGGGCACGATCCCCTCGGGCGTCGGCGGACCTCCTCGCTTCTTCGAGGGCTGGACCCGCGGCGGCTCGTTCGCCTGCTTCTCGTACTGGGGCGGCCACGGAGCATCGGCGAACCCCGCGGCCTCGTGCTGCGCCGATAGCTCCAGGAGCGGTTCCAGCGAGCCCGCGGCGTCGTCGATCCCGGCCCAGGGGTCGCCGTCGCGTTCGAACCGCTCCGGGACCGTCCGGATCGTGAACGCGTCCGGCCGGCAGCCCGGCACCTCGTCCCAGGTGAGCGGCGTCGATACGCGGCCGTCCGGGGTCGGCCGTACCGAGTACGCCGACGCAACGGTCCGGTCCTTCGCGTTCTGGTTGTAGTCGAGGAACACGCCGTGCCGCTCCTCCTTCCACCACTTGCTCGTCGCGAGGTGCGGTTCCCGCCGCTCGACCTCGCGCGCGAGCGCGACCGCCGCACGCCGGACCTCCGGGAACGTCCACCGTCGCTCGATCCGCGCGTAGACGTGCACGCCGCGGGACCCC
This sequence comes from uncultured Actinomycetes bacterium, assembly GCA_963765865.1. Classification (GTDB taxonomy): domain Bacteria; phylum Actinomycetota; class UBA4738; order UBA4738; family HRBIN12; genus AC-51. The sequence goes on from CAVXYE010000015.1 coordinate 136,715, forward strand.
GACGTCTTGGGCCACGCCGTGAGGCCGAACTCCTCGAGGACCTCACGCGCCGCGAGCGCCACCTCCAGGATCTGACCCCACCCCACGCCGGGGACCGGATCGAGATCCACACGGAACTCGTCGGGATGATCCAGGTCGTCGGCGCGAACGGGGTGAGGGTTCAGATCGATGCAGCCGAGGTTCACGATCCACGTGAGCTGCGCCGCGTCGCGGACCACGATCTCATGCGCGGTCCTGCCGCTCGGGAACTTCAGCTCGACCGTCTCGATCCAGTCGGGACGAGCGCTCGGCGCGCGCTTCTGGAAGAAGAACTCCCCGTCGGCGCCGTTCACGAATCGCTTGAGGGCCATCGGACGCCCGTCGATCCCGCGGAGCGCTCCGTCGGCGACCGCGAGGTAGTAGCGGACCAGATCGATCTTGGTGAGGCCGAGCTCCGGGAAGAAGATCTTGTCCGGATTGGAGACCGCGACCTCGCGCCCGGCCACCTCGAGGAGCTCCTTCCGAGCAGGCATGCGGACACGATATATGCGTCACCCGCGAGAACCGTCGGCCGGTCAGGCGGACCGGCTGAAGGACGGCACGGGCGGGAGGTTGAGCATCCCGTCGACGACGGTCGCGACCTCACGTGGGTCGAACGGCTTCGTCATCACCCTGTCCGCGCCCTCGGCGAGGCACCGCTCGCGTTCGCGGCTCTGCGTGACCGCCGTGAGCACGAGGATCGGCACGTCTTCGTCGGCGGCATCGTCGCGGAGCGCGGCCAACACATCGTGGCCGGTCACCTCCGGCATCATCAGATCGAGGACGATCGCATCGGGGTGGTCCGTGAGCGCTCGCTCGATCCCCTGCCGGCCGCCCTCGGCCAGGAGCGTCTCGTGGCCCTGCTCCAGGAGGGCGTAGCGGAGCACGGCTCCGATCACGTCTTCGTCGTCGATCACCAGGACCCGTGCCACGGCAGACTCCCTCGACCCGTCTCTCGGTGAATCGGCATCGGAGACCTCCCGGTCGAGTCGCTCGGACGGTCGTCACCCGTCCGGGCGACGGTTCCGGCGGTACCGTGGACACGTGAAGCTGACGATGCTCGGCGCGGGCGTCCGGGCGCCGTTCGTCCTGCGGGGTCTCGCGGAGCGGCAGCGCGACCTCGGTCTCACCGAGGTGGTGCTGCACGACACCGACACCGATCGCCTCGAGGTGATGGCCGCCCTCGGCGCGTTCCTGTGCCGGGGCTGGGGCGCGACGTTCACCGTTCGCGGCGAACACGACGCTCGCGCCGCCCTCGGCGGCGCGCGCTTCGTGTTCGCCGCGATCCGACCGGGCCAGGAACGCGCGCGGACGTTCGACGAAGAATTGCCGCTGAAGCACGGGGTCCTCGGGCAGGAGACCACCGGACCCGGCGGCTTCGCGATGGCGATGCGCACGATCCCCGCGATGCTCGAGCACGCGCACACGATCGAGGAGGTCGCTCCGGACGCCCTGGTCGTGAACTTCACGAACCCGGTCGGGATCGTCACGCAAGCCCTGAACGATCACAGCGCCGTCCATGCCATCGGCGTCTGCGACGGGCCGGTCTCGATGAAACGGAGCGTGGCGAGCTTCCTCGGCGTGCCGGGCGATGATGTCCACGCGGACTACTTCGGTCTGAACCATTGCGGATGGATCCACCGGGTCCTGGTCGATGGCAGGGACCGGCTGCCCGAGCTGCTCGATCGCTACGACGAGCTCCGCGCACACGACCGCGAGTGGCGCCTGTTCGACACCGAGCTCGTCACGAGCATCGGCATGCTCCCGATGGAATACCTCTACTTCTATTACTACCGCGAGGAGGCCGTGGAGAACATCCTGCGGTCCGGCGGGACCCGGGCCGCGCAGATCGCGGAGATCAACGACGCGCTCTGGCCGGTCCTGCGTTCGCGCGTCCACGCGGGCGACGCCGCGGGTGCGGCGGAAGCGTGGACCCGGGCCATGGAGACGCGCGACGAGACGTACTTCGCGCGGGAGCGCGGCGAGTCACTCGCCGCGCCCGCGACACCGGTGGTCGACGACGAGCTCCTCGAGGGCGAAGGGTACGCGGGGGTCGCGACCGCGGTGATGATCGCGGTCAACCAGCGACGGAGGGTGCCGCTGATCGTGAACGTGCCGAACCGCGGCGCGATCCACGGCCTCCTGGACGACGACGTGGTCGAGGTCACCTGCATGATGGACGAGCACGGCGCCCACCCGCTGGCCCAGGGACCGATCCCCCAAGCGGCGCGGGCGTTGCTCGCCCAGGTGAAGCTGTACGAGCGGCTGACGGTGCGAGCCGCCGTCGAGGGCTCCTACGACCTGGCGCTCGAGGCACTGCTGGCCCATCCGCTGGTCGGCTCGTACCCGCTCGCGCGCTCGATCCTGGACGACTACCTGGCGGCGCACACCGCGTACCTGTCGCTCGTCTGAGCGCGAACCCTCGGCTCGGCAGCCTCCGACGACGGAGCGACTATGCGCTCGGTGTTTTCGCCATGATGGACCGGCCTTGGAACACGGCCCCCTCGGCGATGACCAGAGCCGTGCAGGTGACATCGCCCTGCAACCGTGCGGCCGGGCCCAGCTCGACCTTCTGCTCGGCCACCACGTTGCCCTCCACGGCCCCGTGGACGGACACGCTCTTGGCGCGCACATCACCCTTGACCTGGCTCTGGGCGGGGAGCTCGACCGAGCCCGGGGCGATCAGGTTGCCGTTCACCCGCCCGGCCAGGTTGATGCTGCCCGCCTTGATGTCGGCCTCGACCTCACTGTCCGGAGCAACGGTCACCTGGCCCTCCACCGAGATCTCGCCCTTGATGCGCCCCGCGATCCAGAGGGATCCGGTCGTGACCAGGCTTCCCTCGACCTGAGCCCCGCGGCCCACCACGGAGACGTCCCGTTCATCTCGCTCGCTCATGCCCGTGAATCTACGGCAACGCCGAGCGGTGAGAGCATCGACCCATGCGGGTGCTGGTGGCTTCGCGGGAAGGACTCCACGCGTTCGATGACCGAGGGGTGCCGGCCCCAGTGCAGCTCGAGGGTCGTGCGGTGACCACCCTCGCGCCGCACGGACCGGATCTGTGGGCCGCGGTCGACGGGTCCGAGCTCTGGCGAGCGAGCGGCGAGGAGTGGAGGCACATCGCGGATCTCGCCGAACATCGGGTCGCCTGCATCACCGCAACCCACGCCGACGTGTACGTGGGTTCGTCGGAGGCTCGCTTGTTCCGCGTGGCCGGTGGCGGTCTGGAGCCGATCGCGGCGTTCGACCGGGCGGAGGGCCGGTCCACCTGGTACACGCCGTGGGGCGGGCCACCCGACACCCGTTCGATGTCGGAATGGGACGACGACCTGTACGTCAACGTGCACGTCGGCGGGATCCTGCGGACCGACGACCGGGGCGAGCACTGGACACCGACGATCGACATCGACGCGGACGTCCATCAGGTCGCGACGGCGGAAGGCCTCGTCCTCGCCGCGTGTGCGGGCGGGCTCGCGGTCAGTGAGGATCGCGGGACGACGTGGACGCTCCGGGCGGACGGTCTCGAGGCGTCGTACTCCCGGGCGGTCGCCGTCTGCGGCGATGCCGTCCTCGTGTCGGCGTCGAGCGGACCTCGCGGAGGGCGGAGCGCGGTCTACCGGGGGGCGCTCGCGGGACGGAGGGTTCGAGCGATGCCGTGACGGTCTGCCCGAGTGGTTCGACGACAACATCGACAGCATGTGCTTGGACGCGCTCCCCGACGGCTCGTTCGCCGCGTTCGGAACGTCGGATGGGCAGCTGTTCGGCTCCCGCGACGCCGGGTCGTCCTGGACCGAGCTCGCGTCGGGGTTGCCCGCGATCCTCCGCGTCCTGGTGTTGCCTTGAGGAGCCTCGGCCCGACGATCAGCAGCGGAAGAGTCGGATCGCCCTGCTCGGGGCGAACTTCGCATCGCCTGGGTAGGCCGCCAGGATCTTGCAGCGACCGGCCTTCGGGCGCCCGAACCTCGTCGCGTAGCGGCTGTCGGTGAAGCCGTCCCCGTTGACATCCGTTGACCCAGCGAGGAGCGAACGCTTCGTCTGGATGCGGACCCACACCCCGTTGTGCCTGCGGAACAATCGGACGATCACGTGCTTGCGCCCGCGAGCCGGCGAGACGCGGCCATGGACGGCGATGAGTCTCTTCGCCGCGCGGACCTTGACGATCGCCGTCGTCCTGGTGTCATCGTTCACGATGGTGCCGGTGGCTTGGCCGGTCGATATGGCCGCACCGACCGAGGGGTTGAGCAGGCCGAGGAAGAACGTCTCGTTGTGTTCGAGGAGGCCGTCGCCGTTCACGTTCACGTCGACCGTGCCGATCGTCTGGTTCGTTGCGAACGCGAGGTTCCCGGACGCCACCGCGTAGTCGGATGATGCGGACGCCGTCCCGTCGCTCGTCACGTAGTCGACGTTCACGGCGGTCGTGGTGTCGCCGCTCCGCGTCACGGTGAACGTGAACGTCGTCGTCCCGCTGCCGGTCTCGCGTTGCTTGAGGCCGGTCACCGTCAGCACCGCCGAGCCGGGGGGGATCGGGTCATTGTCGACGATGGTGACGACGTCCGTGGCGTTGCCGAGCGTCGCGTTCACGGGAGTGGAGAGATCCACGTCGAACGTCTCGTCTCCCTCCGTGGCGTTGTCGCCGATCACGGGGATCACCACGACCTTCTCGGTCTCTCCTGGTGCGAACAGCAGGGTCCCGGCGTCGGGCGTGTAGTCGTCTGCCGGCCGCCGTCGCCGTTCCGTCGGCCGTCGTCCAGTCCACGGAGACGCTCCTTGCCACTCGCCGTCGAAAGGGAGACGTCGATCGACGCGAAGGACGTATCACCCGTCTGGCCCTCCGGAACGAGGTGGAGGTGCCGACCGCCACCGCCGGCGCAGCGTCGTCATCGACGATGGTGGCCGTGCCCTCACCGTCGGCGATCGTCGCGCCCTTCGCGCCGGTGAGTTCGAGGGAGAACGTCTCGTCCGGTTCATCGATCGCGTCCGAGATCACGGTGATGGCGACGGTTCGCGTGAGCTTCTTCCCCGCGAATTTGACCGTGCCGGATCGCGCGAGGTAATCGGCGGGAGCTCGTGGCGCGTGCCGTTGGCGGTCTTGTAGGTGACGGTCGACTTGCCCCGCTTGTCCTGCGTGAGCGTGAACATGGCCGTCACCGTGCCCCCGGTGCCCTCGCTGATGCTCACGTCACCGACCGAGACCGACGGGAGGGTGGCCGCCGAAGCAGTCATCGCGGGGACCGCACCCGAGAGCCGGGACGAATGCGACGCAGCCGATCATCATGAGCGCGACCGCGCGGGCGATGCGAGAACTACCGGGAGTGACACGGGCATGATCTCCTGTTGAGTGGGATGGACCCCGAGGATACGGTCCGGTGCAACGCAGGACCAGCACCTTCGGCCCTAGGCGCCCGACACCGCGCGTCCCCCATCCGGCGTCAACGGCTCGCCGATCGGATGGCCGCTTCTGGGTAGTTCGCACCTACGCGACCCGGGCCGCGGGCGTCGCTCCTGCGCTCAGACAGGTCAACGACCTACCGGGCGAGCTCGGCGAGCGTGGTCGAGCCGTCGGACAGCTACCGGCGATGATGGTCCGCGACCGAGAGCAGGAGGAGGCAACGATGCGCATCACCCGTTCGAACCCGCCGACCGTCGCACCGCCGATCGGGAGCTACTCGCACGCGGTCAGGGTGGAGACCCCGGAGGCGGTCTGGATCTACGTCTCGGGGCAGATCGCCCACGACGCCGACGGGAACCTCGTGGGCAGCGGCGACCTCCCGGCCCAAACCGAGCAGGTGTTCCGCAACCTCGTCGCCGTGCTCGAGGCCAACGGGGCTTCGTTCGACGACGTCGTGAAGATCCAGACCTTCCTGACGACGATGGACGGGCTCCAGGGCAGTCGCGACGTTCGCGCCCGCTACCTGCCCGACGAGCCGCCCGCGAGCACGGCCGTCCAGGTCGCCGCGCTGATGGTGCCTGAGGCGCTGATCGAGGTGGAGGTGGTCGCGGTGGTCCCGGTCGGCCGCTAGGTCGGGTGAACCGCCTCCTCGAGCCGATCGAGGAGCGGGACCTGCGCCGGAAGGATCTTCGTCCGCGCTGCCTCGAGGTCGAACCACTCGACCCGGTCGATCTCGGGGAACGCGCGACGGCGACCGGAGCGCGGTGGCCATTCCATCTCGAAGGTGTTGCTCCGGGCCGTCGCCGGGTCCAGATCGCCGGCGAGTGCCCAGGCGACCACGGTCTTCCCGCCCTTCTGCAGGATCTCACCGAGCTCGAGCATCGTGCCGTCCGGCGCTTCGTGTCCGGTCTCCTCGGCGAACTCGCGACGAGCGACGGCCTGCGGATCCTCACCCGGTTCGGCCTCCCCCTTCAGCACCGACCAGGATCCTTCGTCCTTCTTCGCGAAGAACGGACCGCCGGGATGGCCGAGGAGGACCTCGAGGCGCCCTCCCCGCTCGCGGAAGAGCAGGATCCCTGCGCTGAGTCGGGCCGAACGCTTCGAGCGATCCATCGCCGGTCAGGCCCCCGCGACGCAGAACGCGGTGATGGAGCGGTACGTCGGCACGAACAGGCACCCCGGAGCCGACGAGGGGCTCGCGAAATGCGACACCTCGTCCATCGGCTGCCGAACGACCTCGCTCCCCCCGACCGGGTCGAACCCCAGCAACGCGGATGAGGAGAGATCGACCGACCAGACGAGACCTCCCGCGACGATCGGCGGGCCCGCGTCGAACGCGGCCGACCGCCAGACCTCGTCGAAGCTCCGTCCATCGTCGGCAACGCGCAGCGCGACCAGTCCGTCGCTGCAGGGGACGTAGATCGACCGACCGTCGTGGGCCGTACCGCCGAACGAACCGCCGCACACCGGAGCCGAGGAGAGCTCGCCCCCGATGCCACCGAGATCGTTCGCGTCCAGCAGGTAGCCGACGCCACCCTTGCCGATCTGGAAGACCCGGCCTCCCGGCAGCAGCGCCGGACCGACGGAGCCGAGGTCCACGTCGCCGGTGTTGAGTGCGGCCCAGTCCTCGGGCGCGAAGAACCTGAGCTCCTTCAGCTGCGGGGAGAGCTCGATCACGCTGTCGCCGAGGTCGAAGGTGTCGGCGGAGAAGCTGTTCCCGGTCGCGACGAAGAGGTTGCCGTCGCGGTCCACCGCCGGACCGGACGGAGCCCAGATGCCTCCCGCGTTCGTCGTCGGGACGCGGTAGTCGAGCAACGGCCCGGAGCCGTCGGCCGCGAGCGCGGCGACCCATCCGTGATACGACCCGCAGTCGCCGAACAGCCCGCCATAGGCCACGTAGACGGAGCCGTTCGCGAGCGCGAGGGCCGACCGGAGCTGCTGCGTGCGGGGGTCCATGCCGGGCGGATCGATCGGACGATGCCATAGGACCGCGCCGTTCGACGTCCGGAGCGCGAAGAGCTCGTGCTGGGCGGGGGCCAGGAACGCGGCGACGTAGAGGAGGCCGGCAGCCGGATCCGCGACCGGCGTCGCCGTGATCCCCGACGTCGGCACGATGTTGCCGCACGGGAGCGTTGCGCTGTCGACCGGTGTGCCGAGATGCCGCTGCCACGCCACCGTTCCGGTCTCGGCATCGAGCGCGTACACGGTGTCGTTCTCCGTCGCGGTGATGACGCGGGCGCCGATCGCGAGCGGCTCGGCGTAGACCGTGCCGTCGAGCTGCGGCGACGTCCAGGCGTGCCGGACGCCGGCCAGCGACGGTCCCGCCGCGACCCCGCTCCGGGTCACGTCGCCGTGGTAGGTCGGCCACCGTCCACCCGCCGGCCCGGACGGGCCGGCGCTGGACGGGGGCGTCGAGCTCGCGGGCGAGGATGCCGGAACGGTCGTGCTCGTCGCCGTACAGGCGACGAGCACGACCACCGCCACCAGCGATCCTCGAACCGGCCGCATCTCGACATCTTCCCTGTTAGCGTCGAACGGTGGGTTCACGCCCCCGCTCCACCAGCATCGCCCTGTTGCTCCTCGCGGTCGCGGCGTGCACGTCGACCGTCACCACGGCCGAGGCGCCGTCGCCGCAACCATCGGCGTCGCCCTCGACCAGCGCATCGACGAGCCCGGCACCGAGCCCCAGCGCGTCACCATCACCCGACCTCGTCGTGATCCGCCCGCGCGAGAACGGCTCGCTCCGGATCCACGGCACGTATCCGCATGCTCCGTCCGAGTGCCGGCATCCGGAGCAGCCGCGACTGGAGGCCCGCTACCCGGGGACGCTCGCGGTGCGACGCGCGAGCGACGGCACGCTCGACCTGACGGTCACGCTGCCGTTCGAGCGCTACCTCGAGGGGATCGCGGAGGTCCCGCCCACGTGGCCGACCGCGGCGCTGCAGGCGCAGGCGATCGCCGCGAGGAGTTACGCCCTCGCGACCACCGGATGGAACGGTCCGCAGGGCGCAACGCTGGACACGCCGATCTGCTCGACCACGTCGTGTCAGGTGTTCCGGGGGATCCCCGTGACACCGACACCGGGCATCCGGCGGTGGAACGCGGCGGTGAACGCGACGGCCGGGCAGGTCCTTCAGGACGGCGGTCGTCCGATCGAGGCCGTCTACTTCTCCACCTCGAACGGGCACACGTACGGCAACGACCAGGTGTTCGGCAGCGCCCCCTTGCCGTACCTGCGCCCCGTCGTCGAACACGACGACGGGGCTTCGCCAACGTCGCACTGGCGCGCGACGTTGCCCTTCCCCGACCTCCAACGGTTCCTCACGCGTGCCCAGCTCTGGCCCGCCGGCGAACGGATCGGCTCGGTCACCCGAACGGGCGGCTCGATCGTCGTGACGGGTGGCGGCACGTCGCGCACGATCGACGTCGGAACGTTCGACGGCGCCGTCAACCAGTGGGCTCCGTGCCTCTTCCCGGCGCGGTACCCGGGTCCGAGCAGGTACGGGTCCGCGCTCCCGACCACCGTACCGTCGGGGTGGTACACGGTGTCGGGTACCGGCGGGGGCGCCATCGTGACCGGACGGGGATGGGGCCACGGCGTCGGGATGGTGCAGTGGGGGGCGTACGGGAAGGCCCGCCTCGGGTGGTCCGCCGACCGGATCCTCGGCTACTACTACGGCGGTCTGCAGCCCCAGCCGTTCCCCGAGCCGGGGTCGATCCACGTCCGCGTCGCGACGGGTCTGACCTCCGTCTCGGCGACCCCCTCGGCCGGGGGCGCCACCGTCAACGGTCAGCATGTGAGCGGCTCGATCCTCGTGCGCGGCGGCGACCAGCTGCACGTCTCGGATCCGCCGGCGACCGGAAGCTTCGAAGGCTCGGTCGAGCCGATCGGTCCAACGCTCCGCGCGAGGCTCATCGGCCGCGATATGCATCCCGGCTGCCCGGTCCGGATCGATCAGCTTCGCCTCGTGCGCGTCAGCTACTGGACGTTCACGGGCGACATCCGCCACGGCCCGTTGGTCGTGAACGAGCGGGTGGCGCAGGACGTCGCTGTGGGTGTTCCATCGACTGTTCGACGCACGGTTCCCGATCCACCGCATCGGCCTGCCGCCGCGATACCGACCACCGCGACCATCGGACTGGTACAACACCCGCGATCTGAGCGCCGCGTTCAACTGCCGGCCGGCGACGGGCAACCCCGGAACGCTGTCGCAGCACTCGTACGGATGGGCGATCGACGTGAACCCCTTGGAGAACCCCTACGTGGGCTCCGACGGGAAGGTCCTCCGCCGCGCGGCGAAGCCCTACCTGGATCGGACGCGCCGGGTTCCCGGCATGATCCATCCGGGCGACGTCGTCGTGCGATCGTTCGCCGCGATCGGCTGGGGCTGGGGCGGCGACTGGCACACGATCAAGGACTACATGCACTTCTCGCTCACGGGACGGTAGGGTCCGGCGCGATGACGGACTGGACCACGATCGCCTCGCTGGCGACGGCGGGCGGGACCTTGGTGCTGGCGTTCGCGACCTTCGCGGCCGTCCGATCCTCGAACCGCTCCGCTCGGTTGGCCGAGTACGCGATGCAGATCGGGATCCGCCCACTGCTGATGCCTTCGCGACTCGAAGATGTCGCACAGAAGATCATGTGGGGCGACGAGCACTGGGCCCTCCTGGAGGGAGCCGGCGCGACGGTCGAGCTGGCCGACGGGAACGTGTACCTCGCGATGTCGCTCCGCAACTCGGGCTCGGGGATCGGCGTGATCCACGGATGGCACCTGGGGCTGCACGACCCGCATACCCCACATCCGCATGCCGAGCCCGACGAGTTCCGCCCTCAGCTCCGCGACCTCTACGTGCCGGGGGGCGACATCGGCTTCTGGCAAGCGGCGATCCGCGACCACGACGATCCCGAGTACGCGCCGCTCGTCGAGGCCATCGGGTCACGGCGCATGTTCGTGGTGGAGCTGCTGTACACCGATGACGAGGGCGCTCAGCGCGCGATCACCGCGTTCCTGCTCGCGCCGGGCACGGAGCGATGGCTGTGCTCGGCGATCCGACATTGGAACCTCGATCGGCCCGATCCCCGTTGAGCTTCGCGCCCGGCGCCCTTCCATATCGGGTACGCTGTCAAGGACACATCTCTGCGGGTCTCGACCTGAGACACGCCGCGACGACGTCTCGCGATCCCTCGCACGTTTCGCCGTTCCCGGGCGCTCCCTGCGCGGTCTACCGCCGGGCTCTCGACGCGCCCGAGCACCGCCGATCCACAGGAAGCGAAGGAACGACACGTGCAACCAGCTATGACCGAGCCGCAAGGGCTCGGAAGCACCACCTCTCCCACGTTCAACCAGCTCGGCCTCTCCGAACCGGTGACGCGAGCCCTCCGGATGCGAGGGACCGAACGACCCTTCGAGATCCAAACCCTCGTCATCCCCGACGCCCTCGCCGGACGTGACGTCCTCGCGCGCTCGCGGACGGGATCGGGGAAGACGCTCGCGTTCGCGGCGCCGCTCGTCGAGATGCTGACCCCGAACGGTCGCAGCCCGTCGGCATTGATCCTGGCGCCGACGCGCGAGCTCGCCAGTCAGGTGACCGAGGAGTTCCGCGTGATCGCGGACGTGAAACGCCTCCAGATCGCAGCCGTCTACGGGGGCGTCGGGATCGGCCCGCAGGCGAAACGCGCGCGGCGTGCCGACATCCTGGTGGCGACCCCCGGGAGGCTGATCGACCTCGTGACGCGCAAGCTGCTCCGGCTGGATCAGGTTCGCATCTGCGTGCTCGACGAGGCCGACCGCATGCTCGACATGGGGTTCCTGCCCGACGTGACGCGCATCCTCCAGATGCTCCGTCCCGACCGGCAGACGATGCTGTTCTCGGCGACGCTCGACGGCGAAGTGGGCAGGCTCGCGGCGCGGTTCACCCGCGACGCCGTGCTCCACGAGGTCGGCGATAGTGGGCTCCACCTCACGGATGCGACCCACCGGTTCATCGCGGTGGAGCAGCCGCGCAAGACGCAGGCGCTGATCCGCGAGCTCGCCGCCGATCGGGGCCTCACGCTGGTCTTCGTTCGGACGAAGTACGGCGCGGATCGTCTGGCACGGAACCTCCGCCGGGAAGGGATCCGCGCCGGTGAGCTCCACGGTGGCATGTCGCAGCCGCAGCGCGAGCGAGCGCTCGGCCGGTTCGCGTCCGGTGCGAACGACGTGCTCGTCGCCACCGACGTGGCCGCGCGCGGGCTCGATCTGGACGACATCACGCACGTGATCAACTTCGACGCGCCGGCCGATGAGAAGGCCTACATCCATCGTGTCGGCCGCACGGCACGAGCCGGCCGCAGCGGCGAGGGCGTCACGTTCGTGACACCGCAGCAGCGCTTCGAGGTCGGCCGGATCGCGAAGAGGCTCCAGCTCCACGCAGAGTTCGCTCGGGTCGGAGGGCAGGCGCAGAAGGAGGACGGCATGGCGAACAAGGACAAGGGCGGTGCGAAGAACAAGAAGACCGCCAGCAAGACCCTCAAGCAGAAGCGCGAGGCCAAGCGGTCGAAGGGGACGTCCGGCTCCGCCGGCTCGGGCCGTGCGCTCGGTGGTTGATCAGGCGACGATGCCAGAGCCGAAGCGAGAGCTCGCCCCGCGCCCACCCTGCCCCTCGTGTGGCTCCGCCCACACGCAGCCGTTCACGCACGCCGGACCCGGGGCGCGGCTCAACATGCGGTGCATCGATTGCGGACACCTGTTCCGGGAGCAACGAGCGCGCGACGGGTCTCGGAAGGAGTCCAGATGAAGACCAACAGGACGCAGGCTCTGTTCGGAACGCCGACTCGGCTGCGGGATGTGGCGCCACAAGCGAGGAAGGGACGGCACTGCTCCGTCTTCGGGTGTGCCACGTTGCTCTCGACCTACAACACGTCGGACACCTGCTGGCTGCACACGGCGCCGTCGACGCGCCACCCGCTTGGCGCACGACTGAGCCGCGTGGCGCGCCGGGGCGATGATGACTCAGGCGGGGCCGGGGAGCGCGTTGATCTGGCGCTCGGTAAGTCGCCGGGTGCCGCGTGCGATCCTGAGGCCGGCCATCCCGATCGGGGCGGACCGCCAAGCGGAGGCTTCGAGGAGCTCGACGGACAGATGGCCCTCCGGGTCCTTGGTCACCCGGAAGATCGTGCCCGATTCCGTCCGGTAGAAGTCCTTCACGCTCATCCCGCCTCCCTCGCACGAGGGGCACATCACGGTTCGTTCGCGGGCGCCCCGTCGTCTCCGGCCACCATCTTCTCACCTCCGGGCCTGCCTCGGTCGGTTCCTCGTCCAGGGCACATCGAAGGGAGCCGGACAGCCAGGACGAGAACCGACCTTCGCCGCGCCGTTGTGGCCGACCGGCCGACGTCATCCGGCCGTCGGGAGGCCTACGCTGCACGGTGCAGACCGTCTCACCCACACTCGGAACGAAGGGACGAACGATGAGCACCTACGAACGCTGGCGCGATGTTGCGGGCTACCGGCCCGGCCGCCATGACAACAGCGGGCTTCGCGCCCGGCTCTCGGGGACGAAGATCGAAGATCGCCCCATCGTGTCCGAGCTCCGCCTCGCGATGCAGGAGCGTGAGGCACTGACGTTGCCTCGCCGCGCATCATCCGAACGTTGACCCGTCCGCGGCCGAGCGAGCAGCTCTGGGAGAAGAAGGAGTAACGTCGGGTCCCACGACCGGGAGGGAACCCGATGTCGATGTTCAATACGAACGAGCCCAGGACCCCCGGGGGTCGCATGGGCGACGACATGGAGAAGATGTTCCTGGAGGAGGCGAAGCAGGAGCATCTCGCCAAGGAGGCCAAGGACGCCGATGCGGACGCGGAGCGTGAGCGGGCCGAGCTCGGTGAGTCGGTGACGACGAAGCGACCCTGGTGGAAGTTCTGGGCGTGATCGCTTCGGGCGGAGGGCTCCTCATCGGCGGGATCTTCTTGCTCGGCGCGATCCTCGCCGGTTACGCGATCTGGTACCTCTTCATCAAGAAGTGAGGACGAAGGGTGAGAACGCCCGGTTGAGCGCTATCCTGGCTGGGTGATGGAAGCAACCTCGACCGCTGCACCGATCACCGTGACCGACGGCGCCGCTCGCAAGATCCGGCAGCTCGCGGCCAAGGAAGGCTACACCGAGCCGGTCCTTCGGCTGCGGGTGGTCGCGGGTGGGTGCTCGGGGTTCGCGTACGAGATGGATTTCACCGGAACCCCAGAGGCGGACGACGTCGTGATCACCGCCGCCGACGACGTTCGCGTCGTGATCGACCCGAAGAGCGTGCCCATCGTCTCGGGCTCCACGCTGGACTTCGATACGGCGCTCCTGGGGGGCGGGCTCAAGGTCAACAACCCCCAGGCCGTCCACGGATGCGCCTGCGGCGACTCTTTCAGCATCTGAACCGCAGCATCTGATCGCTGCAGCCCGAGTATCCTGCGCCCAGGATGCCCAAGGCCGACACGACGCAGTGGCGGGACCTGTACGACGAGGTGGTGCTGACGGGCCTCTGCACCGGATGCACGGCGTGCATCGTGGCGTGCCCGTTCCACGTCCTCGGCTACGAGGACAACAAGCCGGTCCAGCTCCAGGAGGACGGTCCCGACGTCTGCACGCACGGCGACCGAGGCTGTTCCCTGTGCACGCTCGCATGCCCGCGCTTCCGCGAGTGGGAGTCGGAGATCGACGAGCTCATGTTCGGCCAGGTGCGTCAACCTGAGGAACTGATCGGCAAGTACCGCGAGATCTACCTCGCCCGCGCGACGTCGCCCGAAGCGTTGATGCAGGGCCAGGACGGCGGCGTGGTCTCCGCCCTGCTGATCTGGGGGCTCGAGAACGGGATGATCGACGGCGCCGCGACGTCCGTCCTTTCGGACGAACGCCAGTGGGACTGCGAGCCCGCCGTCGTGACCGATCGTGCCGGGGTCCTGGCGTCCGCGGGGAGCCGCTACACGTACAGCGCCAACCCGCTCGCCCTCCTCAAGGCCGCGGAGATGGGGCTGTCGAAGGTCGCCCTCGTGGGGATGGGCTGCCAGACCTCGGTCACCGGCGCGATGGAAGCCCGCAGGGTCAACAAGTGGCGCAAGAAGATCGCCTGGACCTTCGGGCTCCTCTGCTCGAAATCCTTCACGTACGACGGACTGATGGTGGAGATCGCCCAGAACGAGCTGGGGATCGACCTCGACCACCTGGTCCGGGTCAACGTCAAGGGAAAGCTCCTCTTCTACACGGACACCGGTGAGGAGCTCACGTACTCGCTGAAGCAGTCGCATCGGTTCACGCGCCCCGGGTGCCTGCGGTGCCCGGACTTCGCCGCGGAGCACGCCGACATCTCCTTCGGCGGCCTCGGCCAGGAGGGCGGCTGGACGCTCTCGATCGTTCGGACCGATCTGGGCCAAGAGATCTGGGACCGCGCGATCGCGGACGGAGTGATCGAGGTCACCCGCGCGATGGACGAGGATCCGAAAGCCGTCGAGCTGATGTTCCGTCTCGCGCAACGGTCGCGTGAGCGCTGGCCGACCCACGACGAGCTGGCGACCGCCGGATCCACCCCCGGCCTGGTCCCCGCGAAGCCCGAGGCCGACTGATCCCCGGCGTTTCGCGGTAGTCCGTCGGTACTAGGCGCGACCCCCCGCGGTCCCGACTTCACCCGATGTGACCTGCGCCGATAATCCATGGGACGCGCGGCCCCTTCGGGCCGTGCTCTGCTGCACTCCGGGCAGCGAGGAGGCACGAAGAGATGGTGGAGACGGCGCGCGCCGCGAAGCCGGCGCCCCTTCGTCGCGATGCGGTCCTCGAGGCCGTCGCCTTCGCGGCGGAGCGCCTCCTGCTGTCCAGTGACTGGAGCGAGGTCGCCGTCGAGGTCTTGGGACGGCTGGGGGTCGCCGCGGACGTCTCTCGCGTGCATCTCGTGCGCAACGAGGACGCGGCGGCGGCCTGATCATGCACATCGCTGCCGAGTGGTGTTCGCCGGGCACACGCTCCCACCTCGACGACCCGCTCGTGGACGGTCTCGGATGGGAGCCCGACCACACCCGGTGGGTTGAACGGATGCGCGCCGGTGAGTCGATCATCGGCGCCATCGAGACCTTCCCCGAACAGGAACGTCCAGCCCTGCGCCATCAATCGATCGTGTCTCTCGCGTACTTCCCGATCACCGTGGACGGCGGCTGGTGGGGCTGCATCGGCTTCGATGACTGCGACGGTGTTCGCGATTGGTCGGTGAGCGACCTCGAAGGGCTCCGGACGGCCGCCGCGCTGCTCGGCGCGGCGATCGCGCGTCGTCGTCAGGAGGAGCGGCTCCTCTCGGCCGAGTCGCGCTACCGCAGCGTGGTCGAGCGGATCCCCGCGGTGACGTATGTCGATGTGATGGAGCCGACCGGGGCGCGGATGGCGTTCATCAGCCCGCAGATCGAGGCGCTGCTCGGCTATCCGTACGAACGGTTCCTCGCCGACGCCGACTTCTGGTTCGACCTGGTCCACGCGGACGACCGTGCTCGTATGGAGGAAGCCGCGAGCCAGGCTGGTCATCAAGGCCTCCCCTTCGACGAGGAATACCGGATGCATCACGTCGACGGTCACTGGGTCTGGGTGCACGACACCTCCTCGCCCGTGACGACCGAGGACGGATCGGTGTCGCACTTCCAGGGCTTCATGATCGACGTGACCGCCCGGAAGGAGGCCGAACGCCTGCTCCAAGAGGCGGAGCGCCGGTACCGGAGCATGGTGGAGGCGATCCCCGCGGTGACGTATGTGGACGAGCCGACGAGTGGCGGGCCGGGGCTGGGCGCGACGATGACGTTCGTGAGTCCGCAGATCGAGCAGGTGCTCGGGTATCCGCCGGAGCGATTCATCCAGAGCCCGGGGCTGTGGTTCGAGCTGATCCATCCCGAGGACCTCGCGGCTCTTCGCGCACGCGAGGCCTTCAGCGTGAACGACCTCAACCCCTTCGATGAGGTCTACCGGATGCGGCATGCAGACGGCCATTGGGTGTGGGTGCAGGACACCTCGACGACCGTGCTGCACGACGACGGAAGCGTGGCGTTCTTCCAGGGGTTCATGTTCGACGTCACGCAACGGAAGGAAGCCGAGGAGCAGGTCCGGGTCGCCGAGGAACGCTATCGGGCGATCGTCGAGAACACGCCGGCGATCACGTACCAGGAGCTCCCCCAACCGCTGGGGTTCGACCAGGCCACGTCGACCGCCTACGTCAGCCCGCAGATCGAGCAGCTGCTCGGGTACTCGGCGGCGCAGTGGGAGGAGCCCGGCTTCTGGACGCAGGTGGTTCACCCCGATGACCTGAGCGCCGTGCTGGCGGAGTCGCATCGAACGGCCGAGACGGGCGAGCCGTACCTCCAGGAATACCGGATGGCGGCGTCGGACGGCAGGACGGTGTGGTTCCACGACGAGAGCCATCTGATCCGCGACGCGGACGGGAACCCACTGGTCTGGCAAGGCGTCATGGTCGACATCACGGAGCGGATGGAGACCGAGGCGCGACTCCGCCAGGCGCAGGAACGCCTCCAGGCGCTCGTGGACCACATGCCGGCGGTCGTCTACGTGGAGTCGACCGACAACACGCCCGAGAAGCTCTACATCAGCCCCACCGTCGAGCAGGTCTTCGGATACACCGCCGAGGAGTGGACCTGGACGCCCGACTTCTGGGTCGATCGGGTCCACCCGGACGACCGCGAGGCGATCCGCGCGTACGACGAGCGCTCGAACGAGGATCGAGCGCCATTCGTCGCGGATTACCGGTTCCGCCGGGCAGACGGGGCATACATCTGGGTGCACGACGAGGCGGTGCTCGTCCCGTCCACGGACGGCGACGCCTTCTGGCAGGGCTTCCTGTTCGACATCACGGCCCAGAAACAGGCCGAGGAGCGACTGATCGAGACCGAGCGACTGTTCCGCGCGACGGTCGAGAACCTCCCGGCGGTCGTCTACCGCGAGGCGCTCGACCTGTCGAGCGACCGGTTCTACATCAGCCCCCAGCTCGAACGCGTCTTCGGCCACCGACCCGCGGACTGGTCCGCGACTCCGCAGTTCTGGCTCGACCACATCCACCCCGACGATGTGGGCTCGGTCGTCGCCGCGAACGAACACGCGAACGCCACCCGGGAGCGCTTCTCGTGCGACTACCGGCTCTTGCGGGCCGACGGCACGTACACGTGGGTCCACGACGAAGCCACCTGGGTCGAGGAGGTCGGCCTCGAGGGGTGGTGGCAAGGGTTCATGCTCGACATCTCGGAGCGGCACGAAGCCGAGCGGCAACTCCGGGAAGCCGAGGAGAAGTTCCGAACGATCGTCGAGAAGAACCCGGCGGTGATCTACACGCAGGAGTTCGACCCGGACTCCCCCACGCTTTCCCGCACGACCTACATCTCGCCCCGCCAGGACGTGCTGTTCGGCTACACGACCGAGGAAGTGATCAACGACCCCACGTTGTGGACCCGAACGATCCATCCCGATGATCGCGAGCGGGTGCTGTCGGCGGACGTCGCGTCGAACACGACCGGCGTCGACGAGATCAGCATGGAGTACCGGATGATCGCGAAGGACGGGCGGATCGTCTGGGTCCAGGATCAAGCGCAGCGGGTCCAGATCGAGGGTCGCTCGCCCTTCTGGCAGGGATTCCTGTTGGACATCACCGAACGGAAGCAGGCCGAGGAGCAGCTCTCGCGCGCGCTCGAGGTCGAGCGCGAGGCGTCCGGACGGCTCCGCGCGCTGGACGAGATGAAGAACACGTTCCTGCAAGCGGTGTCCCATGACCTGCGGACACCGCTCGCCGCGATCTTGGGTCTCGCGATCACGCTCGAGCGCGGCGACGTCCATCTGGAGGAGTCGGACGCGCAGGACCTCGCGCGCCGCATCGCCGACAACGCGCGGCGGCTCGACCGGCTGGTCACGAACCTGCTCGATCTCGACCGGCTCGCACGCGGGATCGTCACGCCGAAGCTGCAGCCGACCGACGTCGGAGCATTGGTGCGGCGGGTGGTCGCCGAGTCGGACCTGATCGCCGACTCACGCCTCCGGACGGACATCGCGTCGGTCACCGTCGCCGTGGACGCCGCGAAGATCGAGCGGATCATCGAGAACCTGCTCGCCAACACCGTCCGGCACACACCGAAGACCTCCACGATCTGGATCAGCGTTCGTGCGGCCCCTGACGGCGTCCTCCTGCTCG
This sequence comes from uncultured Actinomycetes bacterium, assembly GCA_963765865.1. Lineage (GTDB taxonomy): Bacteria > Actinomycetota > UBA4738 > UBA4738 > HRBIN12 > AC-51. Next base: position 155,309 of record CAVXYE010000015.1, read on the forward strand.
TGGAGGACGACGGGCCGGGCATCGCGCCCGAGCTCCGCGAGGCGATCTTCGAACCGTTCCGGCAGGGCCCCGACGCGCCCCAGCATTCGCCGGGCGTCGGGGTCGGGCTGACGCTCGTCCGGCGGTTCGCGGAGCTCCACGCCGGTAGGGCATGGGTCGAGGAGCGGACGGGCGGCGGGGCGTCGTTCCGCGTGTTCCTGCCGGCCCAGCCCGACTCGTCGGCGGAACGCTCGACGGCTTAGACGGCTTCCCAGCCGGCAACGACCGGGTGATCGACGGCGGCGGGCCCCACCTGCGCCGCGCCTCCCGGCGAACCGAGGCCGGTCACGTTGTCGGCGAACCACTCGGCGTTGACCGGGGTGAACTGCTTCCATTCGCCGGGGACGTCGTCCTCGTAGAAGATCGCGGTCACGGGGCACACCGGCTCGCACGCACCGCAGTCGACGCATTCGTCCGGCTGGATGTAGAGCATCCGCGGGCCTTCGTAGATGCAGTCGACCGGACACTCGTCGACGCAGGCGCGGTCCTTCACGTCGATGCACGGCTCGCAGATCGTGTAGGTCATCGCCTTCCCCTTTTCACCATTTGTACGGTGTGGACCGGTGAAATCCTACCGCGTGGGAGGAGTGAGTCGACCGACCGAGGCCGAGTTGTCCCGCACCACGCCGTCAACCGTTGGGGGCCAGCGACTCCAGCGTGGTGAGCGCGCTCCGCGCGAGGGCCGAGCCGGGAACGATCACCGGATAGACGACCACCAGGTCGGCCCCCGCCGAGCGGTACTCCTCGAGACGAGCGCGGGCGGCCGCGGGGTCGCCGAGCGCGGCGACCGCGCGGACGAAGTGCTCCGGGACGTCGGCGGGGCGGGCCGCGGCGTGCGCCGCGGCGGCCCGCTCCGCCTCCTCCCCCAGTCCCATCCGCGCGAACTGGTGTGCGTACGCCGGATAGCTCGCGTACTGCCCGGCGGCCGTGCGTACCGCGAGCGCCGCGGCGTCGGCGTCCGCGTACACGCACGCGCGCACGTAGACGCCGACGGAGACCTCGGCGGGGTCGCGACCGACCGCGGCTGCGCCCTCGTCGAGCTCCAGCCGGGCGCGAGCGACGCGCTCCGGGGTGCACCAGTTCAGGAGGACCCCGTCGCCGACGGCGCCCGCGAGGCGCATCGCCCTCGGACCGAGCGCCGCGATCCAGATCGGCGGCGGGCTCGCGGGGACGAGGGCGAGCCGGAACGGCTCGCCCTCGGGCGTCGTGGCCGTCTCGCCCGCGAAGGCGTCGCGGAGCATCGCGACGGTTGCCCGGAGCCGATCGAGGGCTCCCCGCACCGCCGGACCCGTGCCGATACCCAGGATCAGCCTCCCGTTCGAACGGTCTTGCACCGTCGCGCCGGCCTGCGCGAGCAGTTGCGGCGAGCGCGCCGGGAGGGGAAGGACGCCGCTGCCGAGCAGGAGCCCGCCCGTCTCGCCCGCGATCCCGGTGAGCGCGGCGAGCACGTCGCGCGAACCGACCTCCGGCATGAACATCGCCCGGTACCCGAGGGACTCACCGATCCGCGCGAGGCCGGACAGGTGCCCCCACGGATACGGGTCGCGGAGGGCGAACGCGGTGCCGGTGATCCGTGGGAGAGCCGCCATATGCTCGGATGGTGACAGACCGATGGATCAGGTGACCTTCACGACCGAGGACGGGATCCGCCTCGAGGGCGAGCTGCGGATGCCGGACGGCGCGCCCCGGGGCGCGGCCGTGCTCTGTCACCCCCATCCTCGGCACGGCGGGTCGAAGGACCACCCGCTGCTCTGGGCGATCCGCAACGACCTCGCGGCCGCCCGCGGACTCGCGGTCCTCGGGTTCAACTTCCGCGGCGTCATGGGATCGTCGGGCACCTACGGCGGCGGCCGCGACGAGCTCCGCGACACGCGCGCCGCGATCGAGGCAGCCCGGTCGCACTCGGGGCTCAAGGACCCGCCGACGGTCGTCGTCGGGTGGTCGTTCGGGGCGAGCGTCGCCCTGCGGGAGGCCTTGGACGACGGGCGGGTGAGCGCGCTCGCGCTCGTGGGCATCCCGCTCCGCCCGGGCGACGTCGAGATGCCGCCGCTCCCCGACCGGACGGATCTGCGGCTCTTCGCACGACCCGCGATGCTCCTCGCCGGCGAGCATGACCGGTACGCGCCACCGGAGGACCTCCGCGCGTACGGCGCGCTGTTCCCGCAGGCCGAGGTCGTGGTCGTTCCGGGGACCGACCACTACTTCTGGCGTCGCGAGAGGGAGGCCGCGTCGGTCGTCGGCGCGTTCGCCGACCGGGTCCTCAATCGCCCGTGAAGGTGCCGGCGTCGCGCGAGGTGTGACCGTTCGTCCGCGGATCCATCTTGGGCTCGCGCCGGGGGCGCCATATCCAGACGAACGGCAGCACGATGAACGCCCCACCGAAGAGCCCCGGCCACACGACGAACCCGAGGATGAGCGAGACGGCGCACACCGCGACCCAGAACAGCGGGTTCCCCCACCACGGTCGCCCGGGGAGGGCTGCCTCCCGGCTCCGCGACCCGGTGAGCGCGGCGTGCATCGGTCCTTGCTCGCGGGCCGCGCGGCGGGCCGCGGCGCGCTGCCGGAACACGATCAGGAACCCGACGCCCAGCGCGGCGATCGTGATGAACGGCAGCGCCGCGTACACCCACGGTTGATCCGTCGCGATGATCGGGTTCACCCCCCGAGGCTACCCCCGACGGCCGGCTCGGTCGCTCTACAGCGGGACCGGCCTCGCCGTCGCCGCCTGGCGGAGACGGCGCAATCCGAAATGGCGCTCGATCCCGGCGAGCAGCCCGTAGTGCGTGTACGCAGCTCGCCGCCGCACGCCCTGACCGATCCCCGGTCCTCGAGCCGCACAGAAGACATGGTTGTTCCCCTCACCCTCGTCGTAGGTGATCACCACGATGGCTCCCCGCTTCAGGAGCTTCGGAACGTGTCTGCGCAGCCATGTGTCTCCGACCGCCACGGAGCAGTCGTGCGTGTCGTGGCAGATGTTCGGCGTGATGAAGGTCAGGCCGTGCAATCGCCGGGGAAGCGACTTCGGATACGGGACGTCGAACTTCGGGCACGCACGCGGATACAGGTCGGTGTAATACACGGCCGGGTTGTGCCGCACGGCGTACGTGCCCGCGTTCGACCGGACGCATCGACCCGGCATCGACTCCTCCCACGATCTCCACGACCGACGGTGGGCCAAGAGTTGTTCGAAGATGTTCTTCGCGTGGAACGAACGGGTTGGGCACTTGTCGCTCATACAGCCCAGCGTTGACCCCGACGTGAGGGCCAGGTAGTTCGGGAGCGACGGGTGGCTCACGGCGTTCATGTTCGTGAACAGGGTGCCCTGATGTGCGAACCGGTTCAGGTACGGAGCCGACGCGCTCCCCGCGATCTGGCCGTAGCTATGGTTCTCCATCAGGATCAGGACCACCGGCGCGGGGTGACGGCGAGCGCGGCCCGTCGTGGCCGGGACCGCGTGCGCTGGCGGAGCGGATGTTGACCGCGGCGCAGCCGATCCAGCCGCGCATGCGGGAACCATCAGCAGGGCGATCAGGGCGGACGGAAGGGTTGCCCGGCGCATGGAAACCTTCCTCTCATGATCGACCGGTGCTCTCCATCACCTCCGGTGGGTTGGCCGTCAGTCTGCCAAAGCCATCATGAGAGGGCGGTGAGAGGCCCTCACGGCACCCTGTCTAGAGCGGCACGTGCGACAGGACCATGATGCGCGGCTCCGTCATCTCCTCCATCGCGAACCGCAGGCCCTCGCGGCCGAAACCCGAGTCCTTCGACCCTCCGTACGGCATCTGGTCGGCGCGGAACGCCGACACGTCGTTGATGATGACGCCGCCGACCTCGATCGTGCGATGCGCCTCGAACGCGCGGTTGATGTCGTTCGTGAACACACCCGCCTGCAGCCCGAAGCGCGAGTCGTTCACCAGCTTGAGCGCGTCCTCATAGGTCTCGTACGGGCTGATCGTCACGACCGGACCGAAGATCTCTTCGCGGCAGACCTTCATCTCGGGCGTCACGTCGGAGAGCAGGGTGGGCTGGAAGAACGGGCCCTCGCCGGTCCCCCCGGTGAGGATCTCGGCGCCCTGGGAGACCGCCTCCTGGACCCAGTCGCCGATCCGGTCGACCTCCGAGCGCTGGATCACCGGCCCGACGTCGACCGTGGGGTCGAGCGGATCGCCGACCTTCAGCTGCTGCACCTGCTTCGTCAGGAGCTCGGCGAACCGGTCGTACACGTCGCTCGCGACGTAGACACGCTGGACGCTGATGCAGCTCTGTCCGGCCTGGTAGTACCCGCCGAACGCGATCCGCTGCGCGGCGAAGTCCAGGTCGGCGTCGGAGTGCACGATCACGCCGGCGTTCCCGCCGAGCTCGAGCGTGACCCGCTTCTTCGGATCGAGTCCCTTCAGGTACCAGCCGATCTCCGAAGAGCCCGTGAAGCTGATCTTCCGGAACCGCTCGTCCCGGGCCATGCCGTCCGCCACCTTCGAGCTCACGGGCAGGACCTGATACATGCCCTTGGGCAGATCCGTCTCGTCGAAGAACTCCGCCAGCCGGAGCGACCCGATCGGCGTCGCCGATGCGGGCTTCACGGTGATGGGAGCGCCGACACCGAGCGCAGGCGCCACCTTGTGCGCGACCAGGTTGAGCGGGAAGTTGAACGGGGTGATCCCCAGCACGGGCCCCAACGGGAAGCGGCGAAGCACACCGACCCGTGACCCCAGCGCCTGCTCCGTGTCGAGCCGCATCAGCTCGTCGTCGCCGTGGCGGATCACCTCGGATGCCCATCGGAAGGTCGAGATGGCACGCGTGGCCTCGACCTTGGCCCACTTGATCGGCTTCCCGCCCTCGCGAGCGATCAGCTCCGCGTTCTCATCGACCGTCTCCGCGAGGCGCTTCGAGATGTGGTCGAGCGCTTCGGACCGCGCCCACACGGGGAGCTTCTTGGACTCCTCGAAGGTGGAGGCGGCGGTCGCCATCGCCTCCTCGACGTCGGCCGCGGTCGGGACCGCGACCTCGGCGACGACGCTGTCGTCGAACGGACTCTTCACCTCGAACGTGCCCTCGCCGGTGCGCCACTCACCGTTCACGAGATACGGACGGACCGTCATGTCTGCTCACCACCTCTCATGGCGGCGGGGCGCCACACGGACGCCCCGCCTCCACGTCGTTCGCCGGTCGCTCAGTCGAGCGACACCATCACGTGCTTGATGTTCGTGTAGTCCTCGAGCGAATAGACGCTCATGTCCTTGCCGTGACCGGACTGCTTGTAGCCGCCGTGGGGCATCTCCGGTGTCAGCGGGATGTGGGTGTTCACCCAGACGCAGCCGAACTGGAGCTTGCGAGCCATCCGCATCGCCCGGCCCACGTCTCGGGTCCACACGCTGGAGGCGAGACCGTAGTCGACGCCGTTCGCCCACGCGAGCGCCTGATCCTCGTCGGAGAAGCGCTGCACCGTCACGACCGGCCCGAAGACCTCCTTCTGGACGATCTCGGAATCCTGGGCGGGGTTCGCGACCACGGTCGGCGTGTAGTAGAAGCCCTTGTCCCCCATCGGCTTGCCACCGGTGAGGACCTCGGCGCCGGCCTCCTGCGCGCGCTCGACGAACCCTTCGACCCGCTCGAGCTGCTCCTTCGAGATCATGGAGCCGACCGCGATGTCCGGATCGAAGGCGCCGCCGACCTTGATGTCTTCCACGGCCGGGACGAGCTCCTCGAGCAGCTTGTCGTAGATCTTCGGCCCCGCGAGCACCCGGGTGGCCGCCGTGCAATCCTGCCCGGCGTTGAAGTAGCCGGCGATCCCGATCCACTCCACGACCGTGGCCATATCCGCGTCGTCGAAGACGACGACCGGCGCCTTGCCGCCGAGCTCGAGGTGTACGCGCTTGAGCGTGTCGCTCGCGTTCGCGTGGATCAGCTTGCCGGTGTTCACGTCCCCGGTGAGGGAAACGATGCCGACGTCGGGATGCCGAACGAGCGTGTCCCCCACCGGAACGCCGTCGCCGGTGATCACGTTGAAGACGCCCGGTGGGAAGATCTCCGCGGCGTACTCGGCGAGCTTGAGCGCCGTGAGCGGCGTCAGCTCCGAGGGCTTGAGGACGACGGTGTTGCCCGTCGCGAGCGACGGGCCGATCTTCCAGATCGCCATCATCAGCGGGTAGTTCCAGGGGGCGATCAGTCCGGCGACGCCGATCGGCTCGCGCCGGATGAACGAGGTGAACCCGGCCATGTACTCGCCGGCGCTGCGGCCCTCCATGGTCCTCGCGGCCCCCGCGAAGAACCGGAGGTTGTCGACGATCGGGGGGATCTCCTCCGACATCGTGAGCTCGGCCGGCTTGCCGGCGTTCTCCGCCTCGAGCTTCACGAGCTCGTCGGCGTGCTCCTCGACCGCGTCGGCGAGCTTCAGGAGCGCGAGCTGGCGGTCCTTCGGCGTGGAGTCGAACCAGGTCTCGGTGAAGGCCTTCTTCGCGGCGGCGACGGCCCGATCCGCGTCCTCCGCGGTCCCCTCCTGCACGCTCGCCATCACGGCGCCCGTGTGCGGGCTGATGATGTCTCGCGTCTGCCCGTCCGACGAGGAGACCCACTCGCCGTCGATGAACATCTGATAGCTGTCAGCCATCTGGCCCTCCTGGTCGTCCGCGACCGCTCCGAACAGCTAGTATCCCGCGTTCGCGCCCATCGACACCACCTGCTGGCAGCGGCTGCTGGCAGCGGCGCTGCAGGCAGCGGCCACAGGCAGCTCCGGGCTTGACCCTCGGACGCGCCGGACCGACCATGGAGGTCAGTTCGGGAGGTGATCCGATGCACCGGTACCTGGTGGTCGCGAACCGGACGCTGGCGGGCTCCCACCTGTTCGAGCAGCTCAGCGAGCTCACGCGACACGATCGATGCTCGTTCCACGTCGTCGTCCCGGCCGAGCCCCCGAGGAACCGCGCCTGGACGGAGTCCGAGGCGCGGTCGATCGCGGCGGCCCGGCTCGAGCAAGCGCTCGCCCGATTCTCGGCGCTCGATGCCGACGTCGACGGCGAGGTGGGCGACGCCGACCCCGCCCTCGCCGTCGAGGATGTCCTCCTTCGCGGCGAAACGTTCGACGCGATCGTGCTCTCCACGCTGCCGCCCGGCCCATCGCGGTGGCTGCGCCTCGACCTCCCCCACCGGCTCGAGGGCAAGACGGGGCTCCGCGTGATCCACGTGATCGGTCACCCCGAGCCGGCGGCAGCCGGCTCGGGGTGACCGAGGTGACTCCGGGCGGCCGGAACGGCAAACTGTATCCATGGATATCCCGCAGGAACGCAAGCTCGTCACCGAGGTCCCGGGGCCGAAGAGCCTCGCCCTGTTCGAACGCCGCGCGGCGGCCGTCCCACCGGGGGTCGCCAACATCCATCCGATCGTGACGGCGCGCGCGTCCGGCGCGATCGTGGAGGACGTCGACGGCAACCGTCTGATCGACCTCGCCACGGGCATCTCGGTCCTGAACGTCGGACACACCGCGCCCGAGGTCGTCGCGGCGGCCCAGCGGCAGCTCGAGCTGGACACGCATAGCTGCTTCCACGTGACGGCGAACGAGCCGTACATCGAGCTCGCGGAACGGCTCAACGCGCTCGATGCCGATCGACGGCCCGGTGAAGACGATGTTCGCCAATTCCGGCGCCGAGGCGGTCGAGAACGCGGTCAAGATCGCGCGGAAGGCCACGGACCGGTCGGCGGTGGTCGCGTTCGATCACGCGTTCCACGGCAGGACCCTGATGGGCATGTCCCTCACCGCGAAGGTCATGCCGTACAAGCAAGGGATGGGGCCGTTCGCACCCGAGGTGTACCGGCTCCCGTTCGCCTACGCGTACCGGTGGCCGAGCGGCCCCGAGCATTGCGCGGAAGAGTCGCTCGCGTATGCGGTGGACGAGATGCACAAGCACATCGGCGAGGACAACATCGCCTGTGTCGTGCTCGAGCCGATCCAGGGCGAGGGTGGCTTCATCGTGCCGTCACCGGGCTTCGTCAAGGGGATCGCGGAGTTCTGCGCCGCGAACGGGATCGTGTTCATCGCCGACGAGATCCAAAGCGGGATGGGCCGTGCCGGACGCTGGTTCGCGATCGAGGCGGAGGACGTGCGTCCCGACATCGTCACCAGCGCGAAGTCGCTCGGCGGCGGCCTGCCCATCAGCGCCATCAGCGGTCGGGCGGACCTGATGGACGCCGTCCACGTCGGAGGGCTCGGCGGCACGTACGGCGGCAACCCGGTCGCCGCCGCGGCGGCGCTCGCCGTGCTCGACCTGATCGAGCGCGACGGGCTCCTCGATCGGGCGAACGTCGTCGGCGACGCGATCATGGGACGCCTGCGCGCGCTCGAGGAACGTCACCCGCAGGTCGGCGAGGTCCGCGGTCGCGGGGCGATGTGCGCGATGGAGCTGGTCGAGGACCCGGCCACGAAGGAGCCGCTCGTCGCCGACACGATGAACCGGATCGCGCGCGAAGCGCTCGAGCGCGGGGTGATCGTGTTGACCGCCGGAACGTACGGCAACGTGATCCGGCTGCTCCCGCCGCTCACGATCGAAGAGACGCTGCTGGCGGACGGTCTCGACGTGCTCGAGGAAGCGGTCGACGCAGCTTTGCGGTAGGACCGTCCGCTGACGCCCTGTTAGCGTCGACCCATGTCGGGGCGTCTGCGTCGCATCGCGATCGATGTGACGCCGCTCCGCGTCTCGCACGACTTCCGGCTGCTGTGGACCGGCTCGTTGATCTCGGCGCTCGGCACCCAGTTCACCCGCGTCGCGCTCTACGTCCAGGTCTACGCGCTGACGGGATCGCCGGCGCAGGTCGGCCTCCTGGGCGTCTCCGCGCTCGCCGGCAACGTGGCCGGGACCTTCATCGGTGGGTCGTTCATCGACGCCCACGACCGCCGGCAGGTCTTGATCTGGACGCAGGTCGGGCCACATGGCCGTGTCCGGTGGGCTCGTCGCCGGCGCGATCGGAGGGCATCCCCCGCTCCTGCTGCTGCACGTGGCGAACATCCTCACGTGGGGCCTCGGCGCGATCGACGGCGCGGCGCGTCAGGCCGCGACACCGCGACTGGTCGGGAATCGAGCTGATGCCCTCGGCCGTCGCCCTCAACCAGGTCCTGTGGCAGATCGACCGGGATCGTCGGCCCCGCGCTCGCCGGCGTGCTGATCGCGGGGACGAGCCCGACCGCGGCCTACGCGGTCGACCTCGTCAGCTACGCCGCGCTGCTGATCGCCGCGATCGCGATCCAACCGCTCCCTCCCCTGCCGAGCCCCGACGGTGAGCGGCCGGTCGGCGTCCGGGCGGTCCGGGAGAGCCTCCGGTACGTCGGGCACCATCGGCTGATCCGATCCACGTTCGTGATCGATCTGATCGCGATGATCTTCGGCATGCCCGCGGCGCTGTTCCCGGTCCTCGCCGTCGAGCAGTTCCATCGGGGCCCTGCGGTCGTCGGTCTGCTCTTCGCGGCGCCGGCCGTCGGCGCCCTGGCGCAGCTGCTCGTGGCCGGATCGGTCACGAGGATCCGCCGGCAGGGAGAGGCCGTGATCTGGGCGGTGGCGGGATGGGGGGCGGCGATCGCGGCGTTCGGGCTGGTCGGCGCGCACCTCGGTTGGGCCCTCGTGTTCCTCGCGCTGGCCGGGCGCGGCCGACGTCGTGAGCGCGATCTTCCGCTCGACGATCCTCCAGGTGAGCATCCCGGATGCGCTGCGCGGCCGGCTCGGCGGCATCTTCCTGCTCGTCGTCTCCGGCGGCCCGAGGCTCGGCGACCTGGAGGCGGGGGTCGTCGCGGTGGCGGTCTCGCCGACCTTCAGCGTCGTCTCGGGCGGGCTGGCGTGCATCGTCGGCGCGTTCTGGTGCGCCGTCCGCTACCCGGAGCTCCGTCGGTACGACGCGGGTGCCCGGCCTGCCAGCGACCGGTTGAGAACGTTCCGGTGGGAGATCACGTCGGCGGTTCGACGTGGCCACCGAACCGCCATCGCATCGCCGACAACAGCCGGTTCGCCATCTCGGCCTGTCCGCGCGAGGAGAACCGCGCGGAGAGCGCGGCGATGAGCACCTCGGCGGGGACACCTTCCTCGATCGCGGCGATCGCTGTCCATCTCCCCTCCCCCGAATCCGCGACGCGTCCGGCGAAGTCCTCGAGCGTCGGCGAGTCGTGCAACGCCGCCGCCGCGAGGTCCAGCAGCCACGAGGACACCACGCTCCCACGGCGCCAGAGCTCCGCGACGGCCGCGATATCGATGTCGTACCGGTAGAACGACGGATCGCCGAGCGGCGCGGTCTCGGCGTCGTGCGTCTGGGCGTGCCCCCCGACGTTCGCGTGATGCAGGACGTTCATGCCCTCGGCGTACGCCTCCATCAGGGCGTACTCGATCCCGTTGTGCACCATCTTGACGAAGTGCCCGGCCCCCACCGGACCCACCCGGAGGTAGCCCTGTTCCTGCGGGGTGACCTCGGGGGGCGCGCCGGGCGTCCGCGGCGCAGCCGCGACGCCCGGCGCGAGCGACCGGAAGATCGGCTCGAGGCGTTGCCAGACGGCATCGTCGTCGCAGCCGACCATCAGACAGAACCCCCGATCGAGCCCGAACACCCCGCCCGACGTGCCGCAGTCGACGTAGGCGATCCCGCGCTCGGCGAGCTGGGCCGCGCGACGAAGATCGTCGCGGTAGTAGGTGTTGCCGCCATCGATCACCACGTCGCCCGGCGCCAGCGCGTCGGCGAGCGATCCGACCGCGTGCTCGGTCGGTTCCCCCGCCGGCACCATCACCCACACGGTGCGCGGAGGCGTGAGCGCCGCGACGAACTCCTTGATCGTCCCGGCTCCCGTCGCCCCTTCGGAAGCGAGCGAAGCGACCGCGTCGGCGGAGAGGTCGTAGACGACACAGGGATGACCGTCACGCATCAGGCGCCGGACGATGTTGGCACCCATCCGACCGAGCCCCACCATCCCCAGCTGGGTCGGCGTCGCCGTCGTCATCGGACCCTCCTGTCGCTCTCTTCGTGCGTCGGAACGTATCCTCGGGTTGGCGCCCATGTCACGGCGACGGGAGGAACGGCAGCGAGATGACCGACGGAGCAGCATCCGACGCCCTCGTGATCTTCGGGATCACGGGCGACCTCGCGCGGCACAAGACGTTCCCCGCCCTGTATCAGCTGGAGCGTCGCATGCTGCTCGAGGTCCCGGTGATCGGGTCCGGACGGACCGAATGGACCGACGCCGACCTGCGCGCGCACGCACGGGCGGCGATCGAGGAACACGGCCTGCCGGACCACGAGGCCCTCGGTCGGTTCCTCGCCCGCCTCAGCTACGTCGGTGGCGACACGAACGACCCCACGACGTTCGACCGTCGTCCGTGAGGCGTTGGGCGGAGCAGAGCATCCGTTGTTCTACCTCGAGACCCCGCCCTCGTTGTTCGCGACCATCGTCCACGGGCTCGCGGCGGCGAAGCTCACCGACGGGGCCCGGGTGGTGATCGAGAAGCCGTTCGGGCACGACCTGGCCTCGGCGCGCGAGCTCAACCACGACCTGCTCTCGGTCCTCGGTGAGGACCAGATCTTCCGGATCGATCATTTCCTGGGCAAGGAGCCGGTGCAGGACATCGTGTACCTCCGGTTCGCCAACGAGATGTTCGAGCCCCTGTGGAACCGCGAGCACATCGAGTCGGTCCAGATCACGATGGCGGAGCGCTTCGGCGTCGAGGGTCGGGGCCGGTTCTATGACGAGGTCGGGTGCCTCCGCGACGTGGTCCAGAACCATCTGCTCCAAGTGCTCGCGCTCGTTGCGATGGAGCCGCTCTCGGGGGGATCGGAAGCCCTGGCCGATCGTCGCCTCGACGTCTTCCGCGCGATGCCGGGCGCCGACCCGGCGCATTACGTGCGCGGCCAGTACGAGGGGTACCTCGCGGTCGAGGGCGTCGCGCCCGGCTCCACGACCGAGACGTTCGCCGCCCTGCGGCTCTTGATCGAGAACTGGCGATGGTCGGGGGTCCCGTTCTTCCTGCGGGCCGGCAAGGCGCTCGCGATGACGGCGACGGAGGTGGACATCCGGTTCCGCAGACCGCCGGCGATCATGCTGGGGGACGGCGTGCGCGCCCTCCGCCACCACAACCACGTGAAGCTGCGCATCGGCGAGGACGCCGGCGCGAGCATCGGGCTCCTCCTCAAGAAGCCGGGAGCGCCCGCGACCCAGTCGGTGCATCTGGATCTGTCGTTCGACGAGCAGCTCGGCGAGGCGCCGGGCCCGTACGAGCGCCTCCTGAAGGACGCGCTCGCGGGGGACGGCACGCTGTTCCCGCGACAGGACGTGATCGAGGAGACCTGGCGGATCGTCCAGCCGCTGCTGGAAGATCCGCCCCCCGTGGAGCCCTACGCGCCGGGTTCGTGGGGGCCGGAGTCGTGCGACGAGCTCGTCGCCGCCGATGGCGGGTGGGTCGCGCCGCGCGAAGCCGGGCGCCTCTCGGCCTGATTCAGGCCCAAGTCAGGAAGGTGTCGCCGAGCCCCTCCGCAGGAGGTACCAGGCCGCCCCGGGCGGGGTCGTGCCGCGGATCCTTCCGACGGGCTCGAACCAGGGCGCGAACCTGGCCGCCATCTCCGCGGCGGTGACGCCGAGGGGGAGGAGTCCGGTCCCCCGAGCGAAGGCGAAGATGAAGAGCCTGGATCCCGGGCCGGTGAGCGACGCGACACCCGCAGCGTAGGCGGGACGTCGACGACGGGCGATCGAGTGGAAACATCCGATGTCGAGCACGAGGTCGAACGGGTCCGCCAGGTCGAGCCGCGCGAGCTCCGTCACATCACCGAGGACGACGCGAGCGTTCGAGACGCCACCGAGCTTGGCCGTCGCGCGGTCGATCGCGGCGGGGACGGCGTCGATCCCCGTCGCATCCCACCCGTGCTCGGCGAGGTACCGGACGTTCGTCCCGGTGCCGCAGCCCAGATCGAGCGCCCGGCCGGGAGCGACCGCCGAGGGCCCCTCGATCAGCTCCACGACCTCCGGTGGGGTGACGCCGGTATCCCAGGGGGTGCGACCGGTGCGGTACATCCATCGGTACGCGGATCGCCACATCAGCGCAGCGAGGCGCACCGAACGCAGAGCACCGACCAGGGCCTCGCCTCGAGCCGCTCATCGGGGATCGACGCCCCGCATCGATCGCAGAGCCCATAGGTGCCGTCGTCCAGCTTCTCCAGCGCCCGGACGACGTCGGCGCGCATCGCGTCGAGCTGCTCGGCCGCGCCCACCTTGGTCAGGCGTTCGACGGCCTCCGTCGTCCCGTCGCCGATCCGCTTGCCGAACGAAACGGCGGCGGCCGGGTCGCGAGGAACCGCGGTGAGCTCGCCCAGCTCGGCCTCGAGCGCCGAGCGCCGCTCCTCGAGGGTGAACCGGATCGTCGCGGTGTCCATGTCTCAGCCCGTCGTGAGCTCGTTGTGCTCGCCGGCGTCGACGGTTCCCGTGACGCCCGGTGCGACGAAGATCGTGAGGGCGCCGACCTCGAGCACCGCATCGCCTGGCTCCGGCCGGGAAGCGAGGACCTGGCGCACCATCGCGCCGTCGGCGGTCAGCCGGATGTGCGCCTCCGGGTCGAAGCGCCGGGCCGCGGTCTGGGATGCCAGGAGTGCATCCTGAGCGCGCGAGGTGAGCTCCACCATGACCGCGATGCTACGCGCGGTCCTCGGGTTCCGACTCAGTGCATCCGCGGGCCGAACAGGATCCAGAGATCGAGCGGATCCATGGCCGGACGCTCCTCGATGAGTAACCGGTCAAATGGATATATCCGGTTTCGCGGCGTATCCTTCGCTCGTGCAGACCACCCGCACCCCAGCCAACACCGACGTCGACACGATCCCGCCGGCCCCGGGCGACCTCGAGCTCATCCGAGGATTCCTCTCCTTGCACGATCACGTCGAAGGATCGCGGGACTCGTTGCCCCCCAGTTCCGAGACGATCGCCCGGTGGCTCCGCGACCGCGGCCTGGTCGCCGGGGACGAGGTTCCGGCCGAAGCGGAGCTTCGTTGGGCGGCCCAGATCCTCGTGGCTCTCCGATCCCGGGTGAGCGAGAACATGGGCGCGCCCGCGGACGCCGACGCGATCCGCGCGCTCGACCGAGCGGCTCACGAGACCGAGCTCAGCCCCGACTTCGGCGCAAAGGCGCTCCGGCCGGGGGCGCTCGGCGTCCGGGGCGCGGTCGGGCGGATCCTCGCGATCGCGTTCCTCGCCGAGCTCGACGGCTCCTGGACGCGGTTCAAGGGATGTTCGAGCCCAACCTGCCGAGCCGTGTTCTGGGATCGATCGAAGAACCGCTCCGGACGCTGGTGCACGATGAAGGACTGCGGCAACCGCGCGAAGGTCCGCGCGTACCGCGAGCGGGAGCGGACGAGAGCGTGACGTCCGACATCGAACTCCGGCTCCGCGGTCCCGGCGGCGAGCGGGTCGACCTGTGGCGAACCCTGATCTCGCACGGGTTCCACGACCTGGCGCCGATGGCGATCGACGAGGCCGCCCGGTCGCTCGACCTCACGCTCCGGGTGCCCCGGGGGATGCCGCGACGGATACGGATCGCCGCGGCCGCCGACGGCAAGGGGTACTCCGCCCGGGTCGAGATCCTCGGCCGCGCAACGACATCGGCGACCACCCGCGACGCGATCGCCCGTGGCGCCGCGCGTGTCCTTCGGCTCGATCAGGACCTCTCGCCGTTCTACCGCCTCGCCGAGGACGACGCTGAGCTCGCCTGGGTCACCGCGGGAGCCGGCCGCATGTTGCGCTCCCCCACCGTGTGGGAGGACGTCGTCAAGACGCTCTGCACCACGAACTGCTCCTGGAGCCTCACGACCACGATGGTGAACGCGTTGGTGCGCGAGCTGGGCGAGCCGGCCGTGGGCTTCGCGGACGACCCCCTCACGAACGCGTTCCCGACGCCGGTCGCGATGGCAGGTCGCGACGAGCGCTTCTACCGCGAGGTCGTGCGATCGGGGTACCGGGCTCCGTACTTCCTTCACCTCGCGGAGCTGGTCGCGGGCGGCGAGGTCGATCTCGAGATGTTGGCCGACGCGTCGCGCTCCGACCTCCCCGACGAGGAGGTCGAAGGCGCGACTCCGATCGCTCCCCGGCATCGGGCCGTACGCGGCGGCCAACGTGATGATGACGCTGGGAAGGAGCTCGCGGCTGATCCTCGACTCCTGGACCCGGCCGGCATACGTCCGCGCGGCCGGTCGTCGGAAGCTCCCCTCGGATGCACAGATCCAACGGCGCTTCCGGCGCTACGGCGACGACGCGGGGCTCGCCTTCTGGTTGTTCGTCACGAAGGACTGGGCCGACTGACCCCAAAGGGGTTGCCCCGGAGCCCGGTTCCCGGCGACAGGGGTTGCCCTCGGACCTCGGGCCCGGGCATACTGCCTCGGGCTCCCGAGCGACCCGCGCGGGTCCGACCCCACGGAGCCGCTGACCAGCGAGCCGCGACCGGAGGTGCACGAGCGATGTCCAGCGCCATGAAGGAGTGTCGATGGCCGGGCCACGTCCAGCCCTCGTCCGCCGCGCCCGCCGGCTCCTCGGTTACTGGCGGTCGGAGACCCGCACCCTTCGTCAGGGTCTGGTCGCGCTCGTCATCAGCACGGCCGCGGGCTTCGTCGCAGGACTGACGCTCGCCCACATCACCGGCACCCTCGCCGCGCTCCCCGGGTTGCTGATCCTGATCCCGGCCGCGGTCGGGATGAAGGGCACGATCTTCGGAGCGATCGGCGCGCGCCTGGGCACGGCGAACGCGGCCGGCGTGCTGGAGATCAACCTGGAGCCCGGCGGCGTCCTGCGCCGGAACGTCGACGTCGCGATCCTCACGACGTTCTCGTCGTCCCTGTGGCTCGCCCTGCTCGCGCGGTTCGCCGGTGCCCTGTTCGGACAGCCGTCGATCTCCCTGTGGGATCTGGCCGTGATCTCGATCGTCGGAGGCGCGATCGGCTCGGTCCTGGTCCTCACGATCACGATCGGTCTGTCCGCGCTCTCCTACCGGCTGGAGTGGGACCTGGATTCGGTTTCGACCCCCATGGTCACGGCGCTCGGCGACATGACCACCCTCCCGAGCCTGTTCCTCGCGACGTTCCTGGTGCGCAACGAGGCGGTCGCCGTGGGGGTCGGGATCGTCGCGATCGGGGTTGCGGTCGCCGCCACGGTCCGTTCGTACGTCGTCCGCGACCGTCGCGTCCGGCGCATCGTGTTGGAGATGACGGCGACGATCCTGCTGACGCCGATCCTCGACATCCTCTCCGGCGGTCTCCAGCAGGCGCGGCTCGCCGAGCTCACGGCCGTCCCCGTCCTCCTCTTGTTGATCCCACCCTTCGTGTCGCAGGCGGGCGCGCTCGGTGGGATCTTCTCGTCGCGGATCACGTCCAAGCTCCAGATCGGGGTGATCACCCCTTCTGGTCGTCCGGACACGCCCGCGATCGTCGACGGGTCGATCGTGCTCGGGCTGTCGCTCGTCGTGTTCACCTTGATCGGAGCGATCTCGTGGGCGCTCGGGGCGACGACCGGGCTGCCCGGGATGCCCGGCGCGTGGACGCTGATCGGGGCGACGTTGCTCGCCGGCGTGCTGGTGACCCCGCTCACGGTGCTCGCCGGGTACTACCTCGCGATCGTCACCTATCGGTTCGGGCTCGACCCGGACAACCAGGGTGTTCCCATCATCACGAGCGTGATGGACCTGGCCGGCGTGGCGGTGATCTTGATCGTCATGACATCATCGGGAGTGCTCCATGGATGAACACGAGCCGAACACCGTCAAAGACCTGCTCGTCGAGCTGAAGGACGCCTCCGAGCTGATGGTCGACCTCGCGTACGCGGCCGTCTTCTTCAACGAGGAGAAGCTCGCCGAGGAGGTCGGCCGGCTCGAGGAGCGATCGACCCTGTACCTGCGGAGGCTGCGGACGATCGCGATGCTCGCGGCCCGAAGTCCCGAGGATGCCGAGGGGATGGCCGGCGTCCTCTGGATCGCCGACGCGATCCAGAAGGTCGGCGATGCCGCCTCCGACATCGCCCGCGTGATCGCCGCCCGCCTGGGGATCCCCGACGTGCTCCGTCCGGACCTCCGCCACGCGGACGAGATGACCGCACGGGTCCGCGTCCGCGACGGCTCGGTCGCGGCCGGCCACACCCTGCGAGAGCTCTCGCTCCCGACCGAGACCGGGATGTGGGTGATGGCGATCCGGTCGGACATGCGATGGGAGTTCGACCCCGGGCCCGATGACATGGTGGTCGCCGGGGACGTCCTGCTCGTGAGCGGTCCGGAGGAAGGGGTCAACCTGGTCCGCGAGCTCGCCGGCGCCCCGCCGATCCCCCAGGCGCCCGAGAGCGACGCGCCTCCCCTGTCCGAGCTCGATCGGGCGGTCGACATCCTCGTGGAGATGAAGGACCTCGCGGAAGCGGCCGTCGCGCTCGCCTACGCGTCCATCCTGTTCAACAACCGCACGCTCGCCGCCGAGGTCGGCGTACTGGAGGCTCGGTCCGACGTGCTGCAGGACGAGCTCGAGTCCTGGGTCCTGCGGGCGGCGCCGGAAGCGCGCAACGTCGACGAGCTCCGCGGTCTGTTCCGGCTCGCGAGCGCATCGGAGTCCATCTGCGACGCGGCGCGGGACATGACGTGGTACGTGGAGCACGGAGAGCCGTTGCATCCGGTCGTGCAGATGGCGCTCGAGGAGACGGAGGAGACGAGCGTCGAGACGGTGGTGCAGCCCGGCTCGCCCGCCGACGGGAAGTCGCTGAAGGAGCTGCAGGTCGAGACCGAGACCGGGATGTTCGTGCTCGCGATCCAACGAGGATCGCGGTGGGTCTACCGGCCGCGAGGGACCTCGGTGCTCCGCGGCGGCGATCGCCTGATCTCGATCGGTCCCGAGGAGGGCGAGGAGGAGCTGATCGCGCTCTGCGGCGAGCAGCCCGTTCCCGTCGAGACCTGAGCCCGCGCGCTGCTTGAGCCGCTCCGTGGCGGGGCCTACCCTGCGGCTGGATGGATGCGTACGTCTACATCCGTATCGCGTCGGGGTCCATGGCGGAGGTCCTCGCCGTGCTCGCCGCGAAGCCCGGGATCAAGCGCGTCGTGCCGACGGTCGGCGAGTGGGACCTGCTGCTGTACGCGCGGGGCGCGACGCTCGATGAGATCGGCAACAACGTGCTCGCCGAGGTCCATCAGATCCCCGGCGTCGTGCAGACGATCACCGCGCCCGTCGTCCCGCCCGATCGGGCAGGGCTGTTCGGCGTCGCGGTGTCGCCGCCGCAGATCCTCCCGAACGCCTGCTACGTCCACATCAAGGCGGCGGCCGGCAAGGCGGTGGACATCGGCGAGGCGCTCGCGGGGATGGAAGAGGTGGACGGTGTCGCGCTCCTCGCGGGCCGGTGGGACATCCTTGCCTGCATCGCCCAGCCGTGGGACACGGGCAGCGGCGTGATCCTCGAACAGGTGCACGCGATCCCGGGGGTGCTCTCGACGAGCACGCTCGTCTCCATCGCCTTCGACGAGGGCGAAGAGGATCGCGACCAGTTCAGCGCCTGGAGCTGAGAGCACCCGGCACCGGGTGGTTCAGCGCGCCGTCTCCCGCACACCGGCGGGCAAGGAGAACCGGACACCTTCCTCGGCGATCGGGACCGACTCGACGTCGTCGAACCCGCGTTCCGCGAGCCAGGTGAGCATCCGCGCAACGAGGTGCTCCGGCGCGCTCGCCCCGGAGGTGAGCCCGACGGTCGTCGCGTCCGCCACCCACGCCGGATCAACCTCGGTCTCGTCATCGACGAGGTACGCCGCTGCGCCGAGCTCGCGGGCGACCTCGGCAAGTCGGTTCGAGTTCGAGGAGTTCTTCGAGCCGATCACCAGCACGACCTCCGCGCGGGGCGCGATCGCCTTCACCGCGTCCTGACGGTTCTGGGTGGCGTAACAGATGTCCTCGCGTGGCGGCGGCTGGAGCTCCGGGTACCGGTCCCGGAGCGCCTCGACGATCTGCCCGGTCTCATCGACCGACAGCGTGGTCTGCGTCAGGTAGGCGATCGGTCCCGTCGGGAGGTCCACCCGAGCCGCTTCCTCGAGGTCCTGCACCAGCACGGTCCGCTCGGGAGCCTGCCCGCTGGTGCCCTCGACCTCCTCGTGCCCGGCATGGCCGATCAAGACGATCGTGCGGCCCTCGCCCGCGAAGCGGCGGGCCTCGACGTGCACCTTCGTCACGAGCGGGCAGGTCGCGTCGATCAGCTGGAGCTCGCGCCGGCCCGCCTCCTCGTAGACGGACGGCGGTGACCCGTGGGCCGAAAGGACGGTGACGGCCCCGACCGGCACCTGGTCGATCTCATCGACGAAGATCGCGCCCTTCGCCTCCAGGTCGCGGACGACGTGCAGGTTGTGCACGATCTGCTTGCGGACGTAGACGGGGGCGCCGTGCTTGCCGAGGGCCCGCTCGACGGCCTCCACCGCGCGCTCGACCCCGGCGCAATATCCACGCGGGGCCGCGAGCAACACCACTCGACGACCGGGCCGACGACTGGGTCGGTCGCTCATCCCGGTCGCTCCACGGGACGCTGCACGGGGGTCCATGGCCTTCATGCTACGCACCCGCCCTCATGACCTCCGGTCACTCCTCCCTCGGTTGCCGGAGCGTTCGGTCCCTCGTTAGGGTAGGACGACCTTCCTACGGACACCTCCCGTCCGTTCCCTTCCCGGCACCGAGCGTGCGCTTCCGCCTTCCCAGGGTCGGTTCGCGCGCGCCCCGTTGCCGGGACGTTGGAACGGGGGGCGCCGTGGGGCGGGATAGGTCACACGTGAACAGCGACAGACACAGGAGGTGATGCGGACACCCACGACCTACCGCGGGTCGGCCGGAGAGAGCGGCGAACGGTTCGCCGGGCCGGTTCATGCGGGCGCAGCTGCCAGCTCCGCCCACCGCGGGGGTGAAGATGCCCATGAAGAACGCGATCCGGCCGCGTCGCGCACTCGCGGCGACGCTGATCCTGACCGCACTCATCGCTTCCTCCGGAGCGCACGCTTCGGCGATGACGGCAGACGCTTCCTACAGCTACACGCCCGGCAAGATATGCCCCATCCAGTGGCGGAACGGGACCTTCCAGGTGAAGAGGTTGATCCGCTGCGCCGCACGTCATTACGGGGTCAACCCCCACAAGGCGGTGACGATCGCTCACCGGGAATCCCTGTTCCACCCCGATGCCTACAACGCAGGGAGCTGCGCGAAGGGCATCTACCAGCACCTCTGCTCCTACTGGCCGGGTCGTGCCACCGACTACGGGTTCAAGGGGTGGTCGGCCTTCAACGCCCGCGCCAACATCATCGTCACGATGAAGATGGTTCGCCGGTACGGGTGGGCCCCCTGGAGCTAGCTGCCGGTCAACGAACGGGACCACCCGGGCGGGGCTGCTCCGCGAGCAGCCCCCGGACGTCCTCCATGGACGCCGCGACAGCGCTCGCCCCGGGTGTGTCCCGGTCCGTGATGATCCGCATCCCCGGGAAGCGCTCGGCCGCGAGCGCGACGAGCTCGGCGAACGGACCGAAGACCACCAGCGCGTGCGGCCGCTCGACGTCCAGCTGATCGAGCGCTCCCCGCAGGTCGGTCGCCCCCGCGACCAGCTCCCACTCCGCACCGACCGACGCCCGGCGCAGCCGCGCCAGGGCATCCTGGTCGGTGGCGACGCACAGGACCTTCACGGCGCGGCACACGAGCTACAGCCATCCCCGCCGCTTGAACATCAGGTACAGGATGCCGCCGGTGAGCAGCATCGTCCCCAGCGCGGCCGGGTACCCGAAGTTCCACCGCAACTCGGGCATCCCCTCGAAGTTCATCCCGTAGATGCCGGCGATCAACGTCGGCACGAGGATGATCCCCGCCCACGCGGACAGCTTCTTCATGATCTCGTTCGACCGGTTCGCGATCTGGCTCACCCGGACCTCGAGGAGCGAGGTGAGGAGGTCTCGGATGTTGTCCGCCAGCTCGGTGACGCGGATCACGTGCTCGGTCACGTCGCGGTAGTACGGGGCCAATGGCGATCCGGCCAGCTTCGGCTCCTCCTGGAGCAGGTCGAGCGCCTGGCGGAGCGGCGCCGCGAACCGCCGGAGCCGCACGACCTCGCGCTTGAGCAGGAAGATCCGCTCCTGCAGCGCGATCCCGCCGTCCTCGGCGGCGCCCTCGCTGAAGACGTCGTCCTCCAGGTCGTCCGCGCGGTCCTCGAAGGCTTCGATGATCGAGAGGTAGCCGTCGACGACCTCGTCGATCAGCACGTAGACGGCGAACCCACCCCCTTCGCTCGCCAGCAACTCGCGGCTGCGCGCGCCAGCGACGCATCACGACGTCGAGCGGGAACGGGTCCGGGCCGTAGCGGAGCGTGGCCAGGTAGCGACGGGAGACGAACGCGTGGAGCTCCTGGTCGATCAGCCCCTCGTCGCCCTCCCCTGAGCCCAGCTCCAACGGGTGCACGACGACGAAGGAGTAGCCCTCGAAGAGCTCGACCTTCGGGCGTTGATGCAGGTGATGCGCGTCTTCGATCGTCACCGGATGGAGCCCGAAGACCGCCCCGAGCGCGTCGATCTCCTCATCGCTCGGGTCCTCGACGTCGATCCAGACGAACACGTGCTCGTCCTCGAGGAGCCGCTCCGCGTCACCGAGCAGCAGGTCGTCCTCCAGCGGGATCCCGTCCCGGAACGCATGCGCCCGGATCATGGCGGCGAGCGTACCCCAGCCTCCAGCGATAGCCTCGCGCATCGTGCCGCTCCCCGAGCAGCTCCATCGCTTCTGGATCGCGCTGGACGATCTGGTCGCCGACGTCCTGCCGACCACGTGGGGCGCGGTCGTCACCGACGCTCGGTTCCCCGACGTTTGGGACACGAACTACGCCCGCGTCGACGTCGCGAGCGCGGTCTCGCTCGCGCGGATCGAGGCCGACCTGCTCCCGGCGCTCCGGCGCGCCGGGATCCACGTCGAGCACGTGGTCTCGTTCCACCACGAGGCGCACGGCGACCTCCTCGCGGAGCTCTCCTCACGCGGCCACCGGATCTCCTGGGACCTGGCGATGGTCCTCGACGGGTCCCCCGGGGCGGCGGGGGCCGTGCAGGAGGGCGTCGCGGTCGAGGAGCTCCACCCCGGCGAGGAGCTCTGGGCTGCCGCCGCCGGCTCGATGCGCGACGTGTTCGCGATCGAGCCGGCGGCCGCCGTCGAGCAGCTCCTGACCCTCGAGCGGGCCGTCCTCGCTCCCGCCGGGAAACGATGGTTCGCCGTGCGGGGCGAGGACGGCACGCCCGTATCGCTCGGCACGCTCCTGGTGCTCGATGGGACGGGGTACATCGATAACGTCGCCACCGATCCGGCCGCGCGCGGACGCGGGTACGCGAGCGCCATCGTCACGCGGATCGGCCAGGAGACGCACCGGGCCGGTGCGGCCGGCCCGTTCCTGTTGTGCGACCCCGGCGCGCCGGCGACCGTGCGGTTCTACGAACGGCTGGGGTTCGCGCCGGCCGGCTTCCTCGCGTCGACGAAAGGGACTACGCCGGCCGCGTGACGAGCGTTCCCTCGGGCACGATCTCGAAGCGGATCCGCCGCCCGATCGCCCGCTCCAACACGCCGGCGCGCTCCTCCGCCTCGGCGACCGCTCCCTCCGGGTTCGCCGAGCCGGACACCAGGATCCGCAGCTCCCCGCGCCGGATCTTCGCGCCGATCTCGACCACGTCGGACTCATCCGCCCGACCGAGACCGTGGGCGATCCGGAGGATCCCGGTGAGCACCTGACACGCAGCTCGTTCGTCCTGGTCCAGGCCCGCGAACGGGCCGTACGACGGCTTCGGCCAGCCGGCGCCACGGTGGAACCGGATCATCGAGGCCATCATCGCCACCTCCTGCGGGGAGAACCCCCGCAGCCCGCCGTGCTCGACGAGGTAGGCGCCGTGGCGATGGCTCTTGTCGGGCGAGATCCGCACACCGATGTCGTGCAGACGGGCGGCGTACGCCAGCAGCTCTCGCTCATGATCCCCCAGGCCGTGCAGCTCCTCCGTCTCGTCGAACAGCTCCAGGGCGTGGGCGCGCACGGTGCCCGGATGCTCGCCCGCGGCGCCCCAGCGCCGGGCGAGCCGGGCGACGGCCGCTTCGCGGACGTCGCCCGGGGAGGCCGGCGCTGGGGCGCCGATCTCCTCGAGGATCACGCCTTCCCGGAGCCCCCACTCGGAGTGGACGGCGCCATCGGCGCCGAACACGCCGAGCGCCGTCGCGAGCACCACGGCGCCGGCCGGCAGCAGCTCGGCGCGTCGCTCGTCGATCCCCGGAAGGGCCAGGCGCTCGGACTGGTCGAGGTCGGCCAGCTCGCGCGCGAGGTCCTCGAGCGCATCGAGCCGCAGCTCGAACTGGTTCAGCGACGCGGGGGGCGAGGGCCATCGCTCGGCCGCCAGCAGCCGAGCGAGCGCTCCCGCCGTCCCCCCGGCGGCGATGCAGAGCGTGCCGTCGGGCGCGCCGGCGCGCTCGCGCGCCGGCGCGAGCAGCTCCTTGACCTCGGCCTTGATCGCGCGCCGGTCGCCCCTCGACATCGGGTCGGTCCGCACGAGGGTGGTCGTGATCCACGCGGCACCGAGCGGGAAGGTCTCGGTCCATCGGACCCGTCCGGCCTCGACGAGCGCGACCTCGAGGCTCCCGCCACCGAGATCGATCGCGATCCACGGGTCGGCCGCGATCGTGACGCTCGCTCGGATGCCCGCGACGGTCGCGCGCGCCTCCAGGTCGCCGGAGAGGATCCGCAGCGGCGTGCCGATCGCCGCCTCGATCGTGGACGCGAGCTCCGGCCGGTTCGCCGCCTCGCGGAACGCCGCGGTCGCCGCCGGGATCACCTCGTCCACCGCCGCCCGATCCACCTGGTCGCGGAAGCGACGGACGACCTGGGAAGCGCGATCCAGCGCGCCGGGCGGCACGCTGCCGGTCGCCGCGACTTCGGCCCCGAGGTTCAGGACGACGCGGTCCCGCAGCACCGGGGTCAACCCGCCGTCGGCCTCGACGTCGCCGACGAGGAGCTGGAACGAGGTGCTGCCGAGATCGAAGACAGCGACGCGCACGCCGGGAGCCTATCCGGCGCGGTCGCGCGGCGGCGGCTGGTAGCGCAGCCGTGACGGGAAGCCGACGTCGCGCTCCAGCGTCCAGGCGGATCCCTTCTTCCACACCATCGGACCCTCCACCGCCACCCCATCCTCGACGAGGGAAAGCACGACCTTCGAGATCACGTCGCCGTGCATGCAGAGGACCGCGGGACCGGGGAGGGAGCGGATCGTCTCCAGGACGACGGACCCGTCGGTCCCCTCGAGGAGCCACGGCACCGCCTCGACCTCCAGACCACGTTCCTTCGCGAGCGGTTCCACCGTCTGCACGCACCGAGCCACCGGACTCGACAGGATGCGGTCGACCGGGCGCCCCCGGAACGCCGCCACCAGCCCGTTCGCCTGTCGCCTGCCCTTCACGGAGAGCGGCCGGAAACGATCGTCCCCCTTCCACTCCTCGCGGGAACCCGCCTTCCCATGGCGAAGCAGGTAGACCGGCTGGGTCAACCGCGCCGCCTCGGCCAGCACCGCTCGGTCGCGCTGGTTCGTGAGCGTGGCGGGAGCCTCGTCCACCGCGGCCCAGACGAGGGCATCGACCTCATGATCGGGCCGGAAGTCCTCGACCTCGTCGGCCCTGACCAACCAGTAGCGCACCACCTTCGGACGGCCGAGGGGGTCGGTGTAGCGCACGCTCTGGAGCTCGGGTCCGAGCTCGCCCGTCACCCCCGTCTCCTCATGGATCTCACGCAGCGCCGTGGCCTCGATCGACTCTCCGTCGTGCGCCTTCCCCTTCGGCAGCGTGAGGTCGTCGTAGCGGGGCCGGTGGACGATCAGCGTCTCGAGGATCCCGTTCCGCCGGCGGAAGATCACGCCACCCGCCGCACGGATGACGTCGGAGCTCACCAGAACCGCCGCTTCTTCTTCGCGAGCGATCGCCAGGCATCCGGCCACGCGGCCCGGGTCTCGACCCGGACGCGCTCCCGGCCCGCTGCGATCCATCCTGCGGCGAACGCGAGGGTCGGATCCGCCGCAGCGACCGCGGAGAGCTTGTCGATCGCGATCGCCGAATCCTGGTGCCGGCCGAGCACATCCTGCAGACGCACCGCGGACTTCGCGAAGGCCGAGGCGCGGTCGCCGACGAACGGCGCGAGCGCCTCGGCCGCGTAGCGCACCCGCTTGGCGCGAGTCCGAACCTCGTGCAGGACCGGGTCGGTTGAAGAACCGCTGGCGGCTCCGGCCCGGCGCGAGAGCGCCTTCCAGACCGAGGACATCACCACGGCGGGATCGGGGGCCTGCGCGGGTTGCCGCAAGCGGAGGATCGACGGCGATCGACATCAGCGTCATCAGGAGGTGCGTGTGCTTCGCCGCCTCCATGGAGTGCCGAAGCCGCTCGAACGCGATCCCGCGCTCGAGCGCGACGGCGGAGGCGATCCGCGCGGCATCCGCGCCGATCGCCTCGGGGACGTTCGCCGTCTCCGCGGCGAGGTCCTCCAGGAATACGTCGAGGTCGCGGACCTCTCCAAGCGCTCGCGCGAAGGTGCCGAGTTGCTCGACCTGCTGCGCGATCGCATCGACGTCGAGCACGGAGGACAGGGATGCGGTAAGCGACCGGATCTGGCGGACGGCGACGCGCGCATCGTGGATCGCCTCTGGATCGTCGGTCCCGCGACGGATCTCCGCATCGTGCAGCATCAACCGCTCGACCGCGCCGACCAACGCCGTGGTGACGATCGTTGCGGGATCACCCGCCACCCGCAGATGCGACGGAGCCCCCGGTCTCGCGACGCGCATCGTCATCGACGTTCTCGGGCCCTCGCGATCGCGAGCGTCATCATCGTCTCCTGGACGTCGACGCCCTGCTCGGTCGGCACCTTCGACCAGCTGCCGTCGGCGTTCAGCTCCCACGACAGCACGTCGTCGGCGAACGTGATCTCGATGATCTCGTCCAACCGTTCGCGGAGCGCCGGGTCGTCGACGGGGACGGCCGCTTCGACCCTGCGGTCGAGGTTGCGCGGCATCAGGTCCGCCGAGCTGATGTAGTACCGACCTCCGCGCTCGGGCTCGCCGAACCGGTAGATCCGGGAATGCTCGAGGAACCGGCCCACGATCGACCGCACCCGGATCGTCTCGGACAAGCCGGGCACCTTCGGCCGGAGGCAGCAGATCCCGCGGATCGCCAGGTCGATCCGGACGCCGGCCGACGACGCCTCGTACAACGCGTCGATCGTCTGCGGGTCGACCAGGGAATTGAGCTTCAGGGCGATGCGGCCCGTCTTCGCCGGCGGCCTGCTGTTGCCGGATCAGCTCGATGACCTGCGACCGCAGCGCGATCGGCGCGACGAGCAACCGCCCGTAGCCCCGCTGGCGGCTGTAGCCGGTCAGGAGGTTGAACAGGTCCGCGACATCGTTGCCGAGCTGCTGGTCGGCCGTCAGCAGGCCGAGGTCCTCGTAGACCCGAGCCGTGTCGGAGTTGTAGTTGCCGGTGCCGAGGTGCGCGTAGCGACGGATGCCCGTCCCCTCCCGGCGCACGACCAGACACACCTTCGCGTGCGTCTTCAGCCCGACCACGCCGTACACCACGTGAACCCCCGCCTGCTCGAGCGTCCTGGCCCACGTGATGTTCGCCTGCTCGTCGAACCGCGCTTGCAGCTCGACGAGCGCCACCACCTGCTTGCCGGCTTCCGCCGCGCGGATCAGCGCTCGGACGATCGGGGTGTCCGCAGAGGTGCGGTACAGCGTCTGCTTGATCGCCATCACGTCCGGATCGTCGGCGGCTTCCTGAACGAAGGCTTCCACCGAGGACGAGAACGAGTCGTACGGGTGGTGCACGAGGATGTCGCCGCCCTCGCGGAGGACCCGGAAGACGTCGGGCGGTCCGTCCTCCGACGCCAGCCGGGAGGGCGTGACGGGCGTCCACGGCGCCTCCTTGAGCTCCGGCCGGTCGAGCGCGACGAATCCCCAGAGCGCCCCCAGGTCGAGCGGTCCATCGGTCTCGTAGATCTGATCCTCGTCCAGATCCAGCTCGCGCATCAGCAGCGAGCGGACCTCGTCGGTCATCGACCGCTCGATCTCCAAGCGGACGCTCGTGGCTCCCCGCCGCCGACGGGAAAGGACCGACTCGACGGCCGCCAAGAGGTCCTCGGCCTCGTCCTCCTCGACGTCCAGGTCCGCGTCGCGGGTCACCCGGAAGACGTGATGCGTCACGATCTCCATCCCGGGGAACAAGCGGTCGAGATGCGCCGCCACCACTTGCTCGATCGGGATGAACCGTTCCCCGTCGGGCAGCGGGAAGAACCGAGGCAGCAGCGGCGGCATCTTGAGCCGCGCGAACCGCCGAACCCCGGTGACGGGGTCGCGCACCAAGACGGCCAGGTTCAGCGAGAGGCTCGAGATGTAGGGGAACGGGTGCGCGGGGTCGACCGCGAGCGGCGTGAGGACCGGGAAGATGCGCTCGGCGAACGAGTCCGTGGACCACGCGCGATCCTCGTCGGTGAGATCCGCGGTGTCGACCAGGCGGATCCCCTCCTTGTCGAGCGCCGGCCGGAGCTCGTCGGAGAAGAGCCGCTCGATGCGGGCGGAGGTCGCCATGACCCGGCTCCGGATCTCGGCGAGCTGCTCCTCGGGCCGCATCCCGTCCGGGGTCGTGGCGATGACCCCCGCCTCGACCTGTTCCAGCAGACCGGAGACCCGGACCTGGAAGAACTCGTCGAGGCTCTGCGAACAGATCGCGACGAACTTGACCCGCGCCAGGATCGGCCGCTCCGGTCCTCGGCGAGCGCCAGGACGCGTTCGTTGAAGTCCAGCCACGACAGCTCGCGGTTGAGGTACCGGGTGGCAGGCTCCGCTCGGCGGCCGCGGGGAGGGGAGCGCCTCCATCAGACACCGATGCTACCCCGCAACCGGACTCCCGGAACTTCTGGTCCAGCGTCCCGGACGTGGAGCGGGCTCAGGCGTATTTCACCACGACGGACTCGACCACGTTCGAGACGTTCTCGAGGCCGTCGAGGGCCTCTTCGAGTGTTTCGGTGACTTCCTTCCATTTCAGGACTTCCATCGCCTTGTAGTCGCCGGAGAACATCTCGGCGACCGCCCGTCGGTAGATCCGGTCGCCCTCGTTCTCGAGTCGGTTGATCTCGATCCAATACGGCTCCAACCGGGTTCGGTCGAGCGAAGGAAGGGCCGCGAGGGCTTGCTCGGTCTGCTCGGCCGCGTGGAGGAGGACCTCGACCTGCTGGATCATCCATGGCTTCGGCTCGATGATGTTGTGCAGCACGAAGACGTCCGCCACTTCCTCCACCGCATCCAGGACGTCATCGAGGGCCGTCGCCAAGGTGTAGATGTCCTCGCGGTCCATCGGCGTGATGAAGGTCGTGTTCAGCCGACGGATCACGTCGTGGGTGATCTCGTCGCCATCGTGCTCGCGCTCCTGGATCCGCCGCGCCTTCAGCTCAACGTCCCGATAGTCCTCCACCAGGTCACGAAGGAGGACGACGGCTTCGCGGATGTTCACCGCGCTCTTCGAGAACAGCTCGAAGAACGCATCCGTGCGCTGCGAGATCTTGAGCTTCATCGATGACTCCTTCCGGCGCGAGGTCGGTTGTCGCCCCGTCGCGCAAGGATCTCTTCCACCGCGAACAAGACGAACCAGATGAGCGAGAGAGCGGCCATGGAGAGGTTGACCCACCGATACTTCTCGGGCGTCGGCGCCAGCAGGAGCAGACATGCCGCCGCCATCGCCAGGAAGAACCACGATCGCCGAGAGAGGCTCACCGGACCAACTCCCTGAACGGCAGGTAGGCGAGCCACGCCATGACGAATGCACCGGGGATCGTGAGGACCCACGCCCACACCACACGGCCGGCGACCCCCCAGCGAACCGCCGAGAGCCGCTGCGTCGTACCGACGCCGACGATCGCCCCCGCGATCGTGTGCGTCGTCGAGACCGGGATGCCCGCGAGCGTGACCCCCCAGATCGCGGTTGCGGCGGCGGACTCGGCGCACATGCCGCCGACGGGCTGGAGCTTCGTGATCTTCGACCCCATCGTGTGGACGATCCGCCACCCGCCGAAGAGCGTGCCGAGCCCGATCGCCGCGTGCGCGGAGAGCACGACCCACAGCGGGACATCCGACCCTTTGGCGAGCAAACCGTTCGCGATCAACAGCGCCAGGATCACCCCCATCGTCTTCTGCGCATCGTTCCCGCCGTGCCCGAGGCTGAACGCGGCGGCAGAGACGAGCTGGCCACGTCGGAACCCGCGGTTCAGTTTCTCCACCTTCCGGTAGCGGTGGAACAACCAGAAGACGCCGGTCATGAACGTGAATGCGAGGAGGATCCCGATGATCGGCGAGAACACGATGAACACGGCGATCTTCTGGTACTCCGATGCGACGAGCGTGCCCCACCCCGCCTTCGCGACGGCGGCGCCCGCGAGACCGCCGACGAGCGCGTGGGAGGAGCTCGTCAGGCAGGCCCAAGATCCATGTCATGATGTCCCAGACGATCGCGCCGACCAGGGCGGCGAAGATCCCGGCGTTCGTGAGCGTTCCCGGGTGGACGACGTTCGCGATCGTGTCCGCCACCTTCGTCCCGAAGATGAGGAACGCCGCGAAGTTGAAGAACGCCGCCCACGCGACGGCTTGCCTCGGCGTCAGGACGCGGGTCGAAACGACCGTGGCGATCGAGTTCGCGGCGTCGTGGAACCGTTGAAGAAGTCGAACGACAGCGCGACCAGGATGATCAGCGACGACGGTGATCGTCATGCGAACTTGGCCACCACCGACTCGATCTGGTTGGCGACATCCTCGCAGCGGTCGATCGCGGCCTCGACCTGGTGCGAGCAGGTCCTTCCACATCAGGACCTCGAGCGCCCGGTAGTCGCCCGAGTACAGGTCGGCCACCGCGCGCCGGTAGATCCAGTCCCCCTCGCGCTCCTCCCGCTTGATCACGGCGACATCCGAGGGCACCTTCCGGATCTGCTGGAGGTGCGCCGACCGCACCCACCATCGCTCCGCACGTCCGCGGCGAGCATCTCGACCTGCTTGCGGAACCACGGGAACGCCTCGTCGATCGGGAGCAGCTCCATGAGGTCCGCGACACCCGTCCTGGTAGTCGAGGACGTCATCGAGCGCCGACGCCAAGCGGTAGATGTCGTGGCGGTCGATCGGCACCACGAAGGTCGTGTTCAGGGTCGCGATGATGCTGGTGCGTGAGTGTCGTCGCCCTCGTGCTCGAGCCGTCGGATCTCCGCCGCGTGCTCGGCGGCGTGTGGGCAGATCGTCAACGAGCGCGAGCAGCTCCCCCGCCCCGTCGGCGACGTTTCGCGCGGCCGCGTCGAGCAGGTCGTAGAAGACGAGCTCGCGCGGGATGACCTGGAACGGCACCGTCGTGGCTCCTCGTCTCCGGCTCTCCGGCGTCGGGCATCTCCGGAGTGCGGAAGGTACCGGGTGCCAGCCCAGGTGTCCAGCGGGTGAACGAAAGATGAACGACCAGCCGGCGGCCGCGTCAGCCCACGAACTTGTAGCCGAGCCCCCGCACCGTGAGCAGCAGCTCCGGGTCGTGCGGGTCGTGCTCGATCTTCTGGCGGATCCGCTTCACGTGGACGTCGAGGGTCTTCGTGTCCCCGACGTAGTCGTGGCCCCAGATCTCCTCGATCAGGAATTCGCGGGTCAGCAGGCGGCCGCGGCGCCGGAGGAACGCCTCGAGCAGCTCGAACTCCTTCGGAGGGAAGGCCACCAGTCCCTCGCCGACCCGCACCTCGTGCTTCGCGACATCCATCGCGATCGGGCCGCCGTTGAGCATCTCCTCGGCCGCCGGCGGGGCCTGCATCCGTGCCCGGCGAAGATGCGCGCGTACGCGCGAGACGAGCTCGCGGATCGAGAAGGGCTTCGTCACGTAGTCGTCGGCGCCGAGCTCGAGGCCCGCCACCTTGTCCGCCTCGGAGTCCTTCGCGGTCACCATGACGATCGGCACGTTCGACTCCTCCCGGATCAGCCGGCAGACGTCCAGCCCGGAGAGCTCCGGCAGCATGAGGTCGAGGATCACCAGATCGGGGTCGTCGCTGCGGAACCGCTCGATCGCCTTCCGCCCATCGGCCGCGAGCGTGACGGTGAACCCGTCCTGCTCGAGCGAGTACCGGATCGATTCGGCGAGCGACTCCTCGTCTTCCACCAGGAGGATCCGGCGCTGCGGATCGGTCACGCCTGCACCTCGTGGGAGGCGTCGGTGAACTCGCGGAACTCACCCGTCACCAGGAAGCTCACCTGTTCGGCGATGTCGACCGCGTTGTCGCCGACCCGCTCGAGCGCCCGCGCGGCGAGGTTCATGTGGATCCCCCAATCGAGCGCGCGCGGGATCGTCCGCGAGCTTGAGCGCCTCCAGGTGGGTCGCGCGGTTCAGGCGGTCGACCGGATCGTCCATCGTCGGCAGCTTCGGAGCCGAGCTCGAGGTCCCGCTTCGCGAAGGCCTCCATCGCCGTGCGCAGCATCTGCACGACCAGATCGCCCATCTCGCGGATCTGCCCCCGCATCGCGTCGCTGCCGGCGAGCATCCGTCGTCGATCAGATGGAGCTTCGCGACGTTCACCGCCTGGTCACCGATCCGCTCGAGATGCAGGCGGCTGTGCAGGATCGCCGAGATCAGGCGAAGATCGGCCGCGACCGGGGACTGGAGGGCGAGCTACGACAAGGTGCCGTTGTCGATGCCGAGATACAGCTCGTCGATCGACGTCGTCCCTTCGATCACCTGCTGGGCCTTTGTCGTCGTCGCGCTGCGACACTGCCTGCGACGGAGCGTTGCACGGCCGTGCCGGCGAGCTCCCCCAGCTCGAGCAGCTCGCGCTCGATCGCTCAGCGCTTCGTGGAACGGTTCGCCGGTCTCGTCATCAGCCGAACCGCCCCGTCACGTAGGCCTCGGTCCGCTGTCGTCCGACGGGTCGTGAAGACCTTCTCGGTCGGTCCCGAACTCCGACCGACCTCGCCCGGAGAGCGTGAAGAAGGCGTCCAATCGGAGACGCGGGCGGCCTGCTGCATGTTGTGGGTCACGATCACGATCGTGTAGTCGGATCCTTGAGCTCGCCGACAGCTCCTCGATCCGGAGCGTCGACGATCGGGTCGAGCGCCGACGCGGGCTCGTCCATCAGGATCACCTCGGGCTTCGCCGCGATCGCGCGCGCGATGCACAGCCGCTGCTGCTGCCCGCCGGACAGGCGCCAGCCCGGCTCATTCAGCCTGTCCTTGACCTCGTCCCACAGCCCGGCGGCCTGGAGAGCACTGCTCGCCCCGCTCGGCCAGCTTCGACCGCGGGATCCGCGTCATCCGAGAGCCGAAGCCCCGCGGTCGCGTTGTCGAGGATGCTCATCGTCGGGAACGGGTTCGGCCCGCTGGAACACCATGCCGATCCGCCGGCGCACCTCCACCGGGTCGACGTCGTCGCCGTAGATGTCGGTCCCGTCGAACAGCACCTTCCCCTCGACACGCGCGCCGCGACCTCTTCGTGCATCCGGTTCAGGCACCGGATCAACGTCGATTTCCCACAGCCGGACGGGCCGATGATGGCGGTGACGGACCCCGGCATCGCGGTCACGTTGACGCCGTGTAACACATGGTTCGAGCCGAACCATGCGTTGAGGTCGACGATCTCCACTTTCCTCACGCCATCCTCTTCTGCTGACGGTTGGACAGGACCCGCGCCGAGATGGCCAGGAAGAGTACCGCGGCCAGCAGCACGAGCGCCCCACCCCAGGCGATGCTGTGGAGCGCTTCGACCGGGGTCCGCGCGTAGTCGTAGACCCGCAACGGGACCGCGTCGGTCGGCGCTCGGATGTCGGTGTTGATGAAGTCGTTGCCGAGGGCGGTCAGCAGGATCGGCGCGGTCTCGCCGAGGGCTCTCGCGACCGCGAGCATCACGGCCGTCAGGAGCCCGGCGCCCGCGGTGGGCATCACGACCCGGAGGATCGTCTTCCACCGGGGAAGTCCGAGCGCGAGGGCGCCCTCGCGAAGCTCCTGAGGGACGAGCCGCAGCACCGCCTCGCTCGCGATCGCGACGATCGGCCACATCAACACGACGAGGGACAGCCCGCCGGCGAGCGCGGAGAAGTTGCCCAGCGCGACGACGACGAGCGCCCAGATGAAGGCGCCGGCGACGATCGAAGGGGTGGACAGCAGCACGTACGGCGACGAGCCTGATCGCCGATGCGGTCCGGCCCTTCCCGTACTCGGCCAGGTAGATCCCCGCGAGGATCCCGAGCGGCACGGCGATCACCGTCGCGATCCCGACGATCAAGCCGGTCCCGATGAACGACTGCACGATCCCGCCCTCCTGCGGGTTCAGCGGGCCGGCCGGCTCCTTCGTGAAGAAGTTCAACGACAGCGCCCCGATCCCCTTCGAGACGACGTAGAAGGCGATCCACGTGAGGGGGACCAGCGCGAGCACCGCGCAGGTCCACAGGAACACCGTGAAGCCGACGTCCTTGGCATGGCGGACGCCCCGCACGGGACCCAGAGACACCGCTCCGGAGGTTGCGCTCATCCTGCCCCCGGGAGTGCGGCCGCGGTGACCACGTCGTCCGCCGACGGACCACCGGCCAGGTCGGCGGTGCGACTCACGAGCAGGCGAGACAACAGGGCCAGGATGAAGGCCATCACCACGAGCGTCACGGCGAGCGCGAGCAACGCCGATCGGTGCAGTCCGACGCTCGTCGCTTCACGGAAGCTGCTCGCGATCCATGAGGGGATCGTGGCGCCGGGATCCATGAGCGACCACCCGATGCGCGGCGTGTTCCCGACGACCAGGGACACCGCGATCGTCTCGCCGAGCGCACGACCAAGACCGAGCATCGACGCGCCGACGATGCCGCTTCGAGCGTAGGGCAAGACGGCGAGCCGCACCGACTCGTACCGGGTCGCCCCGAGCGCGAGGGCGGCCTCGCGGAGGTCTCGCGGCACGACGGCGATCACCTCGCGGCTCACAGCTGTCACGATCGGCAGGATCATGATCGCGAGGATCACGCCGGCCGTGAACAGATCGGGGCCCTGCGCCTTGCCTCGGAAGAGAGCCCCGATCAGCGGCACCTTCCCGAGCGTGCCGATCAGGAACGGTTCGACCGAGGAGTCGAGGATCGGCTTCAGCACGAACAACGCCCACAGGCCGTACACGATGCTCGGGATCGCCGCGAGGATGTCCACGAAGACGGTGAGCGGGTTGGCGATCGCCCCCCGCACCTGGTTCAGCAACAGGGCGAGCCCGACCGCGATCGGCACCCCGATCACGATCGCCAGGCCCGACGTGACGAGCGAGCCGAAGATGAACGGCAGCGCTCCGAAGGCCTCGCGCCCCGACACGGGGTTCCACGAGGTCCCCACGAAGAAGTGCAACCCGAACGCTTCGAACGTGCGCCACGCGCCGGTGGTCAGCTCCACCAGCATCAGCGCGAGGAGCGCGATCAGCCCGAGCCCGACCACGAGCGTGGTGCCGCGGAACCCGCGGTCGATCAGGCGCGACCGACGCATGCGCGCCGGCGCACCGGCACCCACGACGGCGGTCGAGTCGCTCACCCGGTGACGGCAGGCGAGGCGGTGAGGGGTTGACCGTTCACCGTCATCGCGGAAAGAGCCGTGAGGGCCTGCGACGCGATGTCCGCCGGGAGCGGTGAGTAGTTGAGTTGTTGCACCGTCGCCTGTCCCTTGGTCAGCGCCCACGTGACGAAGTCGAAGATCGTCTGGGTCTTGTTCGCGTCGGTCCCATCCTTGTACAGGAGCAGGTAGGTGGTCGTCGCGATCGGGTAGGCGCCCTTCGCGGAGGAGTTGAGGATGTTCGTGGTCGGTTGGATCGGGAACGTGAGGCCGCCGCCCGCCTTGCTGATCGAGTCGATCGAGGGCTTGATGAAGGAGCCGTCATCGCTCTTGATGTCCGCGATCCCCAGGTTCGCCGACACGGCGAAGTCGTACGACAGGTAGCCGATCGAGCCGTCCGTCTGCCCGATCGCCGCGGCCACGCCGTCGTTCCCGTCGCCGCCCGTGCCGGTCGGCCATTGGACGGCCTTGTCGGCGCCGACCTTCGTGTCCCAATCCTTGCTCTGGGAGGAGAGCCATGAGGTGTACACGAACGTCGTCCCCGATTCGTCCGACCGATGGACGACGGAGATCGGCGTGTTCGGCAGGCTGACGTCCGGGTTCAGAGCGGCGATCGCCGGGTCGTTCCACGTCGTGATGTCACCCAGGAAGATCTTGGCGGCGGTGTCGCCGTCCAGCTTGAGGCCCGAGTCGAGGCCCTGGACGTTGTAGGCGATCACGACCCCGCCGAGCACGGTCGGCAACTCGATGTACGCCGTCGGCAGCGCCTTGATCTCATCCGCCTGCAGCGGAGCGTCCGACGCGCCGAAGTCCACGGTCTGCGCGGTGAACTGCTCGATCCCGCCTCCCGAGCCGATCGCCTGGTAGTTGATCTTCGCTCCCGGCTCGACCTGTTGGAAGTCCTGGAACCACTGCTCGTAGATCGGATCGGGGAAGGTCGCGCCGGCGCCCGTCAGCCCGACGCCCTCGAAACCCCCGCCCGCTGCGCCGACGCTGCTGCTGGAGCTGCTGCTGGAGCTGCTGCTGCACGCCACCGCGACGAGCGCGATCGTGAGCGCAAGCGCTCCCGCCCCCGCGAGTTTCCGGATCTTCGTCATCGATCTTCCCCCTCCGTCGATCTCTGGCTTCCGCGACTCGAGGCTAGGAACCCCATATGGCACCTCGGGGTCCCTCCGGTGAACGCACGGTGAACGGCCCACATCGCGCCGAGACCCTGCGAGCCCACAGGAGCCTCTTTCCCCAGGAAACGGAACGGTCACCGAAGCGTGGGTGAACACCCGATGAAGTGCTCGGGCACGCTCGTACACTCCGCCCAGATGGCGGATGCGCTGCTCGTTGCCGGGATCGCTGCCGGAGCGGCCGCGGTCGGGGCGGTCGCCGGAACGGCGACCGCCCGGGCGACGAGCCGGAAGCGCGTCGCCCGGATGCAGGCCAAGATCCTCGCGGCCCAGGGATCCCTCGAGGCGAACGAGCGATCATCGGCCGAAGAACGTCTGGTCCGCGACACGGTCCTGGACTCGATGGAGGAAGGGGTCCTCCTGCTCGATCCGACCGGCCGTCGCGTCTTCGCCAACGCCGCTCTCCGCCGCCACCTGGGCACGGTCCCCGAGAGCGTCGATGCGTTGCTGCCGTTGGATCTCCAGCGCGCCGCGAAGCAGGCGACGACGTCGCGCTCGATCACGCGAACCGAGGCCGACACGGGAGCCCCCCCTCGCTGGCTCCGCGCCACCGCGATCCCCGTCGACGACGAAGGATCGGTCTTGCTGGTGGTCCGCGACGTCACCGAGGCCCGGCGGCTGGACGCGGTCCGCCGGGACTTCGTCGCGAACGCCTCCCACGAGCTCAAGACGCCGGCGGCGTCGATCCGCGCGGCGGCGGAGACGCTCCGCCACGGCGCGCTCGACGACCCGCCGGCGGCACGCCGCTTCACGGAGCAGCTGGAGCGCGAAGCGATGCGCTTGTCGCGGATCGTTTCCGATCTGCTCGATCTCTCGAGGCTCGAGAGCGGGAGCGATCTGGCGGAGCGCGTCCGGCTGGACATCGTGGCGGCCGACGAGCTCGAGCGTCTGGAGGACATGGCGCGGGAGGCCGGGCTCGCCATCGAGCTCCACACGGAGGGTGTGCCTTCCATCGCCGGCTCGGGTCGGGACCTGGCGCTCCTGGTCCGCAACCTGATCGACAACGCGGTTCGCTACACGCCGTCAGGCGGCCGGGTGGACGTATCGGTCTCCGCGGAGGACGGGCAGGTCGTCCTGGAGGTCGCCGACACCGGACTGGGCATCCCGCAGCGCGATCTGGCTCGCGTCTTCGAGCGGTTCTACCGGGTGGATCGCGCGCGCTCCCGCGAGACGGGAGGCACCGGTCTCGGACTCTCCATCGTGCGCCACGTCGCGGGGAACCACGGCGGAGAGGTGACGGTGCGGAGCGAGCTGTCGGCAGGGTCGACGTTCGTCGTTCGACTGCCGGTCGCCGAGGCCGCGCGGACGGACGCCCCCTCGCCCGACGCCCCGTAGGCTGACGCTGCTGATGGCGACCCTCTTCCTGATCCGGCACGCCCTGACCGCCCAGACCGGCCGCGTCCTGTACGGACAGACCCCGGGCATCGACCTCGACGACCGCGGGCGGGCCCAGGCCGCGAAGCTCGCCGAGCGGTTCGCATCGGTGCGACTCACCGCGATCTATTCGAGCCCCCTCGACCGATGCACGCAGACGGTGGAGCCGCTGGCGGCCGCCAAGCGGCTGCGCGTCTCCCCCGCCCCCGACCTGATCGAGATGGACACGGGGGCGTGGACCGGACGGACGCTCCCCCAGGTGCGGCGGACCAAGCTCTGGCGGGTCGTGCAGACGGAGCCCTCCCGGTTCCGGTTCCCCGACGGCGAGGGCTTCGTCGAGGCCGAGGCGCGCGCCGTCGCCGCGGTCGACCGGATCGCGCGGAGACATCCCCGCGGCCGCGTCGCCGTCGCCTCCCACGGGGACATCGTTCGCATCGTGCTCGCCCACCTGCTGGGGACGCCGCTGGATGACTTCCAGCGGATCGTCGTGGACACGGCGTCGGTCTCCGTGGTCGTGATCGACGGCGGCCAACGAAGGGTGGTATTGGCGAACGACACCGGCGGGCTCGAGCGGTTCGGCGAGCCGGCCGTCGCTCCCTGGGAGGCGGCGGCCGACGGCGGGCGCCGCCGCTCGGGGAAGCTGCGAGGATAACCGTCGTGGAGCTCGGACCCGTTGATCGGATCACCGCGGATGCGCTCGGCGAGCCGGGGATGCGGACCTTCTACCTGCAGGCCCGTGCCGGCGACGAGCTGGTCACCGTGGTCGTCGAGAAGGAACAGGTCGTGCTCCTCTCGCAATCCGTCCTCGAGCTCCTCGCCGAGGTGCCGCTCGAGACCGGGCCGCTCGACGAGACGGAGCTCGCGCTCGAAGAACCCGTCGATCCCCTGTTCCACGCGGGGCGCCTGTCGATCGGCTACGACCCGGACGGTGACCGGTTCCTGCTGGAGGTCACCGAGTTCGAGCCCGAGGACGAGGACGAAGCCGACGACGAGGGTCCCGGGCTCCTCGACGACGACCCGCTCGCGATCGGCCCGGAGGGCGAACCGGAGACGATCCGCCTGTGGGCCAGCCGCGAGCAGATGCTCGCCCTGTCGCGTCACGGCGCCGAGGTCGCCGAGCGCGGCCGCCCGACCTGCCGGTTCTGCGGCAACCCGATCGACCCCGAGGGCCACGTGTGTCCGGCAACGAACGGGCACCGCGCAGCTCGCGCGTGATCCCACGGCCGCTCGCCGAAGGAGCGATCGACGTCCTCGGCCTGATGCCGGACTCGTCCAACGACGCCTTGCTCGTTCGCTGTCACCTCGAAGGCGAGGAGTGCTTCGCGATCTACAAGCCCGAGCGCGGCGAGACCCCCCTGTGGGACTTCCCCGAAGGCACCCTGCACCGCCGCGAGGTGGCCGCCTACGTCGTCGCCGACGCCCTCGGGTGGCCGAACGTTCCCCCGACCGTGCTCCGTGACGGTCCGGAGGGGCCGGGATCGCTCCAGCTGTTCGTTCGGTTCGACGCGACGCAGCACTACTTCACCTTGGGGCGGGAACGAGCGGACGACTTCCGTCGGGTCGCCCTGTTCGACGTCGTCATCAACAACGCCGACCGGAAGGCCGGGC
This sequence comes from uncultured Actinomycetes bacterium, assembly GCA_963765865.1. Classification (GTDB taxonomy): domain Bacteria; phylum Actinomycetota; class UBA4738; order UBA4738; family HRBIN12; genus AC-51. The sequence goes on from CAVXYE010000015.1 coordinate 194,094, forward strand.
ACTGTCTGCTCGGCGACGACGGGAAGATCTGGTTGATCGACCACGGCGTGAGCTTCTCGGACGAACCGAAGCTGCGAACGGTGATCTGGGAGTTCGTCGGCGAGCCGATCCCGGACCAGCTCTGCGCCGACCTGACCCAGCTGGCGACCGCGCTCGAGCCGGGCGGCAGCACCCGGGCCGAGCTCCGGAAGCTCCTGGCCGAACCCGAGGTGGAAGCGACGGCGGAGCGGCTCGGGCGGCTCCTCGCGCTCGGACGGTTCCCGGAGCCCGAACCCGGGGTTCGCCCGTTCCCATGGCCGCCGATCTGAGCCTCGGCTTCACGTCGGTCGCCACGCCGCTCGGCGAGCTCACGATCGTCGCCACGGACGTGGGGATCGTCGCATCCGGGTTCGCCGCGGATCGAGGATCGTTCCTGGCGCAGGTCGAGGAGCGGCTGGGGGCGCGGGCCGCGCGCGCGGAGCGCGCGCTGTCCGCGGCCCGGGAGGACGCCCGCGCGTACTTCGCCCGGACCGCCCGGGTCTTCGGCGTGCCGGTGGACCTCCGGTCCACCGGCACGCCGTTCACGCGGGCGGTCTACCAGGCGACGATCGCCGTCCCGTACGGCGAGCTCCGCACGTACGGCGACGTCGCCGCTGCCGCCGGCCGGCCGCGCGCGTGGCGCGCGGCCGGCCACGCCCTGCGCGTCTGTCCCACCGAGCTGTGGATCCCCTGCCACCGAGTGGTTCCGGCCGGACCCGGCTTCGGCACCTACGGAGGGCATCCGGAGCGCCGCGAGTTCCTCCTGCGCTTGGAGGGAGCGATCTGACGAACCCGGACGCTCTTCGTCGCGTACGAGAACATGTGGCCATGTCTCGGCTGACCGTCGCGCTGCTCGCGTGCGCGATCACCCTCGCGGCGTGCAGCTCGGGTGGGACCACCTCGGCGGCGGGCGGCGGGAACTACTCCGCCGAGGTCGGCAGCACGGATCTGTACGCGAAGGCGCCCCAACGGTTCCAGATCGGCGTGTTCCGTTCGTCCGACCAGGGCGTCCAGCTGCTGACCTCGGGCTCGATCGACATCCAGCTCAGCCCGTTCCAGGGTGGCCCGGGCACGCCGCTGCAGGGGACGGCGCGGTACGTCGGGGCTCCCGGAACCGGAGCCGACACCGGCACCCCGCAACTGACCGACCCCAGCACGGCCCGCGGCGTCTACGAGTTCGACGGGACGTTCGATGCTGCGGGGGTCTGGCAGGCCGACGTCGGTTTCGACGTCGACGGATCGCACCAGTCCCTCTCCACGCAATTCTCGGTCTCCTCGGAACCGACGCTCCCGGCGCCCGGCGAGCGAGCCCTTCCCACGAAGAACCTCACGATGAGCTCGCACGTCGATCACGCGGCGATCGACTCCCGGGCCCAGGGAGGCGCCCCGGTTCCCGATCCCGAGCTCCACCGCGCCACGATCGCCGGCGCGATCGCCGCGCACCGCGCAGCGCTCGTCCTGTTCGCGACGCCGGTCTACTGCATGAGCCAGTTCTGCGGTCCATCCACGGACGCGCTCGAACAGATCGCGAAGACCGGCCCGAAGGACGCCGACTACATCCATGTGGAGATCTACGCGAACTACGACAAGCACCAGATCAACCGGGCCGCGGCCGCGTGGCTCCTGCGCAAGGGCAACCTCACGGAGCCGTGGCTGTACCTGATCGCTCCGAACGGCATGATCGCGGATCGCTGGGGGCCGCTGTTCGATCCGAGCCAGGTCATGACCGAGCTCCGTCGCGTCGCCGGCTGAAGTCCGCTCTTCGACTCCCCACCCAACATCGACTGTTACGGTGCTCGCGATGTCCGTCCAGGACCATGAGCACTTCGGGCCGGCAGACGCGGCGTTGCTGGCGACCCGGGCCGGGACGCGCGCCACCTGGATCTCGCTGGGCGGGCTCGCGCTCACGGCCGCGATCCAGCTCGTCGTGGCGATGCTGTCGGGATCCGTGGCGCTGCTCGCGGACACGATCCACAACCTCACGGATGCGCTGACGGCGATCCCCTTGCTGATCGCGTTCCGGCTCGCGCGCAAGCCGCCGAGCCGCCGCTATCCCTACGGCTACCACCGAGCGGAAGACGTCGCCGGACTCGTGATCGTGGCGTTGATCTTCGGGTCGGCCGTCGTGGCCGCCATCGAGGCGGTGCAGCGGCTGATCCATCCGCAGAGCGTCACCTCGACCGGGTTGGTGCTGGTCGCCGGGTTCGTGGGCTTCATCGGCAACGAAGCCGTGGCTGCCTATCGCATCCGGGTCGGACGCCGGATCGGCTCGGCGGCCCTGGTGGCGGACGGTCTGCACGCCCGGACCGATGGGCTCGCGTCGCTCGGGGTGATCGTCGCCACGATCGGGGTGATGCTCGGGTTCGAGCGCGCCGACGCGCTCGTGGGGCTCGCGATCACGATCGCGATCCTGATCACGCTCTGGCGGGCGGCCCGCGCCGTCCTGCACCGCGCGCTGGACGGGACCGACGAGACGACCCTGGCGCTGATCGAGGCGGTCGCGGGCGCCGTGGGCGGCGTCGAGCACGTCACGGAGGCGCGGGCTCGCTGGAGCGGTCACCGGTTGCTCGCCGAGCTCAACGTGGCGGTCGCGCCGACGCTCACCGTGCAGGAGGGCCACGCGATCGCGGACGACGTCCATCACGCCTTGCTCCATGAGGTCCCACGCCTCGCCGACGTCATGGTCCACGTCGACCCGCACGACCACGATCCTCACGGCTGATCCACAGGGCGCATCCACGGCCCGCCCGTACGATTGCGGTCGTGGATCCGACGCCCGTGCCACCGCCGCCCCCCGTCATCGAGCATTGCTATCGGCATCCCGACGTCGAGACCGGCGTGCATTGCACGCGGTGCGGGCGGCCGATCTGCCCGGACTGCATGTATCCCGCGCCGGTGGGACATCAGTGTCCCGAGTGCGTGAAGGAGCAGAAGCAGGAGTTCCACCGGCCGGCCGAGCGGGTCGGGACGACGGGTCGCGGCCTCACGCTCACGAACCTGATCCTCCTGTCGCTCGTCGGCATCTACGCGGTGGAGGTCATCGCCGGCGGCCCCGGCTCCCTGATCGGGGGTCCAACCACCCCGACGCTGGTGCGGCTCGGAGCGAACGTCGGGCTGTTCCAGTCCCGCGGCGAGATCGTCGGCGTGGCAACGGGCGAGTGGTGGCGGCTGTTCTCCGCGATGTTCCTGCACGCGGGGCTGATCCACCTGGCCTTCAACGGCTACGCGCTGTACATCGTCGGGGGTGTCGTCGAGCAGGAGCTCGGTCGCTGGCGGATGGTCGCGCTGTACCTCGTGACCGGGTTCTGTTCGTCGGTCGCGAGTTACGCGATCGCTGCGCCGGTCATCCCGTCCGTGGGGGCCTCCGGAGCCATCTTCGGCCTCTTCGGCGTCTTCTTCGCCTACAACTACCAACGCCGCCACCTGGCCTTCTACGCGGCGCGCATGCGGAGCATGGGGACGCTGATCGTGATCAATCTGATCCTCACGTTCACGATCCCGGGGATCGACTGGCGGGGGCACGTCGGAGGACTGACCACCGGGATCATCGGTGGGCTCGCCGTGGACGGCTTCGGGCGGCCGCGATCACGCACCCAGGTCTTCGTGGCGACGATGGTCGCCCTCGCCGTGCTCGCCGTGGTCGTAACCGTCTGGCGGACGGCCGACATCCGGTCGCAGTTCCCCCAGGTGTTCGGCTGATCTAGGCGGCCGGCTGGGGGACGGCCGTGCCCTGGTCGGCGATCCCGTAGAGGAACCCTTCCCTGGTCCCGAGATAGAGCCAGCCCTGCCACACGGCGGGGGTCGATTCGATGCAGTCGCCCAGATCCAGGCTCCACCGGAGCGGGGGCGGGACCGTCGGGTCACTGACGTCCCAGGCGTAGAGGTGCCCCGAGCAATCCCCCTGCAGCAGCGTCCCGTCCACGACGACCGGGGACGCGATCGCGGGCGCCCCGATCTGGAGCTGCCACACGATCCGGCCGGTCGATCGTTCCACCTCCAGCACGCGGCCCGCCGCCGTCGTGAAGTAGACGTAATCGCCGTAGAGCGCCGGGGTGGACCAACTCCCTCCTGCGCCCTCGAACCCGATCTCGGTCGCCGGGATGCTCCACACGAGGGGATCGGTGGGGTTCCGCGGATCGAGCTTCATCAGCTGACCCACCTGCTTGGACCGATCGTCGAACCGTTGATACTCGCTGGCGACGTAGAGGAAGCCCTGGTCATCGATCACGACCGAGGCATCCGTGTCGTCGCCGGTCCAGAACCGGAAGACCTCCGTGGCGACCGTGCCGCCGTGCAGGATGTCGGAGATGTCCCACCCCTGGACCAGGCCGCCCGAGTTCGCGAAGTACACGACGCCGTCGCGGAAGGCCACCGAGTTCTCGATCGAGACGTCCCACTGCGTGTCGATCGGGCCGCTCGAAGGCGGGCCGTCGGGCGTCCCGAGGTCCGCGAGGAGCTGGTCGTCCCAGCCTTGGATCGTCGTGACGATCGTGGGATCGACGCGCACGAGCCCATCGGATCCCGTCCCACGATGCAGGCGGATCACGTACAGGTAGCTGTTCTCCCCGCCCTCGATCAGGTAGTCCCCCAGCTGGAGCGGAGCGCCGTCCCAATCGTCGTTCCACATCGGGTGCGGGACCGAGGTGGTCGAGTCGACCGACCAGAGCTCGGTGGGCACCGGCCGATCCGTCGCGATCACCCGCAACTTGTTGTCACGCGAGCCCGCGTAGTAGAGCGGATAGCCGTCGGAATCGGTCGTGGCCGAGCCCTTCGCCAGGTCGCCGGTCTGGAAGACCGGCAGCTGCGGGGTCCCGGACCCGGCGTCGAGGAAGTGATAGCCATCGTCGAACGCGCCCTCGCGCACCTGCATCCCTCCCTGCCAGGGCACGACGTTGGGCTGCCCGGTCCACCCCGTCCCGCACCACTGTTTCTGCGGCCCGGTCTGCGTCTCCGCGGACATCGCGCACATCTTCGAACCGTCGGAGGGATAGACCCACCGCACCACGGGCGCGGCGGGCACCGGTCCTTGCCCGTAGTAGCTGCGGCTGGCGTTCCCGCGGAAGGTCGTCAGCCCGGGGAACGTCGTGTTGATCGGTTCGGGAACTTGGACGGGTCCGTTCGGTCGTGGGAACGGCGGTTCGTTCGTCGCGGCGACGCCGCGCGCCGCGTGGATCACCGAGAGGACGCCGACGATCGTGACGAACACCGCCAGCCACACCGGGATGGGGCCCGAGGACCTGCGACGCCCGGTGGTCGTCATCCGCGCGTCAGATCGGCTCGCCCGCCGACCGGTAGGTCCCGAGCACCCGCAGCATCGACGTGTGGTCCTCGACCTCCTTGAGGGCGGCCTCGAGCTCGGGCGATCCTCCGGGCGCCATCACGTCGACGTACATCAGGTACTCGAACGCCTTGCCTCGCCGCGGACGGGACTCCAGCTTGTGCAGGTTGATCCCTCGCTCGGCGAAGGGCTGCAACGCCCCGAGCAGCGAGCCCGGCCGGTCGAGCACCGCCATCACCAGCGACGTGGTGTCCGGTTCCCCCAGCCCCGGATCCTCGGTGCCGAGCACCGCGAACTTCGTGAAGTTCTCCTTCTCCGTCTGGATCCGCTCGGCGAGGACGGCCAGCCCGAAGATGGACGCGGCGTCGACGCTCGCGATCGCGGCGTCCTCGGTCGATCCCGACTCCGCGATCATGCGAGCCGCGCCCGCCGTGTCGTGCACCGGGACCGGCTCGATCCGAAGCGACGAGAGGAACTCCTCACACTGCGCGAGCGCCTGCCAGTGCGACCGCGCGCGCCGGACGTCCTCGAGCCGGGCGCCGGGGACGCCGAGCAACGCGTGATCCACCCGAACGAGCACCTCGCCGACCACCCGGAGCAGGGACGTGTGCTGGAGCAGGTCGTAGGTCTCGTTCACCGATCCCGCTTGGGAGTTCTCGAGCGGGACCACGCCGAAGGGCGCCTCGCGGCTGGTCACGCGGGAGAAGACCAGACGGACGGTGTCGCACGGGAGCGGGTCGGCATCCGGGAACGCGCTGCGAACGGCTCGCTCGCTGTACGCGCCCGGTTCGCCCTGGTACGCCACCTTCATGGGCGCAGAGCGTAGCAACGGGCATGACGAGCGTGGCCCGTCCGCGCGGGCCCTAGCTCTGAAGGTTGATGAAGCTGTTGAAGATCTGGATCGCGCCCGGGCCGACGATCACGACGAACAGGGCGGGAAGGACACAGAGCACCAGCGGGAACACGATCTTCACGGGTGTCTGCTGCGCCTTCGCCTCGATCGCCTGACGACGCTTGATCCGGAGCTGCGCCGCCTGCGTCCGCAGGACGCTCGCGATCGAGACCCCGAAGATGTCGGCCTGGATCATGGCCAGCGCGAAGGCGTTGAGCTCGTCCACGTCGGTCCGCTCGGCCAGATGCCGGAACGCGTCCGACCGGGGCACGCCCAGCTGGATCTCCTGGAGCATCCGCGCGAACTCCGACGAGAGCACTCCCGGCACGTTCCGGACGACCTGCGCGATCGCGGCGTTGAGCGAGAGCCCCGCCTCCACGCTGATCGTCAACAGGTCGAGCGTGTCGGAGAGGGTCCGCAGGATCTCCTTCTTCCGGTCCTCGACACGGCTGTTCAGGATCGAATCCGGCACGACGAACCCGACGAACGTGAGCAGACGCGATGATCACGATCTGGAGGAAGGACGAGAACGAGATGATCTGCAGTAGCAGCAGCGATCCGACGAACCCGGCGATCGCACCGATGATCTTGAAGGCGAGCACCCGTTCGGCGTCCCACCCGGCGGGACTCCCGGCAACCAGCAACTTCTTACTGATCCGGTCGCGAGCGTCGAGCGGCGTCACCCGTCGAGCGATCCGCCCCGCCCGGGTGACGATCGGGACGAACACACGCGACCCGAAGTTCTCCTTGAGCTCTTCTTCGCGCAGGTCGACCCGGGGCGCGGCTTGGCCGCCCGCCGTGACCTGCGACTCCAACAGCCGGACGGCACGGTGCCGCTCGGCGATCGTCTGGTCGATGAACACGCCGACCAGCACGATCGCGAGGAAGAGCGACCCGATCGCGAGGAACAGCCAGACGTCAGACATCGATGTTCACGATCTTTCTCATCCAGAGGATGCCGAGGAACATCAGGATGATCGCGGTCCCCAGCATCACGAGTCCGACAGTGGTGGTGACGAGCAACCCGATGTAGCTGGGGTTGACCGCCGCCATGTAGAGCCCGATCGCCACCGGCAGGAGCGCCAGCACCCAGGCGGAGAGTCGGCCCTCCGCGGTGAGCACCTTGATCTGCCGACGGAGCATCGCGCGCTCCCGGAGGGTATCGGCGACCGTGTCCAGGATCTCCGCGAGGTTTCCGCCGACCTCGCGCTGGATGTTGACCGCGAGCACCGCCCACATGAAGTCGGGGCTCCCGACCCGTTGGGCGAGCGCCTCGAGCGCGTCCTCGGCAGGCCGGCCCAAACGGATCTCGGCCACCACCCGTTGGAACTCCGCAGCGGCCGGATGCGCGATCTCCTTCGCCACCGTGTCCAGCGACTGGAGGAAGCTGTGCCCGGCGCGGAGCGAGGACGCCAGGATCGTGAGCACGTCGGGAAGCTGGTCGCGCAGGTGCTCGGCGCGCTTGCTGAGCGCACTCCGGAGCATGAGCGTGGGGAAGGCCGCCCCGACCCCCGCCACGATCAACGCGAGGAGCGCGTTGCGAAGCAGCGCGGCGCCGAGGACCCCGAAGAGCAGCGCCGCGGCGACCGAGGCGACGACGAACTCGCCCGACCGGAGGGAGACCCCGGCGGCTTCCAGCTCGGCGTCGAGCCGGTCGCTGAACCCACGCGAATCGGCGAACCGCTTCCCGAACCGGGTCACGTTGTCGGGGATCCACCCGGTACCCGCAACGATCTGCGGTCCGCCGGCCGCCATCGGTTGCTGTGCAGGGGCGATGACGGCGCGCATCCGCGCCTCGACCTCGCGATCCTTCTTCGCCCTCGCCGCGCTCCCCAGCAGGAACCACGCGAGGAGGAACGCGACCAGACCGACCACCACCGCGATGAGGATCTGCGCGGTGGAGGACGTCCAGAAGGTGTCCGCCAGAACCATCAGACCTCCCTCGACTCCAGTGCGAAGAGCTCGGGCTCGACGTACACGCCGCGCTCGGCCAGCTTGTCCAAGAACTTGGGTCGCAGACCCGTGGACTTCAGGCGCCCCTTGAACCGACCTTCCTCGTCGATCCCGGCGGAGAAGTCGAACAGGAAGATGTCCTGCAGCGTGATCACCTCGCCCTCCATGCCGGCGACCTCGGTCACGTGCGTGAAGCGACGGGTCCCGTCCTTCAGGCGCTGCTGGTAGACGATCAGCTGGATCGCCGAGGCGATCTGCTCACGGATCGCCCGGTTGGAGAGCTCCATCCCGGCCATCATCGTGATGGTCTCCAGGCGGCTCAGCGCGTCGCGCGGGCTGTTGCAGTGGATCGTGCTGACCGACCCGTCGTGACCGGTGTTCATGGCCTGGAGCATGTCCAGGGCCTCGGCGCCACGAACCTCCCCGACCACGATGCGGTCGGGACGCATGCGGAGGGAGTTGCGGACCAGATCGCGGATCGTGATCTGGCCTTTCCCCTCGATGTTCGGCGGGCGCGACTCCAGTCGGATCACGTGCGGCTGTTGCAGCTTGAGCTCCGCGGCGTCCTCGATCGTCAGGATGCGCTCGTCGTCCGGGATGAACGACGAGATGCACGTTGAGCGTCGTGGTCTTCCCGGCGCCCGTTCCTCCCGCGACCAGGACGTTGATCCGGCCGCGGACGCACGCCTCGAGGAACTGCGCGACCGGCGACGTCATGGTCCCGAACTCGATCAGGTCGTCCGCCTGGTAGGGATCGGCGGCGAACTTCCGGATCGTGAGCGCCGGCCCGTCGATCGAGAGCGGCGGGATCACGGCGTTCACACGGGAGCCGTCGGGCAGACGCGCGTCGACGTACGGCGACGCCTCGTCCACGCGGCGCCCGACCTTCCCGACGATCTTGTCGATCGTCCGCCGGAGCTGCTGGTCGTCGTGGAACTTCGTGCCCGTCCAATACAGCTTGCCGGCGCGCTCCACGTAGATCGTGTCCCAGTTGTTGACCATGATCTCCGTGACTTCCGGGTCACGGACGAACGGCTCCAACGGGCCGAGGCCAAGGACGCTGTCGCCGATCTGGCGGACGATGAGCAGCTTCTCTTGCGCGGAGAGCGGCCCCTCCTCGTCGTCCAGGAGCTCGCGGAGCCGCTGGTGGACCAGACCCTCGAGCTCGGTGTCCGACAAGCGTTGCGTCGTACAGGCGCGGACCCAGCGACTCGACCAGGCGCTCCTGCACCCGCGCTCGAACCTCCGAGATCCGGTCTCGCTGTTGTGCCTTCGCGAGGCGATCTGCAAGCGACATGGGGGGATGCCTCCTTAGCTCTTCCCGGAACGGGCGAACAGGCCCTTCTTCTTCTGCTGTTTCCTGTCGTCGGCGACCTCGATCCCTCCGAGCTCGCCGACCTGCGTCGCGCTCCCGGCGAACCGGGTCGCCAGGTTGCTGATCGACTGCGATACCTCGGAGCTCGGCTCCTCGAGCACGACCGGACGGCCCTTGTTGAGGGACGTCGGAACCAGCCGGCTCGACGGGATCATCGCGTCGACGCGGATCTTCATGACGCGCTCCACATCGGATGCATCCAGGCCGACCTTGGAGTCCGCGCGGTTCAAGACCACCCGGAACCGTTCGCGCGGGAGCCCGATCGTGAGCAGCGTGTCCAGCGCCTTCGACAGGTGCTTCACGCCGACGACGTCCAAGCTGGTGACCAGGCAGATCATGTCCGAGAGGTCGAAGCACACGAGCGCCGAATCCGAATAGTCGACCGACGCGTCCACGATCACGAACGCGAACTCGTTGCGGATCGTGCGGAGGAACTTCCCGATCGCCTCGCCCGCCGGCGCCTCGGCCGCGGGGTCCGGCGGTGCGCCGAAGGCCCACGTGTGCGGCGCGACCTCGACCCCGACCTCGCGCACCCGAGCGCGGTCCGCGCCCTCGCCGAGCTCCATCAGGTCGGTGACGCTCGCCGTTGGCTCCCGTCCGAAGTACGTGAAGACGTCGCCCATGTCGACGTCCAGGTCCACGAGCGCCGTGTCCTCACCCGTCACCTGCGCGATCGCCGTGGCGAGGTTGGTCGTGAGGAACGTCTTCCCCGATCCGCCCTTGGACGAGAAGATCGAGATGATGTGCCCGCGCTGCGTGCGTGCGCCCTCGGACTTGGCCCCGCTGGCGTTCGCGGACCGCAGGTTCGAGGCCCACGAGATCGCGCGTTCCACGGCCTCGCGCAGCTCGTCGGTCCCCTGGGTCATATCGACGACATCGCGGATCCCGGCCCGCATCGCGGCGGGCAGGAGTCCGTTCCACGTGTGGTCGCGGACCAGGACGATCGCCGTCCCGGGCGAGGTGCGCCCGACGAACTCGGCCAGGCCGAGCGCGTCGGCCTCTTTGACCTCGGGCGACAGCACGAGCACGTCCACCGTGTGGTACGGGCCGATCAGGAGCTCTTCGGCCGCGGTGGCGGACTGGACCCAGCCCACCTCCTCGGCCTCGAGCTCCAGCGATCGAGCCAGCTGTTGGCGGAACGATTGCGGCGTCCCGACGGCGACGACGCTCGCGTCTGTCAAGGCGCCCCCACTCCGGTGACCTTGGCGAACGGCACCCCGAAGGTTGCGGGCGACTTGTAGCCGGTGGCGGCCGACCCGTCCTTGTTCGGAGGCAGCAGGCCGAGCCACAGCTGCGTCGCGTCGGTGTTGGCGAGCACGAGCGCCTGGGCGTCGTCCGGAAGCATGTCGAGCACGAGCGTCGAACCACCGTTGCCCGGCTTCCCGGTGGTCGAGTCGACCGGCGGGTTGTTGATCGCCAGCACCCGCACCGACTTGACCAGCGGAAGCGTGAAGTCGAACGGCATCGTGATGACGGGCGTGTTGGCAGCGTGGTGTCTCCGTCTGTGAGCGCAGTGAGGAACCTCTGGAGCTGGGCCGGCGCGAGCAGGTGCTTCAGGTCCTGCTTCGTCACGGTCTCCCCTTGCGGGAACGTGGCGTAGATCACGACCTGGTCGTTGTTCTGGATGTAGCCGTTGACCGACTGCGGACCGTCGACCTGGATGCCCAACCCGACGTGACCGTCGGAGATGCCGAGCGTGTTGCCTCGTCCCGGTCGCGAGCCGCGATGTCGGGATCTGCTCGTTGGCGTAGATCGTGGATGACGTCGTTTGGTCCCGCAGCTCGTTCTCGTCCGTCACGGCTCCAGAGACGAGCGTGTCGTTCGGCACGTTCACGGCGCCGAACGCCCCCGAGTCGATCAACGGGTTGAGCGGCGTGTTCGCCGGGATGTCCTGGTTGGACACGATCACCGCGGTCGTGTCCGCACCCGTGCCGTTCTTGACGCTGTTCGTGTAGACGATCACGCCCACGGCCGCCAAGACCGCGAGCACGACAGCGATCGCAACCACCAGACCTCGAGACCTCATCCCCGCTACCCCTTTCCATTCACCTCGGACGGACCTTGATCGCCCGGTTCTTGGTCATGCTGGTCTCCACTCAGAGGATTCGGCACGTTCACGGGCAGACATGAGCCCGTGACCGCTCGATCGCAGAGCTTGACGGCCCGGATGTTGGAATCGGGCGACCCGCTGCCCGGGCGTCCCGCCGATCTTGCACCTCGACGACCTCGACGGTGATGCAGTGGCCCGAGTAGTTGCCCGCAGGCGGGATTCCACACAGGCCGCCCTTCGCCCAATCGAACCTGAGCGTGTAGTCTGGTTCTCGTTCGCCGGCCCCGCGGTGATCCAGGTCAGGATCGGGTTCTTCGGGTCCGACGATGTCGATCGAGTAGTCCTGGTTGAGAACAGGATCCGGGCCGGGGTCCTGCTTCTTCACCTTCGTCAGGGTGATGTTCGAATACGCGTCCGGCGCGCTCGTGAAGCAGCCGTTGGCCGCTCCGAAGGTGCTGAGGGCGACGGACGGAGGGCTGCCGGGCGGGATCTGGGGGATCGAGAGGGGCCCGAGCATGTGCCGCTCGATCCCTGGACCGCGGGATCGTTCGCGTCGTAGACCCCGTGAGCTTCAGTGCAACGAACCCGATGATGTCGTATTGGTGCGGCGTGTTGCCGCAAGGAACCTGCATTGGCCCGATCGAGTCGATCTGCCCGAACTGCTGTCCGACCGGGTTGCTGTAGCAGCGGTTGATCGGGAAGTACGAGGGCATTCCCCTACGAGGTTCCCCAAGCTCGGCCCACGGCTTCTGCTTCTCGCCGTCGACCCGACACACGTAGGTCGGATTCGGGTAGTGGACTCGGCAGGTCGCCGACGTTCGGGTTCGGATACGTGCTCGATCCAGTTCTTGACGTCGGATCCCGGCGTCGGAGCACGTGCGCCCCGGGACGGAATCCCAGCCGTACTTCGTCGGGATCGTCGGTCCGCAGATCCAGGAAGCCGAACCCCGATTGCGATCCTTCGTGTTGTTGTTGTCCTCCCAGATGTAACAGCCGACACCCGGCGTGGGATCCGCGTCGATCTTGCAGTGTTGAAACTGTTCGCGTAGACGACGACCGGAACTGGATTGCGGCGCCCGCCGGCCCCCAGATCGCCGTCGCCTGCGTGGTCACGCCGTTCTGGTTGGAGAACCCGAGCACCGGCGCGAAGAACAGGTGCTGTTGCTGTGAGTACTGCACCTTCACCCAGCCGGTCCCAGCCCGTGTGGCAAGTTACCGGAGTCCTGGACGATGCCGGTGAGGCCCGTTCCCGGAAACGTTCTGTCGCGGCCAGAGCATCGGCTGCCTGTTTGCGCGTTCTCGGCGTCGATCGCGAGCTTCAAGCGCACAGTCTGGGCAGCAGACAGGGCGGCCGCGTCCGAGGCGTTCACGAGCTCGCGCCGCTTCCAGAGGAGCCCACCGACATCGACGACCAGCACGATCATCCCGAACATCGCGACCAGACGAGCGCGACGATGACGACGGTCGCGCCGCGTTCTCTCGTGCGGGTCAAGGACGCAAACGCCGACGGGCGCGTCATCGTGTTGATTTCACTCCTTCGCATCGGAACTGGGCGTCGATCGTCGGCGTCATGCGTGATCGTCGGCAGCAGCGGGATGTTGAGCGTGAACAGACTCTTGAGGTGAGCCGGCGCGTTGGCGATGAACATCTGCGACGCGAACGGCGGCATCGGTCGTGACCGGCGCTGCTCGACGAGCAGGCGGGGTGCGTGTTCCCGGTCAGGTTCGCTTCCGATCCCGTGAACGTTCCGTTGTCGGAGTACGAGACCTTGACGAAGCTGGTGTTGCTCGCTTCCGCCTGCGAGATCGCTCCGTTCGACGCGCTCTCGATCCTTGTCGCGGATCGCGTCGGGCGTCGCGTCGACCGCGCCGAGCCGGCCGCCTTCACGGGCCGCTGCACGGAGGTTCTGGAGCTCGAAGAACGTCAATCCGAACTGCAGCATGCCGAAGATCAACATGGCGAGCACGCCGACGATCAACGCGAACTCAACGGCTGCGGCCCCGTCCTCGCGACGGAGCCTCTGGGGGATCCTCATCGCTCCACTTCCTTCGTCCTCCGGTCCATCAGTACCTCGGCATCCTGGGCCGAGATACTGAGCGACCGGAGGTCGCCCATATGGTCTCACGCATTGTTGACGCCGCTGCCGATCGTGCTGAACTTGTTGCTCGCCGCCTTCCCCAAGAAGGCCACGGCCGCGACGATGACGATCGCGATCAAGGCCACCATCAAGGCATACTCCACGGCCGTCGCGCCCCGCTCTTCCAGGGCACGGGTCCGCACGTCGTTCCACCAGACGTTAACGCCGGTGTACACACGAAGGAACATCTGTCACCCCTTTTCCTGCCGTTCACCCGGCACCTTCATCGGTACTCCTCCAAGTACCGATCCCGCCGGTCCCTCGATCCCTCCGACCTTCTCCCCGAAGGATCGAGCGGCCGGCGATCCGGCCCGCTCTGCACTTACGTGTTGTCGACCGCACTTCCAACCGTGCTGAACTTGTTACTGGCGGCCTTGCCGAGGAAGGCAACCGCCGCGATGATCACGACCGCGATCAGCGCCACCATCAGCGCATACTCAACCGCCGTCGCGCCCTTCTCCTCCTGAGCGCGAACCCTGAGGTCGCTCCACCAAACAGTTACGCCCGTGTAGATCTGCAGGAGCATCTCGCCACCTTTCTCCCTCCCGCCAAACCTGCCCGGGCCAAACCTCACGGGTCCTCGTCCGCCGGACCCTCGATCCCTCTGGTGCACACCAGAAGGATCGAGCGGCCGGCGGGCCGGTCGCTCGATCAGGTGTTAGGCGCCGTTGACGGCGCTGCCCACCGTGCTGAACTTGTTGCTGGCGGCCTTTCCGAGGAACGCCACCGCTGCGATGATCACGACCGCGATCAGCGCCACCATCAGGGCGTACTCAACTGCCGTCGCGCCCTTCTCCTCCTCGGCGCGAACCTTGAGGTCGCTCCACCAGGTCGTCACACCCGTGTAGATACGCAGGAACATCTGTCACCCCCTTCCTCCGAAGCCCGTCTTTGACCGGTTCTCAGGTACCTGAACCCGGGGGCGCATGCTACCCGCCCGCAGGAACCTTAGATGGGAAGCACGTGGCGCGGGAATTCCGACTTTCCCGGAGATGCTCTACGTATTCCTACGTAGCCATCCGGCGGTCAAGCGCGTCGACAGATGCGACGAAGACTCGCAGTACGATGCGCCTCGCCGTGACCGAGCCGAGCTCTCCCCCGATCGCAGCGGTTCGGCGGCGACCCATCGATCTGGCGTGGGCATCGCTCGGTGATCCTCGTTCCCGTCGTCGTGGCGCTGTTGTCCCGGATGGGAACCACCGACCTCACCTATCACGTGCGGGCGGGCGACGGGATCCTCGCCACCCACTCGCTGCCCAGGTTCGACACCTACACCTTCAGCGTCTACGGACATCCATGGCTCGATCAACAATGGGGAGCTCAGATCGTCCTCGCCCTGGGCCACCGGTACGGCGGCTGGGCCACGCTCGCGTTCCTTCAGGCTGTCCTGGTCGGAGCCTCGTTCTGGTTCGTCTACCTCGCCTGCCGCGCCCGAGGCGCGTCCGTGCGGACCTCGAGCCTCCTGACCGTGATCGGGTTCCTCGTGGCTTCGCCGACCCTCGCGATGCGCCCGCAGCTCGTCGCCTTGCCCTTGTTCGCCGTCGCGCTCTGGGCGCTCGCCTCTCGGGAGATAGCCCCACGTCGCCTGTACCTGATCCCGGTGCTGGCCGCCGTGTGCGCCAACGTCCACGGGAGCTTCACGATCTTCCCGCTGATCGTCGGGCTGGCGTGGATCCAGGACGCCCGGCAGCACGTCCCGGGCTCCCGGCGACTGCTCTGGGTGGCCCTGGCCACCGTCGCCGCCACGCTGCTGAACCCGTTCGGGGTCGACGTCTGGCGGTACGCGTACGACCTCTCGACCAACCCGATCATCCGGGACACGATCAGCGAATGGGCTCCCGTCACGGCGACCGACGTCTCGGGCCTGTTCATGATCGGCTCCGCGCTCGCCGTGGTCGCGATCCTCGCTCGGCGCGGCACGCAGACGCGATGGACGACGCTGCTCTGGCTGGCTGTGTTCTTCATGCTCGCGATGTCCGCGCAACGGGCGATCGTCTGGTGGGCGATGGTTGCCCCGGTGATCCTGGCCGAGCTGTTCCCCGCGGCCGCCGCCGAAGCCACGCCTTCCGGCAGGGAGCCCAAGGCGCCCGCCGTGGGGATCATCGCCGCGATGCTCGTCGCCGTCGTGATCCTGCTCCCGTGGTGGCGGCCGAACGATCTGCTGAGCCAGGCTCCTCCCGGCGTGACCCAGGCGGTACTCGATCACGTTCCGCCGGGAGCCCGGATGTTCGTCCATCAGCCGTGGGGCTCGTGGTTCGAGTACCGCACGCCGGACAACCCGGTCTTCGTGGACTCTCGGATCGAGATCATCCCGAAGGACGTCTGGGACGACTACGGACAGGTCGGATTCGCCGGCGCCGATTGGCGGGAAGTCCTGGCGAGGGTGACATCCGGACGTGATCGTCGCCGCCGACAACTGGGACCTGCTTCCGGATCTGGAAGCGCAGGGTTCCGGCTGGACGTCCGTCTACAAGGACGACGACGGCGAAGTGTTCGTTCGGTCGTGACTACTCGGCTGAGCCGACGCTGACCATCCCGGAACGGGCGGCCATCCGGATCGCGGAGAGCCGGTTGCCCACCCCGAGCTTCCCGTAGATCCGTCCGAGGTGCGTGGTCACGGTCCGTTCGCGGACCCCCAACCGCGTCGCGATCTGCCGAGCGGTCAGGCCCTCGGCGGCAACCGCCAGGACCTCGCGCTCGCGACCCGTGAGGCGGACGTCGAGGTCGCGGCGCAGGTCGATGCTGTCGGCGATCTGCCCGACCGCGGTCGCGACCGGCCCCTGCAGGACCATCTCACGGTCGGCGACCTTGATGATCGCACCCAGGAAGTCGCCCGGGTCGATGTTCTTGTCGACGTACCCATCGGCGCCCACGAAGAGCGCACGGCTGACCATCGTCGGGTCGGCGTTCGCCCCCATCGCGAGGATCGCGTGGGACGGGAAGCGCTCGCGCACGGTGCGGATCAACCACGAGGCGTCATGCTCGCCCTCGAGCCCCAGACCCACCAGCACCACGACGCGCGAGCGGCGGACGCGCGCGAGCGCATCGACCCCCTCACCGCCGTCGCCGGCCTCGGCCAGGATCTCCATGTCGGGCCGCCCGTCGACCAGGAGAGAGAGTCCTGCGCGAACGACGGGGAGCGGGTCGATGAGGACGACACCCAGCTTCCGACGGAGTGCCGGGGATGAGGCTGCCTCGGGGGATGGTCGCCTGCTCATCGATGTCGTACTGCCATGAGCGTACTCCAGAACGCCGATAGGGCGACCGCCGTGTCGCGGTGTCCCGAAAGACGTATCGGCAGGTCAGCGAGGCCGCCTGAGCCCGGCTATCGCAGCTCGATGAGCCCGAGGGACGCCGCCCGCGAGACCGCCTGGACCCGGCTCCGAACGGCGAGCTTCCGGTAGAGGTTCGCCACGTGGGTCTCGACGGTGCGGGGTGAGATGTCGAGCCGCCGGCCGATCTGCTGCATCGTGAGGCCTTCGGCGAGGAGCTCCAGGATCTCCCGCTCTCGGGACGTCAACGACGCGTCGATCTCCGAGCTCTCTCGCGCCTGCCGAGCGAACCGTCCGAGCTCGAGGACGGCTGCTTGCTCCAGCGCCGGATCGATCACCCGCTCACCGTCGAGGACGCGGCGGATCGCGTCCCCGATCCGTCGAAGCCCGTCGGGCTTGATCAGATAGGCATCGACGCCGAGCCGCATCGCGCCCAGCACCGTGGCACCGTCGGCTCGCTCCGACACCACGACGACCAGACCGCGGAAGCCCTGGTCTCGCAACGATCGCAGGACGTCGACGCCGTCCGTCCCTGGAAGATCGAGGTCGATCACGGCAAGCTCCGGCGTCAGCGACGTGGCCGCGGCGACCGCGGCCGGGCCATCGCCCGCCTCGGCCACGATCTGGACGTTCGGAAGCGCGTCGCACGCGAGCCGAACGACGCCGAGGATGACCGGATGACCGCCCACGACGAGGACGCGTGTGGGGCTGATCGACATGTTCGGAGGCTACCCGGCGATCGCGATGCCGGCGACGCCTCAGGCGCTCGCGGGCATCGCGATCGCCCCGAAGCGCCAGGCCAGCCGGACGGCCTCCACCTTCGAGTGCACGCCAAGCTTCGCCAGGACGTTCTTGACGTGGCTCTGAACGGTCATCGGGCTGATGCCGAGGAGCGCGGCGATCTCGACGGTGCTCCGCCCATCGGACAGCAGTCTGAGCACTTCGAGCTCGCGAGCCGTCAACGAATCCAGGTTGGTGGCCCCGTTGAGACCGGCACGGACGGAACGCAGCCGGTCGACCAAGGAGGACAGGTGGTCGTCGGGAAGCACCAGCTCGCCGGCGATCGCCCGCCGGATCGCATCCTCCATCTCCGCAGGTGCGCCCCACGAGGGCAGGAGGCCGCTGGCTCCCGCGGTCACGATCGCAGACCCGAGCTCGGGGTCTTGCTCCGTCGTGGCGGCGATGACGCGGACGTCGTGCACGGCGTCGCACACCTCCACCAGGGCCGCGAGCCCGCGCCCGTCGTCCCGCTCCAGGTCGACCACGATCACATCCGGCTCGGCGCGGAGGGCCGCGACGCCGGGGGCGAACGGCCCGAGCACCCGGAACGGGGTGCCATGCCCCCACGCCAGCCGGAGGCTCTCGACGAGCCGGTTGTGGTCATCGACCACCGAAACGCGGAGGCGACCGTCCATCCTGCATAACCATCGGCTGCCGCGGCCGGGTTCTGAACGCCGATGTGAGAGCCCGCATGGCCGTGCAGACTGGTGGTCGATGACCGAACGCCAGGCGAACCGGCTCGCGGGAGCGTCCAGCCCATACCTCCTGCAGCACGCCCACAACCCCGTGGATTGGTTCCCGTGGGGAGAAGAAGCCTTCGCCAAAGCCCGGAGCGAGGACCGCCCCGTGTTCCTCTCGGTCGGCTACGCCGCCTGTCACTGGTGCCACGTGATGGAGCGGGAATCCTTCGAGGACGAGACGACCGCGAAGCTCCTGAACGAGCGGTTCGTCGCGATCAAGGTGGACCGTGAGGAGCGGCCCGACGTGGACGGGATCTACATGGACGCCGTCCAGGCGATGTCCGGGAGCGGCGGATGGCCGATGTCGGTCTTCCTCACGCCCGAAGGCAAGCCGTTCTACGCCGGCACGTATTTCCCGGATGAGCCACGCCACGGGCTGCCGTCGTTCCGACAGGTGCTCGAGGGGATCGCCGACGCGTGGACGACGAGGCGCGACGAGGTGGAGGTCCAGAGCGGCCGGGTGATCGAGTCGATCCGGCGCGCCGGCGCCTTGGAAGCCTCCGACGAGCCGCTCACCGGCGCCGTCGCGGACGAGGCCTTCCAGACCCTCCGCCACTCGTTCGACCCACGGTGGGGAGGCTTCGGCGGCGCGCCGAAGTTCCCGCAACCGATGACGCTCGAGTTCGTGCTCCGGCAGGCGATCCGTGAGGTGCCCGACGCCCTGGAGATGGTGGTGCTCACGCTCGACCGGATGGCGGGCGGCGGCATGTTCGATCAGGTCGGCGGCGGGTTCGCCCGGTATTCCACGGACGGGGCGTGGATGGTGCCGCACTTCGAGAAGATGCTGTACGACAACGCGCAGCTCGCGTTGCTGTACGCACGCGCGTGGCTCGTCACCCGGAACGATCACGACCGCGAGATCGCTTCGCGAACGCTCGACTACCTGCTGCGCGAGATGCGTCATCCCGAGGGAGGCTTCTTCTCGTCGCAGGATGCCGACAGCGAAGGGGTCGAAGGGAAGTTCTTCGTCTGGTCGTGGGAGGAGCTCGTGTCGCTGGTCGGCGAGGAAGCCGCGGAGGCGTTCGGCGCGACCCCCGCCGGCAACTGGGACGGGACGAACGTGTTGCGCGCCCCGGCGGGGAACGGCAGATGGGACGAGGCCAGGAGCCGGTTGTTCGAGGCGCGTGAGGCGCGCGTGCATCCGGCCGTCGACGACAAGATCCTGACCGCCTGGAACGCGCTCGCGATCCGCGCCTTCGCCGAGGCGGGACGCATCTTCGACGACCGGACCTACGTGGAAGCCGCCGTCAGCTGCGCAGCGTTCGTCTGGGACCACCTGCGGGATGAGGACGGACGGCTGCTCCGCTCGTGGCGCGAGGGGGTCGCCGGTGTTCGGGGCTTCGCCGACGACCACGCGCTCCTGGCGGGCGCGTTCCTCACGCTCTACGAGACGACCGCCGACGTCCGATGGTTCGTCGCGGCGCGGGAGCTGTGCGACACGCTGCTCGACCGGTTCGCCGATCAGGAACGCGGCGGCTTCTTCCAGACGGGTTCGGACGCCGACGAGCTCGTGATCCGACCCAAGGATCTCTACGACAACGCGGTCCCGAGCGGGAACTCGGCGGCTGCCGAGGCGCTCCTTCGGCTCGCCCTGTTCACCGGCGAGGCGCGGTACGAGGACGCCGCCGTGTCGGCCCTGCGGCTGGTTCGCGACGTCCTGCCGTCGGCACCGAGCGGGTTCGGACAGGCGCTGTGCGCCCTCGACCTCTACCTGGGCCCGTCCTACGAGGTCGCGATCGTGGGGGATCCGGAAGCCTCGGACACGAAGGCTCTCGTCGACGAGGTAGTCAGGGCACGGTGGCGGCCGAACCTCGTGCTGGCGGTCGCGTCACCGAAGGACGTCGACGCCGCAGAGACCGTCGCCTTGCTCTCGGATCGGCCACCGATCGGCGCGGATGCGACGGCGTACGTGTGTCAGCGGTTCGTCTGCCGCTTGCCGGTCACCGCACCATCTGCACTCGCCGATGCACTCGACGCTCGGCCATAGCGCTCGGCGAGGAGCCACATCAGCGGCAGCGCGATCACCAACAGGTTCCGGACGACGAGCAAGCTCTGAGCGAGCACAACTCGTTCCGGCTCGTACACGACGAACAGGATCCCGGTGAGGACCTCGACCGACGCCACCATCCAGAAATGCCGGCGATCGCCTTCAACCCACGCGACGGCAGCCCACGGCAAGAGCCACGCCGCGTACTGGAGCGAGAAGATCGAAGAACATGCCAGCAGCGCGCCGATAACAGCGACCGACGCCGCACCGAACGCAGCGCGCTTGCGTCTCATCGCCACCACCCAGATCGCAACGACCAACCCGGTCAGCACGACGAGCAGGGCGACGGAGGCTGCGGGCGAAACGGAGCCGACGCGCGGCGCGCCGGCCTCGATCCGGATCGGGCCTCCGGTCGCGATCCACACGACCGTTCCGACGGAGCTCTCGACCTCCCACCCATTCGCGTGACGGAACGTGAGGACATCCGTGAGACCGCTGATCCCTCCGACGGCGACCCAAGCCGCGACCAACCCGCCCCCGACGAGGACCGCCCACGCGAACGCCCGCTTGCATCCCGCGACGAGGAAGCCCGGGACGAGGACCGCCGGCCAGAGCTTCGTCAAAGCAGCGATCGCCATCGTTGCCCCGCCCGCCCGTTGTGACCCTCTGATCGCGAGCACCGCCCCCCAAGCCGCAAGCGCCACCGGAACGAGATCGAAGCGGGTATAGATGAAGACGAGCAGCGGCGCGCCGAGCCACAGGTAGCGCTCGCGCCGCCTTGTGCCCCAACCGATCCGCACCGCCCACCAGGTGGCGATGTCGGCTATGAAGGCGAGCACTGCGACCCGGGCGGCGGTCGCGCGCGGGTCCGTGGAAACTCCCAGGCGAATCATCAGGACTTCCCCGGGCGCGTACTCCGCGTCGAAATCGCGATACGGCAGGCCCTGTTGCTCCTTGATCTCGACGAAGCGGGTGATGTCGTCACTCGGTGGCCGGCTCGGCGCTGCTGATACGGCGAGCACGACGATAAGAACCCGGAGGGCGAGCAGGCCCACGTCACGGGTTCTTGCCAGGATGTGGACGCCCCGCCTTGCATCGGTCGAATCGTAGGCAATCCTGGGCGAGAAACGGACTTCGACCTACGGGGCTGCGAGGTGCTCCGTGCTAGACAACGACGGAGATGGCCGACCGACACCGCCCCCGATCAGAGGCTGAGGACCCGTTCAGGTGAAGGCCGCCTCGTTGCTCGTGACGGTCTCGTTTTCTGCTTCGCCGTGTTCGCGTAGCCCGAGTGTTGCTATCGCTCGTGGCCGTGCTCGCCGTCCAACGGTCGTCGCTCCGACCACGTCGGGCGCGGTGGGCAAACCCGTGGCGATGCCCGGCTACCACAATGCGATCGACGGAACGGACCGGTGGGACGCAGGGTGGTTCGAGAGCATCGCCCGAGATGGATATCGCCCGGATGACGCGAGCGCCGCGTTCTTCCCCGGCTATCCCCTGGCGATCCGGGCCGTCGCAGGCTTTCCTCGGTGAGCGAGCCCACGCCGCTCTCATCGTTTCGAACCTCGCATTCCTCGGAGCGCTGATCATCTTGTTCGCACTCACCGTTCGAGTTCTCTGAGGATATCGCGCGACGAACCATCCTGCTGCTGGCCTTCTTCCCCGTGAGCTTCTTCTTCCTCTCTCCCTACAGCGAGTCAATGTTCCTGATCGCATCCTTGCTGACGTTCTGGTTCTCGCGCGGGGTCCGGCCATGGCTGGCGGGATCCTTCGGTTTTCTCACCGGCGCCGCGGAGCGTCGGCGTCCTGTTGGTTCCCGCACTGCTCTTCGAGGCTTGGCATCGATCCCCGGCGAGCGGACCGGCGCGATCTGGCTTCTTCTTGCCCTCTTGGCTCCCGCCGTCTATGCCGCCTATGGTTCCCTCGGGCCGGCGATTCCTCGGGCCGTTCCACGCGCAAGACTCGTGGATTCCGTTCGCTGTGCCGTTCGTCACATTAATGAACGGGCTGTGGCTGGGCTTGACCGGCATCACCGATCGACGGGGCATCTACTGGACGTCGATCTGCTCTCACCGCGGTGGTCTTCATCCCGATCGCGCTCCGGTGGCGGATATGCCGAAACCGTATCTCCTCTATGTCGTCCTCAGCCTGTTCTCATCTTCTCGTACCCGCTGCCGGAACGTCCCCTGCTGTCGGTTCCAAGGTTCGTCGCCGTGCTCTTCCCGGCCTTCTGGGCGATGGTCGATCCTGTGGCAAGGGCGTGTCGCGGTATCCTGTCGATCTCCTTGTTCGGCTGGATACCGCTCGCCGTCGCGTTCATGAACTGGGGGTACATCTTCTGAAAGCGCGTCCTGGTTCGCTACGGGCCATCCTCTCTTCCCATCTGGCCTTGATGTTGATCGTCACCACCCTCACGTTCGGCCTCGGGACCGCGCAGAAGGCCCATGCCTCAGGCGTCGTGGGTCGAAAACGAGTAGTTCGTCGCGTTCCTCTGCGATACGGATATCCCTCACCTGTACGTCTGGGAGCAACTCGCGGGCGGGCGCTTGCCGTATCTCGACCCTTGAACCCCCGCTGCACGCCCGTGCGACGAATACCCGGCGGGAACGATGTACCTGATGCGTGGTGTCGCCACCGTGACCGGCGACGGAGGAGATCCGTACTGGCGCTTCTCGTGGGCGGCAACCTTGCCTTTATCTCTGCGCCCTCTGGATCGCCTGGAGCCTGGAACGGATGGGTGCCCGAACCGTGCTATTCGCAGCTGCACCGGTCTCGTCACCGCGGGAACGCTCAACTGGGATCTGGTTCCCGTAGCGTTCGCGACCGCGGGAACGCTTCGTTCCTGCGGGGACGGGACACGCGGTCTGGAGCTCTGTTGGGGTTGGGAGCATTCGTCAAGCTCTATCCGGGGCTCCTCGTGATCCCGTTCGGTTGGAGCTGATCAAGCGGGCGCGAAGGACCGACGCGCGGCTGTCGCTGTCACCGGCGGCGTGTGGCTCGTCGCGAACCTTCCCTTCGCGATCCTCGGTTTCGCCGGCTGGGTCTGGTTCTTCCGTTACAACTCGCGCCGTCCCCCGGACTTCGACACCTTTGGGAGGTGCTCTGTTCATCTGTGTCCGCCAACGGCGTCGTCAACATCGCGTCCGTGGGTTTGGCGGCGGCGGGTACGTGGTGGTCGTGGCGTGGCAGCGAAGGCGGACGGAGTTCCGATCTGGTCTCTGCTTCCCGCTCCTCGTGATGGTGCTGCTGACCGGCAAGGTGTGGTCGTCGCAGTACAGCCTGTGGCTGCTTCCGTGGTTCGCGGTGACAAGCGTGCCCTGGTTCTTGTTCCTCGAGTACCAACTGGCCGAGGTGGCTGAGTACCTCGTGCGATACCACTATTTCGGGACCGTGATATCCGGCCAAGGCTTCGCTTCTTGGGTGCTCGGTGCGATCGTGCTGATCCGCGCTGCGCTACTGCTTCGTTGTCTTCTGCACTGGGTCCGTCACCCAGACCCGGTGATTGACGTTTTCCGGGTGGCAACGATACCGGGACCGACCAGGCGGCGCCGCGACGAAGGCGTCGATGACCCCATATCGCTGACTCCATCTCCTCGCAGACGGTGAAGTAAGCGAAGCTGCCGACCGATGAAAATCCCATCGGGCAAAGGCCCGGACGCTATCGTGTGGAGACCGCGGCCGATCTGAGAGGACTGCGATGGCAGGTGGGGCGACGACGCGGGAGCAGGTCAGGGGCGAGGTCTCGCCTTCCGGCCCTGGACCCGACGTCGACGAACCGCTTCACCGAGCATTCCTGTGGACGATCGCTGGTCTGGTCATCCTCGTTCTCTGGGTCAGGCCGATGTTTCGAGCTTGTGGACCGATGAGATCGGGACATGGTGGGTTGCGAATGGTGATCTCGGGCACGTCATCCGCCGCTCTCAGGCGGTTCAAGGGCAATCGCCCCTCTACTACTTCATCGCCTGGGCCACCCGTCACGTCTCGGGCCGAAGCGAATTCGGCTTCCGGCTTCCATCTCTGATCTTCGCCGGCATCGCAGCCTATCTCGTGTTCCGGATCGCCACGCGTTTGGTCGACGTGGAGACCGGCAGGATCGCGGCGGTCGCATTCGTCACGTGGCCAACGATCGCGTTCGCGGCTTCGGATGCGCGGCCCTACGCTCTCGCGACCCTGCTGGCCGTCGCCTCGAGATGGGCGCTATCGTCTGGCTGGACTCCGCTCGCTTGTCGGCTGGACTCTGCTACGTGGTCCTCGCTTCCGCCGTCCCCTACGCCCACCCGCTCTTCGGCATGGTCCTGATCCCGCAGCTCGCCTATGCGTTGATCAGGTCGCGCGAAGGCTCGACGGCTGTTCGACTTCGCGGACTCGTCTTCGCCGCCGGCGGCATCGTCCTCCTCGTCGTCCCCGTTGGTATCGAGCTCATGATGCTCTGGGGACGGCGTGAAGATTGGTCCATCCCGAATCCGGTGACGGTCCCATGGGTCACACAGATGCTTTTACCTCCGGCGCTCCTGGCAGCCGTTGCTGTGGGAGGCCTAATCACCTCCCGAACCTTTCGGTTCCGTTGGCTGACCGGTGTGCCCCCTCGATCGGCCTTGCTCCTTTTGCTCGCCTCCGCAGCGGTGCCCGCCGCGACCTGGTCGGCTTCTCTCTCGCATCACCGGTCCAGCTCGTCGAGCCACGCTACTTCATGATCGCGGCCCCAGGCGTGCTATTGCTTTTCGCGGTGTGTCTCAGACGCGTCGAGCCCGCACAGGCCCGCCGCGCAATCATTGCCGTTTTCGTGATCCTCTGGATCCTGGAACTCGCGTCGCCATACAAATCGGGTGACTTCCGAGGGGCCGCGACACTAGTCCGAGGGACGGCGACCCAGGACGCTACGGTTTTCATCGCCTCGGGCTTCCAGGAGTCGCTGCAACGCGATTGGTACACCGATCCCGAGCGACAAGGCCTCTCACAGCTGAGACTTCCTTCTACCCGGTGCCTGGGCACGTCGTTCCACTTCCGGTCAAGCTCGACGCATCCACACAAGCACTGGTCGCCGAGCAGCTCTCTTCGGGGCTGGCGACCGACCAAAGCGTCGTCACGGTTACTCCGACGGACGCGGCGTATGTCGTTTGGCTGGACCAATACATGCGGGATCGAGGCTGGACGAGCCATCACATCGGTGACGTCAATCTCTTCGCGGTGAACCGGTACACGCGCTAGCAGCTAGTCAACATCTACGTTCCGAGCCTCGCCAGTCGCACCACGGCGAAAGACGAAGAGATGATTCAGACCCATCTCGAACCGTCGATGGATGACCATCCGGAAGGGTAGTGAGTCGAACAGCTGCGGAACGAACGACGGATCGAAGCCGTGATGCTCGTCAGCCGACATGCCCGCGATCAGGTGCAAAGCGCGAAGAACATCCAAGATCTTATCGACCTGTGGCGCCGGCACGGTGAGGAGAAGCGTCCCGCCGGGCACCAGAAGTCGTTCGCACGCAGCCCGCCACGTGGGCAACTCCGATAGATCGACGTGCTCGAGAACGGCCAACATCGAGATGACGTCGAATCGCTCGTCGCCGATCAGATCGGACGGGAAACGATCTGCGATGAAGCGGAATCGGCCGATCCCTATCGAATGAGTGAGGGTTCGGATCGATCCCGATGCCCCGAACGATCCTGCTTGCGTACGCCTTGAAGAGCGAGCCGTCGTAACAACCGATATCCAGGACGCTGACGCCGGACCCGATGAACGGTTCGGCCTTGCGGATACGCCAAGCGCGCAGGAACTCGTCGATGGGGCTGAGGCGAGGACCCGAGACGGATGCGAACTCGAGCGCTTCTTCGTTACGGGATCCGAAAGGCACTGTCACGCCTGGCGATCACGATCGTAGTCATCGCGCAGGATGCTGAAGAAGAAGGCGCTGAATATCGTTTGCATCCCCAGAGCGATCAAGGTGGATCCGAAGATGAACACCCTTGTGGATCCGCTGGCCAATGGACCGAAGTCGTGTCGGAGCCACCGCCAAGCGACGCCGCCGTCAAGAGCGAGGCCGACGAGCGTCACAACGAGGGCCACTGCCAAGACGCGCTCGAGCGTGAGGAACCTCAACCCTGTGCGAAGGAGGCGATCCTCGCGGATAGTCCCACGGGTGATGGCATAGATCTTCGCGAAGAAATTGACCAACACGATCTGGTAGCCGACGAGTGCGAGAAGCGATCCCAAGATCGCCCGATGGAAGTCCATGCGGAACCCGAAGATTCGAAGCGGTTCTCCTATCGGCGCGACCATCTGGACAGTCATCAGGACGAGCCCGAAGACAAGAAGCGTGAGGCCTGGCACGAGGAACAGAGCGGTGGGACTGAAGATGAGGATGGTCTTGAAGTGACGCCAACCATCACGCCATGGGCGGAGATGAGGAGCTCGCTCTCGGCCGTCTGGATGGAAGGTGATAGGTACTTCGCTGATCTGCATGCCGATCATGGCGGCGCGGATGACCATCTCCGATGCGAACTCCATCCCGGTCGTGCGAAGATCCAAGTACAGATAGGCATCCTTGGTGATCGCGCGCATCCCGCAATGAACATCTGAGATGCTGGTCCGGAAGAGCCGATTGAGAAGGCCGGTTGAGAATGGATTCCCGAGATAGCGGTTCTTCCAAGGCATGGCACCAGGGAAGATCGTTCCGTTGATCCTGGTTCCCATCACCAGATCGGCGCCGTCTTGTAACCCCTGGATGAACGGCCTCGCCTGCGAGAAGTCATACGACTCGTCAGCGTCGCCCATAAGGATGTATGTGCCGCGTGCCTCCTCACACCCTCGCCGAAGGGCGCTGCCGTATCCACGGGTCGTCTCGACGACGACTCGGGCACCTCGCGCCGATGCGATCTCCCGAGAGCCATCGGTCGACCCGTTATCAACCACGACGACTTCGCCCGAGATCCCGGCGGCCAGCAGCGCAGACGTGGCGGCGTCGATGCATCGGCCGAGCGTATTCGCCTCGTTCAAGCAGGGGATCACGACCGACACCAGCGGTGAAGCGCCGGCCAACTCCTGCCCTCTGGAAAGCCCCGTTCCATGAGCCGAGTGTGTGGTTGCCACGGCATCTCCCTGAGTGCTCACTCCGGGTCCGACTCCCCGACTCGAGCGGTTCGACTATCGGAGTCTAGTTGTCGGAGACGTTGCGATCGGCCTTTACCTTTACAGAAGGAGACTCGGACCATCGGTGGTTCACGCCTGACCTGGCGCGAAGAAAGCTAGGACATCGAGGCTGGGACGGGAGCAGATGCCACGTCCGAGCCATGCGCGCGTGTGCGGACTCCGGGCCCGGTGAGATAGGCGACCAGGTACAGGGCGGCGACGACGAACAGGAGCGCGCGGAACCCAACGAGCAGCGACAGATATTCGAGCGTTCCTCCCAACATCGCGCCCAAGAGATTCGCCCCGAACGCGGCCGTGGGGTCGGCCGTATCCCTGAACCGCTCCGCGAAGATCAGGTTCGCTACGAAGATGGGGAAGAACGCGAGCGTCGTGGCGAGCAGGAACCTCGGGACGACCGAGAATCCGAGGAGCGCATCGGTCGGCACCAACCATGCGACGAGCAGTCCGAGGAAGAGCAGCCCGAAGAGCAACAGTGGTCGTCCGATGTGGATCCGACGCTCGACCTCGATCGCCAGCAGGACGATCGCCAGCACGCCCGCGAACACCAGGGCATTGACGAACCACGTCGTCCCGAACAGCAGCGCGAATTGGACGACCGCCTTGGTCTCGAGCAGGAGGAACGCGGCTCCCATGAAGAAGAGGTCGACGTAACGAGCCATCGGTTTGAACGCCCCGCCAGCGGTCCACACGCCGATCAGCGAGGCCAGGAGGACCAAGAACAACGTCGCCAGGTACTTGCCCGGGATCGTCCGGCTCCGGAGATAGAGGAATGGCCGATCGTCAACGGCGGGAGCGACGACGGTCCGTCCAGCCGGGTCCCAGACGGTGGAGCATCGAAGGGACGACTGAGTCCGATCCGTCGACGAAGACGCTGAACTGGCCAACGTCCGTCCCGACCTTCTGCCCCAGATCGAAGCACGGTCGGTTGCCGAAGACCCCCGTCAACGTTCCGGCCAAACGATCAGCCAGCCACTGCTCTCGGTAGAAGTTGTACATCGCGAATGCTCCGCCCGGCGCCAGATGGTCGCGGGCGGCCTCGAACGCCTGCTCCGTGAAGAGATAGCTCTCGAGTCGAAGGGCTGACTGACCCGCGAGGAGGGTCAGGGAATCTGGAAGCGCGAAGATGATGAGGTCGTAGGAGTTGTTCGTCCGCTCGAGGAACGCCCGGCCGTCGTCGATGATCCGGTGGACGCGTGGGTCCTGGTACGGATGGCTGGGATGGAACTCGACGCCGATCCCCATCAACTTGGGATCGATCTCGACCGCGTCCACCGACTGCGCCCCATGGGCAAGAGCCGTCGCGACGTCGTTGCCGTTGCCCGCTCCGATGACCAGCACGCGGGACGGGGGACTCGCGAGCCGTTGGTAGATCAGATCGTAGTCGGGGTCACTTCCGACAGGGACCGCGGTCTGATGGGGGACACCGTTCGCATCGATGAACGTGGTGTCGTCCCTGTGTCCGATCTGCAGTCGGTAATACGGCGACCAGATCGTATCGGCTGACAGTGCGCCGATCACGAGGACGGCAACGACCGAAGCAACGGCTACCCATTGCATCAAGTTGGGCGGGCGGAACAAGACGATGAACAAAGCCGCGATCACGACCCCCCACGCGATCGGGTTCAGGCCGGCGAGCGCCAGGCCCGAGAACGTGACGATCCCGGCGATCGATCCAAGGATGTCGAGCCGGTACGCCTCGAGCGCCGGGAACCGAGCGAATCGGGTAGCGACCCCGTGGGCGACGGTCGTCATGGTGAGCGCGGTCGCGATGAAGACGAAGGGCAGCATCAGCCAAACGGGCAATCCGTGCGTTTGGACACCGAAGTACACCAAGTCGCCGCCCGTGCGGTCGATCGTCGCCGGGAATCCGATCACCAGGCCCAGGAAGAGAGCCAGTACGACCGGGGCGAAACGGAACAGATCCGGCTGCTTGTGGGCGCGGAGGAATCCGATCCCGATGCCGAGGAAGCTGCCCAGCAGGATGAAGTTGGCGAAGTACGAGAGGTACACGACGTACGCGCCGGCCCAGCGGATCAGGACCAGCTCGACGAACAGCATGAGGAACGACGCCAGGAAGAGCTCGAGACGGTCGCGCGTCATGGTCAGCGAACCCTAGAGGCTCATCCCGGGGACCGCTATCACCCTGGTTTCGTACCCTTGTGTGTCGGCCGAAGAGAGGACTCAAGAGATGCCTACCGCCACATTCGTCACGACCCATGGTTCATTCACCGCGTCCCTGATGCCGGACCACGCGCCGAAGACGGTCGAGAATTTCATGGGCCTCGCGCAGGGATCGAAGGAGTGGACGGACCCGCGCGATGGCGTCCAGAAGGCGGAGCCGCTTTACCCTGGAACGGTCTTCCACCGGGTCATCGACGGATTCATGATCCAAGGCGGGGACCCTACCGGGACGGGAACCGGCGGACCGGGGTATCGGTTCGAAGACGAATGCCCACCCGGCGGCCCTACGTTCAATCAGGCCGGCCGACTGGCGATGGCGAACGCGGGCCCCGGAACGAACGGAAGCCAGTTCTTCGTGACGGTGGCCGAAACGCCCTGGCTGAATGGACGACACACGATCTTCGGTCAGGTCACCGAGGGATACGACGTGGTCGAGGCGATCTCGAAGCTCCCTGCGGGCTCCCAGGATCGACCGGTCGATGACGTGGTGATCCAGCGCATCGATATCAGCCCCTAGGGCCACGACAGCCGCTGTTCTCCGATCATGATCGGGGACCGAGCGGGTGAACCCTCACGTACGCCGCGCCCTCGCTCGTGCGCGCGAGGAGACGCCAAGCAGGGTCGTGACTGATGACGGTCATCAGCCCGCCCGCCCAGGCGGGGTGCAAGATCACCACATCCACATCCCATCGATTGAGGACCTTGTCCCACCCTTCACGGCCCTCCGACACCTTGAAGTAGTCGTTCCAAACGTGGTCGGGGAAGAGCTCGATCCGAGGATCCACGAAGACCGGAAGCTGTGGCGCCGAGAACTCGGCCCAGGATCCGTAGACCTCAGAGGTGAAGACATGCGTGCCGGCCGGAACGGTCTTCGCAGCGGCGGCAACCAGATCTTCGGGCGCGAACGTGAGGACGGCCGGCCCTCCAGAAGCCGGATCCACCCCGCTGCCCACAGGGAGGGAGATCGCGAGCAGCGCGCAGAGCGCCACGAGGAACACCGCGTTCAGCCACGATCGCGTGGCTGGTCGTTCGAGGGCGCCCTGGATCGACGGGGCGACCAGGACGGGGAAGGCGAGGGCCCACCACACGACCCCTCTGATGGCCGTCATCCCCAGCAGAGCGAAGAAGGCGAGCGCGAATACCGTTCGCCACGAGGCTCGTGGTTTGGAGGTCGCGAGGATGGCGAACACCGCGAGCACGGAGAAGAGGAATACGAAACCGATCGGGGTGCGCACCGACGGCGGGGCCCATTCGGCGACCCGCCCTGAGACGGTTGGGTTGCCGACAACATCTGCAACGTAAGACCACACCCGTATCCCGAACGGGTTGACCAGGGTCGCGATAGCGCTCACGGCGGCCACGATCGCTACCCGCCGGGCCGTGGCACGGCCTGCCGCGTAGTCCTCGAGCCAGGCAAAGCCCAGCAGGACGAACGCAAGGACGAAACTGCCGTGCACGTTCGCCCAGACGAAGGTCAGGACGGGAACCAGCCAAAGACGGTGTGGCGACCCGCGCCGCGTCACAACGACCCATTGGATGACGGCGAACAGGAGAACGCCGATGAGTTGCGGGCGCATGGTCAGGATCTGAACGCCGACCAGGTAGCCCGCGAGCGTCAGTAACGCGGAACTCACGGTGCTTGCGCCGGCGGCGCGGCATGCAAGGAATACGAAGAGCGAGACCGCCCCCACGGTGAGTCCCCAGATCACCGCGATCCCGTCCCAACCCCCAGCCCGCCAGATCGCGGCGAAGAAGACCTCGGCCGCCCATTGCTGGTTCAGCCACGTGTGCCCGGCAACCGTGAACGTGAAAAGGTCCGTGCTGAGGAGATGATGAGTGTCCAGCATGAGCCCGCCGGCCCTCACCTGATACGCAAGGTCGACGGCTTGCGTGCGACTGAGCCACGTCGCAGCGGCGGGGAGAGCGATGGCGATCGCGGTCCACAGAGCGTCGAGAGAGACGCCAGATCGGGCGGGAAGGAGGCCTCCGCCGCGCCTGCCGTCCACGGAGGCTCATCTTAGAGGACGCCGCGTGAGCGATGCGAGTGTGGCGATACATGCGGAAGGTTCCTGTCGAGAGGTGCTGAGCTGACGACGATGAAGCGACCGTCGCGTCCGCTGATACTCATCGGTCTGATCGCGATCCACATCGGGATCGCCGGCCTCCTCTTGCTCCGAAGCGAACGGCTATTCGGAAGCGACGGTGTCCTCCGATACTCAGAGATCGCCTCACGGGCCGGGACCCCGTACCGAGATTTCGATGTCGAGTTCGCGCCGGCCGACGTCCTCGTCATCGAGGTCGCGGCGACCGCCGACATCGTTGCCACCTATCGTCGGGTCGTTGCGCTCATGTTGGTCGTCGACCTCGCGTGCGCCACAGCCATCGCGTATGGATGGGGTTGGAGAGGGGCGACCGTCTATCTCCTCCTCACGATGCCGATCCTGCTGATCATCTATCTCGGCACTGATCTCATCTGGGTCATGCTCGCGACGCTGGCGTTCGCACTGATGCATCGGGGGCACGAACGGTTGGGCGGATCGACGCTGGCGCTGGCGATGCTGGGCAAGGTTTGGCCGATCGTCTTGATCCCGCTCCTCGTCGTCACGAGAAGGAAACAGGCGCTCGGGGCCTTCGTGTTCGTTGGACTCATCGGAGTCGCTCTTTGGGTCGTCCTCGGTGGAACGGACGCGCCCCGCCAGGTTCTGACGTTCCGGGGGGCTCGCGGCTGGGAATTCGAGAGTTTGATCGGCGCTTTGGTGTGGATCATCGGCAGGAGACCCACGGCCCTCGACCGCGGGGCGCCGCGGGTCGGGGCGATCTCGCCAACGGATCGCGTCGTGCTGATAGGGGTCGTGGCGGCCGGCCTCTGGCTCGCTGGGCGGCGAGCCCGAACGTGGCGGGGCGACATCGCCGGGGTTCCCGCGCTTGCGTCTGTTGCGATCCTGCTCTGCGTGTCACCCGTCTTCAGTCTGGAGTACGCGGCTTGGCTCATCCCTTGGGCTGCCATCGCTGCCACGGAAGATCCCGGCGCAACCTATGCACTCGCCGTGGCTGCGGTCGAGGCCGCGACCGGACTCCTCGCGATCCTGTACGTCGGTTTCGCCGCAGAGAGCTTGAGCAAGATCCTCCTCATCCTGCGGAACGGCCTCTGCCTCGCGATCAGCCTCGCCTGGCTCATCGGGATGCCGAAGCGTGCGTCCCGACATATCGATCCCGTTCGGGAGGGTCGGTCGGAGCGATAGCGCCGAGGACCGTGTTCTATCCCTCGTCGCTGGATCGCGTTGAGGAGACGGGTCGCTTCATGTGATCGACGACGTGCGTCACCCACGCAGGGTCCATGCACGGCCGCTCAACGACGATGAAGAAGCCGGCACTGAGAACGAGAGCGAGCAGGAGCAGCACCGCGTACAACGGCCACAGCCAGTACCCGTGCGTCAGGCCGTTGGCGTGGAGCACCTTGGCGCCCAGGACGAGGACGGGGTAGTGCAACAGATAGATCGAGTAGCACATGCCTCCGATGATCGCGATCCACCTCATCGAAAGGACCCGCGTGAAGACGCGCCCGTGGAGGGCGGCTGCGATCGCGAGGCCGCCCAAGACCGGGAGCGTCACACGCCACGTTGGCGGGTGAACCCGCAACGCGACGAAGAAGAGCGGGAGGCACGCGATCCCGACGACGTCGAGATACGTGCTGTTCCGGGGACGTTCCTGGAGATGGGTGACGTGGATCTCGGCGAGGAGCCACCCAACCAGGAAGAACGGGAGAACGTCCAGGAGAGCGATCCTCGAGAGGATGCCGATGCCCAACCAGACCTGCACGACGAGTGCGCCGACCAGCGCGATCGAGATCAGGAGCAACCGCTCCCGCGAAGTCCCCCGACAGAGCACGACGGCGAGGAGCGGGACGACCAGGTACCACTGAACCTCGGCCTCGAGCGACCAGAAGACGCCATCGATCGGGCTGAGCTGACCGTAAGCAGCTTGATGCGAATAGGCCAGCGTCGCAGCCAGATGTTGACCCGTCGAGGACTCGTGAAGCGCGATCGACAGAAGGAACAGGACGATGGCGACCACGATGAATGGGGGTTCGATCCTCGTAACGCGTCGAAGGAAGTACGCAGACAACGCGATCCTTCTCGCGCCCATGACCCGCCACCTGATGAACGGCAGCGCGAGCACGAATCCGCTCAAGATGAAGAAGAGGTAGACGCCGACGTGACCGTATTGGAGGAAAGCCACGAGGCCAGGATCCCGAGTCGATCCGGCGATGATCGGCCCGAAGGGCGGAACGATCACGAGTCGACCGGACGAGAGGCCCGCGACCGCGAAGAGATGAACAGCGAGCACGATGCCGATCGCGAGGAAGCGAACACCGTCCACTTCCGGCATGTAACGACCGCTCGACGTCCGCCGAGACAAACGCTCTGCAAGCTTCGGCCTGCGATCCGACTCGAGGCTTGACTCGGTGCGAACGAGGGTGGCGCTCATCTGGTCAGCCCTTGCCTTCGGTACATCTCACGTACAGCCTCCAAGGACCGAACGTCCCCGAGGCGCACAGGCCGTTCAGATCGATGCTCCCTTCCAGTGAGTCCGGTCCTGCGGTGCGGGGCTGCCCCAGTCGTCGTACCTCGTGGTGACCACGATGACGTCGGCAGTCGACACATCGCTCTTGAGCCGAGATCCGGGACGATCGGCGGTTCCGGGGTTCATCTCGAGGAAGTAGGTAGCCGGGGTGAGTTCCGGAACCAAGTGGTAGAGGAACGTGTCGTTGTAGACCGTGTTGGACAGATCGCTCGGTCCCACGAAGATCCTGTCACCTGGCTCCGTGGAACCCTCGACCGCCGACAAGAGTCCGGACAGCTGGTCCACCTGGCTCTTCAACGGCACCGGGACCGTCCTCCCATTGAACGTCAGGGGGTACGAAGGGGGATCCCCGACCCCGATGGCTTGTCCGACCGATTCCATCGTCCCTCGAAGCGCGGATCCCCAGCTCGATGCCACGACGATCAGACACGCGATCGGTACGGCCAATCGACGACGCTCTTCGTCGAGCAATACCGTGAGTGCCGCCGGCATGAGCGCAACCGACACACAGCCCGCGGATGCGAGATGGAAGTCATCCGCGCGCTGGAGAGCGTAGGGAAGCAGCGCAACTGAGAACCACGCACAAGCCAGGAGACTCGTGTCCTTCGAGCGACGATGCGATACCCATGCCGAGTACGCAAGGAGTGCGGTCGACCCGAGCACGAGCCAGAGGAGCGGCGATGCCCATGGGATAGGGAACCTTCGCCCCGGATTGATCCTGAAGATCGGGTCCACGATCGTCCCCTCGATCACCGCACGCGGGCCAGCGAGGACGAAGAGAGGGATGTAGAGCAAAGATCCGGCGAGGACACCCATGCGTGAAGCGCCGTGATCGACCGATCAGGACCAAGGCAGCGATCACGAGCACGAGATCGGGTCGGAACACCAGAGCGAGACCGCCTGCGATGCCTCCGAGGAACAGGTACCTCCGCCCGGTGTTAGCGACGAGACTCCACGCCGCGAGCGCGAGACCACCGAACCATGCGTAGGCGACCCCCCATGTCCCCACCGTGAGCAGGGTCGCTATCAGCGCGGCCGCGATGCCGACCGCAAGCCCATAGCGTCGTCCGATGACGAAGAGGGCGAGTACGAGCGCGAGCCGGTACAACAATCCAACCGTGCGCTCAACGCCGACCGTGATCCCGAAGACCCGGTACACGCCAGCCAGGAACCACAGATTCCCGGGGCCGTACATCGTCTCGAAGTCCTTGTTCGGGATAGCGCCCGCGAGGACACGTTCCGGGTAGACGAGGACGCTGCCCTCCTCCATGGGGATGACGGGCTTGAGGAAGTCGGCTCTGACGGGAAGGAGGAACACCGCTAGGACGACGCCCAGCCCGATCACGGTTGCCTTCGTCCTCGAAGCGCGCTGATCGTTGGAGCGCAGCGTCGGGCCCATCAGCCCCAGCTCGGGGGCTCGACGCCGAGCTGTTCGAACGTGCACGACCGAGGATCGCGATCGGACCGCCAGCGTTCGAACCGCGCCGCGTGCCGGAACCGCCCGTACTGGACCCGGTCGAACGAGACCTCGCACACCAGCGCCGGCTCCAGGTCGACCCACTCCGTGTCTCGGCCGGCCGACCACCGGCTGGGACCGCCCGGACCGCGTCCCCGGCCGAAGCTCTCGCCGCCCTCGAGGGGCGCCAGGAGCTCTCGAAGCTCGCGACGCTCCGCCGCTTTGAACGACGAGGTGTGCCCCACGTAATGCAGGACGCCGTCGCCGTCGTACAGACCGAGCAGCAGGCTCCCGACCCCTTTCCCGTCCTTCGCGAGCCGGTAGCCGCCCACGACGCAGTCCGCCGTGGTGCGGTGCTTCACCTTCACCCACCCGCGTTCGCCCGAGAGGTACGCCTGGTCCTCGCGCTTCGCGACGATCCCGTCCTGGCCGACCCCCGCCGCGTCGGCGAACCAGGCTTCGGCGAGCGTCACGTCCGCCGTCCACGGCGCCACGAGCAGCTCCGGTCCGGGCGGAACGGTGTTCAGATCATCGGGCATCACGCCGGCGCCGGCCGACGAAGCCAGCTTCGCGAGGCGCTCGCGCCGCGTCTGCAGCGGCAGCGCGCTGAGATCCTCGTCGCCTTCCCGCAGCAGATCGAACAGGATCAGCGTCGCGGGGATCTCCCCCGACAGCTTCCGGACCCGCGACTCCGCCGGATGCAGCCGGAGCTGCAGCTGGTCGAACTCCATCCCGGTCTCGCGGATCACGAGCAGCTCGCCGTCCGCGACGAAGGCTCCGGGCGGCCGCTCGGCCACGAGCTCCACGACCTCGGGGAAGTAGCGGCCGAGCGGCCGCCCGTCGCGGCTCACCAGCCGGACGTCGCCGTCCTCGCCGACCGCGACGATCGTCCGGAACCCGTCCCACTTCGGTTCGTAGGTCCATCCCTCGCCCCGAGGGATCTCCGACTCTGAGGTGGCGAGCATCGGCGCGGGAAGGTCTCCCGCGATCGTTCGGCGAGGCATGCCGCAGATGGTAGGCCCCGACCGTTCCCCGGCGCTTGCACCCGTCCCCGGTGTGCACGACCATCGGCGCATGGATGAAGAGGGGCAGCAGCCCGAGCCGTCGCAGCAGCTTCCGCAGCCGCCCCCGCAGGATCCCGGGCAACAGCCTCCTCCCGGCCTGGGTGGAGCGCAGTCGGCCCGGCCCGTAACGCCCCGGGAGGGCAACGCCAACGCCGGATGGTTCGTGCTCACCGGAGGCGTCCTCGTCATCGTCGGCGTCTTCCTCCCGTGGATCACCGCGACCGGCTCGAGCGGGACGTTCTCGGCGAGCGGGAAGGACGCGAACGAGTGGGCGTTCCTGATCCTCGGTGGCTTCGCGACCGTCCGCGGTCTTTCGATGGCGAAGCCCGGGCTCTTCCGGTTCCAGCTGGGAACACCCTTGATCGGCGGCGTGATCCTCGCGGTCCTCGTCGCGCTGCGATGGAACGACCTTCAGAAGGCGCTCGAGGATTTCCGTTCGCTCCCGGGCGTCACGGCTTCGCTCGGGATCGGGTTCTGGGCGGTGATCGCCGGGACCGTCCTGGTGCTGCTCGGCGGCGTTCTGGCGATGCAACGCCGCCGGATGTAACACCGCGTCAGCCCGGCGAACGCGCTCGCCTCCCCGCCCGGACCCGCTCCTGCTGCGAGAGCAGCACCTTCCGGAGCCGGACGTTCTTCGGCGTGACCTCGACGCACTCATCCTCGCGGATGAACTCGAGCGCCTGCTCGAGCGACAGCTGCGTCTTCGGGATGAGCCGCACGAGCTCCTCCGCCGTCGACTGCCGGACGTTGGAGAGCTTCTTCTCCCTGGTCGGGTTGACGTCCATGTCGTCGGCGCGGACGTTCTCGCCGACGATCATGCCCTCGTAGACCTCCTCGCCGGGACCGACGAACAGGAGCCCGCGCTCCTGGAGGTTCAGCAGCGCGAACTGCGTGGTCTGGCCGCGGCGATCGGCGACGAGCGAGCCCGGTCGGGCGGGTCCGCAGCTCGCCGTGCCAGGGCTCGTAGCCCTCGAACACGTGATGGAGCTGACCGGTGCCCCGCGTCTCCGTCATGAACTCCGTCCGGAACCCGATCAGCCCACGCGCGGGAACGACGTATTCCATCCGGACCCACCCGGTGCCGTGGTTGACCATCTGCTCCATCCGCCCCTTCCGGAGCGCGAGCAGCTGCGAGACGACCCCGAGGTACTCCTCCGGAGCGTCGATCGCCACCCGCTCCATGGGTTCGTGCGTCTTCCCGTCGATCGTTCGGATCACGACCTGCGGCTTGCCGACCGTGAGCTCGAACCCCTCGCGCCGCATCACCTCGACCAGGATCGCGAGCTGGAGCTCGCCCCGACCCTGGACCTCCCACATCTCGGGTCGTTCGGTGTCGAGCACCCGGATCGAGACGTTGCCGATGACCTCCTGATCCAAGCGCGACTTCAACAGCCGGGCCGTGACCTTGGTGCCGTCCTGGCCGGAGACGGGCGCCGTGTTGATGCCGACGGTGACGCTGAGCGATGGCTCATCCACGCGCGTGACCGGGAGCGGGTGCGGGTCGTCGAGGTCGGCGAGCGTCTCGCCGATCGTGATCTCCGGGATGCCCGCGACCGCGCAGATCTCGCCGGGACCGGCGACGTCGGCCTCGACCCGATCCAACGCCTCCGTCACGTAGAGCTCGGCGATCTTGGCGCGTTCGATCGAACCGTCGGACCGGCACCACGCCACGGGGTCGCCGCGGCGGAGCTCGCCGTTGCGAACGCGGCAGAGGGCGAGCCGGCCGACGTACGGGGACGCGTCGAGGTTGGTCACGAGGGCCTGCAGCGGCGCGCCCTCGTCGTACCAGGGAGCGGGCACGTGCTCCAGCAGCGTCTCGAAGAGCGGGGCGAGCGTCGGCTCGAGCGCGTCCGGCTCTCGCCCGCACTCCCCCGTCCGGGCGTTCGCGTACAGGATGGGGAACCCGACCTGGTGCTCGTCGGCGTCCAGATCCAGGAAGAGCTCCTCGACCTCGTGGACGACCTCGGCCGGCCGCGCGTCGCCGCGGTCGACCTTGTTCACGACGAGGACCACCGGCAGGCGGGCTTCGAGCGCCTTCCGCAGCACGAAGCGCGTCTGGGGCAACGGGCCCTCGGAGGCATCCACCAGCAGCAGCACGCCGTCGACCATCGTGAGCGCCCGCTCGACCTCGCCGCCGAAGTCCGCGTGCCCGGGCGTGTCGACGATGTTGACCTTCACGCCCTGCCACCGCACCGCGGTGTTCTTGGCGAGGATCGTGATGCCCTTCTCGCGCTCGAGGTCCATCGAGTCCATCACGCGCTCCGCGACCTCCTGGTTCGCGCGGAACGCGCCGGACTGCCAGAGCATCGCGTCGACGAGCGTCGTCTTCCCGTGGTCGACGTGGGCAACGATCGCCACGTTGCGGATGTCGTCGCGGGTCGGCATGCCGGGAAGGCTACAGACCGGCGGTCGGATCACTCATGGAGCCACGAGGAAACGGCCCTGGAAGTAGGTCACGGTGTAGAAGAAGACCAGGGTGACCATGGCCGCGCTCGATATCGCGAGAACGATGTTGAAGAGGTGTCCCTTCACCGCGAACGCGAGCGCCATGACCAATGGGAACGCCGTGAAGATGAACCGCGGGCGGGGAGCGAGCGCTCCCGAGAGCAGCGCCAGCGCTTCGTACGAAAGCGCGTAGGCGACGATCGGGGCGGGCAAACGCGCTCGCAGCAACAGGATCACCAGCACGACGAGCAGGGCGAATCCCGCCAGGAGCCCGAGGAACAGCAACGGCCGGGTCGTCTCCGTGACCCCGCTGCGAGCGCCGCCGACGATCACGCGGAACTCGGGCCACCATCCGATCCGGTCGTGCCAGAACACGTGGTTCGCCCTGAACCAATAGCCGGCCTCGCCCGTTCGCCACCAGAGGTAGCCGAGGAAAGCGAGGAACCCCAGCGGGGCCAGGATCGGCGCGACGAGCGACGAGCGATCGTCGTCCTGACGGATCGCGATACCCGCCGCGACCGCGCATGCCACCATCAACGCGAGCCCGTTCGGCCGGGCCGCGGACGCCAACGCCGCGGTGATGCCGGCCACGAGCCAGGCGTGGCGCAGGAGCGCCAGGAGGCACAGGCACGCCAGGAGGATCACGAGGCCCTCCGGGTACGCGAACGACAAGATGAATGCGCCGGGGAAGAAGCAGAACAGCAGCACCGCTCGACGAGCTTCGTCCTCCGGCCGCAGCACCCCGCAGAGCTGGGCGAAGGCAACGGTCGCGGCGCCCCCGATCACGAGCGCGACGGCGACGGCTACCGCGTCCAGAGGACCCGGAACGATGACGCCGACGGCGGCGACGACCATCGGATACGCAGGAAGGAACGCGACGGCTCCGTCGACGCTCGTGTCGGCGTTGGGCGGGGCGCCCGGCCGAACGACATCGGGCCGGGCAGATACCCGTGCTCCGCGACGCTCAGGTACCACTGGCCGTCCCAGGACGTGAAGACGGATGCCAACCCACCCTCGTGTGCCGGGACGAGCACCAGAACGAAGACCGCGGCCGTGGCCACGACGAGGCGCGAGATCACGTAGGGAAGCAGGGCGGTGGAAACAGCCGGATAGGAGCCCAGACGCCTCACCCGCGGATGGTCCTCCTCAAGCAGGTCGCGTCATCATGCGACGCCTCGAGCGAGTGCGCACGCCCTGACGACTGCCGCCGCTAAACCCTTTGCCACCTGCAACTACGTCAAAGGACGTAGCCGATAGGGGGTTGCGCAGTCGAGCCGATGGCGCGCAAGGATAGCCACCCATATCGGACATCAGGGGGGCAGCTGTCCCCCAACAGGGTGACCTTCCCCGGCCCCCGCTCGGGAAGAGGCTCCCAGACGTGCTCGGAGAGGAACGTCGTTTTGCGCGTCAGCAAGGACGAACCCGAGGCGGCGGCAACCGCCGACCTGTCAGCCGGAAACCGGCGACCCCGAAGGGGTCCGTTGGGCCGTCCCCAGCCCCGACCGCGCACCGCGCAGACCCGAACGCAGCCGGGATCCCGATGCTCGGCGAGCTCCTGATCGAGAGCCAGCTGATCGCCTCGAGCCAGCTCGACGAAGCGCTCCTGCAGCAGTCCGCCTCCGGCAAGCGCCTCGGCGAGCTGCTCGTCGAACTCGGCGCGATCGACGACTTCGACCTCGCGCGTGTGCTGGCGACGCGGCTCAACCTGCCGCTCGCCGACCTGCGACAGAGCACGCCTGAGGACGACGCGATCGCCCTGGTTCCCGAAGCGATGGCGCGCGCCAACGTCGCGATCCCGGTGCGACGGACCGACGAGGGTCTGCAGGTCGCGATGGCGTTCCCACAGGACGCCGCGGCCGTCGACCAGATGCGCGGATCGGCGGGGTTGGCCGTCGTGCCGATGATCGCCCCACCGTCGGACATCCGCCGCGCGATCGACAAGTCGTACCGAGCGCTGGCCGGCGTGAGTCGTCACGTCGACGCGTTCCTCGCGGCCGAGGCGATCACGGCGCGGACGGTGACGGAATCCGACGCCGGCATCGACGCCCCGGTCGTTCAGGTCGTGAACCTCATCATCACGCAGGGCGTGCGCGACCGCGCCTCCGACATCCACATCGAGCCTCAGGACGCCCGTGTCCGCGTCCGGTACCGCATCGACGGCGCCCTGCACGACGTGCTGGCGCTCCCGGCGAACATGGGCGCGTCCGTCATCAGCCGCATCAAGGTGCTGGCCGGGATGGACATCGTCGAGCGGCGCAAGCCGCAGGACGGGCAGATCGCGATGGAGGTCGACGGTCGCCCCCTCGACATCCGCGTCTCCACGACCGCGACGATCTGGGGCGAGAAGAGCGTGATGCGGCTGCTCGACAAGAACCGCTCGCTCTTCCGTCTGGGCGACCTCGGGATGCCCGACGAGACCCACGATCGCTTCTCACGACTGATCCGCGCCCCGTTCGGGATGGTGATCTGCGCCGGACCGACGGGAAGCGGCAAGACGACGACCCTGTACGCCGCGCTCACGGAGATCAACAACAGCGAGAGCAACATCATGACGGTCGAGGACCCGGTCGAATACGTCCTGCCGTCGATCAACCAGATCCAGATCCACGACCAGTCGGGCGTCACGTTCGCCGGCGGGCTGAAGGGGATCCTCCGCCAGGACCCGGACATCATCCTCGTCGGCGAGATGCGCGACGCCGAGACGGCGCGCATCGGGATCCAGTCGGCGCTCACGGGCCACCTGGTCCTCACGTCCCTGCACGGGACCGACGCCGCCGGCGCGCTCGAGCGGTTCCTCGACCTGGGCATCGAGCCCTTCCTGGTCGCTTCGTCGGTGATCGGCGTCGTCGGGCAGCGGCTCGTGCGAAGGATCTGCCGGTACTGCAGCGTCACGTTCGAGCCTCCCGTCGAAGAGATCGAGTTCTACCGGCGCATGGGCGGTCCCGAGAAGCAGGAGTTCTGGCACGGCGAGGGGTGCAACTTCTGCCTCCGCACGGGCTACGAGGACCGGATCGGCGTGTACGAGCTGCTCGATCGTCACCGACGGGATGCGGGCGCTGATCAGCCAGAAAGCACGCCACGAGGAGATCCAGGAGCTGGCCGTGGAGCAGGGCATGCGAACGCTCCGCGACAGCGGCATCCAGTTGGTCGCCGACGACATGACGACCATCTCCGAGGTCCTCCGGAACATCTACGTGATCTGAGGCGCGATGGCCAAGTTCAAGTATCTGGCGACGACCGAGACGGGCACCAAGGCCCGTGGGGTTGCCACGGCTACTTCCCTGAAGACGGCCATGGCCGGGCTCGTCGAGCAGGGCTTCACCGTCAGCCAGCTCAAGCCGAAGCGGAGCGTCCTCAAGTTCGAGATCACGAAGGAGAAGCTCCCCCAAGGCGAGCTGATGCACTTCTCACGGCAGCTCTCGGCCTTCGTGCGAGCCGGCATCCCGCTGATCGAGGCGCTCGAGGTGATCGAGGAGGAGGCCGACGACAAGACGCTCCGGATGGTGCTCCAGGGCGTTCGGGAATCGCTGATCACCGGGGAGACGTTCTCCGAGGCTCTCCGCCCGTACGAGACGCTGTTCCCGAAGTTCTACGTGGACATGGTCCGGGCGGCCGAGCTCACCGGAAGCCTCGACGACGTCCTCAGCGAGCTGTCCGGCTACATCAAGCGCGACCTCGAGGCCCGGAACAAGATCAAGAGCGCGCTGGTGTATCCCCTCGTCATCCTCGTGATGGCGATCGGCACGGTCATCGTCCTCTCGACCTTCGTGCTGCCGCGGTTCAAGACCTTCTTCGAAGGGTTCCACGCCACGCTTCCCCTGCCGACGCGGATGCTCATCGCGTTCACCGACTTCGTGTCGAACGACTGGATCTACATCATCGGCGTCCTCGTCCTGCTCGATCGCGATCCCGATGGCGCTCGTGCGGACCGACGCGCGGTCGACGGGCGAAGGACCGAGCTCGTCCTGCGCCTCCCCGTCCTCGGTCAAGTCATCCTGTTCGCGATCGTCGAGCGCTTCTGCCGGCTGCTGGCCACGATGATGCAGGCCGGCGTGCCGCTCCCGGAGGCGATGGGCGTGCTCGGCGACGCGACCAAGAACGTCGTCTTCCAGGAGGGTCTGGCGGACGTTCACGGCGCGATGATGCGCGGCGAAGGCCTCGCCCGGCCGATGAGCGACACGAAGCTCTTCCCCGGGGCCGTCATCCAGATGATCAAGGTCGGCGAGAACACGGGAACCCTGAACGAACAGCTCGAGGTGGGCTCCGACTATTACGGCCAAGAGCTGGAGTACAAGATCCAGCGGCTGACATCGCTCTTCGAGCCCGCGGTGATCATCTTCATGGGCCTCGCCGTCGGGTTCGTCGCGGTCGCGCTGATCTCCGCGATGTACGGCATCTACAAGCAGGTGCAGTTCTGATGGGGGCTCGGACGCGGACCGGCCTGCGCGGGTGACGGAGGGAGGGATGTGCCACGCGCACAGTCACGGATGTAGACGGCAGGCGTTCGAAGGCTCCTAGGAGAGGAGGAAGCATGCACCGCGCGATCGAGAGAGCGCGACCGGAAGAAGGGTTCACGCTGATCGAGCTCATGATCGTGATCGTGATCCTCGGCGTTCTCGCCGGGATCGTGATCTTCGCCGTCGGCGGCATCACGGACAACGCGTAACGTCGCGGCGTGCAAGAGCGACGTCGAGACGGTCCGGACGGGGGTCGAGGCCTACTTGGCCAAGAACGGCGGCTATCCGGCCGACCTGGACCCCTCGCTGACGACCGGCGAGTGCCAGCCGGAACGACGCAGTTCCTGAGTGCGACTCGTCGTTCACCGGTAGCACGTCGGCTACGGGCGCGTCGAGCAGCGCGAGGACAGGGACAGGGATACGACATCGTCTACAGGGTCCACTGGTACGAACGCGGCGAGTTCGGGTGGGTACACGGTTACGTATTACCCGGCAGCCTCAGGCACCTTCGCTGCGGGTGACGTTGACGCTGGCGGCTTCTGTTAGTCGCTGTCGGTGACTCGGATGAGGGCCGGGCGCACGGCGCCCGGCCCTCGTCCGTACCTGGGGTCAGACCTGGGACGGTGCGGCGGCCGTTCGCGAGACTTCCTTCGGGTACAGGCTGCGATCCGAGAGCGTCGTCGTACGTCACGAGCCCCCGCGCCACCAGATCGGAGAGGGCAGCTCTCCAGCGTCTGCATCCCTTCGTTCTGGCCGGTAAGCAACACGTTACGCAGCTGGTTGCTCTTCCCGTCCCTGATCAGGCTTCGCG
Organism: uncultured Actinomycetes bacterium; assembly: GCA_963765865.1. Taxonomy (GTDB): domain Bacteria; phylum Actinomycetota; class UBA4738; order UBA4738; family HRBIN12; genus AC-51. The sequence goes on from CAVXYE010000015.1 coordinate 238,723, forward strand.
TCGCGTGGGTCGCCACGAGAACCTCGAAGGCCGCCACCTGACCCCCGCCGATCTTCGGGCAGCAGCTGCTGGTAGATGATGCCGGTCAACGAGTTCGCCAGCTGGACCCTGATCTGTGCTTGGCGGCCGGTCGGGAACACATCGACCAACCGGTCGACCGCTTGGCTGGTGTCGTTCGTGTGGAGCGTGCCGAGCACGAGGTGACCGGTCTCGGCCATCGTCAGCGTCGTTTGGATCGTGTCGAGGTCGCGCATCTCGCCGACGAGCAGGACGTCGGGATCCGCCCGGAGGGCTGAGCGGATCCCCCGCACGAAGGAACTCGTGTCGATACCGACCTCACGTTGCTCGACCGCAGCCTTGTTGTGCTGGTGGACGTACTCGATCGGGTCCTCGATCGTGATGATGTGACAGTGCCGCTGCTGGTTGATCTGGTCCACCATCGAGGCGAGCGTCGTCGACTTCCCGGCACCGGTCGGACCGGTGGCGATGACGAGCCCGCGAGGAACACGCACCCAGCGATTCACGACTTCGGGCAGTCCGAGTTCCTCGATCGACGGTATGCGGAACGGGATGAGCCGCAACGAGAGACCCATCGCGCCGCGCTGGACGAAAGCGTTCGCTCGGAATCGGGCTCGGTCCTCCCAGCCGAACGAGAAGTCCGCGTCCTTCTCCTTGCAGGAACTCTTCCGCGACCTCTGGCGGAAGGAGCGAGGTCACGATGCGCTCGGTGTCGTCGGCCTCAAGAACCGGAGCACCCTCGGCCGGACGCATCATGCCGTCGACGCGAAGCATCGGCGGGATCCCGACCGTGAAGAGCAGGTCCGTGCCCTTCGCCTCCCAGAGCTGCCATAGGAAGGGCTCGATCTCGGCAGGAGTGATCTCAGCCATCGAGCGGAGTATGCCAGTCGCGGTCGGGCGCAGCTACGACCGAAGGTCTCGGGGTGTCAACACGACGTGCTGTGCCCGCAGTACGTCCAGGAGAGCACGTTGACCGTAACCGGGCTCTGGGTGTCGTGGATACAGCACGGTCGCCCGCACCACCGGCGAGGAACCACCCCCGGCGAACGTCGTGAACGTCACCGTTCGTTCTGGTTGGAACTGATCCTGCGACCATGTGCAGATGACATTCGCGACGGTGGCATCGGTCGTGGTGGCTGTCGTCGTCAGCAGGATCTGGCCCGTCGCCGCCGTCGGGACGGCCGCCTGGCAACGGGGATCCGCGTACCCACCGACGGTCGTGTTCCTCAGCGCGAGCTGGATCGCCGCGTCCGTGGCGCCGTCCGCCGCGTAGACCGTCCATCGCTGCTCGCGGAGCCGTTCGGTCGAAAGTACGCTCGCTCCGGCGAACGCGAGCATCGCTCCGATCACGAGACCGAAGAAGATCAGGAACGCCAGGGCCAGGACCAGTGCCTGCCCGTCCTCGTCGCGGACGTTCATGAGACCTTCCTCTTCATGATCTGGACGGTCTCGGCGGCTTGGCCGTCCGAGGACGTCGCCACGATCGTGATCCGCTGCAAGCCCTTGTCGCCGCTCGCCGGACACGCGGACTGGATGTGCGAGGCGAGCGTGTACGTTCCGGTGGCGGCCGGGGCGGCACCGTCCCAGTACTCAACGCTCGTGATCGCTGGCCGAATAGCCCGGGCTGTGGAGTGAGCCCAACGAGCGAATACGCCCCGGCCCCTGCGCAGTTCACGTACGGGGTCTTGATGCTGTCCTTCACCCACTCGGCCGCCGACCTGGCGACGGCATCGGCGGTCGCCTCGGTGCGTTGCAGATCCGAGACTCGGATGGACGTCATCAAGCCCGCCGAGGATCGCCGTGAACGTGATCCCAACGATGACGATCGTGACGAGGATCTCCGCGAGGCTGAAACCTTCGTCGCGATGGACCGCGGGTCTTCGCATCGCCGGCTCAGCCGATCGTGACCGCCGAGGACACCTTGATGTTCTGCGCCACGATCGCTCTCGCTGTGAGCGATGCGCTCCCCGTGGCGAGGGTGACCTGCACCGAATTGGGGACGTAGACGACGCCGCCGAGAACGTTCGTGCCGCTCCCCGAGTTCCCCGCGATCTTCACTTCATTCGTATCTGACCGCGCTTGGAACATCAGGATGTTCTTGTAGACGCCTGAGGTGGAGGCCGGAAGGTTGACGTTCGACGAGCCTGCGAACGTGACCGATCCTGCCGCGATGTAGAGGAGCACGCCCTGCCCGCCGGTACAGGTTGGACACGTCAGCGACGCGGTTCCCGTGATCGACATGCCGTTCTGCAGGTAGTAGATGCCCGGTTGCAGCGACGTGTTCGCGGTGCGCGAGAGCGTCGACGAGTACACACCCGGCGAACAGACGCCGCTCCCGTTGCAGCTGCCCGTGCCGAGCGTTGCCGGATCGGGTGCGGGGAGCGACCGGAGCGGATCCGGGATGCTGGTCGTGTAGCTCGTCCATGGCTGGGTCCCGCTTGCCCACGTACACCCCGTGCACGCCACCGTGGTGTGGTTGCAGCCGGAGCACGCTCCGGGGCTCAAGATCTTGAAGTCTCCCCCGTTGATGATCGAGAGCTTCAGCGCGCCCTTCGTCCCGGTGAGCCTGACCGCCGTCGAGATCGGGGCGTTAACGAGGAGAGGCCCCTTGATCGTCAGCAGGCCGGGACCCCCCGTGTTCAACGCCGCTCCATACACATTGACGACCTTGTTGTTGGTCATCTCGATCCCGAGAGCCAGATGCTGATAGGCGGCGTCAGGGATCAGGGCTCTCTCGGCGGCGCTCAGGGTCCAGTCCGGAGAGTTGTCGATGCTGCTGTTCACGTTGATCTGACCGGATGCGACGAGTTCGTTCCCGGTCGTGCTGTCGTAGATGTGGACCTTGAGCTTCGCTGCTCCTCCGACGCTCGCGGCGCGGATCTCGACGCTGGGGTTCAAGCCGCCGGGCGGGTTGACCGCCGAGAGGTTCATCTTCGCGATCTTGTTCTGAGTGCTCGTCGAGATCCACGTGGCGTCCGAGCGATCGTTCAGCTTGTCGAAGAGTGAAGACGGCGATGCGGGAGACGGCGTCCAACCGGTCGTCGTCACGTCGGCCGTCGGCAACGCGATGGTCTGAGGGTCAGAGAAGCAGTCCGTCGTCGGGTCAGTGCCACCGTTCGGGCAGCTTCCCTGGACCCATAGTGGACTCGAGGTTCCGGTCGACAACAGCACGACGTCGCCGATGGGTGAGCTGCCGGCTCCGGCCGCCGCTCGGTTGAAGCTCCGACGAGCGCCGAAGAGCGTGTAGCTGCAATCGAGCGTGCAGTCGCTCCCCTTCGTGAAGGTCATCTTGACCGACACCGGGACAGTGGGCTGCGACGGGTCGTAAGCCACGGTGACGTCTGGCCTTGTTGCTCCAGCGAAGTGCGCCACGACGACCGTGGCCCCGTTGAACGTGCGGGTGACCTGCGTTTCCCCTCCGACGGTCCCACACTTGTACACCGCGGGCGGCCCATTCGGCGTGGGTGGATTCCCTGGTGCCCAGTACGTGAACGTCACCAGCGTGGTGAACGCGCCCGGAACAGTTGCCGCCGCTGAACGCGACCGAGACGCCCGCGGCGCTCTGGACGTCGTTCGCCAGGTAGGACGACGTGATCTGAACGTCGTGGTTCTCGGACATCCGTTGGTTGGTCGCGTCGTCGTGTTCGAAGGCTCACCACGAGCGCGCTGCCGATCGCTCCGATCAGCAAGGTGATGATCACCATGCCGATCATGAGCTCGACGAGCGTGAAGCCCCTCTCGTCGCCCCGGAAACGTGCAGGCCAACGCATAGTTGGAACATCGTGGTTGCGCGGAAATAGGCTGTCAAGGTGCAAGAACACCCTTCGACGTAGGCCAGATGGCGTATATCTGCCCGATCAGGCTACAGCGTGCCAGGCGGCCAGGATCTCGCGCTCCCGCTCGGGGGCCAACCCGGCCTTCATCGGCCACTCCTGCGGGCGCTCACGGTCCCAAGCGAGCGTGTCGGCGACCGTGCTCGCGAGCGGCCGGGTCTGCAGGCCTGCGGCCACCGCTCGCGTGGCGTTGAACCGGTTGAGGCCGGGCAGATCGGGGATCCAGAGCGGCAGATCCGACCAGGGCTCCACCTCGTGCTCGTCCAGGAAGGACTTCGGGACCCAGGTGAAGGCGGCATCCGAACCGCTCGCGTCCCGACACGTGTTCATGAGCTCCTCGATCGCGACCGGCGGGCCGACGACCGAGTACGTGCCCCCGATCGCCCGTTCGCAGAGCGAGAGCAGGAAGGCGGCCAGGTCCCGCGCATCGATCCACTGGACCGGATAGTCGGGAGGAGCCGGCGTCAGCACCTCCCCACCCACCGCCACGCGTCGGACCCAGTAGGTGAACCGATCCGTGGGATCGTGCGGACCCACGATGAGACCAGGGCGGACGACCAGCGCGCGTTCGCCGAACGCGTCGCGCACCGCGACCTCCGAGGCAACTTTCAGCGGCCCGTACGTGTCCTCCCGGATCTCCTCGGTATCCGGGAACGGCGGTCCGTAGACGTCGTCGTCCTCGGTCGCGTCCGGCCGGGCGTCGTCCCGATGGACCGAGAGCGACGACACGAACGCGTAGAGGCCCGCGTCGGCGAAAGCCGAGCAGGAGGCCCGGAGCTCGCGCGGGACGTAGCCGCACATGTCCGCGACCGCGTCGAACGCGCGGCCGGCGAGCGCCTCGAACCCATCGGCGCGATCGCCGTGAACGTGCTCGGCATCCGGCCAGGGATCCTCGTCGCCGGTGCCGCGATGGAACACCGTGACGTCGTGCCCCCGCTCCAGCGCGAGCCCGGTGAGCGCGCGTCCGGAGAAGCGTGTCCCGCCGATCAGCAGCAGCTTCACGGGTCCGGACCCTACCGGCGAGGCGGGGATTGACACAGACGGTGTCGATGACGTCATAGTGACGTCATCGCGCCGCCACCAAAGGCGGCACGGCGACACAGGAGGACGCCATGCGGGGGACACGATCGAACCGCGAGCGCGACCGACGCGAGGCTCGCTGATGGACCTCGGGCCGCACCTGGACGCGATCCTCGGCGACCTGGAGGCGCTCGCGGGGTCCGACGAGGCCACGGCCGCGACCCTCGAACGTCTGGGGCGACCGCTCGAGGCGTCGGTCCAGATCCGCCTGCTCGACGTGCTCGGCGAGGCCTCACTCGAGCTCGGCGAGCAGCTCACGGCCGGCCACGTCGAGGTTCGGGTGGCCGGCCGAGACGCGCGCCTCGTCTACGTCGGCGCGCCGGAGGCGGAAGCACCGGCAGAGCCGGCCGAGGACGAAGGCGAGACGACGCGGCTCACGCTTCGCATGTCCGACTCGCTGAAGACCGCCGTCGAGGCGGCCGCCAACGCCGACGGCGTCTCGGTGAACGCGTGGCTCGTGCGCGCCGTGAAGGGCGCGCTCGACCGCCCGCCGCAGCGGATGCGAGCGAGCGGCAATCGGATCAAGGGCTACGCCCGCAGCTGACACCAGGGAAGGAGCACGACCATGGACCATCGATTCCCAACCTCGCACCCTTTGACCGTCGATCTGCAGGTTCCGGCCGGCACGGTCGCCGTCCAGGTGCACGACGCCTCGGTCACCACCGTCAACATCGAGGGGTCCCGCGCCGAGGGCGTCGAGGTGACGTTCGACGAGCGACCGACTGGCGACCGGCTCTCGGTGGCCTACCGGGGCAAGAAGTGGTTCACCCTCCTCTCGTCCGGGCGCGACCTGGAGGTGACGGTCGTCGTCCCGGCGGGCACGACGCTCGACGTCTCGACGGGCGCCGCCGACCTGGAGGTGAGCGGCACGGTCGCTGCGCTCTCCTACCGGAGCGGATCCGGCGACCTTCGCTTCGACGACGTCACGCGGAACGTCACGGCGAAGACGGCGAGCGGAGACGTCATGGGCGAAGAGATCGGCGGCAGCCTTCGGTTCCACGGCGCGTCGGGCGACCTGTCGGTCGGCCGCGTCGGCGCGACGAGCACAGGCCGCTCCGCCTCAGGCGACCTCTCGATCGGCCGGATCGAGGGCGACACGAGCCTCGCGACCGCCTCCGGTGATGTCACGGTCGCCGTCGTCGCGAACGGGAAGACGACGATCCGAACGGTGTCGGGCGACGTCGAGGCCGGGATCATCGAGGGGGCGGATGTCTACCTGGATCTGTCGTCGACCTCCGGCGAGGTGACCTGCGACCTCGAGCCGTCGTCCGGGCCAACTGACGAAGACGTCCGGCTCGTGCTCGACGCGTCGTCGGTCTCCGGCGACGTCCGTGTCCGCAAGGTCACCGGGTTGCGAGTGGGGTGACCCGAATGCGTGCCCAGGTCGAGCCGGCCGAGCCTCAGGCCGCGGTCTCCATCGACGGGTCGTAGGAGCCGCTCCGCGCCAGGCCGTTCATCTTCGCGCGGTGCGCGAGGGCGGCCTGGCCCGCTGCGACGTTGGCCTCATCGCCGCCCCACGCGATCAGCGCCGGATGCTGGAGCGCCCGTCCGTAGCTGAACGAGAGCTGCCACGGGAACCCACCGATCTTGTTCATCTCGTTCAGCCGGTTCGTGGCCTCTTCGTCCGACATGCCGCCCGAGAGGAAGACGATCCCGGGAAGCGTGGCGGGCACGTGTGCCGTCAGGCAGCGGATCGTCGCCTCGGCGATCTCGCGATCGGTCACCTGCGTCGGCGAATCCTTCCCGGGCACGATCATGTTCACCTTCAGCAACGAGCCCGGCAGATCGATCCGGTGTTCGTGCATCTGCTGGAACAGCGCGTCGAGGGTCCGGCCGGTGGCGTCCTCACACGCCGCGAGGTCGTGGGCGCCGTCCATGAGGATCTCCGGCTCCACGATCGGCACGACGTCGGCCTCCTGACAGAGGGCCGCGTAGCGCGCCATGGCGTGCGCGTTCGCCAAGATCGCGAAGTCGGTCGGGATCCCCTCCCCGATCAGGATCGTCGCCCGCCACTTCGCGAAGCGAGCCCCGAGCTCCGCGTACTCCGCGAGCCGCTCGCGCAACCCGTCGAGCCCTTCGGTCACGGTCTCGCCCGGGAACAGCGCCAGTGGCTTCGCCCCGGTGTCGACCTTGATCCCGGGGATCGAACCGGCGGCCTCGAGGACCTTGACGAACGGGACACCGTCGTCCGACGCCTGGCGGATCGTCTCGTCGAACAGGATGACCCCGCTGATGTGCTCGCCCAGACCGGGGGTGGTGAAGAGCATCTGGCGGTAGCGCCGGCGAAGATCCTCGGTCGACCCGACGCCGATCTGGTCGAACCGCTTCTTGATCGTCCCGGTCGATTCATCTGCGGCGAGGATGCCCTTGCCGGGGGCAACCAACTCGCGGGCCGTCGCGTGCATCGCGTCGCTCATCTCGTCCTCCTGATCACGTGTTCTGCGCTCCGTTGGGGCGATCCGGAACCGATAGCGAGCGTAGCCCGTCCGGGTGTCCCCCGCCCACGGTCGAACTCCCGACTCAGTGGGGGTGTGGATGACGCCGATGCACCACGCATGCGGACCGTCGGACGATCGACGCTGCAGATGTCGTGGCTGGCGACCGCCCTCGCCGGCATCCTCGGCATCGCGACGCCTGCGGTCGCACATCTCGCGGCGGAGCGAAGCACGACTGCTCCCGCGCAGACCGACATCGCAACGTCGGCCGGCGATCCCGGTCGCGCTCGTCCATGACCAGCCGTACCCGCCGCGCACCGTCGCGCGGCCGGATCGGCCGAAGCACCGGCGCCATCCCGCGAACGTGGCCGCCGTCGTTGCGGCGCCCAAACCCGCGGCGACAGCGCCCGCGATCCCGGCCGGGCCGCAGCTCCTGGTGGACGTCCCCGGTGCAGGGATCGTCGCGCACCGGAGCCCGTGGTCGTCCTCACCGAAGGCGGGGATCGTCGCGGCGAGCTCGAAGTACTACCACGTGCCGATCACGCTCTGGGTCGAGGACACGAGCGCGAACGGAGACTGGGGCAAGGTGCAGCTCCCCTACGTGTATCCGAGGACCTTCGGGTGGATCGCCGCTCCACGGCCTCAAGCACGAGACGACCGGCGTCGTCGTTTCGGTCGACCTGTCCGAGCACACCGTCCGCGTCTATCAGCGCGGGCAGCTCCGGTACCGCGTCACGGCCGCGACCGGCTCCTCTTGGTCCCCGACGCCTCCGGGTGATTACGTCGTGACCGACCGCGTCCCGTTCGGTTCGGGGAGCGCGCTCGGATCGTTCGCGTTCGGCATCAGCGGCATCCAACCGCGGCTCCCGGCGGGATGGTCGGGCGGCAACCAGCTCGCGATCCACGGCACGAACGATCCTTCGTCGATCGGTCAGAGCGTCTCCGCCGGCTGCGTTCGCGTGTCCGAATGGTCGCTCGCTCACTTCAAGCCGCTGCTGCAGCTCGGCACCCCGGTTCTCATCCGCCCGTAGACGGGCTCGGTCTTCCCGGGCCACTTCCCTTCACGGGATTTCTATGCGTGCTAGGCCCTTCGGCGGATTCGGCGTAGGCCACCTGGGGGGTACGAACGGGACACCCGTAGGCGGGCTGTGAGAGGAACGCGGTGGGCTTGTTCCGGAGGGACAAGGAGAAGAACGAGGAGGAAGCCGTGGCGCGGACGGCGCTCCCCCGTCGACCTCATGCGCTTCGACCGGCTCGTCCAGAGCAGCCTCAAGCTGCGCGAGCTCGGGGTGCCGTACGAGGCCATCGAACGACGCGCGTCGCGGGACGCGGTGACGTTCAACGAAGCGCTCGAGGCCCTGTACCGGGAGCACGTCCGTGGGTAAGCGACTCCGCGGCGAGGGCGGAGCATCCGCCGTGGAGTTCGCGCTCCTGGCGCCGCTCATCTTCATGCTCCTGTTCGGGATCATCGAGTTCGGTCTCGCGTTCCTGAGCGTCCAGTCGATCCGCACGGCGGTCCGGGAGGGCGGTCGAGCCGCCGCGGTCGGCGCGCCGGTGAACTCGGTCGGGAGCTTCAAGGGGACCCGTGAGACGACCGTCGACGCCTCGGTCGGCTACATCCCGTCGAGCCTGAAGAACACGATCCAGGTGCAGTCGTCGGAGGGCGGCCGGTGCACGGCCGCCAACATCGGCGAGAACGTCACGGTCCGGTACCAGATCCCCGCGAGCGGCGCCGGAAGCGTGGCGGTGCGGATCCCGCTGCTCCCGGACATCACGCTGACCCCGACGATCACCGCCGCGTTCCGGTGCGAGGTGTGACGTGAAGGGTCGCGCGAGGAGTCGGCTGACGGAGCAGGCAGGTGCGGTCGCCATCCTCGTGGCGATCCTGCTCGTCGTGCTCCTGGCGGCCGTGGCGATGAGCGTCGACGCGGGCGGGCTCTACCTCCGGCGCCGAGCGCTCGTGAACGGCTCGGATTCCGCCGCCCTCGCCGGCGGCGAGAACCTGTGCGCGAGGATCAACCCGGGTCCCGCGCCCGTTCGACACCCCCGAGTCGTCGGCGGACTACGAGGTCCAGGCGAACGCCCCGATCACCGCCGACTGAGGTCGCCGGCGACGAACATCACCGCGATCACGGCAGTGCGGGACCCAGTCAAGGTCACGTGAGCGTCCAGTACACGAGCCAGCAGGCGCCTGTACTTCGCGCCGGTGCTCGGCTTCAACCGCGAGAGCACCCGTGACGACGACGGCGACCGCGAGCTGGGGTCTCGGGAGCAACAATCCCGTGCCGATCGTGTTGAGCAGCCTGCTCGGCACCGGCGCGTGTCCCGTCCCGCCGAGCGGGACACCGACGATCGGCCAGACGTGTTCGTTCTGGTACGACAACGACCGCCTGGGAGGAGGCAACTTCGCGTTCCTCAGCCTCGATCCAGCCGGATGGGACGTGGCGTCGGACGCCCAGTGCAATCCAGTCCGGCGGTGCCAACACGCTGACCGACTGGATCAGCGGCGCACGGCCGGCCAGCGTCTCGCTGAACTGGACCGACCCGACCTACGTCTGCTCCGACTCCGGCATCAAGGGTCGTGGGGAGCGGCGATCCCAGGTCTGGAGCGCGCTCAAGGCGCTCCAGGGGAGCACGCGGGATTTCCCGATCAACTGGGAGGGCCCGGGATCTCCGGTAGCCGGCGCTCCCTCGCAGGGGACGATCTACGCGAACAACACGATCGACAAGTACGACATCATCGGGTTCGCGGCGCTCACGATCGTCGACGTCATCAACCCGCAGCAGGCCGGGGGCCAAGCGGCCCAGGACGCCACCTGCTCCGGGAAGACCCGAACGCCGACGTCGCGCCCGGGGTTCTACGACTGGGTCGCCTTGGGGACGCCTCCTGTGCAGCCCGAACAAGGTGCCGCCGAGCGTCCCGGTGGATGCGATCTCGGCCGTGCAACGTCCCAGGGAGGGATCAACCCGACGACCTCCGGCATCACGCTGAGCACCCCGCTCGCTGAAGAACACGCAGGCGAGTTTCACCTGGCATTTCGACGCGACCTACGGGCCGTGCGGACCGCCTCCGCCGAGCAACAACAGTGCGAAATGCGTCATCACCAGCTGGCAGGGGTCCACCTTGACGGGTGACTATCAGGGGTCGATCGACAACATCAGGGTCGTGCGGCTCTGCGACCTCGCGTACGGAACCTGCCTGGACCAGTAGCGCTCAGGATCCGTACCGCTTCGCGTACTCCTGCAGATCCGGATGGTGCGCCGCGTCGTGCCGGAACGGCCCCGACGGTCCCCCGAGGATCCCGCCGATGCTCCGCCCGAGCGGCCGCCGGGCCCGTCGCGTGGGCGGCGCGAGCCACCGCTCGTCGGGAAGGGAACGGATCGTGGCGACGAGCCGCTCATGCGTCGCCGTTGCGGACTCCAGCGACTTCGTGGCCGACCATCGCGACTTGCGCTCCACCTCTGCGCGGTTGAGCGCGTTGAGACCGGCATCCCGGATCGCGACGTCGCTGGGCGCCGGCTCCCCACGAGCCCATGCGTCGAGCGCGTCGAGCGCGTGCTGCTCCCAGCTCTCGAGGTGTCCGATCAGATCCTTCGGTGACCAGTCGCCGCCACCGAGGCCCCGGGTGGTGATGGCGCGCGCGGGGAGCCGCTGGATCAGTTCCAGCGTCGTACGACGCTCCCGCTCGAGGATCCTGATCGCTTCCGTTCGTGTCGGAACGGGCTGGGCCATGAGGCCGGATGCTACCCCCTGCCCCAGACGTCGGCCGCGACGAGCTCCGGAACCAGCACCTCCGTGAGCAGCGCGACCTCCGGGTCGTCGTCGCCGGGGTACCGGATGGTCGCTTTCGCGTCGGCGATGTCGCCGCCCACCGCCACCACCGTCGCCCCGCGATCGCGCATCCAGCCCATCGCCTCGTCGTCGAACCCGGATCCGGCGAAGAGCAGGGCGCGGTAATCGAGCGACTTCGTGAGGTAGACGTCGACGTGGAGCCAGTCGGCCGTCTCGCACGCCGAGGCCGGCAGCCGCGGGCCCTGGCGGAGGACGAGGGCACCCTGTTCCGCCGACGACAGACGCTCGTGGGGAGCCAGCAGGAACGGCTGGCCGCTCGCGGTGAGGAGGTCGCCCGCGGCAGCGAGCCACGAGTCGCGGCGCGCCAGCAGATCCTCGGTCGCGTCGGCGGCGCGACGCAGGACCGACGGCACGCGACTGATGTCGTGACCCAGCAACCGGTCCTCCAAAGCGAGAAGCAGCGCCAGCGTGTGTTGGAAGCTGCGGCACGCGACGCCGCCCTGCTCGGGGCCGGCCATCAGGTCGAGCACGCCGGTCCCCGCGACGGCGATCGCCGACGCGGGGGCGTTCGTGAGGGCGATCGCGGCGCTCCCGGCGTCGCGATGACGCCGGAGCGCCGCGGTCGTCTCCTCGGTCTTGCCGCTCGCCGAGATCCCGATCGCGACGGTGCCGGCGCCGCCCGGCGTCGCCGCCACCGCGCTCGCGTACTCGGCGACCGCATGGACCCCGGACGCGCGGAGCCGGGCGGCGATCACCGCGGCCGCGTACCGCGACGACCCCATCCCCAGGAGGACGACCCGGCGGGTCCCCGGCGGGACCGCGCCCCAGACCGGCGCCGCATCCAGTCCGTCGGCCAGCGAACGGAGCCGCTCGGGCTTCTCTTCCAGATCGCGCAGGAACAGCTCGGCGTCCATCTCGACCCCGCAGTGTACGGAGCGCCCCTCGGACCCGCGGCGCTGCGTGGTATCCCTTACGCCCACATGAGCGACCGGCTGACGATCCTCTTCATGCCCGAGAGCGCGTACGGGCCGACGAACAACTGCATCGGGATCGGCAAGGTCCTCGAGCGCCGGGGGCATCGGGTGGTCTTCGCGGCGGAGGCATCCTGGAAAGGGCGCCTCGAGCCCCTCGGGTTCGAAGAGGATCTGGTGGACCTGGCGCCGCCGCCGGAAGACGGCGCCGAGCAGGACGCCGGGCAGTTCTGGACCGACTTCGTGATCGAGACCGCGCCGGAGTTCCGCAAGCCCACGATCGAACAGCTGGCGACCTTCGTCGAGCCCGTGTGGGCCTCGCTGCTGGACGGCGCGGTGTTCTGCGAGCCGCAGCTGCGCGCGATCCTGGATCGCGCGCAGCCCGACGTGATCGTCGAGGACAACGTGAACGCGTTCCCGGCGCTCCTCACCCACGGCGCGCCGTGGGTGAGGATCATGAGCTGCAACCCGCTCGAGATGAAGGATCCGGACCTTCCGCCGACCTTCAGCGGGTATCCGGCGGACGACCCGAGCGCGTGGGACGCGTTCCGCGAGGAGTACGAGCGGACCCACCGCGCGACCTGGGAGCGCTACGACGCGTTCATGACCGACAACGGCGCGCCCCCGCTCCCCGACCTCGAGTTCATCCACGAGTCCGAGCAGCATGAACCTCTACGTGTACCCGGAGGCCGCCGACTACCCGCGTTCCCGGCCGCTCTCGCACACGTGGCACCGGCTCGATTCGTCCGTCCGCGAGACGGAGGAGCCCTGGGAGATCCCCGACGAGCTCCGCTCGCGCCCCGGTGCGCTGGTCTACCTCTCGCTCGGCTCGTTGGGCTCCGCCGACGTCGACCTGATGAAGCGACTGGTGTCGGTGCTCGCCGAGACGCCCCACCGCTACATCGTGAGTAAGGGTCCTCGGGCAGCCGAGTTCGACCTACCGGACAACATGTGGGGCGACGCGCGGCTCCCGCAGACGTCGATCATCCCCGCGTGCGACCTGGTGATCACGCACGGCGGGAACAACACGACGACCGAAGCGCTCCACTTCGGCAAGCCGATGATCGTGCTGCCGCTCTTCTGGGATCAGTTCGACAACGCGCAGCGCATGGCGGAGCTGGGCCTCGGGGTGCGGCTCCCGACCTACGACTTCGAGGACGACGAGCTGCGCGATGCGGTCGCGCGATTGCTCGTCGACGGGGATCTCCGGCGGCGGATGGCGGTCGAGGGCGAACGGATCCGAGCACGCGACGGCAAGACGAGAGCGGCCGACCTGATCGAGGGGAAGGCCCTTCGCGACCGGACCCACGGCTGATCGAGGAGCCCAAACGCTGTTTCGCTTCGCCGCAGTAGCCTAGGCGGATGCGGGAAGACCGCCGGATCAGCATCAAAGACGTTGCGCGCGAGGCGGATGTCTCGGTCACGACGGTCTCGCATGCGCTGAACGACAAGGGACGGCTCAACCCGGACACGCGCCAGCGCGTCCGCGACGTGGCAGAACGCCTGGGGTACAAGCCGAACCCCGCCGCGCGGAGCCTCGTCTCCGGGAAGACCGGGCTGATCGCGGTCATCCCCTCGCTCCCGAAAGAGGTGCGGGTCAGCTTCAGCGATTTCGGGTACTTCACGGAGCTCATCGCGGCGGCGACCGACGTCGCCGTTTCGCGGGATCGGGCGCTCGTCGTCGCGCCGCCTCTCTCGAGCGATTTCGTGTGGGAGCGCGTCCCCCTCGATGGCGTGATCGTGATCGACCCGTTCGTCGGTGATGCCGGATTGCCGGTGCTGCGCGAGCGCGGGATCCCCTTCGTCACGGTGTCGGCCGACCCCGATCATCCCGGTGACGATGCCACCGTGGAATGCGAAGCCCGGGATTGCACGCTCGCCGTGTTCGATCACTTCGTCGAGCGAGGCGCGCGACGCGTGGGATACCTCTCCGTGCCGCCCATGACCGCCTTCCTCACGTCCTCGGCCGAGGCGTACGACAGCTGGTGTGCCGAGCACGGGCAGGAGCCGATGTCCGAGACGATCGATCTCGCGGAGCTGGACCGTGACGAGGCGGGCGCCATGGTGCGCAGCGTCGAGCGGTTGTTCGACCGCACCGAGGCACCGGACGCGGTCTACGTCCCTTTGGAGATCCTGGGCGTCGAGGTGCACCGAGCGATGCTCGGCATGCGGCTCGCGATCCCGGACGATGTGCTGCTCGCGACGACCCACGACCGTGGCCGGGCCCTGACCGCCAACCCCGCGATCACGACGATCGAGTGGGACTACCGGGAGGTCGGACGCCGCGCCGCGTCGCTCCTGATCGACCTCGTGGAGGGCTCGCGGTCGGCGCCGCTCCTCGAGGTCGTGCCCGGACGGGTGGTACCCCGGGCGTCGACGGCCCGTTGACCTCGGCACCAAGGGCGTAGGTCGAGCCCGCGCGCAGAACCACTCTTCGGCGGGATGCCCAGATCTCCGTCGCGGGCGCACAGTCGCGGGAGCGGTCTGGACCGATGCCACGAGGGGGATCTCGATGAGCAAGGGTGTCAGGTCGCTGTTGGCGTGCGGCATGCTGGCGGCGCTCGTGTTGGTACCGGGCTCGCCGGCGACCGCCGCGAGCAACGTGCATGCGATGAAGGTGTTCGTCGGCTACGCGGACGGCATCCGGGGCGACTCCACCGTGCCGAGCCCGTGGGACGGCGACGAGGGTGTTCAGTTCATCGGCGGGGGCGACGCCTTCGACGCGGGCGCGATCAGGATCGTGAACCCGTCACGGCGGCCGCTCACGATCGACGATGTGTCCGTGGAGATCGGCTCGGCGACCTACGACCTGTGGGGTCCGTACCCGATCGTGGTGGCCGGCAAGTCGAGCGTGGTGCTGACGCAGACCGTCCAGTACGACTTCGACACTTCGGAACCGGCCATCGCGACGTGCGAGCCGTCGGGGGACATCCCGCTCGTGCACATCGTGGTCGGCTCGAGGAACCCGAAGACCCGAACGTTCACCGATGCCGGGCAGGTGCTGAACACGGGTGGGATCGATCCGGGCTCGTGCGCCGGGGCGAACGAGGGGCACGACTGGGTCCGGATCCACGGGCACGACTGAGCCGGCCCTCCGGGGATCCGCAGACGCCCGGGCGGGCGGTCGACCGTCGCTCGTGTGCCCGGGGTGGGATTCGAACCCACATGCCCTTTCGGGCCGGCGTGTTTAAGACGCCTCCGTATACCGTTCCGGCACCCGGGCCTGCCAGGTCGGGATGCTACCGCCGGTACGATGCCGTGGATGTCCGGTCGTGCCCGCCACCTGGTCTTCAGCGTGCTCATCTCCGCCGTGGTCCTCGCCGGGATCGCCCTGCCGGGATCGGCGTTCGCCCTGCAGCGGGCCTCCGCAGCGTTCAGCTGGAACCCGGGGAAGTCGCTCGCCATGGCGGGCGGACGACTCCTGTCCGTCTGGGCGAGCGACTGTCCGCCGCCCTCAGGCGCCTGCGCGACGGATCGCTCCCCGAGGATGGGCGTGTTCATCCTGCGCTCCCCGGGAAGTGCCGTGCCCGCACGGTGGAGCAAGCCGAAGCGCCTCAGCCCTCGCTCCGTCCAAGCCGAACGTCCGTCGCTCGCGGCCGATGGGAACGTCGCCGTGGCCGGGTGGGTCACACAGACCAGCTACCTCCACTACAACCCCAGCGCCCGGCGGGCGTTCTGGGTCCGCGTGAGCACCGATCAAGGAGTGACCTGGCGGGCGCCGCACCGGCTGACGCCTCTCGCGGGGCGGGTCGACTATCCGAGGCTCGCGGTCCAGGGGCACGAGCTCTTCGCCGTCTGGACGAACGCGAGCAACGGCGCGATCCGGCTCGCGATGTCATCCAACCTGGGCGCGACCTGGACGAAACGAACGATCGGCACGACCTCGTCGACATCGGATGGGTGGCGCGAGGGGTTCGCGGGGCTCCCCGACATCGGCGTGAGCGGGATGAACGTCGCCGTCGTCTGGTTCGCCGATCGGAAGGGGGCGCAGCGGGTGGCGCTCTCGTCCGCGGGCGGGACGGACCTCACGAGCACGACATCGACGACGTCGCTCGTGGGCTCGAGTCCGAACGACGGGCAGCGATACGCCGGAGCCGCCGGGTCGGCGATCCCGGGCGACCCGCGGGTTGCCGTCGCGTACACGACGTCCGACGCACTGAGGGTTCGTGTGTGGGACGGAAGCACGCTCGGCCCGGCGATCGCCGTCGCGTCGTTCCCCATCGCGGTCGGCGGCGTGACGTACGAGGGAGGCTACGGACCCGCCGTGCTCCCGAGCCGTTCCGGCAGTCTCGTGGTCGCGTTCGCCGGCTGCCGTCGGCGGAACCTCGCCGACCCGTGTGACCCGACGGACATCGACGCGCGGATCGACGTGCTCTTCCGCCGATCGCCGGACGGCGGCGCGACCTGGGCCTCGTTCCTACAACTCACCGACGCGAGCACGGCGCCGTTCCGGATCAACGACGAACCGTCGATCGCGCTCACGAGCACCGCGAAGCGGATCGCCTTCGACAGCTACCAGCCGTCGTTCGCCGCCTACCAGGTGCGGATGCGCTCGATCCCGTGATCGGCCGGGTACCCAGATCTCGTCTCGCGCTCGATGCCTTGTGACGACGCGTAACGATGCGACGGCTGATGAGACAGAAGTCTGCGAGGAGGAGATGAGATGGACAACTCGAAGCAACAGCCCACGACCATCCCGCAGACCGAGCAGGAGTGGCGCACCCGTCTGACGCCCGAGCAGTACGAGGTGCTGCGCAACAAGGGGACGGAGCGGCCGTTCACGGGCGCGTATGCGTCGACGAAGGAGCCCGGTGTCTACCGGTGCGCCGGATGCGGCGCCGCGCTATTCAGCTCAACGACGAAGTACGAGTCGGGGACCGGTTGGCCGAGTTTCTGGGAGCCGATCGAGCCCGGAGCCGTCGAGCTGCACGACGACCGGACCCTCTGGATGCATCGCACGGAGGTCACCTGTGCGCGATGCGGCGGCCACCTGGGGCATGTGTTCTCCGACGGACCGCGGCCGACGGGGGATCGCTACTGCATGAACTCGGTCTCGCTGGAGCTCGAGCCGGAGCCGCACGGGGAGTAGACGCCCGATCAGCACGCTCGCCGAAGGCAGAACCACCGGAACGGCTGCCCGTCGATGCACGCGTGGAAGGACGAGCCGCACCCCGAACATCGATAGAGGCTCCCCCTACACGCGCAACCCGTCCGGCTGATCGGCTCGCAACGGACGCGGCACGGCTTCGGCTTCACGTGGGCGTCGGCGCGGCGGCGGCCGAGGCCGCTCGCCGCGCCGACGCTCGCGAGCGCGACCGCGCTCGCGCGCGAGAGGAACCCTCGACGCGTGACCGGGTGACGCTCCGACACCTCAGGCACCGCCCGCCGCCACGATCCGGACCCCCTCGGCGTCCCGCACGAGCCGGAGCACGTCGTCCAGTGTCGCAACGCCGCTGCGAGCGACCACCGAGCCGCCCTCATCGACGACGAAGACGAACGGACTCACGTCCACGGCGAACGCCTCGGAAACCTCTTCGTCACGTTCGCTCCCGATCCGGACGCGAACGTCCGCCGCTCGCCATGGTTCGGGCGTCGCCTCGGCGTTCCCGCGGCCGATCACCGCGAGGGGCGGCACCGTTCCTCGGCCGGCCGCAGCGACCAGCTCGGGCACCACGTCATCGCACGCGCGACACGTCGCGTCGGCGAACACGAGGAGATGCCGCCGACCCTGGAAAGCCGAGGACGACGCGACTCCACCCCCGGGGGTCGTGATGCTCCACGCGGGGGCGAGCGTCCCCACAGGCAGGCCACCTCCGAGGTGCGCCGGCGACGCCCCCGATGCCTCGAGTGCATCGACCCGGTCACGCAGCTCCGCGATCTCGCGCACCGCACCGATGAGCGCGAGCCCGAGCCAGATGACGACGACGAGCAACCCGCACGCGGCGATCCAGGCCGGCGCGCTCATCCCACACCCACCGCGAGCGACCGGAGGCTGGCGTTCATCGCGTCCAGCGCGTGCTCGAGCCCGGGTCCTTCCCGCGCCATCACGTACAGGCTGAACGCCCGTCCGTGGAGGGAGAAGAACCGCTGCACCCCGAGTCGTCCGGGACCCGCAGCCTGCAGCGCGCGTGGGTCCAGGTCGTCGATGCCGACGGTGGGCGCCCCCTGCGACGCGTAGAGCCCGCGATCCGCGAGCGCGGGATCGAGCTCGACGAGCGAGACGAGGACGTGTCCGGGCCGCAGATCGTCGGCGACCTCGGCGGCGTAGGTGTTCCTCGTGTCCGGCAACGCGAAGTTCGCCAGCCGTACGACGGCACCCGGAACCGCGGGCGGGGCGACGTCCGGACGCCACACGCGGGCTTCCCACCCCCGGTGGACCTCCACGGCCACTCCGTGTCCGGCGAGCCTCACCACCGGCCCGCTCCCAGGAGGGCGAGGCACGAAACGACGGCGCCGACCCCGTAGGTGGCTCGCCGGGCCGGAGCCGCCCATCGGACGAGCAGGGCGTCCACATGGAGCAGCTGGTCGGGGCGGCGAACACCGGCGACCGAGAGCACCGGGATCGCCCGGGCGAACCCGAACGTCGTCCCGATCAAGGCTCCCGCGACGGCGCTTCCGGAGAGGGCCGCCGCGAGCCACGTGACGTAGACCGTCGACGTGGTCACGACCGTCACCACCCCGGCCCCGAGCTGGACCCCGTAGCCGAACCCCCAGACCCACCCCCGGTATCCCGCGCGCCATCCCTCATCGACCTGTCTGCGGACCGTCGGGAGCCGGAGCCCGAGGGAACCGAGATCGACCAGAAGTCCCGCGATCACGGCGAGCGCGACCACCACGAGCCGCGCCGTCACGGGCGGGCGACTCGCGAACGACGACCCCAGGAAGCCGAGGCCGCCGCCGACCGCGACCCCGGCGAGCGTCGAGCCGAGGACGTACGCGGTCACCGTCACCCACCACCGAGACCCGCGCCCCCGCTCCCCGAGCGGAGTGATGCTTCCCAGCATCGACGTTCCTCACGGCGACCACGTCGACCGGAGGCCCGCGGCGACGGCGAGCGCGACGCCGACGACGACCAGCGTCTGTACCGTCACGGAGCCCATCCCCGGGCTCATGTCCGTGCGGCCAGCTCCTCGTCGAGCAGCGCATCGCGGAGCAGCGACGCCACCTGCTCCCACGTCATCGCCGCGCCCTCGCTGCGGACATCGCCCGTGACTCCGTCGACGAAGCAGAAGTACGGCGACATCGCGATCCCGAAGTCCTCCCACGCACGCGAGGACTGCACGACCGGGACATCCGGCGGGGCGAGCTCGCGCAGCTTCGACGGGCTCTCGAACGCCGGGTCCTTGACGACAACGACGACCCGCGCGTCTCCCGGCAACGGCATGCGAACGTCCGGCTGCAGCCCCTCCCAGAACGTCCGGCAGGTGAGGCAACCGGTCGAGAGGAAGGCGAGGACCGTGTTCGACCCGACGGCCATCGAGACGGCCACCGCGTCGCCGTCGGGGGTCGTTCCCGCGATGTCGTGTGCCTCGGTCGCGCGCCGCCGCGGTGACGGCAGGTGCCCCGGGAGTCGTGGTCCATCGGCGAGATCGATCGGCTCATCATGTGCGAGGGGTCGTTCCGGCTCCGCGTCCGGCTCCGGCAGACGCCGGAGGATCTCGGCGTGGCTGCGGAGCAACGCGACGACCACGACCGAGAGCAACGCCAACACGAGCGTCTCCACGACCACGACGGAGACCAGCATCAGAGGCATCCCGCCTCGTGCAGGCAGGTGTGCTGGTCGACGGCCACGCTGCAGTTGCAGTCGACGCAGTCGATCCGGCACGGGATCACGCACGTCACGAGGCGGCACTGGATGGGCGTCACATGCGGGATCTGCGTGTTGCAGTTCCCGTAGCGGAACACCACGCAGCAGGTCTTGAAGTTCGAACAGCTCTGACCGCCGCAGTGGCACCCTCCCGGGCACGCCGCGCCCGGGTTCATCGAGCAGTCGAGGTAATATCGCATGTTGGTGGTCCCGCAGAGCGCGGCCTTGCCGTAATTGCACTGCCACCACCCGCCGACGAACGTGTTCGGCGGGCAGCCGAAGTTATTCCCGCCGGGAAGCGTGCAGCAGAACGCCGTGTAGGAGCCGCAGCACTTGCTGCCGGGCGGACAGGTCGAGCACGAGCGGCGGACCAACGCATCGGCCGTAACGGGGCGGGCCGCGTAGCGGACCGGGGCGACCGAGAACGCACTCGCCGCATGCGCGAGGCGTTCGAGCCGGCGGGAGCTTCGGGCCCGCCGCGGATGGCTCCGCGGATCGCGCCGGGTCCGGACCGTCCGGATCGCGCGATCCAGGGTCATGCTCATCCGGGGGCTCCGGTGTCCGCTCCCACACCCGGCCAGAGGCTCGGATGGCCCGGTCCGATCCCCGCGATCGACAGCGCGTCCTCCGCGACGAGGTGGCGGTCCGCGTGGGACGCAGCAGGTTGGCCCACCGGCGGCGCCCACGCGCGCCAGGCCGCAGGCGCCTCCGTCACGGCGACGACGACGAGCCATCCAGCCAGCGCCAGGCCCGCGATCACCGGCACCGATCCCCAGCCCAGCGCGACGAACCACGCGGTCGCGGACGGGCCCCGTGCCACGAGGTAGAGCAGCCCTGTGGCGGCCGCGGCCACGTCGAGGGCTAGGTGGAGCAGGCTCGGAGGCACCGCCTTCGAGCCTGCGCAGCCGCACGAGCCAGCCGTGGGGTGCGTGCGCAGCACGTAGCCCACGAACCCCGCGAACGCGAGGTAGACGATCGCGAGCGCGAGGGCGCCGCCCCGCGCCGGCGCCGCGGCCGCGAACGCGGCCGCGGCGCACTCCCCCGCGCCCAGGCCGCGCGCGACCGCGCGGGACCCCGGCAGGCCGGCATCCAGCATCGCCTGCGCGGTCGCGCGCGGCCCGACCAGCTTGAGCACACCGGAGACGAGCAGGAGCGAGGCTGCCAGGAAATACAGGGGGGCGACCGTGTCGGGCGTCACGTCCAGACGACCGTATCGGCCGGCCGATGCCGAATCAAACATCACACAGGAAGGAAACGCGAGACGCGGTCGATTCAGGACGGCGCCGCACTGAGCGCTCGCGCATCGACCAGCCGCGCGAGCGCCTCGACCGACGCCGGCGCGAACGACGTGCCGAGCACGAGGTTCGCGTCACGCCAGCCGAGGACGGTGACGCCGGCGCCGTCCGCGTTCGTCGCGTCGAGCCGGTAGGACTCGTTCCCGAGCGCCGGCGGCGTGCCGTCGGTCGCACCCCGGAGCTGACGGGAACGCAGATCGTCGAGGAAGCGGCCGAGCGATGCCGATGCCCCCTCGTCCCGTGCGAAGACGGCGACGATCCCCTGCACGATCGGATCGCGGGCCGTGAGATGGCCACCCGACACGCGTTCGGCGGGAACGAACAGCGCCCCGTTCGCCAGCTCGAAGCCGTCGCCCGCCAGCCGCGCCCGCTCGGCATCGTCGCGCGCGAACGCGTCCAGATCCTGATCCCCGGAGAACTGCGGCACGTAGGCGAGCCCCGCCGGCGCGTCCGCGGGACGCAGCTCGATCGCCACCAGATCGGACGGTTGGTATCGAGGCGTCGAGGGGTGCGAGCACGCGACGATCGTCACGAGGAGCAGCGCCCATCGGCGACCCTTCACCGCGCGAAGCTACCATCGACAGATGCGAGACCTCCGTGCCCTCCCGAAGGCGGAACTGCACATCCACCTCGAGGGGTCCATCCGGGTCGAGACCCTCCGGGAACTCGCGGATCGGAGCGGAGGAGCCCTCCCGCACGGGCTGCGCGGGAACACGTGGCGGTTCGACGGGTTCCTCGATTTCATCCAGAACTACACGGAGGCGTGCGCGCTCCTGAACCGGCCCGAGGACTTCCGGCGACTCGCGGA
>CAVXYE010000016.1:0-4132 GCA_963765865.1 uncultured Actinomycetes bacterium
TCATCCGAACCTCCCCGTGACGTAGGCCTCGGTCCGCTCGTCCGACGGGTTGGTGAAGAGCGTTTCGGTGACGTCGTACTCCACGATCGTCCCGGTGCGCGCACCATCCTCCCTGACGTCGACCGTGAAGAAGGCCGTCCGGTCGGAGGTGCGTGCCGCCTGTTGCATGTTGTGGGTGACGATCACGATCGTGTAGTCGGAGACGAGCTCCTGCATCAGGTCCTCGATCCTCGACGTCGCGATCGGGTCGAGGGACGAGCACGGCTCATCCATCAGGATCACGTCCGGCTTCGTCGCGATCGCACGCGCGATGCACAGTCGCTGCTGCTGCCCGCCGGACAGGGCCAGGCCCGATTCCTTCAGTTTGCCCTTGACCTCGTCCCACAGCCCGGCCCGATGGAGACACTCCTCGACCAGGTCGTCCATGTTCACCTTCATGCCCGCGATCTTCGGTCCGAACGCGATGTTGTCGTAGATCGACTTCGGGAACGGGTTCGGCTTCTGGAACACCATCCCGATGTGTCGGCGGACCTCCACCGGATCGACGTCGGGGTCGTAGAGATCGATCCCGTGGTACAGGAACTTCCCGTCGACGCGCGCGCCTTCGATCAGATCGTTCATCCGGTTCAGGCAACGGATGAAGGTGGTCTTGCCGCATCCCGAGGGCCCGATCAGCGCCGTGATCTGGTTCTTGAGGATCGGGAGCGACACGTCCCGGAGGGCTTGGAACTCGCCGTAGAAGACGCCGGCGTCATGAACGTCGAAGACGACCTCCCGCTGGGCCTCCTCCTCCTTGTTGACGCGCGCCGCTTTCACGGTGAGCGCGACCTCTCCCGGCTCGGACTGAGACGGCGCCGGATCGACCTTCGTTATGTCCGTCGTGTCCATGCGGTCACCACTTTCGCTCATAGCGGTTCCTCAGCAGGATCGCGGTGAGGTTCACGAAGAAGATCATGAGGATCAGGACCAGGATGGCAGCCGCGGCCAGGTCTTGAAGCTCGGGCAGCGGCTTCTTGGTGTAGGTGAAGATCATCGTCGGGAGGGCCGTGAACTTCTCTCGGAGGGACGCGAGCGGTCCACCGTGCGTCGACAGGAAGCCGGTGACGGCGCCCACCATGATGAGGGGGGCCGTCTCCCCGAGCGCGCGCGCCATCGCGAGGACCGACCCGGTCAGGATCCCGGGTGCCGCGTTCGGGAGGACGTGGCTGCGGATGACCTCCCACCGCGTCGCGCCGACGCCGAAACCGCCCTCCCGGATGCCCGTCGGCACGGAGCGGAGCGCCTCCTGCGTCGTGATGATGACGATCGGCAGCACCATCAGGGAGATCGTCAGCCCGCCGGTGAGCAGGCTCAGTCCGCTGACCTTGGGTCCGGTGACGGAGCCGAGCAACTGCGCGAAGACGGCGAACCCGAGGATCCCGTAGACGATCGCCGGCACACCCGCGAGGTTCCGGATGTTCGTGTTGATGAAGCGCGCGAGCCTGGTGTCGCGCGCGTACTCCTCCATGTAGATCGCCGCGCCGATCCCGAGCGGCACCGCCAGGAGGATCACGAAGATCATCAGAGTAGATCGAACCGATGAGGCCGGACCTGATCCCCGCGTTCTGCGGGAGCGACGAGTAGTCGTTCCCGAGGACCGTCCCGCCGTGATGCACGAGCAACGGGACCGCGGTGCGGGCCACGTTGAAGAGCAGCACGATCAGCACGGCGAGCGCGATGATCAACGTGAGCAGCAGCACGAGGCTGAAGAGCGTCTCGCGGATATCGCGCCGCTTGCCGGTGAGCGACCGCGCCACCTCGGCACGCGTTGCATCCGTGATCCCGGTGATCGCCATCAGAACCGCCTCCGGACGCGGCGGACGAATCGCTCCGACAGCAGGTTCAGACCGAGCGTCATGCGCGAACAACAAGAGCCCGACGAAGAAGAGACTCGGGTAGGCGGCGTCGGTCCCACGGACCTGATCCGACCCGGTCGCGAGGGCGGCGATGGCGGCGGTCATCGTCTGGCCGCCCTTCAGCGGGTTCAAGGTGAACAGGGAGCCGCCCGTCCCCCCGGCGACGATCGCGACGATCATCGTCTCCCCGATCGCGCGCGAGACCCCCAAGATGAGCGCGGCGGTGATCCCCGACACCGCCGCGGGGAACACCACCCGCATGCTCGTCGATCGGCGGCGCGCTCCGAGCCCGAACGATGCTTCGCGCAGGGCATGCGGAACCGCGTGCATCGCATCCTCGGCCACCGATGCGACGAGTGGCGTCACGAGGAGCCCGACCGCGATCCCGGCCGCCAACATGTTGAAGAGCGGGACCTGCGATCCGAAGAGCCGTTGCACCAGCTCGGGGCTGATCACCCGGATCGCGAAGTACCCGAGGACGACGCTCGGGATGCTCGCGAGGGTCTCGATGATCGGCTTCAGGTACCGCCGCGCCCGCGGCGTCGCGTACTCCGAGAGGTAGAGGGCGGCGCCCAGACCGAGCGGCGCCGCCACGACCATCGCGATGAGCGCCACGATCAACGTCCCCACGACGATCGTCTTGATGTCGAAGAGGTTGTTGCGCGGGAGCCAACCGTCGGACCAGAGCGTCGACAGGTCGACCTTCCGGAGGAAGTCGATCGTGCCTCCCAACAGGCTCAGCACGATGCCGATGCTGATCAACACGGAGAGCAGCGCAGCCGAGAAGAAGAGGGCGCGCATCCGCCGCTCGCGGCGGAGGCGCGCTGGGTTGCCGCGCAGCACCTCGGCCGTGATCGGGGTCGAGATCACCGCTTGGGCCATCGACCCGGGTCTCCTATCTCTGCGGGCTCCGTCGGCCGGAATCTACCCCGGACGGGCGGCGCTGGGATCGGACCTTCGGTCCGATCCCAGCCCTCCGGTCGATCCTCAGGCCGACGGCGACGCCGACGACTCCGTCGTCTGCCACGTGCTCCTCGACGTCTGAAGCTCCTCCGTCGGCAGGGCGATGTACTGGACCTGCGTCACGGCGGAGATCCCCGCGTCGCCCAGGTAGTAGTCGACGAACGGCTTCAGCGCGGGGTTGGAGGCGAGCTTGTCCGTGTTGACGTAGATGTACAGCGTGCGGCCGAGCGGATAGGTTCCGTCGTTGACGGTGGCCGCGCTCGGGGCGACGCAGCCGTCTCCGCCGTCGACCTGGAACTCCTTCACCTGGCCGCCCGCGTTCTGCGCGTACGCGAAACCGACGAATCCCAGCGCGCCCTGCGTCCCTTCCGCGTTGTTGATGATCACGTTGTCGTCCGCCGAGGACTGGTAGTCCGGGCGAAGCGTGTCGTCCGGCTTGTTCCGATCGTCGGCGATGCTCTTGATCGCGAGATCGATGAACGAGCCGTAGGTCCCGGACTCCGTACCGGGAGCCACGATCGTGAGCGGCTGATCAGGGAAGGTCCCCTTGCCGCCGAGCGACTTGTCCAGCGCGTTCGCGTCGGACCAGTTCGTGAACCCCTTCGCCTCGCTGCTGAAGAGCGAGTAGAGGTCGGCGAAGGAAAGGCAGCTCAGCGGGTTCGACGGATTGCCGACCACGGTCAAGGCGTCCCGCCCGATCGCCAGCTCGACGTAGTGGACGCCACCGTCGGCGCACGCCTTCTTCTCGTCGTCCGAGATCTGCCGGGATGCGTCGCTGATATCGGTCTGTCCCTTGCAGAACAGGACGAACCCGTCGGTCGTCCCCGGGCCGTCGACGGAGATGTCCACACCCGAGTTTGCGCCCTGGAAGTTCTCGGCCACCAACGAGGTGATCGGCTCGACGGTCGACGAGCCGGAGATGTTGAGCGAGCCGGAAAGGTCCCCCCCGCTCGAGGCACCGCCGGTACTGGAGCTGCTGCTGCAGGCCACCGCGACGAGCGCGATCGAGAGCGCGAGCGCCCCCGCCCCAGCGAGTTTCCGGATCTTCGTCATCGATCTTCCCCCTCCGTCGATCTCTGGCTTTCGCGACTCGAGGCTAGGAACCCCATGTGGCACCTCGGGGTCCCCCTGGTGAACGCACGGTGAACGGCCCCATCCCGCCGAGACCCCTCGTGGGTCCACGGCACCCCTCTTTCCCCCGGAAACGGAACGGTCACCGAAGCGTGGGTGAACACCCGATGAAGTGCTCAGGCACACTCGTACACTCCGCCCAG
>CAVXYE010000017.1:0-4568 GCA_963765865.1 uncultured Actinomycetes bacterium
GGAGGAGTCATGTCAGCACACGAGGATGCCGAGCTCGTTCGAAGGGGATACGAGGCCTTCATCGCGGGTGATATGGAGTGGCTGAACGATCATCTTCATGAGAACGTCGTGTGGCATGTGCCCGGTCACAACGTGACGTCGGGCGACTACCGCGGTCGCGAGAACGTGCTCGGCTTCTTCGCGAAGAGCGTCCAGATCGCGCTGCCTGAGTTCGAGATGCACGACATCGTCGCTTCGGATGACCACGTGGTCGCGCTGTCGACCATCCGCTGGCGTCGCAACGATAACGACGAGACCTTCGAAGACCGGATCGGTCAGGTCTTCCATCTCCTGGACGGCCAGGTGGTGGAGGTCTGGACGATGGGCGAGGACCTGGCCGGCTTCGACCGTTTCCTGGAAGGCGTCGGTCCGTAACGGGCCTCGATCGGCCGGCTCACCGGCCATCTTCGGACGAGATCCGGTGCGAGGTCAGGTCGATGAAGACCTCCGCGATCTCGGGGAGCTCCTGTCGCAACGAGTGGTCGATATCGTCGAGCGCTTCAGCGAGCTCGTCGGCCGTCTTCCCGGGCGCGGCGTGCACCTTTGCGGCCACGATCACCTCTTGTGGCGCACCGTAGACGGCTTGCACGCTCAGCACCTCGTCGATGCTGGGTGAACGTTCGATGATCGCGTAGACCCGCTCCAATCGGGCGGGAAGCATCGATCGACCGATCAAGAGGTCGGCGAGCGGGCGGGCAAGACCGAACGCGGTTGCCGCGAGGAGGAGCCCGATCAGCAGCGCGGCGATCGCATCCGCGTTCTCTAGCCCGGCGAACTCGTGCAACAGGAGGCCCACGGCGGCCAGGATCAGGCCGATCAAGGCAGCGCCGTCCTCGACGACGATCGCGCGGAGCGTCGGCTCGCTCGTATGTCGGAGGAAATCCACGGTCTTCGCGTCCCACAGCGCAGCCTCCCTTCGCGCCTGCGCCAGGCCCTGCAACAACGAGGTTCCCTCGGCGACGAACGCGACCGCGAGAACGACCCACGCGACGAGATAGCGTTCAACCGCGCTCCCCACCAGAAGTTCGCGAACGGCGAGCGCGATCGAGAGACAGCCGCCGATCAAAAACGACGCGATCGTGGCGATGAACGCCCACAGGAACCGGGCACCGCCGTGGCCGAGCGGATGCACGGCGTCCGAGGGTCGGCGTCCACGCTTCAGCGAAAGGCCGAGCAGGAGTTCGTTGACCGAATCGGCGGCGGAATGAGCGGCCTCGGCGAGCAGGGCGGCGGAGCCGGTCACCAGGCCGGCCACGAGCTTCGCGGCGGCGACCACGAGGTTCGCGAAGAGCGCGACCATGATGCTGCGTTGGTTCCGGCCGCTCTCGCCGGCTCGTAGGGCCGCGACCGAGTGGCGCAGAGGGATGGCCCGTCGTGCGCGAGGTCGGTCGACCTGAGGTGGGATCGGCTCATGCGCATCGGGTGCCGGCAACGGGGTACGTCACCTCCGGAGCAAAGGCTACGGTGCTGGCGACACCACGGCGGCAACCTGATCGAGCGTTTCGAGCGTCGGGCCCAGGTCGAACACGGAGGCCAGTCGTCGTGCCGATCCGCGCATCTCGTCGAGCGGCATCGGGTCCCAGGCGAACGGCGGCCCGGCGACATCACCGGACCCGTCCGGCCACAGCTCTCGTTGCAGCGCCCGCGCGATCGGTTTCTGCGCGTGGTTCATCAGCGGGATCATCGCCGCGTCGATCAGTGGGCTCTCATCACCGACCCCCCAGACGCGTTCCATCACGTCCATCTGCAGCGAGTAGCACGCATCGAACAACCGCGACAGATCGCGGAGGTCGCCTTCGGGGAGATCACCGGACGATGGGTCGAGGCGCATCGGATGCACCTCACCGAGGGGCGTCCTGCCCTCCACGATGTCGAGGAAGCGCCAGTAGTGGGCGGGCTCCGGCGCCCCTTGGAACCCGAATGGCTCCAGCTCTAAGTGTTCGACCCTGCTTGCGTCGAATCCGACCGGTGCGAACGCCGACGTATGCGTTCCCTCTCCCTGTTCGACGATCTCCTCGATCGCCAGCAGAGCGGCATCGAGGCCGGAGACGGCGAAGAGTGCGCCGCCGCCGTGCCCCGCGTAGCCCTTCGTCACCTGCTTACGCGGATCGCCGGTGAACACCTCGTCTCCCAGCCGGGCGAGCGCGGCGACGATCGCCTCGTAGAACTGCGCGAGGGTCTCGTACCGGTCGGCTTCCGGCCGAGCGCCCGGCTCCTCGGGCTGTTCGATCCGCAGGAACACGTCGCGCACGAGCTCAACCGACGCCGGCGCCAGATGCAACACGAGCGGGACCTTCGGATCGTGATGGCGCATCGCTTCGGGGTAGCGGGGGACGGCATCGCCCGTGAACCGCGGTCGTCCGCCCACCGCCGTCAGCAGGTTGGCTGCGAGCGCAGCGTGCAGCATCTCCTCACGAACCACGTACTTGATCGAGGTCGCGGCGGCCGAATCCGGATCCACCACGCTCCACATCGCGTACTCGTACGGCGGGATCGTGCAGTGCTCAACCTCGATCGCCCACTGGAGATGGCGGCGCAGGTCCGCGACGTCGGTGATCGCCTCGATCATGGCCCGCCATCTCGTTCGAGCGCGCGCGTCATGACGGTGACGTCCTGGTCGCCGAGCCCGTCATCGACGGCGTGCTGCCACTCGTCGGCGAGGGATGCGAGCGCGGCGAAGCGGCCGTCGTCGGCCGCCTGCAACGCGAGATGGACGTCCTTCAGGGCGAGCGACAACCCGAATTGCGTCGAGTAGTCGTCCTTGGCGATGCGTTGCAGCTTGGCCGCTTGCCAGGGAGACACGAGCGGACCGCCGTCGAGGGCATCGATCACCGTCTCGGTCCCGAGTCCCAATCGACGAGCGAGCGCGATCGACGAAACGACCGCCTCCGACGTGAACGCGAGCCACGTGTTGTTCACGAGCTTCAGCCGCGATCCGGCTCCGACCGCGCCGACCCAGATCGTGCGCTGGCCGAGCGCCTCGAAGAGCGGATCGACGCGCGAGCGGGCCTCCTCAGGCCCCGACGCGAAGATCGTCAGCTGGCCCTGCTCGGCGGGGACCTTGCTCCCCGAGACCGGCGCGTCGAGGAGCGTCACGTCGGGACGATCAGCGTCCACGAGGGCCGCGACGCGCTCGATCCCCGCGACGCCGATCGTGCTCATCTGCACCCAGATCGTGCCCGGAGCGAGCGCGGCGAGCATGCCCTGGTCGCGAGCGATCGAGATGACGGCGTCAGCGTCGGTCACCATCGTGACGACGATCTCGGCTCGCCGAGCAGCCTCGGCCGCGGTCTCGGCGACCTCCGCACCGAGCTCGGCGACGTTCCTGGTTGCCTCCGGCTCACGGTTCCAGACGATCGTCGGGATGCCGGCGCGCAGAGCGCTCGTCGCCATCGCCCGGCCCATCGTGCCGAGGCCGAGGAACGCGGTCGTGGTCATCCGGCACCTCCCGACAGCGGCGGCATCCCCTCGGGGTGCGGCCCCCAGACCGGGATCGCATCCGCGAGTGCCGTCTCGATGGCCGAGAGATCGTCCGGTGCGAGCACGATGTCGGCCGCGGCGGCCGACTCATCCAGATGAGCCGGGCGACGCGCCCCGACGATCGTCACGTGGACGGCCGGCTGCGCGAGTGTCCACGCGACCGCGAGCTGCGGGAGCGAGATGCCGCGCTGCTTGGCGATCTCCTTCAGCCTCTCGACGACCGCCAGGTTGCGACGGAAGGTGTGGCCCGTGAAGTCCTGACTGCTCGCCCGCCAGTCGTCCGGCGCGAACGTCGTCTCCGGCGTCATGGTTCCGGTGAGCAACCCATGCGCCATCGCCCCGTACACGAGCACGCCGATGTCGTGATCCATAACGTAGGGCAGGATCTCGTCCTCGATCTCGCGACGGAACACGTGGTATGGGGATTGCAGGGTTTCGACCCTGCCGAAGCGGGCGAGCTCCTCGATCTGCTTCACGTCGTAGTTCGAAACGCCGACGTGGCGGATCTTGCCCGCTCGCACCAGCTCCTCGAGCGCCCCGGCGGTCTCCTCGGGAGGGGTGTGCTCGTCAGGCCAGTGGATCTGGTACAGGTCGATGTAGTCCGTTCCGAGGTTCCGCAGGCTGGAGTCGACGCCCTCCCGAAGCCACCGGCCGCTCGCATCGCGGAGGAGCCGGTCGCCATCCATCCGCAGGCCGCCCTTGGTTGCGACGGATACGTCTTCCCGTCGCGCCCGGGACCACAGAGCATCACCGAGGAATCGTTCAGCGACCCCGAAGCCGTAGCCCTGTGCGGTGTCGAAGAGCGTGATCCCGAGCTCGAGCGCGCGGCCGATCGTGGCCTTCGCGTCGTCCGTGTCGAACCGGCCCCAGTCCCCGCCGAACGACCACGTCCCGAAGGCGATCGATGAGACCTGGAGCTCCGTCTTGCCCAGCCGCACCCGTTCCATCGTCGGTCCCCTCCCGCCCGAACGGCCGTTCCGCGCCGTTCGCGTTCTGTTCTACATCCATCCCCCGGGTCGCGCTCGGCCGGGCGAGACCGTGTCGTCAGT
>CAVXYE010000018.1:0-737336 GCA_963765865.1 uncultured Actinomycetes bacterium
CGGAGGAGGCGAGCGCGAACCAGAACGTGTTGTCGTCCATCCGGGTCATCACCGGATCGTTGATGATGCCGCCGTCGCCGTCGCAGATCAGGACGTACTTGGCCTGACCCACGGCGCACGTCGACAGGTCGCGCGGCGTGAGAAGCTGCGCGAACCGGAACCCGTCCGGCCCCGAGATCTCGAGGCATCGCTCGACGGCGACGTCCCACAGCGTCACGCCGTTCAGCAACGCATCGAACTCCGCCTCGAAGGTGTCGAAACGGATCGGGAAGTACATGTGGTTGTACACGGTGAACCCTGCAGGGCCGTACTTCTGGGTAGCCTCGTAATAGGGGGTGCGCCGGTTCCGGGCCCCACGCTGGACGAGGCTCATGTCGAACGGCTGGCTCATCGGGTCCTCCTTCGATCCGGGGTGGTGCGGGCAGTCATCGTGCGGGGCGGCGAAGACGGTTCGCAACGAGCTCCGTCGACCCCGGGTCACGGCTTTCGTCACGCGTCGGCCGAGGCGAAGACCCGCTGACCCTCGACGAACGTCATCTGGCATCGGGCCTCGGCGATCTCTTCCGATGGGTACGCGAAGAGGTTGCGGTCGAGGACGACAAGGTCCGCGAACTTGCCCACCTCGATCGAGCCGGTCTCCCGGTCGAGGTGGTTCACGAACGCCGACCCGGCCGTGAAGGCGGCGATCGACGTCGCGAGGTCGAGCCGCTCCTCCGGCAGGAACGCCTCGTCGCGGTTCGCCCCATAGGGATAGTTCGGCGGCATCACCCGGTTGACCGCCACGTGGATCTCCTCCAGCGGGTCGGAGCTCGAGACCGGCCAGTCGCTCCCCATCGCCAGCGTCGCACCGTTGCGGACGAGGCTCGCGAACGGGTACTGCCACGTCCATCGTGGCTCCCCGAGGAAGGGGATCGTCAGCTCGTCCATCTGGGTCTCGTGCGCCGCCCACAGCGGTTGGACGTTCGCGATGGCGCCGAGCGACCGGAACCGGGAGAGGTCGTCCGGGTGGATGACCTGCAGATGTGCCAGGTGCGGCCGGGTGTCGGACAGCCCGTTGGTCTGGCGTGCCGCCTCGACGGCGTCGAGCGATTCCCGGACCGCTCGGTCCCCCAACGCGTGGAAGTGGACCTGGAACTCCAGCGCGTCGAGCCTGGTGACGGCCTCCTTGAGGAGCTCCGGCTCGACGAACGAGATCCCGCGGTTGCCCGTCGCCCGCCCGTCCGCATCGAGGTAGGGATCCAGCACGGCCGCCGTGAAGTTCTCGCAGACGCCGTCCTGCATGATCTTGACCGACGTGGCGGCGAAGCGTCCGGTCGCGCCGCGCTCGCGCAGCGCGATGAAGCCATCGATCTGCTCGAGCCCCGCGTTCCGGTCCCACCACAGCGCGCCGATGACGCGGGCCGTCAGCGCGCCGTGCTCGGCGGCCTCGACGTACGCCTCGAACGAGCCCGTCCAGTCCGCCGAGCCCGACTCGACGATCGCGTCCTGCCAGGCGGTGATGCCGAGGGCATGAAGGTGGGCCTGCCCCTTCACCACCCCGCGAGAGACGAGGTCGGGGCGTGGTGGCGGCACCAGATCCCCCACGAAGCCCATCGCCCCTTCGTGGAGCGTTCCGGAGGGAGCGCCGTCCGCGTCACGCTCGATCCGGCCATCGGCCGGATCGAGCGTGACGCTCGACACCCCGGCGCGCTCCAGCGCGGCGGAGTTGACCCAGGCGCTGTGCCCGTCGCGGTTCGGTAGGAACACGGGGCGGTCGGGAACGACCCGGTCCAGGTCGGTCTTGGACGGGCATCCCCGAGGGAAGACGTCCATCGACCATCCACCCCCGAGGATCCAGGGTTCGTTCGGCTCGGCCGCGGCGTACGCGGCGATCGCCGCTAGGTACCCGTCCTTGGAATCCAGTTCGTGGAGGTCGCACTGGAGCATGTCGATGCCCGCAGATACCGGATGGACGTGCGCGTCCTGGAACCCGGGGATCAGCATCCTTCCGGCGAGGTCGACCACCTCGGTCCCCGGGCCGATGGCAGCTCGGACGTCGTCGTCCGTGCCGACGAGCGCGACCCGCCCGTCCCGAACCGCCACGGCTTGCGCCCAGGAGCGCATCGCGTCGACCGTGTACACGGCACCGTTCACGAAGACGAGATCCGCCGCCGAACCGTTGCCTCCCACCGATCCTCCCGCCTCGAAGTCGCGGCGAGTGTACCCAGCTACGCGAGCGCCACCAGGTCGAGGTACTCGTCGCTCCAACGGTCCATCGCCCCATCCGGCATCAGGAGGATCCGCTCCGGCGCGAGCGCTTCGACGAACTCCTGATCGTGGCTCACCAGCAGCATGGCGCCCGGCCACCCCTGAAGCGCCTCCGCGATCGCCGTGCGCGACGGCGGATCCAGGTTGTTCGTCGGCTCGTCCAGGAGCAGAAGGTTCTTCCTGCCGGCGACGAGGATCGCCAGCGCGAGCTTCGTCTTCTCTCCGCCCGACAGCGTGCCGGCGTCTTGGAACGCGATCTCCCCGTGCAGGCCGAACATCCCGAGGAGGGTTCGGAGCGCCAGGTCGTCGGCGTCCGAGGCCTCCTTCATGTGATCGAGGACCGTGACCCCGTCGTGGACGCCCTCGTGCTCCTGCGCGTAGTAGCCCGGGACGACACCGTGCCCGAACGCGAACGTCCCGGCATCGGTTCCGGTCTCCCCCATCAAGATCCGGAGCAGACTCGTCTTCCCGGCGCCGTTGAGCCCCAGCACCAGCAACCGCTCTCCTCGCCCGAGATCGAAGCTGACGTCCTCGAAGATCGCCGGGCCCCCGTAGGACTTCGTCAGACCGTCGGCCACGAGCACGGTTCGACCGCTGTGCGGCGGATCGGGGAACCGGAAGCGAACGCGCTTGTCCTTCGCCGGTCCCTCGACGCGCTTGGCCTCCAGTTTCGACACGCGCGTATCCAGCGTCTTCGCCTTGCGGGCGCGCTTCGCGGTCTGGCCGCGCATCGAATCCGCCAGGGTCTTGAGCCGCTGGATCTCGTGCTGCTGACGATCGGCGAGCTTGCCGAGCCTGACCTCGTCGAGGCGCCGCGCCTCTCGGTACTCGCGGTAGGTACCTCGGTACTCGACGACGCCGTCGCGATCCAGATGGAGGATCCGCGTGATCGCGGCGTCCAGGAGCGACGAGATCGTGACTCACGACGACGAGCGCGCCCTTGTACGACGTGAGGAACTTCATCAGCCAGGTCTTCGCGTCGATGTCCAGGTGGTTCGTGGGCTCATCCAGCAGGAGCAGATCCGAGCCGCCGAACAGGATCCGGCCGAGCTCGAGCCGACGCCGTTCCCCGCCCGACAGCGCACGAACCGGAAGGGAGAGCCGGTCCTCGGGCAGACCCAGTCCCGCGGCGATCGCCTTCGCGTGCGACTCGGCCTGATACCCGCCGAGTTGCCGATACTCCTCCTCGAGACGAGCGAACCGGTGGACCTCGCGTTCGCCGTGTGACTCCTCCAGCGCGATCCGCGCCTTCTCGAGACGGCGGTTGAGGTCGACGAGTCCGCGCGCCCCCAGGATGTGCTCGAGCCCGCGATCGTCGTCCTCGGCGCGGTGCTGCCGCGGGTCCTGACGGAGGTAGCCCACCGCTCCTCGACGGGTCACGGAGCCGGCGGCCGGCGGGATCTCTCCCGCGAGCACCCGGAGCGTCGTGGTCTTGCCGGCGCCGTTGCGCCCGACGACCCCGACCTTGTCGCCGTCGCGGAGATCGATGCTGAGTCCCTCGACGACGATGCGGCCGCCAACCTCGACGGAGAGGTCGCGAGCCTCGAGCGCGATCACGGCGCAGTCCTATGAGATGTTCTGCGGTGGATGTGGTTCGGGCGGGTCGACACGGTGGACCTCCTCGGGTAAGGCGAACACGGACCGCGGTCTGCGGCCGGTGGAACTCGAGGTTGGTCCGCTAGCTCAAGGCCGACATGGTACGACAGCGAGCGACCGGCCCCATGGAGCCGTCATGCCACCCTTCGCGGCGTCTTCATCTCTTCGTCAACTTGCCCTGCCAACGTGTCGATAGATCGAGGAAGAACAGAACTCCAACGGAGGGAGAGCGCTGTGATCGTCAAGATCCTCGAGGTGTGGTTCCTCAGCTCCGTGCCGATCGGCATCGCCGTCGGCAGGCTCCTCGAACGTAGCTCGGCTCCCCTCGCTGCCGGCCGACTGCAGTTGGTGCGATCAGCGGTGACCGCCGACCGGTAGCGCAACGGTCCGCGCTTCCTGCATCGAACATCTGCGCATCCCCAACGCTCGCGATCGCGCGGCTGCACCAAGGGGAATGCTGCCAAAGACACCACGCATCGAGCCTAGCCCCTATCGCTGACTCTTCTCCCGCGAGCCGCCGCCATACGGTGCGCTCGGGGCGGGCCTAGGCGACGGGGGTTGCCGAACGACGGGCAAGATCCTCTCCGTTTGTCCGTCTGGCCCGCCCCCTCAACTGATAAGGACTGCCTCACGACGGGGAACCAAGTACGGTCCGTATCTCCAGAGCAGAAGAATCTCTGCGACATGCGCGATGGCCGAGGGAGGTGGCTGACCGCAGCAAGCACGCCGCCGGATCGATGATCTCATCACCTGGAAGGGAGTCCACGTGAATCCATTGAGAAGGACTGCGTTCGTGGTCGGCTTGCTCTTCATCATCACCTTCGTCGTCTCGATCCCGGCAGCGCTCGTGCTGTACACCCCGGTTCTGGACCACACCGACTACATCCTGGGTGCGGGCGCTGATAACCGCATCGCCCTCGGAGCGTTCCTCGAGATGATCCTCATCGTCGCCAACATCGGCACGGCCGTCGTGCTGTTCCCGATCCTCAGGCGGCAGAACGAGGCGCTCTCTCTCGGCTACGTCACCGCCCGTGTGATGGAAAGCGTATTCATCGCCGTCGGCCTCCTGAGCCTGCTTGCGATCGTGACGTTGCGCCAGGATCTCGCTGGGACGGCAGGCGCCGACGCGGCCTCCCTCGACACGGTTGGCAGGTCGCTCGTCGCGGTTCACGATTGGACGTTCCTGCTCGGGCCCGGCTGGGTCGTCGGCGTCGGGAACGGGTTGCTGCTCGGCTACCTGATGTACCGATCCGGCCTCGTCCCACGCCGCATGGCGATGCTGGGGCTGATCGGAGGTCCGCTGATCATCATCTCGGGGACCGCAGTGCTGTTCGATGTCATCGAGCCAGGCTCCTCGGCGCAGGTCATCGCGACGATCCCGGAGTTCTTCTGGGAGTTGTCGCTCGGCATCTATCTCATGGTCAAGGGATTCAAGCCGTCTCCGATCACCGATGGACTACCGGCCGCGGCGACGGTGTGACCCGTCGACCAGGCGTCGCTGGGGTGTTTCAGGCGGCGGGCTAGGATGTTGGCCTGGCTGGTCCGGGGGATCCGGGGGGATCGGATGAGAGCGGAGAACGAGAAGTCGCGACGGCACTGGGTATGGGATGACCACCCTTACCTGGTTACCTTGGCGTTCATCATCGCGTGCGTGGTGATCGGAGTAGAACTCTTCTTCTACATGGCAGGCGATTAGGCTCCGGCTCCGCACCGAGGCCTCCCACCGCTCCCGCCAGAACGTGTCCGGTCAGTCGTGGTCGTCCCACTCAGCAGAACGGGATGGGCGAGTTATTCAACGCATCGATCCCAGCGAACATGGCCGAGACTCCGTGGCCGGTAGCCGTCTGGAGCCTGTCGATGTCATCGCGGGACATCGAGGCGAGGGAAGCGTGAGGCGGGATCGGGGGCGCCTCCAGATACGCGTCGGCCGCGTCTTTGAAGTGCCCGGCCGCGACCGGATCGGCGGCCGTCGCGACGGCCAGTTCTAACGCGACCTCGCGAGTCGATCGCAACGAGGCCACGACTTGGGCCATGTCCATACCATCGCTGAGGTTGGTGTCCGCGGCCTTGTGCGCCCACTCGTCGTAGAGCCCTCTGACCTTGGCCCCATCGAGGCAGGTTCCTGCGGAGGGACCGGCCTGGGAAACAGGGGGTGTCGACGTGCAAGCCGCTATCAGGGTGGAAGTAGCAGCGAGGATGGCCCAAAGCCCCCTCACGCCGGGATGATGGGACCGACCGTCAGCGGCAGTCGATGGCACCTTGAATAGGAAGGGCGTCCCATTACGAGCGAAGAGACCGATCACCGGCCCCACGATGCGCTCATGGTTCGGTCCTCCCGCTCCACCTTCTCCGATGCCCGCGTCGCCTGCCGCGCCTGCACTAGGAACAACAGCGCGAGGAAGGCAACGTTGAACGCCAGGAGCGCCTGGAGCCAAGGGTCCTCGAACCCCCGGAAGCATGACGCCGCGAAGGGCGAGGACGTGTTCGTGACCGGGAGTCCGGTGAAGAGCGAGCAGGTCGGAGCCGCCTCCGCGTGGATGCGGAGGATCATCAGCGTCCCGACGACGATGGTGGCTAAAGCCAGGAGTAGGGCTATGGGGTAACGACCCAGCGGGGGATCGGCTCCCAAGGCGAGCCCGGCGAGGCCGGACGCGACCAAGCCGACGCTCGCCAGGATGACGGCGCCATGCACGAGGGATTCGAGGTGGCCCGAGTGGAAGGGTGTGAAGAGGGAAACGAAGGCACCGACCGAGGAGCCGACCAAGGCCGTCCCCGCCGCGCGCGCCCCGCCGAGGAGGAGGACTCCTCCCACGAACCAGGCAACCCACCACCCACTGACTCCAGGAGGTCCTGGGGACAGCAGCCCATCATCCGATAGAAGCACGAGCA
This sequence comes from uncultured Actinomycetes bacterium, assembly GCA_963765865.1. Taxonomy (GTDB): domain Bacteria; phylum Actinomycetota; class UBA4738; order UBA4738; family HRBIN12; genus AC-51. The sequence goes on from CAVXYE010000018.1 coordinate 6,733, forward strand.
TGCGCCCCTGAGCAACGGCCGCTACAGAACCACCACGAACGCCTGCGGCTGCGCGATCGAGCTCGCGCTTAGGTGACCGTGAACGCGGTGTGCATCCCCTGCTGGTACTGCGACTCATTCTCGGCCTTGTCGTAGATGTTGCACATCAGGACGTAGCTGCCGGCGGCGAGGTCGACCGCGACGGTCTGCGTGTCGCCGACCGCGATGTCCTCGATCTCATCAACCGGTTCGATCCCCTTCCCCGCCTCGTCGACGGACCCGTTCGACTCGGTGGGGAGTGCGTCCGGAGCGAGGTCCGTTTTGACAACCACGAACTCGTGGACGTCGTCCGGTCCCGCGTAGGTCACCGTGAAGGTGACTTCACCGGCTGGTGCCGAAGTCGCGTCGGGTATCACCGCGAATTCCTGCACCCTCACGTTCACGCTCCCAGGAACGGAAGTCTTCGACGTACTCGGTGGCCTGCGGAGGTGTCGTCCGATGAGCACCCCGACAGCACCACGGCCCCTGCAACAACCGAGCTTCGGACGATATCGCCAAGCCTCATGATGGCCCTCCCGACGTATGTTCGATCAGCATGATTCCATGCTGCTCCTTTACGCATATGCGCACGTCATCGGAGTCAACCAGACCGACGGACGAGGTCTTCGGCAGTCCCCTTCCGCCGATCATCCCTTGCCGCGAGCAGAGGTGAAGGGTACGTTTCGACTGATGGGTGGTCCTGATTACTCACGCGGCGGAGGCGGGGCCAACCCTGAGCAGAAGATGGATTGGATCCAAGAGCGTCACGAAAGAGAGATCCGAGAGGCCCAAGCTGACCACGTAGCACGTGAACTTCGGCAATCGAAGGAGGCTGGCGCTGCGCGGCTTCCGTGGTACCGACGCATCTTCCGTCGAACCGCCCCGTAGGCGGAATCTGGGCCATCCACCGGATCGTTAGACAACCGGACGTGAGTGGGCCTAGATGCCGTCAGGGTGTAACGAACCACGAGGCTCGGGTGTCCGAGTGTTGCCCGTCGGGCCTCTCGAACACGTGGGCCGCCGCGGCCTCCTCGACCTGTCCCGTGCAGTCATCGGCTGCCGATGAACGTCTGCGGCGACCCGCGCCGCTTGCAGTTCGCGTCACGGTCGGCGTGATCACGAATCCGGATGCGGAGGGGATCGTCGCGAGCCGGGGGACGCGATCCATGACGTTGAACCGATCCAACCTACGCTCGCGAGCCAACGAGCATCGCGACAACCAGGACCAGGACAACGAGTCCGAGGACCACCAAGCGCAGGTTCGAAGTCTTGAATTGGGAGCCAGTCCGAGCGACAGGCGGAGGCGTCCGGGAGTCGACCGGTGTCCCGCGGCCGTCGCGGATACCGCCGGGATCCGGTATCGGTGCGGCAGGGCTGTTCGGATCGTCGGGCCCGTGACGAACGCTCACATAAGGCTCCTTTCCGGTTCTTCCTACTGTTTACGTCCCCGCAGGTCAAGGCCATCCGAATGGATGGGCGACCTGACCGATTACGAGGCTTCGAATCTCCCCGAGTAGGCGAACCAATCTCCGTCGCGCATCCGGATGCATCGCAGCATGTCGATGATGTCGGCCAGTCGTCGCCTCGCTCGTCCCCGTTTACGAAGGAGGCTCGGCGCTCACCGGTCGGCCCTAGTCGCGGATCAGAACACGGGCGAAGGTCGTCGCCGGCTCGTGGGTTGAGCGTCTCGAGGAGGGCTCGGAGGTCGGCGACCTCGTCGGTCGTGGGGGCTCGTCCTGTGCGCCGAGGCGATTTATCAAACACACGCGGTCCGAACGCAAACGCGAGGCTGTCGACAGGATCAGAGCAGCTGTCTTCGGACAAGTCCTAACGCCTTATGGCTCGACTCGATCCCCAGGCGCCCAGACCCAACTGACTGACTCGCGAAGCTCTGTCTCGGCCCCAGGATCAAGTGGGTCGACACTGTGAACCCTCAAGCCGACGTCCCGGATAGGATCCAGAGCCTCGGGGCGGAAACCCGGGCCCAGCCGAACCGTGAGGCGGCCTTGTCTGTCGGTGAACGCCCAGATCTGCAGTTCTCCAGTCGACCGATGCACCGCGAAGCGCACTTTGCGCGGCTCGCGACCTTGCCAACGGACGTCCATGTATGGGCTGTCGGCATCGTCGCGGGAGCCACTGACGAGTATCGGGAGGTCTGCGGCGGCCGCTTCTTGGAGCTCGCCCGCCAGCCGGCTGAAGTAGATCGCTCCAAGCTCGGCGGCTCGCTTCCTGGTGTCCTGAGCCTGCTGTCGAAGGACCTCTTTCTCGGTCGCTTCGAACCCTGTCTCGATCTCGTCCTGCTCGGCCGCGGCTGCGATCTCGTCGGCCAGCGACCGAAGGGGCTCACCTCCGCCCTGCATTCATTGCCCCATTCGGGCGGATAGCGGGCGCACAACCCCGGAGCCCTCACCTGTCATGCGACGCTCGCTTCGCTTGGATGATTTGCGGCACAGTGTCGGAGGCGGGATTTGAACCCGCACGCCCCGTAAGGGGCACTAGGCCCTCAACCTAGCGCGTCTACCAAGTTCCGCCACTCCGACGAGGGACGCGATTCTAGCAATCGGATCGAACGCGCCTTACGGGCTCCATTTCCACGAGAGCCAGAACACGCTCAGGCCCCACACGATCGCCGTGACGACCGTGATCCGGTCGAGCGTCCGCTCGAGCGACGTGCCTCCCGCGAGGGTGTTCGTGCCACCGAACATGTCCGACAGCCCGCTCCCCCGCCCCGAGTGCATCAGGATCGTGATGATCAGGAACAGCGACGACAGCACGAGCAGCACGATAACGACCGCATTGATCATGGGGAGGCTCCTGTTTCCTCGGGATCGACGTCCATCGGGATGATACGAACGTCGAGCGGGAAGTGACAGGCGGCGGTGTGCCCCGGTCCCTGGGCGGTGAGCAAGGGCTCCTCGTCGTGGCATCGGGGCACGAACCGGAGCGGAGCGCCAAACTCGTCCTTCAGCTCCTGCTCCTTCGCCAGCGCCTGCGTCCGCGGGCAACGAGGGTGGAAGCGGCACCCCGACGGTGGATCGATCGGGGACGGAACGTCACCCTCCAGGATGATCCGGCGCTTCGCCTTGGCCAGCCTCGGGTCGGGCACCGGCACGGCCGACATGAGCGCGCCCGTGTACGGGTGCCTCGGCTGGGCGTAGAGGGAATCCCGCTCCGCCGTCTCGACGATCTGCCCGAGGTACATCACCGACACGCGGTCGGAAACGTGCTTCACCACCGAGAGATCGTGCGCGATGAACAGGTAGGTCAGGTTGAACTCGTTCTGGAGATCCTCGAGGAGGTTGAGGATCTGCGCTTGGATCGAGACGTCGAGGGCCGAGACCGGCTCGTCGCACACGATCAACTTGGGCCGGAGCGCGAGCGAGCGCGCGACCCCGATCCGTTGGCGCTGGCCGCCGGAGAACTCGTGCGGGTAGCGGTTGTAGTGCTCGGGGTTCAGCCCGACGAGCTCCATCAACTCCTGGACCTCACCCTTGACCCGGTTCTTCGGGATCGTCCCGTGGAGGCGGAACGGGGCGCCGATGATCGAACCGACGGTCTTCCTCGGGTTGAGCGACGCGTAGGGGTCCTGGAACACCATCTGCATGTCGCGACGGAGATCCCGCAGCTCGCGACCCTTGATGTTGGTCACGTCCCGGCCGTCGAACCACAGCTTGCCCTCCGTCAAGGTGTGGAGGCGCATCACGACGCGAGCGAGCGTCGACTTGCCGCACCCGGTCTCACCGACCAGCCCAAGCGTCTCGCCCGGGAAGATCTCCAGATCCACGCCGTCCACGGCGTGCACCGCCCCGACCTTCCGCTGGAAGATGATCCCTCTCGTGATCGGGAAATGCTTCTTGACGCCCTCGAGTCGAACGAGCGGCTCGAGCGTCCGCTTCGCGGGGGGTGGCGTCGAGATGGTCTCGGTGGTGCTCACGTCCGCTCCAGCACCTCTTCCTGGACGATCCGCTTCCGGTCTTCCAGCGAGAGGTGGCACGCGGCCGCGTGGAACCCGTCGACCGGCAGGAGCTGCGGCACCTCGACGTGACACCGGTCGAACACGTACGGGCAGCGCGGGTTGAACGGACACCCCTCCGGCAGGTTGATCAACGACGGCGGGAGCCCCCGGATGGGATGGAGGCGCTCTTCCTGCGCCGTCAGGAGCGGGATCGACTTCAGCAGCCCCCACGTGTACGGCATCATCGGCTCGTAGTAGATGTCATCGCCCGTCCCGATCTCGACGAGCCGGCCCGCGTACATCACCTGGATGTAGTCGCAGTGCTCCGCGACGACGCCGAGGTCGTGCGTGATGAGCGCGACGGCGGTATTGAACTCGGACTGGAGGCGGTCGATCAGGTCCAGGATCTGCGCCTGCACGGTCACGTCGAGCGCGGTCGTCGGCTCGTCGGCGATCAGCAGGTCGGGGTTGAGCGACAGGGCCATCGCGATCATCGCGCGCTGCCGCATGCCGCCGGAGAACTCGTGCGGGTACTGGCGGGCGCGCTCGTCGGGTCTGGGGATCCCGACCCGCTTGAGCATGTCGACCGCTCGCGCGCCCGCCTCCTTCTTCGAGATGTCCTCATGCGCGAGGATCGTCTCGGCGATCTGGTCCCCCACCTTGTAGAACGGGTGCAACGACGTCATCGGGTCCTGGAAGATCATCCCGATCTTGTTGCCTCGGATCGCCTGGAGCTCGTCCTTCGGGATGGTCAGGAGGTCCTGGCCCTGGAAGATCACTTCGCCTTCGACGATGGCCGATTTCCGGTTGATGAGCCCCATGACGGTCAGGAAGCCCACGCTCTTTCCCGATCCGGACTCCCCGACCACGCCGAGCGTCTCGCCCGGCTTGATCGTGAACGAGATGCCGTCGACCGCCTTGACGATGCCGTCTTCGGTGGGGAAATAGACGTGCAGGTCCTTCACTTCGAGCAGCGGCTCAGGCAACGGATGCGCCTCGATCCGAAAGCGGTTGGATCACGTGTACCGAACCCGGGGGTCGAGGAACGCGTAGACGATGTCCACCACGAGGTTGGCGATCGCGACGAAGAAGGCTGCGATGACGGTGACGTCGAGGATCGCGTAGAGGTCCAAGGAGAACACCGAACGAACGGCGTACTGGCCCAACCCCGGCAGGTTGAACACCGTTTCCGTGATGACCGCGCCGGCCAGGAGACCCGCCAGGTCCAGCCCGAACACCGTCACGAGCGGGGTCAGGCTGGAGCGGAGCCCATGCTTCACGATGACCTGCCGCTCGTTCAGTCCCTTGGCCCGGGCGGTTCGCATGTAATCCTCGCCCATCACGTCCAGGAGGTTCGCCCGCGAGAGACGCGCGTAGAACGCGGCGTAGAGCAGTGCCAGCACGCACCACGGGAGGATGAAGTGGTTGAACCACTGCCAAACCCCGTCCTCCCCGATCGGCGAATAGCCCGACCCGGGCAAGATATGCCACTTGTAGACGAACACGTAGAGCGCGAGCGGCCCGATGAAGAAGACGGGCATCGAGATCCCGATCAGCGCGAAGGTCATCGCCGCGCGGTCCCAGATGGATCGAGGCCGTAAGGCGGACAGGATCCCGATCGGGATCCCCACCAACAGCCAGATGATCGCGGCGCCGACCGCGAGCTGGATCGTGACCCACATCCGCTCGATCAGCACGGGCTTGAGCGGCGCACGGAGCACGAAGGACTTCCCGAGTCCGGGCCAGCCGTACTGGTCACCCAGGAACAGGTTCCGGGTGAAGATGTAGAACTGGACGTAGATCGGCTTGTCCAGTCCGAACTGCTGCTTGACCTCCGCCACGATCTCCGGGTTCGGCTGTTTCCCGGCGAACCGGTTGGCGATGGCGTCCGAGCCGCCGCCGGGGAGCAGGAAGAAGATGGAGTACGTGATCACGACGATCACGACCAGGACCAACACCACCCACAAGAGCCGGCGGATGATGTACCTGCCCACGTTCCTCCCCTCGAACGGCGGATCGGGGGGCCGCCGTTCCGGCGGCCCCCCGATCCTTCCGCAACCTCCTTACGCGACGTTCTGCGGCGTGAGGCCGTTGTTCACCGAGGTGTTCACGTACGAGATGATCCCTGCGTTCTGATCGAACGCGTATGAGGTCACCGTGTTCAGGTTGGTCGACGTGAACTGCGTCGCCCACAACCATGGTGCCCACGGGACCGCCGTCGTCATGAGGTACGTGTCCAGCTCGGCGAAGCAGGCATCCACCTGATCCGCAGGCTTCGCGACGCATTCCTTCATCTTGTCGTCGACGCTCGGCATGGGACCGTTGTTCTTCACGTACGCGTCGTACTCGGGCTTCACACCACACTCGGTCGCCTGCGCCTCGGTCATGCCGACCAAGGAGTAGTTGACCGCCGCCGTGCACGCGATGCCCGCGCTGTCGAAGATGAAGAAGTCGAACCCGTAGGGGCTGGCGTAGTCCTTGCCCCACCCAGGAACCATGGAGATCGGGACGAGCTTCTTGACCTGCTGCAGCGTCGTGTATCCCGTGCTGGTGTCGACCTCTTTCAGGTCGAGGCCCGGCAGGATCGGCTTGAGCGATGCGACCGCGACCTGGTTCATGTTCGGCCACGGGTCCGTGCTGCGCCCGAGGAACAGGATGTTGTCGCAGGCGCCGCCGTCATCGCAGATGCCGTTGTGGTTGGTGTCGTAACGTCGACTGCTTCATCTCGTCCATCGCGTCGGTCTGGGAACCCGATCCCGTGTTCGCGGCGAACGGGTTGATGTCCTGGCTCTGTGGCAGGACCGTCGGCGGCTCGACGGACGTAGCGAGCTCGCCACGCTTGTCACCGCCGTAGGCCTTCCGGATCCCCGCCTTGTCGAGCGCAAGGTTGACCGCGTTGCGCACGTGGACGTCGTCGAACGGTGGAGCGAGGAGGTTCATGGTGACGTACCACGTGCGGTCACCCTGATCGGCGTGGAGCCAACCCTGGAAGTCCGGGTTGGTCTCGAAGTCCTGCAGCACGGCCACCGGGGGCGTGCCCTGGACCACGTCGAGGTCCCCGTTCTCCAACGCGTTGAAGCTGTCGTCCACGTTGCTGTTGATCTTGATCTGGATCCCGTCGGCGTACGCGGCCCGGTTGTCGTCGGTGGCGGCCTGCCAGTTCGGGTTCCGCACCAGCGTCATGCCCTTGTCGACGTTGTAGCCGGAGATGGGCTTGATCGTGCTGCACGACGAGAGGTTCAGCTTGTCCTGACCCATGATCATGTACGGGCCCGACGAGATGACGTCAACGCCGTAGTCGCCCGGGTTCGGGAAGCATCCCCGGACCTCGACCGGAACGGGCTTGGCCGCCGGCATCGAGAGCCGGTACAGCAGGTCGCCCGTCGGCTGGTCAAGCGTGAAGGAGATGTGCGTGGCGTCGGTGACGGTGATGCCGGCGATCGGCTGGTTGTCATCCTTCGCGGCACAGTCCATGCCCTTGATCACGCCGCAGTAGTAGTTGCCGTACTGCGCGACGAGCTTCTTGTCGTTGATCCGCTGGAACGCGTAAAGGACGTCATCCGCGGTCACCGCGCGGCTCAGCGGTGGCGCCCACATCACGTTGTCCTTCAGCGTGAAGTCGTACGTCAGCTGGTCGGCGGAGACCGTCGGCGGGCCGGTCGCGATGTCCGGCACCGGCGTGTCGCCGCCCTGGGCGGCGTCCACGTGCTTGTAGGTCATCAGGCCGCGGATCAGGAGCTGGTCCATCATGCCCCAGGCCGTGCCCAGGTACTCACCGGTCGGATCGAAGGCGTCCGTCCATCCGAACTCCGGAGACTCCTCGCGGATCGTCCCACCGGTCGTCGGCGCGCCGGAGCCCGAGCTGGATGCGCCGGTGCTGCTACTGCTACACGCAACCGCTACCAGGGCGAACGTTACCCCCAGTGCGGCAGCCGCAAGTCGTTTGCGACCGATCACAGACTTCACTCCCTTCTTCCTGTCGCCCCAAACCTCTTCCGCCCGTGTTATACGGGATTGGATCACCTCGTGGCTTCGCCCTCCACCCTCCCCTTCCTCGAGCGGTCAGCGCCCCGCGCGCGGGTCGAGAGCATCCCGGAGGCCGTCTCCCAGGAGGTTGAAGGCCAGCGTCGTGACCACGAGGAACATCCCGGGGAAGAAGAGCATCCACCACGCGATCCGATACAGCGCACCGTTCGTTGCGTCCGAGAGCATCCCGCCCCACGAAGGCGTGCCCGCCGGGACCCCGACGGCGAGGAACGACAGCGCGGCCTCGAACAGGATGTTCTGCGGGATCAGCAGCGTCGCCACCACGATGATCGAGGCGACCATGTTCGGAAGGATCTCCCGGAACATGATGTGGAGGTTGCCGTAACCGGTCGCACGAGCCGCCTCGACGAACTCCCGCTCCCGGAGCGACAGGGTCTGTCCTCGGACGATACGCGCGACGTACGGCCATCCGAACAAGGCGATGATCCCCGTCACCAAGGGGATCCCGGGCTTGACGAGACCACCCGAGGCATCCCGTGACGGACGCGCCGCAGGCTGCGCCGAGGCCGATCGCCAACAAGAGGAGCGGTAACGACAGCACGATATCGATGAGCCGCGAGATGAAGGTATCCAGCTTGCCCCCGCGGAACCCGGCGATCAGCCCCAGGGCGATCCCGATGACGAGCGAGATCCCCGTGGCCATGATCGCGATCAGCAGGGACGTCCGCGCACCGTAGAGCGTCCGGATGAAGATGTCGCGACCGAGGCTGTCGACACCGAACCACGCGACCTTGCTCGGACCGAGGAGCGGCACGCTGATATCGCTGGTGTAATCCTGGTTCAGGTCGTTCGGCCCGCGGTGAACGATGAACTTCGAGAACGCCGGTGCCGTGAACGCGAGGGTTATCAGGATCAGGACCACGACGGCCGCGCCGACCGCGATCTTGTCCCGCTTGAAGCGAGTCCAGAAGAGCTGCCACGGGGTGCGGCCTTCTACCTTCTCGGTTGCGCCCTCGAGCGGGACGAGGACCTCGATAGCCGGCTCGGTCTGTTGGACCTGGCTCACACGCCGCTACCCCTGTTCACGACCGCCGAAGTGTAGGGCAGAACGTATCCGCGGACAACACAGGAACGAGCGGCCCGGGCCCGGATATCCAGCGGCGCCGGGCATCTCATCCGAGGAGCGCGACGAGTCGGGGCATGATCTGGACCCCGCGGAGGAGGCCGAGCGAGCCTTCGGCGCAGGCTCGCTCGCCGAAGGCAGACGAGCCGTCGGGGTCGATGGGTCCTCCGGCGATCAGCAAGGGGACGGGGTCGGCGGTGTGGGCGCGCTTGACGCACGAGGTCGAGTGATCCGCGGTGACGGCGACGACGGTGCGAGACGGGTCGAACCGCGGGAGCAGCTCCCCGAAGAACGCCCGGTCGATCGTCGTGATGACGTCGCGCTTGTCTTCGAAGCGGCCGTCATGGGCGGGGACGTCGGGCCCCTTGATATGGACGTAGAGAGCCTGGAACCCGCCGAGCGCGTCCGCGGCGAGCTCCGCCCATGCCGCGTAGGAAGCGCCGGCGGCAGATCCGAACCCCGCCGGATCGAGGCGCGGCGCGTCGACGGGTTCCATCCCGAGCGCCAGGGCGATGCCGCGCTCCACGGGCATCTCGACGAAGCATCCCCAGCTGAGGCCGAACCGTTCCCGGATCGGCTGGAGGGTGGGCCGGCGATCCCCGCCGTCGCGCGTCAGGATCAGGTTGGCCGGGAGCTTCCCTTCCGCGCGCCGTTCGGCGTTGACGGCCGAAGCCTCCAAGACCGCCGCCGACCCCTCGACGAACGCGTTCGTGAGCGCGGCGGCTCGTCGGGCGGTCTCGCTGTCCGTGAGGGCCTCGGCCGTGATCACGCGCGGCTCGAACGTCTCGAGCGCGACGCCGAGGTTGCCCTCCCGTCGGTAGGCCGGATCGGTGTTCGTGACCTCGGCCGAGAGCGGCGCGCCGTCGTCGGTACGGAGCACGAGGGCTCCCCGGTGCTCGACCGTGGCGCGAAGCTCGAACGAGGCACCGGGAAGCACGAGGGTCCGGTTCACCTCATCGGCGAGCTGCGCGGCCTCGTCGGAGGAGAGGTCACGTCCCACCCGCCGATCGACGATCTCCGAACCGTCCGCCGTTGCGAAGTTCACGCGGTACGCGAGATCGCCGTCGCGGAAGTCCATCCCGATACCGAGCACCTCGAGCACGCCCCTGCCGGGGTGCTCCTCGTGCGGGTCGTAGCCCAAGATCCCGAAGACCCCGATGTCGGATTCCGGCGCGATCCCGGGTCCGACCGTCAGGACGGTCCCGGTCCGACCGCGCGTCGCGAGCGCGTCGAGGTTGGGCGTGTCCGCGGCCTCGAGCGGCGTGCGCCCATCGAAGGCCGGGATGGGGTCGTCCCCCAGCCCGTCCAAGCACACGTACAGGAGCGAGGTCGTCATCGGTACTTCACGATCAACGCGAACTCCTCCGGGTCGAGGCTCGCGCCGCCGACGAGTGCCCCGTCGATCTCCGGGTGCGCCATGAACTCGCGGATGTTGCCCGGCTTGACGCTCCCCCCGTACTGGACCCGGATCCCCTCGGCCAGTCCGTCGTCGTACCTCGCCGCGAGGGTGCCGCGGATCAGCTCCACGACCCGACCCGCGTCGCCCGGCTCGGCCGTCCGGCCCGTTCCGATCGCCCAGATGGGCTCGTACGCGATCACGACCGATCGCGCCATCGACGCTTCGACGCCGTCGAACGCCCGCCGCACCTGCTGGGTCACGGTCGACTCGGTGCCGCCGGCGTCGCGCTCCTCGAGCGTCTCCCCCACGCACAGGATCGGCGTCATGCCGTGCGCGAAGACCGACCGCAGCTTCTTGTTCACGAGGACGTCGTCCTCGCCGAAGAGCTGCCGCCGCTCGGAGTGCCCGACGATCACGTAGGCGACCTTGAGCGCCTGCAGCATCAGCGGTGACACCTCGCCCGTGAACGCGCCCTGCTCCTCCGGATGCACGTCCTGAGCGCCGAGCCCGTACGGCAGCTTGTCGGAGTCGATCAGCGTCTGGACTGATCGGAGCGCCGTGAACGGTGGGCAGATGACGACCTCCACCCGTTCGGCGTCGCCGTGGTCCAGCAGGTAGCTGAGCTTCTGCACCGCCTGGATCGCCTCCAGGTGGGTCTTGTGCATCTTCCAGTTGGCCGCGATGATCGGCCGCCGTTCGGCCATCTAGTCCTCCAGGATCGTGATGCCGGGGAGGGGGCGTCCCTCGAGGAACTCGAGGGACGCTCCGCCGCCGGTCGAGAGGTGATCGAACGAGCCTTCCAGCCCGGCCTGTCGGACGGCGGCGATCGAATCGCCGCCGCCGACCACGCTGTAAGCGTTCGCGCGCGCGATCGCGAGCGCGACCCCCCGCGTGCCGCCGGCGAACGGCTCCAGCTCGAAGACGCCCATCGGACCGTTCCACAGGACGGTCTTCGCGTCGGCGATGACGCGCGCGAACGCGTCGACCGTCGCGGGCCCGATGTCCAGCCCCATCAGGTCATCCGGGATCTCGCGTGCGGGGACCGTCGTGCGTGGGACGTCGAGCGCCGGCTCCGCCGCCGCCACGACGTCGGTCGGCAGTTCGATCCGGACTCCCGCAGCCTCCGCCGTCCGGCGGATGCCGCGAACCTCCTCCATGCGGTCCTCCTCGACGCGGGATCGGCCGACCGACGCGCCCTCGGCCGCGAGCAGGGTGAACGCCATGGCCCCGCCGATCAGGATGTGATCGACGCGCTGGATCAACGCCTCGATCACGCCCAGCTTGTCCGAGACCTTCGCTCCGCCGAGGACGGCCACGTAGGGGCGCTCCGGCCCCTCGAGCAACCTGCCGAGGATCTCGACCTCCTTCTGGAGGAGCCGGCCGGCGACCGCCGGACGTCCGCTCGCGAGCATCAGCTCGGGGAGGGCAACGACCGAGGCGTGCGCCCGATGCGCTGCTCCGAACGCGTCGTTCACGTACGCGTCGGCGAGTTCCGCGAGCGCGCCCGCGAAACGCGGATCGTTCGCTTCCTCGCCCGGATCGAACCGCAGGTTCTCGAGCATCGCGATGTCGCCCGGGCCGAGGCGGCCGACCGCGTCGATCGTGTCCGGCTCGTCCGGCATGCCGAGCGCCCGGACTGGGGCTCGGCCGGCGAGCAGTCCCGTGAGGGCGTCCGCGACGACCCGCGTGCGCAGCTCGTCCTTCGGCATGCCCTTCGGCCGGCCGAGGTGCGTCGCGAGGACGAGCGCCGCCTCCCGTTCCCGGAGCTCGTCGATCGTCGGGATCGAGGCGGCGATCCGGCTGTCGTCGGCGACCGAGCCGTCGTCGGCGAGTGGCACGTTGAGGTCGACGCGGAGGAACACCCGGGTCCCGGCGACGTCCCCGAGCTCGTCGAGCGTTCGGAGCCGGCCGGCCGTCACCGCTTCGACGCGACGATCTCGACCAGATCGATGAGCCGGTTGGAGTAGCCCCACTCGTTGTCGTACCACCCCATCACCTTCACGAGGCTGCCCAACGCCATCGTGAGGGGGGCGTCGAAGGTGCATGAGGCCGAGGACCCGACGATGTCCGAGGACACGATCTGCTCCTCGGAGTAGACCAGCAGGCCGTCGGAGAGCGGGCCGGACTCGGACGCCGCGCGGAAGGCCTCGTTGACCTCCGCGACCGTCACGTCGCGTCCGAGGATCGGCCGTGAAGTCGGTGATGGACCCGTCGGCCACGGGGACGCGGAACGACGTGTCCGTCGAGCCGTCCCTTCATCGCTTCCAGCACGAGGCTGGTGGCGCGGGCCGCACCCGTGCTCGACGGGATGATGTTCAGCGCGGCCGCGCGTGCTTCGCGGAGGTCCTTGGACGGCCCGTCCACCAGCGCCTGCGTCCCGGTGTACGCGTGGACGGTGGTCATCAACCCCTTCTCGACGCCGAAGGCGTCGTCGAGCACCTTCACCATCGGGACGAAGCAGTTCGTCGTGCACGACGCGTTCGAGATGACCTTGTGCCGGTCCGGGTCGAAGGTGTCGTCGTTCACCCCGACCACGAACGTGCCGTCCACGTCCTTGCCCGGCGCGGAGATGATGACGATCGGCGCGCCGGCGTCCAGATGCTGCGCCGCCTTGTCCCTGCTGGTGAACAGGCCCGTCGACTCCACCACGACGTCGACGCCGAGCTCGCCCCACGGCAGGGCCGTCGGATCGCGTTCCGCCAGGATCTTGAGCGTGTTCCCGTCGACCTTGATGCCGTCGCCGACGAGCTCCACGTCCCCGTCGTACGTGCCGAGGATCGTGTCGTACTTCAAGAGGTGGGCCATCAGCTCGACCGACAGCAGGTCGTTGGCCGCTACGAAGTCGATGTCCGCGCCACGTTCCTTCGCGGCGCGGAAGAAGTTGCGTCCGATCCTCCCGAACCCGTTGATGCCGACCTTGATCGTCATGGGATCCTCCCTCGCACGTGAGGAACCCATGCTAGCGATTCGTCCCGAGACCGGTTCCGGCCCTTCAGCCTCGATCCACGTCCCGGTGCACGACGACGACGGGGAGGCCGCGATCCCGGAAATACCTGCCGAGGGCTTCGGCCACCACGACCGACCGATGATGGCCGCCGGTGCACCCGATCGAGACGGTGAGGTACGACTTCCCTTCGGCGATGAAGCCGGGAACGGTCGCGTCCAGGAGGGCGGTGACGCGTTCGATGAAGGTGCCGTACGCGTCCTGTGCCTCCACGTACTCCTTGACCCGCCGGTCGGTCCCGGGCAGTGCTCGGAGCTCGGGGACCCAGTGCGGATTCGGGAGGAACCGGACGTCGAGCTGCATGTCGGCGTCCCGGGGCGCCCCGAACTTGAACCCGAAGGACACGACCGAGACCTGGATCCCCTCTTCCGGGGGCGCATCGGCGAACGACTCCCGGATCCGGTCGCGGAGCTCGTGCGGCGTGAGCCCGGACGTGTCGATCACCAGATCCGCCTGGCCGCGTAGCTCGCCCAGGATGTGCCGCTCCTTCCGGATGCCCTCGACCACCCGATCGGCGGGCGCGAGCGGGTGACGCCGCCGCGTCGCCTCGTACCGGTTCACCAGGTCGTCGTCCGACGCCTCCAGGAAGACGATGCGGTAGTCGGCGTGCAGCTTCTTCAGCTCCTCCAACGCTTTGGACAGCTCGCTGAAGAACACGCCGCCCCGCGCGTCGACGACGATCGCCACCCGGGCCGGTCCGCCGGGACGCGTGGTGAGCTCGGCCATCTTCGGGAGCAGCGCCGGCGGGAGGTTGTCCACGACGAAGTACCCGAGGTCTTCGAGGCAGTGCGCCGCCTCCGAGCGGCCGGCACCGGAGAGGCCGGTGATGATCGTGAACCCGGTGACGGGAACCACTTCATCCAGCTCGCTCACGCCGTCGCCCTCCGATCCGCCGTCGGCTGCGCGTGCAGCCGCTCGGAGATCGCGGTGGCCAGGTCGGGCCCGATCCCGGGCGTCTCGGCGATCTCCTCGGGCGTGGCTTCCCGCAGCCGGGCCAGCGACCCGAACCGCTTGAGCAACGACTTCTTGCGAGCGGGTCCGACCCCGGCGATGTCGTCGAGCGGCGAATGGAACGCGCGCTTCTCCCGGGTCTGACGATGGAACCGCACGGCCGTCCGGTGAGCCTCGTCACGGATGTGCTGCAGGACGAACAGCGCCTCCGACCCGCGCGGGATCATCAACGGGTCCGGGCGGTCCGGGAAGTAGATCTCCTCGAGCCGCTTCGCCAGGCCGATGTGCGGGATCGACAGGCCGAGGTCCTCGAGGACCCGGGTCGCCTGCGCGAGCTGTCCCCGCCCGCCGTCGACGACCACGAGGGCCGGCGGGTACGAGAACCGACGGGCGCGGCCATCCTTCGGTCGGCTCTGCTCGTCCAACAGCCGCGTGAACCGCCGGCGGAGCATCTCGTCCATCGACGCGAAGTCATCCTGACCGACCACACCCTTGATCGTGAACTTCCGGTAGTCCTGGCGCTTGGGCAATCCGTCCTCGAACACCACCATCGACCCGACCTTGTCGGTCGGTCCGAGGTTGGAGATGTCGTAGGCCTCGATCCGGAGCGGCGCTTGCTGGAGGCCGAGCTGATCCGCCAGCTCCGTGAGCGCGCGTGAACGCGCCCCGAAGTCGGAGGCGCGGCGGAGCTTGTGCCGGTGGAAGGCCTCCTCGGCGTTGCGCGTCACGACCTCCAGGAGCTTCCGCTTCGCGCCTCGTTCGGGAACGGCGATCCGGACGGGGCCGCCGCGCCGGCCGGTCAGCCACGTCTCCAGGAGGTCGCGGTCGGCCGGCGCGGCGGCCACCAGCACGCGTGCCGGCACCTCCTGCCGCTCCATGTAGAGCTGCTCGAGGAACGAGCCGATCAGCTGGGACCGGTCGAGCTCCTCCACGCGATCGACCACCCAGCCCTTGCGCCCGAGGACCCTTCCACGCCGGACGAAGAAGACCTGGAACGCCGCCTCGAGCTCGTCTTCGGCGAGCCCCACGACGTCCAGGTCCTGCGGCGGCGAGAGCACCATCTCCTGTTTCTCGAGCGCCCGCCGCGCCGCGAACAGCTGGTCGCGGAACCTCGCCGCCTGTTCGAACTCCTCGTGCTCGGAGGCGGCCCGCATCTGCGTCTCGAGCCGCCGGAGGACGGGTCGCGTGGTTCCGGCGAGGAACTCGGCCATCGCGTCGACGTGCTCCCGGTAGCTCTCCTCGGTCGCGCCGGTGGTGGCGGGGACGCATGGCCCAGCGCACCTCCCGATGTCGTAATAGAGACACGGGCGTCCCGCGCGGGCGCGCTGGTCGAAGAAGGCGTTCGAGCAGGTCCGGACCGGGAAGACCCGGGTGAGCGCGTCGAGCGTGTCGCGGATCGCCCAGGCGTGGCCGTACGGCCCGAAGTAGCGGACGCCCTTGCGTTTCGCTCCCCGGAGCACCTGCGCCCGCGGCCACTTCTCCCCCACCGTGAGGGCCAGGTACGGGTAGGACTTGTCGTCGCGGTACCGGATGTTGAAGCGAGGCCGGTGGCGCTGGATCAGGTTGTACTCCAGCATCAACGCGTCGACCTCGCCCGAGGCGACGATCCACTCGACCGACTCCGCCGCCTCGGTCATCGCGGCCGTGCGGGGGTGCAGCGGCTTCCCCCAGTAGGAGGCGAGTCGTTTGCGGAGGGACCGCGCCTTGCCCGCGTAGATCACGCGCCCGTCGCCGTCCCGGAAGAGGTAGGCGCCGGGCGCGTCGGGGATGCTCGAAGGTGCCGGTCGCACGACGCTCACGGCATCGATGCTAGCGCGGGCTCGCGACGTGACCGGGAGCTGCTGTTACGAGGCGCCCTTCACGACGGCGAGGGTCCCGAACATCAGCGTGGGATGGACGTCGCATTGGAAGTAGTAACTACCGGCATCGAGGGACTGCACGGCCAGGGTTTGCTGGGCTGGTCCCGTCGCTACCTGGGTGCTCTCCAGCGATGTGCCGCCCTGCTTGTCGAAGACATCGATGTTGTGCTGGATCCCGGTGGCCTTGTTGTCGAAGTTGATCGTGAATCCCTTCGATGCCGGACCGACCAGACACGTCGTATCGAACGATGTCCCGGTCGCGGAGATGTTCAGCAGGACCTTCTTGTCCTGACCACAACTCGCACTGCTCGAAGCACCGAAGCTCGGAACGATGGACGGCGGCGGGTTCGCGACCAGGATGTTCTGTAGGTCCCCCTGGACGCCCACCATCAGGTTCTGATTCACGCTGTCGTACCAGGAGAGATAGACCCCGCTGTCCGATGCCGCGAGCGCCGGATGCAGTCCGCCGGCCGCCGTGCTGCCGAGCTCGACAGGCGTGAAGGTGTCCGTTCCGGACTCGAACTGGAGACCTTTCGTCTCGTCGTCCCAGGCCACGTAGATCGTGCCGTCCGTGCCCGCGGCGACCGCGGTGCGCGACGCGGAGTTCCCGGTCTTGGACGGGCTGGGGTTCGGAGCCTTCGCGACCTCTTTCGCCGGAGTGCTGGCCATCGAGGACCGCGAGGTGCACCGCTCCGTGTCCCGTGTAGTACGACGCGTACGCGGTGTTCCCGGTGGACGCCACCGAGAGTCCCAACCCCTGTGCGTTCGTTTCGACGTCGCTCACGACCCACTTCGATCCCTGGAGGGTCGCCATCTCAACGGCGTCCTTCGCACCGTCGCCGAACACCACCACCGGGTTCCCGCGGAGCACCGCGATCCCCGTCGGGCCCGGTTCCGGGCATCCGCCGCACGGTCCCGAGGTCGCGACCACCTGGTCCGTCCACTTCGAGCCGTTCAGCGTCGCGGCGTGGACCTCCAGCCCGCCGGACCCGAGCACGGAGAACGCGACCCATGGGTTCCCGCCGGCGTCGAGCGCGATCCCCGGTGCCGAGATCGGGCCGGCCAGCGATACGGCCGTGCCGTAGTTGAAGACCTGCTCCACCGTGGACGTCCCGTCGGCCTTCGTGGTCCCGTAATAGACGCCGTCGCGCATCGTCCACGCCGCATGGACGGTTCCATCCGAACCGAGCGCGACCGCCGTGCCGTTCGAGTCGTCGGCCGTCAGCTGGAGGTTCTCCGTCGTCACGGGCCCGAACGGGACCGTGATGCCGCTCGGCAGCCCCGCCTTCGGCTTGGCCTGCTCGATCGCCCCATGGGTCCAGACGCCGTTCGCGTCCACCGAGCTCAACAACACGCCGGGGAGGAAGGGCGACCCGATGGGCCTCGGGATCGGGATCTCGCCCTCCTTCACCACCGCCGGGAAGCCGAAGTAGGTGACGTAGGGCAAGCCGTCGGCGGTCAACGCCACCGAGGAACCGAGACCGACGTTGTCGAGGGAATCGGCGACGACCGGGAACGAACCGTACGCCGCTGCCGAAGTTGACCGAGGTTGCGGTGGGATTGGAGGCACAGGCGGCGGCCAGCATGGCCAGGCCCGCAACGAGGGCGAAGGGTCGCTTCGACACGTCGGCGCGGATACTACCAACGCCGATCAACGCGTCGTCGATCCGCGCGCAGCTCCTGCGGTGGTGAGGGGAAGGCTCCCCAAGACCTCGGCGAGGAAGCGGCCCGTGTGCGAATCCGGGTCGGCCGCGACCTCCTCCGGCGTTCCCACGGCGACGACCTTCCCGCCCTGGTCGCCTCCTTCCGGACCGAGGTCGATGATCCAGTCGGCGGTCTTCACGACGTCCAGGTTGTGCTCGATCACGATGACCGTGTTGCCCGCGGACACCAGACGCTGGAGCACCTGGAGCAGCTTGCGGATGTCCTCGAAATGCAGCCCGGTGGTCGGCTCGTCCAACACGTACATCGTGTTGCCGGTCGCCCGCTTGTGGAGCTCCGAGGCCAGCTTGATGCGCTGCGCCTCTCCCCCCGAGAGCGTGGGCGCCGGCTGTCCGAGCTTGATGTAGCCGAGACCGACGTCCGAGAGCGTCTGCATCTGCCGCTTGATCGGCGGGATGTTCTGGAAGAACTCGAGCGCCTCGTCGACGCTCATGGCGAGCACGTCGCTGATGCTGCGACCCTTGTACTTCACCTCGAGCGTCTCGCGGTTGTACCGCCGGCCCTTACACACCTCGCACGTGACGTACACGTCGGGAAGGAAGTGCATCTCGATCTTGATCTGCCCGTCCCCGGCGCAGTTCTCGCACCGGCCGCCGCGGACGTTGAACGAGAAGCGCCCCGGCTGGAACCCGCGGATCCTGGCTTCCGGGACCTGGGCGTAGAGCTTCCGGACGTGATCGAAGACCCCGGTGTACGTGGCCGGGTTGGACCGCGGCGTTCGGCCGATCGGCGACTGATCGATGTCGATCACCTTGTCGATCTGCTCCCAGCCGACGAGCTTCTTGTGCCTGCCGGGGAGGAGCCGCGACCGGTACACCTTCTGCATCAGCGCCCGGAGCAGGACGTCTTGGACCAACGTCGATTTCCCGGACCCGCTGACCCCGGTCACGCAGACGAGGAGACCGAGCGGGATCTGGACGTTCACGTTCTGCAGGTTGTGCTCCCGCACCCCTTCCAGCCGGAGCACCCGTTCCCCGGGCTGGCGCCGAACCTCGGGAACCGGGATCGTCCGGCGGCCGGACAGGTACGCGCCGGTCAACGACGCGTCGCACTCGAGCAACCCCTTCAGCTTCCCCGAGTAGACGATCTCGCCGCCGTGCTCGCCGGCGCCCGGCCCGATGTCGACGATGTGATCGGCTTCGACGATGGTCGCCTCGTCGTGCTCCACGACGATCAGCGTGTTCCCCAGATCGCGAAGCCTGATCAAGGTGTCCAGCAACCGACGGTTGTCTCGTTGGTGCAGACCGATCGAGGGCTCGTCCAGGATGTAGAGCACCCCGACGAGCCCGCTTCCGATCTGCGTGGCCAGCCGGATGCGCTGGGCCTCGCCGCCGGCAAGCGTGCCGGCGGCGCGGCCCAGCGTCAGGTAGTCGAGGCCGACGTCGACCAGGAAGCCGAGCCGCGCGCGGATCTCCTTGACGAGCCGCGCGGCGATCATCTCCTCGCGTTCGCTGAGACCCATGTCGCCGGTGAAGGCGAGGGCGTCACGGATCGACAGATCCGTGACGTCCGCGATGTTGCGGTCGCCGATCGTGACGGCCAGCGTCTCCGGCCGGAGACGCTGGCCTTTGCATGCGCGGCAGGGGATCTCGCGCATGAACTGCTCGAGCTTCTCCCGAGCGGCATCGGACTCCGTCTCGCGGTACCGCCGTTCGATGTTGGGCAGGATGCCCTCGAACGTCGTCCAGTACGCGCGCTGCCTCCCGTACCGGTTCTTGTACTTGACGTAGATCGACTCGTCCGAGCCCTCGAGGAGGATGTCGCGTGCCTTCTTCGTGAGCTTCTTCCAGGGTGTGTCGAGGTCGAACCCGTGCGCGTCGCCCACGGCCTGGAGGACCCGGTACCAGTACTCGAGACTGTTGGACGCCCAGGGTGCGATGGCCCCTTCGTTGATGGACAGATCCGAGTCCGGGACGACGAGCTCGGGATCGACCTCCAAGCGTGTCCCGAGTCCGTCGCACGTTGGGCAGGCTCCGTACGGAGAGTTGAACGAGAAGTTGCGCGGCGCCAACTCGTCGAACGAGAGCCCGCAGTACGTGCACGCGAGCTTCTGCGAGAAGGTCTGGACCTCCTCGTGGCCCTCGTGCGTGACGACGGCCACCGACGCGATCCCCTCGGCCAGCTCCAACGCCTGCTCGATCGAATCGGCGACCCGTCGGCGGATGTCGGGCTTGGCGACCAATCGGTCGACGACGACCTCGATCGTGTGCTTGTAGTTCCTGGGGAGCCGGATCGGCTCCGAGAGGTCGCGGACCTCGCCGTCGATCCGCGCCCGGGGATATCCCTTGCGCGCCAGATCCTGGAGGAGCTTCTCGTACTCCCCCTTCCGGCCCCGCACCACCGGCGCGAGCACCTGGAAGCGGGTCCCCTCGGGAAGCTCCATCACCTGGTCGACGATCTGCTCCGGGGTCTGTCGCCCGATGGGCCGCCCGCAGTTGTAGCAATGGGGGTGTCCGACCCTCGCGAACAGGACCCGGAGGTAGTCGTAGACCTCCGTGATGGTCCCCACCGTGGAGCGCGGGTTCCGCGAGGTCGACTTCTGATCGATCGAGATGGCCGGGCTCAGGCCCTCGATGAAGTCGACGTCCGGCTTCTCCATCTGCCCGAGGAACTGTCGCGCGTAGGAGCTGAGGGACTCGACGTACCGCCGCTGGCCCTCGGCGTAGATCGTGTCGAACGCGAGCGACGACTTGCCGGATCCGGACAACCCGGTGAAGACGATGAGGGCGTCCCGCGGAAGCTCCAGCGTGATGTTGCGGAGGTTGTGCTCCCGGGCGCCATGGATGACGAGGGTGTCTTGGGCCACGTCGATCGAGTGTACCGGCGTCTTCGGACACCACACCGAGACGACCGCGTAGGCTTGCGCGGCATGGCACGTGAGCTGCGGGGGCCGGTCGCGCCGAGCTTCGGCGAGGCCTTCCGATTCTGGCTCAAGCTCGGGTTCGTCAACTTCGGCGGCCCCACCGGACAGATCGCCGTGATGCACGAGGAACTGGTCGACCGGCGCGGGTGGCTGGGGGACGACGGCTTCCTCCACGCCTTGTCCTTCTGCTTGCTCCTTCCGGGCCCCGAGGCCCAACAGCTGGCGATCTACACCGGCTGGCTCCTCAACGGCACCGCGGGAGGGATCGCAGCCGGGGTGCTGTTCGTCCTGCCGGCGGCCGTCCTGATGGTCGGCCTCGCATGGCTCTACGCGGCGGGCGGCGACCTGCGGATCGTCTCGTCGGTGTTCGATGGGCTGGCGGCGGCCGTGGTCGGGATCGTGGCCGCCGCGATGTTGAGCATCGGCGGCCGCGCGCTGCGCGGCAGAGCGGCCGTCATCGTGGCGGCGTTGGCGTTCCTCGCGATCTTCGTCGTCGGCGTCCCGTTCCCCCTCGTCGTGCTCGCCGCGGCCGGGACGGGCCTCGTGCTCGGGCCCGAGCGACTCGGCGTCACGTTCGACGAAGCGATCGAACGCCTCGGCGTCCCCGATCCCACGACCGCGACCCCGACCGCGCCGGACCGTGCTGGTGCTGGTCGTCGGGCTCGCCGCGTGGTGGATCCCCGTCCTCGCCGTCGTCGCGTTGACCGGGACGGGTTCGATCTACTCCCAAGAAGCGCTGTTCTTCTCGCAGGTCGCGGTGATCTCGTTCGGTGGCGCGTATGCCGTTCTGGCGTACGTGGGGCACGAGGTGGTCCGGCGCTTCGCGTTGTCCCCCGACGACGTGGTGGCCGGGCTCGCGCTCGCCGAGACGACGCCGGGCCCGCTGATCCTCGTCGTCGAGTTCTACGGCTTCCTCGCCGCCTACCGGAACCCCGGGACGCTGACGCCCGCCGTCGCCGGAGCGCTGGGCGCCGCCGTCACGGTCTGGGCGACGTTCGCCCCGTGCTTCCTCTGGGTCTTCCTCGGCGCGCCGTGGGTGGAACGGCTCCGGGCCAACCGCGCCTTGCGAAGCGCGCTCGCCGCCGTGACCGCTGCCGTCGTCGGCGTGATCGCGAGCCTCGCGCTGACCGTCGCCGCGAACGTGTTGTTCGAGGATGTCGAGACCGCTCGCCCGTTCTTCGCGTCGATCCCCCGGCCGGTCTGGTCGTCCATCGACGTCGCCAGCGCCGCGATCGCGGCGGCGGCATTCGTCGCGATCCGCCGGTTCCGGGTCAACGTCGCGTGGGTGGCGCTCGGCGGCGGGCTCGCCGGGTTGGTGCTCGAGGTCGTGCGCTAGGCTCACGCGATGCTGACGCGCGCGGAGCTCGATGCCATGCCGATCAAGGAGCTGCACGACCTGGCGATGGAAACGGCCCGGAAGCATGTGGACGTGGGGTTCCTCTGGGAGATCGTGAAGGCCCTCCCGGTCGCCGAGGAGGTCACGGGCGATGACCAGCGTTCGAAGGTGGACATCGTGCGCCCGCTCGCGTTGATCAACGACTTCCTGTACGACTCGGACTCGGGCGCGGTCGGCGAGGCCCTCCGGCCGCTCTACGTCGACTACCTCTTGGGGAAGGGCGAGTGAGGCTTCGCCCCACGGCGTGACGGGCAGCCCGCCGGTGGTTCGAGACCTCGCGAGTTACCGCGACGAGTTCGAGGTCCTCCGTCGCAAGGCGTACCTGATCAGCGCGTCGCTGGGTCCGGTTGGCGACCGCTCCCGCCGGTACCTCGACGACTACATCCGGGCTTGGGCCACCAAGGGAGCGCCGGACCACGTGTGGTTCGAGGACATCTTCCCCGCGATGGCCCGGCTGAAGCGGATCCTTCGCCGAGCTGTGCGGATGCGACGCGGACGAGGTCGCGCTCACGACGAACGTCTCGATCGCCCTCTCGACGGTTGCCTCCGCCCTCGATCTCTCGGGCGAGCGGAACCGGATCGTCCTCTCCGAGCTGGACTTCCCGACGGACGGACAGGTGTGGCAAGCATGGGCGGCGAAGACCGGAGCCGAGCTCGTCTGGTTGCGTTCGGCCGACCGCATGACGATCCCGCTCGAGCGGTACGACGACGCGATCGACGAACGGACCGCGCTCGTCATGGTGAACCGCGTGCTCTACCGATCGAGCGCGGTCATGGATGCCAAGGCGATCTGTTCGCTGGCCCGCGAACGCGGCGCCCTGAGCCTCGTGGATGACTACCACGGCATCGGCGTCATCCCGCTCGACCTTCACGACCTCGGGTGCGACCTCTACGTCGCCGGAACGCTCAAGTTCCTGTGCGGTGGCCCGGGCTGCGTCTTCCTCTATTGCCGTCGCGACCTCCTCGCATCGCTGGAGCCCGCCGTCACCGGGTGGTTCGCGACGGCGGACCCCTTCTCGTTCGACACCGAGCACCTGACGTACCACCCGAACGGCGCGCCGCTTGGAGCACGGAACGCCGCCGGCTCCCGTCTTCTTCATCGCCCAGGGCGGGATCGACGTCGTCGCGGAGGTCGGCGTCGACCGGATCCGCCAGCGACAGTGGGAGCTCCAGGAACGGGTCATCGAGCATGCCGACCGACTGGGCCTGGACGTGAGGACGCCTCGGGAGCGCCGGGATCGGGGCGGGGTCGTCAACGTGCGGGTCGGCCCGGACGCCGAGCGGATCTGCCACGCGCTGCTCGCGCGCGATGTCTGCACGGACTTCCGCGGCGACGGGCTGCGGATCAGCCCGCACTTCTTCACGAACGAGGACGACGTCGATCGTTGCTTCGCCGAGCTCTCGACGCTCGTTCGGCCGGGGTGATCAGCGGCCGGAACGAACCGTGACCGGCACCCGCTGGACCGCGTTGTTCTCGAACCCGTGATGGTTCCAGGACTGCTCGAGCGGCTGGACGTTCCCCGCATCGTCCGTGGCACGAACGACCAACTCGTACTCGCCCGGTTCGGCCTTCCACGCCGACCGTCCAGGGAACCCATTCGATCGGCGTGGGCTGCTCCCCGAGGGTCGCGTCCCGCCAATCGCGTCCCGCCGTCCGTGCTCACCTCGACCCGGGCGATCCGGCCCCATCCGGACCACGCCCGGCCGCGTGAGCTCGATCCGACCCGGCGTCGACGATCCTCGTCCGGGTGAAGAACTCCGGGAAGCCGGGTGGGATCATCAGCGACGCGCGGGAAGATCCGGGTCACGTCGATGCCCTTCGTCGTCCGCCTGGTCGCGTTTGCGATACGCGAGCATCTGGAAGCCCTCGAACCGATCCGGAACGGCCTCGATCCGGGTCAGCCACTTCACGCTCGTCATGCCGTACCAGCCGGGCACGAGCAGCCGGAGCGGCGCACCGTGTTGCGGGAGCAGCGGCTGGCCGTTCATCTGCCCATGCGAGCATCACGTCCGGGTGCATCGCGTCCTCGACCGAGAGGCTCCGTTGGTAGTCCTGTTCGACGTCGCCCTGGAGGCCGTGGTCGGCGCCCGTGAACACCAGATCGACGACGTCGTCCTCCAGGCCCGCCTCCTCGCAGGATCGGGGCGAGTGGGGTGCCCGTCCACTCGGCGTTGCCGACCGCTTCCAGCAACCAGGGCTGGCTGAGCGGGCGCGGAGCGAGCCTCGCGCGGCCGTTCCCGGCACACTCGAGCGTCACACGCCGCGTCACGGTCTCACGCGACCTGGAGATCGCGCAGATCGAGATCGAGCGGGCGAGCGCACATGCCCGTCGACCGACGAGTCTCCACGCGTCCGGCCGGGTCTCGGGGATGTCGAAATGGATCAGGAGGTAATGCATCCCGGCGGGCGTCACGTCGTACCGCAGACCTTCCAGCGGCATCCCGTGGTTCCGCGCGGCGAGCTGCAGCTCCTCGAGGCGTGACGTTGCGGATCATCGACCAGCGGCGAGTCGCTCATGGGCCGATGCTTATCCGAAGGCCGGCTGCGGCGCAACCCTGCCGGCGCGAACGACCAGCCGGATGTCATCGAACGCCGCGAGATCGCGGAGAGGATCGTCGCCCAGAACGATCAGGTCGGCGGGGGCACCCGGCTCGATCGGCGCTCGCGTCAGCGCGAGCACGATCTCGTCGCCGGTGAGCCCCGCCTCGACGAGCAGGCGCAGCTCGCGCGTGTGGATCCCGGCCGGGATCGAACCGTTGCCCAGGTCGGTCCCGTAGATCACCGTCCCGCCCGCGCCGTGGAAACGCCGGAGGTTGTCCAGCGCCGTCCGGAGGGCGGGCGTGTCGCGCCCGAACCCGAGGATGTCGAGGGTGGACACGATCCGCATGCTCGCCGCGCATCGCGCGACCACGTCCTCCGACAGGTGATGGGTCCATGGCGTGTGGGCGAGCTCGTCGACGCCGGCCCCCAACGCTCGCTCCACCTGCCCCTCCCCTTGCGCGTGCGCCGTCACGGGGAGCTCCGCCTCATGCGCCGCGTCGCAGATCGCCGTGAGCTCCGCGTCCGACGGCACCGGGCCGGCCTCGGCGTTGAGCGAAACCTTGATCGCGGTGGCGCTCCGCGCGCCGAGCTCCTTGACGGCGGCGGCCGCGTCCTCGGGACCGGAGATCGCGCGTCCCGTCCCGGGCGGCGCCCAAGGAGATCCCATCGGATAGCCGTCGGTGACGGTCAGCATCGGGCCCGCCGCTCGGATCAACGGACCGTCGAACGTCGGGAGCTCGGAGAGGTCGGCCAGCGGGAAGATGCTGTCCGGGGGCCACCCCAGGTCGCGGACCGCGGTCACGCCGCGGGCAAGGACCGCGGCGGGATCCGCGAGCCCGATGTGGACGTGGCGGTCGGCCGCCGCCGGCATCACGATGCCGTCGGCGGCCACGATCTCCGTGTCGTCCGGAACCGGATGGACCCGGCCGACGGACGCGATCACACCCCCGTCCAGATCGATCTGGACGTCGGGCGTGAGCCCGCCCGCCCCGAGCCACGCGAGCGGTGCGCGGATGCTGAGGTTGCTCACGCGGCGAAGGCTACGCCACGCCGGCCTCGCGGAGCTGTCGCAGCTCCTTGCGGAGCTCCTGGACCTCGTCGCGGAGCCGCGCGGCGTACTCGAACCGGAGGTCCTTCGCGGCCTGATGCATCTCCTCCTCGAGCCCTTGGATCAACCGCTCGAGCTCTTCGGTGGGCATCTCGGGGTGCGTGATCTTCCTGCGCCGCTCGCGCTTCGGCGTGGTGGGTGCCTGATCCTCGCCGCGCAGCGATAGGAGGATGTCCGTCACCTTCTTGCGGATCGTCTGCGGGTCGATGCCGTGCTCGGTGTTGTACGCGAGCTGGATCTGACGTCGGCGTTGCGTCTCGCTGATGGCGGCTTTCATGGAATCGGTCACGCTGTCCGCGTACATCAGGACGGTCCCGTCCACGTTGCGCGCCGCCCGCCCGATCGTCTGGATCAGCGAGGTCCCGGAGCGGAGGAATCCCTCCTTGTCGGCGTCGAGGATCGCGACCAGCGAGACCTCGGGAAGGTCGAGGCCCTCCCGGAGCAGGTTGATGCCGACCAGGACGTCGAACTCGCCGAGCCGGAGATCCCGCACGATCTCGATCCGCTGCAACGTGTCGACCTCCGAGTGGAGGTACCGGACACGGATCCCCATCTCGACCAGGTAGTCGGTCAGGTCCTCCGCCATCTTCTTCGTGAGCGTGGTGACGAGGACGCGTTGATCCTGGTCCGTCCGTGCCCGGATCTCGCCCATCAGATCGTCGACCTGCCCCTTCGTGGGGCGGATCTCGACCTCGGGATCGATCAGCCCGGTGGGCCGGACGATCTGCTCGACCACCGTCGAGGTCACGCGGAGCTCGTACGGCCCGGGGGTCGCGGACATGTAGACGATCTGCTGGACGCGCTCCTGGAACTCGTCGAACCGCAGCGGACGGTTGTCGATCGCGGAGGGGAGCCGGAAGCCGAAGTCCACGAGCGTGGTCTTCCGTGAGACGTCTCCCTCGTACATCCCGTGGAGCTGCGGCACGGTGACGTGGGACTCGTCGAGCACCACCAGGTAGTCGTCGGGGAAGTAATCGAGCAGGGTGAACGGCGCGGTGCCCGGGCCTCGGCCGTCGATGTGGCGTGAGTAGTTCTCGATCCCGCTGCAGAAGCCGACCTCGCGGAGCATCTCGAGGTCGTACGTCGTTCGCATCCGCAGGCGCTCGGCCTCGAGCATCTTCCCTTGGTCTTCGAGCCAGCGCAGGCGCTCGTGGAGTTCCTCCTCGATCGTCACGATCGCCTGCTTCATGCGGTCCTCGCTGGCGACGTAGTGCGACGCGGGGAACGTCGTGTGGTCGACGATGTCGTCCTTGACGATCTCCCCCGTGGTGGGATCGAACTGGCTGATCCGCTCCACCGTGTCACCCCACCACTCGATCCGGTAGCCGGCCTGCTCGTACGGTGGGAAGACCTCGAGCGTGTCGCCGGTGACGCGGAACGTCCCGCGAGCGCGGCTGACCTGGTTGCGCTGGTACTGGATGTCGACGAGCCGCTGCATCGCGAAGTCCATGGGCACCTCGGTCCCGCGATAGACGCGCAGCAGCTGGCCCTCGTACTCCTCCGGGGAGCCCAGGCCGTAGATCGCGGACACGCTGGCGACGATCAGGACGTCGTTCCTGCTGAGGAGGGCGGCCGTGGCCGAGTGCCGGAGCCGCTCGATCTCCTCGTTCACCGAGCTGTCCTTCTCGATGTACGTGTCGGTCTGCGGGACGTACGCCTCGGGCTGGTAGTAGTCGTAATAGCTGACGAAGTACTCGACCGCGTTGTCCGGGAAGAACTCCCGGAACTCGTTGGCCAACTGGGCCGCGAGCGACTTGTTCGGCGCCATCACCAGGGTCGGGCGCTGGATGCGCTCGATCACGTGGGCGATCGTGAAGGTCTTCCCCGTCCCGGTGGCGCCGAGCAACGTGACGTGCGGCTCACCGGCCTGGACGGCCGCGGTCAGCTGGTCGATCGCCAGCGGCTGGTCGCCGGCGGGCTCGAAGTCGGAAACGACGCGGAACGGGGGCATGCAGCCAGTGTAAGCGGGCCTGGCGACATGGCCGATCGTCACATCCTTCCGGCGGCGATGATCCGGTCCAAGAACCGTCTGGTCCGCTCGTTGGTCGGTTCCGAGAAGATCCGGTCGGGAGGGCCTTCCTCCAGGATCCGGCCGTCATCGAGGAAGCACACCCGGTGCGCCACGTCCCGAGCGAACGCCATCTCGTGCGTCGCGATCACCATCGTCATCCCCTGAGCGGCGAGCTCGCGGATCACGTCGAGGACCTCGGCGACCAGCTCGGGGTCGAGCGCGCTGGTGATCTCATCCAGGAGGAGGACATCCGGGTCCATCGCCAACGCTCGGACGATCGCGACGCGTTGCTGCTGGCCGCCCGAGAGTCGATCGGGGTACTCGTCGGCCTTGTCCGCGAGCCCGAACCGCTCCAGCAGCTCGCGGGAGCGCTCCGCCGCCCGGTCGCGGGATTGCTTCAGCACCTTGACCGGTGCGAGCGCAACGTTCTGGAGCACCGTCATGTGCGGGAAGAGGTTGAACGACTGGAACACGATCCCGATCCGACGGCGCACCGCGTCCTGGTCGGTCCCGCGCGCCGTGATGTCGATCCCGTCGATCGAGATGCGGCCCGCGTCGATCGGTTCCAGCAGATCGATGCAGCGCAAGAGGGTGGACTTCCCGGACCCGATGCTCCGATCAGGCAGACCACCTCGTGCTTCTGAACGACGAGATCGATGCCCTTGAGTACCGCGAGATCATCGAAGGACTTCTGGAGCGCTTCGATGCGGACCGACTCCGTCACAGCGTCGCCCCTGCCTGACGGCGGCGCTGGTCCCGCGCGATCATCCGATCGACGAGACGCGCCTGTGGGATCGTGAAGACGATGTACACGAGGGCGAGCGCGACGAAGGGTGTGAAGTTGAAATCGCTCTGCTGGATGATCGTTGCCTGCTGGAAGCCTTCGGTGACACCGAGGAACGCGACCAGTGCCGAGTCCTTCTGCAGACCGATGAAGTCGTTCAGCAGCGGGGGGATCACGCGACGGACCGCTTGCGGCAGGACGACGTAGCGCATCGACTGCCAACGGCTCAGTCCGAGTGACCGGGCGGCCGCGGTCTGGCTCCCGTGGATCGACTGGATCCCGGCTCGGTACACCTCCGCGACGTAGGCGGAGTAGACGAGGACGAGGGCGAAGATCGCCCAGAAGAAGTCCGAGTCCGGGATCCCCTGCAGGTTCGAGCGCCGGCATCCCGTACCCGAGGAGGAAGATCACGAGGATCGTCGGGATCCCGCGGAAGAGGTCCGTGTAGGCGCGCCGACAGGATCCGGAGCGGCGTGAACACCGGCCCGGGCAGGCTGCGGAGCACCGCGAGGAACAACGCGAACGCGAGCACCATCACCTCGGCGACACAGAAGATCTGGATGTTCCGAACGAACTTGCGCAGGATCAATGGGAACGATTCCTTGAATTCCTGGCCGTTGAAGAACGACTGCTTCACCTCGGGCCAGCCGGGCGATCGAACGATGACGATCGTCAGGAAGCCGAAGAAGATGACCGTGCTCGCGACCGCGATCCACACGTTGCGCTCGCTCGCGTCGCCGCCGAGGATCCGTGGCCGCCGGCTTCCGCCGCCGGGCGGTAGGCGGGGATCGCCCGGCCCGCCCTTCGGGAAGTAGACCTCAGGACTCGGTTCCGCCATGCGCTCGCCGGACGATCACGAGAAGACGGGCACGCTGGCGTCCGTCTGCAACCACGTGTCCTGGAGCTGCTGAAGCGTCCCGTTCGACTTCAACGCCGCGATCGCTTGGTTCACGCAGGACACGAGCGTGTTCCCCTTCTCGAACGCAAGTCCGAACTGTTCCTGCTGGCCGCCGATCGGCGGGAACTGCCCGACGATCTGATCCGCGTACCCGTAGAAGGCGTCCGGGAAGTCGACCACGACCCCGTCGATCTGCCCGTTCTTGAGATCCTTCAGCGCGGTGTCGAGGTCGGGATAGACGGCCGGCTCAACGTTGGGCTGCACCACGTCCTGGATCACCTGGAGGCTCGTCGTGCCCACGGGGGCACCGAGCTTCAGATCCTTGAGCCCCGCGAGGGTGGTGACACCGATCGCGGGAGATCCGTTGTCGGCGATCAGGGCCTGGTTCACGTCGAAGTACCCGTCGCTGAAGTCGACCGCCTGCGCTCGCTTCGGCGTGATGGAGATCTGCTGCATCGCGAAGTCGAAGTCCTTCGGTCCGGGAGCGAAGGACTTGCCGAACGGGATCCCGAGCCACTCGACCTGGTCCTTCGTGAACCCCATCTGCTGCGCCAAGGCGTACGCGAACGCGGACTCGTAGCCCTGTCCCGTGTGGGGGTCACCGGTGTAGGAGCTCGACTTCCAGTCCGATCCGGCAACGCTCTTGCCGCCGTACCAGGGCAGGTACGCCGGGTTGCCGGTCGCGATCGTCAGCGTCCCGGGGGTGTGGAGGTTCATGCTGTCGACCGCACAGCTCTGCGCCGTGGGAGACCCGGACGCCGCACTGGTGGTCGACTTCGGCGCACAGGCCGCCGCGACCAATGCCACGATCGCGAGCCCCAACAGTGGTCTGCGCATCGATGCTCCCTCCCCGGAACCGGCAGAAACGCGCGAAGCCTAGCACGGGGCCGTTGGCGGTCGGTCTACCTCCGAGGCTCCCAGGAGAAGGTCCGGGCAGCTACGACGAGCCCCACGACGCCCCAGAGCGCGACCACCCCGACATCGGTCCACGAGAAGTCGAAGAACGGCTTGCCGTAGTAGGCGCCCAAGAACGCCTCGACCAGATGCCGCACCGGGAAGATGTTCCCGACGACGTCGACCCACTTCGGAGCGTGGTCTCCGATGGGGATGAACACGCCGGAGATGAAGAGCAGCGGGAGGATCGTGGCGTTCACGACCGGAGGCGCGGCGTCGGCGTTGGGGATCGCGCCCGTGAGGGCGAGGCCCAGCGCCGCGAAGCTGCCGGCGCCCACGAGGACGACGACGATCGTCCTGAACAGTGACACCCCGGAGGGTATCGACGCGTTGTAGAAGGCCGCCCCGAACGCGCTGCAGATCACGACCAGGAGCACCGCGATGCCGATCGCATGCGTCACGCGTGCCGTGAGGTAGTCGTAGCCGGGCAACGGCGTGCCGCGGGTCCGTTTCAGGATCCCGGCGTCCCGCTGGAAGGTCACGCTGATCGCGAGGTTCGTGTAGCACGCGGTGATGATCGCGAACGCCGACATGCTCGCCACGTAGTACGTCGACTGGTTGAACTCGAGCCCGTTGCGGATCACGGTTCCGCCGCCGAGCAGCGCCGTGAAGATCACGAGGAACATCAGCGGGAACGCGAACGTGAAGAAGGCCGCCTGCGGGTTCCGCCAGAACGCCCTGTTCGTGTAGCGCACCTGCCGGGCGGTGAGCGCAACGTCGTTCACGTGCCCACCTCCGCACCCGTCAGCTGGAGGTAGACGTCCTCCAAGGTCGGAAGCGTGATCTCGAACGCTTCCAGCTCGAAGCCGTGGTCGAGGGCCCAGCCGGTCAGATCGTGCACGGTCTTCGTCGTCTCGTTCGCCTCGACCTGCAACTCCTAGGTGCCGTCCGCGAGCCGCCGCACCCGAGGGTCGGGGTCGGGGGCGCCGTTCGGAAGCCGGAACCGGATCCGGGTCCGCATCTGCTCGCGACCGGCGATGCTCGCCGGCGGACCCTCGGCGACGATCAGCCCGCCGGCGATCACCACGACGCGATCCGCGAGGTACTGCGCCTCGTCCATGAAGTGCGTGGTGAGGAACACGGTCTTGCCGATCGAGATCAGGTTCTTCACGACCTCCCACGCGTTGCGCCGCGCGTTCGGGTCGAACCCGGTCGTCGGTTCGTCGAGGAACAAGAGCTCGGGATCGCCCGCGAGGGCGATCGCGACGTCGAGCCGACGCTGCTGACCGCCGGACAGCTTGTTCACGCGCGTGTCCCGTTTCTCCGCGAGCCCGACGACCTCGATCACCTCGTCGGTCGGCCGGCGCGACGGGTAGTACCCGGCATACATCTCGATCGTCTCGGTGACGGTGAGGAACGGGTCGATGCCCGTCGACTGGAGGACGATGCCGACGCGCTCCTTCAGCGAGCGCTCGCGCTTCGCCGGATCGTGGCCGAGCACCGTCACGTCGCCGGCGCTCCGGGTCCGGTACCCCTCGAGGATCTCGGTGGTCGTCGTCTTGCCCGCCCCGTTCGGTCCGAGCATCGCGAAGACCTCGCCGCGATCCACGTGGAACGAGATCCCCCGAACGGCTTCGAGGTCGCCGTAGCTCTTGCGGAGATCGTGCACCTCGACGACGCGGTCGCTCATCCGACCGACCCTACCCGATGCCGAAGCCCGCTCGCGTGTCGACCCGGTTGCGGAGCGTCTCGCCCCGCACGAACCGACCGAGGTTGTCGAGGAACACGTCGACGACCGCGCGCTCCCAGCCATCGAAGTCCCCGCAGATGTGCGGCGAGACGATCACCGTCGGGAGCGTCCACAGCGGCGACGACGCCGGGAGGGGCTCCTCCTCGAAGACGTCGAGCGCGGCGCCGCCGATCCCGCCGCGCTCCAGGGCGGCGACGAGCGCCGCCTCGTCCACCGTCGCCCCGCGACCGACGTTGAGGAAGCGCGCGGTGGGTTTCATGGCCGCGAAGGCGGCCGCGTCGAAGAAGTGGTGCGTTCCCGGAGACAGCGGCAGTGCGTCGAGGACCACGTCGGCCTCCGCGAGCATCGGATGGAGGTCGCCCGGCCCCCCGATCCGCTCGAACAGATCGTCGGGGCGCGGCGCGCGCCCGACCGCCGCCACGGACATGCCCAGGTCACGCGCGCGCCGCGCCGAGGCCCGGCCGATGGGCCCGGGCCCGACCGCGAGGAAGCGCTTCCCGGCGAGGCGCTCGGTCCCGCGATCGTCGTCCCAACGGCGTTCGGTCTGGGAGACGATCGAGCGGTCGAGACCCGTGACCATCGCGAGCATCGCCCCGATCACCCACTCGGCGATCGCGTCGTCGAAGACGCCCCGCCCGTTCGTGACCTCGACGTCGCTCTCCACGAGCGCGGGGAACAGCAGCCCGTCCACACCGTCGCTCGCCGACTGGATCCATCGGAGCTTCGTCGCGAGCGGCCACGCCGCCTCCAGTTCGGGCTTCGAACCGTGGTGGAAGAAGAGGACCTCGGCCTCGTCGAGCGCCGGCCGCAGCGCCGAGGCGTCCGGCGCGAACCGGATGTCGGCGACCGTTCCTGCCGCCTCGATCCCCGGGAGGTGATCGGCGTTCGCCGCACGCCACACGACCACCACGGGCCGCTCGGTCATAGCGGCTTCCGGCTGCCGAATCCCGCGTTCGCCTCGTGGTACCAGGCGACCTGGTCCTCGCCCAGCCGCCAGCACAGATAGACAGGGCGGCCGCCGCGCTCGGCGGGGAAGTCGATCAGGCCGACCTCGGGATCGCGCAGGAGGATCCCGCGCTCGGCCAGATGCTCGAGCTCGGTCTTGAGCGTCTGCTGGTGGGTGAACCACCCCGCCTCGGCGACCCCGCCTCCATCGCTCGCCACCGCCTCCTTGATCCGCTCGCTGGCCGCGATCAACCCGTCGCGGGCGACACGGAGCCGCGGCAGGCGCTCGCGCAGGTCCGGCAACTCCGCGTTCGCCTCCTCCAGGGTGTAGAGCCGATCCTCGGTCACGAGACCTCCAACAGCGCCGGCAGCTCGCGGAGATCGCTGACGCGAGGACCCGCGAAGTCCGGATGCCGGCCCCGGCGATCGATCAGGACCGGGAACATCCCCACAGCGGCAGCGGGATCGATGTCGAAGTCGGGCACGTCCCCCACGTAGACGACGTCGCCCGCCGGGAGACCGATCCGCTCGAGCGCCAGGTGGAAGATCGCGGGGTCCGGCTTCTCGACCCCCTCGACCCCCGAGACGACGCGGACGGACAGCAACGAGGTGAGCTCCAGGTCGCGGAGGAGATCCTCCAGCCACGCCTCGTAGTTCGAGATCACGCCGAGCCGGACGCCCGCGTCCCGCAACGCCGTGAGCGCAACACGGACGTCGTCGAACGCCGCGTAGTTCGTTCGATCCGTGAAGGCCGCGTACAACGTATCGGCGAGGCCATCGTCGCGCGGGAGGTCGAGCACCTCGAGGAACCGGTCGTAGACACCCAGCCAGAACCGGCGGGACCGCTCCGGCGTGGTCGTCCAGAGCGCGTGCTCGTCGGACGCCCGCCGGAACGCATCGGTGACCATCGCGAGGCCTTCGCTGATCGCGACCGGCTCACGGGGATACCCCTCGTTCGTCACGATCCTCGCGAAGAGCTCGGGGAACGAGGGATCCGGATGCACGAGCGTCTCACCCGCATCGAAGAACACCGCCCGGAACCGCACGCGCGAAAGGATACCGACGCGTTCAGACGGGAGCTGCGGCCCGGTCCTGCAGCTCGTGCCAGAGCACATCCACCTCGTGCTGGAGCTCGTCGAGGGTCCCCTCGTTGTCGATCAGCACGTCGGCCGCCTGCGCGCGCTCCGCCAACGGCAGCTGCGCGGCGATCCGAGCGCGAACGTCGCTCTCGTCCATGCCCCGCGCGACCGACCTCGCGATCTGGGTTTCGATCGACGTGGAGACCACCACGACGATGTCGCAGTCGCGGTGGGTCCCCATCTCGATCAGCAGCGGGTTGACCAGGACGACGATGCCTTGGGTGTCGAGGTTCTCCTGGATGCCATCCGCGAACATCCTGCGGACCTCGGGATGCACGATCGCCTCCAGGTCCGACAGCGCCGCCGGATCGGCGAAGACGATCGATGCGAGCTTCCGACGGTCGAGCTCACCGTCCGGTCCCAGCACCTCGGGACCGAAGCGTTCGATCACCTTGCGGAGTCCCTCGGATCCGGCGACCACCGCCGCCCGGGCGAAGTCGTCGGCATCGAGGACGACGGCGCCGCGCTCCCGAAGCAGGTCCGCGACCGTCGATTTGCCCGACCCGATCCCCCCTGTCAGCCCTACGAGGATCATCCGATCCCGCTACTCGTTCCGGCCCTCGCGCCGCTTCAGGTCCTGAAGGATCGCTTCGAGCGAGACCTCTTCATCGGTGGCCTCCGCCGCGGGCTCCTCGGCTTCCGGCGCGGCCTCCGGCGCGGCGTCCGCTTCGACGGCGGCATCCGCCGCCGGTTCGGTTGGCTCGGCTCCCGCGGACGCATCGAGCTTCGCCGGGCGCTTCGGCAGGTGTCTCGTCGGCCACCGCCACGACGACGTCGGCGCTCACCCCACCGTCCTCGGGGGTGGTCGACTCGGCTTCGGCGACGGCGTCCAGGATCTCCTGCGGGACCTCGATCGCGGTCGACATCTCGGGACCGGCTTCGCGCTCCGGCTCTTCCTTCTCGACCT
Organism: uncultured Actinomycetes bacterium; assembly: GCA_963765865.1. Taxonomy (GTDB): domain Bacteria; phylum Actinomycetota; class UBA4738; order UBA4738; family HRBIN12; genus AC-51. Next base: position 41,988 of record CAVXYE010000018.1, read on the forward strand.
CGATCTCCTTCGGCTTCGGCGGAGCAGCGGCCACCTGCCGCATCGAAAGGGAGACGCGGCGGCGCGAGACGTCGACGTCGATGACCTTCACCTGCACCTCTTGGCCGACCTGCAGCACCGACTCGGGGGAATCCACGTGCTCGTGGCTGATCTCTGAGATGTGGACGAGACCCTCGATGCCCTGGGCCACCCGGACGAAGGCACCGAACGGGACGAGCTTGGTGACGGTCCCGGTGATGACCGAGCCGGCCTGGGACGTGCGCTCGAACTCCTTCCACGGATCTTCCTGCGTCGCCTTGAGCGACAGCGACACGCGCTCCCGGTCCAGGTCGACGTCGAGGACCTCGACCTCGACCTCCTGACCGACCGAGACCACCTCTTGCGGATGATCCACGTGCTTCCAGGACAGCTCGGAGACGTGGACGAGCCCGTCGACGCCTCCCAGATCGACGAACGCGCCGAAGTTGACGATCGAGCTGACCGTCCCCTTGCGGCGCTCGCCCTTCTGGAGCGACTGCAGGAAGGTCTTGCGACCCTCCGATTGCGACTCCTCGAGGAATGCGCGGCGCGACAGCACGACGTTGTTGCGGTTGCGATCCAGCTCGATGATCTTGGCCTCGAGCTCCTGTCCGACGAACGGTTGCAGGTCGCGGACCCGGCGCAGATCGACGAGCGATGCCGGGAGGAACCCGCGCAGGCCGATGTCGAGGATCAGGCCACCCTTCACGACCTCGATCACGGGACCCGTGATGGTCTGGCCGGAATGCATGACCTCTTCGATCCTGCCCCAGGCCCGCTCGTACTGCGCCCGCTTCTTCGACAGGATCAGCCGGCCCTCCTTGTCCTCCTTCTGGAGCACGAGGGCTTCGATCCGGTCCCCGACCTTCACGACCTGGTTGGGGTCGACGTCGTGGCGGATCGAAAGTTCTTTCGAAGGGATCACCCCTTCGGACTTGTAACCGATGTCCAGGAGGACTTCGTCGCGATCGATCTTCACGACTTCGCCCTCGACGATGTCGCCGTCCTTGAAGTCGCGGAACGAAGCCTCGAGCGCCGCGATCAGCTCTTCGGGGGTCAGGTCGGGCTGTTCGTCCGCCTTGGTCGGGGTCGCCACCGGTTCGGGGGCCTGGTCCACCGGCGCCGCTGCCGGGGCCTCCTGCTCCTCCTCGGATGCAACCGTCGTCTCGTCACTCATACCGTCCGTCTCCTTCCGCCACGCGGGACGCTTCGCCGAGGGCGTGTTCGGATTTGCCTCCGGCGCGGGACGCGAACCCCGCGGGCCGAGCGAGAGGTTACGTACGCTGCGAGAACGACGTCAATGGGACGCGGCGGCGTCAGTGTCCGGCGGGCGTCGCCTCGGCCCAGTTGGGACCCCAGCCGACGTCGGCGCGCAAGGCCACCTCGAGGTCGATCGCGTGCTCCATCCGATCGGCAACGACGCGCCGCGGCCTGCTCCACCCGGTCCTGCGGCACCTCGAACACCAGCTCATCGTGAACGGTCAGCAGCATGTGGCAATCGAGCTCCGGTCGCTCGCGGAGGGCTTCGTCCACACGGATCATCGCCACCTTGAAGACGTCGCTGGCGCTGCCCTGGATCGGGGCGTTCAGGGCCTGCCGCTCCCCCAGGGCCTGCAGCCTCCGGTTCCCGCTGGTCAGTTCCGGGATGTAGCGGCGCCTGCCGAGGATGGTCTCGGTGAACCCGTCCATCCGTGCCCGGTCCACCTGGGCGCGGAGGTAGTCGCGGATCTTCGGGAACCCCTCGAAGTAGCCGCTCAGGATCTCCTCCGCCTCGTCGGGCGGGATGTCGAGACGCTGGGCGAGACCCCACGCGTTCATGCCGTACGCCAGCCCGTAGTTCACCATCTTCGCGCGGCGGCGGAGCTCCGGATCGACCTGATCGAGCGGCAGTCCGAAGACGGTCGCGGCGGTGGCGGCGTGGATGTCCGTCCCCGCCTCGAAGGCATCCCGGAGCCCGTCGTCACCCGAGAGATGGGCGAGGACGCGGAGCTCGATCTGTGAGTAGTCCGCGACGAGGAGCACCTGGTCGGGTGACCCGGGGATGAACGATCGTCGGATCCGGCGACCGAGCTCGGACCGGACCGGGATGTTCTGCAGGTTGGGGTTGGAGCTGCTGAGCCGTCCCGTCGCGGCCGCGGCCTGGTTGAAGGTCGTGTGCACCCGGCCGTCGCGTTCGTCGACCATCCTGGGCAGGGCCTCGAGGTACGTGGAGTTCAGCTTGTCGAGCTCCCGCCACGACAGGAGCGCATCGACGATCTCGTGCTGGTCGCGCAACTTCTCCAGCACCGAAGCGTCGGTCGACAGCGCGCCCTTGGTGGTCTTCTTGCCCGGCTGGAGGCCGAGCTCGTCGTACAGCACCTCACGCAGCTGCGGCGGGGAGTTGAGGTTGAACTCCCGGCCGGCGAGCCGGTAGATCTCCGTGGTCAACGCCGCCATCTGTTCGCGCGCCTCCGCGCCCATCTCCTGCAGGTACTCGACATCCAGGCGCACGCCGCGCGCCTCCATCCGCGCGAGCACGGAGGAGAGCGGAAGCTCGACCTCCTCCAGCAGGTGGCGGAGACCGAGACGGTCGACCTCCTCCTCCATGACGGGAGCGAGCAGAGCGACGGCCGCCGCGTCGGCGGCCGTCGCGCGCCAGGGGTCTTCCGCGAACAGCTGACCCGCCTCATCCTCACCGGCGTCCCCGACCACGTCCACGCCCAGGTACCGCTCGCCCAGGACCGAGAGCGGATACGTGGCCGCCGCAGGATCCAGCAGGTACCCCGCGAGCATCGTGTCGAAGGCCACCGCGGCGACCGTTCCTCCTTCCGCGAGCACGGTCCGCTCGAGCGCCTTGGCGTCGTGCGCCCACTTCGGCGCGGCGGGGTCCGCGAGGGGCTCGGCCAGCGCTCCCAACCCGTCGAGCGCCGCGTAGGCGGCCTGTCCGCCACCGGCGGACACGGCCGCGCCTCGCACCCGGCCCTCGTCGGTCCGCAAGCGGACCGACGAGGCCCCCGCCTGGAGGACCTTCGCGAGCTCCGATGCATCGCGCTGGGTGAGGTCGAGCTCCGCGAGCTCGACCTTCGGCTTGATCGCGCCGGCCGCCTCGTTGAGCCGGTCGAGCAGCGAACGGAACTCGAGCGACGTGAAGAGTCGGTGGACGGCGTCGGGATCGAAGGCCCCCCGCACGCAGTCCTCGGGCCGGATGTCCAGGTCGAGGTCGGTCACGATCCGCGCGAGCTGCTTGTTCAGACCGAGGCGGTCGACGGCGCCGGCGACGTTCTCCTTCAGCTTGCCCCGGAGGTCGTCCACGTGCGCGATGAGGTTCTCGACCGACCCCCACTCCTGGACGAGCTTGGCCGCGGTCTTCTCCCCCACACCCGGCACGCCCGGGATGTTGTCCGACGTGTCTCCCTTGAGGGCGACGTAATCCAGGTACTGCGCCGGTGACACGCCGTACTTCGTCGTCACCTCGTCGGGACCCATCAGGTCGATCTCGGAGATCCCGCGCCGGTTGAAGAGGATCGAGATCGCGCCGTGTCCGTCGGAGGCGTCCCGCGTCAGCTGGAAGAAGTCGCGGTCGGCCGTCACGATGACGGCGTCGATGCCCTCGTCGCTCGCCTCCTCGGCCAGGGTCCCCAGCGCGTCGTCGGCCTCGTGGCCTTCGACCCGCACGATGGGGATCCGAAGCGTGTCGAGGACCTCTTCGATGAGCGCGAGCTGGGGGCCGAAGTCGGCCGGCGTCTCGCGCCGGCCGGCCTTGTACTCCGCGTCCATCTCCAGCCTGACGGTCGGTTTGCCGGTGTCGAAGGCCACGGCGATCAGGTCGGGCTTCTCCTCGGCGAGGAGTTTGATCAACATCGAGGTGAACCCGTAGACCGCGTTGGTCACGGTGCCGCTGCTCGTCGCCAGGGTCGGCGGAAGCGCGAAGAACGCGCGATACGCCAGGCTGTGTCCGTCCAGGAGGAAGAGCTTCCGTCGCTCGCGCTCGACCCCGTCGTCAGCCACGAACCTCATCCTAACGAGCGGCCCCGACGGGCCCGTTCCTGGCGAGAGCCGGAAGGACTCGAGCCGCGATCGAGAGATGGTTCGCATACGAACTTGCCGCGAATCCGACCCCGCAGATAGGATTCAACCCGCGCGGAGCCGGCCGTGATCGGAAGCGTCGGCGTGGCCTTGGAAGGTGGCGGAGATGAGCACGGCTGAGGTGGCGGTCCTCGGGGCCGTGGCCGGGTTCACGATCTTCCTCGGGCTCCCGATGGCTCGGGTCGAGATGCGGAACGTCAGGCTCAAGACGCTCCTGAACGGGATCTCGGCGGGGATCCTCGCCTTCTTGCTCGTCGACATCCTCGCGAACGCGGGCGAAGTCCTCGAGGGTTCCCTGACCTCCGCCCAGAGCGGCGGTTCGTGGGTACGGTTCGCCGGTCTGACGCTCTGTTACGGCGTCGGTCTGGGCGTCGGGCTGATGAGCTTGCTCTACGCCGGCAAGGCGATCAGACGGCGTCGCGCGAGCATCGGACCCGGCGCCATGGCGTACGCCGAGACCGCCGTCGGTCGTCGCGAAGAGGCGCTCCATCTGTCGATGACGATCGCGGCCGGGATCGGGCTCCACAACTTCTCCGAGGGACTCGCGATCGGCCAGGCGGCACACGCCGACGAGATCTCGCTCGCGATCCTGCTCGTGGTCGGATTCGGTCTGCACAACGCGACGGAGGGGTTCGGCATCGTCGGTCCGCTCGTCGCGGCGGACGTCCGGCCGGCGTGGTCGTGGCTCCTGCTCGCCGGTCTCGTCGCCGGCGGACCCACGTTCTTCGGAACGATCATCGGGAACTCGATCACGAGCGAGTACGTCTTCGTCGCGTTCCTCACGCTCGCCGCGGGTGCGATCCTCTACGTGATCGGTGAGCTGTTCTCCGTCGGCAGGAAGCTCTCGTGGGAGATCACGCTCTGGGGCGTGCTGATCGGTTTCCTGCTGGGCCTCGGCACCGAGCTCGTCATCGTCGCCGCGGGCGCTTGAGGGTTCGCCGTACCCTCGCGTGCCGGTCGAGGGTTTCACGGCTCGGCCCCGTTCACGGTCTTGTCGCTCTTTCGCCGGAAACACGCCACCTGCAACGATGTTCAACATGGGCTGCGGGCGAGCGCATCGCGTCCGGTTGACAGGTCTCAACCTTGCGTCTAACCTCCGCTTTCGGTCCGGGCGGCTCACACCGCGAGGACCTCGACGTGACGGGCCGCGGCGCTCGACAGGGGATGGTCGCGTATGGGGAAGGCGCGACCGGCTCCGAGGGGAGCCGCGGCCCGTCATCTCGTTCCAGGGTGATCGACGCGGTGATCACAAGACCGCGTCGAGGAACTTCTGGGTCTCCGGGAACCTCGTGTGCTCGAAGATCTGCGTCCGGCGTGCCCTCCTCCAGGATCACGCCGTCGTGGAAGAAGCACATCCGGTTCGCCACCTCGCGCGCGAACCCCATCTCGTGGGTGACCACCATCATCGTCATGTGCAGCTCGGTGGCGAGGGACTTCATCACGTTCAGGACCTCGCCGATCAGCTCCGGGTCGAGCGCCGACGTCGGCTCGTCGAAGAGCATCACGTCTGGCTCCATGGCGAGCGCACTGCGCGATGGCGACCCGCTGCTGCTGACCGCCCGAGAGATGGATCGGGTAGGCGTCCGCCTTGTCGGCCAGTCCCACCTTCGCGAGGATCTCGCGGGCCATCGGGCGCACGGTGTCCGCCTTGAAGCCCTTCACGATCACGGGGCCCTCCATCACGTTCTGGAGCGCCGTCATGTGCGGGAAGAGATTGAACTGTTGGAAGACCATCCCGGCATGCGTCCGCAGGCGCCGGATCTCCTCCCGTTTGCCACGGGTCCGATGTCCGCCTTCGAGCCGGATCCCCGCGACCTCGATCACGCCGTCCGTCGGGTCCTCGAGGAAATTGATGCACCGAAGGAGCGTGGACTTGCCCGATCCCGACCGGCCGAAGATCACGACGACCTCGCCGGGGTCGACCTCCATGTTGATGCCCTTCAGGACCTCGTTCGTCCCGAAGTACTTGTGGAGGTTCTCCACGCGGACGACGGCCTCGCCGTTGGCGGCCGTCATCGGGGCGGCTCCGGTGGCGCTACCCCCGGCTGCGCCTGCGCCTCGGGGACCTCGATCACGGCCGCGCCGCTTCCGAACCCACTCCCCCCCGGGCCAGCTTGGAGGAGATGGGGCGTCCGCTGCGTCGCTGCGCCCCGCTCGTAGCCCCGGCCCATCCTCCGCTCCAGCTTCCGCTGGAAGAACGTGAAGATCGCCGTGAGCGCCCAGTACATCCCGGCGGCGACGAGCAGCGCCTCGAGCCGCTCCGTGACGTCCTCGCTGGCAGCGAGCTGCGCCCGGCGGAAGAGCTCGGCCCGACCGACCTCGCTCCCCAGGAAGCTGACGAGCGCCGTGTCCTTCATCATCGCGATGAACTCGTTCCCGGTCGGCGGGATGATCACCCGCGTCGCCTGCGGGAGGACGACCCGCCGCATGCGCTGCGCGTAGCTCATCCCCAGGGCGTCGGCCGCTTCGGCCTGACCGTGCCCGACCGACTGGATCCCGGCTCGGAAGATCTCCGTCATGTACGCGCCGTAGTTCAACCCGAGTCCGATCACGCCCGCCTGGAACGGCGTGAACGTGAGGATGTTGACGAGCGAGAGGCGCCCGAAGCTCTGTCCGATCTGCGGGAGCGCCAGGTAGATCAGGAACAGCTGCACGATCAACGGCGTGCCACGGAAGAACGACGTGTAGAAGCCGGTGAGCCCGTAGGCGACGGGGTTCTTCGACAGCCGTCCGAGCGCGCCGAACAACGCCAGGATGACCGCCAAGACGATCGCGAAGACCGCCAGGTACACCGTGAACTTGACGCCCCTCGCGATGTAGAGAGCGTTCTCCTTGATCCACGCCGTGTCGAGCTGGAACAGCACGAGGGCGACGGCCAGCATGAAGAAGATCGCGAGCCAGACCACGGCGACCTTGACGCGGAACGGGATGTTGGCGCTCGCGAGCGCCATCGCCTCGGGCTTGCCGGCCGCTCGTCTGCCGAGGACGAGGAACACGATCTCGATGGCGGCGAAGCCCGCCGCCACGTACCCCTCCGACTCGGCCGTCAAGCCGCGCAGACGAGACGAGATACGCCGCGGTCCCGACGGCGACACCGAGCGCGACCCACCACGACCAGGACCACCGCGAGTAGAGGAGGACCCCCGCCCCCAGACACAGCGACACAGCCGGCCGCGAACCCGGAGATCTTCCCGGGTGCGACGTTCGTCTTCGTCGAGAAGACGATGATCGGGAGGAAGACGAGCCCGATGCCGCCCTCGGCCAGGAGCAGCCATGCCGCGATCAGTTGGAAGGTCGAGCCTCGAGGCACCTCCGCCGAATACGCAGGGAGCCGGGTCTCCCCGGCTCCCTGTAGCTGCGTTCCGGTCTCCACCGGAGTCCCCTTCAGTGCTCGATCACCCGCTGGCAGCTTGGGTGGTGAGGTCCGTCTTGTACCACTTCTCCGACAGCGACGAGAGCGTCCCGTCGGCGTGCATGTCCTCCACGATCTTGCTCACCGCCGCGACGAGCGTCGCGTTGGCGACCGGGTCGTTCTTGTCGAACGCGATGGACAGAGGCTCGAAGTACAGCGGATCGCCGACCTGCTTGACCTTCCCTCCGGAGTCGGTGACGTACTGAGCGATCGTCGGCGTCGCGGTCATGGCCGCGTCGCACCGGACGCCGTCACCGAGCGCGAGGTTGTCGAGCGCGTCGGTGTCCGTGGTGAACGTGATGATCTGCGGGTTGTCGATCACGAAATCGAACTTCGGCGCGCCCGCTCCGAGCACGAGCGACCCCTTCAGGTAGTCCTCGTAGGTCGTCGAGGCGCCGACGCAGATCTTCTTCCCATCGAGGTCGGTCGTCAGGTCCTGGATCGAGGTGTTCGTGCTGTTCACCGCGATCCCCGCCGGGGTGTAGTAGTAGGCGGGCGTGAAGTCGAAGAGCTTCTCGCGCGGGATCGTGTCGGTCATGCTCCCCACGCTCACGTCCCACCGGTTGTTCCATGAGCCGGCGGTGATGACCTCCCAGTCCTGGTGGTTGATGTCCGCGGTGACGCCGAGCCGGGTCGCGATCTCGTTCGCGACGTCGACGTCGAACCCCTTCCATTGGTTGTCCTTGACGTCGAACCAGGACTGCGGCTTGTACTTCTGATCCGTCGCGACCCGGATCGCGCCGGTCTTGCAGATCGTGGCCAACGCGTCGGTGCCGCTCGTATCGACGGATGCGCAGGCACCCGCCCCCGTCGACGCTGAACTGGTACCGCTCGCTGCGCTCGTGGATGAACTGGCACAGGCGGCAGCGACCAGCGCGAAGATCGCGACCAGCGCGGCCAGGTGGAACCGGAACTTCAGCATGCGTGTCCTCCTTCCGAGGGACGCCGAGGCGTCCTCCCCGCTCAGGGCGGGACTATAGGCCGGAGCACCCGCGCGGGCAACGCAGGTCCGCCGTTCCCTCGCTTTGTACGCTGTGGCGCAGGCCGGGATGGCGGAACTGGCAGACGCGCGGGACTCAAAATCCCGTGGGCTTCGGCCCGTGCGGGTTCGACCCCCGCTCCCGGCACTCACACGACATGGCGCTCGCTGGTGAGGTCGCCGGCCCCGAACCGGTTCAAGGAAAGGGCCGAGACATCGACGGACGCCGGAGCTCCCATGATCGACTCCGCGACCACCTTCCCGACGATCGGCCCGTGCTGGAACCCGTGCCCGCTGAACCCGGCGGCGATCCAGAGCCCGTCCACGGGCGCGGGTCCGACGACCGGGAGACGGTCGGGCGTCATCTCGTACAACCCGGCCCACCGCGAATGGATCCCGGCGTCGGCGAGGGGCGGGTAGACGGCCACTGCCCGCGGCACGAGCTCTTCGTTCACGAACCGGTCATCGACCGTGGTGTCGAAGGTCGTCGCGTCGTGCCCGCCCATCCCCATGAGGACGCCGTCCCCCTCGCGGTGGAAGTAGAAGGAGCTCGCCGCATCGATCACGAGCGTCCGGCGCTCCGGGACACCCGGGAACGCACCCGTCGTCACGACGACCCGCGGGACCGGCTCGATCGGGAGCTGGACGCCGGCGGTGGCCGCGAGCGCCCCCGACCACGCGCCCGCGGCGAGCACGACGGCGCTCGCGGCCACCGCACCGCCCGAGGTCCGGACCCCCGTCACGGCCCCGGCCGGATCGACCTCGATCGCCGTCACGGACGTCTCCAGCGCGAAGGTCGCGCCGGCCCGTCGGGCGAGCGTCGCGTACCCCTGGGTCAGGGCGGCGGGGTCCGCGATCCCATCTCCCGGGCCGAAGGTCGCGCCGATCAGTCCGCTGGTGTCGATGCCGGGCACGAGCGAGCCGGCGTCCGCAGGCTCCAGGACCTCCACCTCCACCCCGAGCGAGCGTTGGAGTTCCACGGCGGACAGGAAGCCTGGCCACGCCGCCTCATCGCGGACGAGGAAGAGGTACCCGTCCTGCGACACGTCCACGGGGATGCCGTGCTCTTCCGTGAAGCGCAGGATCATCGGGATGCTCGCCTGCGACAGGCGGATGTTGACCTCGCTCGTGAACTGCCGACGGAAGCCGCCGGCGCAGGCGCCGGTCGAGCCCCGTCCCACGGCGTCCTCTCGGTCGAGGACGAGCACGGCGCCTGCGCCGGCGGCGGCCAGGTGGAACGCGACGGAGCATCCGACGATCCCGGCGCCGATCACCACGACGTCGGTGGTCCGCGGGAGGTCGTGGCTCACAGGACCGGCCTCAGCTCGCGGCGTCGAGGGCCGCGCGGGCGACCACCAGGTCCTCGAACGCCATGCCGACCGACTCGAACACCGTGACGTCGTCGTCCCGGGTGCGGACCGCAGCACCGCGGACGACCTCCGCGAGATCGGCCACGATGTGCTCCGCTCCGATCGCCCCCTCCGCGATGGGGATCAGGAGGTCGCCCGCCTCCGCGAGGGCGACCTCGCGCGTCTCGACCACGACCTTCGCGCGTCTGACCGTCTCCGTGTCCAGCTCGCGCTGATCGGGCAGGTAGGAACCCACCGCATTGACGTGCGCCCCCTCCGCGAGCAACCGCCCGTCGAACAGGGACACGCCCGAGGTCGTGCAGGTGCAGACGATGTCCGCTTCGGCGACGCTCGACGGCTCCCCCACCGACGCCCGCACCCCCGTGCCCTCGGCGCGCTCGGCCAGGGTCCGCGCGGCGTCCGGCGTTCGCGAGACGATCACGACCTCCTCGACCGGCGCGACCGCCGCCATCGCCTCGAGGTGAGCCGTCGCCTGGACCCCGGCCCCGAAGATCACGAGCCGCCGCGCGTCGGCTCGGGCGAGCTTCCGGGTCGCGACCCCGCTCAACGCCGCGGTGCGGATCGCCGTGAGCTCGGCGCCGTCGATCATCGCCTCGGGGCGCTGGGTCTCCCGGTCGAACAACACGTACGCCGCATGGATGAAGGGGAGGCCGCGCCGGGGGTTGAACTCCGACAGCGTGACGAGCTTCACGCCCACCCCGCGTTCTCCGGCAGCCGGCATGAGCAACAGCGTGCCGGCGGGGGTCGCCACGGAGGATCGCAACGGCGCGGATCGCGAAGGGTCCTCGGTACGGAAGGCTGCCTCCAAGGCATCGATCGCCGCGGCCATCGATAGGACGCGCCGCAACGACTCGGCGTCGATCAGGCGGATCACAGCTCGCCCAGATAGGCCTGTCGCATCAACGGGTCGTTCAAGAGCTCCTGAGCATCGCCCGACAGCACGATCTCGCCCGTCTGGAGCACGTAGCCACGGTCGGCGATCGACAACGCCATGTTGGCGTTCTGCTCCACGACGAAGATCGTCTTCCCGAGCGCCCGGATCTGTCGGATGATCTCGAAGACCTGCTCCACGAGGACGGGCGCGAGCCCCATCGAAGGCTCGTCCATCAGCAGGACCTTCGGGTCGGCCATCAGCGCCCGCCCCATCGCCACCATCTGCTGCTCGCCGCCGGAGAGGGTCCCCGCCTTCTGTTTGAGCCGCTCGCGGACCCGCGGGAAGGTCTGGAAGACCTGTTCCCGGTCGGCCGCGAGCTTGTCCTTGTCCTTGCGGAGGTACCCGCCCAGCTCGAGGTTCTCGGCGACGGTCATGTTGGCGAAGAGACGCCGGTTCTCGGGAACCATCGACACGCCCCGCGCGACGAGCTCCATCGTCGGCAAGCCGGTCACGACGACGCCGTCCAGGAGGACGTCCCCCTCGCTCGGTTTCACGTAGCCGAGGATCGTCTTGAGGGTCGTCGTCTTCCCGCTGGCGTTCCCCCCCAACAGGCAGACCATCTCTCCCGGCAGGATCCGGACGTTGACGTCGCGAAGGACCGAGACGAGCCCGTAATGGGTGCTGACGTTGCGCAGCTCGAGCACGGGCTCACGCGCGTCGTGAGGGACCGGATCCTCCCCCGTCACCCGGCCGCCTTCGTCCCGAGGTAGGCCTCGATCACCTGCTCGTCGTTCGCCACCTCTTCGTAGGAGCCTTCGGCGATCTTCTGGCCGTAGTCGCAGGCGACGACCCGGTCGGACACGCCCTTGACCACGCGCATGTCGTGTTCGATCACGAGGATCGTGAGGCCGAGGTCGTCGCGCATCCGCACGATGTGATCCCGGAGCTCGAGGGTCTCGCGCGGGTTCATGCCGGCGGTGGGCTCGTCGAGCAGGATCAGCGCGGGCTCGGTCGCGAGCGCCCGCGCCATCTCGAGACGGCGCCGGTTCGCGTAGGACAGCGAGAACGCCGGCTGATCCTGCCGGTATCCGGCCAGCCGCTGGCCGAAGAACCCGAGGGCGTTCTGCGCGTGCTCCCGGATCGAGCGCTCCTCGCGTCGCATCGACGGTGTGCGGAACACCGAGCCGAACACGGTGGTCCGGGAGCGGCAGTGCTGGCCGACCATCGCGTTCTCCAGAACCGTCATGTTGGGGAACAGGTGGACCGTCTGGAACGTACGCGCGATGCCCAGCCTCGTGATCTGATTCGGCGTGAGCCCGACGATGCTCTCGCCGCGGAAGACGACGTCGCCGTCGTCGGGCGCGTACAGACCCGTGATCACGTTGAATACGGTGCTCTTGCCGGCGCCGTTCGGCCCGATGATGCTCACGATCTCGCCTTCTTCGACCGCGAAGTCGAGACCGCTCAGCGCGTAGAGGCCGCCGAAGTGCTTCGAGACCCCTCGGACGTCCAGGAGGTTCATCCCGCGCCCTCGCCGAGGGGCGAGGCGGCCGGTGCGGCATGCTCGTCCGCCGTCACGGCTCCGGCCCACTTGTCCTGGGCGACGTCCTCCTCCTCCAGTTCCTGGGACCGCCGGACGTTCGGGATCAACCCTTGCGGGCGCAGGATCATGATCGCCATCAAGACGGCCCCGTACAGCAGCAGCCGGTACTGCTCGAACTCCGAGAACACCCCCGGGATCCCGATCAGCACGAGGGCCCCGACGATCACGCCCGGGATGCTTCCCATGCCTCCCAGGATCACGACGGCAAGCGCGGTGATCGACACGAGGAGCATGAAGCTCGCGTTGTTCAACGCGCCGACCTGCACGGCGAAGAGCGCCCCGCCGAGGGACCCGATCGCCCCGCCCATCGCGAACGCGAGGAGCTTGTACCGGACGGTGCTCACGCCCACCGCCTCGGCCACCTGCTCGTCCTCCCGCATCGCGTTCCATGCTCGACCGACACGGGAGTCCGCAAGGCGCCATGAGATGTAGACGGCGATGAGACAGAACCCCAGCACCAGGAAGTAGAAGTGCTGCGTATCTCGGAAGTCCAGGTTCCCGATCGGCGCCGCAGGGATCGCCGTTATCCCTTGGGTGCCGCCGAAGGCGCCCTTGAGCCAGTCCGACGAGAACAGCACCCGGGCGATCTCGCCGAAGCCGAGCGTGACGATCGCCAGGTAGTCCCCGCGCAGACGCAGCACCGGTGCGCCGATCAGGAGGCCGACGAGCGCCGCGACCACCACGACGATCGGGATCGCGACGAAGAAGGACAGATGGAGCACGAACGACGGAGGCGCGTAGCCGGTCGTGGTGACGCGTGAACCGCCGGTGAGGATCGCGGTCGTGTACGCGCCGACGGCGAAGAAGGCGACGTAGCCGAGGTCCAGGAGACCGGCGTACCCGACCACGATGTTCAGCCCCAGTCCCAGGAGGATGTAGATCCCCACGGTGCCGAGGATCTGCGAGAAGATCGATCCGATCAGGAACGGGAGCGCGATCAGGCCCGCCCCGATCACGGCCAGAACCACCACGCGGACGCCTCGTTCGGTCGCCGGCGTCCGGTGGGTGCGCGCCACGATCGCGGCACTGTTCGCCCGCCACGCGAACGTCGTGACGAACGTCACCACGAACACGGCCGCGGCGCCGAACCACGTCAGGCCCAGCGTCACGACGCTGAACAGCCAGTCGTCGCGGAGCCCGAGCTGCGCGAGCGCGGGATGCACGATACGGCGCAGCAAACCGAGGGAGATCACCACGGTCGCGGCGATCACCGTCGGGACCCGGACCCGGTCCTGCGTCGCACCGATCGCTCCGCCGACCGCACCCAGGACAACCTCGGCGCCGATCCGCAGGACGGACCCGACGACACCCGCATGTCCGAACGTCAGCAGGGACATCAGCTCCGGTTTCACGGCGATGAACACGTTCCGGACGGTTTCGATCCCGAGGAAGTTGACGACGCCGATGAAGATCGCGAGCAGCGCCCCCGTCGTCAGACCGACGATCGCGCCGGCGGAGACACCGGCCCGCACGCTCGGCCGGTGCACCTCGCCCGAGACGACCCTCGGCCGCGCGACCAGGTACCCCGCCAGGATCGCGGGGATGGACAGGAGCACGCGGCCGACGGTGACCTTCCCGACCACGTTCGTGACCAATGAGCCGACGACGCCGACCAGGCACAGGTAGACCGATACGATCCCGGCGACCAGCCCGGCCCGGACGACACGCGGGATCCGTCGGATCATCAGACCTTCTCCGCCTCGCCCGATCCCAGGATCCCGCCGGGCCGGAAGATGAGCACCAGCACGAGCACCGAGAACGTGATCACGTCCTGGAGCTGGAACGGCGCCGGGATGTTGAACCCCGTGAACAGCAGCGGAGGCCCGACGGCTTGCAGCAGCCCCAGGATCAGACCGCCCAGGGCGGCGCCGCCGATGCTGCCGATCCCCCCCAGGACCGACGCGGTGAAGGCCGCGATCCCGGGCGTGAACCCGATGTACGGGCTCACCTGGCCGAACGTCAGCCCGAACTGCACCCCGGCGATCCCGGCCAGCAGCCCGCCGAGGGCGAACGTGATCATGATCGTCCGATCGACGTCGATCCCCATCAGGCTTGCGATCTCCCGATCTTCGGCGACGGCTCGGATCGAGCGGCCGGTCCGGGTCCGCGAGATGAACAGCGTCAACCCGATCACCGCGAGGATCGCCGTGACGATCACCACGACCTGGATCCGCTGCATCGTGATGCCCAAGATCGTCCACGTCTGGTCGCCGCCAAGGACGTCGGGGACCGGATAGGCCTGGGTCTGAGGTCCGAAGAAGCCGAACGCCGTGTTCTGCAGGAACAGCGAGGCGCCGATCGCCGTGATCAGCGGGACCAGGCGCGGCGAGTTCCGGAGCGGCCGGTAGGCGACCCGCTCCAGCAGCATCGCGATCAGGCAGGAGGTCAGCATGGCGATCGCGAAGATGATCGCGAGGGCGTAGAACGGGTGCCTGTTGAGAAGGCCGCTGCTCGCGTAGGCGTCGGCGAAGAAGAAGGAGGCGAAGCAGCCCATCATGAACACTTCGCCGTGAGCGAAGTTGATCATGCGGAGCACGCCGTAGACCAGCGTGTACCCCAGGGCGATCAGGGCGTAGATCCCGCCCTGGGCGACCCCGGAGATCACGAAGGCCTTCCACGTCGACGGGTCGTACCGCTCGTCCGGTGGAAGCGTGAGCGTCTTGTACGTCCCGAGCGCCACGAACCCGATGATGAGGATCGCCAAGACGATCTGGATCAGGCGGCGGAGGGGAAGCCGTTGCAGGCGCCCGAGCCGGGCGGTCGCCGGACTCGGCCCCGCCTGGAGATCGGTGCCCTCGGCCATATCCTCCCCCTTGGAGGGGTCGCGGGGTCCGCGTCCGCGGACCCCGCGACCCACCACCGTCGGTTCCGGCGATCAGCCGGTCCCCAGGGCCTCCTGGAGGGTCTTGGTCTCGGTGAAGATCGGCTTCCCGTCCCCGGTCCCGCCCTCGATGGCCAGGTTGGGCGCCAGGTAGACGCCGATCGTGACGGTCGTGGCGCAGTCACCGGTGTCGGAGCACGTGTACTTCGTCACGATGCCCTGGAAATCGGTCGTTGACTGGACCGCGTCCTTGAGCGCGACGCGCGGGATCGTCAGCGAGCCGTCGCTGTTCTGGACCGCGGCCTTCTCGATCGCCGCGGCCAACAGGTTGACCGCGTCGTACGCGTGCGCGTGGAAGGCCGAGATCGGGGCTGTGCCCGCAAGCGTCTTGTACGCCGGGAGGAACTCGTTCGTGTAGAAGTCCTTCTGATCGAAGGCCGACAGGTCCGGCGCCGAGTAGTAGGCACCGTTGATCGCCGAGCCGGCGAGCTTGATGAAGTTCGAGGAGAAGCAGCCGTCGGACCCCATGAACGCCGTGTTGGCGAGCCCGGCGACCTGCCGACCCTGCTTCAGGATCAGGGCGCACTCGGCGGTGTAGTCCGGCCCGTACAGGAGGTCGGGAGACTTCTGCCCGATCTTCGTCAGCACCGGCGTGTACGACTGCTGCTTGCTGTCGATGGATTCCTCGTCGACGACCTGCCCGCCGATCGCAGGCGCCGTGAACGAGTTCTTGAATGCGGTGGTCAACCCCTCCGTGTAGGGCGACTCGTCGTGGATCGTCGCGGCCGTCTTCGCATGCAGCTTCTGGTTCGCGAAGTCTGCCACGACGGCTCCCTGGATCGCGTCGTTGTGCGCCGTTCGGAAGTAGTAGGGGTTGTGCGTGCCCGGCGCCGTCAGCGCAGGGTTCGTGTTCGACGGCGACAGCAGCACGACGCCCTTGTCGCCGAGGGTCTTGTCGGCGACCCCGAGTGCGGCGCCGGAGCAGCTCGTCCCGAGCACCGCGACGATGTCCGGGTTGGAGGCGAGCTTCGTCGACCCGGCCTGGCCGCCTTCGGCCGAGCACGTATCGTCCTCGTTCTGGAGCTGTACCGGATGGTTCAGGATCTGGCCGGCCTGGCCGTCGAACACGCCGTCCAGGTGGTCGATCGCGAGCTCGATCCCGTACAGGCTGTCGTTGCCGAGGTCGGCGTTGTCACCGCTCACGGACAGGAGCGTCCCGATCTGGATCGGCGCGCCTGCCGCGACCGTCACGCAGCCCGGCGCTGCATTGCAGTCCACCGCGCCACCCGAGGTTGATCCCCCGGCCGAAGAGCTGCTGTTCGAACACGCCGCCGCGATCATCGCGAATGCGCCAAGAAGCACCAGCGGCGTGAGCCACCGACGATGTCTCATGAAGCCCCCTTTCGTGCTGCACCCATGGGTATGGCCGGTTGGTACCACATCCGCGGGGCGCAGGCCAATCACCACGGAGGATCGTTTCCTCCCACACCCCATACGGGCGGAGAGCTCGTTGGAGATGGCCGGCTCACGCGATCTCCCTCCGGAACGCCTCCGCGAGGCGCAGGGCTCCGCCGGGATCGCCGGCCACGAGGGGCGCCATGAGGGCCGAACCGACGATGATCCCGTCCGCGAACGTGCTTGCCTCCCCGGCCTGCTCGGGCGTCGCGATCCCGACGCCGACGAGCAGTGGCAGGTCGGTGTGCGGACGGACGGCCGCCACCACCTGTCGGGCCGTCACCGGGAGCTCGTCCCGGCCACCCGTCACGCCGTAGGTCGCCACGCAATAGACGAATCCGTGCGAAGCGGACGCGATCGCCTCGTACCGCTCCGGGGTCGTGCCGGGCGCCGCGAGCAGGACCACGTCGATCCCGCGCGCGGCGCCGATCGCTGCGAAGCGCTCCGCCTCGTCGACCGGGAGGTCGGGAACGATCGCGCCGGTGACCCCCGACCCGGCCAGGTCGTCGCAGAACGACTCGTACCCGCGATGGTGCACGATGTTGGCATAGGTCATGACCGCCATCGGGACGTCGACCGCGGCGGCGGCGACCGCCGCGAGGACATCGTCGAGCCGGGTGCCGCGTTCGAGTGCGACCCGCGACGCCTCCTGGATCACGCCGCCGTCCATGATGGGATCCGAGTGCGGGATGCCGACCTCGATCGCGTCGGCCCCCGCCGCGGCGAGTTTCCGCAGGAGCCCCACGTCCACGCCCGGGTAGCCGCCCGTCACGTAGGGGACGAAGGACTTCGCGCCTCGGTCACGGACTCCCCGGAGGGTCGCCTCCAGCCGGTTCATCAACGGCCCACCGGGGCGGCGATCATGTTCTATCGCCGGCGATCGCGGCGCGCACGGTATCGAGGTCCTTGTCGCCCCGTCCGGAAAGGTTCACCAGTACCCGCGCCCCCTCCGGGAGCGGTCGATGGCGAAGCCATCCGATCACGTGCGCCGGCTCGAGTGCGGGGATGATGCCCTCCGTTCGCGCGAGCAGCTGGAAACCGTCGAGGGCGTCGACGTCCGTCGCGCTCGCGTACGTCGCGAGCCCCTCGTCCTTCAGGTAGGCGTGCTCCGGACCGACGCCCGGGTAGTCGAGCCCGGCCGAGATCGAATGCGTCTCCACGACCTGACCATCCGCGTCCTGCAAGAGGTAGCTGAGGGCACCGTGCAGGATGCCGGGTTCCCCGAGGGTGAGCGAGGAACAGTGCCGGCCGAGCTCCGAACCGACCCCGCCCGCCTCGACACCGAACAACCGCACGCCCGGCGCTCCGACGAACGCCGTGAAGATGCCGATCGCGTTCGAACCGCCGCCGACGCACGCGACCACGTACTCGGGGTCCGAGCCGACCCGTTCGGCGTATTGGGTCCGCGCCTCGTCTCCGATCACCCGCTGAAGGTCGCGCACGAGCATCGGGAACGGATGCGGGCCCACCACGGAGCCGATCACGTAGTGGGTCGTTCCCACGGAGGCCGCCCAGTCGCGGAGCGCCTCGTTCACGGCCTCCTTCAGCGTCTTCATCCCGGCGGTGACCGGCACGACCTCCGCGCCGAGCAGCTCCATCCGCGCGACGTTCGGCGCCTGTCGATGCGTGTCCTCCTCCCCCATGTAGACGACGCAGGGCAAACCGAGCAACGCGCACGCGGTCGCCGTCGCCACACCGTGCTGGCCCGCGCCGGTCTCGGCGATGATCCGCTGTTTGCCGAGCCGCTTGGCCAGGAGCACCTGACCGAGGGCGTTGTTGATCTTGTGCGCGCCCGTGTGCGCGAGGTCCTCGCGCTTGAGCCAGATGTCGTAGCCGAGCTCCGCGGAGAGCCGAGTCGCGTGCGTGATCGGCGTGGGCCGCCCCACGAAGTCCCGAAGGAGATCGGCGAGCTCGCCACGGAAGCCCGGATCGTCGCGGAGCTCGAGCCACGCCGCGGTGAGCTCGTCCAACGCGGGGATCAGCACCTCCGGCGCGTAGCGCCCCCCGTAGGCGCCGAAGCGACCGTGTTCGTCGGGGCGGGTCGTGACGCTCACGCGATCTCCTCGCCGGCGCCCGGATGTCTGCCCGCGAGCTCGGGCCCGCGGATCATGGCTCCGATCGCGGCGGCCGGGTCGGCCGCTCGCATCAGCGCCTCACCCACGAGGATCGCGGATGCGCCGGCCGCGACGGCCGCGGCGACGTCCTCGTGGCTCGCGATGCCGCTCTCGAACACCGCGATCCGGCTCGGCGGGATGGCGCGGAGCCTCCCGAGCGCCGTCGGGACCTCCACGACCAGCGTCTCGAGGTCCCGCGCGTTGACCCCGATGACCTGGGCGTCGGTCGCGAGCGCCCGCTCCAGGTCGCCGTCCGAGTGCGTCTCCAGGAGCGGCTCCATCCCGAGGGCCCGAGCGCCCGAGATCATCCGATCGAGCAGCTCGTCGTCGAGGCAGGCCGCGATCAACAGGACCGAATCCGCCCCGGCGGCGCGCGACTCGACCAGCTGATCGGGGTCGATCAGGAAGTCCTTCCGGAGCACCGGGATGCCCGCGACGGCTCGCACGAGATCGAGATCGACCAACGACCCCCCGAAGTGCCGTGGCTCGGTCAGGACCGAGATCGCGGCCGCGCCCCCCGCCTCGTACGCACGTGCGAGCGCCGCCGGGTCGGCGTGGGCGTCGATCGCGCCGGCGCTCGGGGATGCGCGCTTCACCTCGGCGATCACGGCGGGGACCGGAGCGCGGCGAAGCGCGTCGGGGAGGGAGCGGGCCGGCGGGGCGGACCGGGCGGCCGCGGCCAGTTCCTCGAGCTGGAGCGGGCGCTCGTCCAGCTCGCGGCGGATCGTTCCGGCCAGATCGGTGAGGAACCCCATGGAGCGGGGAAGTCTACCGGCGCGGTTCAGGCCTCCGCCCATGCGAGCGCTTCGCCGAGGTCGATCCGCCCCTCGAGCGCCGCCCGGCCGACCACCGCGCCGGCGGCTCCTGCGGCCCGAAGCGCCCGGAGATCCTCGATCGACCGGACCCCGCCTGCCGCGAACGTCGGCCGACCCGCCCGAGCGACCCTGCGAACGAGGTCGATATCCGGTCCGGCGAGGCCTCCGACCCGATCGATCGAGGTCACGAGGAATGCCGGGGCACCGGCCGCATGGAGCCAGCCGAGGGTGCTCATCAGATCGAGGCCGTCCGAGTCGTCCGCGCGGCCGGCCCCCCGCGCTCGGATCCGGCCCCCATCGACCTCGATCCCGATCACGACGCCCGGACCGCCATCGCGGAGCGCCGCGAGCGTGCCGCGATCGTCGGCCAACGCGGACGATCCCAGGACGAACCGGTCGGCGCCGGCGGCGAGGTAGGAACGGCCGAGCGCAGCGTCGCCGATCCCACCGCTCACCTGCAGGGTCGCGCCCGGAGCCACGGCTCGGAACAGGGCGACGTCGAGACCGGGGATCCCGCCGAACGCGAGATCGAGATCCACCAGGTGAAGCGCCCGCGCGCCTGCCGCCACCGCGGCACGTGCGGCCGCGACCGGATCACCGTCGAACGCGGCGACCGGCGTGAACCCTTCGCTGGTCGCGACGGCGAGGCGCCCGTGCCGCACGTCGAGCGCAGGAAGGATCGAGAAGGCCACGTTCGAACGATACGCGGGGCTCGTCAGCCGGAGCGGTCGACCCGGCTGGACCCGGCCCCGAGGAGATCGTGCAGCTCCCCCATCAGCGACCCCGCCGCGTCGACGTTGAACGAACCGACCGAGAGGGGGGTCACGCCGGCCGAGGAGAGGAACCGCAGCCGCACGGGAGCGGCCCCCGGATGCGCCTCGAAGAGTTGCTTGAGCTTCTCGAGGACGGCCGGCGTGCACGCGGTCGCCGCCAGATCGACCACGAGCGACTCGGCGAGGAGCTTCGGAGCGTCCGGACCGAGCGCGGGCTCCTTCACCTCGTTCGCGCGGATCTGCAGCTCCCGGCCGCGCAGGTCGATCCGACCGGTGACCAGGACGATCGTGTCGGGCTGGATCAGCTGCGGAACGGCCTCGTACACACCGGGGAACGCGATCACCTCGACGCCGCCGGCGAGTCCCTCCAGGCGGAACTGCGCGTAGGGCTCGCCACGCTTCGTGTATTTGCGGGCGAGCGACCCGATGATGCCCCCGACCGTGACGAGATCGCCGTCGCCGAGGTTGGGCATCTCATCGATCGCGTGGGTCGTCTGCGCGCGGAGCTCGTCCTCCACCCCGAGCAAGCGGGTGGTCGGTGACGAACTGGCCGAGCATCTCCTTCTCCTTGGACAGCAGGAGTCGCTTGTCGAGCTCGTCTCCGCGGAGGACCCCCTCGTCGATCTCACCGAGCCCGGCACCGTCGGCGCCCGTTCCGAAGAGCGAGAACTGCCCGGCGGCCTGCGCCTTGCGTTCGGCGAGGATCGGCGCGGCGACCTTCTCCCACGCCGCCTGCTCGCCGCTCTGCTGCACCATCCCGCCGCGGGTGTACCCGAAGGAGTCGAACGCGCCGGCGAAGATGAGCGACTCGAGGACGCGCTTCGTCAATGCTCCCGGGTCGACCCGGCGGCAGACATCGGCGAAGGAATCGAAGGGCCCGCCCGACCGCCGAGCGTCCAGGATGGCTTGCACGACACCCTCCCCGACGTTGCGGACCGCCGAGAGCCCGTACCGGATCGCTCGACGATCGCCGGGTGCGGGGGCGAAGTCCATGTCGGACTCGTTCACGTCGGGGGGCAGGACCTCGATCTTCATGCTCCGGCACGCGTAGAGGTAGTACGGCTTGCGATCCTTGTCGTCCTTCACCGACGTGAGGATGGCCGCCATGTATTCGACCGGGTGCTGCGCGATCAGGTACGCCGTCTGATACGCGATGAAGCCGTACGCACATGCGTGGGCGGCCGGGAACCCGTAATCGGCGAAGGGCTCGATCAGGTCGAACAGATCGGCGGCGAGCCGTTCCGAGATCCCTTGATCGACGCACCCCGCGACGAACCGCTGCCGCTCCTGTCCGACGAGCTCGCGCTTCTTCTTCGCCATGACCTTGCGAAGCGTGTCGGCCTGTCCCATGGAGTAGCCCGCCATCCGCACGGCGATCTGCATGATCTGCTCCTGGTAGACCATGACGCCGTAGGTGTCCTTGAGCACCGGCTCCAGCTCGGGATGCGGATAGACCACCTTGCGCCGGCCGTGCTTGCGCTCGGCGTACTCCGTGTGCATCCCGGTGTTGAGCGGGCCGGGACGATAGAGCGCCACGAGCGCCATGAGATCTTCGAACCGATCGGGTTCGAGCAGCTTGATCAGGCTCCGCATCCCCGGTGATTCCATCTGGAACACGCCGGTCGTATCGCCGCGGCGAAGCATCGCGTAGGTCTCGGCGTCATCCAGCGCGACGTGATCGATGTCCAGTTCGATGCCTCGCGTGCGAAGGTGACGCAGGGTCTCCTCGATGACGGAGAGCGTGCGGAGCCCGAGGAAGTCCATCTTGAGCAACCCCAGCTGGGCGACACCGTTCATGTCGAACTGCGTGACCATCTTCTTCGACTCGTCGCGCGAATCCTTCGTGAGTTTCAGAGGGAGGTACTCGACGAGTGGCGCGTCGCCGATCACGACTCCGGCCGCGTGGACCGAGTCCTCGCGGCGGAGGCCCTCCAGCGCACGGGCCGTCTCGATGATCTCCTTCGCCTCGGGCTCCCGTTCGTACGCCTCACGGAGGTCCGGGCTGATCTCGAGCGCTCGGTCGATCGGTTCGTCGCGCCCCATCATCGCGGGCGGATACATCTTGCAGAGCCGGTCTCCGACGATCGGGGGGAACCCCAGCACACGGGCTGCGTCCCGGATGCCCTGCTTCCCCTTGATCGTCTGGAAGGTCACGATCTGCGCGACGCGATCGGACCCGTACGTTTCGGTGGCGTACCGGATGACCTCATCGCGCCGGCGCTCGTCGAAGTCCATGTCGATGTCGGGCATCTCGACCCGATCGGGGTTGAGGAACCGTTCGAACAGCAAGCCGTACCGCAACGGATCGAGGTCGGTGATCCGCAGCGCGTACGACGCGACCGAGCCCGCCGCCGAGCCGCGGCCCGGTCCGACGCGGATCCCTTGGTCGCGGGCGAACCGGATCAGGTCCCACACGATGAGGAAGTAGCCCGCGAAGCCCATCTTCGTGATGACCGCGAGCTCCGTGTCGACGCGCGCGAGAACCTCCGCGGGGACCGGCGTCCCGTAGCGTTCTGCAACGCCTCGTTCCACGAGCTCCCGGAGGTACGCCTCGAGGGCCTCGCCGTGCGGTGTCTCGAAGCGTGGGAGCCGGTACTCGGTGCGGTGCTCGACCAGGATCCGCTCGAGCTCGGGCAGGAGTTGCACCCGCTCGGCGATCGCAAGCGTCTGGTCGCATGCATCGGGGAGCTCCGCGAAGACGCGACGCATCTCCTCCGCCGTCTTGAGGTAGAACTCCTCCGAGTCGAACCGGAGGCGTTTGGGATCCGACTGCAGCTTCTGCTGCTGGATGCAGAGCAAGACGTCGTGCGGCTTCGCGTCTTCCTTCCTCGTGTAATGCAGGTCGTTGGTCGCGACGACCGGCACGCCGAGCTCTCGCGCGATCCGGACCTGCTCTCCGATGATCCGGCGCTGATCACCGAGCCCGTGATCCTGGACCTCGATGAAGTAGTTGTCGGGCCCGAAGATCTCGCGTGCCGCGCCGGCGGCCGCGAGCGCGCGATCGTACTGGCCGTTGACGAGCTGCACGCCGAGCTCCGACGAGAGGCACCCCGACAGGCAGATCAGCCCGTCGGCGTGCTCGGCCAGCAGCTGCTTGTCCATCCGCGGCCGGTGATAGAAGCCCTCGAGGTGCGCGAGGGTCACGAGCCGGAGCAGGTTCCCGTAGCCCGTTTCGTTCTCGGCGAGCAGGGTGAGGTGGTAGTACTTCTCTTCGCTCTCCCCCGGTGTGCGATCGAACCGCGAGCCGGGCGCCACGTACGCCTCCACACCCATGATCGGCTTGAGCCCCGTCTGTCGAGCCGTTTCGTAGAAGCGGAGCGCGCCGAACATGGCCCCGTGGTCCGTGACGGCGATCGCCGACATCCCGTCGCGAGCGGCCTCGCTGAAGATCGTGGGCGCGTTCGGGTTGGAGCGCGGCGCCTCGATCCGCGCCGCCCCATCGAGCAGGGAGTACTCCGAATGGGTGTGGAGATGGACGAACCCTTGGCCGGGCATCTGCGCTGGTGGTCGCCTTTCCTGGAGCGTTTTCCACATCGCTCCCGGTCCGATGTGGACAACTTACACGGCTGTGATTCGCAGGGGTCCGAGGCTAGCACGCCTCGGCACGGCGTCAAGGTCGCTGGTCGAGACGGACCCTCGTGAGCACGTCCACGAGCTCGCCCGGGAGCGGATCCTCGAGCGAGATCTGCTCGCCGGTGACCGGGTGGCGGAACCGAAGCCGCCATGCGTGCAGGAACGGCCGGGAGAGCCCCACCCGCGCGGCATCGTCGCCGCCGCCCCCATACGCGCGATCGCCCAGGATCGGATGGCCGATCGCACTCAGGTGGACCCGGATCTGGTGCGTCCGCCCCGTCTCCGGTGCCGCCTCCAACAACGTCGCGCGCGGCATCCGTTCGCGCACCTCGAAGGACGTCGTGGCCGGCCGTCCATCGACCCGGTCGACCACGATCTTCGCCGCGCGGCGGCCGAGCGGGGCTTCCACGCCGAAGCGATCGTGCGCGACCTGGCCGCGCACCAGGGCGAGGTAGCGCCGGTCCACCGCGTGTTGACGGAACCCCTCGCGCAGCGCCGCGTAGGCCACATCGGTCTTGGCCACGATGAGCAGTCCGCTCGTGCCGGCATCCAATCGGTGGACGATCCCCGGGCGGAGCTCGCCGCCCGCGGGGGCGAGCGGGATCCCCATGCCGAGCAGCCGATTGACGAGCGTCCCGGTCCGCCGCCGAGCGGTGGGATGCGTGACGAGCCCACCCGGCTTCGAAACGACGAGCAGGTGTTCGTCCTCGAACACCACCGCGACCGGCGGACCCTCGGGTACGAGCGGGCCATCCTCTGCGAGGTGCACGACGACTCGCTCACCGCCGTCCAAACGGAAGGACTTCGCTCTCGGCCGGCCATCCACCAAGACGTCCCCCGCCGCGATCGCGCGCTGAACATCGGCGCGGGTCGACCCGATCGTTGCCGCCACGACCGCGTCCAGCCGTCCCGGGTCGGCGACGAACTCCCTACGGGACATCGTCCGGGGCTCCCGCCGCGACGTCGGCCGGACGCTCCTCGCGGAAGGACGCCCACGCGATGACCACCGCCCCGATCACGATCGCGCTGTCGGCGACGTTGAACACCGGCCACCAGTGCAGATCGATGAAGTCGACCACGTGCCCGGAGAGGCCGGGACCACGGAGGGCGCGATCGGCGAGGTTGCCGAGCGCGCCCCCGAGGACGAGGCCCAGCCCCAGGGCGGACACGGCGTTCCGCGAGCGGAACGCCGTGAGCACGATCAGCCCCGAGACGATCAGCGTCGCCGCGGCGAAGAGCCAGGGCGTCCGCTGCCCCAGGCTGAAGGCACCGCCTGAGTTCGTGGTGTACCGGAGGGTGAGGACTCCCCCGATCAGATCGATCGGCTTGTCCGCGAGCGCGTGCGCGGCCCACACCTTGGTCACCCGGTCGACGGCGAAGACCACGGCCGCCGTCGAGAAGAGGATGGTTGCCCCGCGGCGCGCCCGGGCGTCCACCGATCTACCTGTGTGCTTGCGCCTGGGCGTCCTTGAGGCAGAGGCTGACGTACGGAAGGGCCTTCACCCGCGCCTTCTCGATCGGCTTCCCGCAGCGCTCGCAGATCCCGTACGTCCCGGCGTCGATCCGCGAGAGGGCCCGATCGATCTTCTGCAGCAGGTCGCGCACGTTCTGCTCGATCGAGAGGTCCTTCTCGCGTTCGAACGTCGCCGTCCCGGCATCGGCCGCCTCGTCATCGAGACCCACATCTCCGGAGAGATCGGACTGCGTCGTCGCGAACGACGTGTCCTCGATCGTGGTCAGCTGCTCATCCAGCTCGTCCCGCTCCTTCAGCAAGCGAGCCTTCAGATCGGCGATCTCGCTCGGAGTGAGCTTGCCGTTCGCCATGGCGGCGAAGGGTAGCAGAAGAGCGCATATCGGCCGTGTTCCCGCAGGTCAGACCATGTATCGCAGCACGGCGGATCCCCGTTTTCGGGGCCCCGCTCGGGCAGCGATCCGAACGCTTGTTCGGGAGGACCGATCGCGTGCTGCACATCGGCGCGGACGTGTAGCATCGCCGATACCGGCAACGACGGGAACGAGTAGCCGGGTCGGTGCGGTCGGAGCGAGCCGGGACGGTGGGAGCCGGCGCCGCGCCCCCGGTGAACATCCTCCCCGAGCCCCTGCCCGAACCGGGCGCGGAAGGGCCGCGCTCCGCAGTAGACGCAGGCGGGACCGCCCGTGATCGCGGAAGGCCGTGTTCGCGGCCGGAGAGCGGCCGAGCCCGTGAGGGCCCGGCAACGCGAGGTGGTACCGCGGGGCCAACGCCTCGTCCTCGCACCGAGGACGAGGCGTTTCGTGCGTACGGAGGAGTCGACATGCCGTTCGAACCCGTGGACCCGAAGGTGAGCTTTCCCCACCTCGAGGAGCGCATCCTCGCCTTCTGGAAGCAGGCCGACGTCTTCCATCGCTCGCTCGTCGCGCGGGAAGGCGCGCCTCGGTGGGTCTTCTACGAGGGCCCCCCGACCGCGAATGCCCAACCCGGGATCCATCACGTCGAGCCGCGCACCTTCAAGGACGTGTTCCCGCGATTCAAGACGATGACGGGCCACTACGTGGAACGGAAGGGCGGATGGGATTGCCACGGCCTGCCGGTCGAGATCGAGGTCGAGAAGGAGATCGGCACGACCGGGAAGAAGGACATCGAAGCGTTCGGTGTCGCCGAGTTCAACCGGCTCTGCCGCGAGTCCGTCCAGCGGTACGTCGGCGCGTTCGAGGGACTCACCGAGCGGATCGGCTTCTGGATCGACACCGATCAGGCGTACTGGACGATGCACACCCCGTACATCGAGTCGGTCTGGTGGTCGTTGAAACAGCTCCACGGCCGCGGGCTCCTGGTCGAGGACTACAAGGTCACGGCGTACTGCCCGCGGTGCGGCACCGCGCTCTCGGACGCCGAGGTGGCCCAGGGCTACGAGACGGTCTCCGACCCGAGCGTCTTCGTCCGGTTCCCGATCGTCGGAGCGGACGACCCGTCGCTCGTCGGTTCGTCGCTGGTCGTGTGGACGACGACGCCGTGGACGCTCCCGGCGAACGAGGGGGCAGCCGTCGACCCTTCGGCGTCGTACCTCGTGGTCGAGCGCGACGGGGAAAGGCTGATCGTCGGGGAACCGCTTCGCGACGCCGTCCTCGGCGACACCGGCACGATCGTCGGGACGCTGTCGGGTTCCGACCTCGTCGGCGTCCGCTACGAGCCGCCGTACCGCGAACGTCGAGGACGCGCACCGGGTGGTCGCCGGGAACTTCGTCTCGATGGAAGAGGGAACCGGGATCGTCCACATGGCGCCGGCCTTCGGACCGGAGGACCTCGCCGTCGGCCGAGCCCAGGGATGGCCGGTCTTCAAGCCCGTCGGCGACGACGGGCGATTCACCGATCTCGCTCCCGCGTTCGTCCGCGGGATGTTCGTGAAGGACGCGGACCCCGTGATCATCGAGGATCTCCGCGAGCGTGGCGTTCTGCTGGCCGCCGGGACCGTCGAGCATGCGTACCCGTTCTGCTGGCGCTGCCACACGCCCTTGTTGTATTACGCGCGCACCGGTTGGTACGTCCGGACGACGCAGGTGAAGGATCGCCTGCTCGACGTCAACGACTCGGTGCGCTGGTACCCGTCGCATATCCAGCACGGGCGATACGGCAACTGGCTGGAGAACAACGTCGATTGGGCGCTCTCACGCGAACGCTACTGGGGAACGCCGCTGCCGATCTGGCGGTGCGAGCGTCGGCACGAGCGGGCGGTCGGGTCGCTCACGGAGCTGAGCGAGCTCGCCGGTCGCGACCTGACCGGCATCGATCCGCACAAGCCCGGTATCGACGAGGTGTCGTTCGATTGTCCTGACTGCGGGGAGCGCTCCGAGCGCGTCCCGGAGGTCATCGACACGTGGTACGACTCGGGGGCGATGCCGTTCGCGCAATGGGGGTATCACCCCGAGCTCGGTCGCGGCATCGAGGAGTTCGAACGGAACTTCCCCGCCGACTTCATCTCCGAGGCGATCGACCAGACGCGTGGCTGGTTCTACACGCTCATGGCCGAGGGCGTCTTGCACTTCGACGCGGCGGCCTACCGGAACGTCGTGTGTCTCGGGCTGATCCTGGACGCCGAGGGCCGGAAGATGTCGAAGTCGCTCGGCAACAGCATCGACCCGTTCGACGTCCTCGATCGACATGGCGCCGACACCCTCCGCTGGTTCCTCCTCACGAACGGTTCGCCGTGGGCGGACCGTCGCGTGTCGTTCGAGGCTTTCGACGAGATCGTCCGCCAGTTCCTGCTGACCCTCTGGAACGTGTATTCGTTCTTCGTCACGTACGCGAACGCGAACGGATTCGATCCCGCATCCTCGGGCGCACCACCGAGCGACCGACGCGCCGTGATGGACCGCTGGGTGCTCTCGCAGCTCGCGGATACGGTCCGTGAGGCTCGCGAGCGGCTCGACGCGTACGACGCGACCGGCGCCGGCCGCCGGATCCAGTCCTTCGTGAGCGACCTCTCGAATTGGTACGTCCGGCGGACGAGGCGCCGCTTCTGGAACCCCGGCGGTGTGGCCGGCGCCGACGCGGAGGCGGCGGCGCAGACCCTGCACCACTGCCTGGTGACGGTGGCTACCCTTCTGGCGCCCTTCGTCCCCTTCGTGGCCGAAGAGCTGTGGCGGAACCTGGGAGCGGGG
The DNA here is from genome assembly GCA_963765865.1 of uncultured Actinomycetes bacterium. Lineage (GTDB taxonomy): Bacteria > Actinomycetota > UBA4738 > UBA4738 > HRBIN12 > AC-51. Next base: position 70,498 of record CAVXYE010000018.1, read on the forward strand.
CGGGGTGGGATGCCGGACTCGGTCCATCTCGCCGACTATCCGCTCGTCGACGACGCCGCCGCGGATGCCGCACTCGATCGGTCGATGGCGCTCGCCCGCGCCGTCGTCGAGCTCGGCCGGAGGGTCCGCGTGGAGACGAAGACGAAGACCCGCCAACCGCTGCACGAAGCGGTCGTCCACGTCCCGGGCCGCGACGCCGAGCTCGACGGGCTCTTGGATGTCATCGCCGACGAGCTCAACGTCAAGGCCGTCCGGTTCGCCGACACCGAGTCGTTCGGCGCGTGGCGGGCGAAGCCCAACTACAAGGTCCTCGGGCCGGCGCTCGGCGGACGGGTGCAGGCGGTGGCGGCCGCGTTGCTGCGCGACGATGGCTCACTCGCCGGACGGTTGGCCTCGGGCGAGACGGCGACGTTGACGCTGGAGGACGGATCGACGGTGACCCTTCAGCCCGATCAGGTCGATCTGGCACAGGAGGTGATGTCGGGCTGGGGGGTCGCGAGCGAGAGCGGGGTCACGGTTGCCCTCGAGCTCGAGATCCCCGCCGAGCTCCGACGCGAAGGGATCGCGCGCGATCTGATCCGGGCGATCCAGGACCTGCGGAAGGCGGCGGGGCTCCACGTGAGCGATCGGATCGTGGTCGGGGTCGAAGCGCGGGGGCCGGTCGCCGAGGCGCTGGAGGCGCATCGCGACGAGATCGCCGCCGAAACCCTCGCGGTCGAGCTGGTACTCGGCGCGATCGCGGACGCGAGCATCCGCGAGGTCACCGAGATCGACGCGGAGACCGCGACCGTCAGCCTGAAGCGGACGTGACGCTGCGCGCGGTCGCGCCGCTCACTCTTCCTCGCCCCAGAAGAGCTCACGCAAGGACGGATCGCCATCGCCGCGATCCTTGGTTCGTCCCGTCGTGGTCGGACGGGTCTCCGCCAACTCGCCCGGCTCTTCCGCCGCGGGAAGGCTCTGCGTCACCTCGGCGTCCTTGATCTCCACGATCGGACCCTCGTCGGGATCGCTCGTCTCGACGGCGGCCGGTGGAGGCGCGGGCTCGTCCGCCACCGGCTCCGTCGGAGCCTGCGGCGCGTCCGAACCTTCGGCGGATGCCGACGATGACTGCTCGGGACGCCGCGCGCTCCGCGCCATGCCTTTGACCGTCTCCGCATGACCCTGGACGAGCCCGGCGAGGCTCTCGAGGAACGCTCGCTCCTGCGCCAGGAACGCCTTGACGGCCGCGCGGTCCGCCTCCGACGCGAACGCCGGCGCGGCGGTCAGCGACGCACGAGCCCGCGCCTCGGTGTCGATCCTCGCCGCCTCATCGCGCGCACGCTGGATGATCTCGTCGGCCTGCCGGGCAACGTCATCGAGGTCGGGTGAACCCACGACGGGATCCGCACCAGCTTGCCGCCGGAGGCGGGCGTTCTCTTCGGTCAAGCCGGACACGACCTCCGTGAGCTTGTCCAGGAACTCATCGACGTCCCGCATCCGGTAGCCGCCGAATCGCGAAACCCGGAACTCCTTCTGCTGGATGTCGAGCGGCGTGATCGTGGCGCCGCCGCCCGTCGCGGGAGGCGGCCCCTGGCTCCCTCGTCCTTGTTCCATCTGCTCCCCCTCTTCAGCGGCCTCAGCAGAACGCCACCTGCAGCACGAAGATGATGACGAACGCAACGATGACAGAGATGTCGAACATCCCTGCCGGCGGTATGACCTTACGCAACGGACGCAGCACCGGCTCGGTCACCGCGAAAAGGAGATCGTACGCCGATCGGAGCGGACCCGTGACGGGTGGACGGACGCCGAAGAACTCCAGCCACGAAACGACGACACGGGCGAGCAGGACGAGCCACGCAACCGTGAGCGCGAGACAGATCAGCCCAGTCATCGGGCGGGAAGGCTAGCAGCAGAACGCCGGCCGGCTTCCGAGCGGGGTCGGGTCAGAACTGGTTGTAGAACATACCGCCGGCGATCTTCTCCCGCTCCTCCGCCGACACCTCGACGTTCGCCGGGGTCAAGAGGTAGACGCGGTTGGCGACCAGCTCGATCTTCCCGTCCAGCCCGTACACGAGTCCCGAAGCGAAATCCACGAGCCGGCGCGCGATCGGATCCTCCGTGCTCTGGAGGTTCATGATCACCGCCGTTCCTTCTTTGAAGCGGTCGGCGACGTCGCGCGCCTCATTGAACCGCCTCGGCTCGGACTTGTGGATCGCCGAGGGACCCGTGGCCGTCCTGGGAGCGGCGATCGTCCGGACGATGCCCTCGGATCCAGCGGGGACGTCACGGATCGCCTGGGGACGCATCTGCCGGACGGGCGCGGGTTGCACGTCGGAGTACTCGTCGACGAAGTCCTCTTCATCCTCGACCAACCCCAGGTAATTGAGGGTCTTCTTCCACACGCCGGCCATCCCCTTGTCCTCCCGTTCACGGCGCGGGTCGTTCCCTCGTGCCCGATACGGCTCGGGGACCGAACAACGCCGTTCCGATGCGCACCATCGTAGCGCCTTCCTCGATGGCGACCTGGTAATCCAACGACATCCCCATCGAGAGTTCCAGCACGTCGGGGTAGGTTCTTCGGATCCGATCCCGGAGCTCTCGGAGCCGCACGAACCACGGCCGGGCCTCCTCGGCGGTCGGCGTGACCGGGGGGATCGTCATGAGCCCTCGGAGGCGGACGCCTCCGAGGGCGGTGAGGAGGTCGGCGGTGGCGGGGGCGCGCTCGGGCGGAACGCCCGAGCGCGCCCCCGTGAAGTCCACTTCGATCAGCACGTCGAGGACGCGCCCGGAGCGGGCCGCGCGGCCGGCGAGCCGGCGCGCGGCCCGCTCCCCGCCCACGGTCTGCACGACGTCGGCCGCGTCGGCCACCTGATGTGCCGTTCCTCCCTGGAGCGCCCCGATGTAGTGCCACCGGACCTCGAGGTCCGGAAGGGCCTCTCGCGAGGCCCGGAGCTCGCGGACGTAGTTGTGCCCGATCGAGCGCACACCGGCCTCGACGACCCATCGGATCGGCTCGGGCGGGACCGTCTTGGCCGCGGCGACGAGCTCGACGGCGGCGGGATCGCGCCCGGCGCGCCCGGCGGCGCTCCGGATCGCCTCCCTGATCTCCCGGAGGTTCGTCTCGATCTCGTCGCGCGACGCCGGCATGTGCCGGAGCATAGAGAGGGGGCGGGGAGGGCCCGGGGCCAAGAGGCGGGGGAAGGGCGCCTCTTCGCTCGGGTCTCCCCGCCCCACTCGCGCGCGGGACCGCGCGGGGCGGCGGATCGCCGCTAACTCTTGAGGAAGTCCGGGATGTCCAGATCCTCCTCCGCGTCGAACGAGACCGACGCGGGTGCGTCCTCGGCCGTGAACACGTCCGCGTCGTCGTCCTGCAGGAGCGACGGGAGCGCAGCTTCCTCGCGCGCCCCCGTCCTCACCGGCTCCTCGAGGAGCCGCGACAGCCGGCTCTCGAACCGGTTGTCGGCGGCCGGACTGATCTTGTCGAAGCCGGCCGCGACGACGGTCACGCGGACCTCTTCGCCCAGCGCATCGTCGACGACCGCGCCGAAGATGATGTTGGCGTCCGGATGCGCGACCCGGGTGATGGCGTCGGCCGCCGCGTTGACCTCGTGCAGGGTGAGGTCCGTCGGACCGGCGATCGAGAGCAGGACGCCCTTGGCGCCGTCGATCGAGGACTCGAGCAGCGGGCTCGAGATCGCGGACTTCGCGGCCTCCGTGGCTCGATCGGCGCCTGATCCGATCCCGATCCCCATGAGCGCGGATCCGGCACCGGACATCACGGATTTGACGTCGGCGAAGTCGAGGTTGATGAGTCCCGGGGTCGTGATCAACGACGTGATCCCGTCGACGCCTTGGTACAGCACCTGGTCGGCCATCCGGAAGGCTTCGATCATCGGCATGTTCGGGTCCGCCACCTGAAGCAGTCGATCGTTCGGAACGACGATCAAGGTATCGACGGCCTTCTTGAGCTCCGTGATCCCGAGGTCCGCCTGCGTCGCGCGCTTCCGTCCTTCGAACCCGAACGGGCGCGTCACGACGCCGATCGTGAGGGCGCCGAGGTTCCTGGCGATGTCGGCGACGATGGGCGCGCCACCGGTGCCGGTCCCGCCACCTTCGCCGGCGGTGATGAAGACCATGTCCGCGCCCTTGAGGATCTCCTCGATCTCGTCGGCGTGTTCGTTGGATGCTCGTTGTCCGACGTCCGGGTCAGAACCCGCGCCGAGGCCGCGCGTCGTCTCGCGGCCGATGTCGAGCTTCACCTCTGCGTCGGACATCAGGAGGGTCTGGGCATCCGTGTTGACGGCGATGAACTCGACGCCCCGGAGGCCTGCCTCGATCATCCGGTTCACCGCGTTCACGCCGCCGCCGCCGATCCCTACCACCTTGATGACGGCGAGGTAGTTCTGGGGAGCGTCCATCTGTCTCATTCCTCCGAGTGAGCGAGCACTCTCCTACCTGGGGAAACGCCGTTCGTCATGCGGCCGACCTAACTATCTAGTTGAAGGTGATTGTTATATCCACCTACAGTCAACGTCGCGACAGTACTGAAAAGGGCAGGTGCCGTCAAGCGTAGGACTCTCGCTCAGATGCACCCCAGACGCGCTGCGATCGCGTCCTACGGGCTGATGACTTGGCCGCTCTGGAGGGTCGCGCTCGGAGCCTCGGGGACGGTCAGATCGATCTCCGCGAGCGCGACACGCTCACGCGCGGCCCAAGCCAGCACCGAACGGAGCGCTGCCGCCTTGACCAGCTGGTCGTCCGCTCCCCCGTACCGCACCGTGAGACCTTCGCCCAGATCCATCACGAGCGTTCCGGTCGGCTCGGCGATCACGGCCGAAACGTGAGCGCGCAGGACCTCGGGCATCGCGTCGAGCGCCGCGGCGGCGGCGGTGCGGTCTTCATCCGTGAGCTCACCGATCGACGCCCGGATCTCGGGGAGGCCCGCCGTCGCCGCTCCCGGCAACACGATGCCGTCACCGGCGACGACGGCCGGGCTCGTTCCGACGAGAGCCTTCGCGACGGGTGCTCGCTCCTGCACCGTGATGACGACCGACCCCGGAAGGTGCCGTTCGACCGTCGCGGAGAGGATCCACGGGTCGGCTTCGAGCGCCGTCACGATGGAGCCCCCATCCAGATGGAAGACGTTCGTGTCGGGTCCGATGCCCGCGCGGACGACGACCTCGTGCGGCCGGAGGATCTTCGTCCCTTCCACGCGGATGTTCCGCAGCCGGAACAGCGGCGTGTACGTGGCGGCCGCGAACGCCGCGAGCAGCATGACCGGCAGCGCGACGAGCGCGACGGTCTTCGCCCACCGGGCCGCGCGATCACGCGGCATCGCCGTCGAACCTCCCGACGAGGTGCACCTCGGGCTCGAGCTCGACGCCGGCCGAGCGCCGGACCCGCTCCTGGACCAGACGGATGAGCGCCCAGACGTCGCTGGCGGTGGCATCGGGACCCGCCACGATGAAGTTGGCGTGCTTCGTCGACACCGCGGCGCCCCCGACGCGCGTCCCCTTGAGCTTCGCCGTCTCGATCATCGCCGCCGCATGCCCTCCGGGCGGATTCTTGAACACGCTCCCGCAATTGGGTTCCGCGAGCGGTTGGGTTCGTCTGCGCCATGCCCGGGCACGATCCATCGAGGCGCGGATCGCATCGCCCGCTGCCGGCCTGAGCGCGAGCGTCGCGGCGGTCACGATCGCATCCGCCGGGAAGGCCGACCTCCGATACGAGAACGCGGCCGCCTCCGCGGAGACCGACACCGCGCGCCCATCACGGAGCCGGTAGGTCTCGACGCCCTGAACGATGTCGCCGATCTGACCGTCGTGCGCGCCCGCGTTCATCTTGACGGCGCCCCCCATCGTCGCCGGGATGGCGACGCCGAACTCGAGCCCGCTGAGCCCGTGGCGGAGCGCGACCCCCGCGAGCGCCGGGAGTGGCATGGCGCCGCCCGCCCGGATCCGGTCCCGATCGCGGGCCGCCCATCGATACCCCTTCCCGAGCCGGAGCACGAGGCCGGGGAACCCCTCGTCGGACACGAGGACGTTCGATCCCTTGCCGATGACGGTGAAAGGGATCGTCGTCTCGACGATCGCCCGGCTCACGGTCGAGAGATCGTCCTCGTCCTCGGCCTCCAGGTACACAGCCGCGGGGCCGCCGACCCGGAACGTCGTGAGCGGCGCGAGCGGGACACGCGTCCGCACACGATCACCACACCCTTCGCGGAGGATCCGCAGCGCCTCGTCCAGGCCGGCGCTCACGCGGCGCTCCCCGCTCGCGATCCGCGATCGGCGATCCGTGCACGGACGGCATCGCCGAGCATCCAGACGTCCCCACACCCCATCGTCACGACCAGATCACCTTCGCGCACCTCTCGATCGAGGAACGTCACGACGTCGGATCGGTGCGGCAGGTAGACGGTCCGCAGCCCGGGTGACGCGAGTTGCACACCGTCGACGACCAGTTTCCCGGTCACCCCCGGGATGGGGTCCTGCGCCGCGCCGTAGACATCCGTGACGACGACGAGATCCGCGCGAGCAACGCTCGCGCCGAGCTCTCGCCAGAGCGAGCGGACCCTCCAGTACCGGTGCGGTTGCACGAGCGCGATCAATCGCCGGGGCTCTCGGCGCCGCGCCGTTTCGACCGTCACCTCCATCTCCGTCGGCGTCTGCCCGTAGTCGTCGAAGAACTCGGCCCCGCCGGCATCCCCTCGATGTTCGAACCGTCGGTGGACACCTTCGAACCCGGCCATCGCCCTCGCCGCTGCGGCCGCGGGGACGCCGGCGAGCCGGGCGACCGCGATCGCGGCGGTGGCGTTCAAGAGGTTGTGCGCCCCGTCGACCCGGAGTCGAAGCGGGACCTCCGCCTCGTCGACGAGCACGGTGCCTCGAGCTCCTTCCGGGCCGAGGAAGTCCACCCGCAGCTGCAGATCGCATCCGGGCGAGGAGCCATACGTCGTGGCACGGACACCGGCTCGCGCGAGCGCTCGCGCGAGCGAAGGATCGTCCCCGCACGCGACGACCTGATCGCACCGGACCGCGAACTCGGCGAACGCGTCCTCGATCTCCCCGAGACCGCGCGGGTAGAAGTCGAGATGATCGGCGTCGAGGTTGGTGATCACCCCGACCCAGGGCGGGATCATCAGGAAGGACCCGTCGCTCTCGTCCGCCTCGAACACGAACAGATCCCCGGTGCCGTGCCGCGCGCCGCTTCCGCTCTCGTTCAGATCGCCACCGATCAGCTTCGTCGGATCGAGACCGGCCGCCTCGAGCGTCGCCGCGATGAGGGAGGTCGTGGTGGTCTTGCCGTGGGCGCCCGAGATGGCGATCGTTCGGTGACCCGCGGCGAGCGCGCCGATCGCCTGCTGGCGCTTCCAGATGGGGATCCCGGATCGAGCGGCCGCGGCCACCTCGGGGTTGTCATCGCGTATCGCGCTGGATACCACGACGACGTCCGGAGATCCGAGCAACGCCGGGTCGTGACCGACGTGGATGCGCACACCGAGGGAACCGAGCTCCGTCAGGTACAGCGAATCCTTCACGTCCGACCCGGAGACCGCGAGACCGCGCGCGACGAACAACCGCGCGAGGTTCCGCATCCCCGCCCCCCCGATCCCGAGGAGGTGGACGGAGCGCACCCCTTCGATCGAGGGGATCGGCAACGTGGGGATCGACCCTTGGGGCGGGGTCCAGAAACGCCACCGGCCGGCCGAGCCGCTCACCCTCCGTCGCCACCCGCCGTCTGGGCGACGAGGTCGGCGAGCCGTGCGTCGGCGTCCGGCCGCGCCCACCGCTTCGCGGCCTCGGCCATCCGCGCGCGTCTCGGTCCGTCGTCCACGAGCGCGACGACGCGGCGAGCGAGGACGTCCGCGGTGAGGCCCGCCTCGGTCGCAACCTCCGCGGCTCCCGCCCCCTCGAGCTCCCGCGCGTTCGCCTCCTGATGATGCTCGGTCGCATGCGGGTACGGGACGAGGATCATCGGGACCCCGCACGCGGTGAGCTCCGCGATGTGTCCGGCACCCGCACGCGAGACGGCCACGTCCGCGACCGCGAGCGCGAGCTCCATCCGGTCGATCGTGCCGACGACGCGCACGAGCAACTCATCGCCGGCCATGTCGGCGAAGACGGCCTCGTGCGCCGGGCCGGTCGCGAGGAGGATCTGGAGGTCGCCGCGACCCGTGAGGGTCGCGGCGACCTCGCGCGTCAGCTCGTTCAGGCGGAGCGCGCCCTGGCTCCCGCCCAGCACCACGACCGTCCCGCGTCCTTCCTCGAGCCCGAACACGACACGCGCTTCCTTCGCCAGCTCGGCGCGACCGTCGGGGACCGCCGCGATCGCCGGGCGGATCGGGTTGCCGGTGCGTTCGATCCGCACGCCGGCGGGCAACCACGCCCGGGTCGCGTCGAACGTCACCGCGATCGCCGCGGCCCACCGGGCTGCGATCCGGTTGACCGCGCCCGGCACGCTGTTCGGCTCGACCAAGACGAGCGGGCGGCGAGCCCGCCGCGCCGCGAGCGCGGCGGGCGCGCTCGCGTAGCCGCCGATGCCGACGACGGCATCGGCCCGGGCCACCAAGGGACGACAGGCGCGGGACGACAGCAGCGTCTTCCCGAGCGCGCCGACCGACCGCATCGATACGCGTTTCTGTGCCGAGACGACCCGGAGCGCCGTGAAGGGGTATCCCGCCGCCGGTACGAGCTCCGATTCCGGTCCGTCGTACGAACCGACGAAGGTCACGATCGCGCCATGCCGTTCTCGGAGCGCATCGGCCATCGCCAGGGCCGGGTAGACGTGACCGGCGGTCCCGCCTCCCGCCACCACGATGTTCACCGAGCTGCCTTCCCCGAGCGACGGCGGCGCACGCCGCCCCCGTTCGACCGCGCGACGCTCGCCAGGACACCGATCCCGGCGAGCGTCACGACGAGGGCCGAGCCGCCGAAGGACACGAGTGGCAGCGGTACGCCCGTGATCGGGAGCAAGCCCGTCACCGCGCCGAGGTTGATCACGGCTTGCACGCTGATCCAGGCGATCACGCCCGCCGCGAGGAGCCGCTCGAACGTGTCGTGCGAATGGATCGCGATCCGCACGCCGGCCCAGACGAGCACCCCGAACGCGATCAGGACGACGAGCGCCCCGAGCAGCCCGAGCTCCTCACCGATCACCGCGAAGATGAAGTCCGAGTGCGCGTTCGGAAGGAAGTCCCATTTCGCGCGGCTCGTTCCGAGCCCGGTGCCGAACCAGCCTCCTGACCCGATCGCGATCAACCCCTGGATCAACTGGTATCCCGACTTCTTGGGGTCGGCCCACGGGTCGAGCCACGATTCGAAGAACCGTGTGCGGCGATACGCCTCGCCGAAGATCAGGTAGGCGACGCCGACCGCGCCGATCGCACCCCCGATGAAGAGGTACCGCAGCCGCACGCCGGCGACGAACAGCAACACGAACACGGTGGCGCAGAAGATCATCGTGGTCCCCAGGTCACGCTGCATCAGGCCGAGCGCCGCGACGACGAGCACGATCGGACCGAGCGGGATCAACAGCTGGCCCAGGTCGTGGAGCTTGCCCCATTTGTTCGAGAGGATCGTCGCCGTCGTGGCGACGAGACCGAGCTTCGCGAGCTCCGACGGTTGCAGCGTCACGGGCCCCAGATCGATCCACCGCGACGCTCCGTAGAGCGCCGTGCCCGATGTCGGATGCGCGGCGATCGTCATCAAGATGGCCGCCACCCCGAGGACGGGGAACCCGAGCACCTTCCAGCATCGCGGCGGAAGCCGAGCGAGCAACACGGCAACGACCACGCCGACCGCCGCGTAGAGCACCTGGCGCTCGAAATACCAGAAGCTGTTCCCCCCGTAGCCTTGCGCGGCCGACACGGACCCCGCGGAGAGGACCATCACCAGCCCGATGGCGGTGAGGAATCCAGCGGAGGAGAACAGGAGCGCGAGGTCGACCCGCGCGAGCCGCGCCCCTTCCTTCGCGCTGGGGCGGCGATCGCTCGGAACGAGACGCAGCGAGGGGCGGGCCGGCGGGTCCTCGCGCGAAGCCCGTCGCGGCTTCCGGATGGCGCCGGATCGACGTTCAGCCATCGAGCCGCACCCCACCGGCGATCGAGCGGGCGGCGGCGCCGAACCGGTCGCCGCGTTCTCGGTAGTCGTGGAACTGATCCCAGCTCGCGCAGGCGGGTGCGAGCAGGACCACACCCGGTCGCCGGGCGAGCTCGAACGCCATCTCGGTCGCCTCTTCGATCGACCCCGCGCGACGCACGACCACGAGGCCGTCGAACACGGCTGCGAGCACGTCCGCGCTCTCGCCCAGGACGATCACGGCGGTCAGACGGTCCGCACGCGTGGCGAGGGCCGAGAGATCCTGGCCCTTCGCTCGACCGCCCGCGATCAGGACGGCGTCGTGGACGCCGTCGATCGCGGCGATCGCGGCATGAACGTTGGTCGCCTTGGAGTTGTCGAGGAATCGCACGTCGTCGGCTTCGGCGACCTGGTCACCGCGGTGACGCTCCGGAGCGAAGCTCGCCAACCCGTCGCGCACCGCCGTGGCCCCCACGCCGTAGGCGAGCGAGGCCGCGGCGGCGGCCGCGGCATCGGCGCGGTACCCCGCCCGCTCTGCATCGATCGCACCGAGCTCTTCAGGCCCGTTCAACATCGAAACGAGGCTGCCGTCGCGGTAGCCGACCTCACCGGGCCCCGGATGGTCCGACCGGAACCAGACCACCGGGCAGGGCGCTTCGGACGAGATGCCCGCCGCGACGACGTCGTCGCGAGTGCCGACGTGGACGTCACCGGCGGTCGTCTGCCGCGCGTAGATGCGCCGCTTCGCTTCGACGTACGCCTCGAACGATCCATGCCAGTCGAGATGATCCGGCGCGAGATTGAGCAGCACCGAGACGCGGGGGTGGAACGACTCCTGGTCCGCGAGCTGGAAGGACGAGGCCTCGACGACGAGCACCTCATGGTCCTCGAGGACGGCGGTCGGGAACGGTCTGCCGATGTTGCCGCACGCGACCGCGTCCAGGCCGCCGGCGCGCAGGCACGCCGCGATCATCCCCGAGGTCGTCGTCTTCCCGTTCGTTCCCGTGACCGCGAGGTACGGAACACGGACGAGCCTGGCCCCCAGCTCCAGCTCGCCCCATACCGGGATGCCACGCTCGCGGGCCCACCTCCGCACCTCGGCCGACGGCGGGATCCCCGGGCTGGTGACGACGAGCGTCGCGCCATCGAAGTGGGAGCGCTCGTGACCGCCGGCGGCGATCTGCACGCCCAAGGCCTCGAGCTCGTGGAGATCGCCGAGCAGCTCACGCCGGCGCGCCTCGGTGACCGACACGGCGGCTCCCTCCTGCGCGAGCGCGCGGGCCGCCGCCACCCCCGCGACGCCGGCGCCGATCACGACGACCCGATCATCGGAGAAGGCTCCGCTCATCGCGTCTCCCGCTGGCGCGGTGCGCGCATCGTCCTCACCCCAGGCCCCCGCGCGCGATGAAGTCTGCGTAGAACAGACCGATCCCGACCGCCGAGCAGAGACCCGCCACGATCCAGAACCGAACGATCACCGTGAACTCCGGCCAGCCGGCCAACTCGAAATGATGATGGATCGGAGACATCCGGAAGATCCGGCGCCCGAACCCGCGGAACGAGATCACCTGTGCGATCACCGAGAGGGTCTCCAACACGAAGAGCCCGCCGATGATGACGAGGAGGATCGCGGTGTTCGTCACGAGCGCCAGCGCCCCGAACAGCCCGCCGAGCGCGAGCGAGCCCGTGTCGCCCATGAAGATGCGGGCGGGCGCGGCGTTCCACCAGAGGAACCCGGTCGCGGCGCCCGTCATCGCGGCGGCGACGATCGCCGCGTCTTGCAGATCGACGCCATTCACCGAGTAACACCCCTGCGCACCCTGCACGAGCACGCACGTGTGGCGGAACTGCCAGAAGGAGATGAACACGTAGGCGCTGCACACCATGATGGACGAGCCTGCTGCGAGGCCGTCCAGCCCATCCGTCAGGTTCACGGCGTTCGACGAACCGCTGAGCACGAGGAACGCCCAGAGATAGAACAAGACGCCGAGCGCGATCGACGACGGGCGGATGAACGAGAGGTGCGTGCTGATCCCGGGGTTGTCGACGTGCGTGACGAGGAGGGCGAATGCGAGGGACACGAGCGCGGTGCCACCGAACTTCTGCGCCTTCGTGAGACCGAGCGAACGCTGCCGACGCACCTTCATGAAGTCGTCGAGGAACCCGACGACCCCGAACCCCACGGTCGCGAACACCAGCGCGATCCCCGTGACGGTGAACCGCTGCGCCGTGACCCGTGACGCGAGGTAGCCCAGACACAGACCGGCGATGATCACGATCCCGCCCATCGTCGGGGTCCCCATCTTCTCCAGATGGGTGTGCGGCCCGTCCTCGCGGATCCGCTGTCCCCACCCCCACACGCGGAACGCGCGGATCGCGGCGGGCGTGCCGAGCAGCGTCACGGCCAAACCCACCGCGGCGGCCACGAGGATCGAGATCACCGCAGCGCCTCCGCCAGGGTCTCGAGCCCGACCACCCGTGAGCCTTTCACGAGCACCAGATCCCCGCCCCGGGCATGGGTCCGAACGTCCTCGAGCGCAGCCTCGACGTCGTCGTAGCTTGCGACGGCGTCGGGCTCGAACCCTTCTCGCAGTCCCGCGACCGCGATCGACTTCGCCTCGGTCCCCACCGTGATCAGCCGGTCGACGCCCAGTCGGGCGGCGAGCTCCCCCACCCGCTCGTGCTCCTCCGGTGCGATATCGCCGAGCTCGGCCATGTGCCCGAGCACCGCGACCACGCGCCGATCGCCCGCCATCACGATCGCGGCCTTCAACGCGGCCGCCATCGACTCCGGGTTCGCGTTGTACGCGTCGTTGATGACCAGGATGCCCTCGGGCGTTTCGAAGGTCTCCATCCGCCAACGCGACACCCGGGCCCGCGCGAGCGCCTCGGCGCACGCCTCGAGCGGGATGCCGAGCTCCAGCCCGACCGCGGCGGCCGCGAGCGCGTTGCTCACCATGTGCTCGCCGGGGACCGCCAGCAGGACGCGCTCGCGGCCCCCCCGGGCAACGAGGTCGAACGTGGGCCGCCCGCCGGTGTCGATCCGGACCTCCTCAGCGCGCACGTCCGCCTCCTCGCTCCGTCCGAACGTCACGACGCGCGCGCGAGCTCGGCCGGCGAACCCGGCCACGACGGGGTCGTCGGCATTGAGGACGAGCACCCCATCCGGGTCGATCGCGTCGACGGGCTCCGCGGAGGCGCCGACGATCACGTCCCACGAGCCGAAGATCTCCATGTGCGCGACGCCGACGTTCGTGACGACGACGACGTCCGGCCGGGCGATCGGCATCAGCACCGTCACGTCCCCGGCACGCCGGGCACCGAGCTCCGCGACGATCACCTCCGTGTCCGGCGGAGCTCCCAAGAACGTGAGCGGCACGCCGACCTCGTTGTTGAACGACCCCGGGCTCGCGTGCGCGCGGAACCTCGTGGAACGACGGCCGCGGTCATGTCCTTCGTCGATGTCTTCCCGTTCGCTCCCGCGATCGCGACGACCGTTCCGTCGAACCGACGTCGCTCGTCCGCGCGCGAGTCGCAACAGCGCGTCCGCGGTCGAAGCCACCTGGATCTTCGGGGCCGGAGCGTCGGCGGCGTCCCGGACGAGGACCGCGGCGGCGCCGCGGGCGAGGGCATCGAGGACGAAGCGGTGCCCGTCGGTCCGTTCTCCCTCGAGCGCGACGAACAGGGCTCCCGGACCCGCCTGCCGCGAGTCGGTCGTCACCGCGGAGACGTCGACGTCGTCCCCGGTGCGCTCACCCCCGACGGCGGCCGCGACGCTCGAAAGGGGACGTGGCTTCACGCCCCCTCCAGGAGCGAGCCGAGCTCGTCCCGGGCGATCGACCGATCGTCGAACGGCACCACGGTCCCGGCTGCCTCTTGGTACGGCTCGTGACCCTTGCCCGCGATCACCACGATGTCGCCCGGCTTCGCCTCCCGCAGGGCGAGACGGATCGCGTGACGTCGGTCAGGGTCCACGACGTAGTCCCCCCCGCCCGCGACCGCCCCCGGGACGATCTCCCCGATGATGGCGAGCGGGTCTTCGGATCGAGGGTTGTCCGTGGTGATCACGCTGAGGTCCGCGGACGACGTGGCCGCCTGCCCCATGGGGGCACGCTTCGCCCGGTCGCGGTCGCCGCCACAACCGAACACGACGATCACGCGGCCGGCGGCCAGCGAGCGTGCGCCCCGGAGCACGACCCGGATGCTATCCGGCGTGTGCGCGTAGTCCACCACCACTAGGAAGTCTTGTCCTGCATCGATCGTCTCCATCCGGCCGGGGACATCGCGCACCTCCCCGAGCGCGCCCGCGGCCGCCTCCAGCGGGATCCCCACCTCCCGGGCCGCGCCCATCGCCGCGAGGCAGTTCCAGACGTTGAAGCGGCCGAGGAGCGCCGACCGGACCTCGACCCCTTCCACGTGGAAGGAGATGCCCCGGGCATCGACAGCCACGTCGGACGCCCGGAGGTCGGCATCGCGCTCGACCCCATACGTCACGACGGGGATCTCGGTGCGCCGCAGGAGCCGGCGCGCGGAGGGATCGTCGGCGTTCAGGAGCCCCCGGACGGCATGATCCGGCGTGAAGAGGACGGCCTTGGCCTCCAGGTAGCTCTCCATCGTCCCGTGGTAGTCGAGGTGATCCTGGGAGAGGTTCGTGAAGACGGCGAGGTCGAACACGATCCCGTCGACGCGATGCTGAGCCAGCGCGTGCGACGAGACCTCTATCGCGACGACCTGCACCCTCCTCGAACGCATCCGCGCGAGCAACCGATGCAGGTCCGGGGCCTCGGGTGTGGTCCGGGCGAGCTCGACCGGGTCCCCGTCGATCCGTGCGCCGTTCGTCCCGATCACGCCCGCACGTAAGCCCGCAGCCCGGATGATCGCCTCCAGCAGGTACGTGGTGGTCGTCTTGCCGTTCGTTCCCGTGATCCCGATCGTCGTCAGGGCCTCGGCGGGCCGCCCGAAGATCACGGAGGACATCGGGCCGATCGCTTCGCGGACCGACGGGACGAGGGCCTGCGGGGCGTCCAGCTCGAGCCACCGCTCAACGACGATCGCGCCGGCACCCGCCGCGAGCGCCGCCGGGGCGAACCGGTGACCGTCCTCCTGATCGCCGGGGATGCAGAAGAAGAGCGAATCGGGCGCCACAGCCCGGGAGTCGTACGAGGCGTCGGTGAGGAGACGCCCGTCGTCACCCCGCACCTCTGCTCGGACCGCGGCCGCCGTGTCGCTGAGCGTGACGGCGGGAAGGGGAAGCTCCACCGCCGGCGAGCCTACACGCCGGCCGGCGGCGGTCATGGGACGGGCATCGCGTGCGGCGGGAGCGAGACGGCGGGGGCGGCCTCGATCCCGAGTCGCTGGATCGCGTAGCGGGCGACCTCTTGGAACACCGGCGCGGCCGCGACTCCCCCGTAGACGGTTCGGGGCTCATCGATGATCACGGCCACGACCACGCGCGGCCGAGATGCCGGGAGGAAGCCGATGAACGAGGCGACGTACCGACTGACGTAGTGCCCGCTCGGATCGAGCTTCTTGGCGGTCCCGGTCTTCCCAGCCACCTGGTATCCGGGGATCTGCGCGGAGATGCCGGTCCCGTCCTGCACCACGTACGCGAGCATCTGGGTGAGGGTGCGCGTGGTGGACGGTCGAAGCACCCGCCGGGTCGCCGACGGAGGCTCATCGTGGCGAACGCCGTCGGGTCCGATCGTCGCGTCGATCAGTCGCGGCTGCACCCAGGTCCCGCCGTTCGCGATCGTCGCGTACACGCTCGCCATCTGGAGCGGCGTGACGGCCACGCCGGCGCCGAACGACACGGTCGCCCGCGTGAGGGCGGACCATGGCTGGGTCGGCATCAGTCCGGCGGCTTCGCCCGGGAACCCGATACCGGTCGGGGTGCCGTAGCCGAACCGCGCGAAGGTCTGTTCCATCGTCTGGTTCCCGGTGCGATCGGCGACGAGGGACGCCCCGACGTTGCTCGAGTGCGCGATGATGTCGCCGAGCGTCATCGCCTCCGTCCCGTGCGGCTCGGCGTCATGGATCGTGTAGCCCTCGACCCGGCGCGTCCCCGGAACCTCGAACCGCTGGGTGGGGGTGACGGCACCCGATTCCAACGCGGCCGCCGCCGTGATCGTCTTGTTGACGCTGCCCGGCTCCCAGGTGTCCGTGACCGCCCGGTTGACGAAGCGCGAGCTGTCGGACGAAGCGAACGCGTTGGGATCGAACCAGGGATACGAGGCCATCGCGTAGACGTCGCCGGTGTGCGGATCCAAGACGACGATCGTCCCGCCCTTCGCATGGTTCTGCTCCACGGCCGTCCGCAGGTACGCCTGGGCCTGGAACTGGAGATCTCGGTCGATCGTGAGGACGACGCTGCTCCCCGGTTGCGGGTCTTGGACGACCTGCCGGCCGCCGGCGATCTCCTGGCCTTGGGCCGAGAGCTCGACGGTGCGCTCCCCGGGGGAGCCGGCCAGGAGCGGGTCGTACTGGCGCTCGAGACCGGTGATCCCCACGCCATCGACGTTCACGAACCCCAGGACCTGGGGCGCCACGGGTCCGGCCGGGTAGTAACGCTTGGCCACCGGCAGGAGGCCGATCCCGGGAAGGTGCAGGTCGGCCACGTGCTGCGCGACGTCGGCATCGACCTGCCGTTCGATGTAGGCGAACGTCCCCGGCGTGGTCAACGCCGCGCGGACGTCCTTCTGTTTCAACCCGAGGACGCGCGCGACCTGGTCGGCTTCGGTCGAGGCGTCGACCACCAGGCTCGGGTTCGCATAGACGTCGCGAGCCTCCAGCGTGAGCGCCATCGGCACGCCGCTTCGATCGAGCATCTCGCCGCGCAGCGCCGGGAGGGGCTCGGTGTGCACCCGTTGGGTCGATCCGAGCTCCGCGTAGGTCCCCGATTCGCGGACCTGCAGCACCGCGAGCCTGATCACGATGCCGGCCATCGCGAGCATCACCGCTACGAGCAGGGCGACCAGACGTTGGACGGGTGGGCGCTTCACGCCCCGAGCCCCGACGGATCCGACGGGACGCGAAGGATCACCACCCGCTCCGGCATGACCATCCCCTCGCTCCTCGCCCAGCGCATCACGCGCGACGGCGCGGAAGCCGCAGCCACGTCCTCCCGGAGCGACTGCTGCCGTTGGGTGAGCGAACCGAGCTGCTGGCGCAGGTCGTCCGAACGGAAGCTGGCTTGGACCGCGAGCGCCGACAGCGACACGATCCCGACGATCATCCCGGTCACGATGAGGGCCGTCATGACCCAGAACGGGGGGGTCCCGCGGCGCGCCCGCCCCCGGTGGTGCGGGGAAGGGGTGGGGCGCGGGCGCGCCGCGGGGGTGCGGGAGGGGTCCGCACGTTTCGGGGCTGGCGAGACGAGGATGCGTGCCGGGGCGCTCATGCCGCTTCCCGGCTGGAGCGTTCGGCCGCACGCAGCTTGGCGCTCCGGGAACGGGGGTTCCCCGCCCGCTCGGCCGCGCTCGCCACGAGCGGCTTCTTGGTCAGGACGTCGAGACGATCGTCATCGCGGAACGCACGTTTCACGATCCGGTCCTCGAGCGAGTGGTACGAGATGACGACCACGCGGCCACCGGGCCCGAGGAGCCCTGCCGCGGGAGGCAGGGCCGCGGTGAGCTCCTCGAGCTCCCGGTTGACCGCGATGCGGAGCGCCTGGAACGTGCGTCGCGCGGGGTGGGGGCCCCCCGGGCGCTTCCCAACGGCGCTCACGACGATGCCGGTGAGCTGGTCCGTCGTTCGGACCGGCCGGTGGCGGACGATCGCCGCCGCGATCCGGCGCGATCGCGGCTCCTCACCGAGCCGGTAGATCAGATCGGCGAGATCCCGTTCGGGAAGCCCGTTGACGAGGTCCGCCGCACTCGGTCCGGCCTCCCCGCTCCCCTCGCCCATCCGCATATCGAGCGGTCCGTCCACGCGGTACCCGAACCCGCGCTCCGGACGATCGAGCTGCATCGAGGAGACCCCGAGATCGAAGAGCACGCCGTCGGCCGGACCGCCAACGACGTCCTCGTCGACCTCGGAGAAGCGGGCTGCCACCAGCCGCACCCGTTCGCCGAACGCGCTCAGTCTCCCGCCTGCCAGCGCCAGCGCCTCGGGATCGCGGTCGACCCCGACGAGGCGCGACACGCCGGCCTCCAACAGAGCGGCGGCATGGCCGCCCGA
Organism: uncultured Actinomycetes bacterium; assembly: GCA_963765865.1. Taxonomy (GTDB): domain Bacteria; phylum Actinomycetota; class UBA4738; order UBA4738; family HRBIN12; genus AC-51. The sequence continues at coordinate 88,731 of CAVXYE010000018.1, forward strand.
ACCCAGCGTCATGTCGACGACGGTCCGACGACCCCCGAGGAACTCGACCACCTCGGCCGTCATGACCGGTTCGTGCCCACCCTCGATCGCCACGTCACCCGACGTGCCCGACGAACAGACCGAACGCGATCGAGGCGAGTAGCGTCAGCGCGGTCATCCCGATCAGCGTGAGGCTCTGACGAACCTCGTCACTCAATCTCCGGGGTTGCTCCATCGATCCCTCCCTCTCGTGCTCTCGTGCTCCGTGGTCGGGCGGTCAGCCCGTCCCCTTGCCCGGCTCCAGTGCTCCGGCCTGATACGCGCCCGCGTGGGCGGCCTCGTAGCGCTCATAGCTGGTGCGGTCCCATATCTCCATCCGGTCCCGCACCCCGAGCACGACGACGTCCTTGCGGATCCCCACGCGGTCACGGAGGCGTTGAGGGATCGTGAGGCGACCCTGCCCGTCGAGCTTGGCTTCGTCCGACGAGCCGAAGAACAGTCGCCCGTACGCACGCCCGGCCATGTCGGAAAGGGGGAACGCTGCGACCTCCTCGGATCGGCGCTGCCACTCGGCGCTGGGGAAGACGAAGAGGCAGCCGTCCTGGCCGATCGTGAGCCACGCCCCGTCGGCGAACGTCTCACGGAACCGAGCCGGCAGGGACACACGCCCCTTCGGGTCGAGTTGGTAGCTATGCGTGCCGAGGAGTTCGGCCAAGCGCTCTCCCCTTTCCTCCACTTGGGCCCACGTTTATCCCACTCGCACTCCACCTCCGTCAACAGGAGTTGCGCCCGAACTGCTGTTCGGGCGCGATGGGAGATCCGGACGCCTAAGCGTTCGGCGCGTGTCACGCATCGAGAGGGCAGAACGATGAGCCGGACGGGGATGCCAACGCCGGTTGGGAACCGGTCAGGCACCCGAGGTTTAGATCAGGTACGGCTCCCAGCCGGGCTCGACCTGTCCGAGGGTCAGGCGGAAGCCGTCCGACGGGGCGAAGGGTTGGCGATGCAGATGGAAACCGGCCTCTTGCGGCGTTCGGTCCATCTTCTTGGCGTTGCACCGCCGGCACGCCGCGACCACGTTCTCCCACACGTGGAGACCGCCACGCGAGCGCGGCAGCACGTGATCCAGGTTCTCGGCGGCGGACCCGCAGTACTGGCACTCCCAGCCATCCCGCGCGAACACCGCCCGCCGCGTGAGCGGCGCGTGGGCGCGGAAGGGAACGTGGACGAAGTGTCGGAGGCGGACGACGGATGGCGCTTCCAGCGCGATGCGCTCACTGTGGAAGATCGCGCCGTTCGACTGCACGACCTCGGCCTTCTCTTTGAGCACGAGCACGACGGCTCGCCTCGCGGGGACGACCGCGAGCGGCAATTCGGTCGCGTTGAGGACGAGGGCGCGTCCCATGGCGGTGAGTGTACGCGCTGCAGCCGGTTGGACCGCCTCGCTTCCCGAGCGAATCACAACGTTGTAATCTGCGCGGCGAGGGGCGGGGTGGCCGCGATGCCTGGAGTTGCGAACAGGGGCCGCGCGGGGCGTCCAGCGGTGCACCCCGCTCCTCCATCCCGTTGCCCTTCGATCTCGTACACGTTTGCAGCGTCTCGTTGGTTCATGGTTCCGAGCGCCGATGGGCCTGGTCGGCCTATGGAACAGAACCACTGGGGGGCCGTACGATGAGTGTTCTTCCGAGCGGAGGTGCGGGGTTGGAGCTTCGTGAGCAGATGCGCGAATGGGAGAGCTTCGCTGCCCGCTTCCGCCAGATCGAAGAGAACGTCGAGCGTGTGGTTCGCGGGAAGAACGCGGAGATCCGCCTGGCGCTCGTGGCGCTGGTCGCCGAGGGACACCTGCTGATCGAGGACGTTCCCGGCGTCGGCAAGACGATGCTCGCGAAGGCGATCGCGCGGTCGATCGATTGTTCCTTCCGCCGGATCCAGTTCACGCCGGACATGCTTCCAACAGACATCACCGGCGTGAACGTGTTCAACCAGGAGCGCGGTGACTTCGAGTTCCGCCCGGGAGCGGTGTTCGCGAACATCGTGCTCGGCGACGAGATCAACCGTGCATCGCCGAAGACCCAGTCGGCATTGCTGGAATGCATGGAAGAGCGACAGGTCACGATCGACGCCGAGACACACACCCTCGGGACGCCGTTCATGGTGATCGCGACGCAGAACCCCGTCGAGCACGAGGGAACGTATCCGCTCCCGGAGGCGCAGCTCGACCGCTTCATGATGCGGCTGTCGATCGGGTACCCGAGCCTCCAGATCGAGGCGGAGATCCTCGAGACGCACAGCGCCGGCCAGCCCCTCGGCGTGATCGGCAGCGTGACGGATTCGCAGGGCATCGCGGAGATGATCCAGCAGGCGCGACGGGTCCACGTCGCGCCCACGATCCGCGACTACATCGTGCGGATCGTGGACGCGACCCGGAACCATCCCGACGTCTATCTGGGCGGCAGCCCGCGAGCCTCGATCATGCTGCTGCGGGCGGCGAGGGCCTACGCGGCAGCCGATGAGCGCGACTACGTGATCCCGGATGACGTCAAGTTGCTGTGCGTGCCCGGGCTCGCGCACCGGATCATCGTCACCGCCGACGCCGTGATGACGGGCCGTTCGGCGTCGGTCGTGATCCAGGAGGTCCTGGCGCAGGTGGAGGTCCCGGTGGCGGAGCGCTCCTAGATGTTCACGCCGCGCGGAGTGACCGTCTGCGTGGCAGGCGTGGCGATGTGGTTCGTCGCGCGGTTGATCGGTTCGGCGGGCCTCGAGGTGGTCGGTATCGGCTTCGTGCTCCTTCCCGTGGTCGCCGGACTGTTCCTGCGGTGGACCGAGCGACGCGTGTCGGTCCGCCGGCGTCTCTCCGACGTACGGGTCGGGCCGGGAACCCGGCTGACGGTGCAGCTCGACGTCGAGAATCGCTCGACCGCTCCGAGCTCCTTCCTGATGCTCGAAGACCAACTCCCCCCGACCCTGGGGCGCTCCGCTCGCCTGGTCGTGGCCAGCGTGCCCGGTCGCCGGGCGCAGCGGGTCTCCTACTCGATCCTCCCGCAGGTGCGTGGCCGGTACCGGATCGGGCCCCTGACGATCGACATCACGGATGCCTTCGGCCTCCGTCGGAAGCGCTTGGTCGTCGAGAACCGCGACGAACTGCTGGTCACCCCGGAGATCGAAGACCTCTCCACGCCGCCGGACGCCGCGACGAGTCCGAACGCGGGAGCGGCTCGGGCGCGGCAACTCCTCCGCACGGGCGAGGAGTACTTCACGATGCGCTCCTACCAGGAGGGCGACGATCTCCGACGGATCCACTGGCCGTCGGTCGCCCGGACCGGCGAGCTCATGATCAGGCAGAACGAGACGAGCAAGCGTGCGAACGGGCTCGTGTTCCTGGATAACCGCGAATCGGCGCTGGGTCGGTCGCACGCGGCGGCGTTCGAGCGAGCGGTGTCGTGCGCGGCGAGCGTCGGGGCGCTGCTCGCTCGGAACGGGTTCGGGTTGCGGTTCGGAACCGCCGATGCGCCCGCGATCGCGCTGTCCGAGGAGCGGTTCCTCGACGCGCTCGCAGGCGTGGTTCACGGGAAAGGACCCTCGCTCTCGAGCGCTCTCACCAACCTTCGGGGTGCTGCGTCGGCCGACGCCTCGCTCGTGTTCATCGCAGCGCCGCCTGCACCCCAGGAACTGCCGCAGCTCATCCGGTCGGGCTCGGGGTTCGGGCCCAAGCTCGCGATCTTGATCCATCCGGTCGAGCCGGCCACCGCTCCGGCCAGCCGCCGGACCCAATTGGAAGCTCGCGCGACCGAGGCCAGGCTCGCCCTGACCCGGGCGGGCTGGGACTGCTTGGTCTTGACCCCGTCGACGAAGTTGAGGGAACGATGGCACGTACCGCGGGAACGACTGCTCGCATCCAGCGTCTGACGGCCCTCGTCGCGATCGAACTGGTCGCGATCGCCGTTGGCTTCGCGTTCGGACGCGTGTTCATCGGGCACGGCGCGACGTACCGCTTGCTCGCGGTGAGCGTCGCCTCCGCCCTGGTGGCGTGGATCTTCGAACGCCGGAGCCTCCTGCTCGCTACCGCCGTCAGCGCGGTCCTGCTGGTCGTGGCGATCGGGATCATCGTCTTCCCGGCGACCACCTGGTTCGGGGCGCCGACCCTCGAGACCCTCCATCAGATGGGACACGCTGCCGCGCAGGTCGGCGAGGAAGCGCGCATCCAGATATCGCCGGCGCCCCCCAACGCGTCCCTCATGCTCGCGGCGATCACGGCCGTCTGGGCGGCGGTCTTCTCGTGCTTCGCGCTCGCCTTCCGGGCGGGGAGCCCGCTCCTCTCCCTCGTTCCCCCGGTCGCGCTGGTCGCCTTCGCCGACAGCGTGCTCGACGGTTTGATCAAGCCGATCTACGGGGTGCTCTTCCTGATCGCCGCGCTCGCCGTCGTGTTCGCCGACTCGCTCCGGCGGATCCACGGGTGGGGCCCCGTCTGGAGTCCCCCGGGTGCCAGGAATCGTCTGTTGCCGTCGGCGGGACGAGGGGCGCGCAGGATCGGCGCCGGCGCCGTCGTGCTCGCCGCGCTGGCCCCCATCTTCGTGCCCGGGTTCGGCTCGAAGGCCGTGTTCGACCTGTCATCCATCAACGCCGATAACCGGGTCCACGTCAGTCCGTTGGTGGAGATCGGCGCGATCCTCAATCAAAGCGACCCCGTCGAGGTCTTCCAGGTCCAGTCCGACAAGCCCGCGTACTGGCGGATGGTCGGACTGGACGTGTTGGACGACAACGGCCAGTGGTCTCCGGCATCCGAACAAGGAACGCCGGTCGAAGAGGGACAGCCGCTCGCCGCCGACCTGCAGGGGACGACGATCACGGAGCGGTTCACGATCACCAACGACCTCGGGTACACGTGGCTGCCGGCGGCGTACGAACCGAGCACGCTGGAGCAGGCGGACGACTCGGTGACCTGGTTCGCGGGTTCGCAGACCATGACCCTCGCCGAGCCGCCGGACCAAGGGGCGACCTACACGATCCAGTCCGTGTACCCGACACCCACCGCGCTTCAACTCGCGACGACCAGCGTGGGCTCAGCGTCGCAGTATCCCGACGAAACGAAGCTCCCCGGCGCCATCCCTCGCGAGATAACGGATCTCGCCGAGCGGTGGACCCGCAACGATCAGACGGCGTTCGACCGCGTGATGTCGATCCAGCGGCACCTGACCGACCCGGCCGTGTACAGCTACGACCAACAAGCTCGATATCCATCGACGATGCAGGGGCTCGCTGACTTCCTCACGAAGCGGCAGAGCGGCTTCTGTCAGCAATTCGCGAGCGCGATGGCCGTGATGTTGCGTTCGCTCGGCATCCCTGCTCGCGTGGCCATGGGATACGGTCCGGGCAATCTCGTCGGCGACAACACCTGGGGCGTCATGACCACCGACCTCCACGCGTGGGTCGAGGTGCCGTTCGAGGGATACGGCTGGCTTCCGTTCGAACCGACGCCCGGGAAGTCGAACCCCGTGATGGCGACGTACATGACGTCTTCGTCCTCGTCTGACGGATGTAGAGAGTCGACAGGGAATTGTTCAACGGGGGGAACGACCAGGAACCACAAGGGCAGCGGCAAGAATCCAACCGTGCAAGGGAGAGAGGGAGCGGCGGGCAACTTCAACAACAGGCCGATCAGTCCCGGAACAGCGTCCTCCCGACCAGGCCGCCGTGTCCCTTCGGGCGAGATCCTGGGCTGGCTCGTGGTCGGGGGCGTTCTGGTGCTTGCCGGGATCCCGCTCGTCCGCTGGTTCCGGCGGCGTCGCAAGCTGCACAACGCCGCTCGCGAACCTCGGGCGTTGATCCTCGCGACGTACGACGTGTTCTCTGAGCGTGCCGCCGACCTCGGGTTCGGTCGCGGACCGGGTGAGACGCCGTTCGAGTACCGCCGGCGCGTCGAGGCGGCCGACGTCCTCGTCGACGGCCATCTCGAGCGCCTCACCGGCAGCGTGGTCCGGGCCGCGTACGGATCACGCGCGCCGAGCGACGATGATGCACTGGATGCTGCCGCTGATGCCGACCAGATCATCCGCGACCTTCGGCACTCCACGCCGCTGCGGCGCAGGCTGTTCGGGATCTATCGACGCGACTGAGCGATCAGGATCCGGTCGCCGTGTGGGCAGCTGCCTCGCGGAGGCCACGCACGAATCGCTCCCGATCCTCTTCGAAGGAACGAACGTTGGTGTGCACCGAGGTCGCGATGTCGTCGATCGCGACGAAGAACGCCATCTGCCCGTCCTTCAGGGCGTCCATCACCTCACCGTCCCGGCGGCAGATCTTGAAGATCGACTGTCCGTCGGTGACGAGCTGGACCTCGGACAGATGCTTGTCCAAGCCGGCCTTCTTGTTCAGGAACTCCCATGACCGTCGCACCCGCTGCAAGGACATCCCGCCGTCGATGAGCGACCTCACGACCCGGAGCGCCACGAGGTCGCGGAACGAGTACAGCCGCGGCACGCCTGGACGACCGCCGGTCCCTTGAACCGACGGCTCGACCAGTCCGATCTGGTCCCAATAGCGGAGCTGACGTGACGAGCATCCGGTGAATTTGCAAGCTTGATGAGCCGTGAACCCCTCCATGCAGACGTACGCCCCTTCGGTTCCTCTCTCCGACCCGACCACCGAAACATGAGCGGGCCGTCGGATCGGAAGGGGAAGTGATCTGCTTTCCGGCCTGACGGTCAGCGCCCGAGGAAGAGGGCTCGTTGTACACCTCGACGTGTGAGTGTGGCAACCGTCGAGCTAGTGATACGTGAGAAATCATCCGCTCGGGCTAGATCGTCGCGTCCCGGAACGACGCGTCAGGAGCGTCGGAAGCGCGCGGCGATCCGTCCGATCAGCCCGGTCATCGAGAACGCGCCCTCTTCTTGCATCGCGCGGATCTGATCGCGACCGAGCTGGCCGAGGTAGCGGTAGATCAGCAGCGCCGAGGACACCATCACGGCGAACCCGATGAGCGCGATCCAGATGGAGAAGACGATCAGGAACAGCATCGCGCATCCCAGCAGGAACCCCACGGCGGCGAGCCGGATCCCACGCGTGTGGTGCGTATAGAGGTCGGTGCGACCGACCTGCTCGACGAAGTTCGGGTCGTCTTCAGCGAGACGTCGCTCGATCTCGTCGAGGATGCGTTGTTCGTGATCGTTCAGTGGCATCCGTGCCCTCCGGCCGTGGGGGATCCGACCGCCATCACCGATTATAAGGAGGCTGTCCCGAAGGGCGGAACCCTGGATCGGGGTCGGGATCGCGGGCGGCCGCGGGAGACCGCGGCCGCCCGCGATCCCGATCGAGCAAGGTCGCGTGGGTGGTCGAGCCCCTGCCGAAACGCCGCTCGATCCGGTCGAGGGTCCGCTCCACGTCGTCCCAGCGGCCGGCGCGGAGCAGCGCGAGCTGCTCCGCGCCGGCCAGCACGAGTCCGCTCGCCTGTACGCCCAGCAGACGGATGCGCCGTCCCGTGCCGGGGAGCGCTCGATAGAGCTCACCGACCGCCTGGTACAGATCCGCGCCGACGTCCGTCGCGTCGCGGACGGTGCGCGACCGGGTGAGCGTCGTGAAGTTGGCGAGCCGCGCCTTGAGCGTCACCGTGCGCGCTCGGTAGCCGTCCTCGCGGAGCCGCGCGGCGACCCGTCCGGACAGATGCAGGAGCTCGCGCAGGATCTCCTCATCGTCGTCCAGATCGCGATCGAACGTCTCCTCGTGACCGATCGACTTGGGCGCTTCGTACGGGATCACCTCGCGCTCATCCAGGCCGTGCGCGAGCTGGGTGAGGTGCCTGGCCGCGGCCTCTCCGACCAGGCGCTGGAGCACCTGCTCGGGGGTCTTCGCCAGGTCCCCGATCGTCCTGATCGCCAGGCGTCCCAGCAGATCGGCCGTCTTCTCCCCGACCCCCCACAACCGACCGACGGGCAGGGGCTCGAGGAAGCCGATGGTCTGGGTCGCAGGCACGTGCAGGAGACCGTCGGGTTTGCAGTGGGCCGAGGCGAGTTTCGCGACGAACTTCGTCGACGCGACGCCCGCCGAGCAGGTGACCCCGACCCCCTCCAGGACGGCGGCGCGGATCGTCCCGGCGATCTCCGGTGGCGCCCCGAACAGCCGGGTCGCTCCCCCGACGTCCAGGAACGCCTCGTCGAGCGAGATGGGCTCCACGAGCGGGGTGAACGACAACATGACCTCGCGGAACCGGTTGGAATGCACGCGGTACGCCTCGAAGTCCGGTGGGAGGAAGATCCCCTCGGGACACAACCTCCGGGCGCGGACCGACGGCATCGCCGAATGCACACCCGAGCGCCGTGCCTCGTACGACGCGCTCGTGACCACGCCCCGGGAGCCGGTCCCGCCGACGATCACGGGCTTCCCGCGGAGCGATGGATCCTTCAACACCTCGACGCTCGCGTAGAAGGCGTCGAGGTCGACGTGCAGGATCGGCTCGGATGGCCTGGCCATGGAGGCCCACGCTACCGCCGGCCAGATCATCCTGCGGAACCCGGGCTCGCATGCCACAGCCGGCGGGCCGGTGCGTGCACCGCGGTCGGTCCGGTCATCGCCTCGCGCAGCCGCCCGTCGCCTCGAGCCCGGTGGAGCTCCGTGAGATCCCAGACATCCTCCGCGGTGATGCTCATCCCTTTGACTCCGGTGCGCCGCAGCTGGCCCCACACCGCGAGCGCGTACGCATGGAACACGGTCTTCGCGACCTTCGGCTGGACCGACTCGAAGACCGTCACCTCGATCGGCCCGGTGGCGTCGTCGAGCGACACGAAGATGATCCGTTGACCGCTTCGAACCGCCGGCGTCTGCGATGCGATCTTGACCCCGGCGACCATCACCCAGGCGTCTTGTCGGCAACGGTGCAGATCCTTCGCCCGCGTCACCCCGAGGTCGGTGAGGAGCGGTTCGAAGAAGCTCACGAGGTGCCGTGTGACGTCGAGACCGAGCACCTCCAGCTCCGCCTTCACCACTTCCGCATCCGTGTACTCGGGGAACCGGTGCGACGGCGCCCCGGCGTCGGCGAGCGTGAGCTGGTCGCCCTCGCGCGGCGCATCCACGGTGATCGCGTCGAACAGGTGCCCGCGGCGGTTCGTCCCCGATCCGGTGAGCGCATCGAATCCGCCTGCGTGCGCGAGCGCCTCCGCGACCGGCCGCGAGACGGTGGTGCGACGCAAGAAGTCCCCGACGTCACGGAACGGGTGCTCCGCGCGCGACGCCAGGATCGACCGGATCTCGGCGTCGCTGATCCCGTGGACGTCCTGGAGGGCGAGGCGGATGGCGATATATCGGGTCGGGCTCGGCGTGGGGCGCTGAGGTCGGGCCGTGGTCGCGCTGCGCCGACGGCGCGGATCGACACAACTACGTCGGACGGCTCGGCCGATGCACGCGCCGCGTCGCCGACGCGCGCGATCGCGGCTCCTCCCCGCGCCCCGTTACCGACCTCTTCCACCACGTACTCGGGTTCGCTGCGGTTCACGTCGAGCGGCAGGATCGGGACGCCGTGGCGTCGGGCGTCATCCAAGAGCAACCGTCGTGGATACATGCCGGGGTCGTGCGTGAGGATCCCCGCGATGAAGTGCGCCGGATAGTGGGTCTTCAGCCAGGCGGAGCGATACGTCGGCACCGCGAACGCGGCCGCATGCGCTTTGCAGAACCCGAACGACGCGAACTGTGCAACCGCGTCCCACGTCTTCTCGGCGGCCTCCCGCGCGACACCACGTGCGGTCGCCCGCGCGAGGAAGTCCCGCTGGAACCCTGGCAGCAGATCCTCGCGATCGAGATGTCGACGGATGTGATCGGCCTGGGTCAGGTCGTATCCGGCGAGCGCAGCGAGGGTTCGCATCACTTGTTCGTGGTACACGATCACCCCGAACGTCTCCTGGAGGGCCGGCCGAAGCTCCGGGTGGATGTAGCTCGGCTGCTCCAAGGTCATCCGGCGCGAGAGGTACGGCCGGATCATGTCCGATTTCACCGGGCCCGGACGGAACAGCGAGATGTCGACGATCAGGTCCTCCCACCGGTCGGGTTGCAGCTTCTGCAACAGCTCACGCTGGCCCGGCGATTCGATCTGGAAGCACCCGAGCGTGTCGGACGCGCGGATCAGGTCGAAGGTGGGACGGTCATCGAGTGCGATCCGGTCCAGGTCGACCTTCTCCCCCGTGGTGCGGGCGATCTCGTCGAGCGCGTGGCGCATCGACGAGAGCATCCGCACCCCGAGGATGTCGAGCTTGAGGTACCCCAGCTCCTCGACGTCGTCCTTGTCCGCCTGGGCCATCCGATGGCCGTTGGCGGAGCGCTCGAGCGGCACCCGCTCGGTGAGGTCGTGTGAGGACAGGACGATCCCGCAGGGATGGAGCGCGATGTGCCGGGGGAACCCGTCGAGGCGCTCGGCGACGCGGAAGAGCAGCTCCAGCTGACGCATCGGCAGGTTGATGCCGCGCAGCTCGGGCAGGCGCTCCAGGCCATCACGGATGTTCCGCGCCGAGATGTGCGGGAAGGCCTTCGCGACCATGCCGATCTCGACCTCGGGTAGACCGAGCGCCTTACCGACCTCGCGGATCGCTGCGCGCGCCCGGAACGTGTCGATCATGGCGACGCACGCGGCACGTTCCTGGCCGTGACGGGAAAGGATCATGTCGTACACGTCCTCGCGACGAGCCGACTCCACGTCGATGTCGACATCGGGCAGCTCGTCGCGCATCGGGTTCAGGAACCGTTCGAACGCGAGGTCGTGCCGGAGCGCGTCGACGTCGGAGATCCCGGTGAGGTAACAGACGAGCGATCCGGCCGCGCTGCCCCGGCACGCCGCCATGATCCCCATCGCCTTCACGTCCGCGACGATCTCCGCGACGGTCAAGAAGTAGGCCGCGTATCCCATCTGCCTGATCATCGAGAGCTCGTGATGCAGGCGTGCGCGGAGGCGCTCGTCCTGCTTCATGCCGCGGTCATGGACGCCGCGCCAGCATCGTTCGGCGAGTACGGCGTCGGCGGAACGTCCACCGGGGATCGGGAAGTCCGGGAAGTGGACCTGCTTCAGACCCAGATCGAACGAGCACCGCTCGGCGAGCGCGAGCGTCGCATCGCAGAGATCAGGGCGGTCGGCGAAGAGCGCGCGCATCTCCGCAGAGGGCTTCAGCCATCCCTCCGCGTTCGTCCGGCTCACGTTGCTGGAGGCGACCGGCACGATCGCCCGCATGCACTCGAGCGCGTCGGCGAGGAACGCATCGTCGGGCACGAGGTACCGGACCGGGTTCGTCGCGACGGCGACGGCGTCGAGCTTCTCCGCGAACCGGAGCATCTTCCGGATCTCGCCGGCCGAACCGGCTTCGACGCGATGCTCGACGGCGACGACGCATCGATCGGTGCCGAAGGCTTCGCGGAAGGGCGCAGCCAGCCGGGCGGCGGCGTCGGCTCGGCCGGCGACGGCGAGCCGCCCCGGATGCGACCCCGGGCCCAGCAGGACGGTCATCCCGGCCGCGTGCGCACAGATCTGCTCGACCGCGACCCACGGATCCCCGCGATCGCCCAATAGGTGTGCGTCGGTGAGGAGGCGGCAGAGGTTCGCGTACCCAGTGGCATCCTCGGCGACCAGGACGACGTGGGCATCGCGCGGTGGCGGAGCGGGTGCCCGCACGGTGAGGGAAGCACCGAGGATGGGCTTCACGCCGTTGCGTTGACATGCCGAGACGAATCGGGCGGCTCCGTAGAGGCCGTCGCGGTCGGTCATCGCGACCGCAGGCATCCCGAGACCCGCAGCCTGCTCGGCAAGCTGCTCCGGCGCGAACGCTCCCTCTTTCAACGAGAAGAAGGAGCGGACGTCGAGGTGCACGAAAGACATGGTTTTGGCCCGTCCTCGAGGTCGAACGTATGTTCGAGTCTGAGGCTTCGTGACGACATCCGTCAAGACATCCGTCGAACGGTGTTCCCGGCCCGATCGGATCGGGTAGGACCGTTCGCAGATGATCGACAACTCCGCAGAGGGGTTCCTGCCCCCCGAACGCTCGCTTGCCGTCTCTCGCGAAGGCCGTCCAGGGCTGTCAGGGCTGTGACCTGTATCTCAACGCGACGCAGGCCGTCTTCGGTGAGGGCTCGGCGCACGCCCGCGCGATGCTCATCGGCGAACAACCGGGTGACCGGGAGGATGTGGAGGGTCATCCCTTCGTCGGGCCAGCCGGCGGGGTCCTCGATCGCGCGTTGGGGGAAGCGGGGATCGATCGCGCCGACGTCTACGTGACCAACGTGGTCAAGCACTTCCGGTGGAAGGCGGCGCCACGAGGCAAGCGCCGGATCCACCGGAAACCCGACCTGCGCGAGCAGTTGGCGTGCCGGCCGTGGCTCGATGCCGAGCTCCACCAGGTGCGACCGACGGTGCTGGTGTGCCTCGGCGCGACCGCGGCGCAAGCGCTCCTGGGTCGGTCGTTCCGCGTCACCCAGGATCGTGGCCTGTTCGTCGAGTCGCCGCTCGCTCCGTTCGTCATGGCAACCGTGCACCCGTCATCGATCCTTCGCGCTCCCGACGACGCGCGGGAGGCAGCGATGCGTGCGTTCATCGCGGACCTCAGGAAGGTCGCGAAGGTATTGCGACGGGCTGCGTGACCGCGGCGGCGCGCGCAACGGCTCCTCAATCCCACAACCGTTCCATGTGCCAACGATCGTGCTGGCGATCGAAGTAGAGGTCCCACACGGCGCCGCCCCGAGCCTCGACCCGCCAGTACTCGCGGTCGCGACCGTCCGCCCACCATCGGCCTTCGATCCGCCACTTCCCGATCACGTCCACGACCTGGTAGCGCTTCCCGCGCCACTCGAAGACCGAGGGCATCCCCGCGTCGCGTTCGACACGAACCTCCTCGTCGAAGCGCTTAGTCATCGCTTGATCCCTGGCCCGGTTCCGTCCCGCTCGCTCCGTACCCGAATCGAACGTATGTTCGAGGGTGGAGCGCGAATGTACGCCCGGCTCCGGCATCCGTCAAGACCGCAGGTGCGGCTACGCTCGCTCGATGGGATCGATGGGGAAGACCCCGAACATCCGCGCTCGCGAGGAGCTCCCACGGCACGAACCCGGCGACGTGGTCGCGATCCGGGAGCTGTGGGACGGCCGGGTCTGGTACGCACGGCCGGCCATCGTCGTGGCCGACGAACCAAGCCTCCGGATGTTCCACGTCCCGCCGCGGGTGGTGTGCGAGGAACCGGTCGACGACGACGGACAAGCGCTCCGACTCCCCGCGGATCGATGGACGCTCCAAGCCGTCCGGCGAGGGAAGACCAGCATGTTGTCGTTCGCGTTCCCCGAGACGCCGTACGCGGTGATCCTTGGCTTCGACGAACGGAGCGAGCTGTTCGAGTACTACATCAACCTCGAGGATCCGCTCACCCGCTCCCCCGCGGGCTTCGACACGGCAGACCATCTCCTCGACGTCACGATCCCACCGGATCGCAGCGGATGGTCGTGGAAGGACGAGGACGAGCTCGCCGAGGCGATCGCACGCGGGATCTTCACCGAAGAAGACGCCGCGTGGTTCCGGTTCTGGGGCGAACGAGGAGCGGAGCACGTCTTGCTGCGGGAGCCGCCGTTCGATCGGGACTGGTCGACGTGGCGACCCGACCCCGGTTGGAAGGACGCTCACCTGCCGCCGAACTGGGATCGAGCACCAGGGTGATCACAAGACCTTGCGGGAAACCACTTCCGGAGGGGCGTAGTATCCGGCCGTTCTCGGCCAACGGCATAGGGGGGTTCGTAGATGGATGATTCGGGCGGCTTCGGCGCACCACCACCACCTCCACCTCCGGGCGCCGGGGGTGGCGGCTCGATCCCGCAGCGCGGCCTCGGCGACATCCTGTCCGTTGCGTTCGAGGTCTACAAGGCGAACGCAGCGAAGCTGATCCAGATCGTCGCGATCGTCGTGATCCCGCTCACGTTCATCATGGCGCTGCTGACGCAGGTCGCGTTCAAGCAACACTGCGACGCGGCGCACGTGAACTCCTTGAGCGACCTCGCGAACAACTGCACCGTCTCGTTCGGGCGGTCGCTGTTGATCAGCGCGATCACGTACTTCATCGCCGTCGCGATCCAGCAGCTGCTGATCGGGGCGCTCACCCGTGGCGCCGCGGGCGCGCTGATCGGCCGGGACGTCGACGTGAGCGCCAGTTACCAGTACGCCTTCTCGCGCTTGGGCCCGTTGATCGGGCTCGCGCTCCTGGTCGCGCTCGTGGTCGGGGTGGGATTCATCCTGCTGGTGATCCCCGGCATCATCTTCCTCGTGTTCCTGGCCGTTTCGGTCCCGGCGTTCATCATCGAACGGCTCGGCGTGACGGACTCGATGTCTCGCTCGTGGAAGCTCGTGAGCGGCTCCTGGTGGCACACGCTCGCCGTGATCTTCGTGGCCGCCATCATCGCCGGCGTGATCAACGGGATCCTCACGGCGATCGGGGGGAACACGTTCTTCGGCGCATGGATCCTCTCCGCGATCGCGCAGATCATCACCGCGCCGTTCGTCGCCCTCGTGTCGGTCGTCCTCTACGTCGACCTCCGAGCCCGACACGAGAGCCTCAACGCGACCACGCTCGCGACAGATCTCGACCGCGCGTAGGCCGGGCCGGATCTCGACATCGGAAGGGGCACCCCGGGACGGGGTGCCCCTTCCGGGACCCGGGGCGGTGCCGGAGGCTTCGACCTGTGGGACGCTTCGCGGTGATGACGACCCGGCAGACCGCCTCGACGTTCGATGTGATGGCCGTCCGCGCCCGCTTCCCCGCGCTCTCGCGGCCGGGTCCCGACGGCCGACCGTTCGTGTGGGCCGATGCGCCGGGAGGGTCGCAGGCTCCCGACAGCGTGATCGATGCCATCGCCGCCAGGATGCGCGGCGGCGCCTCGAACACGCACGGCTCCTTCCCGCTCAGCGAGGAGATCGACGCGCTGATCGCCGAGGCGCACCGCGCGGGCGCCGGCTTCCTCGGCTGCGATCCCGACGAGGTCGTGTTCGGACAGAACGCGACCTCGCTGCTGCTCCACCTGTCACGGTCGTTCTCGCGCACCCTCAGGCCGGGCGACGAGGTCGTCGTCACCCGGCTCGATCACGACGCGAACGTTCGTCCGTGGATCTTCGCCGCGCGTGACGCCGGCGCGGCGATCCGGTGGGTCGACGTCCGCGACGACGACGTCACGCTCGACCTGGCGTCGTTCGACGGGCAGCTCTCCGATCGCACCAGGCTCGTCGCGTTCACGCTCGCATCCAACGCCGTCGGGACGATCCCGCCGGCGGCCGAGCTGGTCCGTCGCGCCAAGGCGGCGGGGGCCCTCGTGGCCCTGGACGGCGTGCACTTCGCGCAGCATCGCGCGATCGACCTCCGCGCGCTCGGCGCCGACATCGTCGCGACCTCGCCGTACAAGTTCTTCGGACCCCACCAAGGGATGATCGGCGTCCGCCGCGAGCTCCTCGCTTCGTGGGAGCCCTACCGGCTTCGACCTGCCTCGGATGCCGTGCCGGACCGCTGGGAGTCGGGCACGCAGAGTCACGAGTCGATGGCGGGAACGATCGCGGCGATCGAGTACATCCGTCAGGTGGGTGGGTTCGACGCGATCGCCGTCCACGAACGGGCGCTCGCGACCCGGTTCCTCGAGGGGGTCGGTCACATCCCCGGCGTGCGGCTGATCGGGATCGCCGACCCTGCGTCGAGTGGAAGAGCGAACGCCCACGTTCGCGATCAGGGTCGAGGGGCAGCATCCGCAGGAGACCTCCGCGGAGCTCGCTCGGCGAGGCATCTTCACGTGGGACGGTCACTACTACGCGATCGAGGTCTTCGACCGGCTCGGGCTGCTCGATTCCGGCGGCGCGGTCCGGATCGGGTTCTGCCACTACCACACGCTGGACGAGGTCGACCGGGTGCTCGGTGCGCTGGAGGAGCTGGCGCCGTAACCTCGGTGTTCCCTCAGGGTCGGCGGGTACCATGACCCGAAGACCCCCGAACCCAACCTTCCCGAAGGGTCGTTCATGCGCATCTTGATCCTGGGCGGCGACGGCTACCTCGGTTGGCCGACCGCGATGCGATTCTCCGCTCGAGGCCACGAGGTCCACGTCGTCGACAACGAGCTGCGGCGGCGCGCTCACGAGCAGGCCGGGACCGACTCGCTGACCCCGATCCGCCGGCTCCCCGAGCGTGTGGGCGCCTGGCGCGAGCTCACGGGCCGCGAGATCGGTGTCACGCTCGGCGACCTGACGGATTGGGACGTGGTGGAGACGGTGTTCGGCGGCTTCCGACCGGACGCCGTCGTGCACTACGGCGAGATGCCGAGCGCGCCGTACTCGATGAAGGATCGCGAGCACGCGGTCCTCACGCAGTCGAACAACGTGATCGGCACCTTGCACGTCCTCTACGCGATCCGCGACCTCGTTCCGGACGCGCACCTGGTGAAGCTGGGCACGATGGGTGAGTACGGGACACCGAACATCGATATCGAGGAGGGCTTCATCGAGGTCCGCCACAACGGCCGGTCGGACTACCTCCCGTTCCCGAAGCTGCCGGGCTCGATCTACCACCTCTCGAAGGTGCACGACTCGCACAACATCCACTTCGCCTGTCGCGTCTGGGGTCTGCGCGCCACCGACCTGCATCAGGGCGTCGTGTACGGGATCCGCACGGAGGAAACCGCCCTGGACGACCGGCTGCTCACGCGGTTCGACTACGACGACGTGTTCGGAACCGCGCTCAACCGGTTCTGCCTCCAAGCGGTGATCGGCCATCCGTTGACGGTGTACGGAGCCGGCGGGCAGACGCGGGGGTACCTCAACATCGAGGACACCCTTCGCTGCATCGAGCTCGCCGTCATGAATCCTGCCCAGGCGGGCGAGTACCGCGTCTTCAACCAGTTCACGCAGCAGTTCTCGGTGCTGCAGCTGGCCGAGCTGGTCCAGAAGGCCGGAGCCGAGATCGGGATGGACGTGACCGTCCACCCGATCGACAACCCACGCGTCGAAGCCGAGCAGCACTACTACAACGCCGCGCACACCAAGCTGCTCGACCTCGGCCTGCGACCCCACCTGCTGGACGAGACGCTGATCGAGTCCATGTTCTCGACGATCGAACGGTTCAAGGACCGCGTGATCGACGACCACATCCTCCCCAAGGATCGCTGGCGCCCGATCGGCCCGCGATGAGGCGTCCGTGACGGCCGTCCGGATCCTGGGGATCGTCGCCGGGATCGGCCTGTTCCTCATGGCCGTCCGGGCGTACGAGCGACGCCGCATCAGCCGGCTGAACCTGATCGTCGTGACCCTCCTGGGGACGGCGCTCGTCGTGCTGTCGCTCCGACCGTCCGTCTACGACCCGGTGTTCAACTGGTTCGACATCGTGCCCGGCGCGGAGCGGCGGGTGATCTTCGTCCTGGTGATCGGCGTCCTGCTCCTGTTCTTCCTGGTGCTGCGGCTCCAGTCGGGGTCCGATACGAACGACCGGGGGCTCCGGCTCTTGGTCGAGGCGCTCGGCAGCGAGCGGTTCGACTGGGACCGTGCCGCCGCCCTCCCCGAAGGGAGGCGCATCGTCGTGATCCTGCCGGCGTACAACGAGCAGGAGAGCGTCGGCGACGTCGTGCGAGCGATCCCCCGTGAGCTGGAGGGGATGCAGGTGATCCCCGTCGTCGTGAGCGACGGGAGCGACGACGCGACGGCCCGTCGCGCCCGCGATGCCGGTGCGCTCGTGACCGAGCTCCCGATCCGCCGTGGCGGTGGGCTCGCCCTTCGGGTCGGGTACGAGATCGCGCTGCAGCTCGACGCCGAGATCGTCGTGACGATGGACGCGGACGGGCAACACCTCCCATCGGAGCTGCCCGTGATGATGCGACCGATCGTGGACGGCAGCGCGGACTACGTGAACGGGTCGCGGATCCTGGGCGAGTTCGAACGCGAGAGCCTCCTGCGCCACCTCGGGGTCCACCTGTTCGCTCGGATCGTGACGGTCCTCACCGGGCGGAGGATCACCGACCCGTCCAGCGGCTATCGGGCCGCCCGCGCGGAGCTCCTGCAGCGGTTCGTCCTCGAGGAGGATCAGTTCTGGACGAGCGAGATCCTGATCGAGGCGCTCCGGCATCGCGCGCGCGTGGTCGAGGTCCCGGTCACGATCGTCGCGCGGGCGGGCGGGGAGTCCAAGAAGCCCGCCAGCCTCCGCTACGGCTGGAGCTTCTCGAAGGTCATCGTTCAGACCTGGCTGCGCTGATCGCGACCGCGACCTCGGCGGCCAGGCGAGCGTTGTCCTCGAGCAGGGCCAGGTTGGCATCCAGCGACCGGCCGTCGGTCTCCTCGGCCAGCGCGCGAAGCAGGAACGGCGTGACCTCCTTGCCGGCGACGCCCGCCTCGATCATCCGGGTCTCGGCGCGGGCGCTCGCGGCCATCAGCTCGTCACGATCCAACGCGTGCTCGGACGCGATCGGGTTGCACAAGACGATCGCGGCCTCGCCCCTGAGCGACCGATGTGCCCGTGCGATCGCCGCTGCTCCGTCGGGCGTATCGACCCGGTGCTCCAACTCGACCGGCGCCTCACGGGCGAGGAAGAACGGGAGCCGGTCGACGCCGTACCCGACGAGGGCCACCCCGAGCTCCTCGAGCTTCTCCGCGGTGGCCACGGGATCCACGATCGATTTCGGGCCGCTCGCGATCAGGACGATGGGCGTTCGAGCGAGCTCGAGCAGATCGGCGGAGACGTCCGGTCGCGGACCGGGGTGGACACCGCCGATGCCGCCGGTCGCGACGATCCCGATCCCCGTCCGGTGCGCCGCCCAGATCGTCGCGCTCACCGTCGTCGCGCCCAGCGACCCCGACGCGACGGCGACGGGGACGTCGCGCCGGGCAACCTTGATCGCCGCGCCGGGCTCCGCGAACCGCTCCAGCTCGGATCGTTCGAGCCCGACCCGGACGGCCCCGTCGAGCACCCCGATCCAGCCGGGGATCGCCCCGGCGTCGCGGATCGCCGTCTCCATCCGCTCGATGCACTCGAGGTTGCGCGGGTACGGCAGACCCTGACCGATCACGCTCGTCTCCAGCCCGACGACGGCGCCTCCGGCGGCGACCGCCATCGCGACCTCGTCGGACGGGAGGAGCGTCACGCGCCGGTCTCCTCCGGCCAGGTCGCACGGCTCGCCGCGACGAGCGCGCCGGCGTGGCAGGCACGGGCGATCGCCTCCTCGGACGTTCGCCCGCGTGCGAGCGACGACAGCAGGACCCCGTCGAACGCGTCGCCGGCGCCGGTCGCCTCGACCTCCTCGACGGCCTCGCCGTCGGCCGCGACGAGTCGCCCCTCGGCGATCAACGTCGCGCCGTTCGCCGCCCGCTTGACCGCGGCGAAGCGGTACCGCTCCCCGAGCGCGCGCGCGGCATCGTCGCCGTCGGCGCCCGTCAGGACCCGCGCTTCACGCTCATTCGCAAGCACGACGTCGCACGACCCCGTCTCCTCGAAGAACCGTTCGACGCCGAACGCCTCGAGGAGCGGCCACGACGCCGCCTCGACCGCGAGCAACGGCGTGTGCACGCTTCCGATCGCAGCGACGCGCGATGTCGTGGCCGGGCTCCTGCAGGAACAGGTAGCCGGAGACGAGGACGGCCGCCGCCTCGATCCCCTGGACGTCGGCCGCCTCGAGGTGCGCGTTCGCGCCACGGTCGGCCACCATCGATCGGTCTCCGTCCTCGCTCATCACGACCATCACGCCGGTCGGCGATGCGCGCCGGACCACGCCACCGACGTCCACGCCGCGGCCCGCGACGGCTTCGACGCAGAGGGTTCCCGCCAGGTCGTCACCGACGGCGGCGATCACGGCCGAGGAGGCGCCCGCCCATGCGGCCCATACGGCGGCGTTCGCCGAGGTCCCGCCCGGGCGGATCGCGACGCGGCCGTGCACGTCGCCGCCGCGCGCGAGCGCGCCGGAGGCGACGTGCACATCCAGCATCACGTCGCCGACGCAGACGAGGTCCATGAGGGCCACACGCTACCGGCCCGGCAACGGCGCCAGCCGGCTCAGGCGCCGGATGCGGCCTCGGCCGCCCACGACCCGAACGCCCCCCAGAACGGGTCGAGACCCGGATGTTCGAGCGGTTCCGCCACGCCTCCGCGGACGAGGATCCTGCCGGCGGCCGCCGGCAGGACCTCGCCGACGACGGCGGCCGCGATCCCCTGGGCGGCGAGCGCGCGGAGGAAGGCATCCGCGCGCTCGGGCACCACCGTCGCGATCAGCGTGCCCTCGCTGATCGCGTGATACGGGTCGATGCCCACGTGCTCGCACACCGCCCGGACCTCGGGGCGGACCGGGATCGCGTCCAGCTCGATCCGCATCCCGTTGCCGGAAGCGACGGCGACCTCCAGCAGCCCGCCGAGGACGCCACCCTCGGTCGCGTCGTGCATCGCCGTCACGCCTGCGTCCCGGACGCCGAACCCACGCGCGACGACGGCCTCCGGCACGACCGACATCTGCTCGAACAGGGCATCGGCCGCCGCCACGACGTCGGCGCCGACCGCCTCCGTGAGCCGCTGCGGGAACGTCGCGGCGAACAGCGCCGTCGCCTCGATCGCCGCCCCCTTCGTCACGACGATCGCGTCGCCGGGTCGTGCCATCTCGGGGGTGACGTACGCATCGACGGGGCCGAGCGCGATGCACGTCGCGCCGCCGACCATCGGCCAGGCGCAGCCGTCGTAGCGCGCGGTGTGGCCGGTGACGATGGAGATCCCGAGCGCCTCGCACGTGCGGTGGAACGCGTCCCAGAGCTGCGTCAGCCCGTCGTCGTCGAGCTCCGGCGGCAGGTTGAGGTCGACGGCCATCCATCGGAGCGGGAGCCCGGAGGTCGCCGCATCCGACGCGAGGATGTGGACCGCGAACCACGCCGCGCGCTCCCAGCCGTACGCGGGGACGACGAACACGGGATCGGTCGTGAGCGCCATCGCCAGACCGTCGGCGACGCGGACCACCCCGACGTCGACGCCGTGCTTCGGCGGCGTCAGGACGTCGTCGTCCCTCGCGCCGAGCCGCCGAAGGATGATCCGCTCGAAGAGCTCGGGGGTCGCCTTCCCGGTCACCTGTTCGGACATGTCAGCCTCCTCGTCGTTCGACGCGCACGATCGACGACACGCACGAGCTCCCGCGTCGCCTCGATCGGGTCGGGGGCGGCCGCGACGGCCGAGATCACGGCCACGCCGGCCGCCCCGGCATCGATCACCGACGCCGCGTTCGTGGCATCGATCCCGCCGATCCCGACGATGGGCAGCGCGTTGCTCGCCGAGATGGCGCGCACGAGGGCGAGCCCTCCCGGCACGGCTTCCGGCTTCGTCGGGGTCGCCCAGACCGTGACGCCGAGGTAGTCGGCGCCCAGATCCTCAGCCGCCCGGGCTTGGGACGCCGTGTCGACGCTCATCCCCAGCACCCGATCCGGCCCCAGCAGTCGGCGGGCCTCCGACGGGTCGTCTCCGCGCCCGACGTGGGCCCCGCCGGCGCCCACCGTGACGGCGATCTCGGGGCGATCGTTGACCGCGAACAGGACGTCGGCATCGGCACAGGCGCGCGCGAGCTCCGAGCCGACCGCGATCAGCTCGTCATCGGGCAGATCGGGCGCGCGGAGCTGGATCGCGCCGGCCCCGCCTTCGAGGGCGGCCATCGCCACATCGCGGTGCGACCTCCCGGCGAACCTCGCCGAGGTGACCACGTAGACGCGGAGCGCTCGGGGATCGACTCCCGCCATCGTCCTCCCTCCGCCGGCATGATCCGGGTCAGGTTCTGCGGGTCGTGGGCGCTCGTGCCCACCTCTCAGCCCGGTCGTCGCCCGGGCTCCCCGGTCCGTCGAGAGGAAGGATACCGACGAGCAGCCTCAGCGGCGGCGGAGATCCTTCGCGACGGCGCGTTCGCGACGGAACTTCTTCCAGTCACTGGTCTTCGTCGAGAAGAGCACGTCGGTCACGATCTGGAGGACGCCGATCGCCGCGGCCGCGAGCACCGCCCACGCCGGCGCGTTGGTGAGGGGAGCCAGCGCGACGGCGACGAACGGCGCGATCTTGGTGGCGATCGCGCCGGAGGCGTGGAACCAGGCACGCAGCGACGGCTCGGCTCGGAGGTAGGTGGCGTAATCCGTCTTCAGGCCCGGCCGGGGCGGAGGGGGTCCTCCTAAGAAGGAGTCCGTGAAGCGGATCCCGGCGAACCATCCGAAGGCCTGGTGGGTGGGTGAGTGCACCCCGATCGCCCAGGCGACCGCTGCCGCCAGGAGCGCGATCCCTGCGGCCGTCCCCGTCCAACGCGCCGCCAGGACGATGGCGACCGCCCCAGCGGCGATCACCGCCACGAGCAGGACGGAGCCGACCCAGACCGGCGCCCGAACGCGGACACGGGCGACGAACGCCGCCCGGTCCATCCTTCCGACCTGGTCGGCGTGCTCGAGCACCAGCACCTGGTCACGCTTGATCGCTTCGACGACCCGCCAGAACCCCAGCGCCCGAAGGTCGGTCGAGCCGCCCCGAACCGCCGCCTCGATGCTGTCGAGCTCTTCTGCGATGCGGAGCGAGGCCGTCTCTTCCGCGGTCGGTCGCAGTGGCTGCACGGTTCCGGGCTCCCATGGCCTTAGGATGCCTCCGGACGCGCTCCTCCCAGCTTGAGCGCTTCCCCGAACGGGAGGCCGATGTCCAAGAGCATGACACAACCGATGGCCTCGGCGAACGGCCAAGGCCACGCGCTGGTGACCCTCGACGGCCGCTATCACGTGCTGGAGCGGATCGCCGCCGGGGGCATGGGCGAGGTCTTCCGCGCGCACGACGCCGTCCTCGCGCGCGAGGTCGCCGTCAAGGTCCTCCACCGTTCGCTCTCGAGCGACCCCGGCTTCGTCGAACGGTTCCGCCGCGAAGCCCGCGCGGCCGCCACCCTCAACCACCCGAACATCGTGGCCGTGTACGACTGGGGGGCGGTCGACGGCATCTACTACATGGTCATGGAGTACGTCCGCGGACGGTCCGTCCGCGAGCTCCTGAACGCGAGCGGGCGGCTCGCGCCCGCGCAGGCGGCCGACATCATCCGCCAGACGCTCGCAGCCCTCGAGCACGCGCACGCGAAAGGCATCGTCCACCGCGACCTCAAGCCCGAGAACATCCTCATCACGACCGACGGCGTCGTGAAGCTCACCGATCTCGGTCTCGCCCGGGCGTTCGCCGACGCGAAGAACACGCGGGCGGGCGCCGTAACGGGCACGGTCCAGTACCTCGCGCCCGAGCAGATCCGCGGCGAGCCTGCCGACCCTCGGTCCGACCTGTACTCGCTGGGGATCGTCGCGTACGAACTGCTCACCGGTGAGCTCCCCTACACGGGCGAGACCCCGATGGCGATCGCGTACAAGCACCTGTCGGACCGGGTGCCGAAGCCGTCGAGGTCGGCGCCGGAGGTCGGCGACGACCTCGACGGCTTCGTGGCGAGCGCGACCGACCCGGATCGCGAGATGCGTCCGGAGTCGGCCGTGGCGATGCGCGTGGACCTGGCGTCGTTCGCCGGCTCGCTCCCGCGGGCGCGGTCGCTCGGCGCGCTCGTCAGCGACCTCCCGGAGGCCGAGCAGCCGGTCGCGGCGGCCGCGACGGCCGCCGCGACCGTCACCGAGACGATCCCGCGCCTGCAGCGCGCCCAGCGCCGCCGGTGGCGGCGCTGGGCCGCCGCCGTCCTGGTCGTCGGGCTGGTCGCCGGGGCCGCCTACGGCGCGTGGGCCTACGTCCTGCCGCACAGTCACCCCGTTCCCCAGGTCGTCGGCACGAACATCGACGACGCCACCGGCCAGCTGGGCGCGCTGGGCTTCACGGTTCGGGTCGCGAAGGGCGAGTTCTCTCCCACCGGGATGGCGCGCGGCACGGTGCTCGCCGTCGATCCTCCGGTCGGCACCTCGCTCAAGGAGGGCGCGACGGTCACGCTCGTCCCGTCCTTGGGCCCGCCGCCGGTTGCCGTCCCCGACGTCACCGGCTCGTCGCTGGACGACGCTACCCGCACCATCCAGGACGCGAACCTCGTGGTCGGCGACGTTCAACGGATCTACAGCCCGACCGTGCACGAGGGTGATGTGGTGCGGCAGGACCCGTCCATCGGCAAGGCTCCACGCGGCAGCCTCGTGCAGCTGTGGGTGAGCAAGGGTCGCGCGCCCGTCCCCATCCCCGCCGTGGTCGGCAAGCAACAGGACCGGGCAGAGCGGCTGTTGAGGGATGCCGGCTTCAGGCCGGTCGTCGCGGTCGCGTTCTCCGATCAGATCGGCCGCGGTCTCGTCATCTCGGTCGATCCCCAGGAGGCGACCCCAACCGCGTACCGCAGCGCCGTCACGATCACGGTCTCCCAGGGTCCGCAGGAGTTCCCCGTGCCGAACTTCTCAGGGCTCGCGCCGGCGGTCGCCGAGCAGCGGGCGCACGCCTACGGGCTGCAGGTCAGCTTCTTCAACATCCCCGGCACATCGGCGACGCACGTGATCAGTCAGACGCCGACCCCGGGCACCACGGTTCGCTACGGCGATACGGTCACGTTGTTCGTCGCGTGAGCTAGGGCTCCAGCTCCGCCCGCGGCCCCTCCTGGTAGCTGTACCGCTCCTCCGCGAACGGCTCGGCGTGCACGTGGTAGCCCCGCACCTCCCAGAACCCGCGCGTGTTCTTCGGGCTGAACTCGAGCCCGGTCAACCACTTCGCGCTCTTCCACGCGTACCGCTTGGGGACGACCAGCCGGAGCGGCCATCCGTGCTCGGGCGTCAGGTCCTCGCCGTGGTTCCTCCAGGCGAGCAGCACGTCGTCGGCGTCCATCGCCTGGAGCGAGAGGTCGGACGTGTATCCGTGCGCAGAATGCGCGATCACCCACTTCGCCTCGTCCGTCGGCTTGGCGCGATCCCTGATCGCGCGGAACGGCACGCCCTCCCAGGTGTTGTCGAGCGTCGTCCACCCCGTCACGCAATGCATGTCGGCGTCGACGGTCACCGTCGGGAGATCCCGGAGCTCCTGGTAGCTCAGCGTGAACGGCTCTCCGACCGCCCCGAAGACGTTCAGATCCCAGTTCGCACCGTCGAACGTCGGGATCGGCCCGTAATGCAGGACCGGCCAGGTCTTGACCAACCGTTGCCCCGGTGGGATCCGTTCGGCGATCTCCGGCGGGTAACTCTTCTGGAACAGACCCATCACGGCTCCTCCGCAGCGCCAGCGACGACGGAGCGCCACGCGTCGATCGCGTAGCCGATCCCGTCGTCGTCCACGTCGACGTGGGTCACCATGCGGACCGCTCCCGTGACCGGGACCGCCCCCACGCCGAGGGCCGCGAGGCGTTCGATCGTCTCGAGCGCGTCCAGCCCCATCGCTTCCGTGTGCACGAAGACCATGTTCGTTTCGACCATGTCCAGATCGACGCCACCGGGCAGGATCTCGCCGATCGCCTCGGCCAGCCGCCGCGCGCGTGCATGGTCGTCGACGATCCGCGCCCGGCCCTCGTCGAGCGCGACCAGGCCGGCGGCGGCCATGATCCCGGCCTGGCGCCAGGCGCCGCCGTAGAGGATCCAGATCCTCCGTGCCTCGCGGATCAGCTCGGCCGGCCCGCAGACCAGCGAGCCGATCGGCGCGCCGAGCCCCTTCGAGAGGCAGAACATCATCGTGTCCACCTGGGACGTCCATTCCGTGACCGGCACCCCGGCCGCGGCCGCGGCGTTCCAGATCCTCGCGCCGTCGAGATGGACCGGGACCCCGGCGTCGACCGCGATCTGGCGGACCTTCCGGAGCTCATCGACCGGGTAGATCGTCCCCCCGTACCCGCCGACCGTGTTCTCCACGGCGAGGAGGTCGACGACCTCCACGTCGAAAGCTTCATCGGGCTCGAGCAGGCGACGGGCGAGCTCCGCGGTCATGTAGCCCTTCGGGGAGTCGGTCCCGGTCCGGTAGGAGATCCCGGCCAGGACGGCGCTCGTCATCATCTCGACGGTGGCGACGTGGGATCGCTCTTCGGCCGCCACGAGGTGGCCCGCCCCGTCCGCCTGGAGCCGCACCCCGATCTGGTTCGCCATCGTTCCGGTCGCGACGTACAGGGCGGCCTCCATCCCGGTCAGCTCGGCGGCGCGCTCCTGGAGCCGGTTCACGGTGGGATCGTCTCCGTACCAAGCGTCTCCGACCTCGGCCTCGGCCATCGCGCTGCGCATCGGCGCGGACGGCGTTGAGACCGTGTCGGAACGGAGATCCACCCGGAACCGCGGCATGGCGGCAGTCTAGCGGGCGGTCACGGGAGGACGGACGCCGACGGCGGGCCCCGAACGCTCGATCAGTTCAGGAACATCGGCTTGCCGTCGACGTAACGGATCTTCGGCCGGTACGACTCCTGGTCGTACAGCGCGTCGACGTCCACCCGCTTCACGCCCTGGCCCACGACCGTCAGCGGCACGTTCGCGTAGTTCCCGTCGCGGAGCGCCATCAGCCTGCCGAACGTCCCGTCCACGACCAGGTCGGTGGCCATCACCGCGTAGTTGATCGCCACCATGAGATCGAGCGAGTCCGGCGTTCCCGAACGCATCAGGTAGCCCAATTGCTGGTAGATCATCCCCTGGCCCGTGCGCTCCTTGAGCAGCTCCGCGGTCAGCTGACCGATCCCGCCAAGCTTCTTGTGACCGTACGCGTCCTCCGGCCCGCCCTCGATCAGCTGGCCGCCGATCAGCGTCGCCCCTTCCGAGATCGTCATCATCGCGTAGTGGCTCGGGTTCTCCCGCTGATCCCGCAGCAACAGGTCGCCGAGCCGGTCCACGTCGAACGGCACCTCGCTGATGATGGTGCGGTCGACCCCCGACAGGTACGCGGAGATCAGGGACGTCTCGCCGCTGTACCGTCCGAAGACCTCCACGACGGTCAGCCGCTCGTGCGAGCCCGCGCTCGTCCGCAGCTGGTGGACGAAGTTCACGGTCCGCGTCACCGCCGTCGAGAACCCGATGCAGTAGTCGGTGCCGTAGACGTCGTTGTCCATCGTCTTCGGGATCGCCACGACGGGGACGCCCTCCTCGTGCAGGCGGAGCGCGAAGGAGAGCGTGTCGTCGCCGCCGATCGGGATGAGGGCGCCGAGCCCGAGCTGCTCGATGACCTTGAGCGCATACCCGGTGTGATCGCGCGGCGCGTCATCCGTCCGCCCCTCGCGGAGGAACGTCGGCTCGTCCTCGGGCTTGACCCTCGCGGGGTTCGTTCGCGACGTGTGGAGGAAGGTTCCTCCGGTCCGGTCGATCGTCCGCACGGTGGAGACATCCAGCGGGATCGTGTTCACCGAGACCGACAGCGGGTTCGTGAGGTCGACCTCCAACAAGCCGGCCCATCCCCGGCGGATGCCGAGCACCTGATGACCCTCGGCGGCGGCGCGCGTGACCACCGCCTTGATGCACGCGTTCAGCCCGGGGACGTCGCCGCCACCGGTGAGGACACCGATCTTCACGGGGCAAGAGCCTACGACGCCCGTGCCGCGAGGCCCTCAGGTAGCATCGACCCGTGGAGCTGCTCGCCGTCTGGGTCCCGCATCACCTCGGCTGGCTGGAGCTGATCTTCCTCGGCTTGCTCGCGTCGCTGGTCGCGATCGTCGGGATCTTCTCGCTCTTCGTGATCGCCCAGCAGTTCCGGAACCCCGGCCGGCCGTCGCGGCGCTGAGGATCAGTCCGGGACGAGCTCCGTCCCCGCCTCGCCGCGGAGCGCCGCCGGCCCCTCGTCCAGCTCGGCGATCACCGCCCGCGTCCCGCCCGCCTCGACGAACCGGATCGCGGATCGCATCTTCGGTCCCATCGAACCCGCCCCGAACTCCCCCCGGTCGAGCAACGCCGTGGCCTCACCGACGGTCATCCGGTCGATGTCCTCGGGCATCAACGTGCCGTAGCCGCGCTGGACCTTCTTGACGTCGGTCAGGATCAGCAGCACGGAAGCGTCCACCTCGTGCGCCAGGATCGCCGCCGCGAGGTCCTTGTCGACCACGCCCTCCTTCCCGATCAGCCGCGGCCCCTTCTCGATCACGGGGACGCCGCCGCCGCCGCTCGCGATCACGATCACGCCGTCGGCGACCAGCGTGCGGATCACGGGCGTCTCCACGATCGAGTACGGCTCCGGGCTGGGCACGACGCGACGCCACCCGCCGTGCGGGTCGGCCTTCATCACCCAGCCGCGCTGCTCTTCGAGCTTCTTCGCGCGGGTCTCGCTGAAGAACGGCCCGACGAACTTCGTCGGCTTGCGGAACGCCGGGTCGTTCGGACGGACGCGGGTGAGCGAGAGGATCGTCACGACCGGCCGTTCCATCTCGCGCTCGAAGAACACGTCGCCGATCGTGACCTGGAGGAGGTAGCCGATCTGCCCTTGCGACTCCGCTCCGCAGACGTCGAGCGGCATCGGGTGGACCTGCTTGGCCGCCGCCTCCTGCTGGATCAGGATCCGGCCCACCTGCGGGCCGTTGCCGTGGGTGACCACGACCTCCCAACCGTCGGCGGCGATCTCCGCGATGCGTTCCGCGGCGGCTGCGCGCGGCGCGATACATCTCCTCGTAGGTGTCCTCCGCGCCGCGGCGGAGCAGGGCGTTGCCGCCGAGGGCCACGACGACCCGCTCCACAGGATCCTCCTTACAGGACCGGCGCCAGGATGTCGGCGAGCTGCGGCGAGTCCGGCAACACGTCGAGGTCGTAGCGCACCCGCACGGCGGGCTTTCGGATGTCGATCACCCTGCGCAGGTCGATCGGGGTGCCGATCACCACGAGGTCGACGTCGGCCGCGTCGATGATCTTGGACATCTCGTCCAGCTGGCCGTCGCTGTAGCCCATCGCCGGCAGCACGGCCCCGACGTCGTATCGCTCGAACGTCTCGGCGAGCGTTCCGATCGCCCAGGGACGGGGATCGACGATCTCGGCCGCGCCCAACCGCTGCGCGGCGACCACGCCGGCGCCGATCTTCATCTCGCCGTGGGTCAGCGTCGGGCCGTCCTCGACCACGAGGACGCGCTTGCCACGCACCGCCTCGGGGTCGTCGCACGTGACCTTCGAGTTCGCCTTGACCACGACGGCGCCGGGGTTGGCCTCCGCGATCGTCCCCTCGAGCTGCGCGACCTGCTCCGGCGTCGCGGAGTCCATCTTGTTGATCACGATCACCCCGGCCGCCCGCAGGTTGGTCTCCCCGGGGTGGTAGCGGAGCTCGTGTCCCGCGCGGAGCGGATCCACCAGCGTGATCCAGACGGTCGGGCGGTAGAACGGGAGATCGTTGTTGCCGCCGTCCCACAGCAGCACGTCGCATTCGGCCTGCGCTTGCTCCAGGATCGCTCCGTAGTCGACGCCCGCGTAGATGATGGTCCCCGACATGATGTGCGGCTCGTACTCCTCGCGTTCCTCGATCGTGCAGTCGTAGCGGTCGAGGTCCGCGAGCTCCGCGTACCGCTGCACGCGCTGCGCCGCGAGGTCCCCGTACGGCATCGGGTGGCGGACGGCGACCACACGCTTGCCGGCCGCCTTGAGGGCTCCCGCGATCGCGCGGGTGGTCTGCGACTTCCCGACGCCCGTTCGCACCGCGGTCACGGCGACGGTCGGGACGGTGGGTTGCAGCATCGTCGCGTTCGGTCCGAGCAGGACGAAGTTCGCGCCGGCCGCCAACGCCGTGGACGCCTTGTGCATCACGGCGTCATGGCTCACGTCCGAATAGCTGAACACGACGTCATCGACCTGAAGATCGCGGATCAGCGGGACGAGCTCGGACTCGTCGTGGATCTGGATCCCGTCCGGGTACCGCTCGCCGGCCAACGACGGCGGATACCGGCGGTCGTCGATGAACGGGATCTGGGTCGCCGTGAACGCGACGACCTGCGAGTCGGGGTCATCGCGATAGACGACGTTGAAGTTGTGGAAGTCCCGCCCTGCGGCTCCCATGATCAAGACGCGACGCGGCATGCCGGCGATCCTTTCCGCTGGAGGTCGTCTGATGCGCGGGAAGATCGCCCGGGCCCGGCCACGGGCCCCGCTCTTCGTGGCGTGATGCTACTCGAGCCAGCCCTTGGATCCCAGCGATCCGAAGGGTCGCGCGAAGTGGGGAACCGCGACGCGCCACCCGTCCTGGGCCGCCCGCCACAGCACGAGTCGCCGTGAGGCCGCTCCGAGCTGCGGGTCCTCGTCGTGCGACGACCACCAGCCGGGATGGGCGGCCTGCGTTGGGAGATGCAGCAGGTCGCCGGTGAGGAGGACGGCCTCGTCCCCGTCGGTGATGATCACGCTCCGGTGGCCGGGGGTGTGCCCCGGCGTGTGCCGAAGGTGCACGCCGGGAACCGGCTCGCGGTCGGTATCCGTGATCGACAGCATCCCGAGCTCCAGGAGCGAGCTCATCGCATGACGCGCCACGTAGTCATCCGCGTCCGTGCTCCCCGCGAACGCGGACCAGTCCGCTTCGTGCACGTGCACGGTCGCGTTCGGGAACGCCGGCGCGCCGCCGATCACGGTGCCGCCAGCGTGGTCGGCGTGCAGGTGCGTGACCATCACGTGACGGACGTCTGCGGTCTCCACCTCCTGCCACGGATCCTCCACGGACTCCTCCCACGGCGCGTACGGCGGGAAGTCGCCGACCCCCGTGTCGACCAGGATCGTGATGCCGGAGGGCAGCCGAACGACGAACGCGTGCACGTGCCACCGCCACCGGTCGGTCCCGACGAACGCCCATGGGCGGCGCTCGCGCTCGCCGTCCCAGTCGACGGTTTGCCCCGGGGCTTCATCGGCGAGCGCGAGCGCCGCCCACCCCTCGCAGATCGTCCGGATCTCGATGCGGCCCACACGGACCGGCTGAACGTGCGACATCGGGCTGGAGCCTAGCGCTCCAGGTCCTCCGGTCGGTCGACGTCGAACAGCGACCGCCGGCCCGGGTCCATCGCGGTCCACGTCGCCTCGTCGATCACCACGGTGTCGAGCACGTCGAGGACGTCGCCGAGGCGGCGCCGTCCCGCGTGCAGGAGGGTGTGAACCGCGTCGGCCGCCGGCCAGGTCCGCAGCACGATCGGGAGCGGACTCGGGCCGTCGCTCGTGGCGAGCGCCGCCGCGTCTCCGCCGGCTCGGAGCGCCTCGACCAGCGCGCGGAGCACGGAAGCCTGCAGGTCGGGCATGTCGCCCGCAACCACGACCGCGAGGTCGGAGCGGACCGCCGCCAAGAGCCCGGCGTGCAACCCGGCGAGCGGGCCCTCCCCTTCGCTCTCGTCCCGGACGACCCTCGCACCTGGGGGCACCGCGGGATCGGCCACGGCGGGGCTCATCACGACGATGACGTCGTCGCTCACCTCAGCGACGCGTTCGATCGCTCGATGCAGCAGCGGCGTCCCGCGGTAGGGAACGAGCAGCTTGTCCGAGCCGAAGCGAGTGGACCCGCCGCCGGCGAGGACGATCCCGGCGATGGCGCTCACGGGCGCGACCTCAGGTCCGGTCCTTCTTCCTCCGCTGCACGTACTGGAACCCGAATCGGCCCTTGATGCACAGATGCCCGCTCGTCACGTCGTTGTCGGCCGGCGAGGTGACCTTCACGATCGCGTTGTCCTGGACGTGGAGCTCCAGCTCGCACCCGACGCCGCAGTACGGGCAGATCGTGTTGGTGACGGTCTGTCGATCCTCGTCCCACGTGCCGGCGGCACGCATGTCGTGTTCGCTCGTGAACATCAGCGCGCCGGTCGGACACACCCCGATGCAGTTGCCGCAGTACACGCACGCCGACGCGTCCAGCGGGACCGCGTACTCGGTCGAGATCCGTGCGTCGAAGCCGCGGCCCGCGACCGCGATCGCGAACGTGTGCTGGGCGTCGGTCCCGCACGCCTCGACGCACTTGTAGCAGAGGACGCACTCGGCCGTAGTCGCGGACGTAGAGCTCGTTGTCGACCTTGACCGGCTGCGAGACCGTCTCGGCGACGGCCGGATCCGGCGGCTCGTGGTGATGACCCGGCCCACCGCCCGTCGCGCTCGCCGTCGTCCATCGGCTCCGTCGGCGCGCCGAACCGGTCCGGGTCGGCCCGTACTCGTCCTGCCAGCGGTGCCAATCCGACGACGTCGAGCGAGGTGTCGACGCTCGACGCCAGGAACTCCATCACGAGCCTGCGGGAGTGCCGAACGCGGTCGGTGTCGGTCCGGATCTTCATCCCGGCCTCGACCGCGCGCGAGCACGCGGGCACGAGCGTGCGAGCGCCCTCGACCTCGACCACGCAGACCCGGCAGGCGTTGACGGCGTGAGGTTGTCCGCGTAGCACATCGTGGGCGTGTCGATCCCCTCCGCGCGGCAGGCGTCGAGGATCGTCGAACCCTCGGGGACGCGGACCGCCCGACCGTCGATCTCGACGTCGAGCAGCCGTCCGCGGCGGCGAGACGGGATCCGCGCTCATGCGCCGTCTCCGTCGAACAGCCCGAACGTCGAGATCGCCGACTGCACGGCGCTGGCCGCCGTCTGTCCCAGGCCGCAGATCGAAGCGTCGCGCATCACGTGCGGCGACATCTTCCAGCAGCGCGAGCTCGTCGGCCCGGTCGAGCCGAGCGTGCGGCCGCGAGACCAGACGGTGGAGCGCCTCTTCCTGTCGAACCGTCCCGACGCGACACGGGCACGCACTGCCCGCAGGACTCGTCGCGGAAGAACCGCGCGATCCGCAGGACCAGGTCGACGAGGTCGGTGTCCTCGTCGAAGACCATGATCACGCCCGAGCCGAGGGTGTAGCCGCCCGCCCGCGCGTCTTCGAACGTCAGCTGCGCGTCCAGTCGATCCGGCCCCACGAAGCCACCCGCGGCCCCCCGAGCAGCACCGCCTTCAGCGGCGTCGCCCCTGCGGACGCCCCCGGCCGCTGCGATCGCGTCTCCGAGCGTCACCCCGTGCGGGAACTCGTAGACGCCCGGACGCTCGACGTGGCCGCGACAGGCAGAACAGCCGCGTGCCCGGTCGAGTCCTCCGTGCCGATCCGAGGCGTACGCCTCCGCGCCGAGCTCGAGGATCGGGAGCACGTTGATCAGCGTCTCCACGTTGTTGATCGCCGTCGGCTTGCCGAACACGCCGCTGGTCACCGGGAACGGCGGCTTGTTCCGCGGCTCGCCGCGCTTGCCCTCGATCGAGTTGAAGAGCGCCGTCTCCTCGCCGCAGATGTACGCGCCGGCGCCGCGGCGGAGCTCGACGTCGAACGCGGAACCCGTGCCCATCACGTCGTCGCCGAGGTAGCCGTGGCGCCGCGCCTCGTCGATCGCGTGCTCCAGCCGTTCCGTCGCGAGCGGGTACTCACCGCGGACGTAGAGGTAGCCCCGTTCCGCCCCGGTCGCGAAGCCGGCGATCGTGAGCGCCTCGACGCACGGCGAACGGATCGAGCTCCATCACGAGGCGGTCCTTGAAGGTCCCCGGCTCGGATTCGTCGGCGTTGCAGATCACGAAGTGCGGGCGAACCGACTGCTCGGCGACCGCCTTCCACTTCACGCCCGTGGGGAACGCCGCGCCGCCGCGGCCGAGGAGCTTCGCGTCGGTGACCTCCCGGATCGTCGCCCTCGGGCCCGAGCTCGACCGCGCGCCGCAGCGCCGCGTAGCCGCCCTGCGCGCGGTAGTCGTCGATCGACGACGGATCGACCACGCCGACCCGTCGCGAGCAGCCGGAGGCCCGCGCGAACGTCCGGGTGCCACGTCTGCGGCGCGGTGACCGCCCCGGCGCACGCGACCGTCGAGTCCGGCGCGACGGCCGCGCGGACGGTCGCGAGCGTCGCCCCGCCGAGCGCCACGTCCGGGCGGCCCGAGCTCGCTGCGCGAGGACCGCCGGCGCCTGCTCGCACATCCCGAGGCACGGGCTCGGATCCACGTCGCACCGTCCGAGTCGGCCCGTCGGCGCCCTCGCGCCTCGAGCTCTCGGTCGAGCGAGCTCCTGCCCGCCCTGATCCGGCAGGCGAGGTCGTCGCAGACGTGCACGACGGTCGTCGGCCGCGGCTGCGACGCTGAACATCGCGTAGAACGTCGCGACGCCGTACGCCTCGGCCGGCGGCACCGTGAGCCGCTCGCAGACGTAGTTGAGACCGCCCTCGCTGATCCAGCCCACCGCTGCCTGGAGGGCGTGCAGGGCCGGGAGCAGGACGTGCGGATCGCGCGCGCTCGCGACCGCCGCGCGCGACGCGGACTCCACCTCGGTCGGTCGTGGCGCCGTCGGCACGGCGTCGGGCGCCGAGCAGCGCGTCGACCGCCGCGCGTTCCTCGTCCGTCGGCTGCGCCGTCATCAGATGGAGGTCACACGGCGCCCCGACTCGACGGCGCAGCGTCGCCGCGGCAGCTTGTCGATCGCGGATCGCCGTCGCCTTGAACTCCGCCGTGCCGGACTTCGGGTCCGTCGCTTCGATCGTGAGCCGGTTCGTCTCGACCTCGTCCGGGAAGTGCAGCGTCATGAACGCGAGACCCGGCCGGAGGGCCGAGCGAGATGTGCACGGGCGCCTCGACCTCGCCCCGGCGCGACGACACGCGGACCCGCTCTCCCTCGGCGAGCGCCGAGCGCGTCGGCATCCTCCGGCGAGAGCTCGATGCGCCTCCGGCCGCCGGAGCGGCGACGTGTAGCCGCCCGTCTGCACACCGGTGTTGAAGGAGTCCAGCCGTCGCCCGGTCGTCAGCCGGATCGGGTACTCGTCGGTCAGCTCGTCGACCGGCGGCTCGTCGACCACCACGCTGAACGGCGCCTCCGTCCCCTGCTCCTCGGGGTCGTCGAATCCCACAGCCGCGCATGCAGGAACTGCGTCCCCGGGTGCGACTCGTCGGGGCAGGGCCACTGGACGCCGCCCAGCTCCTCGAGTCGCTCCCACGACATGCCGCGTGCATCGGGGAGAGCGAGCGGAGCTCCTCCCACGCTTCGTGCGCCGTGAGGTCGCCCCAGTCGTAGCCCGAGGCGCTCTCGCGAGCTCGAGCGATGATCCAGATGTCGTCCTTCGCGTCGCCGGGCGGGTCGAGCGCCTTGCGGACCCGCTGCACGCGGCGCTCGGAGTTCGTGACCGTCCCCTCGGACTCGAACGCGGCGTTCGACGCCGGGAACACCACGTCGGCGATCTCGGCGGTCTGCGTCATGAAGATGTCCTGCACGATCAACGTGTCGAGGTTCTCCAGCAGCTTCGTCGCGTGCTGGCTGTCGGCCTCCGAGCTGGCCGGGTTCTCGCCGATCAGTAGAGCGGCCGTCAGCTCGCCGCGTTCCATCGCCTGGAACATCTCCGTGAGGTGCCAGCCCGTACCTCGGCATGATCGGCCGGCCCCACGCCGCCTCGAACGTGCGCGCGCCGTCCTGATCGTCGGACGATGTCCTGGAACCCGGGGAGCTTGTTCGGGATCGCGCCCATGTCGCCGCCGCCCTGGACGTTGTTCTGCCCGCGGAGCGGGTTCAGGCCGCTGCCGTAGCTGCCGACGTGACCGGTCAGGAGCCCGAGGTTGATCAGCGCCAGGACGTTGTCGACGGCGTTGTGGTGCTCGGTGATGCCGAGCGTCCAGCAGATCATCGCGCGGTCGGCCTTCGCGTACGCGTGCGCGACCTCGCGGATCACCTCGGCCGGGACGCCCGGTGACCTCCTCGCCGCGCTCGAGCGTCCAGTCCATCGCCACGCTCTCGGCATACTCGTCGAAGTTCTCCGTGGCGCGCTCGATGAACGCGCGGTGCTGCAGGTCGTTCGCGATGATCTCCCGCGCGATCGTGTTCGAGAGCGCGATGTCGGTGCCGACGTCGATCCCCAGCCAGAGATCGGCGAACGCCGCGGACTCGGTCCGCCGAGGGTCGACCACGATCAGCCGCATGCCGTTGCTCGAGCCCTCGCAGGACATGGTGGAAGAAGATGGGGTGCGCGGCGCGGGCGTTCGAACCCCACAGCAGCATGAGGTCGGTGTGCTCGACCTCCTCGTATGAGCTGGTACCGCCACCGGCACCGAAGACCGTGGCCAGACCGACCACGCTGGGTGCGTGTCAGGTGCGGTTACAGCTGTCGATGTTGTTCGTGCCAAGGACCTGACGAGCGAACTTCTGCGCGACGAAGTTCATCTCGTTGGTCGCCTTCGAGCACGAGAACAGGCCCGCTCCCCAGCCCGGGTTCCGCTCGACGGCTCGCCGCAGCCCCTCGGCGGCCCGGTCGAGGGCCTCGTCCCAGGTGGCGGTGCGCAGTTCGCCGTGCTCGCGGACCATCGGCTCGGTGAGCCGGGTCGGTGCCATCGCCATCGACGCCATCTCCCCTTCCATCGTTCGAACGGCCGGACGATCCGGCTCTCTCCGATTCTAGGGCTACGTCGTCCGCGGGCGGGAGTCGGATCTCCGCTGTGCGGGCGCGTGCAGAACGCGATTTTGCAGGGGATGACCAACCCGCCTACGCTCGCAGCGTGATCCGCCTCGACGGGCCGCCCTGGCGCGCCGCCCTCGTGTTGGCGCTGGCTCTCTTCGGTTGGGTCGCGGCGCCTCGATCGAGCGCCGAGCATCCCGTCGGCCGCTCGTTGCCGCCCGTCGCCTCAGCGATCGAGTCGTTCCCATCGGTGATCGGCACTGCCTCTGACCGACCGCTGCGTTCGTTCAGCCCGAGGCTTAGCGAAGGCCAGCGAGCCCTCTGGATCACGACGGTGAGCGTTCCCGGGATGGCGCCCCTCTCGGTGCCGAGGAGCGTGCGCTCCTCTCCCTCGATCCTCTCGGCCGGGCCGATCGCGCTGGGCCTCGCCGGTCGTGGTCCGCCTTCGTCGATCAACGCTTGATCAGCGCCCGATGGGCGTGCTCGTTCGCGTCTGATCGATCGAGGGAGGACCGGATGACTACTGGAGATATCGTGAGGGAACGTGCGCTGGAGCTGGCTCGTACAGAGACGGACCGAGAGCAAGCGGTGTCGGCGTTGCTCGAGAGCTGTGGTGGGCGACGGGTACCCGTGGTCAGCGCCCGTCAACATCTCATCGCGTCGCTCGACAGCGAGCCGAGTCCGGCAGACGCGATGAGTGCGATCGAGTTCTTGGACGAGTTGCTCGAGAGGCTTCCCGTCTGAGCGGAGGCATCCTGCTGGCCGTCCGTCTACTGCTCCTGGATCTCGCCCCATCGGAAGCACGACGCTACGTGGTCGTTGACCAGACCGCACCCTTGCATGAACGAATAGCACACGGTCGGTCCGACGAAGGCGAACCCTCGCCGCTTCAGCTCCTTCGACATCGCTCGAGATTCCGGCGTCTCGGCCGGGATGTCGCCCATCCCCTTCCATCGGTTGACCATCGGGGTCCCGTCGACGAACGACCATAGGAACGTGTCGAGCGGACCGTCGGCGCCCAGCGCGCGGATCGCGGCTGCGTTCCGAACCACGGACTCGACCTTCAAGCGGTTCCGAACGATCGATGGATCCTTCAGCAAGCGCTCCACGCGGGCGGGCGTGAATCGAGCGACCTTCGCCGGATCGAACGACGCGAACGCCCGGCGGTATCCCTCGCGTTTGTGCAGGATCGTTGACCACGAGAGGCCGGCCTGCGCACCTTCGAGGCTGAGCATCTCGAACAGACGGGCCTCGTCGTGGACGGGCACACCCCACTCCTCGTCGTGGTACGCGAGGTACTCGGGATCGTTCGTCGAGGCCCAGGGGCAGCGGACGGGCACGGCGATCTCAGGTCACCCGCGCGGCGTGCGTGTAGACGTTGCACCGACCGTCGCGGACGAACCCGATCACCGTGACGCCGAGCCGGTCGGCGGCATCGACGGCGAGCGACGACGGCGCACCGACCGCGCTCACGACGGGGATCCCCGCCACCGCTGCCTTCTGCACGATCTCGAACGAGACCCGCCCCGACACCTGCACGATGCGCTCGGAGAGCGGAACGGCGCCGGCCAGCAGCTGCTCACCGATCACCTTGTCGATCGCGTTGTGGC
The DNA here is from genome assembly GCA_963765865.1 of uncultured Actinomycetes bacterium. Classification (GTDB taxonomy): domain Bacteria; phylum Actinomycetota; class UBA4738; order UBA4738; family HRBIN12; genus AC-51. The sequence continues at coordinate 126,529 of CAVXYE010000018.1, forward strand.
GGCCGACGTCCTCGCGGACGCTCACGAGCTCGCCGTCGCCCGAGAACAGCCCCGCGGCGTGCAGCCCGCCCGTCCGGTCGAACACGCGCTGCGCCGACCGCAGCCGGTCCGGGAGCTCGACGATCGTCGCCGCCGGGACCGTGAACGCCAGCGGGATCGGGGCGCACCGCACCTCGATGTCTTCGAGGGCCGCCTTCCCGCACACGCCGCAGGACGACGTCGCGAAGAAGTTCCGGTGCAGGACGGTCTCGTCGAATCGCTCCGCGAGCGCGACCGTGATCACGTTGTACCGCTGCTCCTCCGTGTCGACGTCGTCGCAGTACGCCACCTGCCGCACGTCACCGGGCCGGATCAAGCCTTCGGTGAACAGGAAGCCAGCGGCGAGCTCGAAGTCACCGCCGGGCGTCCGCATCGTCACCGCGACGCGCACCGCCTCCTGGCCGGGGCCGTGGGCTCGGATCTCCATCGGCTCCTCGGTGGCAAGCGCGTCCGCCCGCTCGCTCCGGCTACCGGCCCGGAGCGCGACCACCCGCACGGGCGTGACGTTCTTGCGCAGCGGTTCGGAGACGGCCATCTCCCCAGTATCGCTCCTCGTACCGGACCATGACGCCGCTGCGCTATCGTCCGGAGACCACCGGAGAAGGAGTGCGTCCCGCCATGAAGTCCGGGCTCGAGATCGCCCAAGCAGCATCGATGGAGCCGATCGTCGATGTGGCCGCGGCGGCGGGCATCCTGCCGGAGGAGCTCCGTCCGTACGGGACCTACCGGGCGAAGGTCGCGCTCTCGATCCTGGACCGCCTCCGCGAGGGTCCCGACGGCAAGCTCGTGATCACGACCGCGATCACCCCGACCAAGGCCGGGGAAGGCAAGACGACGACGTCCATCTCGCTCACGCAGGGCCTGGGCGTTCTCGGGAAGAAGGTGGCGCTCGCGCTGCGGGAACCGTCGATGGGCCCGGTGTTCGGGATCAAAGGCGGCGGGACCGGTGGCGGCTACGCCCAGGTCGTGCCGATGGAGGACATCAACCTCCACTTCAACGGCGACTTCCACGCGGTCACCGCAGCCCACAACCTCCTGGCCGCGGCGATCGACGCCTCGATCTTCCACGGCAACCCGCTCGGGATCGACCCTCAGGCCATCACGTGGCCGCGCACGATCGACGTGAACGACCGCGAGCTCCGACGAACGGTCGTCGGGCTCGGTGGGAAGGCCCACGGGATCCCTCGGGAGAACGAGTTCGTGATCACGGCGGCGTCGGAGATCATGGCGATCCTCGCGCTCGCGTCGGATCTGCAGGACCTTCGCGCGCGCCTGGGTCGCGTGGTCGTCGCGTCCACGTACGACGGCGAGCCCGTGATCGCCGACCAGCTCCGCGTGGCCGGCGCGATGACCGTGGTGATGCGCGACGCGATCGAACCCAACCTCGTGCAGACCCTCGAGCATCAGCCGGTGTTCATCCACGCGGGGCCCTTCGGGAACATCGCCCACGCGAACAACTCCGTCATCGAGGATCGGATCGCGCTCAAGCTCGCGGACTACGTCGTGACCGAGGCCGGGTTCGGGAGCGATCTCGGTTTCCAGAAGTTCTGCGACATCGTGTGCCGCCTGGGAGGGTTCGCCCCGTCGGCCGGCGTATTGGTGACGACGGTCCGCGCGACGAAGTCCCACGGCGGCATGCCGTTCGATGACCTGGGCTCGGAGGACCTCGATGCGCTCCGCCGGGGCGTGGGCAACCTCGAGGCCCACATCGGCATCATCCGGCAGTACGGACTGCCGTGCGTCGTGTCGATCAACAACTTCCCCACCGACACGGAGGCCGAGGTCGAGCTGATCAGCGAGCTCGCGGCCGGGGCCGGCGCCGAGACGGTGGTCGTGAACCGTGGCTTCGCCGAGGGAGGCAAGGGCGCCGTCGACCTCGCGGAAGCCGTGATCGCCGCGTGCGAACGTCCCAGCTCGTTCCACCAGCTCACGCCGGACGGCGCGACGCTCCGGGAACAGATCGATGCGATCGCGACCACGTTGTACGGCGCCGACGGCGTCGATTACCTCCCCCAAGCCGAGACCGATCTGGCGCGGATGGACCGTCTGGGCTTCGGGACCGTCCCCGTCTGCATGGCCAAGACGCACCTGTCGCTCAGCCACGAGCCCACGTGGCTGAACCGCCCGCGTGGCTATCGGCTCCCGGTGCGAAGTGTCGTCCCCGCCGCGGGCGCCGGGTTCGTGGTCGTGCTGTGCGGCGAGATGCAACGGATGCCGGGGCTGGGCCGAACCCCGAACTTCACGGGCGTGGACATCGACACAGAGGGCAGGACCGTCGGCCTGTTCTAGCCTTCTAGACTTGGCCGGCGATGGCTGCCTGCCCGAACTGCGGTGCCGAGAACCCCGACGGAGCCAAGTTCTGCAACGCCTGTGGCAGCCCCCTCCCCGAGTCCGCACCGACCGTTGCCGGGGAGGTCAGGAAGACCGTCACGGTGATCTTCTGCGACGTCACGGGGTCGACGGCGCTCGGGGACCGGCTGGACCCGGAGGCGGTCCGGCGCGTGATGTCCCGGTACTTCGCGGCGATGACCGAGGCGATCGAACGCCACGGCGGCACCGTGGAGAAGTTCATCGGCGATGCGGTGATGGCGGTCTTCGGCATCCCGATCACCTACGAGGACGACGCCCTCCGCGCCGTTCGCGCCGCCGGCGACATGCGGGAGGCGCTCCGTCTCCTCAACAAGGAGCTCGAGCGCGACCATGGCGCGACACTCGTCTGTCGGATCGGCGTCAACACGGGCGAGGTCGTCGCCGGCGAGAGCAGCGCGCGCCAGGCGCTGGTAACGGGCGACGCGGTGAACGTGGCGGCGCGCCTGGAGCAGGCCGCGACGCCCGGGCAGGTCCTGATCGCCGACGCGACGCTCCGGTTGGTGCGCGACGCCGTCGTCACCGAAGCCGTGGCACCCCTCGAGCTGAAAGGCAAGTCCGAACCGGTCACGGCGCACCGGCTCCTCGCCGTCCACGCGGGCGCCGCCGGCGTTGCGCGGCGCCTGGACTCGCCGCTCGTCGGCCGCGAGCGCCCGCTGGCGCAACTCCTCCAGGCGTTCGAGGACGTCGCCGCCGATCGCGTCTGCCACCTGTTCACGATCCTCGGTCCCCCGGGCGTCGGGAAGTCCCGGCTCGTCCAGGAGGCGCTCGGGTCGCTCGTCGAGCGGGCGACCATCGTCCGAGGGCGGTGCCTCTCCTACGGCGAAGGGATCACGTTCTGGCCGCTGGTCGAGATCGTGCGCGACGTCGTCGGAGCCGATCCCGGCGACGTCGCGAGCTCGATCGTTCCGCTCCTCCCGGACGACCCGTCGGCTTCGGAGGTCGCGACGCGGGTCGCGCAACTCGTCGGCGGGCAGACCGGGTTGGCGCTCCCCGCGGAGGAGGTGGGCTGGGCCGTCCGCAGGTTCCTCGAGGGCCTGTCCCGCACCCGACCGTTGGTCGTCGTGCTGGACGACCTGCAGTGGGCCGAGCCGAGCCTGCTCGACCTCGTGGATCAGGTCACCGACTGGAGCCGTGATGCGCCGATCCTCGTGATCTGCATGGCGAGGCCGGATCTGCTGGACACCCGGTCGGACTGGGGCGGCGGGAAGCTCCACGCGACCACGGTCGCGCTGGAGCCGCTGTCGCCCCAGGAGGCCGAACGGCTCGTCGACAACCTGGTCGGCGGCGTCGACGGTTCCGCGCGAGCGCGGATCGTCGAGGCCGCCGAGGGCAACCCACTGTTCGCCGAGGAGACGGTGGCGATGTTGGTGGACGACGGCGTGATCCGTCGAGAGGGCGATCGTTGGGTCGCGGCGAAGGATCTCGAACGGGTCTCGGTCCCACCGACGATCCAGGCGCTGCTGGCCGCGCGTCTGGATCGGCTGGATGACGCGGAGCGCGCGCTGCTCGGTCGCGCCGCGGTGGTCGGACAGGTCTTCTACCTGGGGGCGATCCGCGAGCTCGGTCCGGAAGGCGAGCGGAACGACACCGGCCGGTTGGTCCAGCAGCTGGTCCGCCGCGACCTGGTCCGTCCCGCCGCGTCCGACCTGGTTGGTGAGGAGGCCTTCCGGTTCCACCATGGGCTGCTCGCGGACGCCGCGTACCAGATGCTCCCCAAAGAGGAACGCGCCGTGCTGCACGAGCGCCTCGCCGACTGGCTCGCGGCCCGCCCGGGCATGGCCGACGCCGACGAGTTCGTCGGGTTCCACCTCGAGCAGGCGTACCGGTACCGGGGCGAGCTCGGTCCCGACGACGAGCGATCGCACCACCTCGCCGCGCGCGCGGCCGAGCGGCTGTCGGCAGCGGCGTCGCGGGCGATCGCGCGCAGCGACACGGCCGCGACCGAGAACCTGTCGCGCCGCGCCGCGGCGCTTCGCGCGCCCGACGATCCACAGCGGGCATGGGATCTGATGGCGCTCGGTTGGATCCTGGGCGACGCGGATCGCGCGACGGAGATGGCCGAGACCTTCGACGAAGCGCTCGACACTCGCCGAGACGACCGGCGACGAACGAGCGATCGCCCACGCCTCGCTCGGGGCGACCTTCGGGCGGTGGCTGGTGGCGCCGGAGGGCGGCTCGGACGCGATCGCCGCGCTGCTCGATCAGGTGTTGCCGCAGCTGGAGGCGTGGGCCGACGATCAGGGGTTGGCGATCGCGTACGTATGCCGTTCGCAGATCCACTGGAACGCTTGCCGCTTCGAGCAAGCCCGGCGGGATTGTGCTCGCGCCGTTCCCCACGCCCACGCGGCCGGCGACGGAACCTTCGAGCGGATCGCCCTCGTGACGGGAGCGATCGGGGGAGCCCTGGGTCCGGCTTCCGCGGACCAGATCCTCGAGGACGTCGAGGAACTGCAGGCGCGTGCCACCGTGTACCCATCGCTCCGCCTGATGTCCATCGACCTGACGAGCGCGGTGCACGCGCTCCGCGGGAACTTCGATGAGGCCCGGCGGCTCCGCGACGAGGAGCTCGCGTGTGGCCCGAGAGCTGCTGGGCCGGGTGCCGAGCGGTGTCTACGAGGCGTCGTGGCGCTTGGAGACGCTCGCGGGTGATCACGCGGCGGCCGAGGTGTGGGCACAACGCGGCTACGACCAACTCCTCTCGTACGGTGACCGTGCACACGCCTCGACGCAGGCCGTCGATCGGGCGGTGTCCTGCTACCTGCTCGGGACGTTTCGACGAGGCGCGTGCGTACGCCGCCGAGTGTCGCGAGATGTCGGCGAGCGACGACGCGATCAACCAGTACTCATGGCGCTCCGTCGAGGCGAAGCTGCTGGCGAGAGAAGGCCACGATGAGGACGCTTCGCGCCTGATGGGCGAGGCGGTCGAGTTGGCGGAAACCACGGATGAATTCCTGCTCCGATGGCAGCTGTGCTGTGACCGGGCCGAGGTGGCGTTGGCCGCCGGGGATCCTCGCGAGGCCCGGGCGGCGCTCGAGTTGGCCGTCGATCGCGCGGAGCGGAAAGGCGCGGTCGTGCTGGTCGATCGCGCCCGGCGGCGTCTCGCGGAGCTCTAGATCATCAAGCGACGTCGTCGTCCGGGGGCATCACGCAGAACTCGTTGCCCTCCGGGTCGAGCATCACGCACCACATGCCGCCGTCCCCCTCGGCCCAATTCCGGATCGACGCCCCCAGCCCCTCCAACCGTTCCACCTCGACCTCCAGCTCCTCGCCGGCTTGGAGGTCGAGGTGCATCCGGTTCTTGACGACCTTCTCCTCGGGCACCTCGACCAGGAAGATCACCGGGAGGTCCGAGTCGTCGGGCGGTTCGACCATCACGGTCGGATCGTCCTCGGGATCGAAGATCCCCTTCGAGGCGAGACGCGCGAGCTCCTCCTCGTCGTAGGGGGCCACGTGCCACTCGAGCGCCGCTGCCCAGAACCGTGCGAGCGGGGCCGCGTCGCGGCAGTCCAACACGACGGCGTCGATCCTCACGGTCGCAGCCTGCCGCGACGCGGCCCTGTGCGCAAGCCCTCGCGGCCGCGATGGGATCAGGTGTGGACGGCGATCACGAACGCTTCGCCGACGTCGCGCAGGATCGACTGCGCGCGGTTCCGGAGCGAGCTGGCGGAGTCCGACAGCTCACGCTGCCGCGTCTTGTCGATGAACGTGATCGCGTTGATGTCCACGTTGGCGAGCGCCGACAGGGCAGCCGCGTGCAACGCAGCGGCCGCGCTGTACGCGTCGGAGGCGGCGTTGGGATTGCCCGACGTGATCGCCTCCTCCGCGAGCCCCATCAGGTAGACCGAACGACGAGCGATCTCGAGCGGCACGTCGGCCGCGTTCTCGAGCGCGTGCTGGAGCGTGTACGTCCGCACCTGCTGCTCCTCGGCGGTTTCCTTCGGCAGCTTGTACGCCGCCATCACGTCCCGATAGGCGGCCGCGTCACGGTCGGCCAGGCCTAGGAGGATGTGCCGTTCCTCGTCGCACTCCTCGGCCATCGCCGCCATCCGCCCTGCAACGTCCTCGAACCCCTTCTTCTTGAGCGTCAGCCGAGCGACCATCACGATCAGCGCCGCGCCGGCCGCCGCCGAGATGCCGGCCCAGGCGCCCCCGCCGGGGGTCGGCGCGTCGGATCCCAGTTCGTCGAGGAACCGCTGGATCCGCTGTCCACCGAGGGGTACGTCCACCGTGATCGCGGGTTGGGGGATCGCGACGCTCTTCCCGGTGGTCCAGCCGGCGGACGACCGTTCCGGCGGGGTCCCTTCGTCCCTGTCGCTCATCCCGCTCCTTCGATCAGCCGCTCCAGGACCTGGCGGTCCGCATCGAATCCTCGCAGGCGAACGCGGGCGATGTCTCCTTCGGTGATCGCCGCCTCCGGAACGAGGCCCACGATCTCCGTATCCGTGATCCCCAGCCCTCGGGAGCGGGCCTCCGTGGCGACCGCGTCGAACGCGTCGACGATCCCGGTCACCTCGTGGTCGACGAGGTTCATCGACACGGTGACGCTCCCCCGTTCCGGCACCAGGAACCCGATCGCCCGCAGCGCGGGGAGCCCCCCGCCCGACGTCCGGACCGCCCGGGCGATCGCCCGTGCCGCATCCTCGTCGGTGCCGTCGAGGTAGACGTTGAACGCGATCAGCGGCTTCCGCGCGCCGACGGCGGTGGCCCCTGCGGCGCCGAGCGCATGGGGCCCGAAGTCGGGGAGACGCTCCCCGTGAGCGACGGCGTCGCGGAGCCCCTCGAACTCACCCTTGCGCACATCGGCCAGGGACGCGCGTTCCGGGACGAGCGCCGCCCGATCGTAGAGGTACACCGGAAGGTCGAGTGACGTCGCCAGCTCCTTCGCGAAGCTGCGCGCGAGCTCGACGCAGTCGTCCATCGTGACGCCGCGGACCGGCATGAAGGGGATCACGTCGGCGGCGCCCATCCGCGGGTGCCCACCGGTGTGGTGCTCCATGTCGATCAACGCGACGGCCACGCGCGCCCCGGAGAGCGCGGCGCGCGCGACGGCGTCCCGATCGCCGAGGACGGTCGTATCCAGGCGGTTGTGGTCCGGGTCGGCTTGGCGGTAGACGAGGTGGGCGCCGGGCACCTGCAGCGCCCGGCAGATGGCGTCGATCACGTCGGTCCGTCGACCTTCGCTGAAGTTCGGAACGACGCCGAACAGCTGCTCCGCCACCACGGGCGCGACTCTAGCGCGCTCAGTCGCGGGGCCGCCGTTTCTGCGGATCGAGGATCGACAACGGCGCGACCGTCGCCGCCGCCGTACCGTCGCCCACCGCGACCTCGACCTTCTCGCCGTCCGTGGCGACATCCGCATCGAGCACCGCGAGACCGATCGTCCCTACGCGCGGACTGGAGGCGGGCGAGGTGACGACACCCACCTCGCGGCCGTCCTTCGTGACGGCCGCCCCGTAGTCGGGAGCGGCCTCCCCCTCGATCTGGAGCGTCTTGAACCGCTTCGGGGGGTTCTCCCCTCGTTCGCGCAACGCCGTTGCCCCGACGCACTCGGTGTCCGTATCGATGAACCGGTCCATCGAGAGGTCCCAGGGGGAACGCTCGCCGGGGTCGTAGTCCACCGCGATGATGATCAACCCCACCTCGGTGCGGGCGAGGTCGATCGCGGTCAGGCCGAAGGGCACGCCCCCCGCCCCCAGGAGCGCGTCCCAAACCGTCTGCGCGTCGTCCGGCGCGACGATCACCTCGTACCCGTGCTCACCGCTGAACCCCGTGCGGGTCACCGTGGCGGGCACGCCGGCGACGGTGACCGGCTCGGGCCAGAACCGGAAGTACCCCAGCTCCCCGAGGTCGCGACCGACGAGCGGCTGCAACGTGTCCTGCGACGTGGGGCCCTGCACGGCGATCATGGCGAGGTCGTCGGTGCGATGCTCGATCGCCGCATCCAGATCGCCCGCGGTCTCCCGGAACCAGTCCTGGAGCGCCGCCGTGTTGATCATGACCCAGAAGCGGTCGTCGGCGAACCGGTACACGTTGCCGTCGTCGACCATGAAGCCGTCCGCGTTCACGAACGCGCCGTAGCGGACCTGGCCCGGTCGCATCCCCTCGACCGTGTTGGTGAACCGCCGCTGGATCAGCCGCGCCGGCATCCGGCCCGGTCACCTCGTACTTGCACGTCGAGAAGAGGTCCCAGATCCCGGTCGCGGTCCTGACCGCCTCGTACTCCTCGAGCGGGTCCCGCCCCTCATGCATCGTCCAGGGGTACCCGTCCTCCCACATCGTCTCGGCCCCGTGGGCTTCATGCCATGCGTGCAGCGGCGAGAGCTTGTCCTCGGTCATCACCGTGTCTCCTCCGGTCGTGGAGGCCGCGGCCTCAGGCGCGCGGCCTCTCCTTGGCAGGGTCGTAGATCGCGAGCACGTCGACGGTACCGGTCATCGTCCCGTCGCCGTGCTCGATCGAGACGCGGGTGCCGGGGACCGCGAGATCCGTCCGCAGGACGGCGAGGCCGATCGGTCCGAACCGCGGGCTGTCGGCCGGAGACGTCAGGACCCCGACCGTCTCGCCGCCGTCCGTGATGGCCGACCCGTACTCCGGGAGCTCATCCCCCTCCAACCGGACGGTCACGAACCGGTTGGGCGGGGCCGCGGCCACCGCGCGGAGCTTCTCCGTTCCCATGTTGAGCTCGTTGAGCGACACGAACCGGTCGAGACCGAGGTCGAACGGGGTCCGCTGATGCGGCTCGTAGTCGTAGTCGGTCACGATCATCCCGACCTCCACGCGGATCGGTTCGATCACATCGGCGCCGTAGGGGGTCGCGCCGGCGCTTTCGACCGCCTCCCAGAGGGTCTCGGCGTGCTCCGGACGGAGGAAGACCTCGTACCCCAGCTCGCCGCTGAACCCCGTCCGGGAGAGCCATACCGGCACGCCACCGACCTGCACCTGCTCCGGGAGGAAATGGAAGTAGCGGAGCGCGTCCAGGTCCGCATCCGTGATCGTGCGCATCAGCTCGCGGCTCTTCGGGCCCTGGATCTGCATGCTGGGAAGCTCGGGAGCGATGTACCGCACCTCGACGTCGAGGCCCTTGGACGGCGGCGCCGAAGTACTCCTCACGTTCGTCCGAGTTCGTGCACACCCACAGGTGGTCCTCGGCGAAGCGGAAGACGGTCCCGTCGTCCACCAGCAGCCCGTCCTCGTCGACGAACGGGCCGTAACGGACCTGTCCGGCCGTCATGCCGACGATGTCGGCGGTGTGCACGCGCTGCGCGGCCTCGACGGCGTCCTGCCCGGTGAACTCCCACTTGTTGAGCGGGGACAGATCCCACATCCCCACCCCCTCGCGGATCGCGCGGTACTCGGCCGCGGGGTCGCCGAAGTTCGTGACCCACAACCATCCCGCTTCGTCGGAGAAGCCGGCGGCCTTCTTCGACGTGATCGGGTGGAACGCGGTCTCCCTCGCCATGGGCTCGTTGTACCGCACGGCTGAACCGCGATTCAAGTCTGCGAGGTCGGCGGCCCGTCGCCGCCGGGCGCGCAGCGGATCGTCTCGGTCTCGGTGACGATGACGTCGACGCCGAGGTCGAAGCTCCCGACGGGAAGCTCCCGCGGGAGGACCTGGAGGTCGAAGGCGATCGCGATCCGCGGCACGCCCCGGCGGGTGCGGCGGAGGAAGCGGTCGTAGAACCCTCCCCCGTACCCGATCCGGTGCCCGAACCGGTCGAAGGCGACCCCGGGCGTCACGACCCGATCGAGCACCTCGGGCGCGAGGATCGTCCCGCCGGCCGGCTCGCGAGCACCGAACGACGTTTCCCCCAGTGGGTCGCCCGGCTCGTAGGCGACCGCGACCAGATCCCCGTCCTCGATCCGCGGCAGGCAGACCCGGACGCCCCGAGCATGCAGCGCCTCGAGGAGGGGCGGCGTCGCGACCTCCGAGCCGAAGGACCAGAACCCCATCACGACCCCACCGTCCCGGACCTCGGGGAGCGTCAGGAACCGCTCGTGGATCGCGGTGCTGCGCGTGACGCGCTCGGCGTCGCCGAGCGCGTCACGCGCAGCGAGCACGGATCGGCGGATGTCTCGTTTCGCTCGCTTCAGCTCCGACGCCTGCATCAGGCGCGGAGCGTTGCGGCGAGGAGCCCCGAGCGATCCGCCGGACCCGCGGCGACCGCGACCAGCCACGTCGTCCCAACGCCCTCGATCCGGTCACGGAATCGGCGGAGGTCGTCCGCGGTTCCCCGCCAGATATCCATGCCGAGACCTTTGGCCGCGCGCTCCGCCTCGAGCGTGGCGAGCTCCTTCGCGTCCCGGCCGAGCAACATGATCCCGCCCCAGGTCGGCGGAACCTCGGCCGGGTCCCTGCCGGCGTCGGCCGTGAGCCGCGCCAGGTCCGCCGCGCGGGCGACGAACGTCTCCGCATCGAGCCCCCAGGCGTTCCACCCGTCGGCCGACCGGGCGGCGACGCCGATCGCGGTCTCCTTCGTGCCGCCGACCCAGACCGGCGGCGAGCCGGGGGGCAGGAGCGGACCGGTGAGCTCGGGGGTCAGCGGCCCGCCGGGCCACGGCCTCCCCGCGAACAGCGCCCGGAGCGCGAGCACGGTCTCCTCCAAGAGGGCGACGCGTTCGGGGAACGGCGGATAATCCAGCCCGAGCGCCGCGTGCTCGGCGCGGCCGTTCGCGTCACCCGCCCCGAGCCCGAGCACGGCGCGGCCACCGGTGACGGTGTCGAGCGCCGCCGCTTGTTTCGCCAACATGCCGACGGGACGGAACCCCGCCCGGGTGACGAGCACCCCGACACCGAGCCGGGGCTCCGCGGCCGCGATCGCCGCGAGGAGCGTGTACGGCTCGAGCGACGGACGGTCCGGCGCACCCGGCGGGAAGAGGTGGTCGGAGGAGAACACGGCGTCGTACCCCGCCGCAGCCGCGCGACCCGCGGATGCCAATGGTTTCGCAGGGTCGGCGGTGAAGACCGTGAGGACGAGCCCCAGCTTCATCGACGATCCTCCAGCGCCAACAGCGCGGCGCCGATCGCGGCGCTGTCCATCCCGAGATGCGCCTCCACGATCGGGACGGCGGGGCGATACTGCGCAGCCTCCACCGCGTCGACGAAGGCCGCGCGGGCCGGGTCCAGCAGGAGGTCGCCCGCGCCGCCGACGCCGCCGCCGACGACGACGGTCGCGGGGTCCAGCACGTTGACCAACCCCGCGATCCCCTCCCCAAGGCGTCGGCCCACCTCGGTGATGATGCCGCGCGCGACGGCATCGCCGTCGCGCGCCGCATCCACGACCATGTGACCGGTGACGGCGTCCGGATCACCGCCGGCACGCGCCGCGAGCGGCGCGTGCCGGCGCGCCGCGGCCCGGCCCTCACGCGTGATGGCCGATCCGCTCGCCACCGTCTCCCAGCAGCCACGGTTGCCACAGCCGCAGACGGGGCCGTTGGGCTCCACCACGATGTGACCGACCTCCGCCGCGAACCCGTGGGCGCCGCGGTAGAGCGAATCACCGAGGATCAAGCCGCCCCCGATCCCGGTGCCGACCCCGATGTAGAGCACATGTGCGACCCCGCGCGCCGCCCCGACCCGGTACTCCCCGTAGGCGCCGGCCGTGCAATCGTTCTCGACGATGACCCGGGTTCCGGCGGCCCGCCCGACCACCTCCGCGATCGGGGCGTCGCGCCAGGCGAGGTTGGGCGCGAACCGCAGGACGCCCGTGCCTTCTTCGACGAGGCCGGCGGCTCCGACGCCGACCGCGACCACCTCCGGGCCCGACACGTCGCCGAGGGCCGCCACCAGGGTCGCGAGGGTCGCATCCATGTCGTCGGCAGGCGTCGGACGCACGGAGCGGGCGAGCTCCTTCCCTTCGCTCGTCACGCGCAACGCGACGACCTTCGTGCCGCCGACGTCGATGCCGACGGCCTGCGGAACCGCGTCGCTCATCCGATGTCGATCTTCTCGAGCCGCGTGGGGTTGGGCTGGTCTCCCTCGCTGGGCTGCATCTCCTCTGCCCGGGCATCGATCACCCCACGGAACGCGAGCAACATCTCCGTGCCCGCCCGCAGGAGGTGTTCGATCACTTCGGGCTTGAGCGGTTGGACGGCGGTGACGGCCATGCAGATGGGGCACCACGCGACCGGGCATCCCGTCTGCACGTGGGGACCCTCCGGCGCGGGATCCGGCGCGCCGCTCTCGGGGACGGCGGGCCCGACCCGCTTCGCGCGCTCATCCTTGGCGGCCTCGGCCATCGTCAGCCCCTTTCCGGGTCTGCGGGTTGGGACCCGCGACCGAACACGATCTCCAGATGGTCCCCCGCGAAGTTCGCTTCCCGGACGACCATGCGTTTCAGCGACTGCGGGAGGATCAGGTTGCGCTTGTACGACCCCACGCGGACGACGAGCTCCTCGCCGCGCCGGTGGATGTCCATGTCGTCACGGGAGACGAACGGGAGCCGCATCCGCAACACGTACCCGTCGTCGCGTTTGCGCACACGGATCGGGTCGTCGTGGTACAGGATCGACACCGAATCCAGGTCACCGTAGACCTCCTGCCCCATCTCCTCGAGCAACGGGATCCCGACCATCTCGCGGTCGAACAATCGGGAGAGGAGGATCGGCACGGGCTCGAAGGATTCGTGCACCGTCGCCAGGTGTTCCGCCTGGATGTCCTTCCACTTCCCGAAGTAGGGGTCGGTGACGTCGGGTGGCAGGACCCGGTTCACGACCACCGCGTCGACGCGGTACCCGAACAGTCCGAGGTACGTATACGTCCGGCGCGCCTCGCTGATCACCATCTTCTCCGGATTGACCACGAGCCGGACCGAGGAGACGGCCTCGTCCGTCAGGATGACCTTCACCGCGTCGAGGTTCCGGTGGAGCCGCTCGACGGCCTCGAAGACCTGATCCGACGCGATGGGAAGCGAGGTCATCCTCGACACGAGGGGACGAACCGCCTTCACCACCTTCCGCTCCACCGGGAAGATGCGCTCGATGTACCAGCTCATGATCTCGGGCAGCGACAGGAGCCGCAGCGTCTCGGCGGTGGGAGCGCAATCGACGACGAGACAGTCGTAGTTGCCGCTCTCGACGTGGGTCTTCACATCGATCAAGGCGAAGATCTCGTCGAGACCCGGGATCACGGTGAGCTCTTCGGCTTGGATCGTCTCGGTGCCAGCCCAGTTCATCAGTTGGACCATGTAGTCCTGGATCTCGCGCCAGTTGTCCTCGAGCCGCTCCTGCGCGTCGATCTCCTGGCCCCACAGGTTCTCGATGATCGGGGTCGGCGCATTCCCCATCCGGGTCTCGAAGGAATCGGCGAGCGAGTGGGCGGGGTCGGTGGACATCACCAGCGTCCGCTGGCCGGCTCGGGCGGCCCGGACCGCGGTGGCTGCCGCGATGGTCGTCTTGCCGACCCCGCCTTTGCCCGTGAACAGGATGACCCGCATCGAGCCAGCCTAGCTTCGCGGCCCTTCCGCGTCAGCGGGTCGCGAACAGAGCGAGGATGGCGATGACGTTGATGGTCGCGTGCGCGGCCATCGAGGCGACGAGCGTGCGTCGATGCTCGAAGACCGCGGCCAGGATCACGCCCATCAGGGCGAGCCCGAAGAACCGGATCGGCTCGACGTGCACGAACGCGAAGAATCCACCCGACAGGACCGCGGCCCACACGAACCGCATCCGTCCACGCAGTCCCTGGAACACGAACCCCCGGAAGTAGACCTCCTCGCAGATCGGAGCGAGGCAGACCGCCATCGCGGCGTCGATCACGAGCCAGGGCCCCGCCAGGTCCTGGAGGGAGGTCGTCGTCGTCGGCTGATGACCCGTGATCGCGCGTACGACCTCGATCGTGATCGCGATCGCGACCGTGCCGGCGAGGACGGCCCCGATCCCCGCACCGATCCCGGCGAAGATGTCGCGCGCACGCCACCCGCCGCGGCGCAGGCCGAGCGGGGCGAGGGAGCCCCGGGTGCGCCGGACGAAGACGACGATCGGGACGAGCAGGCTGAGCTGTTGGATCACCGTCACCAGGACGGCTCCGCCGTCCGAATCCCATCCCAAGAAGCCGAAGACGAGGTAGTTCGCGAACAACACCAACCCGAACGGCACGAGCGCGATCGGGATGAACTCGTTGAGGCTCCAGGAGCCGAGCGGCCATCGGTCCTCACCATCCGGACGAGGAGGGACCGGTTGCGGGACGGGCCGCATCGCCGTGGCCGCGAGCGGCTCGACGCTCATCAACCCATCTCGACGCGTCGTTTCAGCCGTTCGAGCGCGTTCTCGATCACGCGACGGGCGCCCTCCGTCCGGATGAACCCGGGAACGAGCGGACCGAGCTCGACGGCCAAGCGGTAGGTGACCTGAGTCGTGTCGGGATCGACCTCATCGAGGAGGTACTCGCCGCGGACGTCGCGCACGGCTCCGTGCGCGTCGGTCGAGTCCCACGAGATGGCCGTGTCCCCCGCCGCGTACCGGTAGCGCAGGGTGTACGAGGCCTTGCCCAGGACCGGGACGTCGACCTCGAACGCGACCTCGGTCGGCCGGCCTCCTTCGCCCCGCTCGCGGACGTCCGCCGACCGGACGTCCGCCCATTCCGGGTAGGCCTCGTAATCCTCGATCACCTCGACGACGTCGTCGATGGGTGCCTCGATCAGGATCGATCCCTCGGCGTGTTCCATCAGCGCAATGCTACCGGTGGGCCGCGCTGACGGCGCCGAACACCAGCAGGCCCACACCGACGAACACGACGCCGACGAGCGCCCACATCAGGACCTTCGTCTCCACGAGCAGGCCGCCGCCCTGCGCGAGCCCGTAGGCCTCCACCGCGGACATCGCGTAGACGCCGATCCCGGCGAGGAGGAACAGGATGAACGCGGCCACGAGCGCTCCGGATCCGGCGGCGGCCACCGCGAGCGACGCGCCGAGCCCGAACGTGACGGCGAACAGCACGCCGCGCGCGAGCCCGTCCAGGCCGCGGCCCACGGCGCGGTGTCCGAGCCCGGGGAAGATCAGCGAACGGATCGCCGCGTCGCGCGGCTCGATCCGTGCCCGTTCGTCCGGAACGCGCATCACCTGCGCGAACGGCGTGCCGCACGTCGCACACGAATCCAGCTGGATCGGGTTCTTCCCGCCACACACCGGGCACGGCCAGAACGGCATCGGCCGTTCCATCGGTTCGGCGGCGGACTCGACGGCGGTCACCTTCTCGGGTTCCTCCGGTCGCGGGGCGGCGGGAGGGTCGGGAGCCCGACGGAGAGGCATGAAACACTGGCCGCACCACGCCGCATCCTCGGAAACCAATGCACCGCAGTTGGGACATCGGCGCTCTTCATCGGGCACGGCCGAAGGGTACCCCTCGAACGAGACGCGACGAACGACCCTCAGCCCGCCGCGGCGCGGAGCCATCCGGCCAGCCGGTCGGCGATCACCGGCCACGTATGCGAGCGGACGACGCGCGCACGCCCGGCCTCGCCCATCTTCCGCGCGAGACCGGGGTCGGCCAGCAGGGTCGCCACCGCGTCGGCGACGGCGTCCACACGTCGCCCGTCGACGCACAACCCGGTTTCGCCGTCGATCAGGGCCTCCGGGGCGCCGCCGGAGTCGCCGACGACGACCGGACGGGCACACGCGGCCGCCTCGATGAAGACGTTGCCCCAGCCCTCGACCTCGAGACCCGCCGCGCCGGGTGCGACAGGGCATCGCGAAGACGTCCCCCACGGCGTAGTACCCGGGGAGATCACGCTCGCTCACCTCGCCCGCGAACAGCACCGAATCGGCCGGCGCCGCGGTCGCCATCGCGCGGAGCTTCGCTTCGTAGGGGCCACCGCCGACGATCAACAGCGTGGCCTCGGGGACGCGGGCTCGGATGGATCCCATCGCCCGGATCAAGACGTCCTGACCCTTGCGAGGGACGAGCCTGCTGACGCACACGACGAGTGGTCGCTCCCCGACGCCGAACGCGCCTCGGATCGCGTCGGTCTCGAGGTCCGGCCGGAACCGTTCGACGTCGGCACCCGGGTAGAGCACCGAGACGGGCACGCCGGCGGGCACCGCGGTCCGAACCGTCCGCGCGATGAAGGCCGAGCACATCACCGCGACCCGGGATGCCCGCGAGGTTGCGTGCCGCATCGCCGCGTGCGTCCCGGGAGCGATCGACAACCAATACTCGAAGCCGTGCGCGGCGGCGATGTACGGATACCCGTCCTCGGCCAACGCCGGCCCGAGGAGGGCCAACGGATACGTCGCGCCGAACAGCACGACCTCGGCGCCGAGCTCGCGCGCGGCCGCGCGCACCCGTCGCCCCACGTTCCTGGTCGGGAAGAGGGAGCGTTCCGGCTGGCGGAAGACCGCGAACGGGGCCTCCGCGTCGTACTCGGAAGCGCCGTCCGCGGTGGGGCAGAACACGCCCACCCGGTCCCCAGGCAAGGCCCGCACCAGTGCCTCGAGCGTCCGTTGGATGCCTCCCACGCGCGGCGGGAAGTCGTTCGTGACGACGAGGGTGGTCGGAACTTCCATCGTGCCGATAATCCCAGAGGAGCCCGAAGCACACCGAGGGGATGAGAACCGGCATGGATCAGGTGTCCGAGAGCGAGCTCGCGGCGCTCGAGGAGGAACGTGCCTTCCTCGATCGGTCCGCCTGGCGCAAGGTCCGGGTCACCGGCGGGGACGCCGTCACCTGGCTCGGCGACCTGCTCACGGCCGACATCGCCGGGCTGGAGCCGGGGCGGGGGTGTCGCTCGCTGCTGCTCACCCCCACCGGCCGGATCCGCGCCGACGTCCAGGTCGCCCGTCGCGACGACGATCTCTTCCTGCTCCAGGCGCCCGAGCAACCGGAGCACATCGGGCTGGCCCTGAGTACCTACGTCTTGTCCGCCGATGTCTCGCTCGAGGACCGGACCAACGACCTCGCGTTGTTCACCGTCCCGGGTCGCGCCGCCTCGCTGGTCGGCATCCACGGAGCGACCGAACCGTCGAGCGTCGGGCCCGGCATCGACGTGCTCGTCGATGCCGGGAAGCCGGCATGGCGGTTCGTCGAAGCGTGCATCGCCGCCGGCCTCGAAGAGGCCGGCGGCGACGCCTATGAGGTCTGGCGCGTGCGCCGCGGGATCGCTCGGATGGGGCCGGACTTCGATGAGCGCTCGCTGCCTTCCGAGGCTGGGCTCGAGGCCACGATCGATTCCGAGAAAGGGTGTTTCCTCGGCCAAGAGGCGGTCGCCCGGGTGCGGAACCTCGGGCATCCGCCCCGGCTCCTCCGCCACCTCCACGGTCCCGGACGGATCGCCGCCGGCGAGGCGGTGTTCGCGGGGACGAGCGCGGTCGGAGAGGTCACCAGCGCGGCTCCTGACGGGGAGGGAAGCACGGTCATCGCTCGGGTCCGATGGGACGCCGCGATCGAGCCGCTGACGGTCTCCGGCGGCCGTTCGCTGGCAGCAGCGCTTGCCGAGAGCTAGTTCGTTCGAGTCATTTCATGTCCCCCTGTTAGGTGAGGGCGCAATGGGTGCCTTCGACCTCTTCCCTTGGCGCCGAGCGCTCTGGTATGAATCGGCCCCGGCCTGCCCGCGGCCGCGAAGGGGGGGTGCGACCAAGGTGAGGATCGACCGGTTCCCTGACGTTGATGTGGATGCGCTTCCTGCCAATCCGTCCCCCCCGGATCTGTGGCAGGACCGCGCCGCCTGCTTCGGGATCGACCCCGATGTCTTCTTCCCGATCTCCGAAGAGGAAGCCGGGCCGGCGCTCACCTTCTGCAACGTCTGCACGATCCGCGAAGAGTGCCTCGCCTGGGCGCTCAAGAACGGTGAGCGCTACGGCGTGTGGGGCGCGACGACGGAGCAGCAGCGCCGCCGGCTGCAGCGCCACGTCGCCTGACGCGCCCTCTTCGCGCGAACGGAGCCGGTCGCCAGCCGCTCGGCGTCGCCCCTAGACTGGTCCGCGTGGAGCCCGACCGCACGCCGATCGACGCCGTCGCGCCGCTCCGGATCAGCTTCGTCGGTGGCGGCACCGACCTCCCCCACTGGTACGAGGAGCACGGCGGGGCCGTGCTTTCCGCAACGATCGATCATTCGGTTCGCGTCCGGCTCGTGCCGCGCGAGGACCGGGAGATCACGGTCCGCTCGCTCGACCTCGGACACATGGTCGCGTACCACCTCGATCAAGGGCCCGCGTACGACGGGGTCATGGACCTGCCGAAAGCCGCGATCGCGCGGATGGGCATCACGACGGGTGTCGATCTCCAGATCGAGAGCGACGCACCGCCGGGAAGCGGCCTGGGCGGTTCGTCGGCACTCGTGACGGCCGTCGTCGCCGCCCTCGCGATGCTGACGGACCGCCGGCTCTCGGCACATGAGGTCGCGCGCCTGTCGCACCGTATCGAGCGCGAGGATCTCGGGATCAGCGGCGGATGGCAGGACCAGTACGCGGCCGCGTTCGGCGGCTTCAACTTCCTCGAGTTCTCGCGCGCGCACGTCTCCGTGAGCACGGTGCGCGCAAGCGAGCAGACGCTCGCGGCGCTCGGCCAGCAGTTGCTGCTGTGCTACACGGGGAGCGTCCGCCGGAACGTCGGTCTGATCGATCGCCAGATCCGGCTGCACCGCGAGGGACGCGAGGAGACGATCCTGGGGATGAAACGCCTCCAGGAGATGGCGTTCGCGATGCGCCACGCCGTCGAGCGGGGCGATGTCGAGGCGCTCGGGTCGTTGCTGGACGAGGCCTTCCTCGCCAAGAAGCAGATGAACCCGTACATCACCGAGCACACGCAGATCGAGGAGATGCTCGGAACCGCCCGCACCGCGGGCGCGATCGGCGGCAAGATCTGCGGGGCAGGCGGTGGCGGCTACCTCCTCCTCGCGGCCCCGCCTTCGGCGCACGGAGCGATCCGGGCCGCGCTCGAGCGATCCGGCGGGCAGTTCGCGGCGTTCGCCTTCTCGCGCGATGGGGTACGAGCGAGGCGCGGACGCGACGTGTGGGCGCCGTCGGCATGAATCGCAGGTTCGCCCTGGTCGACCGTGACGGAACGATCAACGTCGAGCGGGACCACATCACCGATCCCGAGCAGATCGAGCTGATCCCTGGATCCGCGGAGGCGCTCGTCCGCCTGCGCGAGGAGGTCGGGATGGGCATCGTCATCGTGACCAACCAAGCACACGTCGGCCGCGGCGAGCTCTCACCGGGGGACCTCGACCGGATCCACGAACGATTGCTCGCGCTCTTGGCGGACGAGGGCGCGGCGATCGACGCGATCCTGCACTGTCCCCACGCGCCGGACGCCGGATGCGCCTGTCGGAAGCCCGCGCCGGGGCTCGCGCTCCAAGCGGCGGACCGATTCGGGTTCGACCCGTCGGCGAGCGTCGTGATCGGTGATCATGCCGCCGACGTCGGCTTGGGCCGAGCCGTCGGAGCCACGACCTTCCTCGTCCTCACGGGACACGGAGAGGAAGAACGTGCGTCGGCGGAACCGCTCGCGGACCACGTCGTCCCCGACCTGGCCGCAGCGGTGGATATCATCGCGGCGCTCGTTCCCCGGGAAGGGTGATGTGGACAGCGACGAAGCGCGCGAGCGCGCCGCCGGCTACCTGACGGAGACCGCCTCGGTCCTGGAGGCGGTCGTGTCGTCCTGTCTCGACGACATCACGGCGGCCGCGGCGCGCCTGACCGTCTCGTTCCGTCAGGGCGGCACGTTGCTGATCTGCGGGAACGGTGGGAGCGCGGCGGACGCACAACACCTCGCGACGGAGTTCGTCAGCACCTTGACCCTCGACCACCCACGTCCACCGATGCGTGCGATCGCATTGACCACGGACACGTCGCTCCTCACGGCGATCGGGAACGACTTCGGCGTCGACGGCATCTTCGCGCGGCAGGTCGAGGCGCTGGGACGCCCCGGGGACGTCCTCCTCGGCATCTCGACGAGCGGCAACTCCGCGAACGTCGTCGCGGCGGCCGAACGCGCATCCGCGATGGACCTCGCCGTCCTCGCCCTGACGGGCCGGACGGGCGGGAAGCTCGCCCCGCTCGCCGATATCGCGATCCGGATCCCGTCGGACGTCACGGCCCATATCCAGGAGGCGCATCTCGCGACCGAGCAGTTGCTCGCCCTGCTCGTCGAACGAGCGATCCACCCGGATCCGGTACCCGATATCGGGTAGGTATTTCTCCCTCACCGTTCGCATCCATTCCGAGACGTCACCCGCCGATATCCCCCTTCGAAGGGACATCCGGTGAACGGACGTCCCGGCCAGAACTGGTCTGGCGTTCCCGGACGGAGGGATCTTGGAAATGACACGAAGCACATCTCTCTCGCTGCGCGTGGTCGGGACGATCGTCGCCGCCGCCATCGTCGTCCTCGGCATGCCGACGCCGCCGGCGTCGGCAGCCCCGCTCGACCACGTCACGATCACCGCGAACACGCCGACCCGACGTCGAAGGCAACAGCGGGACGACTGCGGTGACGTTCGCGATCGCCTACACCGGGCAACCCAATGCGTTCTCGATCGATTGGGCGACCGCGGATGGAACCGCGACCGCGGGGAGCGACTACGTCGCGGCGAGCGGCACCGTGGCCTTCAGCGGGCTCGGGTCCGATCGGACGAAGACCGCCACCGTCCTGATCAACGGCGACACGGCGGCCGAAACGAACGAGACGTTCACCGTCGGCATCTCGAACTCACCATTCCGCTCCCGAACGTCGTGATCGACACCCCAGCTCGACCCAGACGATCTCCGACGATGACAGTTCGGCCTCGTTCGCGATCGCGGACGTGACCGCGGCCGAAGGGAACGCCGGCAGCTCGACCTTCTCGTTCGCCGTGACGAAGACCGGGTCGACCGCGTTCACGACGAGCGTCAACTTCACCACGACGGACGGCACGGCCACGGTCGCCGACGGCGACTACGCGTCGACCTCGGGGACGCTCAGCTTCCTTCCGGGAGACACCACCAAGAACGTCGACGTGACCGTGAACGGAGACACGAAGCACGAGACGGGTGAGACCTTCACGGTGGACCTGAGCGGTGCCGTCAACGCCTCGATCGCCGATAACCAGGGCGTGGGCACGATCACGAACGACGATCAGGTTCCCGACATCTCGGTGGACGATCAGGTGGCGGCCGAGGGCAACAGCCCAGCCACCACCACGATGACCTTCAACGTCACGCTTTCCAACCCGAGCGACCAGATCGTGACGGTCGACTACGCGACCAACGACGGCACGGCCACGACCGCCGATGGCGACTACGCCGCGGCATCCGGGACGGTCACGTTCAACCCGGGTCAGACCGCCAAGACCGTCGACGTCACCGTGAACGGCGACGACACCACGGAGCCGGATGAGAGCCTCACGCTCGTCCTGTCGAACGCGTCGAACGCGAACATCCTCGATGGCTCGGGGCTGGGCACGATCACGAACGACGACCCGATCCCGGACGTGAGCATCGCCGACCAGTCGATCACGGAAGGGAACGCCGGGACGTCGACGCTCACCTTCAACGTCACGCTGTCGCACGCCAGCTCGGACACGGTTTCGGTCGACTACACGACCACCGACGGCACGGCCACGACCGCCGATGGCGACTACGTCGCGGCATCCGGCACGGTCACGTTCAACCCGGGTCAGACCGCGAAGACCGTCGACGTCACCGTGAACGGCGACCTGACGCATGAGTCGGACGAGACCTTCACGGTCGACCTGTCCAACGCGTCGAACGCGGGGGTGGCGGACGCCTCCGGCCAAGGCACCATCACGAACGACGACCAGGTCCCCGACATCTCGATCGATGATCAGTCGGTCACGGAGGGCGACGCCGGTACGTCGACCTGACCTTCAACGTCACGCTCTCCAACCCGAGCGACCAGACCGTGACGGTCGACTACACGACCACCGACGGCACGGCCACGACCGCCGATGGCGACTACGTCGCGGCATCCGGCACGGTCACGTTCAACCCGGGTCAGACGGCGCAAGACCGTGGACGTCACCGTGAACGGCGACCTGACCCATGAGTCGGACGAGACCTTCACGGTCGACCTGTCCAACGCCGTCGAACGGGAACGTCCTCGATGGGTCGGGCACGGGCACGATCACGAACGACGACCAGGTCCCCGACATCTCGATCGATGATCAGTCGGTCACGGAGGGCGACGCCGGTACGTCGACCTTGACCTTCAACGTCACGCTCTCCAACCCGAGCGACCAGACCGTGACGGTCAACTACACGACCACCGACGGCACGGCCACGACCGCCGATGGCGACTACGACGCCGCGGCCAACACCGTGAGCTTCGACCCGGGTCAGATCGCGAAGACCGTGGACGTCACCGTGAACGGCGACCTGACCCATGAGTCGGACGAGACCTTCACCGTCGACCTGTCCAACGCCGTCGAACGGGAACGTCCTCGATGGGTCGGGCGCCGGCACCATCCTCGACGACGACGCCTCGCCCACGATCTCGGTCGCGAACGCGAGCGTCACCGAGGGCAACGTCGGAGACACGACCCTCTCCTTCGACGTCACGCTCTCGGTCGCATCGGCCGGCACCGTCACCGTCGACTACACCACGACGGACGGTTCAGCGACCGTGGCGAACGGCGATTATGACGCCGCCTCCGACACGCTCACCTTCGATCCGGGTCAGACCACGAAGACCGTCGACGTGACCGTTCACGGCGACACGACCTATGAGACCGACGAAGGGCTGACCCTCGATCTCTCGAACGCGAACGGCGCCACGATCGCGGACGACTCCGGCACCGGCACGATCACCAACGACGACGTAGCTCCGACGTTCGCGATCGACGACGTCGCCGTGGCTGAAGGCGGGACCGGCATCACCTCGCTCACCTTCACGGTGACCAAGTCCGGAGCGACGCAGCTCGCCTCGTCGGTCCACTACACGACGAGCGGCGGGGCCGCGACGGTCGGTGTCGATTACACGGGCAACAGCGGCACGCTCTCCTTCGCACCGGGGGTCACGTCGCAACCGGTCACGGTGCTCGTGAACGGCGACAAGGTGTTCGAACCGAACCGAGACCTTCGACGTCGTGCTCTCCGCGCCGACCGGGGGCACGATCGCGGACGCGACCGGCGTCGGCACGATCATGAACGACGACAAGCAGCCCACGACGCTCACCATCCACCGACGGCTCGCGCCGACCTTCGTGTTCGGCAAGGGGCTGCTCGAGCCCGCGACGGTCGGCGTGCGTGTCCGCGTCGCGCTCTTCCATCGCGTGGGCGGCCATTGGGTCAAGGTCGCGGCGAAGTCCGTCCTCGTGACCGGGCTCCGTGACCGCGATCACGACGGGTTGCCGGACGCGCGCTACGTGGCGAGGTTCAAGCGCCCGTCGACGCACGGCCACTACAAGCTCCGCGCGCGGTTCGCCGGCACTGCGACCCTCCGACGGTCGCACCGAGGGATGAACCTCACGATCTGAACCCAGATGTGCCGACGACGGCGGGGGCGCCCGGAACCGGGCGCCCCCGCAGCGCGTTCGGGCCTGCTCTTGACGCCCGAACACCTGTTCGGATACGGTGAACGCCCTCGTCCGGCCCCTGCCGACGGAGGCCCGATGCTCCTCGAGCCACTGCAGTGCACGTTGGCTGACGGCGTGAAGCTCTCCGAGGTCACGTTCGTCGTGGTGGACCTCGAAACGACCGGGGGCTCGCCCACCGACCATGCCATCACCGAGGTCGGAGCGGTCACGTATCGGGGCGGGGAGCGACTGTCCACGTTCCAGACCCTCGTAGATCCCCGGCAACCGATCCCTCCCTACGTCGCGCACCTGACGGGGATCGACGATCTGACGGTGGCGGGATCGCCGGAGATCCACCACGTCCTTCCCAGCTTCCTCGAGTTCGCACGGGGGGCCATCTTCGTCGGACACAACGCGTCGTTCGATCTCGGATTCCTGAACGCCAACCTGCTGCGCCTGGACTATGAGCCATTGGAAGGCCCACCGATCTGCACGGCAAGGCTCGCGCGGCGGGTCGTGTGGCCGGACGTGCCCAACGTGCGGCTCGCGACGCTCGCCCGATACTTCCGGACGCGCTCGACGCCGGTGCACCGCGCCCTCGCCGACGCGGAGGCGACCGCCGAGGTGCTCAACGGATTGATCGAGCTGGGCGGCCGGCTCGGGATCAGTACCCTCGGCGACCTGCGCGAGGCGTGCACGGCACGTGGGCGACCCAACTTCGGCAAGATCCGCCTGGCCGACCCCCTCCCCCGGTCGCCCGGCGTGTACCTCTTCGAGGATCGAAGCGGGAAGGTCCTGTACGTAGGCAAGGCCGTCGACCTCCGCGCGCGCGTGCGGTCCTACTTCTACGGCGACGAACGCAAGAAGGTGCAGAACCTCCTGGACGCGGTGCAACGCGTCCAGGGCATCCCCACCGAACAGGGCGAGGCCGAAGCGCTCGTGCTGGAGGCACGGCTCATCGCTCGGCACGAACCGCCGTTCAACAGCCACGGCAAGCGATGGCGGCGCTACGCCTACCTCAAGATCGACCCGACGGAGGCGTGGCCCCGCGTCAAGGTGGTGCGAACGGCGCCGGCCGACGACGGATGCACCTACCTGGGCCCCTTCGGTTCGTCCGCCCGCGCGCGCCAAGCCAAGGATGCGATCGAGGACGCCTTCCGGATCCGTCGATGCACGACGTCGATGGGCGTGCGGACGCGCTTCGCGCCGTGCGCCCTCGCCGACATGGGGCGGTGCCTTGCGCCGTGCGATGGCCGCACCACCTCCGAGCGGTACGGGGAGCTCGTCGGTTCGCTGACGGCGTCCCTCGCCGCACCGGCGGACCTGCTGGAGAAGCTCGAGGGAAGGATGCACGACCTCGCTGCGCACGAGCGGTTCGAGGAAGCGGCGCTCGCCCGTGACCGCCTCCGGTCGCTCGCGGAGTCGCTCTGGCGACTCCGCGTCGACCGGTGGCTGACCGCCGGTACGGCTCACCCTCCGGGGCCCCCGTGGCGAGCGGCTCGAGCTGATCCAGGGCGCGCTCGCGCGGGGCGGCGAGCCGCCGCCGGAGCCGATCGGCTCGCCGGCCCCGCGCGAGCGCGCGGACGAGCTCGCCGCGATCCGCTCGTGGGTCGGCCGGCACCCGACCCGGGTGGAGCGCTGCGAGCTGCCCCCCTCGGAGCCCGTCGACGGTGGGGCGGCGCTCGCACGGATCCTCGCCGCGATGCGCGAGAGCGGCCGCACGCCGGCCGGCCGTCCGAAGGGTGGCCGGTAAACTCGGACCATGGAGACGGCGGTCATCATCGAGGGTGCGCGCACCCCGATCGGCAGGTTCGTCGGCTCGTTCGCCGACACCCCCGCCGTCGAGCTGGGGACGCTGGCGGTCCAGGAGGCGATGCGGCGCGCCGACGTCGCCCCCGAGCAGATCGACCAGACGATCCTCGGACACGCGCGTCAGGCCGGGAACGGACCCAACACCGGACGGCAGGTCAGCGTTCGCGCCGGGGTGCCGATCGAGGTCGCCGCGTACAACGTGAACATGGCGTGCGGCTCGGGGATGAAGGCCGTCCAACTGGCGGCTCAACAGATCGCCCTCGGGGACGCCGAGGTGGTGCTGGCGGGCGGGATGGAGAACATGAGCCGCGTCCCGTACCTGCTCCCGGAGATGCGACGCGGCCACCGCCTCGGCGATACGCAGATCGTGGACGCGATGTACCGCGACGGCCTCCTCGACCCGCTCTGCGGGCTGGTGATGGGCGAGACCGCGGAGAACCTGGTCGACCGCTACGACATCACGCGTGCAGAGCAGGACGAGTTCGCGCTCGGATCGCAGCAGAAGGCATCGGCCGGAGCGTCACGCCGGGCGGAGGAGCTCTTCCCGGTCGAGACCGCGCTGAACGGGCGACCGATGACGGTGACGGACGACGAGCACCCGCGCCCCGACACCACCCTGGAGGGTCTGGCGAAGCTGAAGCCGGTGTTCCGTGAGGGCGGATCGGTCACGGCCGGCAACTCGAGCGGGATCACCGACGGCGCGGCGGCGATGGTCGTGATGTCGGCGTCGCGGGCGAAGGCGGAGGGCCGGGAGCCGCTCGCACGGATCGTCGCGTGGAGCTGGGCGGGGGTTCCCCCGGAGCTGATGGGGATCGGGCCCGTCCCCGCGACCGCGAAGGTCCTGGACAAGGCGGGGCTCACGATCGCCGACTTCGATCTGATCGAGATGAACGAGGCGTTCGCTGCTCAGGTCATCGCGTGCGAACGCGAGCTCAAGTTCGACCGCGATCGCCTCAACCCGAACGGTGGGGGCATCAGCCTGGGTCACCCGATCGGGATGAGCGGCGCGCGGATCATCCTCGCGCTCGCGTACGAGCTCCGTGCGGCCGGGAAGTCCCTGGGGCTCGCGACCCTCTGCATCAGCGGCGGGCAGGGGCTCGCCGTCGTCCTCGAACGCTCGTGAGGAGGCCGTGCCGTGAGCGTCCACGCGGTTGTCCTGATCCAATGTGACGTCGACGGGATCGCCGCCGCCGCGGAAGCGATCGCCGACGTCGACGGCGTTTCCGAGGTTTATTCGGTTGCGGGCGAGTTCGATCTGGTCGCGATCGTGCGGGTCCCCGCGCACGACGACCTCGCGAAGGTGATCCCCGGCGGGATCGCGCGCGTCGACGGCGTTGCGCGAACCGAGTCCTTGATCGCGTTCCAGGTGTACTCCAAGCACGACCTGGAACGGATGTTCTCGATCGGGTTCGACGAAGGCTGAACTGGAACGGCGCACGGCTACGCGGCCGGCTGCCACGCGATCGCGATCGGCAGGGACGTCCGTGCCCACTCCGTGAGGTCCTCGCCGGGTCCGTCGTACTTCTCGAGCAACAGCCGCCGGGCCAGCGCGTCCTCGTCCGTGCCGGGCTCCACGACCCTGGCCTGCGTCAAGCGCTTCACGTCCGCGATCTCCAGGACGACCTGCGGGGACACGAGGATGTTCCGGACCCAGTCGGCGTCCTCACGACCGCCGGAAAGGAGATACACGGCGTCGTCGTGAAGGGCGAACCAGATCTCGATGCGGTGCGACCGGCCTGAGATCCGACCCGTCGTCGTGAGGTAGCAGAAGGGCTCCGATCCGATGCCCGATCCTTCGGTCACGAACCGAAGAAGGCCCACGCCAACAGCGCACCGACCACGATCACCGCCGCGATCAGGAACAGCAGATCGGCTCGCTTGACCTTCCCCGGCTGCATCGCGTTGAAGCCCATCGCGCCTCCCGATCAGCCCTGCCGGACCAGGTTCTCCTCGAGCGAGGCGATGCTCCGGCTGAGCGAACCCAGCACCGTTTCGCGGTCGAGCGTGAACGCCGGATGGATGTCGGCGATCTCTTCGAGCGCTCGTTCGAGCTTCGTCCCGAAGACCTGCGCCGCCTTGAGCGCATCGACCAACGACAACGCGTAGTCGGCGGTGAACGGCTGGCCGTCCCAGGGACAGCGTCCACCACCCTCGATCACCTGATCCGCGAGGAACTCCCGTCCGCAGCGTTTGCAGGTTCCCTTGATCCTCACACCCGTTCCTCCTGGGGCACCAGGCCCCTCTGCTCGAGCAGTTCCCACAATCGATCGGCGACCTCGAACGGGTCCGGAGGCTTCACGAACCAGGCGTCGGCTCCCGACCACCGTGCGAGCCACGCATCCTGTACACGCTCGAGCAGGATCACGATCACGCCCGTGAACGGATCCCGTGCATCGCGCACCGTCTTTGCCAGCGCGAAGGCACCTGCGCGTGATGCGATCTCGTCGGCGACGATCACCTGCGGGCGATCCCGCAGAGCAGCCTTGATCCCCAGGTCACCGTTCGCGGCAGCGCGGAAACGCAGCTCCTCTCCGAGGCGTCGCTCGATGCTTCGTACCGTGAGCGCGGTCAGCTCCCGCGAGCGAGGGTCGGGTGACACGAGCAGCACGTCCACGTTCGTGGAGGCTACCACGGGCCCTCCAGGCGCTTTGCCCCGCACCGGACCCTCCGCTACCGTTCCGGCGAGCAGGGACACACGGCACGGGAGGGCGCATGGAGGGCACCGGCAAGGCGGCCGTTGCCGAGTTCATCGGGACGTTCGCGCTCATCTTCTTCGGCGCGGGGACCATCATCGCCACCGGCAACACCGATCAGCTGGCGATCGCGTTCGCCCATGGTCTGACGATCGCGATCATGGTCTCGCTGATGGTCCACATCTCGGGTGGGGTCTTCAACCCCGCGATCCAAGCCGCTCTGTGGGTGACCGGAAAGATGCCGACCGTTCGGAGCGCCGTGTACATCGTGGCGCAGCTCGCCGGCGCGGTCGCGGCGGCCCTCCTCTTGAAGTACTTCTCGCCCGCGCAATCGTTCGACTCGGTGAACGGTGGCACGCCGAGCGTCATGTCCGGTTACGCGATCGGGAAGGCGGT
The DNA here is from genome assembly GCA_963765865.1 of uncultured Actinomycetes bacterium. Taxonomy (GTDB): domain Bacteria; phylum Actinomycetota; class UBA4738; order UBA4738; family HRBIN12; genus AC-51. Next base: position 155,283 of record CAVXYE010000018.1, read on the forward strand.
GCTGGTCGAGGCGGTCGCAACCTTCTTCCTGGTGTGGGCGGTCTTCGCGACCGTCGTCGACGATCGTGGTCCTTTCGCCATGACGGCGGGGTTCACGGTCGGCCTCGTGATCACCATCGACGTGCTCGCAGTCGGACCCCTCACGGGCGCGGCCATGAATCCCGCTCGCTGGTTCGGGCCCGCGCTGGTGACGGGCACGTGGACCGACTGGTGGGTGTGGATCGCCGGGCCGATCGCAGGAGGGATCATCGCGGGCATCGCGTACTGGTACCTCTATCTCCGGGGCCGGGAGCCTGCGACACCGTAGGACCCGCCGGCACGAGGGCTACGCTTTGACCCCGTGATGGATGCAGAGGTCTACCTCGATGCCGCATCGGCGATGCCCCTTCGCCCCGAGGCGCGCGCTGCGATGATGGAGGCGCTGGACGTCTTCGGCGACCCGCTGACGATCCACGGACCTGCGCGCGCCGCGCGGGCGGTGATCGACGACGCGCGGGTGACGATCGGTCGGGCGATCGGCGCCCAGGCCGACGAGATCGTGTTCACGTCGGGTGGGACCGAATCGGTCGCACTCGCGATCGCGGGCGCCGTACGAGCCAGGCGCGAGGTCGGCAACCGGATCGTCGCGAGCACGGTCGAGCACCCCTCGGTGGGCGGCACCTGCACCGTGCTGGGATCCGATGGGTTCGAGGTCGTCCTGGTCCCGGTGGACGGTGCCGGACGAGCGGACCTCGACCGCTTCGCGGTCGAGGTCCGCCGCCCCGGCACCGTGGTGGCGAGCCTGCAACACGCCAACCACGAGCTCGGCACGCTGCAGCAGGTGGCCGAGGCAGCCCGGCTCGCACGGGAGGCCGGGGTCGTGTTCCACACGGACGCGTGCCAGACCGTGGGCCGCCTGCCCGTCGATGTGGCATCGCTGGGCGTGGACCTCCTGTCCCTGTCCGGGCACAAGTTCGGCGGGCCGCCGGGTGTCGGCGCGCTCTACGTGCGACGCGGCGTCGGGATCTCGGCGTACCCGCGCGGCGACGACCGGGAGCGGAAGCGTCGCTCCGGGATGGAGAACACGCCCGGCATCGCCGGGATGGGGGCGGCGCTGGCCGCAGCGATGGCCACGATGGCCGATGAGGCCGCCCGTCAATGGCCGCTGACCGCCACGATCCGTGACCGGATCGCGGCGGAGGTTCCCGGCGCGACGGTGCTCGGCCACCCGACGCACCGAGCGCCGCACCTCGTGGCGTTCGTCGTCGACGGGCTCGACCCGTCGACCTTGGCGATGGCCCTGGACGATCGCGGGTTCCGGGTGGGCGCGGGTTCACCGGGCAGCGGTCGCCCCGAAGATCCCTCCCCCGTCCTCGAGCAGATCGGAGTTCCCGGCATGGGAGGCTTCCGCGTGAGCCTCGGCCCCGCCACGACCGAGGACGACGTCGACCGGTTCCTCCGGGTGCTCCCGGACCTCGTCAGCCGGCTCCAGCTGGTCGAGCGCATCTCCACCGAGGCGCTGGCGCGTTTCCGCCCACCGGAGGACGCCACGCGATGAGCGACCGTCGGGGTGGCTCGCTCTTGCCGACGCCGGTCTGGCTCGTGCTCGGCGCCGCGCTCGGCGCGGCGATCGGTTCGGGGGGAGGAGACAACTCGGCCGGCCTGGCCGTCGGACTGGTCCTGGGTGCCTGCGGTGGCGTCGGCCTCGCCTCCTGGCTCGGCCGACGAAGCTGAGCCCGGCGGTTCACCCCACGGTCCAGGTATCCCCGCCGTGCAGGAGCGTCTTCAGGTCGCCCGGCCCCAGCCGTTCGACCGCGCGCTCCAGCTGTGATCGCACCGCCTCGCCGTAGGTGGATCGGTCCTCTTCATGGAACACACCGATGCAGGTTGGCTCGGTCGGGCCCTGCGAGAGATGCGCCAGCGCGAACGCGAGGGAAGGACGGCCGTGGACCTCGTGCGTGACGATGGAGCTCGGGTCCGAATCGGCGACCGCGGCGATCTCGAGCCGGCCGTTCTCGCCGACCCGCACGCAGCGGGTTCCCTCATCGAAGACGATCGGCTCCCCGTCCACCAGACGGATCTGGTTGTGCACCCCTTGTTGCTTGTCTCGGATCAGATCGAACGCGCCGTCGTTGAACACGTTGCAGTTCTGGTAGATCTCGACGAACGCCGAGCCCGGGATGCTCCGCGGCCTGTCGCAGCACGTCGGTCAGGTGCTTGCGATCGTTGTCGACCGTCCGAGCGACGAACGTCGCCTCGGCGCCCAGCGCCAGCGCGACGGGGTTGAACGGATGGTCGACCGAGCCGAACGGTGTCGACTTCGTCACCTTCCCCTCTTCGGAGGTCGGCGAATACTGGCCCTTCGTCAGTCCGTAGATCTGGTTGTTGAACATCAGGATCTTGATGTTCACGTTCCGCCGCAGCGCGTGGATCAGGTGGTTCCCGCCGATCGACAACGCGTCGCCGTCGCCGGTGACGACCCAGACATGCAGAGCCGGGTTGGCCGTCGCGACACCGGTCGCGATCGCGGGCGCCCGACCGTGGATCCCGTGGAACCCGTAGGTGTCCATGTAGTACGTGAACCGGCCGCTGCATCCGATCCCGGAGATGAACACCGTGTTGTGGGGCTCGATCCCGAGCTCGGGCATGAATCCCTGGACGGCCGCCAGGATCGCGTAATCGCCGCAGCCGGGACACCATCGCGGCTCCTGGTCGGACGTGAAGTCTTTCTTCGTCAGCGTGGCGACGCCGCTGGTGGCACCGTTCTCCTCAGCCATGCAACATCCTCACGATCGCTTCCTCCAGCTCATCGGCCCAGATCGGGAGCCCCTGAACCTTCGAGAACGCCTTCGCATCGGCCAGGAACCGGGCCCGGATCAACATCGTGAGCTGTCCGGAGTTGAGCTCCGGGATCAGGATCTGTCGGTACTTCGTCACGACCTCGCCCGTGTTCGTCGGCATCGGGTTGAGCCACCGCAGATGAGCCGTGGCCACCCGTTCACCCGATCCGCGGACACGCTGGACGGCGGCCCGGACCGTGCCGGCCGTCGACCCCCACCCGAGCACCAAGAGCTCCGCGTCGCCCGTCGGGTCGTCGACCTCGAGCGGCGGGATGTCGGCGGCGATCCCCTCGACCTTCTCGCGTCGGATCTGCGTCATCCGCTCGTGGTTCTCGGCCTCGTAACTGATGTCGCCCGTCCGATCCTCCCGCTCGAGGCCACCGATCCGATGCTCGAGGCCGGGCGTGCCCGGGATCGCCCAGGGACGGGCGAGCCGTTCGTCCCGCGCGTACGGGAGGAAGTCCGCGCCGTTCGCCTCCGCGAACTTGGGGTCGATGGTGGGGAGCGCATCGATGTCGGGAAGCAGCCAGGGTTCGGACGAGTTCTGCAGGAAACTGTCCGACAGCAGGATCACCGGGGTCCGGTAGCGGATCGCGACGCGGGCAGCTTCCATCGCCACGGAGAAGCAATCCGCCGGCGACGACGGGGCCACGATCGGGATGGGCGACTCCCCGTGGCGGCCGAACATCGCGTGCAACAGATCGCCCTGCTCGTTCTTCGTCGGCATCCCGGTGGATGGGCCGGCGCGCATCACGTCGACCAGGATCATGGGCAGCTCCGTGATGACGGCGAGACCGATCGTCTCCGCCTTCAGATCGATCCCCGGCCCGCTCGTGCCCGTGACCCCGAGGTGACCGGTGAACGCCGCGCCCAGCGCCATGTTGGCCGCGGCGATCTCGTCCTCCGCTTGGATCGTCACGACGCCGAAGTTCTTGTGTTTCGACAGCTCGTGCAGGAGGTCGGATGCAGGCGTGATCGGATAGCTGGCGTAGAACAACGGCACACCGCTGCGGACCGACGCCGCGATGAGGCCCCAGGCCAACGCCTGGGATCCCGCGACGTTCCGGTAGGTCCCCTCGATCACCGGCGCGGCCGCGACGTGGATCTGATGCGCGAAGAGCTCGGTCGTCTCGCCGAAGTTGTAGCCGGCGTTGAACGATGCGACGTTGGCCTCGTAGATCTCGGGCTTACCGCCGAACTTCTTCTCCAACCACCGGAGCGTGACGTCGACCGGACGCCCGTACATCCACGAGACCAATCCGAGGGCGAACATGTTCTTCGACCGTTCGGCTTCTTTCTTGCCGACGCCGAGGCTCTCGACGGCCCGAACGGTGATCGACGTCATCGGCACCGGGTAGATCTGGTAGCCGTCCAGCGTCCCATCGGTGGTCGGGTCCGACGCGTAGCCCGCCTTCTCGAGGTTGCGCTGGGTGAACGAATCCTCGTTGATGATGATCGTTCCCCCCCGCGCCACCTTGTCCAGGTCGGCTCTGAGCGCCGCCGGGTTCATGGCCACCAAGACGTCTGCGTGGTCCCCAGGGGTGGTGACGTCGCTGCTCGCGAACTGGATCTGGAAGGCGGATACCCCGTGGACCGTGCCGGCCGGCGCCCGGATCTCGGCCGGGAAGTCCGGCAAGGTCGCAAGATCGTTCCCCAGGATCGCAGTGGCATTGGTGAATCGGTCACCGGTCAATTGCATGCCGTCTCCGGAGTCACCTGCGAAACGGATGACGACGTGGTCGCGCTCTTCGACGGTCTTGCTCATCGAACCGGTTGGCCGGGAGGCCATTCGCTCCTTCGGGTTGCGGACGGGGTTGCGCTCCGGCATCTAGCGTAGCGCGCCACGTCGACACCGACCGGGAAGCTCACGTTGTGTTTGTATGGGGCATGCGCACACAACGACTGGGGGCCATGGGTCCCGAGCTCTCGGTGATCGGCTTCGGCGCGTGGGAGGCCGGCGGCGACGCATGGGGTCCCAACCGGTCGGAGTCGGAGGTGATCGATGCGGTCGGCGCGGGCCTCGACGCCGGGATGAACTGGGTCGACACCGCCGAGGTCTACGGCGATGGGGTCTCCGAGATGCTGGTCGGCAAGGCCCTCGCCGGGCGACGCGACGGGATCTTCCTGGCCACGAAGGTGGCCCCGGCCCCCGAGGGGACGGGGTTCCAGCCCGGGCAGGTCCGGGCGGCATGCGACGCCTCCCTCGGCCGTCTCGGGGTGGACGTGATCGACCTCTACCAGCTGCACTGGCCGGATCGGAGCGGGGTGCCGGTCGAAGACACCTGGGGAGCGATCGGCGGACTCGTCGATGCCGGCAAGGTCCGCTGGGTCGGCGTCTCGAACTTCGATCGGACGCTCATCGAGCGGTGCAGCGCCATCCGCCACGTCGACTCGTTGCAGCAGGAGTTCTCGCTGGTTCGTCCGGAGGACCGGGAGCTGATCCGTTGGTGCGGCGAGGCCGGGATCGGCGTCCTCAGCTACTCGCCACTTGGCGCCGGCCTCTTGACCGGAGCCTTCGATCGCGAGGACGCACAGCGGATCGACGATTGGCGCGCCTCCGATGGACTCACCTCCGTCGGGCACCTCGACCGCGTGTTCGCCTTGGTGGACGGGATGCGACCCGTGGCCGAGCGGCTGGGCGTCAGCCTGCCGCAACTGGCGCTCGCGTGGAACTGGCAGCAGCCGGGCGTGACGAGCGCGATCGCGGGCAGCCGCGACGCCGGACACACCCGCTCGAACGCAGCGGCAGGGGACCTGGAGCTCGACGGAGCAACGCTCGCCGAGCTCGATGCCCTGATCGATCCCGGCGGGACCGAGCGGAGCTAGCCGGAGCGCCGCTCGACCTGGCGGATCCGCCGCACGATCCCGTCGAGGATCTTGACCGTCAGCTGCGGCTCATCCTGGAGCAGCTTGCGGAGCGTCCGGCGGAACAGCCGAACGACGCGAACGGGCGTCACCGCCGTGATGGAAGCCGTCCGGGGACCGCCGTCGATCGCCGACAGCTCCCCGAAGAAGTCGCCGGGCAGGACCTCCCCGACCCGCCGCCCGTTCCGCGTGACCTTGGCCCTGCCCTCCATCACCACGAAGACGGTCTCGCCGAGGGACCCCTCTCGCACGATCTGCTCGCCGGGGGCGAACGCGAGTTCGTCGGCCTCCCGCGCGAGCCGCTGGAGATGTCGCTTCGGAAGGTCGGCGAACAACGGGACGCCGGAGAGGGCCACCGCGGTCTCCCGTTTCGTCCGAGACGCCCGCACCTCGGGTTGGGGGGTGCTGGACGACCCCTTGGTTGGGCGCATCACCATCTCCGGGAGGCTCTGACTCACCGGCGGAGCCTAGCGGGTCTCCGCCGGATGGCGCCAGTAACGGTCCTCGCAGGTCGCTGCCGTTACTCTTTGTTCACCGATGGATGCACGCGAACGGCTCGAAACGGCGATCGCCGAGAGGATCGTGATCCTCGATGGCGCGTGGGGTGTCCTCCTGCAGGGCAGCGGTCTGGAGGAAAGCGACTTCCGAGGCGAGCGGTTCCGCGATCATGACCGCGACGTCAAGGGCGACCCCGACCTGCTCAACCTGAGCCGTCCGGACATCGTCACCTCGGTCCACGACGCGTACTTCGAGGCCGGGGCCGACATCACCACGACGAACACCTTCACGGCCACGTCGATCGGCCAGGCCGACTACGGGCTGCAGGACGCGGTCCGAGACATGAACCTGGAGGGCGCCCGCCTCGCTCGCGAGTCGGCCGATCGACACGGCGGCCTCGTCGCCGGGTCGCTCGGCCCGCTCAACGTCACCCTCTCGTTGTCACCCAAGGTGGATGATCCGTCGTTCCGGACGGTCGACTTCGACCAGGTCTACGCCGCCTACGCGGAGCAGATCGAGGCCCTGCGCGACGGCGGCGTCGATCTGCTGCTGATCGAAACCATCTTCGACACCCTGAACGCCAAGGCGGCGATCGCCGCCGCGATCGACGTCGCCCCCGACCTTCCCCGCTGGATCTCGGTCACGATCGTCGACCGGAGCGGACGGACCCTCTCCGGTCAGACGATCGAGGCGTTCTGGCTCTCCATCGCGCACGCGGACCCGGTGATCGTGGGGGTCAACTGCTCCCTGGGAGCCCGCGAGATGCGTCCGTCGGTCGAAGCGCTCGCACGGGTCGCGACCGTTCCCGTCGCCAGCTACCCCAACGCGGGTCTGCCGAACGCCTTCGGGGGCTTCGACGAGACCCCCGAGATCACCAGCGCACTGCTCGGAGAGTTCGCGGCGGCCGGGCTCGTCAACCTGGTCGGCGGCTGCTGCGGAACGACGCCGGACCACATCCGCGCGATCAAGGCGGCGGTCGCCGACGCCGCGCCCCGATCCCTGCCCACCCTCGAAGACTTCACCTCCTTCTCGGGGCTCGAGCCCTTCCGGATCACGCCCGAGACCGGGTTCGTGATGGTCGGCGAGCGGACGAACATCACCGGCTCGAAGCGGTTCGCCCGCTTGATCGAGTCCGGCGACTTCCAGGCGGCGGTGGACGTCGCGCGCGACCAGGTGGAGAACGGCGCCAACCTGATCGACGTGAACATGGACACCGACCTGATCGACGGCGCGCAGGCCATGACCCGGTTCCTCAACCTCGTCGCGACCGAGCCGGAGATCGCGAAGGTCCCCATCATGGTCGACTCCTCCAAGTGGGACGTGATCGAGGCAGGCCTGAAGTGCGTCCAGGGCAAGGCGGTCGTCAATTCGATCAGCTTGAAGGAAGGCGAGGACGACTTCCTCGCGAAGGCCGCCAAGGTACGCCGCTACGGGGCGTCCGTCGTGGTGATGTGCTTCGACGAGCAAGGTCAGGCCGACACCGTCCAACGCAAGGTCGACATCGCGGAACGCTCCTACCGGCTGCTGATCGAACGAGCAGGCTTCGACCCGAGCGAGATCATCGTGGACCCGAACATCCTCGCGGTGGCCACCGGCATCGAGGAGCACAGCGAGTTCGCCAAGGCGTTCATCGAAGCGACCCGCGAGATCAAGCGGCGCTGCCCCGGCGTGAAGGTGAGCGGCGGCGTCTCGAACCTGTCGTTCTCGTTCCGCGGGAACGAGCCCGTCCGCCGTGCGATGCATTCGGCGTTCCTGTACCACGCGATCGCGGCCGGGCTCGATATGGCGATCGTGAACGCGGGCCAGCTCGACGTCTACCAGGACATCCCGCCTGACCTGCTGGAACACGTCGAGGACGTGATCTTCAACCGTCGGCCGGACGCGACCGAGCGGCTCGTCACGTTCGCCGAGGGCGTCCACGGAAGCGCGATCGCGAAGGAAGAGGACCTCACGTGGCGGGAAGCGGAGGTCCAGGAGCGCCTCTCGTACGCGCTGGTCCACGGGATCGACCGCTGGATCGAGGAAGACACCGAGGAAGCCCGGCAGCAGTACGAGCGGCCGCTCGAGGTGATCGAGGGACCGTTGATGGACGGGATGCAGATCGTCGGCGACCTCTTCGGCTCCGGGAAGATGTTCCTGCCGCAGGTGGTCAAGAGCGCGCGCGCGATGAAGAAGGCCGTCGCCTACCTGGAGCCGTTCATGGAGGAAGAGAAGCGCGTCCTGGTCGCCTCAGGAGGGACGGCGCGCGCCCGCGGCAAGGTCATCCTGTGCACGGTCAAGGGGGACGTGCACGACATCGGCAAGAACATCGTGGGCGTCGTCTTGGGCTGTAACAACTACGAGGTCGTCGATCTGGGCGTCATGGTCCCGGCCGACGTCCTGCTGGACACCGCCCTCGAGGAAGGATGCGACATCGTCGGGTGCTCGGGGCTGATCACGCCCTCCCTGGACGAGATGGTCCATGTCGCGAAGGAGATGGAGCGGCGCGGGATCGATCTCCCGCTGATGATCGGGGGTGCGACCACATCGCGCCAGCACACCGCGGTCCGGATCGCACCGTCGTATTCCCAACCCGTGGTCCACGTCATCGACGCCTCACGCGTGGTCGGCGTGGTCCAGTCGCTGCTCGATCCCGAACGCAAGATCACCCTCGACGAGGGGAACCGGGAGCTCCAGGCGAAGCTGCGAGCCCAGCACGAGGAGCGCGAGAAGACCCCGCTACTCCCCTACCGCATCGCGCTCCAGCACAAGACCCCGATCACGTGGAGCGACGACGACGTCTCGCCACCGCCCTTCACGGGCACGCGAACGCTCGAGCCCGCCCTCGAGGAGCTCCGCGAGGTCATCGATTGGACGTTCTTCTTCGCCGCCTGGGAGCTGAAAGGTTCCTACCCGCAGATCCTCGATCACACGAACTTCGGACCTCAGGCTCGCGAGCTGTTCGCGGACGCGAACGAGCTGCTGGATGAGGTCGTCGCCGCCGGCAGTCTGCAAGCCCGCGCCACGTATGGCTTCTGGCGGGCGAACAGCGAAGGGGACGACATCGTGTTGGCGAACGGTGTGACGCTGCCGATGCTTCGTCAGCAGGCCGAGCGAGGGGCGGACGACCCGAACCGCTCGCTCGCGGACTTCGTCGCTCCCATGGAAACGGGTCTGGCCGATCACGTGGGCGCGTTCGCGGTCACCGCGGGACTCGGGTGCGACGAGCTCGTGAAGCGATACGAGGCCGAACACGACGACTACCGAGCGATCATGGTCAAGGCGCTCGCCGACCGGCTCGCGGAGGCGTGCGCCGAGTGGCTCCACGCGAAGGTCAGGCGGGAGTGGTACGCACCCGATGAGCGGCTCTCGAACGAGGACCTGATCGCCGAGCGCTACCGCGGGATCAGGCCGGCGTTCGGCTACCCCGCGTGCCCGGACCACGTCCTCAAGCGACGGCTGTTCGATCTCGTGGGCGCTCGTGAGATCGGCATGGAGCTGACCGAGACGGGCGCCATGCTTCCGGCAGCCAGCGTGTCCGGGATCTACCTGGCGCATCCCGCCGCGCGCTACTTCAACGTCGGTCGCATCGGGAAGGACCAGGTCGAGGACTACGCCCGCCGACTCGGTGAGAGCGTGACGGAGGCCGAGCGGTGGCTCCGGCCGAACCTCGCTTACGACCCCGACTGACCCTGACCACCCTGGCCTTGCAGGGTGATCGCGACGGAGTGGATCGCCTTCGTTAGCTCCAGGATCTGCTTCGTCAGCTCGATCAGCTGATCGTTCTGGGCTTCCTCGTACTGGACGATCTTCCACTGGTTGTCCGCCAAGACCTGACGCTTCTCGTCCGCCCTGTTCTGGCTGATCATCACGAACGTCGAGAGGAAGATCGCCTCGAGCGACACGATCATCGTCAGCAGCCCGTAGGGGTACTTCTCCACGTGCAGCCCGATCCAGAGCGCGAACCAGATGATCGAGACGTAGACGAACGCCATCGACCCGGCGAAGCGCGTGATGGTGTCGGCGATCCTGTTCTGGACGTTCTCGGCCCGCTGCGTGAGATGTCTCTGGAGCGCGGGATGCTGCACGGGGCCGACGGACGGACGGATGCTCATGGACGTTCTCCCTTCAACCGGTCACGGAGACCGTACGGCCGCGACCATGGAACGGGTGGAAGGCGAACGGAGGGTCGGCACGTGGACACGATCGTTCGACCGCGCAGTGGGCCGATATCGAGATGGAAGCTCAGGTAGGGCCCAACGCTGTGTCGAGGGGCGGGGATTCGCTTCGGGTTCGAGGAGCCGGCCACGATACTCGATCTTCGGCATCACGCGCCATTCATACGTCGAAACGAGCCGAGATCCGACTCGAATGGATCCAGGGAACGCGGTGCTGGGGACTAGGACGACTAGTGGAACGAGTGGCCGCAGGCGCATCCGCCCTGCGCAGCCGGATTGTCGATCGTGAAGCCCGTCTGCTCCAGCGAGTCGATGAAGTCGACCGTCGCCTGTGAGAGATAGGGAACCGAGAGCTTGTCGATCACGATACGGACGCCGTGTTGCTCTTCGCTCGCGTCCTTGTCGGTGACCTGATCATCCAGGTACATCGCGTACCGGAGACCCGAACATCCGCCCGGCTGCACCGCCACGCGCAACGCGATGTCGGCACGGCCTTCCTCGACGAGGAGCTCCTTCACCTTGCCGGCGGCTGCCGGTGTGAGCGTCAGCATCGATCCTCCGCGATGTCTCGGCGTGATCTCTCGGACGTCGACCAGTGTACCCGTGGACGCGCGCGAACCCTACCCGCCCGGTCGGGTTTCCGTGAACGGCGCGACCCGGGCGCCGGCGAGCCGCATCAGTTCATCGGGATCGATCGGGAACACCGAATCGGGCGTTCCCGCTGCGGCCCAAACGATATCGAAAGCAACCAGGTCAGGGTCCCCAAGGCAGCGGAGCCGCGCCGGGTGGCCGAACGGTGGCGTGCCGCCGATCGCGTACCCCGTCGCCGCGCGCACCTCGTCGGCCGTCGCCTTGCGGGCATCGATGGCGCCGCACAACGCCGCCAGCTTGGCCGTGTCGACCCGGTTCCTCCCGGACGTCAGCGCGAGCACCGGCTCGCTCCCCGCGACGAACACGAGCGACTTCACGATCTGGCCGACGTCGCATCCGATCGCGCGGGCGGCATCATCGGCCGTCCGCGTGCCCTCGGGGAAGCGTCGGACATCGGGGGCGAGCCCGGCTGCGGCCGCCGCCTCCGAGAAACGACCGGCGGCGTCGCTCACGGCGTGACGCCTCGTGCGACGTCCCGCGCGAGCTCCTCCGCGACCAGCTCGACCGACCGGCGCGTATCGGCGAGGGCGCGATCGAGCCCCACCCGATCGACGAGCGATCGCACGGCGATCCCCTCGGGATGGAGCTGCGCCGCACCGCAGACGATCGCGACCGGGACGCGACGAAGCTCCGCCGCGCGCATCACACCGGCCGGCACCTTCCCACGCAGCGATTGCTCATCGAAGGTTCCCTCCCCCGTGATGACCAGATCCGCCTCCCGGAGCTCGTCGTCGAACCCGACCGCCTCCATCACCGCCTCGGCCCCGGATCGCAGGGAGGCACCGCAGAACGCGAGCAGTCCGAACCCCAGACCGCCGGCCGCCCCCGCACCCGGCTCGTGCTGCAGGTCGAGACCGAGGTCTCGATACGCGACGGCGGCGAGATGCCCGAGCGCGTGATCGAGGTCCCAGACGTCCTCGGGCGATGCGCCCTTCTGTGGGCCGAACGTGGCGCTCGCGCCCGTCGGCCCACAGAGCGGGTTGTCGACGTCGGTCAGCCCGACGCAGTCCACGGCCGCCAGGCGCGGATCGATGCCACGGGCATCGATCCGCGCCAACCCGAGCAACGCCGCTCCCCCTTCGCGGATCGCTTCGCCCGCTGCATCCAGGAACCGGATCCCGAGGGCGCGCGCCATCCCCGCTCCGCCATCGTTGGTCGCGGATCCTCCGAGCCCGACCAGCAGCCGATCGATGCCCTCGTCGAGCAACGCTGCCATCAACTCGCCGGTGCCGCGGGTCGTCGTTCGACAGGGATCTCGGCGGGCCGGCGTCAACAGCTGGAGCCCGGACGCGCGCGCCATCTCGACGAGACCGGTGCCACCTCGCACGCCCGCGTGCGCATCGACGGGGTCCCCATCCGGCCCGGTCACCCTCCGAGCGACGCGGCGGGATCCCGCGAGCGAAGGGCCGGCATCGGGCATGAGGACGTCGAGCGTCCCTTCCCCGCCGTCCGCCAGCGGCATCAGCCGGACCTGATCATCGGGCCTGGCTCGGCCCCAGCCGCGCGCGATCGCTTCGGCCGCTCGTGGGGCGCTGAGGGTCCCTCGGAACTTGTCCGGGCAGACCAGGACGCGCATCGCGCGACTGTACACTTCGCGCGAGTTCGGCCCGTCTGGCGTTCGGGACGGCGGCTGCAGGAGGTTGCGCACTGGTGGCGATCGATCGAGAAGAGCTGCTGGGCATCGCGCATGCCGAGCGGCAACGACTGGGTCGGATGATCCAGTTCGCGGAGCCCGACTCCTGGGAACAGCCCAGCGCGGACCCCGGCTGGTGGAACCGTGACGTGATGGCTCACCTGATGGCCGGGGACACCGCGGCCGCACAGCTGATGGCGCGCGAACCGGCCGAGGAGCTCGAGGAGTACCGCGCTCAGCTCGGCGAGGAGCCCTTCACCGTCGACGGGTGGAACGCCTGGACCGTCAACCGCCGCTCCGGGCTCGAGACCCGGATGATCCTCGATACGTGGGGCGCGGCCGCGGAATCGTTCCTCGTCTACGCCGGCAAGCTCGACGATGACGACTGGCGGAACGCTCGGTTCCCGTGGATCGCCGGAGACATCGCGGCTCGGTACCTCGTGCAGTCGCGCGTGGTCGAGTGGTTCCTGCACGGCGAAGACATGCGCGCGACGAACGGGGTGGGAAGCGGCTGGCAGACCGGGTGGCAGCATTGGCCGGTCTACCTGACGATCGACCTGGCCGTCCGCATGCTGCCGTGGGCGCTGAGCCAAGCGGGACACGACCTCTCGGGGCAGAGCGTGCAGATCGACGTCGAAGGCGCCGGTGAGGGGTCCTGGCATCAGGCTCTCGGGATCGGCGAGGTTCCCGATCCCGAACGGAAGCCGGACGCGACGATCGTCGGCCGCGCGCCCCAATTCGCCCTCGTCACGGGCAAGCGTCTGGACCCGGACGAGGTTCTCGCTTCCGGCAGCGTCGTGTTGGGCGGGGACGCGGACACGGCCGATCTGATCATCCGGACGATCCGCGCCTACCCGTAGCTCAGGGACGATCGACCGTCAGCCGGCGCACGCGCCTCGGCACCGCGCCGAACCGATACTTGTAGGCGTAATCACCCTTCAGCAGATCGAAGACGGTGCATCCCTCCTCGATCGCGAGGCGGATGTCTTCGGCCACGAGCACCATCCCCGGCGCGAGCGAGCCCCAGGCGCGATCGAACGCCGAGTTGTACAGGTACGACGTCTCGTCGCAGACGAATCCGATCGTGCCCGCAGCCAGCTGCCCGCCGACCTCGATGAAGGTGAGCCGGAAGACGTGCTCGGGCAGGAACGCCGCTGCCAGTCGGCGGAAGAAGATCTCCATCCCCGGCACCATGAACACGCCTTTGGGCCCCTCGCTCATCCGATGGAGCTCGACGAATCGATCGAGCAGCGGCTCGAGCGAATCTTGGTCCGCAACGATGATCCGGAACGGACCGGCTTCGGCTTCGAGCTTCTTGGCTTTCCGCCGGATCTCGTGACGGAGCTTGGCGGGCAGCGATCCCAGGTACCCCTCCCAGGTGGACGGGAGCGCGATGAACGGAGCGATCCCGTTCTGGTCCTCGTCCTCTCGCACCACGAGCCCCTCTGCCTTGGCGGCCTCGCGGAGGAGACCGAGCCACGCTCGGTCCTCCGCGAGGCCCCGCAGGTCGGCGGAGCGCCAATCGTCGCGGCGGACGAGTGCCGCCCACAGTTCCTTCGCGACCTGCTCCTGCGTCGACGGCTCGCCGACCGGGCCCATGTAGTCGGTCACCTCGGTGCCACCGAGGAACCGAAGCGTGTCGTCCATCCGCTCGAAGGCGACGGCCGCCACCTGGCGGCCGTCCTCCTCCTCCGCGAACGCCAGCAACAGGTGGTCGGGCGTCTCACCGAACTCTTCCCAGTAGAGCTTCAGGAAGGCAGGTCGATGGAAGATCGTCCCGGCCGGATCGACGCGCGCCAGCTCGGTCCAATCACGTCGTTGGAAGTCACGGGCGTCCTCGCTGAAGACCACGCGCATCGGTTCATCGTACGGGCGGCCGCGGAGCCCCACCCGCGCGCCCGGCGGAGCCGCGTCGAACCGTGAACGCGCTCAGCCGGCGGTATGCGGCTGGGCGCCGGTCGCCTCACCGGCGTCCTGCAGCGCCTCCTGCAAGACGTCCCAGGCGAGCACGGCGCACTTGATCCGGATCGGATACTTGACGACGCCCTTGAGCGCGACGAGATCGCCGAAGCGGTCGTCGTCGGGCTCGACCTCGCCGGCCATCATCCCCCGGAACCGCCCGGCCAGCTCGAGCGTCTCGTCCACCGTCTTGCCCGCGGCGGCCTCGGTCATCATCGAAGCGGAGCTCTGCGAGATGGAACATCCCGCTCCCTGGAAGGTCAGCTCGGCCACCGTCCCGTCATCGACGTGAGCGAACACGGTGATCTCGTCCCCACACAGCGGATTGTTCCGGGTGCACGAAACCTCGGCACCGGGCAGGTCCCGCTTGTTCCGCGGGTTCTTGTAGTGATCGAGGATCACTTCTTTGTAGATGTCGTCGAGCGCCACATCGTCTCCCGTCGTACGTCGGAACCCTCTAGGACGCGAAGATATCGCCCGCGCGAGCGAGCGACGCGACCAAGAGGTCGACCTCCTCGGTCGTGTTGTACACGTAGAACGAAGCTCGCGCGGTGGCGGGCGTCCCGTAGCGACGCATCACGAGCTGCGCGCAGTGATGCCCGGCCCGGATCGCGATCCCGTCTTCGTTCAGGATGGTCGCCAGGTCGTGCGGGTGGATGTCGCGGTACCAGAAGCTGACCGTCCCTCCGCGGATGTCGGTGTCCTTCGGACCGTAGACCACCGCGCCCGCCTCGAGCAGACGGTCGATCGCGTATCGCGTGATCTCGACCTCATGAGCGCGCACGGCGTCCATGCCGAGGGCATCGAGGTAGTCGCACGCCGCGGCCAAGCCGACCTGCTGCGCCACCTGCATCGTTCCCGCCTCGAACCGGTAGGGGACGTCGTTCCACGTGGCGTGGTCGTGGAAGACCTCCCTGATCATGTCGCCGCCGCCGAACATCGGCTGCAGTCGATCCAGGAGCGCACGCTTGGCCAGCAGCCCGCCGCTCGCGGTCGGGCCGAGCATCTTGTGACCGCTGAACGCCAGGAAGTCCACGTCGAGACCGTCCATGTCCAGGGGCAGGTGCGGGGCTGCTTGCGCCGCATCGACCACGACGATGGCTCCGACCGCGTGCGCGGCATCGATCAGTTGTCGCAATGGCGTGATCGTGCCGAGCGCGTTCGACATGGCCGTCACGCCCAGGATCGCGGTCCGCTCGTTGAGCAGCTCACCGAGGTTGGAGAGATCCAGGAGGCCGTCATCCGTCAAACCGACGTAGCGGAGCGTCGCGCCGGTCGCCTCCGCGACCATCTGCCACGGCACGATGTTCGAGTGATGCTCCATCTCGGTGATGACGATCTCGTCGCCCTCACCCAGGAAGGCGCGGCCCCACCCGTACGCCACGAGGTTGATCGACTCGGTGGTCCCGCGCGTGAACACCAGCCGCGATGCGTCCTCGACGCCGAAGAAGCGGGCGATCCGCGACCGAGCTCCCTCGTACGCCTCGGTGGATTCCTCCCCCAACGCGTAGATGCCGCGATGGGCGTTGGCGTTGTGGAGTCGGTAGTAGTTCGACTCCGCCTCGATCACCTGGACGGGCTTCTGAGACGTTGCCCCGGAGTCGAGGTAGACGAGCGGTTTGCCGTCGAAGGTGCGCTCGAGGATCGGGAAGTCACGGCGGACCGCTTCGACGTCGAACCCGTTCATCTCACGCCACCCCTTCGTCCGGTCCCTCGTCGACGTCGTCGGGCGCCTCGATCCCGAGCTCCTGTCGGATGCCCTCGTACCCCTTGTCCTCGAGCTCGTGCGCCAGCTCAGGACCGCCGGATTTCACGATCTGCCCCTGGATCATGACGTGCACGAACCCTGGGGTGATGTAGTTCAGCATCCGCTGGTAATGCGTGATGATCAGCACGCCGAGCTCCGGACCCGCCAGCTCGTTGACGCTCTCGGCCACCAGCTTCAACGAATCGATGTCGAGGCCCGAGTCCGTCTCGTCCAAGATCGCGAGCGAGGGCTCGAGCACGGCGAGCTGCAGGACCTCGTTCCGCTTCTTCTCTCCGCCCGAGAACCCCTGGTTCACGTACCGCTGGACCATCGCGTCCTCGATCCCGAGCCGATCCATCTGCGTCTTCATGTGCTTGCGGAACGCCAGCGCGGAGATCTGCTCTCCCTTGACCGCCTGGTACGCCGTCCGCAGGAAGTTCACCACCGACACGCCCGGGACCTCGGTCGGGTACTGCATCGCGAGGAACAGTCCTCGCTTGGCCCGCTGGTCGGGCGTCAGGGTCGTGATGTCCTCGCCGTTGAAGACCACGCTTCCCTCGAGGATCCGGTATCCGGGTCGCCCCATGATCACGTTGGAGAGCGTCGACTTGCCGGATCCGTTGGGGCCCATCAGCGCGTGGATCTGGCCTTGCTGCACGGTGAGATCGATCCCTCGCAGGATCTCGCGGTCGCCGACCGCGGCGCGCAGCCCCTTGACCTGCAGCGTCGCGGGAGCACTGGCATCGTTCTGGGTCATCTGGTCACACCTCGATCAGGACGTCGTCGTCGGTCACGGTCACGGGGAACACATCCACCGGCTTGATCGCTGGGAGCGTTCGAGCGTTGCCGGTGTCGAGGTCGAAGGTGGACCCGTGCTTCGGACACTCGATCGTCTCGAGATCCACGTCCACCTCCCCCTCGTCCAAGTAGTAGTGCTCGTGCGAGCAGATCGCATCGACGGCACGGAACCCCTCGTCGCCGAGGTTCACGACGGCGACCAAGCGGCCATCGACGGCGAAGCGGCGCGCCTCACCTTCGGGCACGTCATCGACCGAACACACGCGGACCGCCGAGGGCATCAGCGCACCCCCTCGGTGGACGGCTCGGCGAGCTCCTCCTGGATCGCGAGCTCGGCGTTGTGCCGGACCTCGTCCAGACGGACCCGGTCCAAGACCTCTTGGAAGAAGCCGGTGACGATGAGCCGCTCGGCCTCCGCGCGCGGGATCCCACGGCTCTCGAGGTAGAACACCGTCTCGTCGTCGACCGGCCCGACGCTCGCCGCGTGCCCGCACCGCACATCGTTCGCCTCGATCTCGAGGTTGGGGATGGCGTCGGCCTTCGCGTGCTCGGACAGGACGATGTTGCGCGACGTTTGCATCGCGTCGGTCTTCTGCGCCCCGGGTCGAACGTGGACCCAGCCGCTGTAGACGGCCCGCGAGGCGTCGCGGAGCGCCCCCTTGTACAGCAGGTCACTGCTGCAGTTGGGAGCGACATGATCCTGGACGGAACGATGATCGAAGTGCTGGGTGCCGTCCGCGAAGAAGACCCCGAGCATCTCGGAGAACCCACCGGGGCCGGCGAGCACCGTCTCGGCTTCTGCCCGAGCGAGCGAGGCCCCGAACCCGATCGCGAGGGAGCGGAACTCGGCGTCGCGGCCGACCCGGGCACGTTGGATCCCCAGGTGGGTCACGCCCGAACCCCACTCCTGGATCGAGACGTACCGGACGTGCGCGCCGTCGCCGACCACGATCTCGACGACCGCGTCGGAGAGCGCCCGGCTGAGGTCCGGCGAGGTGAAACGGTCGATGAAGGTGACGTCGGCACCCTCGTCCGCGATCAAGAGCGTGTGCGGGAAGGTGGCCGCATCGTCGGCGTCCAGGTACGTCAGGGTCTGGAGGGGCAGCTCGACCCGAACGTCACGCGGGACGTAGAGGAACGTTCCCCCGGTCCGGAACGCTCCGTGGAGCGCCGTGAACTTGGTGCGGTCCGTCGGAACGAGCGAGTGGAGGGTGCGCTCGACGAGGTCGGCATGGGACTCGGCCGCCCCGTCCAGATCCGTGAACACGATGCCGAGCCCATCCAGATCCTGCCCGGAGGTCGTCCTCACGCCGCCCGGCACGTGCGGTTCGAACGACAGCTCGAAGTCCGAGAGGTCGGTGTAGCGCCACTCCTCGGTCTCCTGCGACGGGATCGGCAGGGCGCGGAACTCTTCGAACGCTTGCTTGCGCATGCGCTGCAGCGGCTCCGTCGTCTTGGGCAGCAGCTCGAACGCGGCTTCGTCGAACGTGGTGGACGTCATCGGAAGGAATCCTACTCAATGGGTCGGATTCACGACCGAGCGCGCCGACGTCCGCCCGGGCCGGCCCTGCTCGCTACCCGACCGAGCCCTCCATCTGCAGCTCGATCAGGCGGTTCAGCTCGACCGCGTATTCCATCGGCAGCTCGCGGGTGATCGGCTCGATGAACCCGTTCACGATCATCGCGGTCGCCTCGACCTCGGACAGCCCTCGGCTCATGAGGTAGAAGAGCTGGTCTTCGCCGACCTTCGAGACCGTTGCCTCGTGGCCCAGCGCCGCCGTCTCGTCCTCGACCTCGATGTAGGGGTAGGTGTCGGAGCGACTCTCCTCGTCCAGGATCAGCGCGTCGCATCGGACGTTGGACCGGGCGTGGTGGGCACCGGGCTCCACGCGAACGAGGCCCCGGTAACCGGTCCGGCCGCCGTCCTTCGAGACCGACTTCGACGTGATCACGCTGGTCGTGTACGGGGCTGCGTGGATCGCCTTCCCGCCCGCGTCCGTATGCATCCCCTTGCCGGCGAACGCGACGGAGAGCACTTCGCCGCGGGCACCCTTGCCCAGCAGGTAGATCGACGGGTACTTCATGGTGACCTTCGAGCCGATGTTCCCGTCGACCCACTCCATCACGGCGTCCTCGTAGGCGGCCGCGCGCTTCGTCACCAGGTTGTAGACGTTGGTGGACCAGTTCTGGATCGTGGTGTAGCGGACCCGCGCACCCTTCATCGCCTTGATCTCGACGACCGCGGAGTGCAGCGAGTCGCTCGTGTAGATCGGGGCCGAACAGCCCTCGACGTAGTGCACGTACGAACCCTCGTCCGCGATGATCAGCGTCCGCTCGAACTGCCCCATGTTCTCGGCGTTGATGCGGAAGTACGCCTGCAGCGGGATGTCGACGTGGACGCCCGGCGGAACGTAGATGAACGAACCGCCCGACCACACCGCCGTGTTGAGAGCGGCGAACTTGTTGTCGTTCGCCGGGATCAAGGTGCCGAAGTGCTCCTTGACCAGGTCGGGGTAGTCGCGAAGGGCGGAGTCCATGTCGGTGAAGAGCACACCGATGTCGTCGAGCTCCTTCTTGATCTTGTGGTAGACGACCTCGCTCTCGTACTGCGCGGACACGCCCCCGAGGTACTTCTTCTCCGCCTCGGGGATCCCCAGCTTGTCCCAGGTCCCGCGGATGTCCTCGGGCAGGTCCTCCCAGTTCTGGGCCTGCTTCTCCGTGGACCGGATGAAGTAGTAGATGTTTTCGAAGTCGATGCCGGAAAGGTCGGCCCCCCACCACGGCATGGGGCGCTGCTCGAAGTGCTTCAGGGCCTTCAGCCGGCGCTTACGCATCCAGTCCGGCTCGGACTTCCGAGCAGAGATCTCCTCGACGACCGCTTCGGACAGCCCGCGCTTGGGCTCGAAGACGGAGTTCGACCCGTCCTTCCAGTCGAACCGATATCCCTTGCTCAGCTCTCGGAGGTGCTCCTCTTGGCTGACGGCCACGCGGTGTTCCCCCTTCATATCGATCGGGGGCGGGTGCCCCGCCGATCACGCTCGAAAGTCTACTCCAGGGGTCGGATTCACGACCCCCGGTCCTTCAACGACGGATCGCATCCACGGATATCGATGGATAGGGTCCCGATCATGGGCTCCCGGCAGTTCGTCCGAAGACGCCTCGACGCGGGCGCCGCCGTCGCCGGGCTCGTCGTGTTCGGGTTGTGCGCGCTCGTGGCGGACAGTCACCGCGTTCCTGGCCCGGAGCACGCGGTGTTCTCGTGGATCAACGGTCTCCCCAACGGCCTGACGTTCGCCGCGCACAACCTGCAGTTCCTCGGCGTCCTCGCGGTCGGACCGATCGTCGCGGTGATCGCGCTGGCCGCGCGGCGGCCGCGTCTCGCGGCCGCCGCGCTCATCGTGACAGCCCTGAAGCTCCTCACCGAGCGGCTCGTGTGGCGGGTCGTGCAACGCGAGCGGCCCGGCGTCACGGAGCCCGGAGCGGTGATCAGGGCCGGGACGCCCACCACGGGTCTCTCGTTCGTGTCCGGTCACGTCATGCTGGTGACCGGGCTCGCATGGTGCGCGACGCCGTACCTCCGCGGCCCCTGGCGCTGGGCGCCGTGGATCGCGGTCGTTCTGGTCGCGTTCGCCCGGATCTACCTCGGGGCCCACAACCCGCTCGACGTTCTGGGTGGGTTCGGACTGGGCCTCGCGATCGGCGGCCTCACCAACCTGATCGTGGGCGTCCCCGAAGCACCCTGAGCGCGTGGGTCACCCGAGCGCGCTCGGGCCCACCACCTCGTGGAGACGACCGGTCCGCACGTCGTAGACGTGCCCCGACACCGTCACGCCGCCCGGGAACCCTTTGGTCCCTCGGATCGCGTCGACGTCATCCCGAGCGCACCCTTCTCAGCCCAGCTCGACCGGTGCGCCGACGAGCGAGCCGTATTCGGTCCAGGACCCGTCGTAGTTCTTGACGTTCGGATAGCCGAGCAACTCTTGCAACGCGAACCATGTGTGCGAGCTGCGCTCGCCGATCCGGCAGTACGCGATGACGTCGCGATCGGCCGTGATCCCCTCGGCCTCGTACAGCGCCTTGAGCTCGTCCGCGCTCTTGAACGTGCCGTCGTCGTTCGCAGCCTTCACCCACGGGATGTTGGCCGCTCCGGCGATGTGCCCGGGCACTTGCGCCTGCTCCTGCGGGAGATGGTCCGGGGCCAGCTTCTCGCCGCGGAACTCCTCGGGTGAGCGGACGTCGACGAATCCGGTGGGCGAACCGACCTTCGAGATCACCTCGTCGCGGAGGGCGCGGATCTGGGGCCGCTCGTCACCCAGCAGCACGTGATCGGACGGCTCGAAGCTCGGGACGTCCTGGACCAACTCCCGGCTCTCGAGCTCCCACTTCTTCCGGCCGCCGTCCAGCAGCTTCACGTCGTCGAAGCCGCGGAGCTTCAGGAGCCAGTAGGCGTACGCCGCGAACCAGTTGTTGTTGCCGCCGTAGAGGACCACCGTCGTCCCCGATCCCACGCCGGCCACCGAGAGCAACTCGGCGAAGCCGCCTTGATCCAGGTAGTCGCGACCGACCGGCGTGTGCAGGTCGGTGGTCCAGTTCCAGCCGACGGCGCCGCGGATATGCCCCTTCTCGTAAGCCGTCGTGTCCTCGTCGACCTCGATCACGCGGACATCGGGGTCGTCGAGCTGTGCTTCGAGCCAGTCGGTGGAGACCAGCACATCAGGGTTCGCGTACTCGGTCATGCGGAGATCCTCCTTCGCGTTCGGGTTCGACGAGCTTGGGACGTGCTCGCTGCTCAAGGTCGACAGCACAAACGCGACGGGATCATGAGGCCCACGAGTCCACGGGCACGCGTTCGGATCACGATCCCTACTCCCACGGTCGGGTCAGACGGTCGTTCTACCCGTGTTGCAGGTGCAACGTCAACCGGCTGACGCGCTCAGAAGATGCCGAGCGATGCCTTCGCTTCGTCCGACATCAGCTCGGGGGACCACGGAGGCCGGAAGACGAGCTCGGGCCGTACCTCGCGGATCTCCTGGATCGGCGCCAGGAAGGCGCGGATCTGGTCTTCGATGAGCGGGCCGATCGGACACCCCATCGTGGTGAGGCTGTAGGTGATGTCCACATCCCCCTCGTCGCTGACGTCGACGCTGTACACGAGGCCGAGGTCGACGATGTTGATGCCGAGCTCGGGGTCGTAGACCTGCATCAGGGCCTGCAGCACACGGTCGCGGAGACCGGCCTCCGGAGCCTCAACCGCGACCACGGGGGTCGGCGTTGCGCCTTCGTGCTCATCCATCGGATCGCTCCCGCCCTCGTCGTTCGTTCTCGTCGGCCATTCGACCGGCGCGGATATTTCGGCACTATGCTTCCCCCAACGATACCGCCCCTTCCCTCGAGGAGACCCATGTCGATCCGCGCACTCATCGTTGATGACCATCCCGTCACGCGGGAAGGGCTCCGGACCGCGTTGGAGCTCTCCGAGGATGCCGTCGTCGTCGTCGGAGAGGCCGGGAGCGGGGAGGAGGCCGTCGAACAGGCCCGAGACCTCACGCCGGACGTCGTGTTCATGGATGTCCGGATGCCGGGGATGGACGGCATCGAGGCGACCCGCCGGATCCGCGAGGCCTCGCCGGAAACGAAGATCATCCTGATCACGATCGATGAGTCGCGCGGGGCCATCTCCGAAGCGATCCAGGCGGGGGTGTCGGGGTACCTCCTCAAGGACGCCTCTCCCGACGCGCTCGTCGATGCAGCCCGCAACGCCGTCGAAGGCAACGCGGTGATCCACCCGCAGCTGACCAAGACGTTCATCGAGGAGGCGCAAGCGGTCGGCGACGAGCCGAAGACCGCGCCGCTGTCCAAGCGCGAACGGGAGATCCTCCAGAAGGTGGCGGACGGGGCGACGACCCGCCAGGTCGCCACCGAGCTCGGGATCTCCCCCCACACGGTCAAGACCCACCTCGAGCGCATCTTCGAGAAGCTCGGCGCGAACGACCGGGCCCAAGCGGTCGCGATCGCGATCCGCACCGGCATCGTGCACTGAGCAGCGCTCTCCGCTCCGCCGATCGACCCCCACGACGTAGCTCGCTCAACCTCCGAGAGGGTCGGCCGATATCCCCAGCAGATGGCGACCGTGCTGCTCTTCGACTCGGCGGACGAGGTCGCGCGCCTGCAATACCACTTGCTCCACGCGGCGCCCGATCTCCAGATCGAGGTCACGTCCGACGCGTTCCGCGCGGTCGAGTCGACCGCTCGCACGCGTCCGGACGTGGTCGTGGTCGACCTGGGCCTCGAAGGTCCCACCGGCCCTGAGCTGGTGCGGCGCCTGTGCGCCTCCTCGCCCACCACGAGCGTCGTCGCTCGCTCGACGGCACGCGACCCTCACCGTATCGCCGAGACCCTCGCCGCCGGCGCCGCCGGGTACGTCTTGCGCGAGGAGGGTCCCGAGGTCGTGCTCGGAGCGGTCCGTGCCGCGCTCGGAGGCGGTGTCGTCCTCTCCGCGATGGTCGCAACGGCGTTCGGGGCCGAGGTCGCTCGCACCGTCGTTCGCGCGATGGAGCTCGAGACGGAACTCGACGAGCTGCGGGCGAACGTGTCCCAGGGCACGTCGGCGAAGGCCGACTTCCTGGCGAACATCTCCCACGAGCTGCGGACCCCGGTGACGGTTGCGAAGGGGATCGCCTACGTCCTGCGGAACCCGAACGTCCCGCCGGTGGAGCGGGAGCAGTTCATCGAGCAGCTGCAGTCTTCGCTCGACAGCCTGATGCAGATCGTCGACGAGATCATCACGATCGCCGAACTGGAACGGGGCACCTTCGCGCTCGAGGTCGCCAACGTGGATCTCGGTCCCCTCGTCCGCCACGCCGTCGACGAGGTATCCCGGTCGTACCCGTCCGTCCCGATCACGGCGCAGGTACCGGACACCTTCCACGCGATCGCGGATGGTGCCCGCATCGGCGGGGTCGTTCGAGAGCTCCTGGACAACGCCTGTCGCTACTCCCCAGCCGGACATGCGGTCGAACTGCTCGCACGCACGCTGGACGAAGGCGTCGTCGTCACCGTGACCGATCGTGGAGAGGGCCTCGACCGGAGCATCGCGAACCAGGCGTTCGACCAGCCGTTCTCCACGGGCGAGCCGACGCTGCGGAAGGAGCGATCCGGCGCCGGGGTCGGTCTGCACCTGGCGCGCCAGATCATCGTGGAGCACGGCGGCGTCATGTGGGCCGATCCGCTCCCCGGCGGAGGCACCCGCATCTCGTTCTGCCTCCCGATCCGCGAGGGGCAGCGACTCGCCGCCCCGCCGGTCGGCGTCTCCTGAGCCCGACCGTCCGGTGGTGGCGGCAAGCGCCGCCGGAGGCGTATCCTCCGCTCAGGAGAACCGCTGGGTGCAGAGAACGATCCTCGGGTTGATCGTGATGCTCGCCGCCTTGAGCTGCACGGGCGTGAGTGCCCGCACCCCCGACCTCGAACAGCCCGCCATCCAGATCCGTCCGACGGGCTCGCCGTACGTCCGCGTGACGGCCGGCTCGGTGAGCGGGCTCGTCCCCCACGGATGGCAGGCCGTCCCGATGGACGGGAACGACTTCCACGAGGGATTCGTCGCGTCGCCTCACCCCGACACATGGCCTGAGATGCGGCCGAGCACCGCCGGATTGGTGGCCACGTGGGTGGACGCCACACGCGTAGGCGTTCCGAGCGACCTGTATTACCTCGCCGCCTCCGGGCCCTTGCTTTCCGATCTCCGTAACCGGGCCGGCTGTACGTCGTCCTTCAAGGTCCTGGTCAACAACGTCCCGGCGTTCCTGCATGGGGCGGCCGACTCCCCCGGCGACTTCGTGGCACGGGGTGGTGGGGTGTGTCGCACCGATAGCGGAGCGGCCACCCGTTGGTCCTACTTCGTGGCGGCGCCGGGATTCGGACCGGTCGGCCGTATCGGGATCCCGGGTTCGGGTCTGTACGTGATCGTCGCTGCTACCCGGGAGTCACCGCGGGCGCGGAGGATCCTGTCCCGGTTGCTCGATCACGTTCGTTTCGGGCGGGACAGCATCGGGGATTTCGTGCGGGCCTTGAAACGGCCGATCGCCCTCTAGCGGGGGCTGCGATCCACGAACGGAGGCCGCACGACGGTCGCGGCGCCCCGCCGGCCCCTGATGTCCACCTCGACCTCCGCGCCCACATCGGCCACTTCGGCCGGCCAGAGGTAGGCGAGGCCGATCCCGGTCTCGAGCAGTGGAGAGAACGTTCCGCTCGTGACCTCGCCGATCACCAGATCCCCGTCGAACACCGGGTAATGGGCGCGCGGGATATGCCGCCGTTCGTGCATCCGGAGACCGCGGAGCCTGCTCGGGAGTCCCTCGCGCTGCTGCCGCACGAGCGCCTCTCGGCCGCGGAAATCCCCCTTGTCCAGCGAGACAGCCCATCCGAGTCCCGCCTCCAGCGCCGTGGAGGACTCGAACAGATCCTGCCCGTAGAGCGGGTAGCCCATCTCCAGCCTGAGCACGTCCCGAGATGCGAGCCCGCACGGCATCCCATCGACGTCCGCCATCGCATCGGCGAGCTCGTGCCAGAGATCGACGGCGATGTCCTCGTACGTGAAGAGCTCGTATCCGACCTCGCCGGTGTACCCGGAGCGCGTCACGATCACGGGCCGCCGCCGGTAGGCCGATTCGACGCACCGCATGAAGCTCAGCTCCCCGGCCTCCGGGAACAACGCGGTCACGATGGACGGCGACCGCTGGCCCTGTACCGCGAGGAAGCACCAGTCCTGGTGGTACATCAGATGCACGCGATCGGGAGCATCGGCTTCACCGAGGATCTGGAGCACGCGCTGCGTGTTGGATGCGTTCGGAACGACGAAGTAGCGGTCCTCGTCGAGGCGGTAGACGATCAGGTCTTCGATCACCCCACCGCCCTCGTTCAGGACGAGGTTGTATCGCGCCCCGCCGACGTCGACGGTCGAAACGTCGTTGGTGACGACGCCTTGGAGCAATCCCAGGGCCCCCGGCCCGGCGACCTCCACCTTGCCGAGGTGCGTCAGGTCGAACAGCCCCACCCGCTCCCGGACCGCTCGATGTTCCGCGAGGGCGCCGGCGTACTCGATCGGCATCAGCCAGCCGCCGAACGGTCCGAGCTTCGCCCCCAGCGCGGCGTGCTCCTTCTCGAGCGGCGAGTGCTTGAGCTCGGACGAGGCCTCCATCGGGCGCATCGTACGCGTGGGCACCGGAGCTCGCGTCCGAGTCGGGTGTGGGAACGCGGGTAGACTGGCTCTCCGCATGGGCGACCCGTTCGACATCGTCGTAGTCGGAGCTGGCACCGGCGGCTATTCCACGGCCCTGCGTGCCGCCGAATTGGGCAAGCGGGTCGCCATGGTCGAGCAGGGCGAACGCCTGGGGGGCACCTGCCTGCTCCGTGGATGCATCCCCACGAAGGCGCTGCTGCAGTCGGCCGCCGTGATGGACACGGTGGAGCGCGCGTCCGAATGGGGGATCAAAGCAGCCGGAGAGCCCGACTGGTCGGCGATCGTCGCCTTCGAGGACTCGATGGTCGACAAGAACGTGAAAGGGCTCACCGGGCTCGTGAAGCTTCGAGGGATCGAAGTGGTCTCCGGGAGCGCCCGGATCCGGTCGGGCCAGATGGTGGAGGTGGGCGACCGAGCGCTCGAGACCGCCGCCGTGGTGGTCGCCTCCGGCTCGCGTCCGAAGATGCTCCCCGGACTGGAGATCACGCCACGGATCATCACGAGCGACCAGGCGCTGTGGTACGACCGCATCCCCGATTCGGCCGTCGTGATCGGCGCCGGCGCGGTCGGCTTGGAGTTCGCATCCCTGTACCGCTCGTTCGGCGCAGAAGTCACCGTGGTCGAGGCGCTGCCTCGGTTGGCCCCGCTCGAGGATGACGAGATCTCCTCCCAGATCGGCCGCGCGTTCCGAAAGCGCGGCATCACCGCGGTCGCGGGCGCGGCCGTCAAGGAGGTCACCGATACCGGTGAGGCCGTTCAGGTGATCTACGAAGCCGAGGGCGCTTCGCACGGCGTGACGGCCGACATCTGCCTCGTCGCCATCGGGCGCGAGCCCGTGACCGACGGACTGGGGCTCGAGGAGGCCGGCGTCGCGCTCAACGATCGTGGCTACGTCCAGGTGGATGATCTCCTGCGGACGACCGCGCCCGCGATCGTGGCCGTGGGGGACGTGGCCGCGACGCCGTTGCAGCTCGCGCATGTCGCCTTCACCGAGGGGATCGCGTCGGCCGAGCGCCTCGCCGGGATCGACGTGCCGCCGATCGAGTACGCGAACATCCCTCGCGTCACCTACTGCACGCCCGAGATCGCGAGCGTCGGCTTGACGGAGGCGCAGGCACGCGAGACCGGCCGCTCGCTCGTCACCGAGAAGCTCGACTTCCGCGCGATCGGCAAGGCGAACATCGTGGGAGAGGGTGGGTTCGTGAAGGTCGTCGCCGAGGAGGGCGATGGTCCGGTGCTCGGTGTGCACATGATCGGGCCCCACGTCACCGATCTGATCGCCGAGGCGATGCTGATCACCTCCTGGGAAGCATCGCCGGCGGACGTCGCGGCGTTGATCCATCCGCACCCGACCCTGTCCGAAGGCCTCGGCGAGGCGATGCTCGCGCTCGCCGGCAAGGCGCTGCATTCCGCATGAGGAGGACCGTGGCAACCAAGGTCGAACCCGATGCCGCCGCCAGCGGCCGACCGCTCCCCGACGACCGGCTGAAGGAGATCCTCTACTTCTTGAAGCTGGCTCGGTACTTCGACGAGCGGATGGAGGCCCTCTACCGCCAGGGCCGGCTGCCCGGGGCGATCTACTCGGGTCGCGGACAAGAGGGCACGCACGTCGGGGTCGCCTACGCCCTCGAACCTGAGGACTCCCTGTTCCCCACGCACCGGGACCTCACCGCCCAGCTGACGAAGGGCCTCGACCTCAACCGGGTGATGGCGCAGTTCTGGGGCAGGATCGACGGATACCTCCGAGGCCGGGACGGCAACAGCCACATCGGCGACTGGTACGGCCACCGCACCTACGCCGTGATGTCCCACCTCCCGATCGCCTATCCGGTCGCGTGCGGCGCCGCGCTCGCGTACCAGCGGGCCGGGAGCGGCCACATCGCCATGGCGATCTGCGGCGACGGCGCGACGTCGAACGGCCGGTGGCACGAGGCCCTCAACACGTCGGCGGTGTTCCGCCTGCCCGTCGTGTGGGTCGTGAACAACAACCAGTTCGCGTACTCGACCCCCAACGCGAAGGAGTTCGCCGTCCCGACGATCGCCGAGCGCGGAGCCGCCTATGGGATCCCCGGGATCCGCGTGGACGGCACGGACGTCCTCGAGGTCTATGGCGTCGCCCGGGAGGCCGTCGAGCGAGCCCGCCGAGGCGACGGCCCCACCTTGATCGAAGCCGTCTCGCTCCGGTGGCGTGGACATGCCGGTCACGACCCGGCGAAGTACGTGCCACGGGAGCTGCTCGAGCACTACATGCTGTCCAAGGACCCCGTGAAGAACTTCGAGCAGTACCTGACGGATCAGGGCGTCGTCACGGACGAGGACGTCGCGGAGATCCAGGCGCGCGTGGAGCGCGAGTTCGAGGAGGGCCACGAGTACGCGCTGGCGTCACCGTTCCCCGAGCCCGGAGACGTGACCAAGGGCTGGTGGGTCGAGGACGGCTACTGGGTCGGGGAGCCGGGCCGTGGCGGCGGCACGGAGGCGAGCTGATGGCGACGCAGCAGGTCGAAGCCGGCGCGGCCGGCCACGGCGCCGAGCCGCGCGGCAAGCGCGGCGAGGACGGGCAAGCCACCTACCTGATCGCCATCGCGGAGGCGCTCTGGGAAGAGATGGAGCGCGACGATCGCGTGTTCATGCTCGGCGAGGACATCGGCGTCTACGGCGGCGCCTTCAAGGTCACGGAGGGATTCATCGATCGCTTCGGGCCGGAGCGGGTGATGGACACCCCCATCGCGGAAGAGACGATCGTCGGCATGTCGGTCGGGGCCGCGATGGAGGGCCTGCGTCCGGTTGCGGAGTTCCAGTACGCCGACTTCATGTCCAGCGGCTTCGACGAGATCACGACCGTGCTGTCCCGCTACCACTACCGCGCCGGCGTGCCGCTCCCGGTCGTCCTGCGCGGACCGAGCGGCGGCGGGGTGCGCGCGTCGAGCTTCCATTCGATCAATCCCGAGCCGTGGTACGCGTACGCCGGCGGGATCAAGATCATGTGCCCCGCCTTCCCGTCCGACGCGAAGGGCCTGCTCAAGTCGGCGATCCGCGACGACAACCCCAGCCTCTTCCTCGAACACAAGTGGATCTATCGCCGGATCAAGGAACAGGTTTCCGAGGATCCGGAGCTCCTCGTTCCGATCGGGTCGGCCGACGTGAAGCGCGAGGGTTCGGACGTTTCGATCATCACGTACGGCGCGATGGTGCACAAGGCGCTCGAGGCCGCGGACGCCCTGGCTCGGCGAGGCATCTCGGCCGAGATCGTCGACCTCCGCACCGTCTATCCGCTGGACGAAGAGACGATCCTGCGCTCGATCGAGAAGACGTCGCGGGCGCTCGTCCTGTACGAGTCCTACCGGTTCCTCGGGATCGGAACGGAGGTCGCGGCGGTGATCGCCGAGAAGGCCTTCGAACACCTCGACGCCCCGGTCGTGCGGCTGGCTCCGCCCAACGTGCCGGTCCCGTTCTCGCCGCCACTGGAGGACGCGTTCCTGCCGCAGATCGCCGACATCGAGGCGGCCGTCGACCGGTTGGCCGGCTGGTGAGGAGGACGATGTGACGTCGATCCAGATGCCGCAGCTCGGCGAGACGATCGTCGAGGGCACGATCCTGAAGTGGCTCAAGCGCGAAGGGGACGCGGTCGCTCGGGACGAGCCGCTGTTCGAGATCTCGACGGACAAGGTCGACACCGAGGTGCCTTCGCCCGTGGCGGGCACGGTGACGAAGATCCTGGTCGACGAAGGCGCGACCGTTCCGGTCGGGACGGCGCTCATGGAGATCTCCGAGGCGGGCGGCGCGGCAAGTGGCGACGCCGCCTCCGGTGGCGCGGCTTCCTCACCCGCTTCCGGGGCGGCGCCTTCGAGCGAAGCGGTCGCTGAGCCGTCGACGGGCGCCGCCTCCTCAGAGGGATCGTCAGCCGCGCCACCTGCGGCTCCTGCGGCTCCGGCGGCTCCGGTCGGCTCCTGCGGCTCCCGTGGCTCCGGCGGCGGCTGCGGCCCCGGCGGTTGCGGCGGTGGCGACCGTGCCCGATCGCGGGCCGCGTTCGCAGATCCTCTCGCCGCTCGTTCGCCGACTGGCGAAGGAACACGACCTGGACCTCGCGCGGATCGCGGGGACCGGGAGCGGCGGAAGGATCACGAAGGCGGACGTGATGGCGGTCATCTCATCGGGTGGGCAGGTCGCGCCCGCGACCGCGGGCGCGACCGCCCCGGCCACGGCGCCGGCGCAGCCGATGCCCGCGCCGAGCGCGGGCATCGGCGAAGAGATCGTTCCCGTCTCCCACATCCGGCGGGCGATCGCCGAGCACATGCTCGCCTCCACCCAGACGTCCGCGCGCGCCTGGACCATGGTGGAGGTGAACGTCGATCACCTCGTCAAGCTCCGTGAGCGGATCAAGGCCACGTTCCAGGATCGCTACGGCGTCAAGATCACCTACCTCCCGATGGTCGTTCGCGCGACCGTCGATGCGTTGCTGGAGTACCCGGACGTCAACGCACGCTTGGACGGCGACAACATCGTTCGTCACCGGTTCGTGAACATGGGGATCGCCGTCAGCTACGACGCGGGACTCATCGTGCCGGTGATCAAGGGCGCCGACGGGATGAACACGATCGGCGTCGCCAGGGCCATCGCGGACCTGGCGGCACGCGCCCGGTCGCACCAGCTCCGGCCTGACGAGGTGCAGGGGGCCACGTTCACGATCACGAACCCCGGTCCGTACGGATCCGTCGCGAGCGTCCCGATCATCAACCAGCCGAACGTCGGCATCCTGTCCTTCGACGCGATCGTGAAGCGTCCGGTGGTGATCGACGACGCGATCGCGATCAGGAGCATGGTCAACATCTCGATGTCGTGGGATCACCGGGTGATCGACGGCGAGCTTGCCACCCGGTTCCTCGCGCGCGTGAAGGAGAACCTCGAGACCTGGGACTTCGCCGAGGACCTGGGCGTCTGAGGGCGGCCCATCGCATGCCCGTACCCGCCTGGCTGATCCGACCCGGAACGGTCCCGTACGACGTCGCGAACGCGGTGATGCATCGGCTGGCGGAACGACGACTGGCCGACGAGATCCCGGACACGGTCATCCTCCTCGAGCACCCTCCCGTCTTCACCGCAGGGCGTCGTGCGAAGGCCGACGAGCTGCTGTGGTCTCCGGACGAGGTCGAAGCACGCGGCGGGCTCGTTCGCATGATCGACCGCGGAGGTTCCTTCACGTTCCACGGTCCGGGTCAACTCGTCGGGTATCCGATCCTCGGGCTCGGATCGAGACCGGACGCGGTCGACTACCTCCGGCGGCTCGAGGAAGCGGTGATCGGCATCTGTGCGGATGTCGGCGTGGCGAGCGAGCGTCGAGCCGACGTGCAGACCGGCGTGTGGGTCGGCGACGACAAGATCTGCGCGATCGGCGTTCGCCTGATGCGGGCACGCGTCACGCTGCACGGGTTCGCGCTCAACTGCGAGACCGACCTCTCGTGGTTCCGCGGGATCGTCGCGTGCGGCCTCCCGGACCGCGGACAGACCTCGCTGTCGGCTCAGCTGGGTCGTCGCGTGGGCGTAGCCGATGTTCTCCCGCTCGCCGAGCGGCACCTGGCCGAGGTGTTCGATCTCGCGTTCGAACCCGCGCCCCGCGAGATCGTCACAGCGTTCCAGGTCGCCGATGCCGTCTGACGCTCGCGTCCATCCCTCGGTCCTCGGCTTCGAGCGCGCCGTCGCCGACTACGAGCGGGGACGCCCCGGGTTCCCCGATCGAGCCATCGCGTTCCTGGACGACCGGTTGTCACTGGGTCCGGGGCGAACGCTCCTGGAGCTGGGCGCGGGAACCGGCAAGCTCACGCGTCTGCTGGCCCCGTCGGGGGCGCGCATCCTCGCTGTGGAACCGCTCGTCGCGATGCGCGAGGCCCTGAGCCACAACCTCCCGGAGGTGGAGATCCTCGACGCCGTGGCCGAGGACCTGCCGCTGGCGGACGGCGCCGTCGACGCAGCCGTGGCGGCGCAAGCGTTCCACTGGTTCGACGGCGAACGCGCCCTCTCCGAGCTGGCCCGCGTGCTGCGGCCCGGTGCGCCGATCGCCCTCGTGTGGAACGTCCGCGACGAGTCGGTCCCGTGGATCCGAGGGCTCACGGAGCTGATCGAGCCGCACCGAGGCGACACGCCGAGCCACCGGTCGCTCCGGTGGAGAGCCGCCTTCGATGCGAGCGATGCGTTTCCGCCGCCGGAGCTCACCTCGTTCCCGTACGTGCACGACACCACGCGGGAGGGGATCGTCGCGCGTGTCTCGTCGATCAGCTTCATCGCGACCCTCGCGCCGGACGAGCGAGAGCGGGTGGCCGCCGCCGTCCGCCGGCTGGTCCCGGCGGAGCAGGTCGCGTTCGCGTACCGGACGGATGTCTGGATCAGCCGGCGAGCCTGAGGCTCAGGCTTCGGCGACGATCGCGTAGCGGGGGCGTCTCGTCAGCGGGCCGAGCGGCCATGGCTCCCGTTGTTCCGCCGCCCACTCGACGTCGAGGAGCCGCTCGAGCTGCACCGCGCGCCACCCGGCCGCGCGCACGGCGTCGACGAATGGCGCCGGCGTCGTGGTCGCCGCGAGCGGAAGGTGGCGCACCACGCCTTCCGGATACGGCCCGTGGTGATCGTCGGCGTCACCCCGGATCCGGTGGATGAGGGCGACGATCCCGTCCTTGACCTTGACGAGCGGACCCTCACCCCCCCACGAACCTTCGAACAAGACGACGCGGCCGGTGGGGGCAACCGCACGCCAGGCGCTGAACGCGGCGACGGGATCCGGAAGCGTCCAGGCGACGTGTCGCTCGATCACGGCATCGAACGGCCCATCCGGCGGTGCCTCGGCCGCCCCGACCACGAATGAGATCGCCGAACCGCGCTCCTCCGCCTTGCGACGCGCGCGGTCGAGCATCCCTTCGGAGAGGTCGAGCGCGGTGACCTCGTGACCAAGCTCGGCGGCGAGCAGGGAGAGCGAGCCGGTCCCGGCCCCCACGTCCAACACGCGCGAGGGCGGCGCCGGGAGGAACCGCCGCAGCGCCGCCCTCCAGGCGGCCGCCTCCACCGGATCGGATATCGCGTGGCCGACCGAACGGTCGTAGTGATGCGCATCCGCATCCCACCAGTCCCGGATCGAGCCGTGCAGGTCAGGCACCATCGTCGGGCTCTCCCCTGTCCTCAATACAACGCCGATGCGAGCCGCCGCCGGTACTCGGGCACCAGCTCGTGCTCGTCCCCGAGCACGGCGAACGACGTGATCAGCGCCTCCCGGGCGCCATCACGGTCCTCGGCGAGCGCTGCGATCATGCCGGGGAGCGCGGCCGCCCAATCGCCGGCCGCCGCGAGCCGCTTCGCCTCGGCGAGCGTCCCGTCACCCGTTCCCTCGGCCCAGTCGTGGACGGCGAGCACCGCACGCAGTCGCTCGGCCTCGGGTGCGGGGAGATGCTTCGCCACGAGCGCTCGCGCCTCGTCGAGCTCGCCGCGGTCGATCAGCAGCTTGGCGAGCCCCAGCCCCGCATCCTCGTTCTCCGGGTCCTCGGCGAGGGCGTCCCGGAACCCGCGCTCCGCAGCGGCGACGTCGCCCGACTCGGCGGCCTGCTCGGCCTCCTTCGCGTCGAGCTCGGCGCCGGTCGGCAGGATCGAATCGATGAACCGGTTGACCTCCTCCTCGGGATAGGCACCGATGAACATCGAGACCGGCTGGCCGTCGCGGAAGGCGACCACGGTCGGGATGCCCT
This sequence comes from uncultured Actinomycetes bacterium, assembly GCA_963765865.1. Classification (GTDB taxonomy): domain Bacteria; phylum Actinomycetota; class UBA4738; order UBA4738; family HRBIN12; genus AC-51. Next base: position 189,366 of record CAVXYE010000018.1, read on the forward strand.
GGGAGCGCACGGCTTGCAAGAGGGACTGACCGACGCTGTTCGCGTCGATGTCCACCTTGGCGAGCAGGAACGCCCCCTCCCGCTCCGCCGCGACCTTCTCCAGCATCGGGCCCAGCGTCCTGCAGGGACCGCACCACTCAGCCCACAGGTCGACGACGACGGGCCGTTCGCTCGAGCCCTCGATGACGGTCCGCTCGAAGGTCTCGTCGGTCACTTCGATGACGTGTTCCATGGTCGTGCTCATGCTAAGAGAGATCCTTCCCTCGGATGACCAGGCGACCGGCGCCGCCCATCATGGAGCGCAACGCCTCGACCCGCTGCGGTTGTTCCCGCCTCCCGGGCCGGAGGTCGATCCAGGCCCCGGTGTAGACTCGCCGCAGGGTGCGAGGAGGCACGACGTGTCCGCGCAGGTGACCGAGACGGCCCACGGGTCCCTGGGGCTCGCCGTCGACGATCTGCTGGGCATGCACCGCACCATGGTGACGGCTCGGCTGATCGACGAAGCCGCGCTCCGACAGAACCGGATGGGACGTGCTCCCTTCGTCGTCCCCGTCTCGGGTCACGAGGGCTGCCAGATCGGGACGGCGTGGCCCATGCGTCGCGGCACGGACATCTGGGTCCCGTATTACCGAGACCTCGGCGTGGTCCTGGTTGCGGGGATGACGCCGGAACAGATCTTCCTGGGGGTGTTCTCGAAGGCGACCGACCCGACCTCGGGCGGTCGCCAGATGCCGAGCCACTGGAGCTCGAAGGAGCTCGGGATCGTCAGCCACTCCTCGCCGATCGCGACGCAGGTCCCCCACGCGGCCGGGATCGCGTACGCCATGAAGTACCGGAACGAGGATGCCGTCGTCGCGAGCTGGTTCGGGGAGGGCGCGACCAGCGAGGGTGACTGGCACGAGGGCCTGAACATCGCCGCGATCCATCGCCTCCCCGTCGTGTTCATCTGCGAGAACAACGAGTACGCGATCAGCGTGCCGCAGTCCAAGCAGATGGCGGTGGCCGACGTCGCGACCCGCGCCGCGGGGTACGGGATCCCGGGGTTCGTGGTCGACGGCAACGACGTCCTCGCCTGTTTCCGCGTGATGAAGGATGCGCACGACCGCGCTCGCGCCGGCGAAGGACCGACCTTGATCGAGTGCAAGACCTATCGCTTCCTCCCTCACACGTCCGACGACGACGACAAGTCCTACCGGTCGCGCGAAGAGGTCGAGGAACGCCGGAGCCACGATCCCATCGAACGGTTCGCCACGTACCTCATCGACGCAGGCATCACCGATCGAGACACCATCCAGGCCGTTCACGACGAGGTGAAGTCCCAGGTGGAGGCGGCGATCACGGCCGCCTGGGACGCTCCCGATCCCGATCCGTCGACCGCGACCCGCAACGTCTTCGCCGAGGGCGACGCGTGACGGAGAAGAACCTCGTCACCGCGATCCGGGACACCCTCCACCACGAGATGGCGGCCGACGACCGCATCGTGTTGATCGGTCAAGACGTCGGCGCGCGCGGCGGCGTGTTCAAGGTCTCCGAGGGGTTCATGGCCGAGTTCGGGGAGCAACGCGTCGTCGATGCGCCGCTCGCCGAGTCCGGCATCGTCGGGGTGGCGATCGGGATGGCGCTCCACGGTCTCCTGCCGATCGCCGAGATCGAGTTCGCGGACTTCATCCACCCGGCGTTCGATCAGATCCTTTCCGAGGCGTCCCGCATGCGGTACCGAACGAACGGCGATTGGGGATGCCCGATGGTCATCCGAGCGCCGTGCGGCGGCGGGATCCACGGGGCGCTGTACCACTCGCAATCGATCGAAGCGTTCTACGCGCACATCCCCGGTGTGAAGGTCGTCATGCCGTCGACCCCGGCCGATGCCGCCGGACTGCTGCGCACGGCGATCGCCGACCCCGACCCGGTCTTGTTCCTCGAGCACAAGAAGTGCTACCGCGTGATCAAGGGTGAGGTGCCGGACGTCCCCCAGGCCATACCGATCGGTCGGGCCGACGTGAAACGGGAAGGCACGGACCTCACGGTCGTGAGTTACGGCTACGACCTCCACCGCTGTCTCGATGCCGCAGCGCGGCTCGAGGAGGGCGAAGGGATCCACGCCGAGGTCGTCGACGTGCGCTCCCTCGCGCCCCTCGACACCGAGACGATCCTCGCGTCGGTACGCAAGACGGCACGCGCGATGGTCGTGTACGAGGACAATCGAACCTACGGTGCCGGTGCCGAGATCGCGGCGACGATCGCGGAGCAGGCCATGTTCGACCTCGACGCGCCGATCGTGCGCATCGGCGGCCCGGACATCCCGGCGATGCCGTTCGCGGCCGCGCTCGAGCACTTCTACATGGAGCCCGAGCCGGACCACATCTTCGTCGCGATGCGCGACCTCGCGCACTTCTGAGTCCCGCCGGGCGGGCCAGCCCGCACGTCTCCCTCCGGGCCTCGATCGCCGAGAGGGGCACGGGTGGGCGGGAAGTTCAGACGCCCCGTTCCTCGCCCGATAACCGGTGGGACGTGCGCGAACGTGTGCGGCCATCCAGCCCCCCTCGGCGGCCGAACGGACGACGCGACGTGCTCAGCGTCGTGGCGGCCGTGGCCGTCCTCTTCGCGTTGGGCAGCGCTCTCGGGATCTTCGAGCGGCTGCAGGATCGACTGGCCTCCGACGGTCTCGGCCGGCTGCTCGGTCTCGCTCTCCTGTCGCTCGTCGGAACCGCGATCCTCGCGCTTCGTCGGTCATCCCACGCGGATCGGGAGCAGCGCCTGCGTGAGACGGCCGACGCCCGTCTGCGCGCGTTGATCGAGGGAACGCCGGCCGTCTCGTACAGCTGGGACCCGTCGACGCATCGACACCTCTACGTCAGCCCGCAGGTGGAGCAGCTCCTCGGCGTCTCTCCGGAGCGCTACACCGACGACTGGGTGGAGATGATGCACCCCGACGACCGGGAGCGCGTCCTGGCGTCGTCGGCGGACGCCGACGACGCCGGGACGCGGTTCGTTGCCGAGTACCGCTCGTACCGGGCCGATGGACAGCTCGTCTGGATCCGCGACGAGGCGAACTACGTCGCGTTCGACGCGAGTGGTGGCCCGACCCTGTCGCAAGGGGTGATGTACGACATCACGGCCCGGAAGGAGGCAGACGATCGAGCGTTCGCCGCCGAACGGCAGTACCAGACGCTGGTCGAGCGCGTGCCCGCGATCGCGTACGTCTGGGATGCGGAGCATGCCCCCGGCATGGCTCCGGCCACGTACATCAGCCCGCAGATCGAGCACGTGCTCGGATACGACGCTGCGGACTGGATGCGCGATCCGGCTGCCTGGCACGACCACGCGCATCCCGATGACGCGCCACGTGTGCTCGAGGCATGGAGCGCCGCCGTCACGGAACGCCGGCCGTTCGTCGACGAGTACCGGATGCGCGCGGCCGACGGATCATGGCGCTGGCTCCGAGACGAGGCGAATCCGGTCACGGAAAACTCGGGAGGCAGCCTGATCTATCAGGGCGTGATGCTCGACATCACCGAGCGTCACGACGCGGAGGACCGTCTCCGCGAGGCGGAAGAGCGGTGGCGCACGCTCCTGGAACATCTTCCCGTCGTGGCCTACATGATCGAGTCGACGCGCGAGGGCGACGTCAGCGAGCGCTGGGTCGCGCCGGGCATCGAAGCGCTCGTGGGCGTGAGCCCCGCCGAGTGGCTGGGAGACCTGCAGACGTGGGCGCGGATGTTGCATCCGGACGACCGCGAGGAGGTCCTCGCCGGGTGGGAGGCGACGGCCAGGGTCGGCCTGCCGTTCGATATGGAGTATCGGATGATCCACCGCGACGGACGGGTTATCTGGGTGCACGACCAGGCGGTCTCGGTGCTCAGCGACGGTCGCTTCTACGCCGAAGGCGTGTTCTATGACGTGACGGCTCGCCGAACGGCCGAACGCGCCCTCATGCAAGCCGAAGACCGGTTCAGGAGCCTCGTGGAGCGGCTCCCGCAGATCGTGTACGTCGAGGACGCCGTCACCGGTGAGGACGTGTACGTCAGCCCGCAGATCGAGGCGGTCTACGGCTACACGCCCGAGGAATGGACGGCGGACCCTGGGCTGTGGGAGCAGAGCATCCATCCGGATGATCGCGCGTGGGTGATGGCCGCGGATCAGGCCGACACGGGCGACCGGTGGAGCGTCGATCACCGATCGATCACCCGCGACGGACGGGTGATCTGGATCCATAACGACGCGGAGCTCTTGCGCGACGGCGAAGGGAAGCCCCTGTACTGGCAGGGCGTGATCTACGACATCACCGAGCGCAAGCAAGCGGAGGAGAAGCTGCGTGAGGCCGAGGAGCGCTACCGCACGCTCGTCGAGCAGCTCCCGGTCGCGATCTACACGGACGCGACGGACGACCTGAGCACCGCGCTCTACATCAGCCCTCAGTACGAACGCCTCACCGGCTACAGCCCCGAGCAACGTCTGATGGATCCAGGCCTGTGGGTCCGCATGCTGCATCCCGACGACCGCGAGCGCGTGCTCGTGGAGTCGAAACGAACGAACGAGACGGGAGATCCGTTCGACGTCGAGTACCGGGTCGTCCGGGCCGACGGCACCATCACCTGGCTGCACGACCATGCGATGGTGGTCGCCGGTCCGGACGGCAAACGTCTGTGGCACGGCGTGCTCCAGGACATCACGGCGGAGAAGGCAGCCGAAGAGCAGCTGCGCGAGGCGGAAGAGCGATACCGGCAGCTCGTCGAGGAGATCCCGGCGATCACGTATCTCGACGAGTTCGACCCGAACGACCCGGATCGCTGGCCGACCGTCTACATCAGCCCGCAGGTCGAGACGATCCTCGGCTACACGCCGGAGGAGTGGCAGGCCAACCCCTGGATCTGGAAGGAGATGATCCATCCGGACGACCGCGAGCGGGTCGCCGAAGCGGAGCACGACCACTACGTGGATGGCGAGCCGCTCGACGTGGAGCATCGGGTCACCGGGAAGGACGGAACGGTCCGGTGGTTACGCGACCAAGCCTCGATCGTTCGGGACGAGGACGGGCGACCGCGGTTCAGCCACGGCTTCCTGATCGATGTCGGCGAGCGCAAGGCAGCCGAGCAAGCGATGCACGATGCCGAGCGCCGATACCGATCGCTGATCGAGACGCTGCCGTCGGTGACGTACATCGACACGCTCGGCGAAGACTCGGTCCCGGTCTACGTCAGCCCGCAGGTCGCCACGATCTTCGGGTACGCGCCCGACGAATGGCGATCGATGGATCGGCTCTGGCGCAGCCGCCTCCACCCCGACGATCGCGAGCGGACGCTCGATGCGGTCCGGGCGCATGCCTCGACGTTGGAGCCCTTCGACGCCGAGTACCGGTTCCAACATCGTGATGGCACCTGGATGTGGGTGCGCGACCAGGCGGTCGTGATCCGAGACCAGGAGGGCACACCGTTGTTCTCCCAAGGCGTCATGCATGACGTCACCCGAGAGAAGACCGCCGAACGGAGGCTCCGAGATGCCGAAGAGCGCTACCGAGGGATCGTCGAGCACATCCCCGCTGCGATCTACCTCGATCGGCCAGACGCCAGCATGGAGTCGGTCTACGTCAGCCCCCAGATCTTCGAGATCGCCGGTGTCACCCCGGAGCAGTGGCTGGAGGATGCCGAGCTGTGGCTCCGCCTGATGGATCCGATCGAACGAGATGCGGTCGGGGCGAGCTACACGCTCGCGGCGACATCGGGGATGCCCTGGAGCGCCGAGTATCGCTTGCATACCCCCGACGGCCGTACGATCTGGGTGCACGACGAGACCACGTTCCTACACGCTGACGACGGCACGCCGCTGTACCTCCAGGGCGTCATCTTCGACATCACGGAACGCAAGCTGGCAGAGCAGGCTCTGCGCGAGAGCGAACAGCGGGAGCGGGACGCGGCCGAACGGCTCCGCGCGCTCGACGAGATGAAGAACACGTTCCTCGCCGCGGTCTCGCACGAGCTTCGCAGTCCTCTCACCTCCATCCTCGGGCTGTCCCTCACCCTCGAGCGGACACCGGAGATGCCCGACGCCGACCGGGGGGATCTGCTCCGGCGATTGGCGCAGAACGCATCGAAGCTCGACCGGCTGCTGAAGGATCTGTTGGACATCGATCGGCTCAACCGGGGCATCGTGGAGCCCGCAGTACCGCGTGACCGACGTGGGCGCCCTCGCGCGGCGGACCGTCGAGAGCCTCGACATCCTGAGCGGGCGAGAAGTGGTCGCCGAGGCCGATGCGGTCGTGATCGCGGTCGATCCGGCGAAGGTCGAACGGATCGTCGAGAACCTGCTCATGAACGCCGCGCGGCATACGGCCCCCGACCGGCGGATCTGGCTCAGGGTGACGGCGCGCGACGGCGGCGTCGCGATCGCGGTCGAGGACGACGGTCCGGGGGTTCCGGCCGAGATCCGCGGGGCGATCTTCGAGCCCTTCCGTCAGGGTCCGACGGCGTCACCGCATGCGCCCGGGACGGGGATCGGACTCTCGCTCGTCGCCAGGTTCGCCCAGCTGCACGGAGGCCGCGCCTGGGTCGGCGAGCGCGAGGGCGGCGGCGCGGCCTTCCACGTCTTCCTCCCGGGCCAGCGGGACGGAGCCCTCGCGACCGGCCCATCTCCCGCGACCGGCCAGGACGAGGGCGATGCGCAGCTGTCACGCGCCGACGTCGGCTGAGCCTCAGCCCGACGGCGTCCGATCGCAGGCCAGATCCTCGACCACGGCGTCGTAGGCGCCTCCGAGGCGGCGCGCGGGCGCGGCCGCCTCGGCGGCGACCTTCGAGAAGGGATCGTCGTCGCCGATGCCGTCCAGGAGGTCGCGGTAGTCATCACGCGCTGCTGAGAACGCCCCGCCCATCGGATCGGGGACCGCGTCGGACCCCTCGACCGCGCTTACCGTGCTCGTGAGCTTCTCGATGTCCCCGCGGACCTCCCCCACGCTCGTCCCCGGGCTCGGCGCTTCGAGGAAGCTCACCGTCGCCCGAAGGTTGCGCAGGTCATCACAGATCGACGCCGTTCGCGCCTCACCAGACCCGTTGCACGCGGTCGCCGACAGCGCGAGGACCACGATGACCGCTGCGACACGGAGGGTCGGTGACACGGTCCGAGCGTACACTCGGCTCGATGGCCGAACGCGACCACAACCCCTCGGGCCGTCGCCTGCATCTGCCGATCGTCGGGGTGACGAACGGACCCGGCGTGAACACGCGCGGCTCCCGTAAGCCGCCGTGGCTCAAGGTCCGGCTCGCGACGGGCCCCAACTACACCGAGCTGAAAGGGCTGATGCGCGACGCCTCATTGCACACCGTCTGCGAGGAGGCGATGTGCCCCAACATCGGCGAGTGCTGGGAGGAGCGCGAGGCCACCTTCTTGATCCTCGGAGCGAAGTGCACCCGCCGTTGCGGGTTCTGCGACGTCATGACCGCGAAGCCCGATCCGGTCGACGAGGACGAGCCTCGCCGGCTCGCCGAAACGGTCCGAGCGATGGGGCTGCGCTACGTCGTCCTCACCGGCGTCGCGCGGGACGATCTTCCCGACGGTGGCGCTCACGTGTGGGCCGCCGCGGTTCGCGCGATCAAGGACGCGGTGCCGGGCATCGGTACCGAGGTGCTGCCGTCGGACTTCAAGGGCGGCACGGATGACATCGCGACCGTTCTGGACGCCGGACCCGACGTGTTCGCGCACAACCTCGAGACGGTCCGTCGTCTGCACGACCGCATCCGGCCCGCGTTCGGCTACGACCGCACCCTGGACGTGCTGCGCTTCGCGAAGCGCCACCGTCCGGGCCAGGTCACGAAGTCGAACCTCATCCTGGGGATGGGCGAGCGACCGGAAGAGATCGCGACGGCGATGAGCGACCTGGTGGACGCCCGCGTCGACATCCTCACGATGGGTCAGTACCTCCAGCCCACGGCGTACCACCTTCCCGTGGACCGATGGGTCACGCCCGACGAGTTCGAGGAGCACGCCCGGGTGGGCGAGGAGCTCGGGCTCGCGCACGTGGAGGCGGGGCCGCTGGTTCGATCCAGCTACCACGCCGGCGCGCAGTTCCGGCGGGCGCTCGACGCCTCGGCTCCGGTCGCGCAGGGCGCGATCAGGCGTTAAGCGGTTACCTGAGCCGCGGGCTCGCTCTGGAAGAACTTGTCAGCATGTTCACGAGGACGAAGGCCGTCGGAGTCGTGAACATGTTGACATTCGTCTGAGCAGCGACCCAGGGAGACGCCGCTACCCCTTGTCGATCTGCGTCGGCCGAAGCCTGCTCAGGTCGCTTCGGCCAACTTCTCGGCGAGGGCGGGCAGCATGCGCACGGCGATCGTCGGGTGGTCCTCGAGCAGGCGTGCGAAGTCTTTCCGAGCGAGCGCCCAGCACCGCACGCCCGTCGTCGCGCGGACGCGGGCTGTCCGCGGCCGGTCGGTTAGCAAGGCGATCTCACCGAAGAAGTCCCCAGGTCCGCGCGTCACCACGCGCCCGTTGAGCTCCACCTGGACCTCGCCGTCTTGGATCACGAACAGCCCCGAGCCCGGCTGCCCGATCTCGACGAGCACCTGACCGGCCGGTGCCTCGAACGAGGTCATGCACCCGGCAAGGTCCGCCATGGCGCTGCCGTCGAGGCTGGCGAACAGGGGGATCGCACGGAGCGCGCTCTCCGGGTCGGCGTCCACGAACGCGAACCCTAGCGCATGCGGCTCGCCGCGCGGAGGTCGGCGAACCGCCGGGTCAGGTCGTCGAGCTGATGGTGCGCGTTCAACCCGCTCGGGTTCGGGAGGACCCAGACTGCTGATCTCCGCGAGCGCGTCGTCCTGTGGACCGAGCTCGGCCTTCGTACGGTCGAAGCCGGTCCTGTATGCCGTGATGCCCAGGATCGCGACGACATCCGGTCGGAACCGGGCGATCTTCGCCTCGAGCGCGCCGCGTCCCGTCCGGAGCTCTTCCGCGGTCAACTCCGCCGCCGAGGCGGTCGTCCGGTCGACCAGGTTCGTGATGCCGAGGCCTACGGTCGGCAGATCCTGATCGTCGAACGGCGACCACTCGTGGTCGGTGAACCCCGAAGCGTGGAGCGCCTTCCAGAAGCGATTGCCGGGCCGTGCGAAGTGGTGGCCGACGGCGGCCGAGTAGAGGCCCGGGTTGATGCCGACGAACACGACGTCCAGCCCGGGAGCGAGCACGTCGGACACGAACCGCTGTCGCGCCGCATCAAGATCTTCGCGGGTCGGCGGGGTCGGCATGTCCACGCGAGCGTATCGAGGAGGCGGAGGAGCCGGCCTGTAAGCCGGATCCTGTGCGCGGCGCTCACGCGCCGCCGGCGACCATCTCTCTCGGTCGGGCGCTCGCGCGCCCGCCGCGTCGCGGTTCGCCCGCGCCGTGCGGCTACCCGGGAGCTCGGGCGGGCCGCCCTCGAACGCTCCCTGCTTGCCTTGCTCCGGACGGGGGTTGCCGAGCCGCGGCGGTCACCCGCCGCGCTGGTGGGCTCTTACCCCACCGTTTCACCCTTACCTCTGCGCCGGAGCGCCGAGGCGGTTTGCTTTCTGTTGCCCCTTCGCGAGGTCGCCCCCGCCTGGCTCTCGCCAGCGTCCTGCCCTGCGGAGTCCGGACTTTCCTCGCCCCGGTCCGGTTGAGGGACGCAGGGCGCGGCCGCCCGGCCGGCTCCTCCGACCCCGACGGTACCGCGTCAACGGCCCCGCGAGGACAGCCACGCATCGACCCCCTCGTTTGCCAGTCGGTCGGCTTCGGCGTTCCGCTCCCGCGGGACGTGCTCGTAACGGATCCGTTCGAACCCCGAAGCGAGCTCGCGGAGCTTCCGATGGAGCGGCTGCAGGTGCGGTGTCTTCACCTTGTACGTGCCGGTGAGCTGGTTGATCAAGAGCTGGCTGTCCGACCGCAGCAGGACGTCGGTGGCGCCGAGCTCGCGCGCCCGTTCGAGCCCGAGGATGGCTGCGGTGTACTCGGCGACGTTGTTCGTGGTCTCGCCGAGTCCCTCCGAGATCTCCGCGACGACCTCGCCGTCGGGCGTCGTGAGCTGCGATCCGGCGCCGGCCGGGCCGGGGTTGCCGCGCGCCGCCCCGTCGCACCAAACGATCAGCGAGGTCACAGCACGAGGATCCGGCGGCAGTACTCGCAGCGGGCGATCCCCTCGGTCCGCTTCACGCGGTCGAGCTCCACCGACGAGAGCTTCTCGTGACATCCCTGGCACACACCGTCGACGAGCGCCACCGCCGCCACACCCTTCTTCTGCGGCCGGAGCTCGTCGTAGAGCTCGAGGAGCTCCGGGTCGATCCCGGCCGCGAGTCGCGCGCGCTCGTCCCGGCGTGCAACCAGATCGGTGGTGACCGTGCTCAGTTCGCGCGCCGCATCTCCGGCCACGTGATCGACGGCGATCCGGAGCTCGGTCGCGTGTTCCTCCGCTTCCTTGGCTCGTCGCTCGACATCCTCCCGACGCTCGAGCACGACGAGCAGCTCGTCTTCACGCTCGGACTTCCGCTTCTTGAGGTTGTCGACCTCGTGTTGGATCGATGCGAGCTCTTTCACGTTCGCGACGGCTCCTCCGTAGAGGCGGCTCTCTTCGTCGGCAGCTTTGCGGGTCATCGAATCGATCTCGTGCTCGAGCTTGGCGGCGTCGCGGTCGAACGTGTCGATCGACAGGCGGAGCTCGCCGAGCTCACGCTCGGCGAGCTCCGCCTGGGCGCGCGCCGCCGCGAGCTCACCCTCGCCTTCGAGTGCCCGCTTGCGTGCATCCAGTCGATCGATCGCCGAGTCGATCGCTTGCAGGTCGAGCAGTTGTGAGGGTGCCACCATCGGCTGCGGAGCCTAGCCGATGGCGGCGGATACGAGGGAGCTACGCCGGCGGCATGGCCGGCGGCGGGGGCGGTGGGGGCGCCATCGCACCCGGCGACGCTATCGGACCTCGGTAGGTGGACGAGCCGAACGCCAGGATCATCAGGAAGATCCAGCTGAGGAAGATCAGCCCCAGCGTGAAGGCGGTGCCGTGACCGAAGCTCTTCGAGAGGTCGTTCAGCACGATGATCAGGATCACGATGTTCACGATCGGGACGAAGAACAGGATGATCCACCACACCGGTCGTCCGACGACCTCCAGGAGCACGATCGTGCTGTAGATCGGGATGAACGCTGCCCAGGCCGGGCGTCCCGCCTTCGTGAAGATCCCGTAGTAGGGGATCACCAGCAGGACATAGATGATGACGAACCACAGGAAGAACGCACCACCCGACATCCCGTTGTTGCCGTAATCGGTCGCTTGCACGAACATCGCGTGCTCCCTCCGCCAGGTCGACCGCGTGAGCGTCGCACCGCTGGTCGGACGAAGCAACGACCCCGGTCGTGGGGGGCCGGCGCGCCCGAACGGGCGCGCCGGCCCCACCGCGCCGTCTTGCGTTCAGTTTTCGGCCGATCGCAGGCGGGGTTGAGGTGGCCTGATGAGGCGGACGGTACGCTTCGGCCCGTATGGATGCCGAGCTCGCGGACAAGGTCGCCCTCGTCACCGGAGCCGGCTCCCCCACCGGGATCGGGTTCGCGACGGCGAAGATCCTGGGACGGGAAGGAGCCGCCGTCGCGATCTGTTCGACCACGGAACGGATCCACGAGCGGGCGGCGGAACTGCACGACACGGGCACGCGCGCCGCGGGATTCGCCGCCGACCTGACCGACCGCGGACAGGTGCGCGAGATGGTCGACGCGGTGGTCGAGGCCTTCGGCCGGGTCGACGTCCTCGTCAACAACGCCGGCATGGTGCACGTGGGGATGGACGGACAGCCCGGCGGGCCCTTCCTCGATCTCTCCGACACGGACTGGGACCTCGACCTGCGGCTCAACCTCGATACGGCCTACGCCGTCACGCGCGCAGCGGTGCCCGGGATGGTCCATCGCGGTTGGGGTCGCGTCGTGATGGTCTCTTCCGTGACGGGTTCGATCGCGACCAACGCCGGTTCGGCGGGCTATGCCGCGGCGAAGGCCGGCATGGACGGGTTGATGCGGACCGTCGCGCTGGAGGTCGGCCATGCCGGCGTCACCGTCAACTCCGTGGCCCCCGGCTGGATCGCGACGGGTTCGCAACTCCCGGAAGAGGCCGCCGCCGGGGTGCACACCCCGATCGGCCGGTCGGGAACGCCCGAGGAGGTCGCCGAGGTGATCGCGTTCCTCGCGAGCGAGCGCGCGAGCTACGTGACCGGAACCCTCATCGTCGTCGACGGCGGCAACACGATCCAGGAGACCAAGGGAAGCTGAGGGTGCAGCCGCCTCGTTTCCGAACGGCCGTGCTGACCGCGGTCACGCTCATCATCGTCATCACGTGCATCCGCTTGGGCTTCTGGCAGCTCGACCGTCTCCACGGACGCAAGGACGCGAACGCCGCGATCGCGGCCGCCGAGGCATCACCCCCTCGCGCCGTGCCGGCCCTGCTCGCCGGAACGAACGACCCCACGTCGCTCCGTTTCCGCCCCGCCCTGGCCACCGGGACCTACGACCCGGCGCACGAGGTGCTGCTGTACGGCAGGTCATCGGTCGAGGGAGAGCCGGGCGATCAGGTGTTGACCCCGCTTCGGCTCCCCGATGGGACCGCACTCGTGGTGGATCGCGGCTGGATCCCCATCGACGAGGGAGTGCCCGTCGCCGGCGAGGCCGCCGCGCCGACCGGGACCGTCACGGTCGGAGGCGTCCTGTTCCCGCCGGACGCGCTCACCGTCCCGACCGGGACCGCATCACCGGTCGAGCGGATCACGAAGGTCGATCTGGGACAGGTCGGAGCGCAGCTCCCCTATCCCATCCTGCCGATCTATCTGCTCCTGCAGACCCAACAGCCGCCGCAGCAGGGGTCCCTGCCGGAGCCGCCCGCCACTGCCACCGCTCACGAACGGGCCGCATCTGTCCTACGCGTTCCAGTGGTTCTCGTTCGCGACGATCGCGATCGTCGGCTGCATCGTGTTGCTGCGGCGCGACCGCCGCGACGAAGTCGCGGCGGTCGCGCCTCACCGAGGAGAGGAGGTCTGAATGGGCTGCTTGTTCGCCATCCTGGCGCTCATCACCCCGCGGTTCGTGGTCTTCGTGATGTGGATCTTCACCGACTACCTGGCCACGGCCTACGGGAGCTGGTTCTGGCCGACGCTCGGCTTCTTCGTCGCGCCGACGACGACGCTCGCCTACGCCGTCGCGCGGAACGATCTTTCGACCGCGACCGGAGCGATCACGGCCGCGGGGACGCTCCTGATCGTCGTGGGCGTCCTGATCGACATCGGGCTGATCGGCGGCGGTGCTCGCGGGCGGCGCTCGTGAGCTGCTGACGGGAATACGCCGGGCCCTGCGCGCCGTTCCGCGGGGCACAGACCGAACGGAGGCTCCTCGATGCCCGCACTGACACCCGCCGATGCCACGATCCTGCCGCGCGTCGATCCCGCCGAAGGCGAGCCCAGTCGCCCCGTCGTCGACGTCGTGGACGCGCCGTCGTTCCTCGAAGGCGAGGGGTTCAAGGTCCGGCGAGCGACCGCCGGCATCAACCTCAGCCTCGCCGACCCGTTCCTGATGCTCGATCACATGGGAGCCGTGGAGTACGCGCCCGGAGAGGCGAAGGGTGCGCCGGACCATCCCCACCGGGGGTTCGAAACCGTGACCTACATGATGGACGGGAAGATCCGGCACCGTGACTCCTACGGCGGGGGCGGGATCATCACCGACGGCGCCACGCAGTGGATGACCGCGGGCTCCGGCGTCGTACACAGCGAGATGCCGACCGAGGATCTGCTGCAGGGCGGCGGGCTCTTCCACGGCGTCCAGCTGTGGGTGAACCTGCCGGCGGTGCAGAAGTGGACGCCGCCCGCCTATCAGGACCTCGAGCCCGCCCAGGTGGGGTTGGTCGCGTCAGAAGACGCCGGGGCGGTCGTCCGGCTGATCGCCGGCGACCTGGGCGGCATGAGCGGCCCGGGCGTGACTCGGACGCCGATCACCTACGCTCACGCCACCCTCGCGCCCGGCGCGCGACTGCGGACCCGGTGGCGCCCCGAGTTCAACGCCCTGGCGTACGTGCTGTCCGGACGCGGCACCGTCGGGGCCGAGCGCCGGCCGATCCACGAAGGTCAGCTGGCCGTGTTCGGCGATGGCGCAGCGGTCGAGCTCGGCTCCGACGCCACCCAGGAGGAGAAGGACCGCGCAGGGCTGGAGGTGCTGCTGCTCGGCGGCCTGCCGATCCGCGAGCAGGTGTCCTGGTACGGGCCGTTCGTGATGAACACGAAGGAAGAGATCATCGAGGCGATCGAGGACTACCAGGCCGGCCGCATGGGCTCGATCCCGCCGGGGCTCAGCCGGACCTGACGTCAGAAGCGGTTGCGCATCGACTCGGCGGCCGTGTCGAAGTACGCCTCGAGGGCGTCGCGGATGTCGGGCTCCGGTTCGAGGGATGCGACGGCCGCCCGCATGTGCGTCAGCCAGTGGTCTCGTTCCTCAGGCCCGATCGCGAACGGCGCGTGGCGCATCCTGAGCCTCGGGTGGCCTCGCTCGTCCGAGTAGGTCGTCGGACCTCCCCAGTACTGAGCGAGGAATAACGACAGGTGCCGGCGCGCGGCGGCGAGGTCCTCCGGATGGGGATACAGGCGCAGCAACAGCGGATCGCCCTCGACCCCCTCGTAGAACCGGTCGACGAGCCGCTCGAAGAACGGCAACCCGCCGACGCGTTCATAGACGCTCATCTCCGAGACGGACACCGAACGAGTCTACGGACGCCCGCGGCGCAGTCGTGCGAGGATGGGCCTTCGTCGTCGAGGGAGGGCGCCATGAGCGAGAGCATCTACCGCGTCACCGAAGTGATCGGGACGAGCACCGAGTCGTGGGAGGACGCGGCCAAACACGCCGTCGAGACGGCGGCGGCCACGCTCCGTGACCTTCGCATCGGTGAGGTCGTCAAGCTGGACGTCACGATCGACGACGGCCACGTGACGCACTACCGCGCGAGGGTCGCCATCTCGTTCAAGTACGAGCACGGCAACTAGCGCTCAGGCCGTCGACGGCCCAGGCGTTGTCCCCTGAACGGGGCCTCCCGCGGGTGCCCGCGGACCGGGACCTTCGACTGATTGTGTGCGCACAGCCGGTCGGAGACACTTGTGCCGCTTCTCGTCCCGAAGGGGCTCGGGTCCATGCAGAACAGGGTGAAGCGGCGCGGCCTGGCGTTGCTCGTGACCGTCGGGCTGCTCGCCGCCCCGCTCGCTTTCCCGCTCGCGGCGCCCGCCGCGGCATCCCCTCACGACCCGCACCACGCGTCGAAGCACGGGCACGCCCTCGTCGACCGCAACGGTGACCATCTCTCGGACGGGCTCGATGCGAAGCTGTCGCAGGCGAAGTCCACGGCTCGCCTTGATGTCGTCGCCACGTTCGCGAACCGAGGCTCGATGCGAGGGGCTCGCCGAGCCCTCGGACATGTGGACACGACGTTCTCACTCATCCCCGGGTTCGTGGCTCGTCTCACGCCGGGGCAGGTCCGGTCGATGGCGCACCGATCGGGGGTCGTCCGCGTCGAGCAGGATTTCGCGATCCATGCGCTCGACGATGTGGCGAACCGCGACTTCGGCGTCGCGGCGGCGCAGAACACCTTCTCGGCGACGGGAGCAGGGACGGAGGTCTGCGTCGTCGACACCGGCGTCGACCCGAACCACGAGCAGCTCGACTCGAAGGGGCCGATCCCGTGGATGGACTACATCAACGGTCGACCGACCCCGTATGACGACCAAGGCCACGGCACCCACGTCGCGTCGATCGCCGTGGGCGACGGGGTCGGCCCGGGTTCGATCGCCCAGCTGATGAAAGGCGTCGCACCCGCAGCGCACCTGTCGGCCGCCAAGGTCCTCGATTCGACCGGTTCGGGCGATGACTCGCTGGGGATCCTCGGGATCCAGTGGTGTGCCGGCCGCGCGAGCGTCGACGTCATCTCGCTCAGCCTCGGATCGGACGTGCCGTCCGACGGTCTGGACGGGCTGTCGCGAGCGGTCGATGCCGCCGTGCTGAACCACGGCAAGATCGTGGTCGCTGCCGCGGGGAACGGCGGCGACCTGCCCGGAACGATCACCTCACCGGGTTCGGCTGCGCAGGCGATCACGGTCGGGGCGACGGCGGATTGGTCCTCGACCGTCCCCCAGTACGGAGCGCAGGGCCCCTTCCTCGCCTGGTTCTCGAGCCGTGGACCGACCCTGGACAACCGGACGAAGCCCGACATCGTCGCGCCCGGAGTGAACATCGGGGCGGCCCTCGCGAACTCGACATCCGATTACGTCACGGAGAGCGGGACGTCGATGGCGACGCCGTACGTATCGGGGGTCGCCGCGTTGCTCCGGCAGAAGCAGCCGGCCTGGACCCAGGCGAACGTGCGCGCCGACATCGAAGGCACGGCCCTCGACGTCGGTCCTTCCGGCAAGGACAACGAGTGGGGAGCCGGTCTGCTCGACGGCTATGCGGCCGTCGCCGCAGCCGCCGGCGGGTCCGGAGCTACGCCCTTCCCCGTGTATCAGCACTTCACCCGCTCGGTCGCCGACTCGAGCGTGTCGAACACGGCCTTCACCCTGGCGCCTGGGGACCTCGGGGTGCCGATCGCGGCGACGATCACGATCGAAGGCTCCGCCATCTGCACCCTCGACCTCGGACCCCTCGGCTGCCTGATGTACGAATGGAGTCCCGATCTCGACGCGCAGCTCTTCGATCCGAACGGGTTCGCAGTCACCGAAAGCACCTGCGCCGCCGGGACCGAGTGCAGCGTCGGCCGCCAGGAGACCCTGCATTGGATCCCGACCCTTGCCGGCACGTACACGATCCGCGTCACGCCGTACTCGGATGAGCCAGAACCCCGGCAAGGGCGGATCCTTCTCGATCGACCTGTTCCACGGCCCCGCTGGGACCGCGCCGCCTCCTCCTCCTCCGCCCGCGACCGTGCACGTAGGCGATCTGGACGACACGAGCGCGCTGCTCGCTACCGGCTGGCGCGCACAGGTGCGGATCCTGGTCGAGGATCAGAACCAGGCGGTCGTTGCGGGCGCCGTCGTGACCGGCAAGTGGCCGAACGGCACCACGGGCACCTGCACGACCAACGTGAGCGGTCTCTGCAAGATCGATCGGAAGCTCGCGAAGTCGAAGCTCTCGATCGTGTTCACCGTCACGAAGGTCACTTCGGCCGTCGGCGCCTACAAGCCGGCCGATAACCACGATCCCGACGGCGACAGCACCGGCACGAAGATCACGCTCGTCAAGCCCTAGCGCGGATCCGGCGAAGAGTAGCTCGACCAGCGTTCGGGCGTACGCGTCCCGCATGGCACTGACCGCTCGCTCGTAGGCCCGTCCGTCGCAGTACATCGTGTACGCCAGGCGCATGGCGACGGGGAGCCGTGGGCGTGCGAAGAATCGAGTATCCGAGCAGAGCTGGTGCCAACGCGGGCTGATCCCCGCAGGTCCCAGCGGAAAGGACACCCCATGAAGGGATCCCGTCTGTTGGTCGCGGCGGTATCGGTCGCGGCCGCGGTAGGAGTGGCGGCCCCGCCCACAACCGGGGTCGCGGCCACCTCCGCGCCCCTGTGGGTCAAGCACGTCCAGAACTTCTCGGGCGGCATCTCCAACGGCGTCCGGTTCAGTCTGGACCCGACCGTGATGCAGGCCCAGGCGAGGTACGCGAGTTCCGTCGCCCTTGCGACGACGACCGCGACATCGCTGAACAACGTCCAGATGAACGACGACAGCTATCCGCCGCTGCCGCAGAACGAGGAGTCCGTCGCGTACAGCACCGACAACCCCATGGTCGCCGTTGCCGGCGCGAACGATTACGTGAGCGGCGGGACGGTCGTCATGCGGACGTCCGACGGTGGACGGACGTGGGCAAGCACGCGGGTCGTTCCGGTCTTCCGCCCGACCAGCGACATCTGCAACGGTGGAGACCCGGCCATCGCGTACAGCGCTCGCGACCACGCGTTCTACCTGTCGCAGCTCTGCTTCTTCCGGCAACTGCCGCAGTCCGAGGTCCAGATCTACAAGTCGCTCGACAACGGCGCGACGTGGACCCCCGGTCGTCGGGCGGCCATCGCCGCGACGAACTTCGACGCGACGACGGGAACGGTCGACACGCACTCGTTCAACGACAAGCCCTACATGACGATCGACAACAACCCGAGCAGCCCCTGGTACGGACGGCTGTACGTGACGTGGACCCGGTTCCACATCCTGGACGACGGCTCCAGCGACACGTGCCCGATCAAGCTCGCGTACACGGACTCGGTCCCCTCGCAGGACCCCTCCCTGACGGTCTGGACCCAGAAGAACGTCGTGGCCGACGCTCCGGGCGCGGGCGGCCTGGGATTCTCGGCCAACCAGTTCTCGGTCCCGGTCGTCGAGAAGAACGGGAAGCTGGACGTCGCGTACATCCTCGAGGAGTGCAACACGTCGCTCGACCACGGCCTGCGGTTCAAGACGCTCGACGAACGGCGGCTCGAGCTTCTCGTCCAGCGTCAACGTGAACAAGCCCGGGCAATGGGCCGACAACCCGGACGCGTCGGACCTGATCCCGAACACGGCGTTCCGCACGCCGAACACCGTCGGATTGGCGTACAGCGCGGCGACCGGGACGCTGGCGTTCGTGTACACGAACTACATCCGCGGTCAGGGGAACGGGGATATCGATGTGAGCCTGTCGCACGACGGCGGGGCGACCTGGTCGGACGCGATCCCGATCAGCCTGAGCAACGGCAACCCGGCGAGGAACAACCAGTTCTTCCCGTGGATCGCAGCCGATCAGAACGGTCGATTCGTGGCGATGTGGCTCGACCGACGACAGGATCCGAACAACCACGACATCGGAACCTTCGAGGCGGTGTCCAGGAACGACGGCGCCACGTGGCCGAACCGACGCATCAGCACCGCGACGTGGAACCCGGACAACGGATTCTTCGCATCCGGCGCGTTCATCGGCGACTACAGCGGGATCGCGGCGAACAACCGGGTCGTCTACCCCGCGTGGACGGACGGCCGTAACAGCGCGATCGCGGTCACCGGCATCGGAGAGACCGACGTCTTCACCGACGTCGAGATCCGTTCCTAGCTCCGCTAGGCGCTAGCGCGCCGAAGGTGCTGGATGGGGCGGTCCCGAAAGGGGCCGCCCCATCCATCTCCGCCCACCGAACCTTCACGATCGCGAGTGCTTGCTTGCCTCCGAACGACTGATACCGTCGCTTTTGGGGTATACGGTCAAAGGGACCTACAGACGGAGCGTCATGGAGGGGGATGGGTCTTGAAACGGCTATTGCTGCTGAGCATGGGTGTTCTTATCGTTTTCGCAGTCGCCGGCGAAGGCTGATCCGGGACCGTCGGACGAGGTCGTGGTGATCGCCGGGAACTGCGATGACGGAACGACGATCGTCAGCGCCCACAACACCCAGGACAAGTCGCTGGGGTACCTGATCAGGATCGACGGACGGCTCGTCGAGCAGGGACGGCTCGAACCCGGTGAGCGGGTCCAGCGGACGTACGAGGTGCCGCTCGGAGAGTCCCACTTCTACCGGATCAGGCTCGGCCTCCCGGTCGACCACGTCTACTTCTCGGACGAGGCGGCCACCGACCGGACCAACTGCCCGAGTCCGACCTCGTCATCGACGACACCACCGCCCACGTCGACGACACCACCGCCCACGTCATCGTCGAGCTCCAGCGGAAGCTCCTCGACGGTGTCGCCGACATCCGGAAGCTCCACGCCGAGTTCGAAGCGTCCTCGGTGAGTCGGGTTCGAGATCGCGACACGGGACGGCGTTCACCGGTTCGGAGGACATCCCGTGGCTCGCCGCCGTGATGCTCGTGCTTCTGGTGGCGGGCTCGCTCGCACTGCGGATCGGCTCCAAGCAGACGGACACCGAGGATCCGGACGTCGGCTAGGGTCGAGGCTCAGCAGCCGCCGCTCGCCTGATCGACGACGTCTCCGTTCGGGCGAACGAACCGCTCGAACCAGCCGTCCGACCACACGTCGAGCTCGGCCACCCCGATACCGTTGAGCCGAACCATCGAGTTCGGGATGGGGTCGCCGAAGGGGTACGAGGCCTCGCTGGCTCCGCCGGTTCCGGCCACGATCTCGACGATGCCTGACGAGGAAGGCTGTGCGTCCGCATCCTGCGGGGCGAACCGTTCGTAGTTGTGTTCGTGCCCGTTCAAGACGAGGTCGGTGCCCGCGGCCGCGAGCAACCTCCAGAACGGATCGACCGCTGAGTTGGAGCCATGCACCGTTCCCGACGAGAAGCGCGGCTGATGCCAGTACGCGAGGATGCATCGTTCCGCGTGCTTCGGGAGCTCCGACCGAAGCCACTCGTATTGGGCGGAGCCGGGACCGCAACCGCCGTTGTCCCCGCAGGATCCGTCCAAGGCATAGAGCCTCCAGGTTCCGAGCGTGAACGTGTACCAGGTGGGATCGAGACCGAAGTAGTCGCGGAAGCCTTGAGCGTCGGGCAGGTGCCACTCATGGTTGCCGGCCACCGGGAACGTGATGTCCCGGAATCGCCCCCACGCGGGGTCGTAGCTCTGCTGATAGTCGCTCAGCGCACCGTCCGGATACTGGTTGTCCCCGAGGGTCAGGACGGCGTCGGGCTCGAGCGACATGAGCAAGATCCGCGGTGGCCATGCACGACTCGGGTCCCGAACCACAGATGTCTCCAGCCGCCACGACGGACGTTGCTCCGGGAGGCGGCGGAGAGACGGACGGGAGCGGCGTGGCGACGCCGGGCTCGAGCGGTTGTCGACCTCCGGCGGCGATCGCAGCGAAAAGCAGGACCGCGCCCAGGCCAGCAACCACAGAGAGGGCGACGATCCCCGTCCGACGGCCTTCCTGCACACAACGATGATGGTCGATGTCGGTATCTCGACACAAGCGGAGCGCGACGATGAGGCGCGGGCGGGCGTCGGGATGGGTTCCGAGGGACGCACTCCACAGACGAAAGAACGGTCAGAGACGTTGCTTCGTCGGCCCGTCAGGGGTCTTCGGCAGTGGCGCGTCTGGGAGCACGGAGCACCAGACTCACTGCTGACGCCACGAAGACTCCCAGTGCCGCCCCGCCGATCAGGTCAAGCGGCAAGTGGGCCGCCACGTACATCCGGACGACCGGCTAGGTACGCGTCTCCCATGGGCAACCCCAACCGCCTGCTCACGCGGCGGAGCAAGGCGGCTGGTCGGATATGGGTCGGATAGCGGTTCGACGAGAGCGGGGAGGGCGGCCCCGCTCCGCGGGGCCGCCCTCCACAGATCCTCGGTTCTAGCTCACGCGACAGGGGTTCGCGATGTCGCCGCTGTTGAAGTTGTTGTAGCGGCTGACGGTCGTGAAGCCCACCGTCGGATAGACCGTGAGCAGCAGTGACCCATACTCCGTGGTCGAGCTGCCTCCGAAGTCATTGATGGTTCCGGGGATGAAATCACCGCCTTCCTGCCAGGTGCAGGTGCCCGCGTGCATCCTGGTGGAGTAGAAGGGATAGAAGGCGGCGCCGTTCGGCGGGTTGACGCAATCCGCCCCCGTCGATCGGTCACAGAACGGTGGGTTGTCCTGTGCGCCCGCCACCTCGATCCTGGGCAGGTCGGTCTCGAACGCGATCCTGGAGTAGTTCGTATCGCCGTTCGCGAGCGGACTGGTGAACAGGACCGGCTGAGGATGCAGCCTCCGATCTCGACTCACGTTCGGGTCGGTCCCCGGCCAGTCCAGCCGATAGGACTGGCCGTCCCAGTCGCCGTCACCGCTGAAACATCCATTGATATGGACCAGGCTCGAGTCCGACCCCGGGACGCAGAAGTTGTTGTCGTCATCGGGATCCAAACCGCCTGGATCCTGGAAGCCTGCCTTCGCGCAGTTGAACGCGGCGTCCACCACGAGGCAGTTCTCGAAGTGTCCGATCTCGTCCGAGAAAGCGACGTTGTACGTGTGCGCGGACCACGTGTTGCCCCGCGGGTTGGCGGTGCTGTACTCGGGGTGGAACGCGTACGGCGCCGCTTGGCATGTCTCGGAGTTCGGCGTGTACAGGACGTGGCCGAACCCGTTGGCGATCGAGGCGGTCATGGAGCCCCGCCGACCCGTCGTGCGATCGACCATGTCCACCCGGAACCCGGCGGCCGTGTCGTGCATGTGGATCTTGATGCGGTCGCCCGGGCTCATGAAGAGGTCCTTGGTGGGGTCTGGCGTGACCGCCGAGAGGTTCGGGGCCGAGAAGGTCCCCGTGAACAGCGGGTTCGCCGGCGCCTGGGACACGCCGCTCTTCGTGATGTACGCCCAGTTGATGGGTTCAACCCCACCCAGGATGTAGTTGTCGCACGCGGCGGTGTTGTTCACGCCGGTGTTCTGGTCCTGGTTGAAACTGTCGATCGTCATGGCCGCGCAGTACTGGTGCGCCGTGCACCCGAAGCCCTCGAACTGGGGAACGTATCCCGGGCCATAGAACTGCAGCTCCATGAACGCGTTCCCGGGGTGCTTGCCGATGTAGTCGGGAGCGGTTGGGTTCGGGTTGACGAGGTTGTTCGCGTCTGAATCCGGTGTGCAGGTCTTCGTGTACTCGGGCGCGGACTCCGTGTCGCACAGCGTGAGCCCGAACCAGAAGGTCGGACGGAGCTGGAAGTTCCAGGTGGCGCCCTTCCCGCTCTGACGGGGACGGGTCGGCGGCTCCTTCGGGAGGGTCAGCCGGTAGGTGATGTCGTTCCCCGATCCGGCCACACCCGACTTGAACTCGAGCGACGGCTCGTCGTGCCCGACGTAGTCGCCGGCCGGATCGTCGTACGCATCGATGCAGAGCGAGGTCCGGCTCTGGCACAACGGTTCGTTGTACCCCTCATCGTTGCTCGCCTTGTTCCTGAGGATCCGGCTCCTGAGTGACGTGCTCGACGCTCCCGCCGGAGCGGCGGATACCGCGAGGACGAGCACGCTCGCCAAGAGCATCACGAACTTCGTTGGTCGCATGGACATCCGTCCTTTCACCGTGGGTCCTTGCCGATGCCGGGGGCTTCGGCGACCTCCTCCCGCATCCCCCCTTCCCGAGGTCGGCCGAAGGCATGAAGATCTGCGACAACCCGCCCATGCTATGCCTGAACCGCGAAACAGGTTCGGGCGGAAGAGAGCGTCGCGAGCGGCATAGTGGACGCGTGGATCTCGCTGGTGCTGAAGACTGGATCCGCGCGTACGTCGAGCCGGTCGGCCCGATCGGAGCGGAGCACGAGCGGCCTTGGGCGACCGTGCTTCGCGTGCCGATCGCCGGGGGCGTCGCGTGGTTCAAGGCATGCGGGCCGGTGCAGGGATTCGAGCCGCGGCTCACGGCTCAGCTCTTCGCGCGCTATCCCGACCTCGTCGCCGAGGTGCTCGCCCACGACGAGGAGCGCGCGTGGCTTCTCCTCGCCGACGCAGGCACGCCGATCGGGGCGTTCGGCAACCCGCCGGAGACGTGGCTCGCCGTGCTTACCGCGCTACGCCGAGCTCCAGCGCGGGGAGGCGGCGCACGTGGACCATCATCTCGCGCACGGTGTTCCGGACCTGCGCGTCGCGACGCTGCCGTCGCGCTTCGACGACCTCCTGCAGCGCGAGCTCCCGCTCGAGCGCGAGGAGGTCGATCGGCTGCGCGCGTTCGCGCCTCGCTTCGCGGACCTCTGCAACGAGCTCGACGCGCGGGATGTCCCGGAGACGGTTCAGCACGACGACCTGCACATGGCGAACGTCTACGCGAAGGGCGCCCAGCTTCGCGTGCTCGACTGGGGCGATTCGTCGATCTCGCACCCGTTCGCGTCGCTCGTCGTCACGTTCCGGTTCCTCGAGGAGGTCACCGAGCTTCAGCCGGATGACCCATGGTTCGCTCGGCTGCGCGACGCCTATCTGGAACCGTGGGGGCGCGGGCTCGAGGACGTGTTCGCGCTCGCGATGCGCGTCGGCATCTTCGCGCACGCGATCGCGTGGCTGCGGCAGCGCGACCACCTCGCGCCGAAGGACCGGGCCGAGTTCGACTCGGTGTTCCCGATCGTTCTGCGACGGGCTATCGCTCAGACGACATCGCCACCGCGCTGAGGCGAAGGCAGGGGCCGGGTCCCGATGGGACCCGGCCCCCGACGTGCGGACGGTGCTTGCCTTATGCGCCGGGCGTGGTTGGCCAGATGAAGGTGCTCCAGTTCGCGAAGAACGTCCGCGAGTCGTCGCTGATCATCTGGGTCGCCGAGTAGATCCGCCCGTCGGACCCGGCCACGGAGGCGCTGTAGTCACCCCAGCGGCACGTGGTCCCCGGTCCGATGAAGGCCTCGTAGCAGGTGAACCCGTCCTCCGGACGGAACCCCTGCCGGACGATCTCCACCGGACCGTTCGTTCCCGCAGCATCGATGGCGATCTGGGCGGCGGATGGGTAGTCGTTCGGCCCCATCAACGTCATCGCGATGACGCCCTGCCCGTCGCCGTTCACGCCCACCGAGGGGAACGACAGGAAGGCGTTGCCGACCGCGACGTATCCCTCGGTGTGGATGCTCGCGGCGACGGTGCCGTTGTCCAGGACCGACGGGTCGACGACGAAGTACTCGATGCCGTCCCGCGGCCCCGGGTCCACCGCCGTGTTGATCCCGCTCCACAGGAGCCCGTCCGCGAACACGACCTGGTTCATCCGGCTGTCGTTGGCGTTGATATCCGGGAGCGGTTCTCCGACCAACGTCCCGAGCGGACGGGGCCCGTCCTTCTGGAGCTGGGCCACGGGGGTGACGTACGGGTCGACCGTGAGATCGATGTTGCTGAGCTTGAGGTTCGGCTCGTCGGTCCCCAGGCTCCTCGTGTGGATCAGCGCCCACGTCGTGACCTGGTCGAAGGGACCGGGTGCGATGGCGCATGCCTGGCTGGCCAGGCAGTCGAACCCGGACATGAAGTACTCGGTCCCGTTCTTGCTCGTGTCATAGACGCCATCCGGTGACGCCGCGGGCTGCACGCTCCCGGTGGTCCGGTCACCGATCGCGTGCGTTATCCCCGACAGGTGCACGACGCGACCGAGATGGCCGTTCTCGAGACGCTGCTTGCTCATCGCATAGATCTGCGGTCCGTTGAAATTGCCGCCGAACGGAGCGAGGTCGTACTCGGCCGTGCTGACGTAGAACCCGTACTTGTCGGCGCCGATCAGCGGCTGGTCACCGAAGCACGGGCAATTCGGGTGCGACCGGTCCGTCGCGTTGATCCGGTAGATGAAGTAGCTGCCGAGCGCCTCGCTGGAGGTGCTGACCGCGATGTAGACGAAGGCCGGCGCCTTGAGCGCACCGGTGACGGGGTCCTGGGTGATGACCAGGACCGTGTGGAACCAACGCTGCGTGTCCGGATCGAAGTAGCACTTGGGGTCGGAGATGAACGGTCCGAAGGTCCCCGGTGGTTCGATCGATCGTCGGCGGCAGGCCGTAGAACTCCGAGATCGTGATGGGGTTCGTGAACTGCTCGCCGGCCGCATCGTAGAAGACGAGCGCGTCGTTCACGGACTCAACGACCTCGGGACCGAACGAAGGGTCGTTCGGACTCACGTTGCCGACGCACAGGCCCTGGTCCGGCGGCTCCAAGCTGAACTGGTTCCCTCCGCCTGCAAGGCGCTGATCCGCGTGCGTGAGTCCTTCCCAGCCGAGCTGGTTCTGGTTGACCACGGCTGCCGTGTTCCCTGGGGCGGGGGCGCCGGCCCCATGGGGAACGGCCGAGCCCTCCCGTTCGAAGTCGATCCACGGCCCGGCTTCACTCTCGAGGTTGCTGGAGAGCCCCCCTCCGGCCGCGGCTTGCGTCGCGAGCTGCCGCACGTTGGCGGTGCCCACCCGTTGGAGCCGGGGCTGGGACATCTTGGGTTGAGCGACGCGACCGGCGGACAGATGCGCCGACGCGACGAGCGGCGGGAGCGGCATCAAGACCAAGGCCGCCCCCACGGCTACGGCGATCAGATGAGCTGACTTGGAACGGATCCGCGCCACGGATGTGACTCCTTCCTGGAGATGAGTTCGGACGAAGTGCTGAGGCGCTTGGCGCGAGGGCGAAGAGGCTCCGCGATAGGCATCCCCTCTCTCGGGGGCCGCGCTCGGCCCCCGCCAAAATGGTCCACCCTCGAACGTAGGACGCGCTCCGCGGTCGGGTCATCACGCACCCGCCGTATCTCAGGGGCTATGAGAGGTCACATGAGCCCTAAGGCGTGTGGTGGGGGCGGCCCGGCTCAGCCTGCCCGATCCCTCACGAGCACGGCGCGCCGGCGCCGCAGAGAACCAAGTCTTCCTCCTGATCCACGAAGGTGACGAGCTGCGATCGAGGGACGTATGACAACCCGCCTCCGGGATCGAAGGACGGGACCGGTCCGACGCCGGCCGGAAGCGAGCTTCGGTAGGTGACACACGCGCCTGGGACATCGATCGTCTGGATCTTCGGGTCACCACTCGTTGCGGGGCAGGTCGGCGTCAAGGTCACGTCGACAACCGGGCTCGCGCCGCCCGAGCCCAGCTGCAATTGGACGCCCGTGCCGCTTCCCCCTCCTCCGCTCATGACCAACAACTCGAACGTCGCTCTGCCGCGCACGATCGTGGCCCCCGTAAGGCTCCATCCCAAAGGAAGCGACTGGATACACGGCAGCTGCTCGGCAGTGGGTACGGCCTGCGCCATCACGATCATGGTCCGATTCGCGTCGCAGGAAGGTGTCGATACATCGCCTCGGCTCGGGAAGAACAGCGAGAGGCTGAAGGCGCCGGCGGCGAACACCACGAGCAACGTGAGGAGGATCAGCCCGATCCGCCTGAAGCTCCAGCGTTGGATCGTGACGGGACGACGCTCCGGGACGAGCGACCGGAACTGTTCGAGCAGGTCACGTCCATCGCGCTTCATGAAGTTCCGGAGTTGCGTTGGGCTGGCAACGCCACGTGTCGCCGCGAATGCTTCAGACAGCTCTTCGGGGCTGAAATACGCGAGAGCCTTTTCGTACACGGTCTGCGCATCCGAGCGGAGCGCGAGCACCAGCATCATGTTCCCGAGGTCTACGGCTTGCCGCCACGGTGACGGCCGGACCTGCACGAAGAAGACATCGATCAACCGGAGGTGACCATCTTGCACCATCAGGTTGGCCGGTTTGATATCGCGATGTGCCAAGCCCACGTCCCACATCCGCCGGATCATCGCGAGCCCCTCGTCGATGACCTGCTCGTCGATGTCGGCGTCACCGATCTCTTCTGCTCCTTCGAAGAACTCCATCGCGATGAGGTATTCGCTTTCCGGAGTGATCTCCACGATGCCGAGCGGCGCCGGTGTCGGGAACCCGTACTCTCCCAAGAGCCGCAGCGTGTAGTCCTCGTACTCGACGAATCGGCGGACCGTCTTGAAGGGCGTCTCGTCCTCGAGCCGCCCGTAGAGCATCACCCGGCCGAACTTGTACCAGCGGTCGGCACGCACGTGGTTCTTCGCGTAGAGCTTCGCGAACACCGACCGCTCGACCCCATGCTCATCGGAAACCCGGAGCTTCAGCGGTGTCGACCCACCGGAACCTTCGAGCCCGACGAGCTTCATCTCGAGGATCGTGAACCCGAGCTGCTCCTGCATGGCCTGCTTGATCGCCTCGCCACGCCTGCCGCTGACATCGAGATGCGCCGACTTCCCACGATGCCCGTACACCACCGGGAAGATGTCGCTCGGGGTGAACGCACGGAAGAGTGTGACCGGGATCGCAACGCCGAGGATGACGGCGAATACCAGATCCGTGGGGTGATTGGTGCCGAGATAGATCCGATCGAGCGACACCCCGGCGAGGAAGGCGACGATCGCGAGCTTCGCGTACCACCGCGAGCGGCCAGGAACCACGAGCATATAGGTGAAACCCATCAACACGGCGGCGAGCGCCGCGACCGGCTGCGAGGGGGACGAGAACCCCTCCCACTGGCCGATCGCAGTGACGCTGTAGGGACGTGGGCGAGCGGCCGTGATGTACAGGCCCGGGAGGACGATCTCGAGCACGGCGAGGCTCACGAGGAAGACCACCAGATGCCTCCATCGACGGAAGGCGACGGTGAGCGCGACCGCGAGGAGTCCCAAGATCGCGAGCCCCCACTTCGATCCGACCGAGTTGAGCGTGTTGGTCAGCGAGTTCAGCCACGGGGTCCGCGCCGAGGTGACGAACCGGATGATCGGCGCGTCGAAATGATCGAGCGGCCCGGTCGTGACGTGGAGCCAGACGACGCCCGAGACCACGATGACGAGAACGGCCGCGAGCCAGAGCATGCCCGTCATACCGATCTTCTTGGGCAGCGGTGGCGGCGCGCCCGTCGGCCGGCGCTGGCGACGGTGCACCTCCGGCACGACGACGACGCGGTCCGCGGGCCCTGCTGCCCTTGGCGGTCTGTTCATGGAAGGACCACCCATGAGACGGTCGGATGCTCATCAATCCTTGCACGTTCGTCTGATCCCGTCTGACGGTCGGATGACTCAGCGTTGCGCAGGAACTCCTACGTCACTCGCAGCCGTGGTCCGCTCCAAGAGGAGGTCCAAGTGGCTTCCTGAGTCTGCTTTTCGCGCAAACGCAGGAGTCGGGGCACCCCAGAAGGCCCAAGCGAAAGGCTCCCGAACCGAACCCCTGATCGAGAGCCTTCACGCTTGGACGGGGATTCCGTACCCGTCCGGGCAGCATGTCTAGGTTTGCCCCGAAGAGGAACCAGAGTCAAACCGACGCTGTGACCGTCGGCCATGAAACGAGGACGACGGGCAGGTGCTCTATGAACCTGCATCCGAGAGGGCGGCTAGCGCCCGATGCGTCGGCCGTATCTCGACCTTTGGCGGATCGGATCAAGGGATGAGGTCGGTCAGATCGATGCCGCCGAAGCCCCACCCTCCGGAATCGTCCTGCTTGAGTGCAGTGTCGAGAGCCGCTGCCGATGCGACGAGCAAGAATCGCAAGTCGGGGGACGTCGGGCCGGTGATCTCGAGGACGTAATGATCGGCCGTCGTGAACCCTTCGCGCAGGAAGCCGGCCCACTTCTTGGTCACGCGCGCGATCTCCGTCCCGTCCGCGTCGTGGATCGCGAAATCCCACGAGCGCCAGTTCTCCGCGTCGATCGACCCGAGCCGTTCGCCTCCGGGTCCGCGAAGCGCGAACTGCTTCTTGCCGATGACGTTCTCCTGGACGATCGCCCCGCGGTCCGCCCCGCCTGCATCGCGGATCTGCAACGTGGACTTGAAGATCTTCGCCGGCCGGACGATCTCGAGCAATTTCGTGCCGTCGGCCTCATAGACGGAAAGGCGGTGCGTCAGGAACTGATCGACGTCGCTGACGAAGCGGAGCAGCTTCTTGGACTTCGACTGACCCTTCTCGCGGATCGCCCCGACCTCTTCGCCCTCCGGATCGAGGATCCGGTACTCGTTGGTCATCTCGATCAGCTTGGCCCTCTGGCTGATCACGAGGATGTCGCGCTCGAGCAGACCCGTCATGCGGTCATGCGTAGCCGTGCCTCGGATCATCCGGAGTTCCGGTGCCGCCGACCCGCGCTCATGCGGATCTCTCTCCGGTGGGCGCTGAGGGGCTCGAACCCCCGACCTTCGCCTTGTAAGGGCGACGCTCTTCCAGCTGAGCTAAGCGCCCGCGCGTGCGGTTGCCGTGTGACCGCACGCGCGGCACACCACGTCGCCGAGCTGGACCGACAGGCGCGTCGCACCGCACGCCTCGCACCGGTCCAGACCGTCGGTCCATCCCGGATCGCCTGACACTCGGGGCAGACGAGCACCTGTCGTCCGCCCGCCACCGCCCGCGCCCACGGCACCGAACGCTTGTCGGGATCGTAGGTGGGACGGCCGCAGCGCCAACACGCCGGTCGATCGCTCGGCTCGTGGGGTCCGTCGAACGGCCTCACGGTCCGCAAGGATACGCCTCGTGTCGCGGCTAGACTGCCCGCCGAGCAAGAGCAGATCGAGGAGCCGATGAGCGAACCCACGACCCCGTTCCACGCGAAGGGCATGTTCGCCGGTCTCACGACCGACGACGTCGAGGGCATCATGCGGGTCGGGGAACCGGTCACGTTCGAGCCCGACCGCGCGATCTTCGAGGCCGGCGACGATGGCGACGCGATGTACGTGATCACGGAGGGCGATGCGCGCGTCAACGTCGGTGGCCGCTCCCACGACCTCGGGCCCGGGGACGTCTTCGGCGAGATGGCGATCCTCGCGCCCGGGAAGCGGATGGCGACGGTCCGGACCGTCTCGACGGTCACGGCCTTGCGGGTCCCGGCCGACGCGTTCCAGGCGTTCCTGCTCCAGCATCCGGCCGTCGCGCTCTCGATCATGAAGCAACTCGTGCTTCGGCTCCGTGAGGTCGAACAACGCATCGAAGCCTGGATGGCCTGACGAGCCGCTCGTCGTCGCAGGTCAGGGCACCCGCAAGCGAGTTCGCGCGAGAAGTCGCACAATCGCACTGTTCGTGGGTGCCTTCCCTCGCCCGCGGATAGACCTTCCCAGGGCGAGCGAAGCCACCGCCTGAGCCGAGCAGGAGGTGGTGTCGATGGTTATGACCCGGTCCGACCGGGAGAACCGGCGGACCCTCGATGGCTTCGTCATGGACTGCCCGGTCTGTGGCGCGTACCTCCGCTGGGCACATCTGGAGCCGTCGTCGCACGGATCCATGTGCACGTTCTGCGGAGCGACGGTGGTGCCGACGCGACCCGACGGGTTCCGCGATCTGGACGAGCGTCTGGTCGAGGTCGAGGACCTGGGCTTGATCGGTGAACAGCTCGAGGATCCGCCTTCCCTCCTCGAGCCGATCCGTGAGCCCCGGCGGGTGCCGGGCTGGTTGCTCGCGCTGGTGTCGATCATCGCGATCGTCGGCTTCGGCGTATGGCGGCTGACGATGTCGGCACCGGGACAAGCGGCGCCGGCCCACGCTCCGTCTCCTGCGGCTCCCGCGGCGGTCCCGCCCGCATCGAAAGGAGAGCCGAGCCCGCCGGGCATCACTCGCATCGTTGCGACGATGCAGCTCGACTCGCCGACCTGGATCGACATCACCGCCGACGGCACGCACGTGACGTCGACGACCTATCCACCGCAGCAGCTCGTCTTCCACGCGAAGCACGATCTCCTCGTGTGGTTGGGGCACGGCAGCGGCGTCACGCTCACGGTGAACGGCAAGGACGTGAGTCTGGCGCCGAACAGCGCGAAGTACGACATCAGGCTTCGCGACGGTCACGTGTCGATCGGACCCGCATAGCGCGCTTCATGACGCGTCGTGCACGACGCGACCCGCGGCGAGGGTCATCGTCACGCGCGTCGTGGCGATCTCGTTCGCGGGACCCGCGAAGGGGTTCCGGTCGAGCACGGCGAGGTCGGCCCGCATGCCGGGCTCGATGGAGCCCGCGTCGTCGTCGTGGTTCACGAACGCCGAGCCGCGGGTGAACGCGGCCAGGGCAGCCTGCAGATCGATGCCTTGCGCTGCAAGGAGCACCGGGCCGTCCGACGAGCCGGGAGCGCGCCTCGTCACGGCGACCTCCAACTGCTGGAACGGGTCCGGCGTCGACACAGGCCAGTCGCTCCCGAAGGCCAACGCCGCGCCGGCTCGTCGGAGATCGCCGATCGGATAGAGACGATCGGCGCGGGCGCCGACGCGTGGTTTCGTCATGGTCTCGATCGTCGGATCGGGCTGTGCCCAGAACGGCTGCATGTTCGCGATGGCACCGACCTCCCGGAGACGCGGGATGTCGTTCGGATCCGGAAGCTGGAGGTGGGCGATGTGGTGCCGCAGATCGTTCGGGCCGTTCGCGCGGCGTGCGGACCCGAGCGCGTCGATGGCGCTACGGACCGCACGATCTCCGAGCGCGTGCTGGTGCACCTGGAAGCCGAGCGCATCGAGGCGCACCACCGCCTCCTTCAGCAGATCGGGGTCGACGAACTGGATCCCCCGGTCGTGCTCCCGGCCGAAGCGTCCCTCGTACGGATCGAGCATCGACCCGGTGCAGCTCTCCGGACATCCGTCCAACATGATCTTGACGGTCGATGCGTGAACGTTCCCGCCGCTCCCCCACGCGCGCTGGTCAACGAACCCGTCGATCTGTTCCATCCCGCGATGCCGGTCCCACCAGAGGGCCGTCACGACTCGGGCGCGAAGCTCGCCCGCGTCGTCGAGCGAACGGTACGCGCGGAGCAGATCGGGCTCGACCCACGCGTCCTGCCAGCCGGTGATCCCCAGAGCGAACAACCGGTCCTGCGCGACGCGGATCGCATCCGTCCAGTCCCCGACGGACTCGCGCGGCACGACGTCGGACCAGAACGAGTACGCGGCGCCCTCCTGCAGACACCCGGTCGGCGTGCCGTCGGGATCGCGGACGTAGTACCCGTCCCACGGGTCGGGCGTCGAACGGGTGATCGCCCCGACCTCGAGCGCCTTCGTGTTGACCCACGCCGCGTGCGTGTCCGTGTTCATGAGGAAGACGGGGCGGTCCGCGACGACGGCGTCGAGGTCCTCGGCCCTCGGACCGTCCGTCGCCTGGAACACCGGGTTGTACCAACCGCCGCCGACGATCCACGGCAGATCGGGATGCTCGCGCGCGAAGCTGGCGATCCGCTCGAGGTACGCGTCCCTCGTCGCCAGATCGTCGAGGTTGACGTTCAAGAGGATCCGCCCCGCGAACGCCGCGTGAACGTGCGCGTCCTGGAACCCCGGGACGATGCAGGCGCCGCGGACGATCTCGTCCGCGGCGCCGACCCGCTCGCGCACCTCATCCTCGGTGCCGACGGCGACGATCCGGTCCCCCGCGATCGCGACCGCTCGCGCCCACCCATCCGCGCGATCGACCGTGACGACGTCGCCGACGAGCACCAGATCCGCCCCGCTCACGGGCGCGGACGCTACCAGCCGACGTGGTGCCGGCTCAGCGGATCACGATGCTGCCGTGCATCCCGTAGGCGTAGTGACCGGGGAGGTGGCACGCGAACTGGAGATGCGGGACGGCGCTCGTCGGGAAGGTGTAGGTGGTCTCGGCCGTCGTGCCGGCGGGCACCGACACCTCGCCCGGCTTGGCGCCGTGCGAGGGCTCGGTGCCGATCTCGTGGATCATCTGGACGTACCGATCGCCCACGATGAACTCGTGGGCGATCGGATCCTCGTTGTGGATCACGAACCGGACGGTCTCCCCGGGATCGACGGCGATGGATGACGCATCGAAGTGGGAGAAGTGGATCGTGATGTCCACCGTGCGCACGGCGGGACCGGCGGTGCTCCACGCGACCAACGCACCGACCAGCACGAGCCCGGCCGCGATCGCCGCCGCCCGCGCGCGAAGCATCACCGAGCTGCCTGGCGCGCGATCCCCCGTCGGCCCGCGACCGCGGCGAACGCCAGCACCGTGAGCGACAGGACGGCGACCCACGCGACCGGCCACGCCGCGGGAAGGGACGGCGTGACCGGCGCGTACCCGGCCGCGACCGGATCCGGATGCCCGTATCCGCTCGCGTCGATCGCCAGGTCGTTGGTCAGGGTGCTCGCGGGCGTGTCGATCTTCAGGTACGTGAGCCACAGGCCGCTCGAGGGCAGCCAGCCCATCCTGCGGTCCGAGCGCAGGTCGGCGAGCAAACTGGGAGATGCGGCCTCGCTCACCTGCCGCACGATCCCTTGCTGACCGGGGTCGCCGTTCGGCCGCACCGCGTGCGGGAGCATCGCGGGTGCGCGGTCGGTGAGCAGGTAGACGTCGGCCTGCACGAGCTGGGTGGGCTTCAGTCCGAGCGTGAGGATGCGGAGCGGGACCCACGGGTTCGGCGTGGGGATCACGATGTCCACGGGCGTGCCCTCGCCCTGCAAGGACCCCCTGCGCGGCCGCGCGCTTCGCGTTGAACCGGACCGCCATGAAGATCGGGCTCCGCTGCGCGTAGAAATCCAGGACCTCCGGGGCGTCGGGCGGGAGGAAGAACCCGTGCTGGGTCGCCCACGTGCCGACGGCGACGGCACCGCCCTTGAGCACGGTGACGTCGAGCGAGTCGATCTTCGTCTTCAGGATCACCACGGCGCGCTCAGGGGCGGCCGAAGCGGCGAAGACGCCATCGGCCGCGAAGATCGGGGGGTTCGTCTCCAGGACCAGCCGTTGCAAGGTCCAGCCGCCGCCCTTGATCACCTTCGAGGGGATCCCCGGCAGCGGGATGATCGAGCCCACGTCCCCGCTCGTCTTCCCGGCGTACTCGAACGACGTGATGTAGTGCTCGACACCGTTGTGGTACGCGGCGAGCGTCGTGGTGCGGGTCAGGCTGATGGTGCCGTTGGGCGCCAGGAGGGCGCCGCACGCGAACGCGCTCCCGGCGGGAACGAGTACGAGGGCGGCGGTGATGCCGGCGACCACGAGACGGCGGACGGTGCGTGTTCGGGCCATTGCCTCTCCCCTTCGTTCGAGGACCGCCGTTCG
Organism: uncultured Actinomycetes bacterium; assembly: GCA_963765865.1. GTDB lineage: Bacteria > Actinomycetota > UBA4738 > UBA4738 > HRBIN12 > AC-51. The sequence continues at coordinate 223,732 of CAVXYE010000018.1, forward strand.
ACGGCGTCGGGCGCCGCGATGGTTCCCGCGGCTCGACGATCCATGCCGGGGATCGGCGGAGTTGTGACCTCAGCCGGGGGTGGTGAACCGTTGGCCGGCGCCGAAGGTCTCGCGATGCTCGGGCCCCCGAACATCGACACCGCTCCGGCCGAAGACCTCCCAGCGCTCCCCGTCCCCGAGGATCGCCGTGCGCTCATCGATCCCGATGAACCAGGTCCCGTCGGGGACCCGTGACGTCATCCACCAGGCGAGACCGGGGATCTTGCCCGCCCGGTCCCAATGGACGCCGAACGATGCGTGCTGGATCAGCCCCAGACCGAACAGCCACGAGCTCCCACGCGCCCCATCCCGCGACCGGCTGACGACCATCGCGCCCGCGCTGCATCCGGCCCACACCGCGCCGCGGTCCATGCCGCGGAGGATCGCTTCGAGCAGCGGTGAGTCGCGGAGCACACCGGCGAGGTGCTGGGGCTTGCCACCGGAGAAGTACACGAGCGAGGCCGCTTCGGCGCGAACAGCGAGATCCTCGCGGAACGCATCCTCCCGTCGTTTCACCGGCAGGACCTCGGCGGGGACATCGACCTCGGCGTAGTGATCGAGCCCCATCGTGCCCCACCGATCGAACACGGCATCGCCCTCGGTGGCGCTCGCGGTCGGAAGGATCACCACGGTTCCGTCGCCGTTCGCGTCGGCGAGCGCCCGCGACTCCACGTCGTGCGTCCACGACTCGAACTCGCCGGAGCCGAGCAACAGGAAGGCACGTGCCACGGTCCGCGAGCGTACCGCCCGGCTCAATCGTCGGCGAGCGGGGTGTCGGGCAGGGAGACGACCTCCGCCGGCACGGTGATCCGTCCTTCCCGATGACGACCGCCACGCTCGCGGCGCAGGCGGCGGGAGGCATGCTGCTGTTCGCTCGGCGCCGGCGTCGAGCGGGCGCGCCAGGACGCCACGATCATCGCCCCCAGACCGAACGCTCCCCCGAGGATCCACCAGACGACGTTGATGAACGGCACGAGCCCGACCGCCGAGCCGATGCCCCATCCGGCGAAGAGGGAGGCCCAACGGGAGCGGGGATCCTTCACCAGGGCACGGCCGACGATCCACGTGACCCATGCCATCCCGGTCAGCCAGAGCAGACCGATGCCGAGCAGCAGCGCGAGCGCCAGCGGGAGCCCGAGGATCGTCGCCGCCGCAACGATCGAAACGACCGGGAGCGCGATCACCGACAGCAGGCCCCAGCCGGCGGACACCAGCGGCGATGCGCGGCCGGCCGCGGCGACGCGCTCGGCGCCGCGCGGCGCGAACAGGAGGAGAACGAGCCCGACGAGGAGGATCGACACCGCCATCGCGGCCGACGTCAGGAGCGGACCGAGGACGTCGAGCGGACCGGACAGGGTGAAACGCACGCCGTGCTGGATCGCCCCGTCCACCTGGGCGCCTTCGATCTGATGGACGTCGCCTCCGGCCCGAACGCTCCCGGCGACCTGCGCCGTCGCGAGCAGCCGCACGGAACCATGGACCGCGATCACGTCGCCGCTCACCTGTCCTCCGATCGTGATCGGTCCGTCGAGCACGACGACGTCTCCGCGAGCCACACCGGCAACCGTCGCGCTCCCACGGAACACCACGATCTCGCCGACGACCTCGCCCCGGGCGACGACGACGTCGCCGCGCAGCACCACCTGGTCGACCGACGAAGCGGAACCGGCGACCTCGGCGGACGCGGCGGTCGGCCACATCGCGGCCACGAGGAGGAGCACGAACGCTGCGGCGCGGCCCGACATGGTGAGGCATCGTACCCGTGTCCCGTCGGCTCCCCGCTCGTTCGTCGGTGTCACCGGGTAGCGTGTGAGGATCGTGTCGCTCGCTGCCTTCTCCCCCGCCACGCGCGCTTGGTTCGAAGGTTCGTTCGAGGCGCCCACCGATGCCCAGACCAAAGGCTGGGAGGCGATCGCCGAGGGACGCCACACCTTGCTGTTGGCGCCCACCGGCTCGGGCAAGACGCTCGCCGCGTTCCTGGCCGCGATCGACCGACTCACCACGACCCCACCTCCGAGCCGGGACCGGCGCACCACGGTGCTCTACATCTCGCCGCTCCGCGCCCTCGCGGTCGACATCGAGAAGAACCTCCGGGCGCCGCTCGCGGGCATCCAGCACGCGGCGGAACGCCGCGGGCTGACGCTCGCGCACGTGCCCACGGTGGGGGTGCGCACGGGCGACACCGATGCCCGCGAGCGTCGCCGACTGCTGACGCACCCTCCCGACATCCTCATCACCACGCCCGAATCGCTCTACCTGATGCTCACGTCCTCCGCCCGGGAGACGCTGCGGAGCGTTCGGACCGTGATCGTCGACGAGATCCATGCGATCGCGGCGACGAAGCGCGGCGCCCATCTGATGCTGTCGCTGGAGCGGCTCGAGGCGCTGATGGACGACCCGCCCCAGCGGATCGGGCTGTCCGCCACGCAGCGTCCGCTGGAGGAGATCGCGCGACTCCTCGGCGGCTTCGAAGCGCCTGACCGTTTGCGTGACGTCGCCGTGGTCGACGCGGGCCGCCGCAAGACGCTCGCCCTGGAGATCATCGTTCCCGTCGAAGACATGGCCGATCTCAGCATCCGGCCGGTCGAGGCACCGCACGCGCAGCTCACCGATGAGCCCGATCACACCTCGATCTGGCCTTCCATCCACCCGGTGTTGCTCGATCTGATCCGCGCGCACCGCTCCACGATCGTGTTCGTCAACAACCGGCGGAGCGCCGAACGGCTGGCGTCGCGGCTGAACGAGCTCGCGGACGAGGACCTCGTGCGGGCGCATCACGGGTCGATCGCGCGCGAGCAGCGCCTGGAGGTCGAGGATGCGCTCAAGGACGGGCGGCTCCGAGGCATCGTCGCGACGTCGTCGCTCGAGCTCGGGATCGACATGGGTGCGGTCGACCTCGTGGTGCAGGTGGAGGCGCCGCCGTCCGTCGCCGGCGGGCTCCAGCGGATCGGCCGGGCCGGACATCAGGTGGGGGCGCCCAGCGTCGGCAAGCTCATCCCCAAGTACCGGGGCGACCTGCTCCAGATGGCGGTCGTGGCAGAGCGGATGCTGAGCGCGGACATCGAGTCCACCCGGTACCCGCGCAACCCGCTCGACGTGCTCGCCCAGCAGCTGGTCGCGATGTCCGCGGTCGATGAGTGGCGCGTCGAGGACCTCTTCGACGCGGTGCGGCGGTGCGCCAGCTTCGCCGAGCTCTCCGAGGACCTGTTCCTCGCGGTGCTCGACATGCTGGCGGGCCGCTACCCGTCCGACGCCTTCGCGGAGCTGAGGCCACGCATCGTCTGGGATCGAGCGACGAACGTGATCCGCGCACGCGAGGGAGCCGGGCGCCTGGCGATCGTCTCGGGCGGGACGATCCCCGACCGGGGGCTGTTCGGGGTCTTCATGCCCGACGGCACGCGAGTCGGCGAGCTGGACGAAGAGTGCGTGTACGAGTCCCGGCGCGGCGAGGTCATCCTGCTCGGCGCGAGCGCCTGGCGGATCGAGGACATCACGCGCGACCGCGTTGTCGTGGTTCCCGCGCCGGGCGAGCACGGGAAGCTCCCCTTCTGGAAGGCGCCCGGTCCGGGCAGACCGATCGAGCTCGGCCGGGCGATCGGGCGGTTCACGCGCGAGCTCCGCTCCACGCGGCGCGACGACGTGATGCGCCGGCTCCGTGAGGACATCGGGCTCGACGAGCGCGCCGCGCGGAACCTCGTCGCCTACATCGACGAACAGTCCGAAGCCACCGGGGGCGCGGTCCCGGACGATCGGACGATCGTCGTCGAACGCTTCCGCGACGAGCTGGGCGACTGGCGGGTCTGCATCCTGTCCCCGTTCGGCTCGCGCGTGCATGCGCCCTGGGCGCTCGCGATCGAGGCTCGGATGCAGGAGCGTCTCGGGTCCGGCGCGCAGGTGCTGTGGTCCGACGACGGGATCGTCCTGCGGCTCCCCGAGGCCGTCGAGCGGATCCCGATCGAGGATCTCGTGTTCGAGCCCGACCAGATCGAAGAGGCCGTGGTCGGCGTGCTCCCGGGGACGACGATGTTCGCCACCGTCTTCCGAGAGGTCGCGGCCCGAGCGTTGCTGCTCCCGCGTCGCCTCCCCGGACGCCGCACCCCCCTCTGGCAGCAGCGGCAGCGGAGCGCCGATCTCCTCGGGCAAGCGGGCCGGTACCCCGGGTTCCCGATGTTGCTCGAGACCACGCGGGAATGCGTGCGCGATCTCTTCGACGTACCGGCTCTGCGCGAGGTGATGGGCGACCTCCGCGCGCGCACGACCCGGCTGGTCGCGGTCGAGACCGACAAGGCGTCGCCGTTCTCCCAATCGCTGCTGTTCAGCTGGATCGCGGTCTACATGTACGAGGGCGACGCTCCGCTCGCGGAGCGGCGCGCGGCCGCGCTGTCCCTGGACCGCGACCTGCTCCGGGAGCTGCTCGGCACCGACGAGCTGCGCGAGCTGTTGGATCCTCGAGCGCTCGACGAGGTGGAGCTCGAGCTGCAACGCCTCGCCGACGGCCGACACGCGCGTCACGCCGACGGCGTCCACGATCTGCTCCGCGATCTCGGACCGCTCACACACGACGAGATCCGGGCCCGCGTCGATGGCGATGCCGACGCGATGCTCGGGGGCGTCCTGGAGGATGGTCGCGCGATCGGGGTACGCGTGGCGGGCGACGATCGGTACGCCGCGGTCGAAGATGCGGCGAGGCTCCGCGATGCGCTCGGCGTCTCACTCCCGCTGGGCGTTCCCGGCGCGTTCACCACCGCCGTCGAGGCGCCGCTCGACGACCTCGTCGCGCGCTACGCCAGGACCCACGGTCCCTTCACGGTCGGGGAGATCGCGGCCCGGCTCGGCGCGGGCACGGACCGCGTGCGCGAGGCGCTCGAGCGGCTTCAGATCGAGGGGCGCGTGGTCCACGGCGCGTTCCGCCCCGAGCGGCATCGAGCCCGAGTGGTGCGAGGTCGACGTGTTGCGCCGGATCCGCGCCCGCTCGCTCGCCGCCCTGCGGCGGGAGGTCGAACCGGTCGGCGCCGCCGCGCTCGCCCGGTTCCTGCCCGCATGGCAGGGAGCGGACCGCCCGCGCGGCGGCGCCGACGCCCTGCCCGAGGCGATCGCGAGGCTCCAGGGAGCCGCGATCCCGGCGTCCATCCTCGAGAGCGACGTCCTGCCCGCGCGCGTCCGCGGGTTCCGACCGGCGGATCTCGACGCGCTCTGCGCCAGCGGGGACCTGGTCTGGGTGGGAGCGGGAGCGCTCGGCGCCACCGACGGCCGCGTGTCGCTCCTGTACCGGGACCGTGCGGGGCTGCTCGCGCCGATCCCCGCCGCGCCGGAGGACCGGCCTGCCGGCCCGCTGCACGACGCGATCCGGGAGCGCCTCGCCGCCCGCGGCGCTTCGTTCTGGCCCGACCTCGTCGAGGCCGCCGGGACCGCGAACGAGGCGACGGTGCTGCGAGCCCTGTGGGATCTGGTGTGGGCCGGCGAGGTCACGAACGACACCCTCGCGCCCCTCCGGGCGTCGATCGGAGGCACCGGGTCGCGGCGCCCGCGGGCGGGCCGCGGATCCGCGCAGCGTCCCCGCCCGGGGACGCTGCGTCGCGCCGGCCCGCCCGCGGGCGCCGGCAGGTGGTCGCTCGTAACGGACGTCGTCCGCGACGTCCCCGGAGCGACCGAGCGAGCCCATGCGCTCGCGGCCCAGCTGCTGGACCGCCACGGCGTGGTGACGCGTGAGGCGACCCTCGCCGAGGGGACGCCAGGCGGGTTCGCCGCCGTGTACCCGGTGCTCAAGCTGATGGAGGAAGCGGGCGCGGTCCGGCGCGGGTACTTCGTCGCCGGGCTCGGGGCGGCGCAGTTCGCCCATCCGGGCGCCGTCGATCGCCTCCGCACGCTCCGCGAGGGCGACGCCGGCGACGAGGTGGTCACCCTCGCCGCGGCCGACCCGGCCCAGCCGTACGGGGCGGCGCTCGCCTGGCCCGAGACCGCCGGCCGGCCGAGCCGGAGCGCCGGTGCCTACGTCGTGCTCGCGAACGGCGAACCGGCGGCGTTCCTCGAACGAGGAGCGAAGACGCTCGTCACGTTCGGCGCCGACCCCGCGGCGGTGGGCCGACGCGCTCGCCGCGCTCGTGAAGGACGGCCGGGTCCGCCGGATCGAGCTCCGGCAGATCGACGGAACCGCGGCCGGCGACCACCCTGCGGCGGCCGTGCTCCGCGAGGTGGGCTTCGCGGACGGATATCGCGGCCTCACGCTCCGCGGGTAACCTCGCGACATGGAGCGATCGGCCTCGGGACCGACCTGGGCGATCGCCACGCCGCACGAGGAAGCGACGCGCGCGGGCGCCGACGCGTTCGAGCGTGGCGGCAACGCGGTCGACGCGGCGCTCCGCGCCGCCACCGTCCTCGCCGTCGCGTACCCGCACATGTGCGGCGTCGGCGGTGACCTCTTCGCCCTCGTCCAGCGGCCCGACGGTGAGACCCTCGCGGTCAGCTCGAGCGGGCGGTCACCCGCCGGCGGCGGACCCGTCGGCGATCCGCAGCCTCGATCACGCGATGCCGATCCGCGGCCCCGAACCGATCACCGTGCCGGGCGCCGTCGCCGGGTGGCGCGCGCTCCACGGCACCGGGGCGGTCCTGCCGTGGGCCGACGCGTTCTCCCGCGCGATCGAACTCGCGATCGACGGGGTGCCGGTCGCGCGCTCGCTGGCCGAGACCCTCGCCGCGCCGGATGAACCCTTCAGCGCCGACCCCGGGCTCTCCGCGATCTTCTTCGCGGACGGGATCGCGTCGCCGGCCGGCTCCACGGTCCGCCAGACCGCGCTGGGCGCAACCCTGACGGCGATCGCGCATGACGGCCCCGAAGCCCTGTACGGCGGGCCGATCGGCACGGCCTACGTCGCCGGGCTCAACGCCGCCGGCTCGTCGATCGCGATCGAGGATCTGGCTGCGCACCGCGCGCTCGTCCTGCCGCCGCTCCGCGCGGCGTTCCGCGACCTTCACGTCTCGGTCGTCCCACCGAACTCGCAGGGGTTCGTGCTGCTCGAGATCCTCGCGTTGCTCGAACGACTCGGGGTCGACGCCGACCCCCATGGTCCCGAGGCGGGCGCGATCGCCCTCGTCTTCGCCGCTGCCGCCCGGGACCGCGACCGGCATCTCGCCGACCCCGATCACATGACCGCGCATCCTTCGACGCTCCTGGACGACGGCCACCTCGCCTCGCTCGCGGACGAGATCCGGCTGGAGCGGCCGGCGCCGCTCGGGTCACGATCGAGCGGCGACACGATCGCCCTCGTGGCCGCGGACAGCGAGGGGTTCGCGGTGTCCTTGATCCAGAGCCTGTTCTGGGGGTTCGGGTCGGGGATCTGCGAACCGGCGACGGGGATCGTCGCGCAGAACCGCGGCGCCTGTTTCACCCTGGAGCCGGGTCACCCGAACACCTTCGCGCCCGGCAAGCTCCCGGCGCACACCTTGATGCCGGTGCTCGTGCACGACGAGCGCGGTGTTGCCGCGGTCGCGGGGTCGATGGGCGGATACGCCCAGCCGCAGATCAACGCGCAGACCCTGCTCCACCTGCTGGGCGGCGCCGGGCCCGCGGACGCGGTCGCGGCGCCGCGCTGGATCCTCGAACGGCCCGAGCCGGCATCGCCGGCGCGGATCGTCATCGAAGAGAGCATCCCGGCGGCGGCGCAGCGGTCCCTCGGATCGCTGCCGTACCCGGCGGCGGTGGTCCCCGATCGCTCCGACGAGCTCGGGCATGCCCACCTGATCCGGGTGCGCCCCGGCGGGTTCGACGCGGGCGCAGACCCTCGGTCGGATGGGGGCTCCCTGGCCGGCTGACGGACTACGCCGTTCTGGTGGTGGCGCCCCGCGCGCGCCCGCTGTCAGACTTCGGCTGGAGACGATGCCGCATCCCCCGATGACCCCTTCCGGCTCCGAGCTGCGCCACGTGCACAGCCTGATGACCGACCTCCACGCGATCGCCTGGGAGGCGGACACGAACTCGATGACGTTCACGTTCGTCTCGGGCGGGGTGAAGGAGATCCTCGGGTACGACGTCGCCGAGTGGCTGTCCGACCCGGGCTTCTGGAACGACCACCTCCATCCCGAGGACCACGACCGCATGGTCGGACGGCTCGTGCGCATCGCGACCGCGGGAGGACCGTTCGACGAGGAGTACCGGCTCCTCGCCAAGGACGGGTCGTGGGTCTGGATCCGGGACATCGGACACGCCGTCAAGGACGCCGGTGGCTCCCCCACCGTGGTCCGTGGCCTGATGGTCGAGATCACGGACCAGCGAGCGCGCGAGCACGAGCGCGACGAGATGCAGAGCCGCTTCCGGCGGGTGATCGAGGACCTGCCGGCGATCGTCTACCTCGAGTCCGTCATGCGTGAGGACAACGGCATCGGACGGATGCTCTACGTGAGCCCGCAGGTGGAGGAGATCCTCGGGTTCCCGCCCGCAGGAGTGGATCGACGACCCCTTGGCGTGGGCGCGCCAGTTCCACCCGGACGACCGGATGCGTGTCCGCCAGGAGTACGAACGCATCGAGAGCACCGGTGGTCCCTTCCAGGCCGAGTACCGGATGTACACACGCGCCGGCGACATCCGCTGGTTCCGCGACGAGGCGACGTTGATCCGCGACGAGGCCGGGAGCCCCGCGTACTGGCAGGGGATCATGTACGACATCACCGAGGAGCGCGAGACGGAGGAACGAGCGCGCGAATCCGAGGACCGCTACCGGACCCTCGTCGAGCAGATCCCGGCGATCGTGTACCGCGAGGAGGTCACCGGCGACGGCCTCAAGGTCGTCTACATCAACGCACGGGTGCAGGAGCTCATCGGGATCAGCCCCGAGGAATGGATCGCGCGACCCGAGCGTCTGGCTCGACGCGATCCACGAGGACGACCGGGAGTACGTGACGGAGGAAGACCGCCGGACCGAGCTCACCGGCGAGCCGTTCCTGGCCGAGTACCGGATGCGATCGCGCGACGGTCGGGTGGTCTGGTTCCGCGACGAGGCGGTGATGATGCGCGGACCCGACGGGGAGCCCGCGTACTGGCAGGGCGTGATGATCGACATCACCCTGCTCAAGGAGGCGGCCGGCCAGCTGGCGGAGGCCGAGGCGCGCTACCGCGCGCTGGTCGAGCAGATCCCCGCGATCGCCTACATCGACCCGGTGGACGACGGGCCGACCGTCTACATCAGCCCGCAGACCGCGACGATCCTCGGGTACGAGCCGGAGGAGTGGTACGCCGACAAGGACCTCTGGACGAAGCTCGTGCACCCGGACGATCGCGCGCTGATGGAGGGGAACGCGGCACGGGGTGAGCCGCACGCCGCCACCTACCGGTTGATCGCGAAGGACGGACACGAGGTGTGGGTCCACGATCAGGCGCGGCTCGTGCTCGACGACGAAGGGCACCCCGTCTACTGGCAGGGCGTGCTGGTCGACGTCACCGAACAGCGGCGGACGCACGACCTGGAGCGCGACCTCGAACGCGAACGAACGGAGGCCGAGCGCCTGCGCGCCGAGGACGAGATGAAGACCACGTTCCTCCAAGCGGTCTCGCACGACCTCCGCACGCCGCTCGCGGCCATCCTCGGGCTCGCCGTCACGCATGGAGCGCGACGACATCGACATCACCGAGGACGAGAACCGCGACATGGCCCGGCGCATCGCGTCCAACGCGCGGAAGCTCGACCGGATCGTCTCGGACTTCCTCGATCTCGACCGCCTGAACCGCGGGCTCGCGGAGCCGCATTTCGAACAGATCGACGTCGGCGCGCTGATCCGCGAGATCGTCGCGAACTCCGACCTGGTCGCGGAGCGGCGCCTGGCCATCGACGTCGCGCCGATCATGGTCAAGGCGGACGCGGCGATGGTCGAGCGGATCGTCGAGAACCTGCTCGGCAACACGGTGAAGCACACGCCCGGCGACTCGCGCATCTGGGTCCGCCTGGAGCGGACGGACGAGGGCGCGATGCTCGTCGTCGAGGACGACGGGCCGGGCGTCGCCCCCGGCGATCGCGAGCGGATCTTCGAGACGTTCCGCCAGGGCTCGGAGGCGGGCCACCGGCTCCGGGGTCGGGCTCGCGCTCGTCGCTCGGTTCGCCGAGCTGCACGACGGACGCGCCTGGGTGCAGGAGCGGACCGGCGGCGGGGCCTCGTTCCGCGTCACGTTGGCCGCCGACCCGAGCCCGCGGTCGCGCGACGTGGACCTGACCGAGCTCGAGCGCGATCAGCCGACGGGCACGGGCTCGCCCGAGGACAACCACGCGTAGGCCTCCTCCTCCTGCGCGAAGTGCAGGCGCAGGATCGCGTGCAGCCCGTAGAGCACCCGTCGAAGATCGAGGAGATCGTCGGGTGACGGGCCCTCGGGCGGCAGGTCCTCGAGCAGCTGCTGGAAGATCCGACCCAGGTGCGAGATCTCGATGTGCGCGCGCGACATGCTGGACATCGGGTCCTCGCCGCCCATGAGGCTCGCCACGACCGGATAGACGGCGGCCTCCTCCTCCTCTTCGTGCTGCGGGAGCCGCTCGGCGAGGAACACCCGCACGGCTTCGAGCTCGCGGATCGCCTCGGGACCCGACATCTGCTCCAGACGGTCGGCGACCGAGCGGAGCCGCTGGAGCTCGGGTGCGAACTCGCGGTGCTCCTGCCGGAAGCGATCGGCGACGTCGGTGGAAGGGCCCGCGGGGCCCTGCTCACCGCCGCCGCCGATCGCCCGCAGGGAGTTGAGGATCGACATCACGTCGATCCCCTCCTGGATCAACGCGCCGGCGATCGGGCCGAAGAGCCCGATCGCCGCCAACCCCATGAACCCGAACGCCAGCCCCATCCCGACCACGACGCTCTGCACGGCGATACCGCGCGACCGCCGCGCGATCGCGATCGCTTCGACGAGCCGATCGAGCCGATCGACGACGAGCACCACGTCGGCGGCTTCGGACGACGCGGTCGCGCCCCTCGCTCCCATCGCGACCCCGACGTCGGCCGCCGCGAGCGCGGGCGCGTCGTTCAGCCCGTCGCCCACCATGATCACGATGCCGTGCTCGCGTTCGGCCGTCGACGGCCTCCACCTTCTCCTCGGGGGCGCGTTCGGACAGGATCCGATCGACGCCGAGCGCCGCCCCGACCGACTCCGCCACGTCCGGATGATCGCCGGTGACCATCACCACGCGCTGGATGCCCGACGCGACGGAGCGCGCGGATCACGCGCGGCGTGTCCGGCCTGATCGGGTCGTCGATCACGAGCGCGCCGGCGACCTCTCCGTCGACGCCGACGAACACGCACGAGGATCCGTCCATCATCGTGCGGCGACGGACCTCGCGGGCGCGGCGAGGCAGGGGCCCGCCTCCCGTCACGAATCCGCCCTTCCCGAGCGCCACCTTCCGGCCGTCGACGACGCCGGCGATCCCCGCCCCGTACCGCTCCGCCACGTCCTCGGGGAAGGACAGCTCCAGCTCCCGATCGCGCGCGGCGCGCACGATCGCGGTCGCGAGCACGTGCGGCGAGACCTGGTCGAGCGAGGCGGCCAGCCGCAGCAGCTCGTCGGTCCCGACGGATCCGAAGGTCTCGACGTCCGCGAGCTGCGGGATCCCGGAGGTCAGCGTCCCCGTCTTGTCGAACAGCAGGGTCTTGCCTCGGGCGAGGGTCTCGAGCGCCCCGCCCCCCTTGACGATGATCCCCCGCTTGGCGGCTCGAGAGATCCCGGCGACCACCGCGATCGGGACGGCGAGGATCAGCGGGCACGGTGTCGCGACGACGAGCACCGAGAGCAGCCGCATCGGATCCCCACTGATCGCGTCACGCGACCCCCGCGATCACGAGCGTGACCGGTACGAAGATCAGCGCGTACCGGTCCGCGAGGCGAACGGCGGGCGCCTTCTGACGCTCGGCCTCCTCCACGAGCCGGACGATGCCGGCGTACGTGCTGTCCGCCGCCGTGGACGTCGCGTGCAGGTCGAAGCCGGCTCCCGCGTTCAGCGCCCCCGAGCGGACCAGGTCGCCGCGCGGCCGTTCGACCGGGCGAGACTCGCCGGTGAGCGCCGACTCGTCGAGGACCGCGTCGCCCTCGAGCACGCCGTCGACCGGGACCACCTCTCCCGTCTTGACGAAGAGCAGGTCCCCCAGCACGACCTCGTCGATCGGGCGGGTGTGCAGCTCGCCGTCCTCGTAGCGGTGGACCAACTGCGGGGCACGCTCCAACAAGGAGGAGAGCTCGCGGTGAGCACGTCGGTCCGCGTAGGACTCGAGCGCCTGCCCGGTGGACAGCATCAGCGCGATCACCGCGCCCGCCAGGTACTCGTGGAGCCAGAGCGAACCGATGATCGCGAGGAGCGCGATGAAGTCCACGCTCGGCTCCCGCCGGGCGATCGAACGGACGACGTCCACGACGAGTGGGATCCCACCGATCACGGTCGTGACGGCCCAGGCGACCTTCGCGGCATCGTGCGCCCCGGCGATCCACATCGCCCCCCCGATCGTGATCCCGACGATCGAGCAGACCAGCCACACCCGGTCGAGGTAGCGCGTGGCGTTCACGGCACCCTCCGCAACTCGCCGCGCAGGTGCAGGGTGTTCGGCGTGCGCTCGGTCGCCATGAACAGCTCGTACGTGAGGCGGTCACCCTCCACCCGATAGGTGCGCGAGAGCGCCGTCACCTCGAGGCCCGTCCGTGTCCGGCCGACGACGCCGTCGCGATCCGTCGAGAGCTCCATCGTCGAACCATCGACGTTGCCGTGAGCGATCTCGGTCAGTCCGATCGGATGGGCGAGGCAGAGCTCGACGTCGCCGCGGTCGGGTCCGGGTCGGAGGAACCCGCGCTCGAGGTGGAGCGGCTCTCGGTCGATCACGCTCCAGCTGGACTGCCGGTAGAGCAGGAAGGGTTCGCCGACGTGCTCGACCACGACCTCCTCGTCATAGGGGAAGGGCTCGACCGTCGGGTACTCGCCGCGACCCGATCCTCGCCACGTCCCCAGCAGGAACGACAGCGCGGTGAGGTCGGGATGGACATCGGGTTCCACGGAACCGAACGTACCATCCGGTTCGCGCGCGACCGAACGTCGCGGGATCAGGCGTCCCGCAGCCGTCGATCGATCGTGTGTTGCAGGTCAACGACGCTCGTGCGCTCCTGCTGGAGGTCGGCCAGGCGCGCCTGGAACTGCGCGATGCGTCGTTCGGCGGCGATAGCGGCATCGTCGGAGAGCAGAGGAGCGATGACCCGAGCAGGAGCGGTCCCATCGTCGATGTGGGCCGGACCCCGCGCGAGGACGAGGGTTGCCGGGTCGCCGCGAAGCCGTGCCTGCAGGTCGCAGAGACTCGAAAGGACCACCTGATGGATCGGTACTGCGCCCGTGCCTCGGATCATCCCCGGTGCCTCCGTCGAGCGTGACCGCCTGGTGGCGGAACAGGATCATACGCCCAGCGCATGGTCGCGGTCGATCCGCGCGGCCGGCCGGAGACCCGAGGGGGTTCGCGAGCGGCCCCGTTACGATGCTTCGCAGGTCATGCGACGTTTCCCCCGCTCACCTGCGCTCTTCATCGCGGCCCTGCTGCTGTTGACCGCCTGCGACCACTTCGCGGCCGCGCGGGCTACCGCGTCGGCGCAACCCCAGCTCACGCCGGCGGCACCCAGCGACCCCTGCCGCGTGCAACTCGACCCGGCCTCGACGATCACGGTCGAAACGCTTCGCGCCGCGGACGGGAGCTGCGTTCCTCCGTCGAACCTCCTCGTCTACCGGTGCGACCCGGCCGTCGATCCACCGGTGGCCGTCGCCGATGTCGCCGGCGTCCGCCGCCGGTTCCTCGGCGGCTCATACGCGGTGCCGGTGTCCTCGCTCCCAACGGATGCACTCCCGGTGGGGATCGCCGCGATCGGCAGGATCTGGACCTCGCGAGACAACCGGCAGCTCTACGTCGAGACCGGCGGGCGGATCGAGCGCTGGCTCGCGCTGCCGGCCGACGGCGCACTCTCGAACCCTCCGACCACGTTCATGCTCGGCGACTCGATCCTGGACGGCGGCCAAGCCGACATCGTGGCGCGTCTTTCGGATTGGAGCGTGACCGTGGACGCGGTCGTCGGCCGTAGCTCCTCGGGCGGGATCACACCGGCCGAATCGCTCCTCGCGACCCCGGACGTGGTCGTCGTGGAGCTCGGGGTGAACGACGTCGACGCCGAGGGTTTCACGGCGAACGCCCAGCGGATCCTGGCGGCGGTCAGCGGGGCACACCTCGTGGTGTGGGTTACCGCGCACGGCCCGGAGCCCGTCACCGATCAGGTGAACCGTGCGATCTTCACGATGATGGGTTCGATCCCCAACGGGGCCGTCCTCGACTGGGACCGGCTGGTTCCGCCCGAGCTCCTGGGGAGCGACGGTGTGCATCCCACGACCGGGCAGGAAGGCCTCTTGGGGAGCTTCGTGGTGCCGTTCCTGCAGACGTGGCGTGACGCGGCGTCGGGGCGCGGCCCGACCCGGTGCGAGGGCGACGTCTCGAACGCGGTGCATGGATGAGCGAGCCCGAGGATCACCCTCCGCGGTCTTCGCGGGGTTGGTTCGGACCACCGCGACGCCTGCGGGAGAAGTGGATCCGCTGACGAAGCGCGGCTTGTGACCGTCGCTCCGTAGCGGCGTGACTCAGTCGCTCCCTCCTACGTTCTGACTCCACACCCGCTGCCGTAACGGTGATCCCAGCACACCATGCCTTGCACCGTTGGGGATTCGCTGGGGTAGTACGCCGGTCGCCTGAGACCCCGCTCCAGGCACACCGGACAATCGTCGCCAAGCCTCATCCGTTCCCTCCCCTGATCCCCGTGTACCTACCCGGGGTCCGACCGGGCGAACCCTTACTGAAACGGGGTGCGACCGTTCGGGGCGAACGACGATGACCGTCGTTCGCTTCCTCAACACCACCCTACTCGCCTCTGTGTCATTGACGAGAGGCTTCCGACGGGGCTGTCAGACCCCGTCTGGGGGCGTCCACTGTCGCCGTCCCATCTGCGGTGGGACGCCCGAGAGCCGGACCGCCACGCTCGGAGTCACCACCTTTCCATGGGCACGTAGCATGGAGCAGTGCCTAGCTACGGAGTGATCATGACGCTGAGCGACGTGCAGCTCAGTGACGAGCAGTCCGAGCGCGTGAGGCCCGCTCTGGATCAAGTCTTCGGCAGGGACGCCACGACCGCCACGTGGGAGGCCGGGGGTTACCACTACTGGCGGGTGATCCACATCCTCGAGGCCCCCACGATGTTGGCTGGGGCAGAGGTCTTGATCCACATGGCGGCGGAAGCGCGCGCTGCCGCCGGCCTCGGTCCTGGCCAGGCCGTCGGACTCTCGTGCCTCTTCCGGGACCTCTCGCATCCCGTTGAGTTCGCCTTGCCGCCCGAGAACAGCGCACCCTAGCCAGGATGGGAGGGCTCGGACGAGGGCCTCGGACGAGCGCACAGCGAACTGGGCTCAACTCTGGATCAAGGCGAGAGCTGAGCGGCGAGGGCGTTGGCGATCCGGTTGGCAACATCGGTCGACCAGCTGACCACGAGGAAGTTGCTCCCTTTCGGTCCGGTCCGCAGAGACAGCCGGTACGACTCCGAGAGCCATCCCGGCGGATCATCGACGCCGACCGATCCCTGCGGAGCTGGGAAGCCGATATCGGCCTCGTAGACGTCGACCCGACTCCCCTCTCGATCGTCGTACGAGAAGAGCGTTGCCGGGAGACCGCCGAGATCCACATCCCCGCTCGCTCGCAAGGTCAGACCGGTCCCCGAGACTTCCGGAGCCGGGCGGCTCGCCGGGGCATACGCAGTGGGTGCACCTTGATACGCGGCCATCGCGGCCTGGATCGGCGGCGGGAGGTTGGGTCGGGCGAGGAACTGACCGATCCCCGCCACGCAGAGGAACAGGCCCATGATCGCGGCGAACGGATGCCACAAACGAACCGAACGATCCTGCTTGATGAAGCTCGCGACCTGTAGGACCTTCACGAGGGCGATGAGCGTGGCGAACATCGCAACGACTCCCCAGCCTTTCCACGCCGCGTACGAAAGCATCGCGAGCGCTGTGAAGACCCCGATCCACCATGCGAGGACCCAGTAACGCTCCGTTCGCGGCATCGTGAGACTCGGGTGCCGGGATGATGGTTCCGAAGCGACGGCGGCCGTCGCCAACGCAACAGAGAGCGTCAGTGCGGCGAACAACGGTCCGCGCCGCGCCCCGATGAGGATCGGCAACGGGTACCTCGCAGAGACGACGATGAGCGCGAACAACGTGATCCCGGCCGCCGCGATCGTGGCGGCGGCGATCGCCGATGCCCGAAGCCGAACTTGGACGTGTTCTGCCATCTTGCGAGCAGCGTATGCCTGCTGAGCCGGGGAGAGCGATGCGGGCGTTATCCGGGGTGATCCTGAACGCCAGGCTCACCGGGCGCGCAGTGGGATCGGCTACGGCCTAGGACACCACCTCTCTTGGCGGAAGAAGAGCTCGCCGTTCCAAGGCTCGTCGCGTTCTTCGTTCACTGCGCCGAGGATGATCGGCTCTCAAGGGTGGCGTGGTGTGGCGGGCGGCCGGGCACACCAGCGTGTCGTTCACCTGCGCGACCGCCGCGGCGCGAGTCTTCCTCCGATGGAACGAGCCGGCTCCTGCGGGCCACGTCGGGGTATTAGAGTGACCTCATGCCGGATACCCCGCTTGAAGAGGCGCAGGACATGCTCGCCCGCGCGCAGGCGATAGGCGCCAGGGTCCGGGAGAACGAGCAGGTGATCCTGGACATGTCCAACCAGGACCTTGAGGAGCTCAGGAAGGACCTAGCGGACTCCGTCGCGGTCGCCTCGGCCGCGATCGCTCAGATCAAGACGTTGCTCGCCGATCGCAACACCTCATAACACCGGGCGTTCCGCTCGTCTCTGACGTGCATCTTCGAAAGTCGGCCCGCGGATGAAGGCGCCCCGGCGCGTGAAGCCTGCTTGGCAAGTTTGGGCGCCGACACGATGGAAATGCGAGAAACAGAGGTCCCCTAGTCCGCCGGGTTAGCCCAAGGACATCTCCGAACCTTGGCCCACCGCAGGGTCCTGTTCCCCGAAGGCTCCATGAGACGAACCGCCCTTCGCAGGGGTGAACGTCGTCGTGAATGAAGACCCGGGATCAGGCGGACGCCGTCAGCTGATCGATGCACGCCCCACGCAGGTCTGGCCCGACACGACCTCCCTCGCTCCTGCGCGGAACGAATCCGTCCCCGCCTGGTTGTTCGTCAGACGACGCACGGTGAACGCCCCGCTCGGCGCCTTCGTGACTCGCTTTCCCACGAAGATCAGCACGCCGTTGTGCCGGATCCGGACGCGCCACGCCCTGCCGATCCTGTTCGTGTCGACCTGGAACTCGACCTCGATTCGCCCGTTGTCCGGGCTCAGCTTGAGCTTCCAATGTGCCGCCCCGCTGCAGACACCGGTTCGGATCACGTCGCCGCCTTTCGCGCCGGCCGCCGGCGCCGCAGCAATCCCGCTCGCCACGAGTAGCGCCGCTACCAACAACCGCCCGATCGTCAGCATGACCTCACCCCTCTCTCGTCTGTGTGCGACGGATGAAGCTTTATTCGGGCGAGGTGCACAAACAGTTCGTTAGGAGCGCCGAAAGGCCTGGCGCCGATACATACCCTCCACCCCGAAAGCCCGCAATAAGCTCCGTAAGGCGCTGACCCACGACCTCATCGAACTTCCTGGTGCTCACGAGGACGAACGGCCGACACCGCTACGGCTGCTCGGAGAGATCAAGGCCGCCGAGGGAAGGCTTGACACTCGCCTGGGGTCCGAGCAGAGTCGCAAATCACGACTCACGGCACAGTCCCCCCCGGTGCAGCGCCCGATTTGTGTGGGTGCCCTCAGAAAGGAGAGCCCATGCGGCGCGGACTCCTGCTTCTGTCGACGGTCGTCATCTGCCTCGCGCCCTTGCGCCCGAGGCATCCGCCAAGAAGCCGACGAGGCAGATCAATCCCAGTCAGGATGACGTCGTCATCACCGACCAATGCGCCTTCCCGGTCCTCGGCCACATCGATGGCATCGAGATCATCAAGACGTGGACCGACGATGCAGGCAACCCCGTCAAGCAGATCGTGACCTTCCCCGGCAACAGGCTGACCCTTACCAACCTGGATTCCGGCACGTCAGTCACCGTCATGGGGACTGGATCGTCCCAACTCCGAGCCCAGCCGAGCGGCTCGGTCTCCGCCCGGGCGATGGGTCACGGGCTTTTCTTCCCCAACCCGCTCACCGGGGAGCCGGGGATCTGGTACCTAAGCGGTCAAGGGAAGGCCACCCTCGACTCGCAGGGGAACGTGACCTCGGCCGCGCTCGCCGGCAGGCTCGTTGATCTCTGTCCATCGCTCGCCTCGTAGGCTTCGCTCCGTAGTGTTCCGTGACCTTCTCCGCGGATCGATCGGCGGTGGGTTGCTCCTTCGACGCCGGTGGGGATGGCTCCTCGGTGTAGCAACTGCGGTGCTCTTCATCGTGGACGGCCTGCACTCGATCATCTTCGTCCGGGGGGAGTACGTGGTGTTAGACGCCCTTGTCCATCGCCTCGTCCCGGCTGGTGTCATCCTCGTCGCCTTACTTCCCGGCAGGGCGCGGCGTGCTTTCCTCGGCGAGTGATCTGCAAGCTGTACGGGTGGCCGCAGACGTTCGTGTCGACCACCAAGTTTGACGCGCCGGACACCGCGAATAGGTTCTTAGGCGATGGCAACCCTCGAATCGGTGAGAACGTTGCTCGCGACGTTCTATGCCTACCATGACAAGGACTTCGGTGAGGTTGTCTTCGATCGGATCCTCATCGTCGGGGACCGCGTACTGCTCACTGGCCATAGAGGAGCGGATCGCTTCACGAGCGTCTTCTCGGTGGACGACGGGGGCGTAAGGAGCGTGCAGGACTATGCGTCCGTAGACGCAGCCTTGGATGCGTTGAAACGGCCGCGGACGTGAGCGAAGGAGAGGCTAGTCAGTTCGTGGTCCTCACCGAGGCGGAGCCGACGCTCGGCCTGGTCCCGCTTGACGCGGCGCAGCATCGCGATCGTCTCCGCGAAGGAACGCGAGGAGCTCGTCGAGTCCGCGAACGCGTGGTACGGGCGATGAACCGCTCGAGCACGTCGATGGCGAAGCGCGATCGTCAGCGGATGAAAGCTGGCGCCGGATCGCGAAGGCGCAGCGGAAGGCCGAGCCCGAGCCCGTGTGGCGGGGGAGGGTCACGCAGCACTCAGATAGCTACCGCGCCGTTCTCGTCGAGTGTCCAGCCGGGGTTGTACGCGACCTCCCAGACGTATCCGTCCGGGTCAGCAAACGCTCCTGATGTGCCGCCCCACTCAGCTTGGGCCGCTGGTCTCACAATCCTTCCACCTGCTCGCTCGGCCTCAGCGAGGACCCTGCTCACGTCCTCTGGCGCACGGACGTTGTACGCGAGCTCGATGCCGGGTGCCCCGTGGCCGCCGAGGGCCGTCCAGAGGCCGAAGACCATCCCTCCCGCTTGGAAGAAGCAGACCTCGTCGTCCGGCTGTTGGGCGCCCGCCCACCCCAGCCTCTCGTAGAACGAGCGTGCCGACGCGAGGTCGGCCACGCCGAGCGTAATCAGGCTGATTCGTTGCTCCACTTGGGGAGCATCTCACGCCTGGTTCTGAGCCGAGACGTAGTAGAAGTCGCCGCTGAAAAGCTGAACCGCCGTCGACCACGGCGTGGAGGCCGACGTGTCTTGCGACGTGTCGTTGCTGGAGTTCTCATAGGTCACCGAGGCCCCGTGCCCGCCCGTCACCTTGTACGTCACCGCGTGGGAGCCTCCACCGTCTCCTCCGCCGCTCCCCGACTTGGTGTTCGCCAGGGCGATGATCACTACGGCGCCCACGATCAGGCCGATGATCCACTTGTTCGCGTTTGATGGGTTGGACGGCTTCGGGGTCGGTGGTCTGTCTGGTCGATCCGGCCTGTCGGGTGTGTCGATCATCGGCGATTGGGTCATCCTTGCGTTTCGGCTCGTGCAGGTCGATGGCCTGCCGCGCCCATCTGACACGGACGCTAGGCTCCGCCTCGTGGCTACGTTGGCCTCGTACCCGGGGATGATGCAGCGCGATCGGAAGCGCGAAGGTCTCCGCGTCTGTCGAGCGGCGTGGCTGATCGGAGTCAGCGTCAGGGATTATCGGGAGATCGAGGCTGGCGACAGCATGCCGAGTCTGGATACCTATCGGCGAATCGCCGACCTGTACGGGTGGCCGCAGACGTTCGTTGGTCAGGTGAAGAATGGCTGAAGAGGACGGGAGAGTCGCGGATGCGGGATCTTCAGAGCTTGGGCCAACGGCTCGCCGGTCGGTGGACGACCGAAGCGACGCACCCGGCCTTCCCGGCACGGTCGTCCGCGGGTCGAGCGAGGCGAGTGGCTCGATGGCGAGCGGTTCCTCATCTATCGGTCCAGCTACGACCACCCGGACATCCCCGACGCGATCTCGATCATCGGAGACACCGAAGGCCTCCAGATGCACTATTTCGACACGCGTGGCGTCCACAGGATCTACGACGTGAAGGTGACCGATGAAGGATGGGAGATGGCGATGGACCGGGACTCCCCGGCAAGTTCGTTCGCATCGCCCGATGAACGTTTCTCGCAGCGCATGAACTTCACCTTCGACGACGATGACCGGACCATGACCGGGAAGGGAAGGCTGTCGCACGACAACGTGACCTGGGAGGACGATCTCCAGATCACGTACCGACGAGCATCCTGATCGGCGCTTCTCGTAGACGGAGACGCAGACGGGACCGGATATGCAAGCTATACGGATGACCGCAGACTTTCGTCGTGAACGGCGTGACCGATATGTCTGACGAAGACGCCGACCTCCGCGACATCAGCGGCACGCTGAGCCCGTTGGCCCGGGAGCACCTCCGCGACGTGTTGATCCGAGACCAGTCCGATCGGGACGCCATCGCCGCCGAGCTCCTTCGGTACAGAGACGAGCGCGGGACGGCATGGGCGAACCTCGTTGATCAGCTGACGCTCGACCCTGAGCTTCGTCGTCGGTACGTCAGACTGCTGGGTGAGCTGGAGGCGTCGGGGTGAGATCGCGGTTGCTCCGTGCGATCCGGGACCTCGGTCATCCGTGAGCGCCGAAGCGGACGATCGACGGATATTGAACGAGCTGGTCCTTGGGGGCCAGGGACTGATCGGTCCATTCGTACAGCGCCTGATCGACACCGGGGATCTGCGAGACCTCGATGGTTGGATTCAGCCATTCCCGGCGCGCTTCGAGATCCAGGTGCGTCAGCTCGCCATCCCATGCGGCGATTCACTGCAATGGGGCCTGCGTTCGTTGCAGGTTCGGTATTCGGGCATTGGCGCCGTATCCGCCTGCTTCATGGGAGAGACCCTCGCCCTGTTGCGCTGGCTCTCAGATCCTCCGTCCGACGCTGATCGCCAGCGGCGATCGCTTCAGCTCCTGAAACGCGAACTGGGCCGAAACCTCAAGCTATTCGACGGAGCTGCCAAGACGGCCGCAACGGAAACGCTGCGTACTGGTCTGCACGCCCGAAGCAGAAGCATCGCCGAGGCGATCGGTGCCCTTTCTGATCTCGCGACAACCCACGGGATCAAGACCTTGCACCTCCCACCCGATCGGCGCCGGATGCTTGATCGATCCATCCAACGCGAGGGTGGTTATGGGTTGTTCGCGGTCGCGTCGGAATCGGCAGGGCATCCAGGGTTCCTGCATCTGGCGCCGTTTGGGGTGAGCGACCCAGCACGGGTGGATGTCGATCTGGGCAAGATGGTTCCGCTCCGCCTCTTCTGGGCCGTGACCCAGGTGGAACTGTTCGCTCGGGTAGTCGAGGTGACGGCAGATTGCATGGATTGGGGTGACTGGTTCGAAGGGACCTTCGGAGCGATCCTTGACCCGCTGGAGCCTGTGCGGGCTGAGGCGAGGAGTCGCGCGGATGCCATAGGCCGCGACTAGGCGACTCTAGATGCCCTCCCTCTTGGCCGTGCGTCGATCAGTCGTTGCGAGGCTCGACCGTGAAGCGGACCCGCATCCTTCGCCCGCGGTTCCTCGTGAGAATCCACCGTCAGCTTGTCGCCTGCCCTCGCGACGAGCTCGTCATGGCCCGGGGGGTCTACCCGGAAGTCCTCATCGACCCGCGCACCGTCGGGGCTCAGAGTCGCTTCCTTGAACGAGCCCATATACCCGGGCTCCTCCCACTCGAGCGTCTGGCCCGCCGCCCGAGCGCGTCGTGGCTCGAAGATCGTCAGGGGACGGTTCGTCTTGTTCCAGAGCTTCATAGCCACGTCGATATGGAACGGTCCCGGTGGATGTTCGATGCCCGCTACGAACAACGGCAGAAGATCCGAGGTGCAGAGCCGCGCTTTTCCACTATGACCGATGCCGAGGTTCGGGAAGATCCACGACAGCCCGAGCCACTCGCCGAACCTCAGTGCTTGATCGAGCAGGCTCACGTTCCGCTCACCCCGATTTGGCCAACATTTGGCCAGGTCCCTTCTCCGCTCGCATCTTGGGCGTCATCACCGCAGGCAGATCGGTGGGGCGGGCAGGACTTGAACCTGCGACCGGAGGATTATGAGTCCCCTGCTCTGACCGACTGAGCTACCGCCCCGTTTGCCCTGCTATCAGCGACGATGTGCTCGTGACTTTGGGTCCCGTCGCAGTCACAGGTAAGAATCATGTCAGAAACCTCTCCCCTGTTTGGGCACCGCACGCATTTGGCTCTCCTCGTGAAGTGACACCGGAAGCCTGAGTCCCCTGCTCTGACCGACTGAGCTACCGCCCCGTTTGCCCTGCTACCAGCGACGATGTGCTCGTGACGTTGGGCCCCGTCGCGGTCACAGGTAAGAATCATGTCAGAAACCTCTCCCCTACTTGAGCGCCGCGCCGATCGCTTTCGCGAGCTCGCCCTGACGGCCCCGGATCGCGGCGCGTAGGTCGACAACGTCAGCTCGGACTCCAATGCCCCAGCCGCTCGCTCACCGCAACAACGTCCATCCCGGCACCGAGCAACCACGATGCGCAAGCATGCAGCAGGTAGTGGAACGGCACGACCGGGACCTTCGCCTCGCCGGACAGTCGTTGGCTCTCCTCGGCGAAGTGACCCCGGAAGCGTGTCGCTGACTCCTAGAATCGCCAGGATGCGTCTCCGTTCCTCGTTCATCGTGCTCGCGCTGACCCTGCTCGCCACTGCCTGCGGCGGATCGAACTCGGACGGCTCGAACCTCACGCTCAACACCGGGCCGGCTCCCTGGCCGAACCCCGACAACGTCGCGGACCGCATCGACGCCGCAGGGCTGCCCTCCTCGTCCACCGAGTCGCTAACCGTGCACTACCACTCGCACGTGGACATCTTCGTGAACGGGAAGTCCGAGCCCGTCGCCTCGAGCAT
This sequence comes from uncultured Actinomycetes bacterium, assembly GCA_963765865.1. GTDB lineage: Bacteria > Actinomycetota > UBA4738 > UBA4738 > HRBIN12 > AC-51. The sequence continues at coordinate 247,152 of CAVXYE010000018.1, forward strand.
CGGGCGGGAGGACCAGAGCCTGTTCTCGCCGCTCCACACGCATGCCACCAGCGGGTTGATCCACATCGAGGCCCCCGAGGATCAGCACTTCACCGTCGGGATGCTGTTCACGGAGTGGGGCGTGCGGCTGACGAACGACTGCATCGGCGGTTACTGCAGCCCGGACACGAAGCTCACGGCCTACCTGGACGGCACGAGCTACACCCAACCGATCTCGACCATCATCCTGAAGAAAGGCGAGGAGATCGCGATCGTGATCGGCTCGCCGCCGGCGACTATCCCCTCGAGCTGGGACTGTCTGGCCAACATCGACCCTACGATCGAGAACCCGGCGCAGTGCGCAGACTTCGGCCAGCAGGTCCCTGCGTGAACCGGATCGCGTCGCGGCCTGCTTGACCCGACGGGACCATCCTCTTCGAAGCCGGACCCCATCAGGAACACCAAGGGGATGTCGATGCCGAGTCTTGATCTTGGGCCTGTCAACACTTGCTCACCGATCTGCGGTCAGCCTGCGAAGTTCACCGTGACCCACACGGCCCCGCGCATCTTGACGACTCCGTACCCTGCTCGCCGGTAGCAGCGGTCGAGCATGTTGGCCCGGTGGTCCGCCGACCGCATGAACGCCCGAAAGACGGCCCGGATGGTTGGCCCCTTGCCGACGTTTTGTCCCCAGCAGCGACGGCCCGAAGTCCACGCGAGCGAGCCGTGGAAGAGCCGTCCGCTCTTCGCCATCCGGAGCGATTGCCGCTCGGCCGCCGCCCGCAAACGCGCGCGCCCGACGAGCCTCGGCACGTCGTGCCAGAGCCGCGTGCTGTTGGTCATCGTCGCGAGGCTTTGCTCCCGCCAGTCGAGCGACGCCGCTGGCGCAGCGAACACGAGCACGCCAACGAGGGCGACCGCGAGCGCGCACCTCACGTGAGACTGCGGCGGAACTGTACGAGCACCACGTGCACGCAGCGTGATGGCCCGTCGTGTACGAAGAGGTCTCATCGGCAACCACCCTTTGGGGATCGGAGGGAGCGATGCAGCCGATCGTTGACCTCCGGCTTTCGGATGTCTATCGGGTAGCCGACGTTCGAATCGCGCGGTAGGGAATTTGGGACCCGGGGCTGGTGTAGGGGGATCGGCCCACATCCGAGATCTCGCCGACCACCTCGCCGGGCGTGAGCGCCGCTCCCGGTATGTTCGACCCTAGGCTGTCGATACCGGAGTCCGACGCTGCAGAGCGGATCGACGAGTTCTGCGTAGGGAGAACGCGCGATGGGGAAGAAGGCACGCAAGGGACACACGGCCAAAGAGCCGCCCGTGCCGACGGACAGCCACGCCGAGATCGAGGACTGGATGATCAGGCTCGTGATGCCGGATATGCATCCCATCGTCGAGCGGCTGGACGGATCGATCCGCGAGACGATCCCGGGGCTCCAGTACGCCATCAAGTGGAAGAACGCGTACTACGGGGTGCCGGAACTCGGGTGGATCATCGAGATGGCCGCCTACGCCGTCTCCGTGAATGTCTCCTTCTTCGGCGGCGCGGACTTTGACCCTCCTCCGCCGCTTGGAACCACGGATCGGAGCCGTTACGTCAAGCTGACGACCGTGGAGGAGGCGCAGGGTCCGGAGATGCACAAGTGGATCGAACAAGCGGGGCGCGTGCCGGGTTGGAGATGACCGGAACTCCGGGCGGTTTCAGAACCCTTCGTCGTACTCGGCGTCGGTGACGGGCTCGCCCCACTCGGGCGTTCCGGCGCCATTCACGGCCACATGCACGAGCGGCGTCTCGGGACCTCCACCGTGGAAATGCCAATCGTCCGGGCCGACGTGGATCACGTCACCCGGCTCCAGGATGTGCCCGCGCTCCCCCCGCGTGCGAACTCGCCCGCGGCCGGTCACGCAGTAGAGGAATTGTCCTCCCGGGTGCCGGTGCCAATGGGTGCGCGCGGCCGGCGAGAAGTGGACCACCCCGATGTTGGTCGCGTCGGCCGCCGTGATCGTGCCTCGCAGCCAGACCTCACCGGTGAACCTGCCCGGTGTCCCCGCGCTCGAAGACGCCATCCGCCGCCCGTGCTACCTCCACGATCCACAGCCTATCCGCGCCGGAGCGCTCGTGAGTCGGGGCGGGGCGCTCCGTCCCGCTACGATGCTTCTGGCATGACCGAGTACCGGATCGAGACCGACCCCTTCGGCCCCATCGAGGTCGAGGCGAGCCGGTACTGGGGTGCGCAGACCCAACGCTCGCTCCAACACTTCTCGATCGGCTGGCCCGACGCCGACCGGATGCCCCGCGAGGTGATCCACGCGATGGGGATCCTCAAGCAGGCTGCCGCGCAGGTCAACATGGAGCTCGGCCTCCTCGACCCGGCCCTCGGGGAACCCATCGTGGCGGCGGCCGACGAGGTGGCGGCGGGCTCGCTCGACGACCACTTCCCGCTCTACGTCTGGCAGACGGGCTCGGGGACGCAGACCAACATGAACGCGAACGAGGTCATCGCGAACCGCGCGATCGAGCTGCTGGGCGGCGAGCTCGGCTCGAAGACGCCGATCCACCCGAACGACCACGTCAACCTGTCGCAGTCATCGAACGACACCTTCCCGACCGCGATGCACATCGCCGGTGCGACGGCGATCGTCGAACGGCTGCTGCCGAACGTCCGCGCGCTCCGTGACGCGCTCGATGCGAAAGCCCGTTCGTTCGCCGACATCGTGAAGATCGGCCGAACGCACCTGCAGGATGCGGTCCCGCTCACGCTCGGTCAGGAGTTCTCCGGATACGCGGCGCAACTCGACGCGGACATCGCACGGATCGAGTCCGCCCTGCCGGGTCTGTACGAGCTCGCGATCGGGGGCACGGCGGTCGGGACCGGGCTCAACGCCCCCGACGGGTTCGGGGAGCGTTGCGCCGCGAAGATCGCGACCCTCACGGGTCTGCCGTTCGTCCAAGCGCCGAACCTGTTCGCGGCGCTCGCCGCGCACGACGCGATCGTCTTCATGAGCGGAGCGCTCACGACGCTCGCCGCGTCGCTGATGAAGATCGCGAACGACATCCGGTGGCTCGGTTCGGGGCCGCGAGCGGGGATCGCCGAGCTTCGCCTTCCCGAGAACGAGCCGGGATCCTCGATCATGCCGGGCAAGGTCAACCCGACGCAGTCGGAGGCCATGACGATGGTCGCCACGCAGGTGATGGGGAACGACACCACCATCACGATCGCGGGGTCGCAGGGCAACTTCGAGCTCAACGTCTTCAACCCGGTCATGATCAGGAACCTCCTGCACTCCACGGTCCTGTTGGCCGACGCGTGCCGGAACTTCCGGGAGTTCTGCGTCGAGGGCCTCGAGGCCGACCGCGCTCGGATCGAGGACCTCGTTCATCGTTCGCTGATGCTCGTGACACCGCTCACGGCGAAGATCGGCTACGACAAGGCGGCTGAGATCGCGAAGAAGGCGCACCACGACGGGACGACCCTGAAGGAGGCCGCGCTGTCGCTGGGGTACCTCACGGAGGCCGAATACGATGAGGCCGTCGTCCCCGAGAAGATGGTGTGACCGTGAGCGAGCCCCGGATCCCGTGGACGCACCAGCCGAGCGGCCGCACCGATTCGCGCGACCGTCGCGCGCGGTCGGCGGAGCGCCTGGCGCTGCTCGCGGATGCGCCGCTCTTCGAGGGTCTCACGAAGACCCAGCTCCGGAGGATCGCCAAGGTGAGCGGCGCGCGGACGTTCGATCCCGGCGAGGAGCTGGTGAAGGAAGGCGCCGTCGGGAGGGTCTTCTACATCGTCGTCGAAGGGCAAGCCAAGATCGTTCGGCGCGGGAGAACGATCCAGCGCGTCGGTCCCGGCGATTCCTTCGGCGAGATGGCGATCCTCACGACCGCGCCGCGCTCGGCGAGCGTCGTGGCGGAGACCCCCATGGAGGTCCTCACCCTGTCCGGTCCTCACCTGCGGGCGATCCTGATGGATCAGCCGAAGATCGCCGTGCGCTTGCTGGACACGCTGGCCCGCCGACTCGCCGACCTCGACCGGCGATTCACCTCCTGACCTCAGACGAGGGTCACGATCAGCGGGGCGTGATCGGAAGGCTTGCCTTCGCCGTAGGTGGGCTTGCGCTCGTCGCGGTCGACCATCACGGACTCGAGCCGGTCGGCGACAGGCACGGTCCCGAGGGCGAGGTCGATCCGCAAGCCCCATCCCTTGTGGAAGGCACCCGCGGTGTAATCCCAGAACGTGAACGGGCCTGGCACATCGCCGGCCGCGGCGCGCCCCAGATCCGTGAGGCCCCATCCTTCCAACGAGCGCACGGCGGCGCGCTCCGGCTCGCTGGCGAGCACCGACCCGCTCCAGAGCACCGGGTCCCACACATCACGGTCATCGGGCGCGACGTTGAAGTCCCCGCAGATCACGAGCGGATCCGCCGGATCGAAGCTCGCCGCCACCCACGCACGGAAGGCGTCGAGCCACGCGAGCTTCGTCTCGTACGCGGGCGCGCCGACCGCCTGGCCGTTCACCACGTAGACACAGACGACCCGGAGGTCGCCCGTCTGCGCCGAAACGACCCGCGACTGCTCGGGGATCGGATCGCCGTCGAACCCGTGGCGGACGTCCTTGAGACCCACCCGAGACAGGATCGCGACCCCGTTGTACGCCCGCTGACCGAACATCGCGCACTCGTAGCCGGCACCGACGAGCTCCATCGTCGGGAAGAGCTGATCCTCGACCTTGGTCTCCTGGAGACACACGACGTCCGGCTCGTGACGGCTGATCAGCGCCAGCAAGCGAGGGAGCCGCTGCTTGATCGAGTTGACGTTCCAGGTCACCAGGCGCATGACCGGCCAGCTTAGCCTTCGCGAACGACTCGATCGGCGATCGCTCCGGCTTCGCGGATGCGGTCGGGGATGCCGACCCCGCGGTACGCGCCGCCGGCGACGTAGAGACCGGCCGGGAGCGCTGCATCGATCGCGCCGACGAGGTCGAGGTGGCCAACCGCGTACTGCGGCATCGAACCGGGCCAGCGAACGAGCATCGCGTGCTCGGGTGCAGCTTTCAGTCGGTAGACCGAGGCGAGCGCCTCCTCAGCGGACGAGAGGATGTCCTCGTCGGGGCGGTCGAGTTCGTCCTCGAGCCCCGCTCCCCCGACGAAGGCACGCACCACCGCTCGGGATCCGAACGCCTGCCGAGGCCACTTCTTCGAGATCGCGGTCGCCGCGGTGATCGGCAGCATCCCCCGGGGCGCCACGAACCCCGACGTCTCGGGGAGGAAGCGGTTCGTCCCTTTCGGGTACACGAAGAGCGCGATCGCGGTCGATGCGGCATGGATCCCTCGGATGAGCTCGGATGCCTGGGGCGCCAGATCGGCAAGGAGGTTCGCCGACACGGCGGCCGGCGTGGCGAGGACGACGGAGTCGGCCGGAAGGTCGTCGCCCGCGGTGGTCACGACGCGGAACGGGCCACGCTCCTCACGTCCGAGCTTGACGACCGCGGACCCCAGCCGAAGTCGTTCAGCGCCGAGGGCCTCGGCGAGGGCGTCGGGGAGGCGCCGAAGGCCGCCCCGGATCGTCGCGAAGGGGGTGGTCGGTCCGGCGGGGACCCGCCGGACCGGCGTCGGCCTCGCGCGGGCACCCGCGCGAAGGCTGCCGAGCTCTCGGTCCCATCTCGCCAGCTCGGGGAAGGCCGCGTCCACGCTCAGGAGGTCGATGTCCGCGGCGGAGATCCCGCTCAGCAGCGGCGCGACGAGGGCGTTCGTCGCGCCGCGACCCAGCCGCCGGCGGAGGAGCTGCCCGACCGACCGGTCGGCGCCGCTCCTCCGCCGCGGAACGGCGGGCTCCGCCATCGCGCGGAGCCGAGCGGCGACGGACATCCCCTTCCACCGCAGCAGACCGATCGCCGAGGCCGGGATCCCGAGGCGCCCGGGTGGGACCGGAAGCAGACCTCGTCGCGTGAGGATCTGCGACGCGACGGCGCCCTGCGGGACGAGCTCGCGCTCGAGCTCGAGCTCGTAACACAGATCCATGGCCCAGGGCTTCCCGACCAAGAACGAATCCGGCCCGGCCTCCAGCTCCAGATCGCCGACCTGAACCGACCTGATCACGCCGCCCGGTTCACGATCGGTGTCGACGACGAGCACCTCGGCGGCGACCGGCGCGTGGGAGATCCGATAGGCGACCGTGAGCCCGGTGATGCCGGCGCCCACGACGACCACCCGGCGGCTCACGGGACCGCTGCTTCTCGCTCGGCGAGGTGTCGGCGGACGACGTCCGCGAGCATGGCGGTGAACGCCGGATCCGCGTTCGGCATCGCCGTCCTCGCGAACGCCATCCCGTGCTCCTGGGCGATCGCGCGCGCTTCGATGTCCAGGTCGTACAGGATCTCGAGATGGTCGGACACGAATCCGACCGAGCAGACCACGACGGCGGGAGCGCCTCCGGCGCCGAGGTCACCGATCAGCTCCTCGATCGGCGGTCCCCACCAGGGATCCGACGTACGCCCCGCGCTCTGCCACGCCGTCGTGTAACGGTCGAGGCCCACCTTCCGAGCCACGAGGTCGGCCGTCTCGCGGAGGCCGGCGTCGTATCGGCATCGGGCGGTACACGCCGCGTCGTGGCAACGGAGGCACCGGTTCGATCCGTCCGCCTCCGTCCGGATCGGAAGGCTGTGTGCGGAGAAGATGACCGTCGCATCGCCCCGCGTGTCGGCGGGGAGCTGGTCGAGCGCGGCGCGAACCCGGTCGGCCAGCAGCTCGATCAGCGCTGGATGATCGTGGTAGCTCCGGACGAACGAGAAGGCCGGGCCACCGTCGGCGCCGATCGCGGCCTCCACCCGGTCGGCGTACGTGGGGATCGACATGGCCGACCAGTGCGGCGCCATGACGATCCCGACCGCGCGCTCGATCCCGTCGTCGCGCATCTGTGCGACCCCCTCGGCGATCCAGGGCGGCGAGTGCTTCATCCCCAGGTAGCAGCGGAACCCACCGGCGTCGTCCCGATCCAGGGCGGCCTCCAGCCCCGCGGCCTGCGCGCGGGTGATCTCGAGCAGGGGGAACCGATCGCCGATCGCCGCGTACCGCGACCGGAGCTCCGCGAGATGTTCGGGCGAGGGAGACCGCCCGCCGCGGATATCCGTGTAGTACCGCTCGATGTCGTCGACCCCAGCCGCCGTCCCGTACGCCATCACCAGGACACCGATGGGTCGTTCGCTCGTCACGTTCGCCTCGATCCTCCCGATCCGCCGGGCCCGGCAGCGCCGCGCCCAGCCACAGGATAGGGAAGCCCGCGCCGGCGGTCCCCGTAACGTTCGGGGCCGTTGCGCGTACCGTGGCCTCGGTGGCACTCAACACGTCGACGGAACCGATCCCGGCGGCAGGACGCCCGGGGAACGAACGCGCGGGTCCCGGCGCGGTGGTCGGCGGCGCGATCGGGTTCCTGTCGGCGGCGGTCGCCCTGGGGATGGGGCATCTGACGGCCGGCTTCGTCGGCGGCACCTCGAGCCCCGTGATCGCGGTCGGGAGCACCGCGATCGACGCCTCCCCCGAATGGTTGAAGAGCTATGCGATCCGGACCTTCGGGACGAACGACAAGGCCGTGCTCGTTGCCGGGATCGGCGTGGTCGTGGCGATCGTCGCGATCGTGGTGGGGGTCATCGCGCTGCACCGGCCGAGGGTCGGGGTGGTCGCGCTCATCGCCCTCGGGGCCGTCGGTGCCGCCGCAGCGGTGGCGCGCCCGGAGAACGGCCTCGGCGCGGCGGTCCCGTCGATCGTCGCCACCGTTGCCGGGCTCGCCACGTTCCGGTGGCTCCGCCGCGCGGCCGGGATCGGAGCGTCGGCTACGGGAGCTGCCGATGCCGGACGCGATCGCCCCGTCGTCGTTCGACCGGCGGCGGTTCCTCCTCGCGGGCGCGGGCGCAGCCGGGCTGGCGGCCGTCTCCGGCCTGGCCGGCCGGTTCCTGATCCGCCGCGCCGAGGCGAACGCGTCCCGTGCCGCGGTCAGGATCCCGGCGCCCGCCGACGTCGCTCCGCCGCCGCCGGCGGGCGCCGACCTGCGCATCCCCGGCGTCGGACCGTTCATCACGCCGAACGACGTCTTCTACCGGGTGGACACGTCGCTGCTCGTCCCGTCGGTCACCGCCGAGGGATGGAGCCTCCGGATCCACGGCATGGTTCGCGACGAGCTGTCGCTCGACTACGCGGCGCTGCTGGCGCGACCCTTGATGGAGCGCGACGTGACCTTGACGTGCGTCTCGAACCCGGTCGGTGGTCGCTACATCGGCAACGCGCGGTGGATCGGCGCGCCGCTCGCCGATCTCCTCCGGGAGGCCGGTGTCGACCCGGGCGCGGACCAGATCGTCTCCCGGTCCGTCGATGGGTTCACCGTCGGCACGCCGACCTCGGTCGTCATGGATGGTCGCGACGCCATGCTCGCGGTCGCGATGAACGGCCAGCCGCTCCCGCTCGAACACGGTTTCCCCGTCCGGATGATCGTCCCCGGGCTGTACGGGTACGTGTCGGCGACGAAGTGGCTCGTCGACATCGAGCTCACGACCTTCGCTTCGTACGACGCCTACTGGGTTCGCCGCGGCTGGGCGCAGCAGGCGCCGATCAAGACCGAGTCGCGGATCGACCTGCCGAAGCCCGGCGCGACCGTCCCCGCGGGCCCGGTCACGGTCGCGGGGATCGCGTGGGCACAACATCGAGGGATCTCGCGGGTGGAGGTGAGCGTCGACGGCGCGTGGCAGCCCGCTCGCTTGGCCGCGCAGGACACGATCGACACCTGGCGGCAGTGGGTCTACGACTGGGACGCCACCCCGGGCGAACACACGCTCGCCGTGCGTGCCACCGACCGGACCGGCGCGACCCAGACCGCCACCCCGGCCGATCCCGTTCCGAACGGCGCGACGGGTGATCACACGATCTCGGTGACCGTCACCGGCTGACGATCGCGCGGCCGGTTGCGCGGGATCCTCAGGCGAGCTCCGCGAACAGCTCGAGGTACGCGCCGAGGTAGTGCGGAGCGAGGTAGCGGTCCCGAACCCGGCGATGCGCGGCCGCTCCCAGACCCGCCGCCAGCGAAGGGTCCCCCAGCAACGATCCGACCGCGTTCCCGAAGGCCGTCAGGTCCCGCGGATCCACGAGGAGCCCGCTCACGCCGTCCTCGATCTGGTCCCGGATGCCTCCGACCCCCGCGGCGACGAGGGCGCGTCCCTTCCACATCGCCTCGGTGACGGTCAACCCGAACCCCTCCGCCAGGCTCTTCTGGACGACCACGGCGGCATGGCGCTGGAGGGCGTTCACGATCGTCGCGTTCTCATCCACATCGTCGGTCGGGATGTTCGCGAGGTGCACGCGCCCGCGATCCTCGGCAGGAAGGCTCTCCCAGAGCTCGTGAACCTCCTCGCGCACCGTCGCGGCCTCCGGGTCGTCGGCGACCGCACCCGGCATGGGGCCAGCCAGCATCAGGTGGGCGTCGCCGATGCCGGGCGCATCGACGAATCCCCGGATCACCCCGAGGGGATCCTTGAGGGCATCCCACCGGGACACCTGGAGGACCAGCGAAACATCGAGCGGCAACGGCGTGTCCGGCGTCATCTGCACCGTGTGGGAGACGCGGGCCTGCGTGCCGTCGCTCCGTTCGAAGGTCGCATCGCCATCATGGCCGGTGTTCGAGACGAGGCCGGCCGCGCCGAGGATCGCGGCCGTCCGGTCGGGGTCGATCTCGACGTTCTTCGGCGACGCGTGATCGATGCACGGCGGCAGCACGCGAACACGAGCCGGTTCGAGACCGTCCCAGGCGTACGCCGCTCGCGTGAAGGTGACGGCCTGCGCGGCCCGGGCATCGGGCAGGAGGAAGTCCCACGCGGAACGGACGAGCGCGTTCGGGGTGTCGGCACCGATGTGGCACGTCCAGATGACGGTCGCACCCAGCGACCGGAGGATGGGCACGAGCCCCAGCGGCTGCGGATCGTGGACCACCACGACGTCACCCGCTCGTACGGATCGACGGAGGTCGACCGCGTTCGAGCGGGTGACGTCGTCGTAATGCCGGCGCTCCGCGTCGCCCAACGGACCACCGTCGCCGAGCACACCGTGGAGCCGGTTGTGGATCCGCTTCGTGATCCGGAAGAACTCGGGGTCGCCGTCGATAACGGCCCATCGCGTGTCGATCCCATCGTCGAGGAGGTACCCCAAGCACGACCGGAGGAGCTCCGCGACCCCACCGCCCTCGGACGTCGAGTTCACCTGCCAGACGGTCCGACCGTGGAGGGTCCGCCGCGCGTCCGCGAGACGCCGTTCGTAGCGGCGGCCGGCCTCCGGCCCCGCGATCGTCCGGAGGCTCCGTGCGGGCCGAGGGTGAACGGTGACCTCGTACATCCGGAACCGCAGCCCAGTCCGTCAGTGCTCGTGGTCCGGTCGAACCGGCTCGAGCCGGACCCGAGCGTCGACGACCACGGCGCCGTTCGGTAGCACCATCACCGGGTTGCAATCCATCTCCACGATCTCCGGATGCGTTTCGGCCATCGCGCTGACCCGGAGGACCAGCTCCTCGAGAGCCGGCACGTCCGCCTTCGGGGCGCCGCGATAGCCGTCCAGACGCGGATACGTCGCGAGCGAGCGGATCATCTCCGCGGCATCGAGGTCGGTGAGCGGCGATACGCGAACCGCGACGTCGTTCAGGAGCTCCGCCTCGACGCCTCCGGCGCCGCACGCGACGACCGGACCGAAATGGGGGTCCACGGCCACGCCGACGAGCATCTCGACGCCGCCCTCGATCTCCTCCTGGACGAGGAACCCTTCCAGCGGCTCGCCGGCTTCGTCGAGCCGCTGGGCCATCGCCGCCGCCTCGGCCGACACCTCCTCGGCGCCGGCCAGGTGCAGGCGCACCCCGCCCACGTCCGTCTTGTGCAGAGGCCCGACCGCCTTGAGGACGATGCGCCCCCCCAGGCGGCGGGCCGCCTCCCCCGCTCGCGTCGGGGGAGGCGGCCCGCTCCGTCGCGGGGGTCCGGATGCCGTAACAGCCAAGCAGACGCTCGACCTCCCCGGGTTCCAACCACGAGCCGGCCCTGCCGAGGGCGGCCGACAGGATGGCGGCAGCCTCATCGGCACGAGCGTCCTCGAACGTCACCACCTTCCCCTCGGGGCGATGCCGCCACTGCCCATACGTCGCGGTGTGTGCGAGCGCGATCGCCGCTTGCTCGGGGAAGGCGAACGATGGGATGCCGACCGACCCGGCGCGGAGCTCGTCGGGCACGCCGCGCGCGCTCATGAACGCGGTGATGACGGGGATCGTCCGGTCGAGGGACCCGACGGCCTCCGCGATGTGCCGGGCGACGTCGGGAGCCTGCGACGCCATCGGTGGGATGTAGATCACGACGAGCGCGTCGACCTCGCCGGAACGAGCCACGACGCGGATCGCCTCGGCGTACTCGGCCCCACCGGCCGAGGCGATCATGTCGACCGGGTCCTCCGTGGACGCTTCGGGCGGGAGCGCCCGGGCAAGCGCCGCCGAGGTCGCCTCCGAGAAGCGCGGGACCGTGAGTCCGCGCGCCTCGGCCGCGTCGGCACATTGCACCGCGAGGCCGCCCGCGTTCGTGATGATGCCTACCCGGTTCCCGGTCGGGGCGGGTTGATGCGCGAGGACGGCGGCGACGTCGAGCATCTCTTCCAGCGTGTCCGTCCGGATCACACCGTTCTGCAGGAACAGCGCGTCCAGGGCCGTGTCCGACGCCACGATCGAGGCGGTGTGGGATGCGGCTGCCCGGACCCCCGCGGGACTCCGGCCGCTCTTCACCGCGATGATCGGCTTGCGAGCACCGATCCGGCGCGCCAGACGCGCGAAGCGCTTCGGATTGCCGAAGGACTCGAGGTAGAGCAGGACGACGTCGGTCCGCGCGTCGTCCGCCCAGAAGCTCAGGATGTCGTTCCCGGAGATGTCGGCCTTGTTGCCCACCGAGACGAACTCCGAGAGCCCGAGGCCGAGTCGGGCCGTCTGGTCCATCACGGCGAGGCCGACCGCCCCGCTCTGCGAGAGGAAGCCGACGCGTCCTTCCACGGGGACGGTCGTCGCGAAGGTGCCGTTCAGCCCGACCTCGGGATCGGTGTTCACGATGCCCATGCAGTTCGGGCCGATCAGCCGCATGCCGGATGCGCGGCACACCTCGAGCAGATCGCGCTCGCGTTGCGGCCCCTCGCCCCCGGTCTCCGCGAACCCTGCGGAGATCACGACGAGCCCGCGCACCCCCTTCTCGGCGCACTCACGCGCGACGGCGAGCACGTGAGCGGCCGGAACCGCGATGAAGGCGAGATCGACCTGGGCCGGGACGTCGAGGACGCTCGGGAACGCGGCGACCCCCTGGACCGCGGTCGCACGCGGGTTGACCGGGTACACGACGCCGTGGAACCTGCCTTCCAAGAGGTTCAAGAAGAGCCGCCCGCCGATCGCCCCGGGGTCGCGCGAGGCGCCGATGACGGCGATCACCTCGGGGACCAAGAACGACCTGACCGCGTTCGCGGCGGCAGTGATGTCTCGATCCTCGAAGTGACGAGCGGCGTCTTCGGTCAGCGTGGTCGGGATCGTGACCTCGATCGAGCCGGGGAGCGCCCGGATCCGCGGTGAGAAGCCACTCGCTCGGACCACCGCGATCATCGGGTGGTTCTCGGGCAGCACCTCCGCGATGAACGTCGTGATGCCGTTGTCGCGCGCTGCCTCTGCGAGCTGACCGACCAGCAGCGATCCGAGCCCGCGACGCTGGACCCGATCGCTGACGCTGACGCCGACCTCCGCCCTCGTGTCATCGATCCGGAAGTACTGGGCTCCACCCACGACCGTGCCCTCGTCCCCGCCCATCGATGCGAGGAGGGTGACGTGGGTTGCTGGATCGACCTCCACCGCCTGGGCGGCGATGTCGCCGACGTCGACGACCGTCGAATGGAAGCGCAGACGCCGGCTCTCCGGCGACAGATCGATCAGGTACGCCTCGACCCGTTCCCGGTCCTCTGGGGCCGCCGGACGGATCCGCACCGTGGCGCCGTCACGCAGGACGCGGTCGACCGGCGCGATCGGAACGGACGTGGAACGCACGGCGACATCCTATGCGGGGCGCTGCTGGGGCCGGCGGCTCAGCGCGCGAGCGGCTCGGGGCTCGGACCCAGCGATCCGGACAGCTCGATCCGGTCGCGGCCGGCGAGCTTCGCTCGGTACATCGCGGCGTCGGCTTCGCGGATCACGTCCTCCGGCCGAGCGTTCCCGTCGGCACAGCTCGCGACCCCGAGGCTCGCCGTGGCGGTGACTCGGTGGCCCGCGATCGTGAACGGTTCCTTCAGCTGTTCGGCCAACCGTTCGGCGAAGAGCCGAGCGTCTCCGGGCCTCGACACGTCTCCGACGAAGATCACGACGAACTCGTCGCCACCGTATCGGGCGACGGTGTCGGTCGGTCGAACCGCGGCCGAGAGTCGTTCCGCGACCTGGATCAAGAGCTCGTCCCCCGCGCCGTGGCCGAAGGTGTCGTTCACGTCTTTGAAGTCGTCAAGATCGAGGAAGACCAACGTGGCTCCGACATCCGGCTCGCGAGCCGTACGGGCGAGCGCCATCGTGAGCCGATCCAGCAAGAGCTGCCGGTTGGGCAGCCCGGTCAGAACATCGTGGACGGCCCGATGCAGCAGCTCGTCCTCAACGAGCTTCCGAGCGCTGATGTCCTCGAGCATCCCCATCGCGTAGAGCGGCAGCAGATCGGGCCCGCGGACCAACGTGACCACGGTGCGGCACCAGAGGAACGATCCGTCCTTGCGTCGGAAGCGATGCTCCGCGCGGCAGCGGTCGCGGTGGCCGGCTCGCAGCTCGGCGAGCTCATCGAGGATCTCCTCGTCGTCCGGGTCCACCAGATCCGCGAGCGGGATGCCACTCAACGCTCCTTCGTCGTAGCGGCCCAGCCACTCGATGGTCGCGTTCGCTTCGGTGATCCGGCCGTCCAAGGCGAGGGTGAAGACGCCGATCGCTGCCGCGTCGAAGAGGGTCCGGAACTTGAGCTCGCTGGCGGCCATCGCCTGCTCGGCTCGCTTCCGCTTCGTGATGTCGACCATGACGCCTTGCCAGTACAGCGTTCCGGTCGCCACGTCTGGGACGACCGCCGACTTCTCGCTCACCCAAACGACATGACCATCGCGGTGGAGCAGCCGGTACTCCTCGCTCAAGGCCTGCAGGTGCTTGCGGGCGTTCGCGTCCGCGGCGACGAGCCGATCACGGTCCTCCGGGTGCAGGATCCGCAGCCAGAGCTCGCTCTCGTCGAGCCATTCGGCGAGCGGGTAGCCGAGCATCTGTTCGACCTGTGGGCTGATGTAGAGGGGGATGGAGTGGCCCGGGTCGTCCATGACCCGGTCCAGGAACGTCGCAACCCCGGGGATGTTCTCGGCGAGCGTGCGGAACTGCTCCTCACGCTCCTCCGTGCGTTGGGCGTCCGCGGCCCGCTCCACCGGAGAGTCGTCGTTCTCGTCGGTCGTCTGCATCGGCGTCGGCGCCGGGCGGACCCACGCCGCGGCCGGCACTCCCCCAGATGCATCGGTCCGTATCGAGGAACCCTGAGGTGGGAAGCCATCCGGGAGCAGCAGCGAACGTTCGCCTCCTCACCTCGTGGTTGGTCCGAAAGCCTCGGCGATGGCATGCTGGAAGGACGAGCTGATCGAGCTGGAGGAGGCAGCATGAACCTGAACAGCATCTTGATCGGGTCCGAGGCCCCACAGACCCTGGCCGACTACTACACCAAGCTCTTCGGTAAGCCCGGGTGGGAGGACGGCGGGTACACAGGCTGGCAGATCGGGACCGGCGGGATCACCGTCGGACCACACGATCAGGTGATGGGCAGGAACACCCAGCCCGGCAGGCTGATCTGGAACATCGAGACCGCCGACGTGAAGGGTGACTTCGAGAAGCTCAAGGCCGCCGGCGCGACCGTGATCCAGGAGCCGTACAACCCGGGCGAGGGCGAGTCAGAGATGTGGATCGCGACGTTCTCCGATCCGGACTCGAACTACTTCCAGCTCGTCAGCCCGATGTAGCCGGAGTCATCTCCAAGCGTCCAGGCGCCTCGGCGCGGCGGCTTCCCCACTAGTCCATCATGTCGTGGAGTCGGCGCTCGATCTCCTCTGCGTTCTCGCCGGTCTTCTCCTTGATCAAGCCGACGACCTGGTCCCACTTGCCCTGGGTCCGGTCGAGGTCATCATCCGTGAGCGCACCCCATGATTCGCGGACCCGTCCCCTTCATCTGGTCCCACTTGCCTTCGAACTGAAGCCGCTTCCCATCGTCCATCTCGATCCCTCCTCCGTCGACGCTTTTCGCTCAGCACCGAGCTATCTACCCGCTCTTGACGCCGGCTGAATCGGCCGATGTCGCTGTTCTTCCTTTCACCTCGTTTCGTGCGGGGGGACGCGGGTATCTCCGCGGTGATGCCAAAGACGAGAGGAGGACCAACGATGGCAAGTCATCCGATCGCGTTCGAAGAGATCGATACTCCCCTCGTCCGATCGCACTCTCGGATCCACGCCGCGCAGGCCCGCTTCCTCGCCTGGCGGGCGTCGCCCCACCTGGCGCTCGCTCCGTTTGCGACCCGCACGCTTGCCGCGTACTTCCTCGCGCAGGGTGGTCGGATCGATCCACGGGCCTTCATCGTCTGGGTCAACGAGCTCCTGCGAGATGACCCTCGTCGGACACTGATGAGCCTCTGATCCGATGCGCGGCTCGCGGGAGCTTAAGGCATGGCTTCCGACATACCTGCGTGATCACCTCGCAGGGTCGGTTGCGGCGGTCGACATCGCACGGCGCCGACGAGATGCGGAGCCGAACGAGCCTTCGAGGACGGCGATCGCGCAGCTGATCGAGGACATCGAAGAGGATCGTGCGCGGTTGCGTGAACTGATGAGCGGGCTCGGGATCGATGCCATCCCTGTGGAAGCAGACGTCGCGGCCGGTTTCAGCTGGCTCGGTGCTGGACGTTCGGCCGTCGGCTCGGCAGAGCTCAACCGCCTGCGAGAGTTCGAAGTGCTTCTGATGGGCGTTCGCGGCAAAGAGCTCCTGTGGTACACGATGGGTCGTCTCGGCCTCCTGGACCCCGCGACGCAGCGACTGCTCCTCCGTCGCGTCGCGACCCAACGCGCAACCTTGGAGATGCTCCACGGACGGAGCGCCGTCGCCGGAGCTCCCACCGAGCCCGGGGATTGAGTCCCGCCGACTTTGTCCGCCGAACGGGTACGCCGAGTGCTTCGCTGCGGCTACGATCACCTCTTGATGGCGCAGCCGTAGAACGGCTTGCACGCTCAGCACCCTCGTCGACTGCTGGGTGAACGTTCGATGATCGCGTAAGACACGCTCGAATCGGGCGGGAAGCATCGATAGACCGATCAAGAGGTCGGCGAGGAGAGGCGGGCGAAGAGACGGAACGCGGTTGCCGCGAGAGAGGAGCGCGATCAGCAGCGCGGCGATCGCGTCGGCGTTCAAGAGCGAGAGCGAACGTCGTGCAACGAGGAGGCCGCACGGGCGGCCAGGATCAGGCGCGATCAAGGCAGAGGCTGTCCTCGACGACGATCGCGCGGAGCGTCGGGCTCGCTCGTATGTCGGAGGAGAATCCACGGTCTGTTGCGTCCCACAGCGCAGCCTCGCCTTCGACGCCTGAGCGCGAGGGCTCTGACGGCAAAGAGCTCCTGTGGCAGACATTGGGCCGGACTCGGCCTCCTGGACCCCGCGTCGCAGCGACTGCTCCTCCGGCGCGTCGCGAGCCAACGGGCGACCTTGGAGATGCTCCACGGGCGGAGCGCGATCGACGAGAGTTCCCGCCGAACCCGAAGGATTGAGTCCCGCCGACTTTGTCCGCCGAACGGGTACGCCGTAGGCTTCGCTGCGGTCCGGACCCACGAGGAGGAGTCATGTCTGCACACGAGGATGCCGAGCTGGTTCGAAGGGGATACGAGGCCTTCATCGCGGGTGATATGGAGTGGCTGAACGATCACCTGCACGAGAACGTCGTGTGGCATGTCCCCGGTCACAACGTGACGTCGGGCGACTACCGTGGTCGCGAGAGCGTGCTCGGCTTCTTCGCGAAGAGCGTCCAGATCGCGCTGCCGGAGTTCGAGATGCACGACATCGTCGCCTCGGATGACCACGTGGTCGCGCTGTCGACCATCCGTTGGCGTCGCAACGATAACGGCGAGACCTTCGAAGACCGGGTCGGTCAGGTCTTCCATCTCCTGGACGGCCAGGTGGTCGAGGTCTGGACGATGGGCGAGGACCTGGCCGGCTTCGATGCTTTCCTGGAGGGCGTCGCTCCGTAGAAGGAACCCGTCGATCGGCTACGGTCAGGGCGGCAGCACGGCGGCAACCTGATCGAGCGTTTCGAGCGTCGGGCCCAGGTCGAACACGGAGGCCAGTCGTCGTGCCGAGCCACGCATCTCGTCGAGCGGCATCGGGTCCCAGGCGAACGGCGGCCCGGCGACGTCACCGGATCCGTCCGGCCACAGCCTCTCGTTGCAACGCCCGCGCGATCGGTTTCTGCGCGTGGTTCATCAGCGGGATCATCGCCGCGTCGATCAGCGGGCTCTCGTCACCGACCCCCCAGACGCGTTCCATCACGTCCATCTGCAGCGAGTAGCACGCATCGAACAACCGCGACAGATCGCGGAGCTCGCCTTCGGGGAGATCACCGGACGACGGGTCGAGGCGCATCGGATGCACGTCACCGAGGGGTGTCCTGCCCTCCACGATGTCGAGGAAGCGCCAGTAGTGGGCGGGCTCCGGCGCCCCTTGGAACCCGAAGGGCTCCAGCTCGAGGTGCTCGACCCTGCTCGCGTCGAATCCGACCGGTGCGAACGCCGACGTATGCGTTCCCTCTCCCTGCTCGACGATCTCCTCGATCGCCAGCAGGGCGGCATCGAGGCCGGTGACGGCGAAGAGTGCGCCGCCGCCGTGCCCCGCGTAGCCCTTCGTCACCTGCTTGCGCGGATCGCCGGTGAACACCTCGTCTCCCAGCCGGGCGAGCGCGGCGACGATCGCCTCGTAGAACTGCGCGAGGGTCTCGTACCGGTCGGCTTCCGGCCGAGCGCCCGGCTCCTCGGGCTGTTCGATCCGCAGGAACACGTCGCGCACGAGCTCGACCGACGCCGGCGCCAGATGCAACACGAGCGGGACCTTCGGATCGTGATGACGCATCGCCTCGGGGTAGCGGGGGACGGCATCGCCCGTGAACCGCGGTCGTCCGCCCACCGCCGTCAGCAGGTTGGCTGCGAGCGCGGCGTGCAGCATCTCCTCACGAACCACGTACTTGATCGAGGTCGCGGCGGCCGAATCCGGATCCACCACGCTCCACATCGCGTACTCGTACGGCGGGATCGTGCAGTGCTCAACCTCGATCGCCCACTGGAGATGGCGGCGCAGGTCCTCGACGTCGGCTGATCGCCTCGATCATGCGCCGAACGACCACGTCCCGAAGGCGATCGGTGAGACCTGGAGCGCGCTCTTGCCTAGACGTCCGTGTTCCATCATGGTCCCTCTCTCGCTATCCGTCGTCATACGTCGATCGCTCCCGTTCTACCTCCATCTGCGGCATCACGCTTAGCGACGCGAGGCGGTCCGCGCAACCGCCCCCATCATGAACAGTGCCGTCGCAGCTCCGCGGCGCGCCCCGGGATGATCGGTGCCCTCACTCACCGATCGTGATGACGACCTTCCCGACGGCTTGCCCCGACTCCAGGTAGCGCATCGCGTCGGGAACCTGGCTCAACGGGAACGTCCGGTCGATGACCGGCCTCACCTTCCCTGCTTCGATCAGCTCCTTCATGACGACGAGCCGATCTCCCGGGTCCTTCGCGCCGCGGAAAGGGTGCAGCTGGCTCACGAACGGTGACATCACGAGCAGCTTGCCGAAGCGACCGAGACTCCCGAACCAGCGGTGACCCGACGCTCCGTAGTGATCGTGTCCGATCAGGACGAAGGCCCCGTCAGGGGTGATCGCGCGTTCGATGTCCGGCCACGGGTGGTTCCCCGCGATGTCCAGGATCACGTCGTATCGCTCGCCGCTCCGCGTGAAGTCCTCTTTCGTGTAGTCCACGACCCGATCCGCCCCGATCGACCGGACCATCTCGAGCTTCGCGGAAGCGTCCACACCGATCACCTCGGCCCCGTACGCCTTCGCGAGCTGCACCGCGAACGTCCCCACCGCTCCCCCGGCGCCGTTGATCAAGACCCTCTGACCTGCCTGGACACGGCCCTCATCGCGAACGCCCTGGACCGCGAGCGATCCGGACGTCGGGACCGCCGCGGCCTGCTCGAACGTGAGGCCGGGCGGCTTCGGCTCGAACCGGGAAGGCGGAACGGCTGCGTACTCGGCGAAAGCGCCCCCATGACGCCACAGGTTTGCGGAGAGGCTCTGACCGAAGACCGCGTCGCCCGGCTGGAAGCGCGTCACGTTCCTGCCGACCGACTCCACCTGTCCTGCCAGATCCGTCCCCGGGACGAGGTCCTTCGGTCGGCGCACTCCCGCGCCCATGAACCTGAGGACGTAGGGAACGCCTCGCATCACGTGCCAGACGTCGGCGTGGATCGACGCCGCGCGAACGTGAACCAGGATCTCGTCGTCCTTGGCGATCGGTCGTTCGATGTCCCGGAGCTCGAGGACGTCCGCCGTGCCGTACCGGTTCTGGACGATCGCCTTCATCGCGCTCCTCACACGGTGACGACGATCTTCCCTCGAGCGTGTCCTTCTTCGAGATACCGGATCGCGTCGGGAGCCTCGATCAGAGGATAGGTCCGGTCGATCACCGGCGTGAGCGACCCGGCCTCGATCAGCTCCGTGAGGGTGATGAGGTCCTCCCGCTTGACCTTCGAGGCCAGCCCGCGGAGGCGCTGACCCACGAACAGGGACAGCACCGGCGCGCGCAGGATCCCGCGGAAGAACCCTCCCGTCCAGTGCCCGCCGCCGTCGCCGCCCACGATCACGAGGGTGCCTTTCGGGGTGAGGGCGCGACGCAGCTTCGAGAGCGGGCGACGACCGGCGGTGTCGACGATCACGTCCCACTTCCGCGATCCGTCCGCGAAGTCCTCGCGCGTGTAGTCGATCACCTCGTCCGCGCCGATCGACCGGACCAGGTCCGTCTTCGACGTGCTGCTCACGCCGGTGACGTGACGCGCCGAGCGCCTTCGCGATCTGCACGGCGAGCGAACCCACGCCTCCGGACGCGCCGATCACCAGGACCCGCTGCCCCGGCTGCACGTTCCCCTGGTCACGGACGGCCCGAAGGGCCGTGGTCCCGGACACCGGAAGCGCCGCCGCCTGCGGGAAGGTGAGGCTCGCCGGCTTCGGGACCAGCTTGTCCGGGCCGGTGACCGCGAGCTCGGCGAACGAGCCTTCGGCGGTGCCCATCACCTCGTCACCCGGCTGGACGTCCGTGACGTTCGCTCCGACCGCCTCCACCGTTCCCGCGACGTCCCACCCGCGAACGCGGATCTTCGGTCGGCGGAACCCGATCGCGAGCCGGGCCATGTACGGCATCCCCGTCATCAGGTGCCACACGTCCGGGCCACAGCCGGCGGCGTGCACGCGGACGAGCACGTCGTTCTCGCCGATCGCCGGTTCCTCGATGTCTCGGAATTCGAGCACGTCCGTTGAGCCGTACGTGTCTTGTGTGATCGCCTTCATCGTGGACTCCTCTCGCTCTGATCGACACCGACGTTTCCGAGCGGCACGATCCTGGACCTCGGCCGGTGTACGCCGTACACTGTCGACGCGCATGCTAGGTGTACGCCGTACACCTGTCAAGCGGGCTGAGAGGGTTGGAGGTCATGGCGACCCAGATCGAGCAGGACGAGCGGACCCGCGCTCCCCTCAGTAGGGAGCGGATCCTCCGCACCGCCGTCGCGCTCGCCGACCAGGGCGGCGTCGAGGCCGCCAGCATGCGCAAGATCGCGCAGGAGGTCGGCGTCGTTCCGATGGCGCTGTACAAGCACGTCGCGGGCAAGGACGAGCTGCTCGGCGGGATGATCGACGTCGTCGTCGGAGAGATCGATCCCCCGGCCGTCGACGACATCGACTGGAAGGGTGCCATCCGTCAGCGGATCCTCTCAGCTCGGCAAGCCCTGCTCCGCCATCCGTGGGCATCCCGAGTGATGGAGTCCAGGACGGAGCCAACCCCGACGGTGCTCGCCTACATGGACTCGATGATCGGGATGTTCCGAGCCGGTGGCTTCTCGATGGACCTCACCCACCACGCGATGCACACGATGGGAAGCCGACTGATGGGCTTCACCCAGGAGCTCTTCAACGACACCAGCGACGTCGACCCGGAGGTGGAAGCGGAGATGTGGGGACAGATGGCCGACGTCTACCCCTCCATCTACGAGCTCTTCCGGACGGTCACCCACGACGACGCGTCGGTCGTCGGCTCGGGGTGCGACGATCAGTTCGAGTTCGAGTTCGCGCTGGACCTGTTGCTCGACGGGCTCGAGAAGCTCAAAGACCGATCGTGACGTCGATCTTCGCAACCGATGTGCCGTCCCCCATCGATAGTGGCCCCCGAGGGCAACGATCACCCGGAGGCCACTATCGGAGGCGCGCTTAGGATCCCTGCGAAATCAGGCGGCTACCGTTCGGCCGCACGGTCTCCATCTCGGGGACCTTGACCGTGACCGGCTCGCCTCGTCGTCCCGCATGGCGGAACCCGAGGAATGACAGGAACCCCATCGCGATGCCTGCCAGCACCATGAAGATGCCCGCGTAGAGGGCGATCGTCGCCACGGTCCACCAGCCGTATGCGTTCAGCAGGATCGAGCGGAGGGTCTCACCCTTGAACAGGGTGTCGGCCTTCGCACTGAGATCCGCTGCGGTCTTCGGGTCGAGCCCATCTGCTCGCGCGGCGGAGCTCGTCTCCGAGTACGTCTTCCCGCCGTTGACTTCGGCAAGGTGCCCGCCGATGTAGCGGGAGAATGCCTCTGCCTCCGGCCCGGTGTCCACGAGCTGACCCGCGTACTGCCCGACGGACGCCTGCTCAGCTGCAGTCATCCCCGAGAGCGGCGGGAACGAGACCCTCTCCGGTGTGAGGCGATCCTGAACGCTCTGGCGACCGAAATTGCCGCCGTAGATCGCGAGTGCTCCTACGACCAGCAGCACGACGGCGATGACCACGCCCGATGCGCTGATCACTTTGTCCCATGCTCTTCTTTCCATGACGAAACCCTTTCCTTGGTGCGCTGCGGACAGCGTTGGACGGAGCGGCTCTAGAGCCCGGGAAGTTCGATCGTCGCAGTTGATCGAACCCAACGAATGGTCTTTGGCCATCGGGCCATGACTGCCTCCTCGGTCTCAAGGAACCGGGAAAGGCAAGGTCGCGAACTGATCGCGTGTGCGCCCCGTCTTGGGCGGCTCCACCAGTGGTGGATATCTCGACTCTATCAGGAAAGGCCCATGAGCAGCGCGAACGATGTCTCACGCGAGCCCTACGCTCGATCGCGTGGGCTGCCACATTCACGCTGAACCGTTTGCGGGCACCTGTCGACGCCGCTATGGATGCGCTCGCCGAGGCGCTCGACGTGTCGGATGCGGAACGGGTAGCGGCGAACGATCGAGCGATGCGCGCATCGCCGCCATAACCCGTGCGTTCGCTGCTCCGGGGGTGGGACTCGAACCCACAACCTACGGATTAACAGTACGTTGCAACTCGTCCACGCTCGTCCACGCAACGTCCGCGGCGATGTTCCACCAACTCGTCCGTGTCCGCCAACGACCGCCATCGTCCGCCTCCGTCCGCCGGCTCGGCTGTCAGATCGGCTGTCAACGCAGTGGCGACGCGCGGGTGGGCCGACCTACGAGCAGAGGGCCGGTCCGAAGACCGGCCCTCGCGCCGAGATCGAAGAGACCTCGATCCTGATCAGGTCTAGCGTGCCAGCGGGTGCGTTCCCCAGTCAGGGGCTTCGTCGCCCTCGCCCAGCCGCCCAGCCCCGTGATTTGTGACCTGGAACAGGCCCGTGCCGTCGGTATTGACGGTGTAGATGTGCCTGTCGTTCGTCATGGGCACGAGGATGTCGAGCACGATCTGCCTACCGTCAGGCGACCAACCGGGATCCAGGCAGCCCCTCGACGCTCTTTCCGAGGACGCACCACCGCACGACGGGATCGGCACCTGCTGCAACCCTGTGCCGTTCGAGTTGACGACCCAGATCGAGCGACGCTGGTCTGGGGCAGAGCGGGCCGCGAACACGATCTGGGTGCCGAGGGGCGACCAGGATCCGACCTGGGACCCCGTGAGGGTCGCCGGCGAGATCTTCTTCAGTCCGCCGCCGTTGACCAGGACCGTGTAGAGCGCCTCATCCCCTTCGGCTGTTGTGCGCTCGAAGAGGAGTCGCTTGCCGTCGGGCGAGTAGCCGCCGAGGTTGTCCTCCCCGGTGGGATTCGACGTTACCTGTTGCAGACCTCCGCCGTCAGATGAGCGGATCGTGTAGATGCCGTTGACACTCTGTTCCGCCCCCACGCAGGCGAGTCTTGAGCCATCCGGTGACCACCAGGTGCAGCCGATGGGGAGGGCGGGGTCAGGTATCGGCAGTTGCCGGTACGTGCCGGTATCCGGGTTCACGATGGTCGCCGAAAGGGTCTCGCCCCCTGCGGAGTCGGGTGCGAAGATCGCGACCTCACTGCCGTCCGGGGACCAGTGAGGGTTGTGGGACGACCCAGGGAAGAGCAGCTGCTCGCGGCTCCCGTCTGGGTTCACCGTGTACGTGGCGAGATCGCCGTGGCCTCCATCGCCGTTGGGAAGACCCTTCTCGAAACGTGAGAACACGATCCGGCCGTTCGCGCCGGGGACTTGCGCTTGTGTCGATGGTGCGACAGCGTCAACCAACCCAATCACCAGACCGAGAACCGCCACGATCGAGAACATGCGCCGAGTCGTGCGGCGGTCGTGAGTAGCACGATCCATATTTCCCCCTCAGCCCGTCTACGGGCGTGTATGGGGCGGGACAGGACCGGCCGGGAGCCGGGGCCCGAAGCGCCTGAAGTCGTTTACTCCGTTGTCAACGAGGCACCTTCACGTGAACACAGGCGCGGGAGGGGTCAGATGTTTACCGGGCTCAGCCCACGCGGACGAATGGGGCCTCCTCGAACGTCGTCCCGGGCCACTCGTCATCACCGAGGGTGTGAACCGTGAGCCGATCGCCTGTGATGCGGAACGTGAACGATTCAGTCCCGTTGAGGTTCTGATTGCCGTCGTTGAGGGTGAAGGTGTGGTCGTCGACGACCACTAGGGCGGCCTGCAGGTCTGCCTCGTGGGCGGGGCCATCGAAGAACGTGAGGCGACCGTCCGCAATCTTCATGAGCAGATACCGATCGCGAGCCCCCTTGCACAGAGCCTCAGGCGTGAGTTCAGTTGCGCCCTTCCTTCCCCACGCGAAACCGTCGTGCACGACGTATCTCTTGTATCGGGCGCGCCCGTCAGCACCGTGCTGATACGTGAGCCGATGGAACGTTCGAACGCTCTGCTTGCACGAGTAGTCCTGGCGCCAGACTCCAACGAGGAGCGAGATTCAACCGTTGACAGGGCGCTCGTCGACGCCGATCCAACCTGAGAGGACTCCGACCCATAGCTCGCAGGCGGCATCGAAGAACGCGAGCACGAGCATGAGCCCCACGATCCGCTTCATGGCCCTCCCAGTCGATCACAGATTCCAGTCCAGCGGGAGTGAGAAATCCATATGCAGGCGATCGAGGCACGAGGCACTCGGCTCTTCGGTCGGCTGATCCAGCCAGTCGTCACGGACCAACACCATGCACGAGCCCGGCACTTCATCTGTCCCTGTGACCTGGCGTCCGCTCGCGGGAGACACGAGGAGCTTCCCGTTACTGAGGGCGTGCATCGCCTGTCGCGCGTACGGCGGCATCCCGAACGGATCGAACCGCCCGACGAGCACCAGCGTTGGGACGGCCGTGTGTACGGGCGTCCCGGTCTCGGGATCGCCCACCCCCGCGTCCCACATTACTGCATGCATCCAGGTACGGGCTGCGCCCGTAAGCCTCTTGGAACGCGGGATCAGCGGCGACGAGATCGCTCAGCGAGCTCGGGTCGGTGAACGGCACCACGTCGCGGCACATCACCGACAGATAGACGCCAAAGCTCAGTACGAGCTGCTTCTCGCAGGGGCTCGGCAGGAACCCTTCGCAGAGCTGGCGATCCAGAAGGCGGGTGGCTTCGAGCCGCATCGCGGCCGCGTGGACCCCACTGCGAACTCAGCGATCGCATGCGGCACGTAGGTTCCGGGAGGTCGAATCCCCGCCAATCGCGCGCGCAACCAGACGAGGAACCACCCGTCGTCGAAAAGCACCCGACCGGACTTCCCTGTCCCGCTGAGCTCTCTCACTCTCGAGGTGTCCACCGAAAGCGGCCTTCGCGGCCAGCCTCTGCGTCACTTTGCGGATGCCCGCGCCGAGGTGGGGCGCCGAACGCCGGCATCCGCTGCTCGCGGCGCACGTCGCTATGAGCGCCGTCGATCGCGTGCCTCGTCGCTTCCACGCTCTCGACGAACGGATCCACTCCCGGCCATTCGGGGCTGTCAAGAACAGCAGCTCGCACAGTGGGCCGGGTACTCCCGAAGGTATTCGAGAGCGATCCGGGACGCTGTCCCAAGCGCCATGACGTTCCATCGGTCGATCCCCAGCGCGGTTCGGAGA
This sequence comes from uncultured Actinomycetes bacterium, assembly GCA_963765865.1. Classification (GTDB taxonomy): domain Bacteria; phylum Actinomycetota; class UBA4738; order UBA4738; family HRBIN12; genus AC-51. Next base: position 272,817 of record CAVXYE010000018.1, read on the forward strand.
TCCTCGGCGTCGGCCGCCATCTCCCGGAGATCGAACGCGGAGAGGTCGACGTCCTTCGGAGATGAGCCGATCGTGGCATGCTGCCGATCGCGCCGAGGAGCTCGGTCCGTGTCCGCGGATCGTCGACCGGCGATGCCACGGGAGGCTTCGGCAGTAGCGTCGAAGTCGGGGCAGACGAGACTCGGCTCGGAGTGGCCGGTCCCTCGCGCGTCAAGAACGATCAATTCTCGATCCGAGCGCCTCGAGCTGGGTACCAAGCATCGTGTAGTCGGGCGCGACGCCCAGATCTCCGCCGAGATAGAGGACAGGATCGGGAGCGGGCGCTGGGTTTACCCGGGTCCATCTTCGCGACGAACAGGTTGACCGTGCCTTGGTCGGGCTGCGCCATGATGCGCGAGGACCGTCAACCTGCCGCACGAGACGTCGACGAGCACGATCGAGGTGATCTCAACGGGGCAGTCCACAGGCCCGAACGTCGGCCGGAACGAGTCGGGCTTGCCCGCACCTAAGATGCACGACGAGACCGTGAGCGCGAGAGCGAGCAGGACGGGAACCCTCGACCTGACGGATCGGCGTTCGTCGCTTCCGGCATCCCTCGTCACGTTGCCTGCCACGGGGTCGACGTGAGGATCGCTCGTCGGACGACGCAGGCATCGCTCGTCGCGACGAGCGTGAGCGTCCCGCCGGAGCGGAACCACTCATAGGTTCCGATCCCGATGCCCTGACAGAGGCTCCGCGCGAACAGGTTCGTGGAGAACGTCGTGCCCGATACCTGATACGTATCGCGCGGCAGGTCCTCGATCAGACCTGAGCCCGGAGGCGGATTCCACACGATCGAGCCGTCGCCGCTGAACGTCATGCTCCACGCTCCGTCGACTCTGGACGATGCGATCGATCCGCCTAGGCCGGTCAGATCGACCCGATACAACCCCGGCAGGGGGCCGGCCGACTCGGACGGTGGGTTCGCAGGGACATGCCGCTGGCTCCGGATGACGTCAAGCACCCTGGGGCCCAAGAAGACGGCGAGCGCCGCGAGGGTGGCGGCGACCAAGGTCACCGTGATCCGTCGGCGGATCACCGCCCGACGAGTCTTCCGACGAACCGTCGAGAGGTCGCGTCGGACGTCGGGGTCGACGATCTGCGAGGAGCGCTCGAGTGCCTCCTTCACACGTTTGTCAAGAGACATCCTCGCTCACCTCCTCCCCGAGCACTTCCGCAAGGCGCTTCCTCGCTCGGTGCAGATGAACCCGCGCCGTCGGTTCCGCGCAGTCAAGGATGTGCGCGATCTCGGCCACCGGGAGATCTTCGAAATAGAAGAGCACGATCGCCGCTCGCTGCATCGCCGGCAGCTCCATGATCGCCCTTATCACGTCGACGTCAGCCGGGCGAGGCTCTGGCGGCCGCTCCACTCTCTTCTCGAGCACCGACCGTAGGCGTTCCCGGCGTAGCGCGTCCACGGCTAGCCGGATCGCCACGCGACGGACCCACGCGCCCGGGCTGATCGTACCGCGCCACCTTCTTCCAGTGCTTCAGGAGCTCGACAAAGGCGTCTTGCGTTACGTCCTCCGCCCGATCCAGGTCGTGAAGGATCAGATACACGGTTCGCATCACCGCGGGGAACTCCACGGAGAACAGAAGGTCGTATTCCGCGTCAGTGTCGCTCACCCAAGCTCCCGGAACCGCATCGGCACGCGGGCTGCGTCCATCCTGACGGCGATGGAGACGGCGCGCATCTGAGGTCATGATGTGCTCTATCCACAAGGCTTGGAGACCCTGAACGTTTACCTGGGATGCCGAGGTCGGAGGACCTACTTGGGCGGCAGATTGCTGGGCGGCGCGGCCGGAAGCTCAGCCGTCAGATCAAGCCGGCTCCGGGGGTGGGACTCGAACCCACAACCTACGGATTAACAGTCCGCCGCTCTGCCAGTTGAGCTACCCCGGATCGGAGCGTGGGCAGTCTAGCAGCGGCCTTCCGCGCGACCGCGCTAGGCTATGCGTTCGTCTCAGCAGGGGGGGATACATGAAGCTCCGTACGCTCATCTTGTTCGGTGCCGGGATCATGACGGGCCTCGCCATCGCTCGGAAGATGCGTGAAGACGACCCGCAGGTGCTGCACGGCCCTACCCGATCCTCCGAGTCGGCCAGTCCCGCGGTGCGAGCCGTGACATCGCAAGCGCAGCGGGTGGCGGATCGCGCCACCGTGGCGAGCCTGGCAGCGATCAAGCGTGCGCGTGTCGCGATCCACGAGCGCCTCGCCGAAGAGCCGTACGACGACGTCAACTGGAACTGAGCGTTACCAGCCGCCCTGCCACGACAGGGAGCCGTTGTTGGCCGCGTAGCAGTCCGCCGCCGTGCCGCCCGTGAGGGTTGCGTACTGCGTGTCGTTGGGCGGGTCATCGAACATGAAGAAGCATGTCCCCGATTGCGAGAACGCGGCCAGGAACAGGACGCCGGTCGTCGTGTCCTTGCTGACCGTGGTCGGGTTCGTGCTGGACGTGGTTTCGTCGACCCACGTGATCGAGCTCTCCACCCCCTGCAGCTCGGGGATCGTCGCGTCGAGGTAGCGGTCGTTGGGGTCGCGCGCCGAGGAGGTCGCGTAGATCACGCGCCCCGCGGTGAGCGCCACCCGGAGCGAGGACTTCGCGGCAGCCTCTTCGGCTCGGGTGCGGGCGCCGAGGAAGGTCGGCAACCCGATCGCGAGCAGGATCCCGATGATGAGCACGACGACCATCAGCTCGATCAGGGTGAAGCCGCGCTCGTCCCTCCTCGAGGCGATCCAACGCCGCCCGAGGGGGATCAGGATGGGGCGGACCATGCCTGAGCCATCGGCACAGGTTCAGGTCGGGTTGATACCCGTCACCCGGTTAGCCGACAGATCTATTCGAGGTAGTCGCGCAGCTTCTGCGACCGTGACGGGTGGCGCAGCTTGGAGAGGGTCTTGCTCTCGATCTGACGGATCCGCTCGCGGGTGACCCCGAACTCCTTGCCCACCTCTTCCAGGGTGCGGGGATGCCCGTCGACGAGCCCGAACCGGAGCTGGATCACCTTCTTCTCGCGCTCGGACAACGTATGCAGGACGCCCTCGAGCTGCTCCTGGAGCAGGATGAAGCTGGCGGCGTCGACGGGGACGACGGCGTCGGCGTCCTCGATGAAGTCGCCGAGCTGCGAGTCCTCTTCTTCGCCGATCGGCGTGTGGAGGGAGACGGGCTCCTGGGAGACCTTCTGGATCTCCCGGACCTTCTCCGCGCCGACACCCATCACCTTGCCGATCTCATCGGGCGTCGGCTCGCGACCGAGATCCTGCAGGAGCTGCCGCTGCACCCGGACGAGCTTGTTGATCGTCTCCACCATGTGGACCGGGATCCGGATCGTCCGAGCCTGGTCCGCGATCGCGCGGGTGATCGCCTGACGGATCCACCAGGTCGCGTAGGTCGAGAACTTGTACCCCTTGGAGTAGTCGAACTTCTCGACCGCCCGGATCAGCCCCAGGTTGCCCTCCTGGATCAGGTCCAGGAACAACATCCCTCGTCCGACGTAGCGCTTGGCGATCGAGACGACCAGACGGAGGTTCGCCTCGATCAGCTTCTTCTTCGCGAGCTGACCGTCGCGCTCGACGCGGCGGCAGAAGTCGTCCAGCTCCTCCTCCGTCTTCGGACGGAAGCTCTTCGGCATCTTGTCGCGGCCGATCCCCTCGACCTTGCCGAACGCCGAGAGCTGATGCTCGCGGACCTCCCACACCTTCTCGACGAGGAACTTGAGGACCTTCGGCTCGGGCTTGATGTCTTCCGCCAGTTGGTGCTGCATGGCCGTCGACAGCTCCCCCGCCTCGATCCGTCGCGCCAGGTCCACCTCCTGGGCGGCGTTGAGGAGCGGGACCTTGCCGATCTCCTTGAGGTACATCCGCACCATGTCGTTCGTGGGTGCGCGGAGGAGGTCGACCTCGATGCGGACCTGGGTCGCGGCATCGGTATCGTCACCGGGAACCTCGATGACCTCGATGCCCTCGGTCGTCAGATGCTCTTGGATCTGGGTGAGGAACTCCTCGACCTGTTCAGGCGTGAAGTCTTCGACGGGGACCGCCTCGAGGAGGTCCTCCGACGTGACGAATCCTCGCTCGCGCCCCCGGGCGACGATCTGTTCCTTTACCTCGTCGATCCCGAACGGCTCACGAGCAGCCGCGGGTTCGCTCACCAGGTTTCCTTCGAGATCTCGGGCACGACCGCCACAGTGTACGGAACGGTTCGCCCGGCGACCCGGGCGCGGAACGACCGTCGCTCGCTCATGAAAGCTCGCCGTGCAGTCGCTGCCGGATGCGACGCAGTTCGCCGTCCACCTCGGCGAGTTCTCGGAAGAGGTCGTCCCACCCCGGATCGACCGTGGGATTGAGCTTCTGCAACCGCATGCGCATCTGATCGCTCCTCGACTTCAGCAAGAACTCGTTGAGCCGCGCGAGCACACCGTCCGCATACTCGGAGGTGTGGTCGCCCTCGAGCGGCTCAACCACGAGCGACGCGACCTGACCCGCGAGAGCCGGATCCGGACCGGCGACGATCGTCGAGACATCGCCGTCGGCGTCGCGCAGTGCCACGAACAGACGCCGGTTCGCGGCGGTGCGGAAGTGGTCCTCGGTCAGGCTCACCATGGCGTCCCGGTAGGTATCGGCGTTCGCGGCGAGGAGTTTCAGCATCTCCCGCTCCACGCGTTCCTGGGCGGTGCTGCGCTTGATCGCCTTCGCGACCTCCGTCGGTCGCCCCCCGAGCCGCCGCTCCAAGGACTGCAGCACGCTGGATTCCGAGACGCCCGAGAGGTCGGCCAACAGTCCCGCATACTCGCTGCGTCGCACCGGGTCGGTGAGTTGCTGGAGGTACGGCAACGCGGCTGCGACGGCCGCGGACCGTCCTTCGACCGTCCCGAGGTCGTGTCGTTCCACCGTCCTTCGGATCATGTATTCGACGAGTGGGCGCGCGTGGGTCGCGGCGGCGCGGACCCCTTGGGCGCCGTGCTTCGCCACGAACTCGGCCGGGTCGAGCCCTTCCGGGATCACCATGACCACGGCTTGGATCGGGAACGCCTCCTGGAACGCGGAGGCACGCTCGGCCGCCCGCGCGCCCGCCTCGTCCGAGTCGAACGCGAGCACCGCGCGTTCGGCGAACCGGGACAGCAGCGCGAGATGCTTCTCGCCGAGCGCCGTCCCGCACGTCGCGACCACGTTGTCGATCCCGGCCTGCGCCAGCCCGATCACGTCGGTGTAGCCCTCGACCACGAACGCTTCGCCCGAGCGCGCGATCGTCGACCGCGCGCGATGGAGGTTGTAGAGGATCTCCTGTTTGCGGTAGATGGGTGTCTCCGCCGTGTTGAGGTACTTGGCTTGTTCGCTCGCGCGGGGATCGCTCGGCAAGACGCGAGCGCCGAATCCGATGTTGCGACCCTGCAGATCCTCGATCGGGAACGTGATCCTGCCGCGGAACCGGTCGCGGACCGTTCCGTCATCGCCCCGCGTCGCGAGCCCCGCTTCCAAGAGGATCTCCGGGGACAGACCGGAGGACCCGACGAGCCGCCGGAGGAGGAAGTCGGGGTATCCGGGCGCGTATCCGATGCCGAACCGCTCGATGGCTTCGGCGGTGATCCCCCGCTCCGTCACGTACGCGCGTGCATCCTCGGCTTCGCGTCCTCCGGCGAGCATGGTCCGGTACAGCGCGGCGGCTTCTTCGTTCGCCCGGTAGAGGGCGGCCCGGCGCTCTGCCGCGCGGCGCTCCGCGAGCGAATCACCCTCGTAGCGGAGGTGGACGCCCGCGGTCTGGGCCAGCCGTTCGATCGCCTCGACGTAGGAGAGGTGCTCGAGCTCTCGGAGGAACGTGATGGCGTCCCCACCCTTCCCGCATCCGAAGCAGTAGAAGACCTGCTTGGACGGCGACACGCTGAACGATGCGGTCTTCTCCTGGTGGAACGGACACAAGCCGCTCAGGGAATCGTGCCCGCTCTTCTTGAGGGTGAGGTAGTTGCCGACGAGCTGGACGATGTCCGTCCGCTCTTTGACCGCGTCGATGTCGTCCTGCCGGATCCGCGCCACGCCGCTCCTATCGCGTTACAGGAGCCAACCCCGGGGAAGGAAGAGCCGCTCGTACGTCCGCAGAGCGTACCGGTCCGTCATGCCGGCGATGTGGTCGGCCACCCGGGTGGTCAGGTCGCCCGGCGCACGCTGGGCCTCCTCCGGAAGCTCGTCCGGGATGCTCCAGGTAGTACTCGAAGAGGTCCCGGAGCAGCTTGACGGCCTTGTCGTGGTCCTCGTGCGCTCCTTCCCGGAGGTACACCTCCGCGAACATGAAGTCGCGGAGGTCGTCCAGCGCCCGGAACACCGGCGAGGACAACCGGATGTCCGGCTTCCCGTCGCTCTGCTCGACCAGGTCGCTCACGAGGGTGTTGATCCGTGCCGAGTGCGTCCGACCCAGGACGTCCAGCGGCCCAGCGGGCAACTCGTCCGCCCGAAGGACGCCGGCCCGGATGGCGTCGTCCACGTCGTGGTTCACGTACGCGATCCGGTCGGCGAAGCGCACGATCTTGGCTTCGAGCGTGGACGGGGGCGGCATGGACCAGGGATGGTGCAGCATCCCGTCGCGGACCTCCCACGTGAGGTTGAGCCCCCGCCCGTCATCCTCGAGGTGCTCCACGACGCGCAGCGACTGCTCCGAATGGCGGAACGGCCGGCCGAGGAACGGGGTGAGCGCCTGCTCCCCGAGGTGCCCGAACGGTGTGTGGCCGAGATCGTGCCCGAGCGCGATGGCCTCGGTCAGGTCCTCGTTCAGCCGCAGTGCGCGGGCGACCGTGCGCGCGATGTGACTGACGTCGAGCGTGTGGGTGAGTCGCACCCGGTAGTGATCGCCTTCCGGCGCGAGGAACACCTGGGTCTTGTGCTTGAGGCGGCGGAACGCCTTGGAGTGCACGATCCGGTCGCGGTCGCGCTGGAAGCACGTGCGGATGGCATCGGGTGGCTCGGACCGTTCGCGGCCGCGGCTCTCGGCGGCCAGCACCGCGTGCGGCGAGAGCGTGTCGCGTTCGATCTGCTCCGAGCGTTCACGGGGGGTCACCACGGCCCCATGGTAGCGGCGGGCTCCGACGCGTTCGCTCACGAACCGAACAACCGGTAGTAGAGGTACGCGAACGTCTCGCGGAGGTATGCCCTGCCCCGGGTCTCCTCGGTGGTGTCCGCCGAGGTCCAGGTGGCGGACGCGTAGCCGGCGATGCCCACGTCGCTCGCGATCGCCTCGATCCGCGCGTTGTGCCACGGATCCGAGACGAGGAACGCGCTCGTGAGACCGCGGTCGTGGAGCGCTCCGGCGGCCGCCTGCAGGCTGTCGAAGGTGGTGTGCCCGACCGGGAGGGTAACGACCGCAGAGGCCGGCACCCCATGACTCACGAGGTAGTCGCGGCCCGACTGCGCCTCGGTCGTCACGTCGCCCGGCTGGTTCGACCCGACGGTCACGACGAGATCCGCACGACCTTGCTGCCAGAGCAGGAGCGCATGGTCGAGCCGGCCCTTGAACAGCGGCGACGGTCTGCCGTTGTACTGGGCCGCGCCCAGGACAACGATCGCGTCGGCCCGCTCGACGTCGCTGGCGTCGTCGTGGTGCGCAGCGCGCCACACGACGACGCCGGACGCGCCGATCGCGATGAGGGCGAGGACCAGCCCGAGGGCGAGGAGGGTGAGGATGGGGTGCCTGCGAACCAGGCGCACCGCTGAAGGCTAACAGGCGCCTGTGTTCGCACAGCCGCGCCCCGGCCCGCACTAGTCAACGCACGTCGATGCCACCGCTCCGATCCATCCTTCGCGGGCGCCCGCCGGATCGAGCATCGCTCGAACCGCGTCGCGAGTGTCGTGCCACACGCCGAGCACGTACCTCCCGTCGTATCGGGACGGGAGCCCCGAGTAGCACGCCGACGGCGACACCACCACGTGCGTGACGGAACCCTCAGCGAGGGAATCGACGAGCTGGGCGTACGGCGCGTCCAGGTCGTTGGGATCTTCGGCCGAGGCGATGACGGCGAGCCACACCTGTCCGGGAGACGTGGTCGGAGCGGACGCGGACGCGGTGACGGCCGGTGATCCGCTCGAGCACGCCGTGGATACCACCATCGCGCAGAGGAGCAGAACAGGCCCGAGCCGGCCGACCATCCTGCCCTCAGACGGAGACAATCCAGCTCCATCCCGCGAACGCCGGCACCATCGCGCGGAACCGAGCGAGCTCGGCCTCGGAGTCGGCGCCGGCGGCGACCGGGATCAGCACGGCCCACACACCGGGCCGAACGACCGCCGGCTGGCTCTTCGCATCGATGATGCTCGGGGTCGAACCGAGCGCGGATCCGATCGTCGCCGACGCGTCACTCGCGGCGGCGACGCTCGAGAAGTCGCCGACGAGGATCGCATCGCCCGCCGGCGAGGAGGTCGTCGCGTCGGCTCCGCCGATCGACGAGCTTCGTCTTCCCGACCGGACGTCGGGATCCGCGCGGTCGAGCGGGTCGACCATGACGGCACCGCAACCGGCATCTTCCAAACTGCCATCGGCTCGCTCCCGCCGGATCAGCCACGCTCCCGTCGCGCCCTCGCGCACGTTCCACAGCCGAGCGTAGCCGTCGAAACCGGCGAGGTACATCTCGCCCGGAAGCGGTCGCAGCCTCCTCGCGATGTCCCCTCGGAGCTGCCAGAGCTCGTACCGCGGCGCGCGATCGATCGACGCCCGGCCGCTCACCCGCACGAACTGGATCGACCCGTCGGGTGCGAGGAACGGCGTGCGAACGATCGACCACCGGTCGGGACCACCGCGGAAGTGCGTCGATCGGACCCACCGAGACGAGCGGAGGTCGTAGCGCCAGAGGTTGCTGAGGTACTCGTCTTCGGGAACCGCCGCGGTCGGCGGCGCCGCAACGCCAACGACGATGGTGCGGCGGGACGCGAAGACGGGCGAGAACGTCACCGCCCCGCGTGTCGGCCCGGCGATCCTCGTGGGGGTCCGCGCGCCGGCCGGAACCAGCCGCAGCCCGGACCGCTCGGCCCAGACGAGGTCGCCCTGCGCCGACAACGACGGCTGGAGCGCCTCGTCTCGCGTGGCGAAGCGCCGGATGCCGCGGCCGGTGACCGAGACGACCAGGTCGCCACCCTTCCGGTCGCGAACGTACGCCGTGCCGACGCCCGGACGCGACGAGACGTGACGAACGACGCCCCGGCCGCCGTCCGGCGGGACGACCACCTCGGTCCCGGCCGGGCTCGTCTGCGAGATCGCGGTGCCGTCGGCGCCGGCGAAGCCGGCGCCGACGGCCAGGGTGTGCATGTCCGACCGGGCCGGGCCTCCGCCGTCGCAACGAGCGACGGCGGACGCGGGCGGCGCGGCCCCACCGGGCCGGGCCGCCACCCCCAGCGCTCCGACCGCGACCGCAACCACGAACGTGATGACCTTCTTCATGAGCCCTCCCTCATCAGTAGTCGGTCACGTACTGGAAGTGCATGGGATCGGGCCGCGAGTCCCAGTTGATCCCCCAGAAGAACCCGTGGCCCGGGAAGGGGCCTCGCCACACGTTCGGGAGGTACCGGCCGTAGTCGTAGCCGTCGGCGCCCTTGCCGTTCCAGACGGATTGACCGAGCGGATTGCGAGCAGAGTTGGTGTCGATGGCCGCCCCGAAGGCGTGCACCGACCATGACGTCGACCCGCGGATCGTGCGGCAGTTGTACGCCCCGACCAGGTAGTCGACCGCCCCATCGTTGTGGTCGTGCGCGACGTGGTTCCGGATGTTGTAGCCCACGTCTCGCGCGATGTAGGGGTGGTAGTAGACGTACCCGGCGACGTTCCGCGCGGACTGTGACGGCCACCACGACCGAGAGTTGTTCGCCCGGTCGCTGCACGGTTGCCCGAACGTCTGCACCAGCTCGGTGTATCCGGAAGGCCGGGGCGGAACGCCCGCATCGCTGTGATCGTGGACCCAAGGGTCGATCACCACGGCGTGCGCGACCGTGGGGCCTGCGAAGGCCGCCGCGAGCGCGACGGCCATGGCGAGCCTGCGCGCGAAGATGCCGAGCGCCAAGGGACCTCACCTCCTCTGGGGGAGGAAGCTCTGACCGGGAGGGTCGAGGAGGTTATCCCCTCGGGAAGCGCGACTCCGTGACGCCGGTCACGCCGCGCTCACGGATGCGTCACGCGGATGCCGACGCGTACTCGCCGACGGCGGCTTGGCCGGCCGCCAGGCGAGCCGTCTCCACGCGGAACGGGGAACAGCTCACGTAGTCCAGCCCCAGCTGATCGCAGAACACGACGCTCGCCGGATCGCCGCCGTGCTCCCCGCAGATGCCGATGTGCAGGTCCGCGTTGGCCGCGCGTCCCTCGTCGGATGCGATCCGCATCAACCGCCCGACACCGTCCACGTCGATCGTCACGAACGGGTTCGCGGGAACCAGCTTGCGCTCCTCGTAGAGCCCGACGAACTTGCCGATGTCGTCGCGGCTGAACCCGAACGCGGTCTGCGTCAGATCGTTCGTGCCGAACGAGAAGAAGTCGGCGGCCTCGGCGATCTCGCCGGCCGTGACCGCGGCGCGTGGCAGCTCGATCATGGTCCCCCACTCGAGGTGCTCGAGCGACACGCTTTCACGCGCCTGGATCTCGTTCGCCACGGGCTCCAACTCCGCGCGCATCTGGCTGAGCTCGGGAGCCGTTGCGACCAAGGGGATCATGATCTCGACCTTCGGGTCCCCACCCGCCGCTTTGGCTTCGCAGGCGGCCTCGACGATCGCGCGCACCTGCATCGCGTAGAGCCCCGGCTTGAGGATGCCGAGCCGGACACCCCGCAACCCGAGCATCGGGTTCGTCTCGTGCAGCTGCCGAACCTTCGCGAGCTCGCGCTCCTTGTCGGAGACGTCCTCGCCACGCTCCTCCCCGAGCGCCACCTCGACGGAGAGCGTCGTGAGGTCCGGCAGGAACTCGTGCAGCGGGGGGTCCAGGAGCCGGACGGTGACCGGCAGCCCGTCCATCGCTTCGAAGATGCCGACGAAGTCGCCCTTCTGCAGCGGCAGGAGCCGCTGATACGCGGCCTCTTCCTCGGCCTCGCTCTCGGCGAAGATCATCTGGCGCACGGCGTCGACGCGTTCCTCACCGAGGAACATGTGCTCGGTGCGGCACAGGCCGATGCCCTCCGCGCCACGGGCGCGTGCGTTCGCGGACTGGTCGGGGGTGTCCGCGTTGGCTCGCACGCGGAGCCGGCGCCGGTCGTCCGCGATCGCCATCAGCCGCTCGAACGCCTTCCAGATCTTCTCCTGGCGGGCTTCGGCGTCGCCGGCGCGAGCCTTCTCGAGCACCGACTCCTCGAGGGGCAGCTCGCCGACGAAGACGTTGCCGGTGAAGCCGTCGATCGTGATCGTGTCGCCTTCCTTCACGGTCGTCCCGTTCGCGGTGAACGAGCGCGACCCGAGGTCGATCTTGATCTGGTCGGCGCCGCACACGGCGGGGATCCCCTCGCCGCGGGCGACGACGGCCGCGTGCGAGTTCGTGCCGCCGGCCGACGTCAAGATCCCCTGCGAGGCGATCATCCCGTGATAGTCGTCGGGCGTGGTCTCACGGCGAACCAGGATCACCCTCGTCGCCGTTCTCCTTGGCTCGTGCCTCGGCATCGTCGGCCGAGAACACCACGGCGCCGGTCGCGGCCCCGGGCGAAGCGTTCAGGCCGCGCGCGATCGGCGTGGCGCCGTCGGTCCTCGCCCGCCGCTTGAAGAGCTCCTCCAACCGATCGGCGTTGACGCGGAGCAGCGCGCTGCTCTCGTCGATCAGTTGCTCCTCGAGCATGTCGGACGCCATCACCCATTCGGCGAACGCGGTCCGCTTCCCGATCCGGGTCTGGAGGATCCAGAGCTTCCCCTTCTCGATCGTGAACTCGATGTCGCACATGTCCCGGTAATGACCCTCGAGGGTGTCCATCACCTGGATCAGTCGCCCGTACGAGGTCGGGTCGAGGTTCTGGAGCTCCTCGAGCTTCAGCGTGTTGCGGATGCCGGCGACGACGTCCTCGCCTTGCGCGTTCGGCAGGTAGTCCCCGTACGGGACCTTCTCGCCCGTCGAGGGATCGCGGGTGAAGGCAACGCCCGTGCCGGAGTCCTCGCCGCGGTTGCCGAACACCATCGCCACGACGTTGACCGCCGTCCCCAGGTCGTCGCTGATCTTGTTCTGGCGGCGGTAGTCGCGAGCGCGCTTGCCGTTCCACGAACGGAAGACCGCGTCGATCGACAACCGGAGCTGGTCCTTCGGGTCCTGCGGGAACTCCTCGTTCGTGTGCTCGCGGTAGATCGTCTTGAACCGCTCGATCAGCGTCGCGAGGTCGTCCGCGTCGAGGTCCGTATCCTGCGCGCCCGCGAACTTCGCTTCCTTCGCCTCGTCGAGCGCTCGCTCGAAGGCGTCCGCCGGCACGTCCATCACGATCTTGCCGAACATCTGGATGAACCGGCGGTAGGCGTCGCGCGCGAACCGCACATCGCCCTCGGTCTGCTTCGCGAGACCCACCACCGACCGATCGTTCAGTCCGAGGTTGAGGACCGTGTCCATCATCCCGGGCATCGAGAACTTCGCGCCGGATCGGACCGAGACGAGGAGCGGGTCGTCGGGATCGCCGAGGCGCTTGTCCATCGTCTCCTCGAGCCGGCCGAGATGCTCGCCGGCCTCCTGCAGCATCTCGGGCGGCGGACCACCGTCCCGGAGGAACCGGAGGCAGGCCTCGGTCGTGATCGTGAACCCGGGCGGGACCGGGAGACCCATGTTCGTCATCTCGGCGAGGTTGGCGCCCTTGCCGCCGAGGAGGTCCTTCATGTCCTTGTTGCCTTCGGAGAAGTCGTAGACGTACTTGGTCACGGCGCGCCTCCGGCGAGGTCGATCGGAACGGAAGCGTCAGTCTACGGCGAGCCATCGACCCGAGCTCCGAGCGCATAATCCGGGGCGATGGATATCGCCGGGTTCCTGGCCGCGTTCCCCCCCTTCGACGGGCTCGACGACGGCCAGCTCGACCGGATCGCCTCCGCCACCCAGGTGGAGTTCTTCCCGGCGGGCACCACGATCCTCGAGCGCGCCGGCGAGCCGGCGGCCGCCCTCTACGTCGTGCGGAAAGGGGCGGTCGAGATCCTCGATGACGGGCGGCTGCTCGATCTCATCGGTGAGGGAGAGACCTTCGGTGAGCTCTCGCTCGTTTCGGGGCAGGGGCCCGTCGCGAGCGTCCGCGCCGCCGAGGACACCCTCTGTTACTTGATCCCACGGAGCCTGGCGGAGGAGCTGCTCCAGAGCGCCAGCGGCACCCGGTTCCTCGCGTCGGTCGCGCGTCGACGCTTGGACGCCAAGCGAACCCCGACCGAGATGCCGGACATGCTCGCCACGGTGGGGGCACAGGTGCGCCGTCCCCCCGTCACCGCGCCGCCCGACGCGACGGTCGCCGAGGTCGCGTCCCTGATGACCGAACAGCGGGTGTCCTCGCTCCTCATCAAGGTCGGCGATGACTGGGGGATCGTGACCGACCGAGATCTGCGTTCGCGCGTCCTGGCCGCCGGACGCAGCGCCGACGCCACGGTCGCGGAGATCGTGACGAGCCCGATCGTGACGGTATCGGCTGAGACCCGGGTCGGGGACGTGCTCCTCGGGATGCTCGAACGGGGGATCCACCATCTCCCCGTGACCGACGGTACCGGCACGGTGGTCGGCATGGTCACCGACACCGACCTGCTCGGCCTCGCCCGGCAGTCCCCGTTCGCCCTCAAGAGCGCGATCGAGCGCGCGGCGGACCACGCTGCGGTCGTCGCGCATGGGCGCGACCTCCCCGACGTCGTCGCCGCGCTCGTCGACACGAGCGTCGACCCCGTCGACGTCGGGCACGTGATCGCGGTGACGATCGACGCCCTCACTCGGCGGTTCCTCGAGCTCGGTATCGCACGACTGGGCGAGCCGCCGGTCCGGTGGGCGTGGCTCGCGTTGGGGAGCGAAGCGCGTCGAGAGCAAGCCATGTTCACGGATCAGGATCACGCGCTGGCGCTGGAGCCCGGCGACCGTGCGGATGAGGACGTCGACCCGTACTTCGCGGAGCTCGCACGGTCCGTCACGGACGGACTCGAGGAGGCGGGCATCCATCGTTGCCACGGGAACGCGATGGCCGAACATCCGCCGCTCCGACGCTCGCTCGACGGCTGGGTCGAGGCGTTCCGGGGATGGATGCAGGATCCGGGCGCCGAAGGCAGCATCCTGTCGTCGATCGTTTTCGACTACCGCCAGATCGCCGGGCCCCTCGAGGCGGAACCCGCCCTGGACGAGGTCGTGCGGAGCGCCCCGTTGGCATATCCGATGTTCGTCCGGCACCTCTCCCGGCGAGCCCTCGACCTGAAACCACCGACCGGGTTCTTCCGGGATCTGGTCGTGGAAGCGAAAGGCGAACACGCGGGCCGGCTCGACATCAAGCACGGCGGCATCACGATCGTCACCAACCTCGCCCGCGCCTACGACATCCGGACGGGGCGGAGCGACAAGGGCACGTTGGAGCGGCTGCGCGCGGCGTCCGAAGCCGGCCAGATCTCCGAAGGGTCTCGGGAAGGGCTCGAGGAGACGTTCCGGCTCCTGTGGGCGATCCGGCTGGAGCATCAGGTCGCGCAACATCGCGCCGGGGCTGCCACGGATGACTTCGTCGACCCGCAGGAGCTGGGGCCGGTCCGACGCCGCGCGCTCAAGGAGGCCTTCCGGATCATCGCGGCCGAACAGCGAGCGCTCCATCTCGATCTGGGCATGGGATGACCTCGGCCGGTCCCAGCGCTCCGGAACGTCGGTCACGCCGCGGGGATTGGCGAAGCGCCGAGCTGGTGGCCCTGGACTTCGAGACCACGGGTCTGGACCTGGACCGGGACGAGGTGATCTCGTTCGGCCTGATCCCGATCCTCGGCGGCCGCATCGATCTGTCGGGTCAGCTCTATCAAGAGGTGGCGCCCGGCGTGGAACCGAGCCGCTCCTCGATCCCGATCCACCACCTCCGCGCACAGGACCTCGCGACCGCGCCAGCGATGCAGGAGGTTGCCGACGCGTTCCGGGGCGCCCTCAGCGGAAGGTTCATCCTCGCGTGGGCGGCCGAGGTCGAGATCGCGTTCCTGCGGAAGGTGTTCGGCGGCGGGAGACGCGCCTGGCGGAGACGCACGATCGACGTGCGCACGCTGATCATGGCCGTCGAACGCCCGTCGGGCGATGCCGGCCGCTGGCCCGGGTACTACGCGCTCTCCGAGGCGGCAACGAGGTTCGGGGTGCCGGTCGAACAGACGCACCACGCGCTCGACGACGCCTTCATGACGGCGGAGCTCTTCTTGGTGGCCGCCAACGCCCTGGAAGCCCGAGGGCGCGGCTCGATCCGAGATCTCCTCCGGATCACCGCTCGCGGATAGGTCGCGTTCGTCAGATCGCTCGGCGGCGTCGGACGGACCGGAGCGTGAGGACCGCCCCGGCAACGAGCACGATGCCGAGGTAGAAGAACGGAGCTGCGCCGGCCGACGCCTTCCCGGCCGCGGGCGGACGCCGCCTCGGTCGAGAACACGTGGAGACCGTCCGCGGCTGCCACGTAGAGGCGATCGTTCAGCGTGACGGCGTCCCAGATCCCGGGGATACCGTTCTCGTCCGGGACGAACGTCCGGGAGGCGGGCGCGCACGCGCCCTCGCAGTCTTGCGGGAACGAGTAGATCCACCCCTCGTCGCCGCCCACGAACACCAGCCCGCCGGAAACGAGCGGGCGCCGGAAGTCGATGAACGGCTGGCCGAGGATCTCGCTCGAGGTCCAGACCGGATCGCACGACGAGCCGCCCGAAGCGCAGGACTCGCGGAAGGCGTACGCGTGACCGGTCTGGTCATCCGCGTAGACGGTGCCCTCCGTCGCGGTCAGCTGCGTACAGCAGCCCGTCGACCCGACCCACGACGGCCGGCACGGTGCGCCGGTGCGGATGCACGCGATCGGATAGGCCTGCACTCCCTTCGGGCCACCGTTCGTGCCGACGACCAACGTGCCGCCGTCGAACGGCCAGATCCCAGACCTGGCCGACATCCCTTCGCCATAACCGGCAGCGGGCTGGAGCCAGCGATGACGCGGAGGAACAGGACGTATCGAGTGCGGTGACCGAACCGATATCTGCCGGGTCTGGGCGCACCGGTCTTCCCCGTCCCTGCGAAGAGGACCCCACCGCTGGAGGCGATCGCGCGAACCGGTTGACCCATCGCCGCGGACCAGGCCGGCGAGCATGCCCCACCTCCGTCGGCGCAGCCAACATCGAACCCGAGCACCGCACGTTCCGTCCCGACGTAGACACGGTTCGTCGAGCCCTGCGGAACGACGATGGGCGGTGTGACCCAGCCCGTGGCGCCCACGTCCGCCGTCCACCGCGGCGAGCACTCCCGGCCGTTCGAGCCACAATGGGCCGCGAACGCGTACAAGGTCCGACCTCCGCGTCCCGTCGCGTAAACGACGCCGTTCGCCACGACGGGAGATCCTGCACCGTCGAGGCTCGCCCGCCACAGCGGCATGCACGCGACGCCGGCGTCCCCACACGGGAACGGGTACGCGATCAGCTGTCCTCGCTGACTACGGAACCGCGACGTCCCGACGACGAGCACCCCATCCCCCGTGGCCATGCGGAAGCCCTCCTGGGGGAACGTGAGGCGGCTAGCGATCTCGTGCAGGCGCGACACGCTCGCCGGATCGATCGTGTTCACGGGCTTCGGCTCGGACGACCGGTGGAAAGCATCGAGGGCGGCGGCAACGGAGCCGGCCGCGATCACGAATGCCAGCACGAACGCTCCGATCCGTCGGTTCCGCTGCTTCCGGGATCGCCGTCGCAAGAAGCTGTCGTACGCACGGCCCGGTGGAGCGAACAGCGACTCGTAGCGATCCAGGGTTTCCGGCTTCATCGTGGGTCCACCTCGTCCTTCATGTGCGCACGGGCGCGCGAGGACAGCACGCGGATGGTCGAGGCCTTGATCCCGAGCATGCGGCCTGCCTCCTCGGCCGTGAGATCCAGGATGCTCGTCAGCACGATGGCCGCTCGTTCGCGCGGCGTGAGCCCGCGCAGCAGCCGCACGACCTCGTCCCGAGTGTCGATGGCCGCCAGGTCGTCCGCGGCATCCTTCAGTGCGAGGGTCCGCTGCACCGCGAGCAGCGTGCGGCGATACCGGTTCCGGAAGACGTTCATCGCGGCCCGGAAGAGGTAGCCGTCAGGGTCGTCGACACCCGAGACCCGATCCCATCGCTCGAAGACGCGAAGGAAGGTCTCCTGCATGATGTCCTCCGCCTCGTGTCGGTTCCCGGTCACGAGACAGAGCGCCGTGTAGAGACGTCGGTAGGTTGCCTCGTAGAAGTCCTCGAACGAACGCGTTCGGTCCGCCAGGTCGGCCTCCTCCGCGTTCGGAGCGGGAACCGGTCGGAGCTGAGCAGCCATCGTGCTCCATGAACAGCCGGCTGGCCAACAGCGCTTACGGCCGTCTCGGTTTGCTCACTCTGCCATTCCTACGTGCCGCCGGTGTACGCTGCCTTGCAGGCTTCGACGGAAGGAACCGGCCATGGCTCACGCGAAGGACAAGGGCGCTTCGAAGAACGTGAAGAAGAAGGCCCAGAAGAGCGTCAAGGAGAAGCGCGTCGAGAAGAAGATGAAGAAGGACGCGCGGGAACGAACGCTCGGCGAGTGACGTTCAGCCGCGCTGCTGGGCCAGCATCTGCAGGAACGCGACCGCGATATCGGGACGGATCCCCTCCGGGACCGCCATGTAGTGCCCGTCGACGATGTCGGTGACCGAGTCCCACGCGTTCAGCAGCGTATCCGGGCCGGTCGCGAAGCGCGTCGAGAGGCCGGCAAGCACCACGACGTCCGGGTTCGCGAGACGCGCCTGCGCGGTTTCGCTCTCCACGAAGGACCGGTAGATCGCGGGGTCCGCCTCCAGCAACTGCCCTTGGATCTCGACGACATCTGACAGGCGGGCGGCCGCCGCCTCGATGCCGCAACGGAGGTACGCGGCCTCCATCGTCTCGGTCACCCCTCGCGTGCAATCAGCCCCGGGGACTTCGACCAGGCTGGGGTGCGGGGTGATGATGACGCCGTATCCGGCCGAACGCGCGGCGTCGGCGAACGCTTGCATCGCGGCCACCGGGTGCCGCTGCTCTTCCAGCGGGGTCGCGGTCCACCACTCAGGGTCGTACATCACGTAGCGGACCGAAGGATCGATCGCTCCCGCAGCCAGATCGTGCTCGAACTGCCGCTCGCTCGCCCACACGTCGGTCGCGGTGGCCGCGTCGAGTCCCCCACCGAGAACGTAGGACCCACGTCGGTCGAAGTAGAGCGCGGCGATCGCCGGGTCGATCGCGCGCAGGCGCTCGACCGTCGTCGGCGTCGCCATCCATCGTTGGTGCAAGGGTGGCGCGTCGGGAAGCTGGGCATGGAACATCGCCGGGACGGCGGTGACGGCGACGAGGGTCGCGAGCAACGGCGCGAACACCCATGCAGCAGCCGAACCGATCGATCGCACACGTTCGTTGGATGGCCTCTGCATGGGGACCTAACCCTACCCCCAGGTTTCGGCCTGGTGGAACCCAACCTGAGCGGACGATCACGGCTCCGGACGGGCCGCCGGCCACACGACGCTCGCCACGGCAGCAACGATCGCCGCGGCCGACATCCCGGCGGAGAACCACAGGAGCCGGGTCGAGGCCAGGAAGCCCCGCGCGGCCACGGCCAGCGTGAACCCTGCGGCCGCCATCAAGAGGAACGCGACGACGTACAACCAGAGCCGGACATCCCCCGAGGGCGTCCTCACAGACGATCCCGGAGGTGCTCCACCAACGACCCGACCGGGATCCGCTCCTGGGTCATGGAGTCGCGGTCGCGGATCGTGACGGCACGATCGTCGAGCGTCTCGAAGTCGACCGTGACGCAGAAGGGGGTGCCGACCTCGTCCTGGCGGCGGTACCGGCGCCCGATCGAGCCGGCGTCGTCGTAGTCGCACATCCAGTGGGGCTTCAGGAGGTCGAACACCTCCTTGGCGGCGGGGACCAGCCGCTCGTTCCGGGAGAGCGGAAGCACGGCTGCCTTGATCGGGGCCAGGTCCTTGTGCAGCGCGAGGAGGGTGCGCTTCTCGGTGCCACCCTTCGCGGTCGGCGCCTCCTCGACCCGGTACGCGTCGAGGAGGAACGTCAGGATCGCGCGGTCCACGCCGACGGCCGGTTCGATCACGTACGGGTGGTAGCGCTCCTCGGTCTCGGGATCGAAGTACGTGAGGTCCTCGCCCGAGTGCCGCTCGTGCGCCTTCAGGTCGTAGTCGGTCCGGTTCGCGATCCCCTCCAGCTCGCCCCAGTCGGTGAACGGGAAGCGGTACTCGATGTCGACCGTACGCTTCGAATAGTGCGAGAGCTCGTCGGCATCGTGATCGCGCAACCGGAGGTTGTCCGGACGGACGCCGAGGTCGGTGAACCAGCGGAGCCGCTCCTGGATCCAGTAGTCGTGCCACTCCTCGTCCGTCCCCGGCTTGACGAAGAACTCCATCTCCATCTGCTCGAACTCGCGCATGCGGAAGATGAAGTTCCCGGGGGTGATCTCGTTCCGGAAGGCCTTCCCGATCTGCGCGATCCCGAACGGGACCTTGCGGCGTGCCGTCTGCTGCACCGTCGCGAAGTCCACGAACATCCCCTGCGCGGTCTCGGGTCGGAGGTAGACGTCCTCCGCTCCGTCTTCCACGGGGCCCATGTGCGTCCGGAACATCAGGTTGAAGTTGCGCGCGTCCGTGAACGTGTGGTTGCCACAGTTGGGGCAGGTCTTCGGGTCCCCCGGCAGATCGTCCGCCCGGAACCGCTGGTGGCAGTTCCGGCACTCGACGAGCGGGTCCGTGAAGACCTCGAGGTGCCCGCTCGCCTCCCATACCTTCGGAGACATGATGATGGCCGCGTCGAGCCCGACGACGTCGTCGCGCATCTGCACCATCGCGCGCCACCACGCATCCTTGACGTTGCGCTTCAGCTCGACCCCGAGCGGCCCGTAATCCCACGACGAGCGCAGGCCTCCGTAGATCTCGGACGACGGGAAAACGATGCCGCGGCGTTTCGCGAGCGAGGTGATCTGTTCCATCAGGTCGGGCATGACCCGAACTCCCTTCCCGGCCGCTGGGAGCGGCCGCTGGCGTGGGAGGAATGGTAGCGGTGCCCAACGGCGGCCTGGCGCTCCGTCGCGAAACCTCCACGGGTGAGCCCCATCCGGCGCAGTTCACGTCGCACCGCGGGTCCGAGAGCCTTCATCTGAGGTCCGCTCGGGCCGACACAAGAGATGACCATGCCCTCTCCACGAACCTGCCGGAAGTGCAGCGAACCACTTCTCCCCGATCTCCCGTGGTGCCCGGCGTGCTACGAGCCGGTCCGGCAGTTCGCGGCGCGAGCCCCGCTGCATCACGGTGACTTCGTCGGCTCGCCGATCCCGACGAGCGGCCATATCCCGCATTGGTCGCGTTGGGAGAAGAGCGCGACGACGTTCGGGCCGACCGGCCGCGTGGTCGCCACCGTGATCCTGCTCGCGACGCTTCTCCCGGCGATCTCCTACGGGAACATCGTCTTCGTGCTCACGTTCCCGGTCGCGGCCGCGGTCGTGCTCAACGCGGTCTGGGCGAAAGGGTGGGTCGTGCCGGACGAACCCGACCTTCCGCCCCTCCCGGTCGATGAGCCGCCCCCACCCGAGCCGCTCACCGCCGCGATGCGAGTCTGGCGGATCGCCACCTGGACGCTCGGGCTGGGCGCGCTCCTGCTCTTCGCCTACGGGCCGGTTCCCGCGAAGGCGGCCGTGCTCGCGCTGGCCGCGATCGCCTTCCCCTGGTGGTTCTTCCGGGGGTTCCTGGACCGCTGATCAGGCTCAGGCGTCTTCGGCGATCGCGCCGAACCGACGTTCGCGTTTCTGGAAGTCGCGGATCGCTTCGAACAGCAGCTCGCGGTCGAAGTCCGGCCAGAACACCGGCGTGAACCACAGCTCGGAGTACGCAGCCTCCCAGAGCAGGAAGTTCGAGATCCGCATCTCGCCGCTGGTTCGGATGAGCAGGTCGGGCTCGGGCATGTCGCTCGCGTAGAGCCGCTCGGCGATCGCTCGTTCGTCGATCTTCTCGGGCTTGAGCCGGCCTGCCTGCACGTCGCGCGCGATCTGCTTCACGGCGTCGACGATCTCGACCCGGCCGCCGTAGTTGAAGGCGATCGTGAGGGTCATGCCGGTGTTCGCGCAGGTGAGCTCCTCGGCGATGCGGATCTCTTTCAGGACCGAGCGAGGCACCCGCCAGTTGCGGCGCCCGATGAACCGGATCCGGACGTTCATGCGGTTCAGCTCGTCCCGGCGGCGACGCAGCAGTCCGCGGTTGAAGTTCATCAGGTAGAGGACCTCGGCCGGCGGCCGGGACCAGTTCTCGGTGGAGAACGCGAAGACCGTCAGCCACTTCAGACCGACCTCGACGCCGCCCTTCACGGTGTCCCAGAGGGCCTCCTCGCCGGCGCCGTGGCCCTCCGTGCGCGGCAGACCCCGTTGGGTCGCCCATCGCCCGTTGCCGTCCATCACGATCGCGACGTGATCGGGGACGTTCGTCCGGTCGATGTCGTTGAGGTAGCTGCTCATAGCGCGGTCCTCACGAGCATGGGAACCGACTTCATCCGCCGCTCCAGGTGGTATTCCACGAAGCCGAACAGCAGCGAACGGGAGCGACGGCGGGTCCGCTCGTCGACCTCCAGCACGAGCCCGGCGCGGGAGAGCTCGGTGGTCGCCAGATGCGCGAGCAGACCGAGCACCTCCGGCGACACGGCGGCGGCGTCGTGGTCCGCGCAGCCCGGGCACACGGCGCCGCCGAGCCCGGCGGACCAGAGCCGCACGTCGGTCGACCCGCACACCGCGCACGCGGTGAGCGCGGGGTGGAAGCCCGAGAGGGAAAGGAGCTTCAGCAGGAACGACTCGGTGACGGCCGCCGGGTCGGCCGGCTTCGCATCGAGCGCCCGGAGCCCGGACAGCAGGAGGATCGCGAGCTTGACGTTCCGTTCGTGTTCCTCCGAGACCTTGTCGACGGCCTCGAGCATCGTCTCCCCGGCGGCGAACAGGCTCAGGTCGTCGCGGATGTTCCGGTGCGGCGCGATGATCTCCGCCTGGGTGATCGTGTCGAGCGCGCCGCGACCCCGGTAGAGCATCAGGTTCACGTGCGTGAACGGTTCGAGCCGCCCTCCGAACCTCGAGGTGGTCTTCCGGATGCCCTTGGCGACGCCGCGGACCTTGCCCGAACCCTGGGTCAGGATGGAGACGATCTTGTCGGCCTCGCCGAGCTTGATCGAGCGCAGGACGATCCCCTGCTCTTTATAGGGGGGCATGAGCGGATGGTAGCGCCGCGGGGTGTTGCGGGAACCCTGTTCGGGTGTGGCGTTTCCGTTGCGGCCGAAGGCGGCCTACGCGCCCATCGGGTGCCAGACCGTCTTGAACTCGACGAATGCCGTGATCTCGGAAAGATGCTGCTCAGCCGGTCCGGCACGATGCACCCGCTTGACGTTGTCGGCAGCCGCGCGCTCGGCCTCGGCGATGAGGTCGTCGGGACAGCCCGTGAGGTCGATCGCGTTCACATCCATGTGAGCTGCGAGCCACGGGACGAGCTCGGCTCGGGGACCCCGTGAGGATGTTGATCACCCCGCCGGGGACGTCGGAGGTCGCGAGCGCCTCGGCGAGCGAGACCGCGGGCAGCGGCGAGGACTCGCTCGCCACCGCGACGGCGACGTTCCCGGAGACGATCACGGGGGCGATCCGGCTCACCAACCCGAGCAACGAGGGCTCCGCGGGGGCGACGATCCCGACGACCCCGGTCGGCTCCGGGACGGTGAAGTTGAAGTAGGGCCCGGCGACCGGGTTCGCGCTACCGGCGACCTGGGCGATCTTGTCGGCCCACCCCGCGTACCAGACCCAGCGATCGATCGCGCGGCTCACCTCGTCCGCCGGATCGGTCGCGCCCGAATCGCGGAGCTCGTCCTCGAGCTGGGCTCTGCGGCCCTCCATGATCTCGGCCACGCGGTACAGGACCTGACCTCGGTTGTACGCGGTCCTCGCGGCCCATCCCCCGAAGGCGCCACGGGCCGCGACCACCGCGTCCCGGAGATCCTTGCGAGACGCCCGCGCCGCGTGCGCCAAGAACCGCCCGTCTGCGGACACGACCTCGTACGTCCGGCCCGATTCGCTCCGCGGGAACTGCCCGCCGATGGAGAGCTTCGCCGTCCGGCGCACGGGCAGGCGCTGGTCGGGGGTCACGACACGGGCTCCAGGCGGACGTACGGCTCCAGACCGTGCCGGCCGCCCTCGCGGCCGAAGCCGCTCTCCTTGTAGCCACCGAACGGCGAGGCTGGGTCGAACCGGTTGAAGGTGTTGGCCCAAACGACGCCGGCGCGCATCCGTTCCGCCATCCAGAGGATCCGCGAGCCCTTCTCGGTCCAGATGCCGGCGCTCAGCCCGTAGGGGGTGTTGTTCGCCTTCTCGACCGCCTCCTCGGGCGTGCGGAAGGTGAGGATCGACAACACCGGTCCGAAGATCTCCTCGCGCGCGATCCGGTGCGATTGCGATACGCCCGTGAACAGCGTCGGTGCGAACCAGAAGCCGCGCTCCGGCAGGTCGCACGGCGGTTGATACATCACGGCGCCTTCCTCGACGCCGCTCGCGACGAGCTCCCCGATCTTCTCGAGCTGGGCCCGCGAGTTGATCGCGCCGACGTCCGTGTTCTTGTCGAGCGGGTCACCGACGCGGAGCGTCCCGAGACGGACCTTCAGCTTGTCGAGGAGCTCCTCGAACACGGGCTCCTGCACCAGCAGACGCGAGCCGGCGCAGCACACGTGCCCCTGGTTGAAGAAGATCCCGTTGACGACGCCCTCGACCGCCTGGTCGATCGGCGCGTCCTCGAAGACGATGTTCGCGGCCTTGCCACCCAGCTCCAGGGTGAGGTGCTTGCTCGACCCGGCGACCGCTCGGCGGATCTGCTTGCCGACCTCCGTGGAACCGGTGAACGCCACTTTGTCGACGTCGGGGTGTCCGACGAGCGACGCACCGGTCGCGCCGGCTCCGGTCAGGATGTTCACCACACCCGGCGGGAGCTCCGCTTGCTGGATCACCTCGCCGAGGAGCAGCGCCGTGAGCGGCGTGGTCTCCGCCGGCTTGAGGACCGCGGTATTGCCGGCCGCGAGCGCCGGCGCCAGCTTCCACGCGGCCATCAGCAGCGGGAAGTTCCACGGGATCACCTGCCCGGCGACCCCGAGCGGCGTGGGCTTCATCGCCGGGAAGGCGTACTCGAGCTTGTCGGCCCACCCCGCGTAATAGAAGAAGTGCGCGGCGGCGAGCGGCAGGTCGACGTCGCGTGACTCCTTGATCGGCTTGCCCCCGTTCATCGACTCGAGGACGGCGAACTCGCGCGCGCGCTCCTGGAGCGCGCGCGCGATCCGGTACAGGTACTTCGCGCGCTCCGACCCGGGGAGGTCGCGCCAGGCGGTCACGTACGCGCTCCGCGCGGCCGTGACCGCCACATCGACGTCCTCCTCGCCCGCTTCGGCGACCTCCGCGAGCACCGTTTCGTTCGATGGGTCGATCGTCGGGAACCACCGACCGCTCTTCGGCTCCACGAACTCGCCGCCGATGAACAGCCCGTACCGATCCTGCAGCCGAACGATGTCCTTGGACTCGGGCGCAGGCGCGTACTCCCACCCCGGCATCACCGGCTGCGCGGGGGCGACGGGTTCCAGATCGGTCATCGGTCCGCCTTGCTCGCGAGCGCGTGCTCGATCTCGTCCAGGTGCTCCGCACGATCCTTCCAGCGGTTCGCCGTGAACCACCGCTCCGTCGCCTCCTCGAGTCGCTCATCGGAGAGGGCTGCGATCCTGCGATCGGTCTCGTCGGCGATCTCCAGCGCGAGCCGGGCCATCGCTCGGGGCTCGAGCGCGAGCAAGAACCGCTTCGCGGTGTCGTTGATCCAGTCGACCGTCGCGTCGTCGTGGGGCGGTGGGGTCAGGCCGCGCTCCACCATGTCGATGATGACCAGCGCGTGCTGATCCCAGAACGCGAGGTGCCCGAAGACCGCGGCGGGCGTCCATCCGGCGGGCATCGGCGTCCGAAGGTCGTCATCCGTCGCCCGGTCGACGAACGCCCGCATCCGCTGGAGCTGGGCGCTGTTGGCTTCGACGAACGAGCGATCGAACGGCACGAGGCTCTCCCCTCAGTCGAGCGTGAAGTAGTCGGGCCCCTGGTAGCGACCGGTCCGCTCCTTGGCGATCTGCATCAAGACGTCGTTCAGCAGACTCGACGCGCCGATCCGGAACCGGTCGGGCGTCATCCAGTCCGGACCGAGCGTCTCGTGCAGCACGACCAGGTACCGGATCGCGTCCTTCGCCTTGCGGACGCCGCCGGCGACCTTGATCCCGACCGCGCGATCGGTGTCCCGGTGGAAGTCGCGCGCGGCCTCGAACATGCAGAGCGCCGTCGGGAGGGTCGCGTTCACGCCGATCTTCCCGGTCGACGTCTTGATGAAGTCGGCGCCGGCCGCCATCGCCAGCACGCTCGCTTGGCGGACCCGGTCGTACGATCCGAGCTCGCCGGTCTCCAGGATCACCTTGAGATGGGCGCGTGCCGGCGGCATCCCGCGCCGCGGCCAGCTCCTCGAACGCCTGCTGGTACCGGCCTCCCAGGAAGAGCGAGCGGTTGAGCACGATGTCGACCTCGTCGGCACCCATCGCCACGACGTCACGGATCTCCTGGAGCCGAACCTCGAGCGGACCCAATCCCGCAGGGAACCCCCCCGCCACGCTCGCCACGTGCACGCCGGAGCCGGCGAGATGCGTCACCGCGGTGGGAACGAGCCACGGATAGATACACACCGCCGCAACCGCGGGGACCGTCGGATCCAGCGGGTCGGGCCGGACCGCCTTCGAGCACATCGCCACGATCTTCCCGATCGTGTCCGAGCCCTCGAGGGTCGTCAGATCGGTGCAGCGGATCGCGAGGTCCAGCGCCCAGAGCTTGGCGTCGCGCTTGATCGACCGGGTGGCCAGCGAGGCGGCACGCTCCTCCAGGCCGACCGCGTCCACCGCGGGCGCGCGCATCACCATCGCGGAGGCCTCGGACGACGTGATGGCGGGCACCAGCGGCGCCAGACTGCTCATGCCATCCAGGGTAATCGACGTGCCGCGGGAGCGGGACTCCGGCTAGGCTCGGGCGCCGATGCGGACCCTCAGATCCCTCCTCGTGCTCCTGATGCTCTGCGTCGCAGGCATCGCGTGCTCCAGCTCGAAGGCGTCCGCAGGCTGTACGCCGAGCGGACCGACGCAGACCGTCGACCTGAAGGATTTCGCCTTCGAGCCCACATGCATCGGCGCGCCGAGCCGGCGCCACGCTCGACGCTCCAGAACACCGGGAGCACGGAGCACACGTTCACGGTGAACGGGACGGCGATCGACGAGAAGCTCGACGGCGGCGCAAGCGGCCAGGTTTCGCTCGCCGGCATCGCGCCGGGCACCTACGCGGTCGTCTGCACCCTCCACCCGCAGATGACGGCGACGCTCCAGGTGACCTAGAACCCCAGCCGCTCGAGCGCGCGAGGGTCCCGCTGCCACTCCTTGAGGACCTTCACGTGGAGATCCAGGTAGACCTTCGTTCCCAGGAGGAGCTCCATCTCCTCGCGGGCGCGTGACCCGATCGTCTTCAGCGTCTCACCGCCGCGCCCGATCACGATCCCCTTCTGCGACTCACGCTCGACGATCAACGACGCGTGCACCTTCGTGAGCGAGTCGTCGTACTCGAGCTCTTCGACCACGACCGCGATCGAATGGGGAACCTCCTGCCGCGTGACGGCCAGCGCCTTCTCCCGCACGATCTCCGCGAGCCGCACGTCGAGCGGTTGGTCCGTGATCGTCTCCTCCGGATAGAGGGCGGGGCCCTCGGGGATCCGTTCGAGGATGAGCCGCCGGAGCATCCCGACGCCTTTGCCCTGGCGCGCGGACACCGGCACGATCTCGTCGTACTCGCCGAGGGCGCCCGCGGCGGCGAGCTGCGGAACCTCCGACCGGCCGAAGGTGGCGTCGACCTTGTTCACGACGCAGATCGCTCGGGCTCCCGTCGGCCGGACGCGATGCTCGTAGACGAACGCATCGCCGGTGCCCACCCCCGCGGCCGCGTCGACGACGTGCAGGACGACGTCGACACCCGAGACCGCGTCGCCGACGAGCTCGTTCAGCCGCGCACCGAGGAGCGTCCTGGGTTTGTGATACCCGGGCGTGTCGGTCAGGACGACCTGCGCTCCCTCGGACGACCAGATCGCGTGGATCCCGCGCCGGGTCGTCTGCGGCTTGTCGGACACGATCGCGACCTTCTGCCCGACGAGGGCGTTCACGAGCGTGGACTTGCCGACGTTCGGTCTCCCGACCACCGCGACGACGCCGCTCCGGAAGGCGGTCATCGACGCAGGTCGTCCGGTCCGAATGCGCTCGGGAGCAGGTCCTCGAGCGCCCACGTGAGCCGTTCGCCGCCCGTGGTCTCGGCGATGACCAGCGACTCGGGTCCGAACTCCCAGAGCACCTGCCGGCACGCCCCGCAGGGGGGCGTCGGGGCCTCGGCGGCGGTGACCACCGCGACCGCGTCGATCCGTCGTTCGCCCGCGTCGATCATGCGGCCGACGGCGTTGCGCTCGGCGCAGACCGAAACGGGGTAGCTCGCGTTCTCGATGTTCTGGCCGGTGAAGATCTGACCGTTCGCGACGATCGCGGCACCCACCGCGAAGCCCGAATACGGGGCGTACGCCCGGCCCATGGCGTCGCGGGCACGCTCGACGGCGTCGTCGATCAACGCCTTGATCTCCTCCGGCACGGCTGGCTCAGTCACCGACGACCTCCTCCTGCGGATCGGCCGATGCGGGTTCCCTCGTGATGAGCACGGTGGCGACCCGGCGTCCCTGGACCTCTTCCGCCTTGAACCGCAGACCCTGGAACTCCATCTCCTCACCCGGTTCCGGGATCTTGCCGAACAGCTCGAGGACGAGCCCCCCGACCGTATCCCACTCCTCGTCCGGGAGCTCGGTATCGAGCAGCTCGTTCACATCGTCGATCGAGGTCTTCCCCGACACGCGGTAGACCCCCTCGCTGACCTCGACCACGTCGGGCACTTCGGTGTCGTACTCGTCCGTGATCTCCCCGACCAGCTCCTCGAGCAGATCCTCGAGCGTGACGATGCCGGTGACCGACCCGTACTCGTCGGTGACGATCGCCTGGTGGAACTTCTCCTGCTGCATCTCGCGGAGCAGATCCGCGACCTTCTTCGACTCCGGCACGAACCGCGCGGGCCGGCAGATGTCGGTGAGCGGCATGTCGTCCTCTCCCTGGTACAGGGCCTTGAGGACGTCCTTCGCGAAGACGACCCCGACGACGTCGTCGAGATCCTCGTGGAACACCGGGATCCGGGAGTAGCCGTGTTCGAGCACGAGCGCCTGCACGTCGCGCAGGGTCGCCATGTCCTCGACCGCGATCACGTCCGGCCGCGGGACCATGACCTCGCGGACGATCGTGTCGCCGAACTCGAAGATGGAGTGGATCAGCTCCTTCTCCCCCTCCTCGATCACGCCTTCCTCGGATGCGACCTCGGCGGACGCGCGGAGCTCCTGCTCGGTGATGTAGGGGCCCTCCTTCAAGCCCTTGCCGGGCATCAGCACGTTGGCGAACACGAGGAGCGCCTTCGCGAACGGCCCGAGGATGCGTCCGAGGAACACGACCGCCGGCGCGACCACGAGGGCCACCCGATCGGTGCGTTCGATCGCGAAGGTCTTCGGCGTCACCTCGGCGAACACGAAGAGCAGCAACGTCATCACGATCGTCGCGACGATCTCTCCCGCCTGGTGGAAATGGCGGACCGCGAACGAGGTTGCGATCGTCGTGCCCCCGATCGTGAACAGCAGCGTCAGGAACAGGACGACGTTGAGGTACGGCGCGGGGTTCTCGACGATCTTCACCAACGGGCCGGCACCACGGCGACCGTCCTCACGCAGACGGAACGCGCGCACGCGGTTCATCCGGGTGATGGCGGACTCCGAGGCGGCGAAGAACCCGACGCCGACGATCGAGACGATGACCGACGCGATCGAGAGCCAGTCGGCGGACGTCATGGCGCCTCGACCCCGCTGTACGCGGTCTGGCGGGCCCACATCGTCGCCTTCTCCCCGTCCTCCTCGTGGTCGTACCCGAGGAGATGCAGGACGCCGTGGACGACGAGCAGACGGAGCTCGGCGCCGGGATCGCCCGGGTTGTTGCGCGCCGCGACCGACGGCGCGATCACGACGTCGCCGAGCACGCGCAGACCGCGTTCGTCCTCGCCGTCCAGGGGGAAGCTGAGCACGTCGGTGGGCCCCGGCTCGTCGAGGTAGCGAACGTGGAGGTCCTCCATCTCGGCCTCGTCGACGAAGCTGAGCGAGAGCTCCACCTCGCTGAGCCCCTCGGCGAGCAGGGTCCGGCGCGCCAGCGCCGCCAACGCGTCGACGTCGACCGGCGAGGACTGGCGGTCGCTGATCAGGACCGCGGGCGCGGTGGGCGAGGTATGGCCGCCGGGGCTCGGATCGTCGCTCATCGTGGCTCAGTCATCGGCGGCGAGCCGCTGTTGGCCGTAGCGGCCGTACGCCTCGACGATGTCCTGCACGATCTTGTGACGCACGACGTCCTTGCCGCCCAGATGGACGAACGAGATGCCTTCGATGCCTTCCAGGATCTCCTCCACGACGTGGAGCCCCGAGAGCTGGCCGCTCGGCAGGTCGACCTGGGTGGCGTCGCCGTTCACGACGGCTTTCGAGCCGAACCCCATCCGCGTGAGGAACATCTTCATCTGCTCGGGGGTCGTGTTCTGCGCTTCGTCGAGGATGATGAACGCGTCATTCAGGGTTCTTCCCCGCATGAACGCCAAGCGGCGCGACCTCGACGACCCCGCGCTCCATGAGGCGCGGCAGCGTGTCCGGACCGGTCATCTCGTACAGGGCGTCGTAGAGCGGACGCATGTACGGATCGATCTTCTCGTAGAGCGAGCCCGGCAGGAACCCGAGCCGCTCGCCGGCCTCGACCGCCGGGCGCGTGAGGATCAGCCGCGAGACCTGACGCTCCTGGAGCGCCCGCACCGCGACCGCGACCGCGAGGTACGTCTTGCCCGTTCCCGCGGGGCCGATCGCGAAGGTCATCGTGGAGTGGCGGATCGCGTCGACGTAACGCTTCTGTCCGAAGGTCTTGGGCGCGATCTTCTTGCCCCGCGATGACAAGAGGTTGTCCCCGAGCACCTCGCTCGGCCGCGGAAGCTCCTCCTCGCCGGGTTCGACGACGCCGCCGGTGACCATCGCGATCGTCTGCCCGACGGAGTCCTCGGTCAGGTCGTGGCCCCGCTCCAGGAGCTCGAGGAGCTCCTCGAAGATGCGCCCGACGCGCTCCGCCTCATCGGGGGGCCCCGAGATCGTGATCTCGTTGCCCCGAACGAGGATGTCCGCCCCGAAGGCGCCTTCGATGAGCTTCAGGAAGGAATCGCGCTGGCCGAGCAGGGCGACCATCGATTGGTGACCCGGGACCAGGATCTTCATCTGTGTGGTGGCGGCTGCCACGTGTTCCGACATCCGGGGCGACGCCCCGTTCCCTCCTGCTCGAAGTGCGAAGGCCGTCCTGCGGACGGCCACCTCTATGCTACCCGCTGTCAGCCCGGTGGCCAGCCCATCGGACGGCCGCCCAGCAGGTGGAAGTGCAGGTGGAAGACCGCCTGACCTGCGTCGGGACCCACGTTGGACACGAGTCGCCATCCGCTTCCGTCGACACCCTCCGTGTGGGCCAGATGCGCCGCCGCCTGGACGATGTCCGCCAGCAACGGGCCGTGATCGTCCCGGATGGCGTCGAGCGACTCGATGTGCTCCTTGGGGATCAGCAGGACGTGGGTTGGCGCCTGGGGGTTGATGTCGCGGAAGGCGATCACCCGATCGGACTCCCGGAGGATCTCCGCGGGAACCTCCCGAGCGGCGATCTTGCAGAACAGGCAGTTGGGGTCGCTCATCGGCAGCGAGCCTACCCCCGCGCTCAGAACTCTGGGCGGCGGAGCTCCGCGGTGGCCGCGCCGTTGCGCGGCTCACCGCGGAGCTCCGCCAGTCGCGCGAGGAGCTCACGCTCCTCGCGCGACAGCTCCCTCGGCGTCACCACGTGCAGCGTCACGAACAGGTCGCCCCTCCCCCGCCGGTTGAGGTTGGGGATGCCCTTGCCCTTGAGACGGACGATCGTGCCGGATTCGGTCCCCGCGTCGATGCGGACGGTCTCGGTCCCATCGATCCCCTCGATCCGGACGTCTCCGCCCAGCGCGGCGTTCGTCACCGAGATGTCGAGGACCGCGAACAGGTCCTGCCCGCGTCGCTCGAACCGCTCGGCCGTTTCGACCTCGAGCCGGACGAACAGGTCGCCCGCGGGCCCGCCGGCCACGCCGGCGTGCCCGCTCCCGGTCACGCGGAGCTCCATCCCGTCGGACACGCCGGCCGGGATCTCGACCGCGACCGTCGACGGCTGCCGGATCCGGCCCTGGCCCGCGCACGCCTCGCACGGGTCGGGGATCTCCTGGCCGGTCCCGCCGCAGGTCGCGCACGGCGACGCCGTCATCAGCGTTCCGAAGACGCTCCGCCGCACGCTCTGGACCTCACCGGTCCCGCCGCACGTCCGGCAGGCGATCGGCGCCGTTCCCGGTTCTGCCCCGTTGCCCAGACACCGGTCGCAGACGACGAGCCGCTCGATCTGGACGTCCTCGCGAACCCCGAACGCGGCCTCGCTGAACGAGAGACGGAGCCGGACGCCGACATCCTCGCCCCGCCGCGTGCGCGTGCGCGGCCCTCGTCGCCGCGAGCCGATCCCACCGAACCCGCCCTGTCCGAAGAACATCTCGAAGATGTCCGAGATGTCGGCGAACGGCTGGCCCCCGGGGCCACCCGCGCCGAACGCGTCGTAGCGCGCCCGTTTCTCGGGGTCCGAGAGGATCTCGTAGGCACCGGCGACCTCTTTGAAGCGCTCCTCGGACCGTGGCTCGGCGTTCACATCCGGATGGAGCTCACGCGCGAGGCGCCGATACGCCTTGCGGATATCGTCATCGCTCGCATCGCGCTCGATGCCGAGGATCTCGTAGAGATCGCGCGCCGGAGCCATGACCTACTGGTCGAGCTCCGTCGCGGCCTCGGAAAGGCGTTCCGCAACCGCGCGGACCGACGCCATCGCCAACAGGTAGTCCATCCTGGTCGGCCCGACGATCCCGATCGTGCCGAGGTTGACGTCACCGGCCCGGAAGGGCGCCGTGACGATCGAAGCCTCCCAACCCCCGGTCGTCGGATGCTCGGCCCCGATCGTCACGCTCACGTCATCGGCCGCGACGTCATGGAGGACCTGGAGCATCTCCTGTTCGCGCTCGAGCGTCTCGAAGAGGCGCCGGAGGGTCTCCCGCCGCCAGGTCTGCGCCTCATCGGCGAGGTTCGCGACCCCGCCGACCATCACGTGGGTGGCATGGTCCCCGCGCGTCGCGAGGCGCAGCACGTCGGCGACGACCAGCAGCAGATCGTGCTCGTCGGCGGGAACCGTCGCCGCCAGCTCCAACAGCTTCGCCTGCGAGTCCGAATAGGTCTTGCCCTGCAAGCCGCGGAGCTTGCGCGCCGCCCCGTGGAACGCCTCGGCGCTCCAATGCTCGGGTCGATCCAGGATCTGCTTGTCGACGCGACCGTGCTGTCCGACCGCCAGGACCATCATCGTCGGACCCATGTCGATCAGCTCGAGCCGAACGAGCTGTTCCTCGGCTGCTCCCGGCGGGACGGCCACGCCGGCGTACTGGGTCAACCGGGAGAGCAGCATCACCGAGCCCTTGAGCACTTCTTCGAGGTCCAGGATCGCTTCGGCGAAGTGCGAGGCGATGGCCTTGCGCTGGACGTCCTTCAGCCGGCCGCGCGCGGGCAACGTATCGACGTAGTGCCGGTACCCGGCGTCGGTCGGGATCCGTCCCGGCCGACGTGTGCGGGTGGCTGAGGAAGCCGAGCTCCTCGAGCGCGGCCATCTCGTTGCGGATCGTGGCGCTCGACACGCCGAGGCTGGCACGCTCGGCGATCGTCTCGGAGCCGACCGGCTCACCGGTTCGGACGTACTCCTCGACGATCGTGTGCAGCACGGCAGCCTTGCGCTGCCCGAGCTCTCCGCGGTCCGCCATGCTTCGATGATAGCTGGCACTCTCATCCCCAGAGTGCTAAGCACCGTGGGGATGGCGGCCTTTCGGCTCCCTAGCAGGGGATGTCGGGATCGGAGAGCGCCTGGGCCATGGCGGCCGCCGCCGCGCTGTCGTCGCCCCCCTGGGTCTGCAGCGCGTCGCGGTACCCGATCACCGCGCGCCGAAGCCTCCGGACAGCGGCCGCCGTCTGCGGGTTGCCGGCGGCGTCGATCGCATCGGCGTCGGCGGCAAGTTCGGCGGCGACGCGGGTGAACGCGTCGACGCGCGGGGTCTGAAGATCGCGCAGGTGCAGGCACATCGTGGCAACGGCATCCGCACTCGGGCTCTGCGTGCCCGAGGCCCCATCGCCTCGGGTGAGGAGGAACGACCCCGACACGATCGCGGCGATCGCGACCAACGCGATGGTTCCGAGACGGAGCCGCCGCCTCCGTTGCGCGGCGGAGCTTCCCGCCGGCGTCGGCGTCGGCGTCGCCTCGGCCGGGGCCGGCGCCACCTCGATCAGGCGCTCCGTTCTGATGCCCGCAGTTCGGACACGTCCATGACGTCGCGTCGGGCGGCATGTGGAACCGCTGGCCGCAGTTCTCGCACGTGGCGAACACCCATCGCGCACCGCATCGGACGCACGTGTAACCGACGGCGCCGGCTTCGATCGTCTGGCGCGTCTCGCACCGTGGACAGGTGACCTCCGGCATGGCCGCCCACGATACCCGAGGGTATCGACGGCCCCGAGGCAACCGCGGCCACGGCTCGGGCGTCCTAGGCTCGGTCGAGGGGGACACGGTGGACGAGGTCGAGCTCCGGGAGTTCCTGCGCGAGCGATACCCGCGGCTGGTCGGCGCGGTGGCGCTCGTGACGGGTGATGCGGCCTCGGCCGAGGACGCGGTCCAGGAGGCGATCGTGCGCGCGTGGGAACGGACCGAACGCGGTGAGCAGATCGCGGCGCTCGACCGGTGGGTCGCAGCGGTGGCGCTGAACCTGTCCCGGAGCCGCCTGCGACGCCTCCGCGTGGAACGGCTCGCCCGACCAAAGCTGGTCGGAGCGCCTCCGGTCCAGCCGAGCGGGGATCGCGTCGATATCGCCCGCGCGCTGGCGGACCTTCCCCGACGCCAGCGCGAGGTCGCCGTGCTGCGTTACGTCCTCGATCTCAGCACGGAGGAGATCGCGAAGCAGATGCGGACGAGCGAGGGCACGGTGAAGAGCCAGCTGTTCAAGGCGCGCGCGCATCTGGCGGATGCGCTCTCGCTCGTTGAGGACCCCGATGAGGAGAACAGCCATGCCGAGCATCGATGACCAACTGAGGACCCGGATGCGTGAGGCGGCGCCGCAACCCGCCGGCGCTGACGACCTCGTCGCACACCTCGGCACTCGGAAACGCCGGCGGGCCGGCGTCAGGAGAGCGGGAACGGTCGGATTGGTCGTCGTGGTGCTCGCCGGGACCACCGGCGCGTTCGTGGCCCTCGGTCGCGCCTTCGATACAGGCCCGACACCTGCAACTGCTCCGGCCGTCCGCGATGGCGCTCTCGTCGTGAACATCACGAACGAGGACGCCTTCTGGCTCTACGTGTTGCCGACGTCGAAGCAGGATCTGACGCCGAGCGACGGCGCGGCAGCAGCCGACCGAGAGGTCATGCGGCACCTGGTGGGAACCACGGGAGCCGACCGTGACGTGCAGCCGGCGGTCAGCCCGGACGGAACCACCGTGGCGTTCGTCCATCACAACTTCAAGGGACCAGGCTCGTTGTGGCTCGTGAACATCGACGGCACAGACGCGCATCGCATCGTTCCTGCTTCCGTCGATGTCGTGTCGCCGGCATGGTCGTCCGACGGGAGGTGGATCGCATTCGGTGCTCGGACCGTCGAGGGCCAGCCGCTCGGGCTCATCCGATCCGATGGCACGGATCTCCAGTTCCCGGTGACACCGTCGGGCGTGGAGCATCCCTCATGGTCGCCCGAGGGAAGCCGGCTCGTCTTTTCGCTGCCGGCTGCCTCGGGCGGTGGATCGCGCGACCTCTGGGAGGCCACGTTCGATGAGGGGTTCCAGCTCCTCACCGACGTCCATCAGCTCACGTCGACCCCCTCGATGGACGAGTCGGATCCGACATGGTCGCCGGATGGTTCCGCAATCGCATACGTAACTCCCGATGGGATCGAACAGATCTCCGCCGCGGGGGGCTCGGCGCAACTGCTGGTGCCGACCTCCCCCACTGGAGACGGCCGCATGCCGACGAGCCCTGCCTGGTCGCCCGATGGTGCCTACCTGACCTTCGTCCTCCAGGCTCCACTGCTCGCTGCCACCGTGTACGTCCAGCCGACTGGCAGTTCAGATGTCTTCCCCCTAGCGCAAGGCTTCGGCTTCGCGTGGCAGCCGGTATCGGCAACGGGTACGGTGGCGCCTTCCTTGCCCACACAGACTGATCTCGGGCTCGGTTACCCCGTCTGTCGGGTCTCGTCGATGCCCATCACCATCGCCGCGTCATCAGGGACCGCGTACGTCTTCACGAAGGAGATCAACGCGACGTGTCCGAAGGCGAGTGACGGTACGTACCTGGTCGGCGTCGACGTGACCGGGGACGGAAACATCGACGCGACCAGCGAACCGCTCTCGGATTGCTTCTCACCGGTCGGGTGCGAGGCGTTCGCGGCACCGGACGTCAACGGAGACGGCACCTCGGAGATCGCGGTCTCGACCGCCGGAGCGGACGGGTACGGGGTGTGGCTCTACACCGTGACGGCGGACCCCCCAACGATCGAGCCCGTGAGAGTCGAGCTCCCCCCAGGCTTCAAGGGCTTCGTTCCTGCAGGTCCCCTGCAGTTCGCTTGGGTCGATGTCGTCGGTCACTTCGGGGGCGCGCACTGCGTCCGGTTGAACGACGGGAGCACAGATTTCGTGATCGTCGGCGGAGATAAGTTCGGGTCGACCGCAGACGTCAGTTCAGAAGCCTTCGCTCTCGAAGGATCGACCATGCGAGCACTCGATGCGGGGAAGCAGAGGTTGCCTCTTTCGGATCTGCCTCTCCCAGGCAGGACACTCTGCGGAACTCCCCTCTACGGATCGGCGTCTGCCTTCCCCAACGCCGCGTAGGGCACGGTGAGCATCGCCTCACGAAGCGGCGACGCACAGCCGCGATCGTCGACCTACGCTCCGGGGGCAACGGATAGCTCCGTTGGTGCGTCTCAGGTCGGAGTCAGTGCGTGCTGGACGACACGACGATCGAACCCCGCTCGAACCCTCGCTTCGTACAAGTGATGACCATCGAGGCCGGTAAGACACTGCCGTTCTCCTTCGATCGGGGCGATCGCGACGGTTACCGGTCAGGAGCAACTTGTCCCCACGACTTCTGAACCGACTAACCAACATCCGAACCCGCCGAGATCGGGCACCCTGCTCGTTTGGAGCGCGCGACGCGTCGGTGGCGTCTGGGATGTGGTCAAGCGGGATCTTGCGCCTCAAAGGTGCAACCATCACGCAAGGGCGGGAGCGAGGTATACGACGCCAAGCGAAGAGTTCTTCCCCGATGGAGGTGGGACGAACTTGTGCGGGGCACCCGTCACGCCCTGGAACGAGATCGGTTACCCGGCGGTCAGACCGAGCACCAACTCGTTCAACAGCAACATCCCGCGTTCCGTCGGGACCAGTTGACCGAAGTCGTCGATGAGCAGACCGCTTTGGACGTACGGCTCGTACCGCCCAGCATCGAACCACGACGCCG
Source organism: uncultured Actinomycetes bacterium (assembly GCA_963765865.1). Taxonomy (GTDB): domain Bacteria; phylum Actinomycetota; class UBA4738; order UBA4738; family HRBIN12; genus AC-51. The sequence continues at coordinate 309,804 of CAVXYE010000018.1, forward strand.
GCACGCCTTCGAGGATGCGTAGCTTGAGGAAGACCTCCTCGAGGTACGCGTCGGAGGGATCGAGCGACTCCGAGCCGCCGATCGGAAGCTCACCGGACTCCACCTTCTCCATGTACGTCTCCGGCGGTCGGATGTTCCACCAGCGGACGTCGTCGCGGTACCCGTGGGCGCCGGCACCCAATCCGACATACGGCCTCCGCTCCCAGTAGCCGAGGTTGTGCACGCATTCGAAGCCCGGGCGAGCCCAGTTCGAGATCTCGTAGTGGCCATAGCCGGCGGCGTCGAGCACCTCGCAGGCCAGGAGGAACATGTCGGCCTGCAGATCGGGATCGGGCCCAGGCACCTCCCCCGCCGCGACCGCTCGACCGAGCGCCGTGGCGGGCTCGATCGTGAGCGCGTACGCCGAGACGTGCTCGGGTCCGAGGGCAACCGTTTCGTCCAAGGTGCGCCGCCAGGACTCGAGCGACTCTCCGTTCGCGCCGTAGATCAGGTCGAGGCTCAGGTTGCGGAACCCCGCCCGTCGCGCGGCGGCGACCGCCGCGCGGACGGACGTGGGCTGGTGGATCCGTTCCAGTGACCGAAGGACCGCCGGGTCGAAGGACTGCGCCCCGATCGACAACCGGGCGAAGCCCGCGTCGAGCAACCCGGACAACGACGCTTCGGTCACGGTGTCCGGATTGGCCTCGATCGTGACCTCGACGTCAGGGGTCATATCGAATCGGTCGTGCAGGTGCGCGAGCAGCGCTCGCAGGTCGTCCGGTTCCATCGTCGTCGGGGTTCCGCCGCCCAGGAACACGCTCACGAACGCAGTTCCCGCCCACCCAGGCGCCGCGAGCTCTGCCTCTCGGAACAGCGCCGCGAGGTACCGCGGCTTCAGACCGTCCAGCCCGGCGTACGCGTTGAAGTCGCAATAGCCGCACCGCGTGAGGCAGAACGGGATGTGGACGTAGATCCCGGCGGGCGCGCTCACTTCTTCTTCGCCCCTTCGTCGACGCGGAGCGCCGCGATGAACGCGTCCTGTGGGACGTCCACCTTGCCCACCCGGCGCATCCGCTCCTTCCCCTTCTTCTGGGTCTCGAGGAGCTTCCGCTTCCGTGTGATGTCGCCCCCGTAGCACTTGGCGAGCACATCTTTCCGCTTGGCCTTCACGGTCTCGCGCGCGATCACCTTCGAGCCGATCGATGCCTGGATCGCGACATCGAAGAGCTGCCGCGGGATCAGCTCTTTCAGCCGCTCCGTCATCTTCTTGCCGTACTCGTAGGCCTTGTCCCGGTGAACGACCGAGCTGAACGCGTCGACCGGCTCACCGTGGAGCAGGATGTCGACCCGCACGAGCTTCGCCTCCTGGAGGCCCCAGGGCTCGTAGTCGAGGCTCGCGAAGCCTCGCGTCTTCGACTTCAGCTGATCGAAGAAGTCGAAGACCACTTCCGCGAGTGGGAGGAGGTAATGGACCTCGACCCGCTCGGGCGTGAGGTATTGCATGTCCACCATCTCGCCGCGGCGAGCCTGGCAGAGCTCGAAGATCGCACCCAGGTACGTCGAGGGGGTGATGATCGTGGCGTAGATGACGGGCTCCTCGACACGGTCGTAGTCGCCGCCCGGGGGCATCTCGGCGGGGTTGTGCACGACGATCTCGTCGGTGCCGCGGAACACATGGAACTCCACGTTGGGCGCGGTGGAGATCAGCTCCAGGTCGAACTCCCGCTCCAGACGTTCGCGGACGATGTCCATGTGCAAGAGACCGAGGAACCCGACACGGAAGCCGAACCCGAGCGCCTGCGACGTCTCGGGCTCGTAGACCAATGCCGAGTCCGAGAGCTTCAGTCGATCGAGCGCTTCGCGCAGCGCCGAGTAATCGTTCCCATCGGCGGGGTACAGCCCCGACCAGACCATCGGCTTCGGTTCACGGTATCCAGGGAGGGGCTCCGCAGCGCCGTGCTTGCCGGCAAGCGTGATCGTGTCGCCGACCTTGGCGTGGTGAACGTCCTTGAGGCCGGTCACGAGGTACCCCACCTCGCCGGGACCCAGGGCGTCCACCGGCGTCGCTTCGGGTGCCATGACGCCGGTCTCCTCGGCCTCCGACGTGACGTGGGTCGCGAACATCTTGATCGTGGCGTTGGAGGGGAGCGTCCCCTGCTTCACGCGGATGTACGTGATGACGCCGCGATACGTGTCGAACTCGGAGTCGAAGATCAAGGCTTGCACCGGCGCATCCAGGTCGCCCTCAGGATGGGGCACGCGATCGATCACGGCCTTCAGCACGTCCTCCACACCTTCGCCGGTCTTCGCTGAGACGTGGAGGATCTCGGCCGGGTCGCTCCCGAGCAGCTTCGCGAGCTCCTCGGCGCGTTTCGCCGGCTCCGCCGCGGGGAGATCGATCTTGTTGAGTGCCGGGATGATCGTGAGACCGGCGTCGCGGGCCAGGTGGTAGTTGGCGAGGGTCTGCGCCTCGAGGCCTTGTGCGGCATCCACCAGGAGGATCGCCCCCTCACAGGCGGCGAGGGACCGGGAGACCTCGTAGGTGAAATCCACGTGTCCCGGGGTGTCGATCAGGTTGAGCTCGTAACCCTCGTGGAACAGCCGGACGGCCTGGGCCTTGATCGTGATGCCTCGCTCGCGTTCGAGGTCCATCCGATCGAGGTACTGCGCGCGCATCGCCCGCACGTCGACCGTGTGGGTGAGCTCGAGCATCCGGTCGGCCAACGTGGACTTCCCGTGGTCGATGTGCGCCACGATGCAGAAGTTGCGGATGCGGGAGATCTCGGTCGACACGAGACCTCAATGGTACGGGCGAGGACGCCGCCCATCCGAGTCCCGAGTTGCGCCGCCCTCGCCGGCTCGGCCCAGGAGCGAGAGGGCCCACTGGTAGACTCCCTCGTCCATGGCGAACATCAAGTCACAGATCAAGCGGAACCGGCAGAACGACAAGCGCCACGACCGCAACACGACGGTCCGGAGCGCGCTCAAGACCTCGACGAAGAAGGTCCAGACGGCGGTCGGCGAAGGTGACGCGGAGACCGCGATCGCGCGTCAGCGCGAGGCGGCTCGGGCGCTGGACAAGGCGGCAAGCAAGGGCGTCCTCCACAAGCGGACGGCGGCTCGGAAGAAGAGCCGGCTCGCGAAGGTCCGTCAACAAGACGTCGGCCGCGTAGCGGTCTCTTTTCGTCAGCGGTTCAGCCGTCCTCAAGCGGCGATCGCGGCGACCAGTGCAGGCATCACGACGTCGCCGGTCGCCCCGGACTTGAGCGCCTTGTCGGCCTCGGTCACCTGCAGGTGGATCGCGACCAGTTCCTCCAGGGAGAAGTTGCCCGCCTGCTGCCGGTAGCGTCGCGCTTGCCAGTCGAATCGCAGACCGGCGGCTTTGGCCACCTGCGACAGCGGTACCTGATCCGAGACCGACCGGACACGGATCAGATCGCGGAGCCGTGCGGCGATCCCTCCCAGGACCATAAGCGCCTCGTCACCGCCCTCCTCGATCGAGCGGAGGGCCCGGATCGCGCCCGGCAGATCCTTGCCGAACGCCTTGTCGCACAGATCCCAGGTCTTCTGCTCTCCGAGACCCCGGAACTGACGGTGGATCTCCGCCGGACCGATCCGCTGTGCGGGGAAGGCGTCCGCGAGCTGCTGGACGGCTCCCACGAGCTGCGCCGCCGACGGACCGATCGTTTCCACCAGCGTCCGGGCCGCGGGCGGCGTCAGGTCCACCCCGGCTCGGTCGGCGCGTTGGAGGAGCCACGGCTCGAAGTCCTTCCGTTGAAGCTGGACCTGCGTGATGCCGCCGACGGGCTCGATCAGCTTGAGGAGCGCAGCGGGCGGCTTGCCGCGCTCGGCCACCGCGCAACACAGGACGAGGGGAGCCTCCGGATCCGGCGAAGCGACGTACGCGCCGAGCTCGCCCATCGCTTCCTTCGGGAGCGCGCGGACATCGGTCACGATGAGCGCGCGCGGCTCACCGAAGAGCGAGGGGGTCGCCAGGTCCTGGAGCTCGCTCCCCCGCCACTCGTTGGCGTCGACCTCGGTTGGCCGACGGTCCCCCACCAGTTCCAGCGCCCGCTCCCGGAGCAGGTACGGATCCTCGCCCCAGAGGAGGGTGACCGCGGCAGGTGACGTCATCGCTCGGACGCTACCACCGGCCCCTGATCCGTGAAGCTGATCGTGATCGTCCCGTGCTGATCGGTCCGCCAGATCTGCGCGCCGACGCCGTCGAGCTCGGCGAGCGCGTTCGGGTTCGGGATGACCGTACGGGTTCGGCTGGCCGACGCTGATCACGGCGATCTGGGGGTCGAGGGTGTCGATGAACGCCGGGAGCGAGGTGTCTCCGCCGTGGTGCGGGACACGCAAGACGTCGATGTCGGGCACGAGCCCCGCGTCCAGCATGACCTGTTGCGCCTCACGCTCGGCGCATCCCGTCATCAACAGGGTCGTGCCGGCTGCGTCGAGCAACAGCACGACCGAGTCGTTGTTCGGATCCGAGTGCGATCCCTGCCAGCACCGGTCCGGCCCGAGGACCTGGAACGCCAGATCGCCGACCGTGATCGTCTGGCCGAGACGTGCCGATCGAACCGGGACGCCGGCCGCCGCAAGCGCCTGTTCGAGCGGGAACATGACCTCGGCGTCATGGTGACACGAGGGGTCGTAGTACACGCCGACGGGGAACCGGGCGAGCACCATGGGCATGCCGGCGATGTGATCAACGTGCGCGTGGGTCGCGATGATGGCGTCCAGACGCTTGATGCCGAGCGCCTCGAGCTTCTGGGAGACGAGATCCTGGTCGGGACCGGCGTCGATGAGGACGGTGGCGCCCCCAGGACTCTGGATCAGGGTCGCGTCGCCTTGTCCGATGTCCAGGAACCTCGCGGTGATGTTCGAGGGCGGTCCCGATCCGATCGCCGTCGACCAGACGACGAGAGGTAAGGCGGCGACCACACACACCATCGCGGGACGTGGGAGCCGTCTCCCCGAACGTAGCCACCAGGCCACGAGCACGAAGATGGCACCCCCGATCACGAGGACGAACGGACCCCCACCCGTCGTGATCCACGCGACCGGTGCCTTGGCGAGGAGGCTGGCGACGAAGCGGAGGTATCGCATCGGAACGAGCGCGAGGAGCGAGACGAGCTTCCCGAGTGGCAGCCAGACGAGCCCGAGGACCGATGCAGCGATGCCGAGGAGCAGCGCGGGCGAGACGGCCGGGAACGCCGCGAGGTTGGCGAGGATGGTCACCCCCGGTACCTCGTGGAAGTGGAAGAGCAGCAGCGGCGTGACGCCGATCTGCGCGGCCGTCGTGGTTCCCGCCGCGAGGGCGACAGGGCGCGGGATGAAGCGCTGCATCCGTTCCGCGAGCGGCGAAGCGAGGGCGACCATCCCTGCGGTCGCCGCGACGGATAACTGGAAGCCGATCGCGTACACGAGCCACGGGTCGAGCACCAGGAGGAACAGCACCGCGACGGCGAGGACGACGCCCGCGGCCCGCGGCCGGCCGAGCAGCACCCCCGTCAGCGCGATCGTTGCCATCACGCCGGCGCGGAGCACCGACGGCTCCGCGCCGGTGAGCACGACGAAGAGCAGGACGGTCCCGATGCCCAGCGAGAATCGAGCGATGCGACCAAGCCGGAGCGCGCCGGCGAACGCGAGGACCGGAGCGAGCACCATGGCGACGTTCTCCCCCGACACGACGAGCAGATGACTCAGGCCGGTCGACTGGAAGGCCCGCGTGGTGACCGGATCCAGCTTGGAGGCGTCACCGAGGACCAGACCGAGCAGCAGCCCGTCTTCGGGAGGCGGGAAGATCCGTTCGATCGTGGACCCGACGAACGCGCGCACGACCTGGGTCAGATGGACGAAGGGGTTCGGCGCAGGGCCGAGACGCGCCACCTCAGCGGTGCGAAGCACGACGGCGAGCCCACGCCGGCGCAGCGCGTCGGCGAAGTCGGGGTCGTCCGGGATCTGGAGGCCCCCGCGGAGCTCGAGCTGATCCGCGCGGACGGCCGCCGGCAGGTCGTCGTCGCCGTCGACCCAGATCGTCTCGCGGACCGAGGCCGCGCCACCGCGCCACGTCACGCGAGTGACGTCGATGAGCGCGTGCCAGCCGACCCCGCTCGTCACCGGATCCTCCCGGAGCGTCCCGACCACGGTGACGGAGCGGGGCGCGAGACGACCGAGGAGCGAGGTCTCCCGGCGTGCCTGTGCGACGCCGCCCCAACCGACGCCACAGAGGAAGACGCCGAGGATCAGCAGCGTCAGAGCGGCGAGGGGGCCGCGGCGACCGTCGGTCGCCGCGGCCGAAACGGCGACCACCGCCCCCGGTTGCGGGCGCGCCAGACCCGCTCGTCCGAGCGGGTCACCGCGGCGCGTCCCGGGGGCCGCGAGCCAGGACGCGGCGAGGACCGCGACGCCGACGACGAGCCAGGCCCACGCGGGCGCCGCCTGGAGCGCCCGGGGCCGCCCGTCCCACGCCAGGAGACCGGCCCAGAACGCCCCGGCCGCGAGCGGCGCTCCCCACGCTCCCACGGGCTCACACCGTCACCTGGGGTCGCAGCTTCTCGAGCGTCGCCGGTCCGATCCCGGACACCTCATCCAGCTGATCGACGGACGTGAACGGCCCCTGATCGGTCCGGAACTGGATGATGGCGGCGGCGAGCGCCGGACCGACGCCGTTCAGCGTCTCGAGGGTCGGTTCGTCGGCGGTGTTGATGTTGACGAGCGCGACGCCACCGACGCCGGTGCCGCCGGCCGCGGCGCCGCTCGCCGACGCACCCTCCTTCGGCACCAGGATCTGCTGGCCGTCGGCGAGCGGCGCCGCGAGGTTCAGCAGCGTGAGGTCGGCGCCATCGCGCGCGCCCCCGGCGCGCTGCACCGCGTCGATCACGCGCGAGCCCGGCTGGAACTGATAGACGCCCGGATGGCGGACCCACCCGGTCACGTCGATGATCAGATCCGCCGGCGGGCTCGCGGACGCGCCGGGCGACCCCGCGGCCGGGACGCCCGATGCGGAACCGCTCGGAGCTTGCGCGAACGCCGGAGCCGGCGTCTCCGCGATCTGGATCGGCTTGGGCAGTGAGCGCGAATACCAGAGCCCAACACCGGCGAGCGTCGCGACGAGCACGACCACCAATCCCGCCAGCTCGCCCCGCGACAAGGAGTCGAGGCGTTCCCTGATCGCCATGCGCGCGAGGCTAGGGTCACGGCGGCGCGGGCACCGTGACGGCGGTCACGTCGGATCGGAGGCGCCCCGGCTTTCAGCCGTGGGTGACGAAGTTCACCAGCTTCGGCGCGCGGACGACTTCCTTCAACACCTCGCGACCCGCGAGCGCGCGCCGCGCACCCTCGGCGTCACGGGCCGCCGCGAGCGCGTCCCGCTCCGAGATGCCGGCCGGGACCTCCAGCTTGTCGCGCAGCTTGCCGTCGACCTGGACGATCATCGTGACGAGCTCCTCGACGGTCATCGCCGGGTCGAACGTCGGCCAGGAGGCGGCCCACGTCGACGACGCTTCGCCCAGGTCGACCCGCCACAGCTCCTCCGCAGCGAACGGCGCGAACGGCGCGAGCATCAGCGTGAGCGCGCGGGCGGCGCCGCCCGCGGCGCCGCCCGCGTCCAGCGTCGTGCGCATCTCGTTCGTCAGCACCATCAGCTTCGAGATCGCCGTGTTGAACCGGAACCGGTCCATGTCCTCGGTCACGCCCTTGATCGTCTTCTGCGTGAGCCGCACGAGCTCCACGGGCTCCTCGACGCCGGAGCCGCGCTCGACCGCGTCGCCGACGGCGGCGAAGACGCGACCCAGCCACGACGTCACGCCGGGACGCCGGTTCGGGTCGCCCGCGATCAGCTTCCAGTCGATGTCGTCCTCGAACGGTCCCGCGAACAACATGATCAGCCGCATCGAGTCGGCACCCCATCGCTCGACGATCGGCATCGGCTCGACGACGTTGCCCTTCGTCTTCGACATCGAGGCGCCGCCGTAGATCACCTGGCCCTGGTTCATCAGCTTCGGGAACGGCTCGACGAATCCGACCAGCCCCATGTCGAACAGAGCCTTCGTGAAGAATCGGCAGTAGAGCAGGTGGAGGATCGCGTGCTCGACGCCGCCGGTGTACTGGTCGGCCGGCATCCAACGGTCGACATCCTCGCGACGGAAGGGGCCGTCGTCGTCGGCCGGCGAGCAATACCGGAAGAAGTACCAGGCCGAATCGACGAACGTGTCCATCGTGTCGGTGTCGCGCTCGGCGTCGACCCCGCAGATCGGGCACGTCACGTGCTTCCACGTCGGATGACGGGCCAGGGGCGATTCGCCACCCGGTTGGAAGTCGACGTCGTCGGGCAGCAGCACCGGGAGTTGGTCGTCGGGCACGGCCACTTCCCCGTGCTCCGGGCAGTGGACGATCGGGATCGGCGCGCCCCAGTAGCGCTGACGCGACAAGAGCCAGTCGCGCAACCGGTACGTCACGGCGGCGTGTCCGCGCCCCTGTTCCTCGAGCCACCGCGCGACGCCCGCGATCGACTCCGGCGACCGCTCGCCGTCGAACGGGCCCGAGTTGACCATCACGCCCTCGTGGTCGTACGCCTCGGTCATCGTGTCGGGGTCGCGCCGCTCGCCCTCGGGTTGGATCACGACGCGGATCGGCAGGCCGTGCGCGCGCGCGAACTCGAAGTCGCGCTGGTCGTGCGCGGGCACGGCCATGATCGCCCCCGTGCCGTATTCCATCAGCACATAGGGAGCCACGAAACACGGCAAACGCTCGCCGTTCACCGGGTTCACGGCGTGTACGCCGAGCGCGACCCCCTCCTTCGTGTCGGCCTCCTCACGCTCGGTCAGCGCGGTGGCCCGCACCTTCTCCTGGAGGGGGCGGACCCCCTCGGTGGTCCCGCCGACCTCCGCCAGCTTCTCGACCAACGGATGCTCGACGGCGAAGACGAAGAACGTGACGCCCCACAGCGTGTCCGGGCGGGTCGTGAAGATCTCGACCTCGTCGCCGGTCTCCTCGATCGTGAACGTGACGCGCGCGCCCTCCGAGCGGCCGATCCAGTTCCGCTGCATCGTGATGACGCGCTCGGGCCACTCGGTCAGCTCCTGCACGTCGTCCAGCAGGCGCTGCGCGTAGTCGGTGATCTTGAAGAACCACTGCGTCAGGTCGCGGCGCTCGACCGGCGTGCCGCAGCGCTCGCAGCAGCCCTGGATCACCTGCTCGTTCGCCAGCACGGTCTGGTCCTTGGGACACCAGTTCACGGGCGCGTTCTTCCGGTACGCGAGGCCCCGCTCGAAGAACCGCAGGAACAGCCACTGCGTCCAGCGGTAGTACCCGGGGTCGGAGGTGCGAACGACGCGGGTCCAGTCGAACGACATCCCCATCCGCCGGAACGATGTCGCCTGCTGCTCGATGTTGGCGTAGGTCCACTCCGCGGGCGGCGTCCCTCGCTTGATCGCGGCGTTCTCGGCGTTGAGGCCGAACGCGTCCCATCCGATCGGGTGCATCACGTTGTGGCCGCGCATCGCCTGGTAGCGGGCGACGGCGTCCCCGCCGCTGAAGGCCTCGGCATGCCCCATGTGCAGGTCACCCGAGGGGTACGGGAACATGTCCAGGGCGTAGAAGCGCGGCCGATCGTCGGACGGGTCCTCGGAGGCCTCGAAGACGCGCTCGTCCTCCCAGACCTTCACCCACTTGGGCTCGATCTCGCTGGGGTCATACCGCCTGGTCATGGTCCGCAGATGGTAGCGAAGCGACGGCGGACGCCCGGGAGCCACCCGCGAAACGCGCTCAGGAGGTGACGATCTCGGGAAGCAGGCTCCGTCCCACGAGGGCCGGGATCTCCTCCGCCGGCACCGGCCGCGAGAACAGGAATCCCTGCGCGAGCCGGCACCCGCTCCCCCGCAGGAACTCGAGCTCCTGCTGCGTCTCGACCCCTTCGGCCAGCGGGATCATGTCGAGGCCCTGCGCCAGCTGGATCATCGCGCGAACCATGCTCGCGAGGCTCGGGTCCCGATGGACGTCACGGATGAAGGCGCGGTCGATCTTGAGCACGTCGACGGGCATGTGCTTGAGCCGGGCGAGCGAGGAATATCCCGTCCCGAAGTCGTCCAGGGCCAGGGTGAATCCCCATGCATGCAGGTCCGAGAGGATCTTCAGGGTGCGGTCCGGATCGGCCATCGCCGTCGACTCCGTGATCTCCACGATCACGTCGCTCGGGTCCACGTCAGAGACACGGAGCTTCGCGAGCACCTTGTCCGCCAGGTGCGCCGACCAGAGCTGACGGGGCGACAGGTTGAACCCGACCCGGAGATCGAGACCGGATGCGGACCATTCGGCGCGTTGCCTGGCGAGCTCGGCGATCACCCAATCGCCGATGGCTTCGATCAGGCCGAGCTCCTCGGCGAGCGGGATGAACTCCCCCGGCGGCACCAGGCCGCCGTTCGGATCGAGCCACCGCACCAGGGCCTCGACGGACTCGATCTTCCCGGTCTCGATCTCGACGATCGGCTGCCAGTGCAGCACCCAGTGCTCTTGGGAGACGGCTTCGCGCAGTCGGGTCGTCAGCGAGAGCCGCTGCATCGCATCGTCGCCACCCGTCGCGAACACGATGTGTCCGCCCGGCTCCTGCTTCTTCGACTGATACATCGCGGTGTCGGCGTTCTTCAGCAGGGTCTCCGCGTCCTGCGCGTCCTGCGGGAACAAGCTGATACCGAGCGAGCCCGACGCGTAGAAGGACGTCCCGGCCAGATCGAACGGCTCCTCGAGCGCTTCCCGGATCCGGTCTGCCACCGACTCCGCCACCTGCATCGACGGATCAACCCGGTCGGGGTCGTCGGAGCCTCGTTCCATGTCGCCCAGCAGGATCAGGAACTCGTCCCCACCCTGCCGCGCGACCAGATCGGTGTCGCGAGTGCACGTGCGCAAACGATCCGCGAGCTGCGCGAGCAGGAGATCGCCCGCGTGGTGCCCGAGCGAGTCGTTCACCAGCTTGAAGTTGTCGAGGTCGAGATAGAGCACGCCGACGCCCAGATCGCGGCGCCGTGCGCGGGCGATGGCGCCTTCGAGCATCTCCTCGAACAGATGCCGGTTCGGCAAGCCGGTGAGCTTGTCGTGGTAGGCCAGGAACGTGACCTGCTCCTCGGCGGACTTCCGTTCGGTGATGTCGAAGATCACGCCTTGGATGAGCCATGGGTTCCCCTGCTCGTCGTCGATGGGGAACGCCTGCTCCAACACCCACCGGACCGTCCCGTCCTCATGGACCATCCGATACTCGTGGTTCAGCGGAAGGTGGTTGGTGTACGCCTCCTGGTACTCATCCCAGGCACGTTGGATGTCGTCGGCGTGCACGTGGTTGCGCCATGCGGTGAAGTCGCTCAGCCACACCTCCGGCTCGATCCCGATCAGGTCGCGCACCTGCGGGCTCACGTAGATCGAGTTCTGATCCTCGTCCACGGGATCGAGGTAGACCACCGCCGGGATGTGCTCGACCAACGAACGGTATTTCGCCTCGGCCTCGAACCGAGCCTCCCGGCCGGCCTGGAGCTCGGTCACGTCACGCAGCGCGACCACCAGCAGCCGCTCGGGCGCGTCCAGCGTGCCGACGTGCGCCTCGATCGGGATCGGGGCGTGCCGCGCGTGACGGCACATCGCTTCGATCCGGGACCCTTCCGGGAGATCCAGCAGCTCCGCCGCGATCAACAGCTCGATCGAGTTTCCGACGAGCTCCTCCCGCGGGAACCCGGTGAGCTCCTCGACGTGGCGGTTCGCGTACACGATCCGGCCGTCGCTCTGGGCCACGACGAGACACTCCGGCGTCGCCTCCAGCAGCGACCCAGGCTCGATCAGATCCGTCAGTCGCGGCTCCGGGCCATCGCCGGAACCGGTCCGCTCCAACCCGAAACTCATCCCGAGGAGACCTTCCAACCAGGTGTCCCTGGAAGCATCGGCTTCGATGAGCTCGACCTGAGGGGAGGTCCGCCGATCGAGGTCAGGAGGTCGGCGCGCGCTCTTCGATCCCCCACGGAGCGCCGTAGTCGTTGAGCAGGTCGAGGAACACGGTCGGCTCGAACGCCTCCGGACCGAGCACACCCGCGCCCGACCACGCACCGTTGGCGAGCAGCTCCAGCGCAACGACCGGGTTGACGGCCGTCTGCCACACGACGGCTTGCGCGCGATCGCGCCCCCACGTCTCCTGGTTGTCCACCACGTGATACAGGTAGACCTCTCGAGCGTTCCCGTCCCTGCCCGTTCCCGTCACGCGGGTGCCGGCGCACGTCTTCCCCGACATCTTCGGCCCGAGACCTGCAGGGTCCGGCAGGCATGCAGCGACGACGTCGCGAGGACTGACCTTCGTTCCCCTGACCTCGACGGGATCGGTCGCGTCCAGTCCGAGTTTGTGCAGCGTCTTCAGGACGTCGATGAACTCATCGCCGAGGCCGTACTTGAAGGTCACGCGCCGGCAGTCGATCCACCGCGGGATCAGCAGCACCTCCTCGTGCTCGATCTGGACGCAGTCGATCGGACCGATCCCTTCGGGGAAGGTGAACGTCTCGGGTTCGCTGAACGGGGGCAGCGTGTACCAGCCGCGCTCCTTCTCCCACACGATCGGCGGATTCAGACATTCCTCGATCGTCGTCCAGATCGAGAAGCTGGGCGCGAAGTCGTACCCCTTGACCACCAGGTTGGCGCCGTCACGCACATCCACCTGGTCGATGCTCCCGAAGAGGTGATCCTGCGCGTAGCGCGCGAAGACGTCGGACAGTCCCGGGCTCGACCCCCATCCCGACCAACGCGAGCAAGCCTCGTTCCTCCCACGCGTCGGCTCGCGCGAACTGCGCGTCGCCGAGCTTGACGCCCGGCTCGCCGTACGGCTCTTCCGGGTGCGGCTCCGAGAGCGACAGCGCCATGTCCAGGTAGGTCGCACCGGCGTCGAACGCTCCCGTGAAGATCGGCATCACCAGTCGAGGGTCCACGGCGTTCAGGACGTGCGTGATCCCCTCCGCGCGGCAGAGTTCCGTGACCGCGGCTGGATCCGATGCGTCGAGCGTCGCGGCTGAGAACCGCCCGGTGCCCTTGTCGTACCGTTCCACGACGCTCCGGGCTCGATCCTCGTGGTGATCGGCGAACACGATGTGCTCGTAGAAGTCGCGCCGGGAGGCGATCGGCGCGAAGGCCGCGCCGACCCCGCCGCAACCGACGACCAGGATCTTCATGGCCGCGGAGTCTACGCGACGCATGCTCGGCGACCGCGACGGTGGGTGGCTCGGTCGGGGATCCGAGCGGATCGAAGGCATGACCTCGAGGACTTCCGGGAACACGGATGGTGTCGATGACCCTGAACCCCTCCATGCGACGAACGTCGGTGCTCCGCTTGGCGACGATCTGTGCCCTCATCGGAACGGCGTGCGCGAGCAACGGCCAGCTCGGGGCCAAGGCACTCCTGGAGCAGTCGAAGACCCTGCGGTCCCAAGCCGCCGAGGGTGCGCTCCTGGCCGAAGACGCCGTCTCCGGCAAGGCGACGAGCAACTACGTCCACGAGCACGCCGTCGAACTCTCTGGAGCGGCTTCGCAGATCGAAGCCACGTTGCGAGCGGGCTCGACCGACCCGTCGCTCGAGCCGGAGCGCGGCCAACTGGAGGTCCTCGCGAGGAGGATCAGCGACGACCTCCTGCGCCTCAGCGAAGCCTCCACCGACGAGCAACGCACGCTGACCAGCGAGCTGCAGGCGGCCGCTGACGCGAGTCAAAGGATCGGTGACGGGCTCACGTGAGCCTGAAGAACTTCCTCGCCATCGCCCTCGGCATCTTCTCGGCCATCGGCGGCTTCGTCGACATCGGCGATCTGGTCTTCAACACGCAGGCTGGAGCGACCTTCGGTTTCCAACTCCTCTGGGTCGTCGTCGTGGGAGTCCTCGGGATCATCGTCTATTCGGAGATGTGCGGTCGCGTCTCCGCGGTCTCCGAGCGCCCCGTCTTCGACCTCGTCCGGGAGCGGACCGGCTTCGGCGCGGGACTTGCGACCCTCATCGCATCCGAGATCGTGAACCTGATGACGTGTGCCGCGGAGATCGGAGGCGTCGCGATCTGCCTCCAGCTCCTCTCGGGCCTCCCGTACCGCGTCTTGATCCCGCTCGCGGTCGTGGCTCTTGCCGTCAGCAGCTGGGTGCTGCCCTTCCGATGGATCGAGCGACTGTTCGGGTACCTCGGCCTCTGCCTGCTCGTCTTCGCGGTCGCCGCGATCAAGCTCCACCCCGATTGGGGCCGGGTGGCCCACGGTTTCATCCCGGGCTCACATGTCGGCGGCAGCACGGCGGTCTATCTCTACTTCGTGGTGGGCCTCATCGGCGCTGCGATGACTCCCTACGAGGTCTATTTCTATTCGTCGGGCGCCGTCGAAGACCATTGGGGTCCCAAGGACCTCGGCCTCAACAAGGTGACGGCGATCATCGGCTATGGCCTCGGCGGCTTCCTCTCCTTCGCGCTGATGATCGTCGCGGCCGTCCTCTTCCTCCCAAGGGGCATCACGCCGGAGTTCTTGGGCACGCCGGCTCTGGCGGCTGAGCACGCCGTCGGGCAAGCGGGCCTGCTGCTGGCGCTCGTGGGCATCCTCTTCGCCGTCGGCGGCGCGGCGGTCGAGACGTCGTTCGCCGGCGCGTACAACCTCTCCCAGTTCTTCGGATGGAACTGGGGGAAGAAGGAGCGACCCGCCCGCGCGCCGCGATTCACGTTGTCGTGGTTGGCGATCTTCGCCTTGGCGATGCTGGTCGTGATCAGCGGGTACGACCCCGTCAAGCTGACGGAGTACTCGGTCATCTTCTCCGTCGTCGCGCTCCCGTTGACCTACCTTCCCATCCTGCTCGTCGCCAACGACCGAAGCTACATGGGTTCACACGTGAACGGTAAGCTGGCCAACTTCTTGGGCGTTCTCTATCTCGTCGTCATCATCGTTATCGCAGTCGCGGCCATCCCTCTGCTCTTCTTGACGCACGGGGGCCAGGGATGAGGCCGCGATGAGGAAGACGACCGACGTCGACATCGCGGTCAGCATCTTCGACCACCAGCTCGTCGACAGCGACGGGCGGAACTGCGGGAAGGTCGACGATCTCGAGATCGCGGGCCTCGACGGCGACTCGCCGGAAGTGACGGAGATCCTCGTCGGCGGCAACGCCTGGCGCTCTCGAGGACTCCTGGGAAGGCTGGCGGCTCGCATCTCGGGAGATGCCGTGCACGTGCCGTGGCATGAGGTCGACTCCGTCACATCGGTCGTGATCTTGAAGCGCCCGGCGGCCGAGCTGCGATTGGATCGCGGCGACGCCCGCTGGGCGCGCATCGTCGGAAAGGTGCCAGGATCCTGATGCGACTGGCCGAGCTCCTGAACCGAGAGGTCGTCAACGAATCCGGCCATCGGCTGGGCCATGTCCACGACGTCCGCGGGGAGCTGGTGGAAGGGCACCTGCGGGTGAGCGGCCTCGTCTGCGGCAAGCTCGGCATCCTCGAGCGGTACGGGATCGGCACCCACGGGAGCGGCGGACCGGGACGGGCGAAGGTGCATGGCCATCCCGTCATCCCGTGGGAGCGGGTCGTGCGTGTCGGGGCCAAGGTCGTCGTTCGTGACGAGGCCGGCGGGGGGATCACGCCGAGCCCACGGTCGGGTTCAGTCCTCGGATAGGTCTGGTCCCAGCCCGCGCGTACGCGGAGGCTACACTCGGAGGATGCCGAGCTCGAACCGTCGTCCGCGTTCCGTGCGCCCGCACGCAGGTGGCGGCGCGGTGATGCTGATCGGCGGCGCCGAGGACAAGCTCAAGACCAGGCGGATCCTGTCTCGGTTCGTCAAGCTCGCCGGCGGGGCCGAAGCTCGCATCGTCGTGGTGAGCACGGCGTCGATGCTCGGCGAGGTCACCACGGAGACCTACAAGGCGATCTTCACCGAGCTCGGCGTGGCTCAGGTGACCGGGATGCGCCCGCAGTCGCGCCGGGAGGCCGAGGACCCGCAGGTGGCCGCCACGCTCGTCGAGGCGACCGGCGTGTTCCTGACCGGGGGCAACCAACTCCGGCTGACCTCCATCGTCGCCGGCACCAGGCTCGATTCCGGGCTGCATCTCGCCCACGACCGCGGCGCGGTGATCGCCGGCACATCCGCCGGTGCGAGCGCGCTGGCCGGTCACATGCTCGCGTTCGGTGACTCGGGCCCAACACCACGCCACGGCATCGTGCAGCTCGCCGCCGGACTGGGGCTGGTCCCCAACACCGTGGTCGACCAGCACTTCGAGGAGCGGATGCGGCTGGGCCGGCTGCTCTCGGCGATCGCGCAGTCCCCTTCGCTCATCGGGCTCGGTCTGGACGAGGACACGGCCGCGATCGTCACCGTCGACGGGCGGATGGAGGTCATCGGCCGGGGAGCCGTCACCGTCGTGGACGGGTCGAACATGCAGACCGACGCGTATCGACTGCGGAGGCGCCGGCCGATGATGATCTCCGGCGCCATCCTGCACTCGATCCCCTCCGGCTACATCTTCGACCTCCGCGCCCGCGAACTGGCCTCCGACGAGGGTGGTGTCAGGATCGAGCGAGAGGCCTCGGAGTGAGCGCCTCCGAAGAGGCCGAGCGCTCGCGAGAGCTCGTGGAGGCCGAAGCACCACCGCTCAGCCCGGATCTCTCGATCGTCCACGCGCAGGTCTACCGAGGGCCGAACTACTACTCCTACGAGCCGGCGATCAAGCTGCTCGTCGATCTGGGCTCCCTCGAGTACTGGCCGTCGAACACGATCGACGGTTTCACCGACGAACTGCTCGCGATCCTCCCGGGCGTGGGCGAGCATTCCTGCTCGCGCGGGCACGCGGGAGGGTTCCGCGAACGGCTGATCGAGGGCACGTGGGCCGGGCACGTCGCCGAGCACATCGCGATCGAGCTGCAGCGAGAGTCCGGCGCGCAGGTCTACCGGGGAAAGACCCGAGGATCGGGCGCGCCCGGGCGCTACCACGTGATCTACGGGTACTGGGAGGAGCAGGTCGGGCTGGCCGCAGGGCGCATCGCCGTCCGGCTCGTCAATCACCTCGTCTCGCCGGACTCGGAGTTCGACCTCTTCGGAGAACTCGAAGCGTTGATCCGGCTCGCCGAGGAGCGAGCGTTCGGCCCCTCGACCCAAGCGATCCTCGACGAGGCGGCGAGTCGCGACATCCCGTTCATCCGGCTGAACGAGCAGTCCCTCGTGCAGCTCGGTCAGGGCAAGTACCAGCAGCGGATCCGCGCCACGATGACGTCCATGACGTCGGCTCTCGCCGTCGACATCGCGCAGGACAAGCGGCTCACGAACCAACTCCTCGCCTCTGCAGGCCTCCCGGTGCCACGGAGCGAGGTCGTACGTTCGGCCGACGAGGCCGTCTCGGCAGCCAAGCGCATCGGCTACCCGGTCGTCGCGAAGCCGCTCGACGGGAATCACGGGCGGGGGGTCGGCCTGGACATCCGCTCGGATGACGACGCCCGCGCGGCGTTCGATCGCGCGAGGAAGCAGTCGCGGGGCGGGGATGTCGTCGTCGAGAAGATGGTGGAAGGGCAGCGACTACCGCCTGCTGGTGGTCGGAGGGAGGATGGTCGCCGTCGCCGAGCGGGTCCCTGCCCACGTCGTGGGCGATGGTGAACACACCGTCCGGGAACTCGTGCAGATCACGAACGCCGATCCTCGCCGCGGGCTCGGACACGAGAAGATCCTCACGAGGATCAAGGTCGACGAGGAGGCCGAGCGTCTCCTCCGCGAGCAGGAGCTGTCGCTCGACGATGTTCCCGAGGCGGAGGCGGTCGTGAAGCTCGCTGCGACCGGCAACATGTCGACCGGCGGCAGCGCCATCGACCGAACCTGGGAGGCGCACGAGGACAACGTCGACATCGCCGAAGAGGCGGCTCGCGTCGTGGGGCTCGACGTCGCGGGGATCGACTTCCTCGCTCCCGACATCACCAAGCCGGTGCGTGAGACGGGAGGCGCGATCATCGAAGTGAACGCCGCTCCCGGGTTCCGCATGCACACCAATCCCACCGAGGGCGAGCCGCAGTACGCGGCGCGACCGGTCGTCGACCTGCTCTTCCCGCCCGGACGCCCATCGAGGATCCCGATCGTGGCTGTCACCGGCTCCAACGGCAAGACCACGACGGTTCGGATGATCTCCCACATCATGAAGGGAAAGGGGCACAAGGTCGGCCTGACCTCGACCGACGGGATCTACATCGATGAGCGCCTCACCCAGAAGGTGGACGCCAGCGGTCCCCGATCCGCTCAGAAGGTCTTGCAGAACCCGCGGGTGGATCTCGCCGTGTTCGAAGTGGCCCGGGGAGGCATCCTGCGTGAAGGACTGGGGTACGGGCGCAACGACGTCGCCGTCGTGTTGAACGTGACGGGCGATCACCTCGGGCTCGGGGAGATCGACACGATGGAGCAGCTGGCCGCGGTCAAGCAGGTCATCGTGGAAGCGGTGCCTCGCGACGGTTATGCCGTCTTGAACGCGGACGATCCGCTCGTCGCCGGGATGCGACGACACTGTTCCGGGAACGTCATCTTCTTCTCGGTGGAGAGCGAGAACAAGCTGGTCGAGCGCTGGGTGCGCCGTGGAGGCAAGGCCGTCGTCCTCGAGCAGGACCGGCAAGGCGAGCTCATGGTGATCCGTGATGGTCGCCGAACGATGCCGATCGGCCACACCCATCTCTTCCCGGCGACGTTCGACGGACGCGCGCGCATGAACGTCCAGAACGCGCTCGCCGCCGCCGCGGCCGCTCACGCGGCGGGGGCGCATCTCCACGACATCAGGCACGGACTCCGGACGTTCGCAACGTCCTACTTCCAATCGCCGGGCCGGATGAACCTGTTCGAGCTCTCCGGCGTCAAGGTCCTGCTCGACTACGCGCACAATGCGGCGGGACTACAGGCGGTCGGCGATTTCGTCGAACAGATGACGTCCTCCAACGTGCGTGATCACGCGCCCCCTGGGTTCGCGTCGTGGACGGCGAACCTTCGCGTCGCCGTGATCGCGACCGCTGGGGACAGGCGCGACGACGACATGCGTGAGCTCGGTCGGGTTGCCGCTCACTACTTCGACGACGTGATCATCAGGGAGGACGTGAACACGCGCGGACGGGAACGAGGCGAGGTGGCCGCGATCGTCCTCGAAGGTGTGCGTGCGGCTCAGGCGGGCGGCGCGCGCGCGGGAAGCGCGGAGATCGTGACGGATGAGATGACGGCGGCGCGCCGAGCCCTGGACCGAAGCCGCCCCGGCGATCTGGTGCTGCTCTGTGTGGATCACGCTTCCCAGGTGTGGGAGGAGCTCGAAGCCCGTCGTTCGAGCGCGACGTCCCCGGCCACGACCTGACGCGGAGCCTCAGCGACGCGCCCGTTCCACCAGCCGGCGAACCGTGGTCGGGTCGGCACGGACGGCGCCGCGACGCTCCAGCAGGTCGAAGATCTCCGGGCGCTGGCCGAGAGCGGTGAGCCCGATCACGTCGTGGGGCTTCGAGCTGTCGATCATGAACGTCAGGGCATCGACCTCGTCGGGGAACGCGGGGACGTCCGTCGCCCCGGCATCCTCCGCGCCCGCGCGGAGGCGCGCCACGATGTCGTCGGGGTCCCGGCCCCGGAGGTAGCCGGGAAGCTCCGCCACGACGACGTGGTCGGCTCCGCGCGCCGCCCGATAGCCGAGCGCGTGAAGGATGTCGTCCTGTCGGTCGCCGGCCGCGCAGAAGGCGAGCCAGATCTGGCCGCCTCGCGAGCGGAGACCGGTGAGGATCTCGGTCAGACCAACCATCCCGGCCTCGTTGTGCGCGTAGTCGACGACCACGACCCGATCGTCGAGCGTGAACACGTTCGCCCGTCCCGGGTTGGTCGTCGACCCCTGGACGAAGCTGCGGAGCCCCTGCACGATCGCCTCCTCCGGCAGGTCGATCCCGAGCGCCGCCGCTGTGGCCGCCATCGCGTTCTGCACGTGGTGGGTCGCGATGCCGGCTAAGGCGACGGGGAGCTCCTTCAGAGCCACCAGCCGGCGCACCGCGCTTCCCTTCCCGAAGATCACCAGCCATCCGTCGAGCACCGTGATGGCCCGCCCGCCTTCCGAAAGGGCTTCGCGGATCGCGGGATGGGATGGGTCCGTGGAGAAGAGGAACGGACGCCCACTGTGCACCCTTCCGCATCGAGAGGACACGTGGGTCGTCCGCGTTCAACACGACCCATCCCTCCGGACGGGTGATCCGGGTGATGGCGGCCTTCACCTCCGCGAGCTCATCGAGCGTGCGGATCCCGACGAGCCCCAGGTGATCGGTCGACACGTTGGTGACGACGGCCACGTCGTTGTGCATCGTGCCGATGCCGCGTAGGAGGACGCCGCCCCGCGCCGTCTCCAGGACGGCGACGTCCACGCCCGGCTGCGAGAGAGCGATGCCCGCGCCGGCGAACCCCGAGTAGTCCCCGGCTTCCACCAGTTCGTCGTCGCGATAGACGCCGTCCGTCGAGGAATACGCGACGCTGCCGCCGGCAGCCCGCACGAGATGCGCGAGCAGGCGGACCGTCGTGGTCTTGCCGTTCGTCCCGGTCACGGCGATGACGGGGATCGTCGGCTCCGGCACCGAGGGGGCGTCACCGGGTGGCTGGGCGAGGACGCGAACCGCGGCATCTGCTGCGATCCTCGAGAGCGATCGTCGCGTGACCAGCAGGTCCGCCAGGACGCCGGGCACCTCGCGTGCGAGTGCCTCAGCCGTCCCTCGCTGCCGCCACGGGAAGGCGATGACGATCTGGTCCGCCTCTGGGCCCGGCCGGCCACGGATCGCGAGCCGCGTGCCCGCTGCGTGGGCGACCTGTCGGGTCACGTGCGCGCCGATCCTGGCCGTGAAGCGATGTCGTTGTTCGGTCCCCGGCTCTCCCGGGAGCAGCGTCGCCGGTGCGCCCATCTCCGCGGCCATGCGCTCGAGCCGCGGAGTCGTCGCCCGAAGCCACCCAGGGATGGCCACGGTCAGCTTGATCGCCGGACGCGGGAAGTACAGGTTCGGACCATCGAGCGTTCGGAGCTCCACAAGTTCCGAATACGTGGGCACGATGCTCGCCTGCTAGTCCTCTTCCTTCCGCTTCCGCTGCTCGATCCGGGACCGGCCGAGGCTGGTCAATGAGTAGGTCCCGGATGTCTCGCGGCCGCCCGGCCCGCTCTCCACGAGCAGGCCCTCGGACACCAGCTGTCTTGAGGATCTCCCCCGCACGAGCGCCGTCCGGTTCGAGAGAGGTTGTCTGGAGGACCTCCCTCGCGGGGATCGCGTTCTCGGAGCCGGACGGGAGCCGTCCGAACGCTTCGAGCACCTCAACGACCGCCGGATCGAATCGTGGTCCCATGTGCACAGCTCCCGGCTCAGGCTCGCTTGCCGTCGAGCTCCTGCAGCAGGTCGTGAGCGGCGAGCTCGACCTCCTTGTGCCGCCACTCGGCGGCGCGGTACTGGCACGCGATCAGACCCGTTCGATGGACACGACGGAAGTCTCCATAGACGAACCCGTACCTGGCCTTGGTCTCGTCGCTCGCACCCTCGGTGAGCCCGAGGTACCACTCGCCGTACTCGTCCCATGAGTGCGTCTCGAGGAAGGCGTTCTCTTCGTCAGCGCTCGGCTGAGCGTCGCCCCGATCGCTCTCGAGCACGTACTGATGAGCGTCGATGAGCTTTCGCGCATGCGTCACGGCGCGTCGATCGACCTCGTACGAAGCCATGCCCCCATTGTGTCAGCCTCGGTGTACCTTGTGCCGATGGGCGAGCCCGAGTCGACGATCTGTCCGATCTGCGGCAAAGGCACGTTGATCACGATCGATTTCGGCGAACAGCAGCCCGAGAGTCGGCAGGTACAGACCTTCACGTGCGGCCACGAAGTCGAAGGTGCGCGGCTGCAGACCGCGGACGCCGAAGAGCTCGATGTCGAGCGGCGAACATCGGAAGAGACCGCGCAGCCCACCGACCCCGAGGAGTAGCGCGAGGTTGACGAACCCACCTCGACGCATCCGACCGGGGCGAAGAAACGGGACAGGAGGCGGCCGAAGGCGTAGCCCTCTCGCTCAGCGGTCCGACTACGTTCGCCTCTAGGGGGGTGTTGCGAGAAGCCTCGCCAAGGGATACTGCTCGCGAAGTCTTGACGATCGAACATATGTTCGATAGAGTTGGCGGTCTCCTCCCCCGTGACCGAACGAGGTCGCGGTGTCCCCGACAGATACATACAGCGACGTAGACCTGATCGATGCGGTCGATGAGTCGCATCAGCAAGCTTCCAGGATCCAGCGTGAGCTCCTCGGCTTCATCGCCGAGGTTGACCGCCGCGAGCTGTGGCGTGGCTCGGGAGCGCGCGACATGGCTCATTGGCTCGCGATGCGTCAGGGGATCTCCCAATGGAAGGCGCGGCGATGGATCGCCGCCGGCCATGCGCTCGAGCACCTGACCGATCTGGCTCGGGCTCTCTCCTCAGGAGAGCTCGGCATCGACAAGGTTGTCGAGCTTGCCCGGTTCGCGACCTTCGAGTCGGAGGCCGGCTTGGTCTCGTGGGCCAGATACGTGTCGACCGCGGCCGTTCGACGGCGGGCGGATCTGGAGGTGCGCAGAACGATCGAGGACGTTCGCGACGCCGAGCATGCTCGGTTCCTCAACTGGTGGTGGTTGGACGACGGGAACCGCTTCGGCCTCGAGGCGGAACTGCCCACGTCCCAAGGAGCGATCGTGGCCCGCGCGCTCCAACGCATGAGTGACTCGATCCCCCTGATGCCGGGCGAGGATGACCCCGCCTTCGCCCCAGCACGCCGAGCCGACGCGCTGGTTGCCTTGTGCTCCAATCGGATCGCGATCGACGCCGACCCGGATCGTGCGACCGTCGTCGTTCACGCTCAGCTCGGCGACCTGGTCGGAACCGAGGGCGCAGCCGAGGTCGAGGGTGGCGGATGGATCCACCCGGAGACCGCACGCCGCCTGCTCTGTGATGCGCGGGTGCAGACGGTGCTGGAGGACGGAGACGGCGAACCGGTTCGACTCGGACGGCTGTCGCGGGATCCGACGCCCGCCATGATGCGCCAACTCCGCTACCGAGACGTCGAGTGCCGGTTCCCGGGCTGCGGGGCGCGAAGGTTCACGCAAGCCCACCACGTCGTGTGGTGGAAGGAAGGCGGCACCACGGATCTGGACAACCTCGTGCTGGTGTGCTTCTTCCATCACAAGCTGGTCCACGAGCACGGATGGTCGCTGCAGCGCGGGGACGACGGCTCGATCGATTGGCGCAAGCCTGACGGCATTGCGTACGTCCCGATCCCGGCGCTGCGAAGAGGGCCCGGCCCGCCCGCTCTCGTGCCTTCGGGACCGCCGGCGCCTCCGTGACCGCCGAGCATGGCGCGATCCGCTCAAACTCGTTCGTTCTTCCGCGCCTTCCTGGCTTCCTCGGGCGTGTAACGGAGCTGCTTGTACGCGACGTAGAAGAGCACGGCGGGGGTCAGCCGTAGTACGAGCGGGAGTCTCTTCGCGCCGGCGAACGCTCTCTCGTACGCCTGCCTCCATGCTGCGAAGCTGGTTTCTCGATCCATGTCGGGTTCTTCCGCTTGGCTCCCGCGCTAAGAAAGCCCCCCGCGCCTGTCGCGGATCAGGACCTCACCCAGGAAGTGCATCCGGGCTGGGCGGATCAGTGGGGCTTGGCGAAGGAGATGGTGAGGGGCTCGGTGATGGTGACGGACTGGGTGAGGGCGATGGAGATGGTGAACGAGAGGGGCTCGGCGAGGGCTTCGGAGTGGGTTTCGGGCTCGACGCGCTGGCGCTCGGGGACGAACCAGAGGGAGGAGGAGGCGGAGCTGGCGACTCGAAAGCGATCTCGCGCCCGAACGTCACCGGCAGGATCACGCTTGACGCATGGGACGAACTGGGGCTCGCCGGTGAAGGGGAGAGCGCCGGCATCTCAGAGACCGGCGATGGTGAGGCAACCTGGATGGCGGCGGACGGAGCCAACGAGGGTGGTGAGTCCGCGAAATCTCCTTCTCCGTTCGGGGAGTGGGAATACACCCAGATGAAGAGGCCAACCGCCAAACCGGCAGCACCCCAGAACACTCGATCTCGTCTCTTGTCGTCCCACATCCCGAAAGGCTCTTTCACCCGCCTGTACACCGATGGACGAAGGTCGTCCTCCTCGGAGCTGCCTTACCCGCTACGAAGGAAGTCGAACGCTGGTGCCTGAGGCGGGACCTGTGTTCTTGTCCTTCTTCTCGCTATGGCAAGCGCGGCCGTGGACCCAGGGGGATTCGAACCCCCGACCTCATGGCTGCCAGCCATGCGCTCTACCAGCTGAGCTATGGGCCCGAAGCCGGGAAGTCTACCCGGCGGATGCGGCCTCGGATCCATCTTCCCAGCCCACGCGTGGCGCGTCGCTCCACAGCCGCTCGAGGTCGTAGTACGAGCGTTCCTCGGTTCCGAACACATGAACGACGACATCGACGTAGTCGAGGAGCCACCACCCCGCACCGGCTTCGCCTTCCCGTCGGACCGGGCGCACTCCCAGCCGTTCTCGGACCCGATCCTCGATGCTCTCGATCACCGTCTTGACCTGCCGCTGGGTGCCCGCGGAGCAGATCACGAAGAAGTCGGTGATCACGATGAGCTCGTGGACGTCCAAGATGACGATGTCGTCTGCCTGCTTGTCCGACGACGCTCGGGCTGCCGCGATGGCGACGTCCCTGCTCGGGGGTAGCACGTCGCTCCCCTGCCCGGCCATCGTCATCCCTTGAAGTCGCTCCCCACCACGATCGTCACGTCTGCCAGCCCCGATGGTACCTGGCTCTCCCGAACCACCCCGACCCCCAGCGCGTCTTTCGCGCGGTTGGCGTCATCGAGATGGTCTGCGCCGATCGCCGTGATGACGGTCGTGTCGTGGTTGAACGACTCGGCGTTCCCGCTCAACACGATCCGGAATCCCTGCGGTAAGAGGTCGCGCGCGACCGCCTCGCCGATCCCCGGACTCCCGTTCCCGTTCTGCACGAAGGCGCGGACCGGAGGCGGTGTTCCGAACAGCCTCCCGACCAAGTCATCGAAGTCCGGCTGCGCCGGGACGATCGCGGTGGCGCCCACGACCTTCGTGGGCGCCACCTGCACCTCGGCGCCGCTCGCGGCGCCGAGGACGGCGGTGGCGGCGGCCGCATCATCGGTCTCCGTCAGATCGCCCTGGGGGATGGCCGGCGCCGCCTTCAGGAACGCCTCCAGGACCGAGGACCAGCGGATCGCCGTGTCCTCGGCCTGTTCGTAGAGGAACGTCACCACCTGGTTGCCCGACATGTGCGTTCGGCCTGGACCGAGGACCGACCCTCCCACGGTATAGACGTCCGCCAGGTTCACGGTGAGGCCCCCGACCTGGTCGATCGTGTCGCCGAACCCGTTGAGGTTCATCACCGCGTAATGGGACGCCCACGCTCCCACCGCGTTCGACACGCTGATCCGCATCGCGTCACCGGGGAGAGCCTGCACCTGTTCCGTCGGGGTCTCCCCCTGGCCCGGGACGATCACGGTCATCCCCGGCGGGAGCACGAAACCGGCGGGTGGCTGCCCGCCGCCGGTCCCGACCACTGCGAGCAGGGCGCTCGGCGCGCCGGTGACGGAGAAGGCCAACAGCTCCGAGGGGCCCCGGCCTCGCTGACCCGTCGAGTCGGTCGCGGTCGGTGACGACCCCGCCGACGTTCCTCCGTCCCCCAGGCGCACCCAGGCGGCCAGCCCGAGCGCGACCACGACCAGCACGGCCACGACCGCGTACATCCGGCGACGGCGGAGCGACGCGTCGGCTCTCGTGGCGCGCGACGGCCGCACGGGACCGTCGCCGAGCCCCGAGCTCACCGGTAGAGCCCCACCTTCCCGACGTAGCTGACGACTCCCTCGGGCACGAGGTACCGGATCGGCTGTCCACGCGCGACCCGCGCGCGGATGTCGGTCGAAGAGATGGCGAGTGCCGGGATGCTCATGTTGCTGATGCCGTCGTGTCCGGGCACTTGCTCCTCGAGCGCTGCGATGTCGTAGCCGGGCCGGGTCGCAGCGATGAAATGCGCCATCTCGAACAGCTCCGACGGATCCTTCCATTGGAAGATCTCGAGGACCGCGTCGGCGCCCGTGATGAAGTACAGGTCGGCACCGGAGATCTCCTTCATCGCCCGCAAGGTGTCGATCGTGTACGTGGGTCCTTCGCGATCAACCTCTACCCGCGACACCGAGAAGCGGGGGTTCGACGCCGTGGCGATCACCGTCATCAGATAGCGGTCCTCGGGAGCCGAGACGACCTCGTGCTCCTTCATCCACGGTTGGCCGGTCGGCACGAAGACGACCTCATCCAACTCGAACTGGTGCAGCGCTTCCTCGGCCGTCACGAGGTGGCCGTAATGGATGGGGTCGAACGTGCCGCCCATGACGCCCAGACGTCTCCCCATCGAGCGGAATCCTACCGCCGGCCCCGCGCGCGGCCGATCAGGCGCTGAGCCATCGTTCGAGGTCGACGACGTGTTGGGCGTAGTGGAGCCATGCGGATTCCTCGAACCATCCGCGGGCGTCGGTCGTCACCGTCGGGAGCGCACCCAACGCCTCGCGGGCGATCACGCGCGCGGACTCGAGCTCGGCGCGCGCGGTCGGGACATCGAGCGTCCGCGACAACGCGAACCACGCGCGGTTCAGCTCCTCGACGGTGTCTTCCTGCTGCCGGTACGTGCCCTCGCGCATGCGGTCGAGCTGCCGCGCCGCTTCGGCCAACCACGCGCCGATGTGGAACATCACGTCCTTCGGCGACCATCCCTCCGGGGTCACCGTCGGCTCGTCCAGCCGATGGGTCGGGATGCTCCGCAGCAACACGTGGAGCCGGCGCCATCCCCGGTCCTCCTCCAGGAGCATCGACTCGAGCTGGGGATCGTTCATCGGCCCCCGTCCTCGGTGTCGGGAACGAACGCGAAGACGAGGCCCCGGATCTCGACATCGTCGCCCTCGGCGACCCCGGACGCCTCGAGCACCCGGAACACACCTTCGCGGCGAAGGTTGCGCTGGAGCTTCGCCAGTTCGTCCGCGTCATCGAGGTCGGTCTCGAGGACCCAGCGCTCGACGCTTCGACCTTCCACGTGCCATGTGCCGCGCTCATCGCGCTTGACCGCGAACCGCGGCCGGCCGGGACGGAGCACGACGTGCGTGCTCCGCTCGGGCTCGGAGGCGGCGGCCTCGCTCGCGAGGGCGTTCACGCGCTCGCGGAGCTCGTCGAGCCCCGCCCCGGTGATCGCGGAGACCGCGAGCGCGCCCGGCTGCAGCGTCGCCGAGGCCGCCGCCGGATCGTCGACCAGGTCCGCCTTCGTGCCCACGACGATCGACGGCCGGGTGACGAGCGTCTGGTCGTAGCTCCCAAGCTCCGTACGAAGGACGGCGAGGTCCGCGGCCGGGTCGGCGCTCGAGAGATCCACGACGAGCACCAACGCGCGACACCGGACGATGTGTTTGAGGAACCGATGTCCGAGGCCCCTCCCCTGGTGCGCGCCCTCGATCAACCCGGGGACGTCGGCGACCACCGCCCGCCCCTCCCCGGTCTCGGCGACGCCGAGGTTCGGCGTGAGCGTCGTGAAGGGATAGTCGGCGATCTTCGGCGTGGCGGCGGTGAGTCGGGAAAGCAGCGTCGACTTGCCGGCGTTCGGGAGCCCCACGAGCCCGATATCGGCCACGGTCCGCAGCTCGACCTGGAGGCGCTTGGTCTCCCCTGCCTCACCGGGCTCGGCGACCCGAGGCACACGGTTGCGCGCGGTGGCCAGCTGGGCGTTCCCACGCCCACCTCTGCCCCCGCGCGCAACGACCACCCGGGCTCCTTCTCCCACGAGGTCGGCGAGAGGCCCATCCTCGTCGAACACCATGGTGCCGTCGGGAACCTGGATCACCAGGTCCTTGGCGGAGGCTCCGTCGCGCCGGGCGGATCGACCCGATCCGCCCGGCCGCGCCCGCTGATGCGGATGATCCGCCATCCAGGAAAGATCGTGGATCCCGCGGGCCACCTCGAAGACGATCGATCCTCCGCGGCCGCCGTTCCCCCCGTCGGGGCCACCACGCGGCTTGTAGGGCTCGGAATGCAGCGACGCGGACCCGTTCCCACCCCGCCCCGCCTCCACGAAGACCGTGCACTCGTCGGTGAACATCCGAGATAGCGTAGGTGGTCGCGAGACGGCGTCACCGAGAAGATGGACCCCGTGATCGAACCGACGACCGTGTGGATGGTGCACCTCGACCGCACGCCCACCGACGAGACCGAGGGGATCCTGTCCGCCGACGAGTGGGAGCTCGTCTTCGTGGATGCCGGCTCACCGGAGACGACGCGCTTCCCGTTCGTCGACATCGTGAACGTCAAGCGCGTGGTCGGCTCCCCGGTCTTCACGCTCGGATGGCGCTTGCACGACGAACGGCGTCAGACCGCGTTCTACCTGACGCGGCCGCCCCCGCTCGGAACCCTCCCCCCGGGGGGCGGACCGCCGGACATCCCCGACCTCAGAGCCGCCACGACGTTGCGCAGGAGTGGGCGCTGGCGTCAGCGCCGGGACAACACGCGGTACCTCGTCGCGACGTCGACCTCGTTGAAGGAACGACGTGACGCGCTGGTGTCGCAGATCAAGGCGGCGATGAAGCAGGCGCGGGGCGAGCGGTCTTAGGCCGGTGCGGCCGTCACGGTCGCGTATCTCCGACCGCGAGACTGTCGGTAGTCGACGACGCCCTCGCGCGTGGCGAACAACGTATCGTCGCCGCCCTTGCCGACGCCGTCGCCGGGATGGATCTTCGTCCCCCGCTGACGCACGATGATCGAGCCCGCGGTGACCGTCTGGCCGCCGTAGGCCTTCACGCCGAGCCGTTTCGACGTGGAGTCCCGACCGTTCCGGGACGAGCCGCCGCCCTTCTTGTGCGCCATAAGGTCTCCAGGCTACCAGTCGTCTCCGCCGCGGCCTAGCCGAGCTCGACGGTCTCGATCTGCAACAGCGTGAGCTGCTGACGGTGTCCGGTCTTCTTCGCGTAGCCACTCTTCGGCCGGTACTTGAAGACCTTGATCTTGTCGCCCTTCTTGTCGCCCAAGGGCTTCGCGGTGACGGTCGCCTTCGAGGCGGCGGGGCCGGCGTGGGTCTTGCCGTCGTCATCGACGACGAGCAGCGGCGTGAACGTGATCGTCTCGTCCGCGCCGACCAGCTTCTCGACCTCGATCACGTCCCCGGCTTGGACCTTGTGCTGTTTGCCGCCGGTCTTGATCACCGCATACATCGTCAGACGATCCTCTCAGTCAACGTCGTAGGTGAGGATGATGCCCCGGCCTTCGCACGTGGGGCAGATCTGGGAGAACGATTCGACCAGGCCCGAGGATACCCGCTTGCGTGTCACCTGCATCAAGCCGAGCGGGCCGATCTCGAACACCTGCGATCGTGTCTTGTCGATCGCCAGCGCATCCCGCATCGTGTCCTCGACCTGCTTCTTGTTCTTCTCGAGGAGCATGTCGATGAAGTCGATCACGATGATGCCGCCGATGTCGCGGAGCCGGAGCTGACGGGCGACCTCTCGAGCCGCTTCCAGGTTCGTGTTGACGACCGTCGCCTCGAGGTTCGTCTTCCCGACGCTCTTGCCGGTGTTGACGTCGACGATCGTCATCGCCTCCGTGCGCTCGATGATGAGGTAGCCGCCCGAGGGCAGCCACACCTTGCGATCGAGCGCCTTGTGGATCTGCTCGACGATCCGGTAGGCCTCGAACGCCGGGAGTGGGCCCGTGTGCAGCGTGACCTTCTCGGCCAGATCGGGCGCGACCTCGCGGAGGTAGGCCACGACGAGCCCGTGCACCCGCTGTGAATCGGTCACGAGCCCCCGGTACTCCTCGTCGGTGAAGAGGTCGCGGACGACCCGAACCGTGAGTTCCGGCTCCTCGTACAGCACCGTGGGCGCCTTGCCCCTCGTCGCCTTCGACTGGATCTGATCCCAGATCGCCAACAGCCGCCGGAGATCCGCCTCGAGCGCCTCCTCGGTCGCGGACTCGGCCGCGGTCCGCACGATCACGCCGTGCTCCGGCGGCTTCACCCGCTTGAGGAGGGTCTTGAGTCGTTTGCGAGCTTCATCCGGCAGCCGCCGGCTGATGCCTTGGAGATCCTGGTTCGGCGCGAGCACGAGGTAGCGTCCCGCGAGGCTCAGGTTGGCGGTGAGCCGAGCGCCCTTCCCGCCCATCGGGTCCTTCGTCACCTGGACCATGACCGCCTGTCCCGGTTTCAGGAGTTGCTCGATGCGCGGTGCGGCTCCCTCGATGTCTTCCGGCGAGTAGTTGACCTCGCCCGCGTACAGGACGCCGTTGCGACCGCGACCCACATCGACGAACGCCGCCTCCATGCCGGGAAGGACGTTCTGCACGCGACCCAGGTAGATGTTGCCCACCATCGAGGTGGCCCCGGCGCGGGTCACGTAGTGCTGGACCAAGACGTCTTCCTCGAGCACCGCGATCTGGTCGCGGTCGCCGTGCTCGGTGATCACCATGAGCTTGTCGGTCACGCGCGGGGGCGTCGGCTGTGGCTCCCGGCGTCGCCGGCCCTCGCGTCCCGTGCGGCTCCGCGTGGTGCGGATCCCGCGGGTCGGACCCCCGGCCGCCACCTGCTCCTCGATCGTCTTCGCCTTCGCGGGTCGGGAGCGGGCCGGCTGCGGCGCGGCCGGCTCGGTCGCGGCCGCCGGACCGGTCGGGGCTTTGGTGGCGCGCTGCGGGTCGTCGGCGCGGCTCGAAGAGGAGCGCCGGCGACGTCGCGCGGGGGGCTTCGCGGCCGCATCGGCGTCCGGTTCGGCCTCGTCCCGCTGGGCGTCGACCGGATCGATCACCGGCGTGTCGTCGGCCTCGCCGTCGGCGTCGGCCGTAGCGGCCCCGGCCGGCTTCCTGCTTCGGCCGCGGCCGCCACGACGGCGCCTGCGCTTCTTGGCTGGGGTCGTCGCGCCATCAGCTGGGACCGCCGTCTCCGCCGGCTCCGCGCCGTCGCCGGAGAGGGGGGGCTGCGGAGAGCCGGTCGTCTCCGACGGATCCCCGGTCGTCGCCGTGGTCGCCGTGGATCCGGCGGGCTTCCGTCTCCGGGGCTGCCCGGACCGCTGCGGTGACTTCGGCTTCGAGGTTCCGCCCGTCTCGGCCTGTCCACCGGTCTCGGACGGCGCGCCGGCCCCGGCCCGGAGGACGGCCGATCCCTCGGACGTCTCGGCCGGTGTCGTCGCGACGGCGCCGGATCCATCGTTCGTGGCGGATGCGGCCGCGGCCCCCGACCGGCCTCGTCCACGTCCGCGTCCACCCCGACGACGGCGGCGCGAGGCGGAGGTTCGTGTCGATGCCTGCTCGGCAGGCGATGTGGTGCTGGTCCCCTCCTCGGGGGTCGGCGTCACGGACGCCGCTCGGCCCTCGACATCGATGTCGTGGTCCACGTGGTGCTCCCTTCGCTCGATGCGAGGGGGCGTGCGCCGGGAAGGCCGATATCGGAGCACAGCCAACTGACTGCGCCGCAAGACGTTGCTGGGGGTCCGCTCACGCTGCATCTGTTGCGCGTGCTGCGAATGACGTCGTGCACCCGGTACGTACCTTCTCCCGGCGCTGCGGCCCTACGCGGCGGCCTCGTCTGGGCCGCTCGGGCGCGGTCGCGCGCCTCCTCGACTTCCTTGGATCCCGTCGCGACCGGTTCGATCCGGTCGCGGGCGGGCACGTCTGCATCAAGGATAGCAGCGGGTTCGGCGCCGTCGCTCCAAGCCGGTGGGCTATCTCCGGTGGCCCGTCGGGACGAGGGCCTGGGCCATCCGGCCCACACGCGTGTCCCTCGAAGGAACCCTACGACGGTCGGATACCGGGAGCCCTTCGCGCGGCGCACCCTCTGCACATGCCTCAGGGCACCCTTCCCCTGTCCGGTCGCGTTCGCGTCCTCGTGGTCGACGACAATGACGGCTTCCGGGGTTCGCTCGCTGCCCTCCTCGGCGGCGAAGACCTCGAGGTCGTCGGCCAGGCGTCGAACGGCATCGAGGCGATCGAGCTCGTCAACGAGCTGGGACCCGACGTCGTCCTGATGGACATCCGCATGCCACAGATGGACGGGATCGAGACCACGCGCCGGCTGAAGGCCTTGCACCCCTCGCTCGAGGTCGTGGCGCTCACCGGGCTCGAAGAGGAGCGCGCCGTGCGCGAGATGCTGGTTGCGGGAGCGTCAGGCTACGTGCTCAAGGATTCCGAGGGCGACGAGATCATCCACGCGGTCCGGCGTGCCGCGAGCGGGGGCGCACTCCTTTCACCCGACGTCACGCCGACCGTGATCGAGCAGCTGCTCGAGGCTCTCGAACGCGAACGAAGGCGGACCCGGCAGCTGGAGATCGCGCAGGAAGCACTGCTCGAGCGCGGGGCACGCCGGCAACAGCTGATCGGCCGGGTCGGTCATGAGCTCCGAACGCCGGTGACGGTCCTCCTGGGCCTCGCCCAGACGCTTCGCCGTGGAGGGCTCGACGACGAGCAGCTCGATGAGGTCCTCGACACGCTGGTGCTCCGCACCGAGGGGCTCGCTCGGCTCGTCCGCCGGTTCGAGGCGGCGATCGAGGCGGGACTGACGGAGTGGGCCAACGTGACGGAGCTCGCGAAGGAGGTCGGGACGCGTGATCCACGGATCCGCGTCGAGGCCCCGCTCGCGCCCGTGATGACCGCGCTGAACCGGACCGCCGGCATCCGGATCCTCGAGGAGCTGGTCGAGAACGCGTTGGCGTTCTCGCCGGACACGACCCAGGTCGTGATCCGCGTCTCCAACGATGACGGCATCCCGCAGGTCCGGGTGATCGACCGCGGACAGGGCATCGAGCCGGACGCGATCCCGCGGATCTTCGAGCCGCTCGAACAGGCGCAGGAGCTCCACACGCGCACCCACCCGGGGATCGGCCTGGGACTCAGCCTGGCGAGGCTCTCGGCACGCGCGATGGACGGCGACGTGACCCTCGAATCGACCGGCGTCGCCGGCACCACCTTCCTCTGGTCCGTCGCGGGTGGGCCGGGCGTCATCACCGAGCTCCCGCCGCGGATCGCCGCGCTCAGCTAGCTGAACCGGCGCATGTGGATGCTCTCGAGCATCCCGATCGCGGTGAAGCTCACGAGGATCGATGATCCTCCGTACGACAGGAACGGCAACGGGATCCCGGTGATCGGCATGATCCCGATCACCATCCCGACGTTGACGAACATCTGGATCGCGAACATCGACGCGATGCCGGCCGCCACGAGCGTGCCGAACGGATCCTTCGATAAGGTCGCGATCCGGATCGCGCGCCAGAGGATCAGGGCGTAGAGGAGCAGGACGAACATCGCACCGAGGAACCCGAACTCCTCCCCCGCCACGGTGAAGATGAAATCGGTGTGCTGCTCCGGCACGTAGTCGAGGTTCGTCTGCGTTCCCTTCAGGTAGCCCACGCCCGTCAGTCCCCCCGACCCGACCGCGATCAGTGATTGGTCGAGGTTGTACCGGGCGTCCTGGGGAGCGTTCGTCCGGTCGAGGAACGCCGTGAGCCGTTCCCGCTGGAAGTCCTTGATCACGCCGAGTTGGAACGTGAGGAAGATCAAGATGAGTCCGGCCGCGGTCAGCATGAGGAGGTGCTTCAGCCTCGTCCCCGCGACCACGAGCATCCCGACGACGATCGCCGCGAGCGCGATCGACGTGCCGATGTCCGGCTGGAGGAACACGAGGACCAGCGGGACCGCCGCGACGGCGAGGACCTTGACGAGGTCCGACAGGGTGGGTTCCGGCGATCGCAGCTCGGAGAGGACCGCTGCGAGCATCACGATCACCGAGAGCTTCGCGACCTCCGACGGGGTGATCTGGAAGCCGGCGACCGCGAACCAGCGCTGCGCGGTCCCGGTCGTGTCCGTCGCACCGATCCCGGGGACCTTGACGAGCACGAGCGCGGCGAGCGTCGCGAGGTAGATGAACCCCGCGTACACCTTGAAGAAGCGATAGTCGAACGTCGTGATCACCAACACGATGACGAGCCCAAGGATCGCCGTGATCGCCTGCTTCTTCACCCGCACGAAGGGGTCGAGGCTCTCGCCGCGAAGGGTCGAGGCCGTCGCCGAATACAGCAGGAAGAGACCGACGACGACGAGGGCTCCCGTGAGCAAGAGCAGGAACCAATCGACATGGCGGATCGGCCGGCGCTCGTCGGCCCAGACGCGCCCCGCCACCATGTCCATCAGCGGTCACCCACGGCGCAGCCGCCCTGATGGTTGTTCGGCAGATGGTAGATGTCCTCGATCACGTGCCGGGCGATGGGAGCGGCGGCCTCCGCGCCGAAGCCCCCCTGCTCCACCATCGCGATCACGACGTACTTCGGCGCGTTCGGGTTCTCCCCGGCCATCGCCGCGAACCACGACGTGTCCTGGTGCGGCGGACGCTCGGCCGTCCCGGTCTTCCCGCCGACCCACACCTGGGAGGTCGGGAACCCGCTGAACGAGCACTGTGCCGTCCCCGACGTGATCACCGAGCCCAGCGCTCCACGGACGTAGGCCAACTCGCTCGGCGTGTACGGGAGCGTTCGGCTGCAGTGATCCTCTGCCTGCTTGACGACGCCTCCATCGGGAGCGACCACCTGGTCGACCACGTGTGGTCGGCACAGGTGCCCGCCATTGGCGATCGCCGAGTATGCCTGGGCGAGCTGCAGGGGCGTCGCCATGACGTACGTGGAGCCGATCATCGTCAGGATGTCGCCGCCGGGGACCCAGCCGTCCGGGAACAGGGTGGGTTGCGTCTTCGCCCACGCGGGGTCGGGGACCAAGCCGGATCCCTCCGACGGCAGGTCGATCCCCGTCGGCGCTCCGAAGCCGAACCCGCGCAGGTCATTCTGGAGTAGCAGCCCGTTGTCGGAGAGCTGGTTCTGGACGTAGCGGAAGTAGAAGTCCGACCCGAAGCGGTCGAACACGGTGTCGCAGGAGATGCTGATCGCCTTCGCGAGGCTCATCGTGCCGAGGTTCGCGGTCGTCCAGTTGTGGAAGACGGTTCCGGACGTGTCGCCCGGATGGGTGTACGTCGCATCGCATGGGTAGTAGCCGCCGAGCGTGGCGAACCCTTCCTTCAACGCCGCGAGGGCGGTGATCGGCTTGAACGTCGAGCCGGGGACGTACCCCAGCTGGATCGCCCGGTTGAGGGATGGGGCCGCGGCGCTCTTGTACAAGTAGCTCGCCTGACTCTTCGTGAGCCCCTGCACCAACCAACGCGGGTCGTAGCTCGGGAGCGACGCCATGGCCTTGATCGCGCCCGTTTGCGCGTCCATCACGATGACCGCTCCGGCATTGGCCTTCAGCGGCAGCCCGTTGATGTCGTGACCGCTCCGAGCCCGCGCCAGCTCATCCGCCAGCTCGCGTTCGGCAGCGCGCTGGATCCGGAGGTCCAAGGTGAGGTGCAGATCATTCCCGGCCGTCGGGTCCTTCACGCCGAGCGCACGGATCGTCTCTCCGTCGGAGTTGACGATGAACTTCTGGACGCCTTGGGTGCCCCGCAGGAAGCGCTCGTAGACCTGTTCCAAGCCCGACCGCCCGATCACGTCGGACTGCTGGTAGCCCTTGTCCTTCAAGCGGTCGTACTCACCGGCGAAGATCGGCCCGAGGTATCCGAGGATATGCGCCGCGGTGCGCCCCTGCGGATACGCGCGCACCGAGGTCGGGACCACCTCGACGCCCGGGAACAGCTCTTGGTATTCGGCGATGTAGTCACGCACGTGCGGCTGGACGAACTCCGCGACCGGGATCGGCTGGAACGAGTAGTACCGCTTGTCCTGCAGGCGAGCCACCAGCTCGCGAACGGGGACGTTCAGGAGGTGCGCCAACCGGTAGACGACCGCCTCGGCCTGGCTCCCCATCGCGTCACGGTTCACGCGGACCTCGAGGCTCTCCTGGTTCTCGACCAGCGGGCGGCCCCGGTCGTCGTACATCAGGCCACGCAACGGTTCCGTGTAGACGAACCGGACGCTGTTGTCCCGCGCCTCCTGCTGGAACTGGGTCGTCGCGAGGACCTGGAGGAACCACAGCCGGGTCGAGAGCGCGACGAACATCAACGCCACCAGCAGCGCCAGCACCTTGATCCTGGACGACATCTTGTCCATCTAGAACCGCACCACCCTCCGAGGTCGGGATCCCTCGGTGATGCGTCGCAGGAGGGGGTAAAGGATCGGTGTGAGGACCGCGTTGTACAGAGCCGCCAGGAGGGCCACGCGAACGCCGTATGCCGCTTGCTCGTGGAAGTTCCCGAGCAGCACCGACACGACCTCGTAGAACGCCAGGCCCGCCGCCGTCCCGACGGCCACGACGATCGTCGGTACGAGCGGCGACGGCGACACGATGAACTGCCGGAACATCCCCACCGAGTAGCCGAGGAGCGTGAGCGTGAGCGCGGTCAGTCCTTTCGGTTCGTTCATCAGGAAGTCTTGCGCCAGGCCGCTCGCGAACCCGACGGTCGCACCCTCGTTCGGGCCCTCGAGCAGCGCGATCGCGATCGTCACGAGATAGAGCAGCTCGGGTCGAACGCCCAGCAGACGGAGCTGTCCGAAGACGGTGGATTGCAAGAGTAGCGCCGTCACCACCACCGCGGCGATCGCGAGGACCCTGCGGATCACCCCGTCGAGCCTCCCTGGCCCTGATCGGTCTTGTAGACGAGGACGTACTCGAGCGCGGAGAAGTCGACCGCCGGTCGGACGGTGACCGCGGTCTCGAGCGCATTGGTGCTCTGGATCACGCTCGCGACCTCGCCGATCAAGATCCCCGGCGGGTACCGGCCGTGCTGGCCGTTGATCTCGTAGCTCACGGTGAACACTTGGACGGGCTGGTCGCCGTCGAGCGGGATCTGCGTGTCCTGAGGGATGCCGTCCATCCGCGGATCCTGCTCACCGCGGCCGCGGACCAGTCCGGTCGCGCGGGTCGTGCTGAGGCGCCCCGCGACCGCGAAGTTCTGATCGATCAAGAGCTGAACATCGGCGGAGACCGGCGTGACGGTGACGACGCGACCCACCAGGCGCGGTGACGTCGCCGATCCGGCGACGACCGGCTGACCGACCGCCACACCGTCGTCCGAGCCCGCGCTGATCGTGATCGTCCATTCGAAGTTCGAAACCCCGTTCCCGATCACGACGGCCGGGATGCCCGTCGGATCGAGGGTCTGCTT
This sequence comes from uncultured Actinomycetes bacterium, assembly GCA_963765865.1. Taxonomy (GTDB): domain Bacteria; phylum Actinomycetota; class UBA4738; order UBA4738; family HRBIN12; genus AC-51. The sequence continues at coordinate 346,942 of CAVXYE010000018.1, forward strand.
CAGGTGTAACAGGTCCTCGAGCGTCCGAAGTCGGTCCTGGATGTCGCCCAGCACCGGCGATCTGGGTCTGGAGGTCGGCGACCTGCCCTCGCAGATCAGCGTTGTCTCGCTCCAGCGAGGGCAGGTGTGCGAGGCCGGAGAAGAAGTCCCCGATCGGACGCGTGACCGTTGAGACACCCTGCTGCAGAGGAGCCATCACGGTCTGTGTCCAACGGCCCGCTTCGGCCAGCGGGCCTGCGTCGCCCTCCCGATAGTCGAGCGTGATGATCGCGAGCGAGATCGAAACGAGCGCGATGACGAGCAGCCGCGTGCTGCGGGGGCGTGAGCGCGTGACCACGCCGGTCTACCGCCGGCTGCTCGGGCTCACCAGGACGCGCTGCAGAACCTCGAACTCCTCGAGGCACTTCCCTGAGCCGAGCACCACCGCCTGCAGCGGTGTGTCGGAGATCCGGACCGGCATGCCGGTCTCGTGGCGGAGCCGCTTGTCGAGACCACGCAAGAGCGCGCCGCCGCCGGTGAGGACGATCCCGCGATCCATGATGTCTGCTGCCAGCTCGGGCGGGGTCCGGTCGAGCGTCGTCTTGATCGCGTCGATGATGGCGTTCACGGGCTCCTCGATCGCGCGACGGATCTCCTCCGCGCTGATCGTGATCGTCTTCGGAAGGCCCGAAACCAGGTCGCGTCCCTTGATCTCGGCGACCAGCTCGTCCGGGGTGGGGAAGACGGACGCGATCGCGAGCTTGATCGCCTCGGACGTGCGTTCGCCGAGCAGGAGCGAGTACTCCTTCTTGACGTGCTGGATGATCGCCTCGTCCAGCTCGTCTCCGCCGATCCGGATGCTCGTCGACGTGACGATCCCGCCGAGGGAGATCACCGCGACCTCGGTCGTTCCGCCCCCGATGTCGACGATCATGTTCCCCGTCGGCTCGTGGATCGGGAGACCGGCGCCGATCGCCGCCGCCATCGGTTCCTCGATGATGTACGCGCGACGGCTGCCCGCGGCGATCGTCGCTTCCTCGACGGCGCGTTGCTCCACGCCGGTGATCCCGGACGGGACGCAGACGACGACGCGAGGTTTCGCGAGCAACCGCCGCTTGTGCACCCGTTGGATGAAGTACCGCAGCATCTTCTCCGTGACGTCGAAATCCGCGATCACGCCGTCCTTCAATGGCCGGACGGCCTGGATATGGCTCGGGGTACGCCCGATCATCCGTTTGGCTTCAGCGCCCACGGCCAGGATGGCGCCGGTAAGGGTGTTGATCGCGACGACGGACGGCTCGTTCAGGACCACCCCGCGACCGCGAACGTAGACGAGCGTGTTCGCGGTCCCGAGGTCGACCGCCATATCGCGACCAAGGAACCCGAGAACCCCCTCCGTTCCCTGGGAACGGGACGTGGGGGAAGACGAATGCTGAACCCTTTCGGCCATGGGTTTTTGCGCGCGCTCATTCAACAGGCCGGGACGGAGGCTGGCAACCGTGAGGGTGGGAAAGCATAGGGGCGCCATAGGTCGGGGTGGGGGTCGGGACGCAGGTCGCGCTGGCGCCGTCGCCGCGATCGACACCGCTCGCGCTTCGGCGCAACCTCGCTCGCGGCGCGTCGTCGGGCGCGCGACCTGCACCCCTCCCGCGACCTGCAACCCTCCCCGTTACGCTGCTGGGCATGGGGTACGCCGTCGTGTTCCCGGGGCAGGGGTCACAGTTCGTCGGGATGGCGGATGGCTGGGCGTCCGATCCGGCAGGGAAGGCGGTGCTCGATGAAGCATCGGAAGCGATGGGTCGGGACGTCGTCGCCGGGTGTCACGATGAGGATGCGCTCGCCACGACGGAGTTCGTGCAGCCGGCCTTGCTCGCATGCGACGTCGCAGCCTTCGAGGTGATGCGGCACGACGACGCGGTCGATCCCGTCGGGGTGGCGGGGCATTCGCTCGGCGAGTTCGCGGCCCTGGTCGCCGGCGGCGCGATGTCGTTCCGCGACGCGCTCGAGCTCGTCGTGATCCGCGGCGTGGCGATGCAGCGTGCGGGGGAAGACCAGCCGGGCGGGATGACGGCGCTGCTCGGCATCGGCTCCGCCGATGCCGAGCAGCTCTGCGCCGAGGTCCGAAGGGACGGGGTCCTCGTCGTCGCGAACGAGAACTCCCCCGTCCAGGTCGTGGCGAGCGGCTCGATCCCCGCGATCGAGCGGCTCGAGGCGCTCGCCGCCGAGCGCAAGGTCCGAGCCGTGCGACTCGGGGTTGCGGGGGCGTTCCACAGCGAGCTGATGCGGCCGGCGCTGCCCGCCGTCAGCGAGGCGCTGGACGCGATCGAGATCCGGGATCCCCGGATGGCGATCGCCGAGAACGTCACCGGCGAGCTCGTCACGGCCGCCGGACGCCTGCGGGAGCTCCTCGCGATGCAGTTGGTCTCGCCGGTCCGCTGGGATACGGGCATCCGCTCGCTGGCCGAAGCCGGAGCGACGACCTTCATCGAGGCGGGACCCGGCGAGGTCCTTACCAAGCTGATGAAGCGCATCGACCCGTCGGCGCGAGCCGTCGCGGCCGGTTCGCCCGACGCGGCCCGGAGCGCCGTCGCGGCCACCTGATCCCGCAGCCCACCATGCTGCCCTTCCGATATCCTCGGTGGCCGTGAGCAGACACGCCACCATCACCGGCGTTGGCTCCTCGCTCCCTCCCCGCCTCGTCCCCAACACGTGGTTCGAGGCGCAGGTCGACACGACCGACGAGTGGATCCGAAGCCGCACCGGCATCGAGGCACGTCATTTCGCCGACGACGGCGTCGTGACCTCGGATCTCGCCGTCGAGGCCGCGCGGATCGCGCTCCGAACGGCCGGGATCCCTGCGGAGCAGCTCGACATGATCGTGTGCGCCAGCGTCACCGGGGACACCCCGTTCCCGGCGACCGCGGTGTGGGTCCAGGAGAAGCTCGGGCTCTCGTGCCCGGCCTTCGACGTGAACGCCGCGTGCGCAGGCTTCTCCTACGGTCTGGCTACCGCCACGGCATTCGTCGAGTCCGGGATGGCCGACACGGTCTTGTTGATCGGCGCCGAGGTGTACAGCCGGATCCTCGATTTCACCGATCGGCAGACGTGCGTGCTGTTCGGTGACGGTGCGGGCGCGACCGTGATCCAGGCGAGCGATCGGCCGGGGATCGAAGGGACGGTGCTCGGAGCGGACGGCACCGCCGCCGAGATCCTGCTGCTTCCTGCCGGTGGGTCGCGCGAGCCGGCGTCCGCGGAGACGGTGGCGGCCTCGCGACACCGGATCCAGATGCCGAACGGCCGGGAGGTGTTCAAGCGGGCGGTGACCGAGATGGCGGCGTCCTGTCGCGAGGTCCTCGAGAAGAACGGACACTCCCCCGACGACGTCGACCTGTTGATCCCCCACCAGGCGAACGCGCGCATCATGGTCGCCGTCGCCGAACGCCTGGGGATCCCGCTGGAGCGAGCGGTCGTCGATGTCGCCGAGGTCGGGAACACGAGCGCCGCGTCCATCCCGATCGCGCTCGATCGGGCCTACCGCGCCGGGCGCATCCACGAGGGCGATCTCGTGCTGTTCACGTCGTTCGGCGCCGGACTCACGTGGGGCGCCACGGCGATCCGTTGGACGATGCCCGGGATCATGTCGTGACGGCGAAGGTCGCCGTCGTCACCGGTGGTTCGCGCGGGATCGGCCGCGCGTGCGCGGTCGCGCTCGCGGAAGCCGGCTGGACCGTCGCGATCGGATACCGGTCGAGCGAGAAAGACGCGAAAGAGACGGTCGATGCGCTGACGGCGGCCGGGACGCAGGGCCTCGCGGTCGCCCTCGACGTCACCGACGAGGCCAGCGTCCACGAGGCGTTCCGCCGCGTGACCGACGAGGTCGGGAACGTCACCGGCCTCGTGAACAACGCCGGGATGTCACGCGACGGCCTGCTGATCAAGTACCCGATGGACGTGTACGAGCAGACGATGGCGACGAACCTCCGCGGTTCGTTCCTCTGCTCGCAGGCGGCGCTCCGCGGGATGCTGCGCGAGAAGTGGGGGCGGATCGTCAACATGTCGAGCGCGGTCGCGATCCACGGCAACGCCGGCCAGACCGTCTACGCCGCCACCAAGTCCGGCCTCGTCGGCCTCACGAAGTCGCTCGCACGCGAGATGGCCTCCAAAGGCGTCACGGTCAACGCGCTGTGCCCCGGGTTGCTCGACACGGACATGACCTCGCATCTCACGGAGGAGATGCGCGCCTACTACATCGACCAGACGCCGCTGCACCGTGCTGCTCGCTTCGAGGAGGTGGCGGCGGTCGTCCGGTTCCTGATGTCCGAGGAGGCCTCGTACGTGAACGGCACGGTGATCCCCGTCGACGGCGGACTGACCGCCTAGCGGATAGGCTGACCAGCCACGACCGAGAACCAGCCCACAACCAGGAGGAACGTGTCGATGACCGAACGTGCAGAGATCGAGACCCGGGTGAAGAAGGTGCTCGCCGAGCAGCTCGCGGTGGACGAGGCGCAAGTCGTCCCCGACGCCCGGTTCCAGGAGGACCTGAACGCCGATTCGCTCGACCTCGTCGAGGCCGTGCTCGCGCTCGAAGAGGAGTGGAGCATCGAGATCCCCGAGGATGAGATGGAGTCGGTGAAGACGGTCGGCCAGGCGGTCGACCTCGTCGCGACCAAGCTCGGCGTCAGCTGAGCGCGGAGGCGCACGGAGCCATGAGCCAACGCCCGCGGGTCGTGGTCACCGGGATCGGCGTCGTCACGCCGATCGGGACCGGCGTGGACGACTTCTGGGAAGGGATGACGTCGGGCCGCAACGGGGTCCGCCGGATCACCCAGTTCCCCACGGAGGACCTGTCGGTCAAGGTCGCGGGCGAGGTGGACGGGTTCGACCCGTCCGCGTACCTGGAGACGAAGGAAGCGCGCCGCACCGACCGCTACGTCCAGTTCGCGCTGGCATCGGCTTCGCTCGCCTGGGCGGACGCGGCGGCGCCGGAGATCGTGTCCGAGCGCGGCGGCTGCATCTTCGGGACCGGCATCGGCGGGATCCAGACCTTGCTCACGCAGCACTCGGTGCTGCTCGAGAAGGGACCCGGCAGGGTGTCGCCCTTCATGGTCCCGATGCTCATGGCGAACGCCGCCGCCGGACACATCGCGATGCGATACGGACTCACGGGCCACAACATGGCCACGCTCTCCGCGTGCGCGTCGTCGAACACCGCGATCGGTGAGGGGATGCGCCTGATCCGCGATGGATACGTCGACCTGTGCGTGGTCGGCGGCTCGGAGGCCGCGACCGTCCCGCTGACCGTCGCCGCGTTCGCCCAGATGACCGCGCTGACGAAGAACCCCGATCCCGAGACCGCCTCGCGGCCCTTCGACGCCGCCCGCAGCGGGTTCGTGCTCTCGGAAGGCGCGGCGACGTTGATCCTCGAGTCCGAGGAGCACGCCAAGGCCCGCGGCGTGCGGGTCTACTGCGAGGTGGCCGGGTACGGCGCATCGGACGACGCCTACCACATCACCGCTCCGGACCCCAAGGGGGGCGGCGCGACGCTCGCGATGCGCTGGGCGCTCCGCGACGCCGGCGCGCGACCCGAAGACGTCTCGTACATCAACGCCCACGGAACGTCCACGCCCCTCAACGACGCCGCGGAAACGGTGGCGATCAAGGCGGCGCTCGGCGAGGACGTCGCCCATCGTGTGGCCGTGTCATCGACGAAGTCGATGACCGGCCACATGCTCGGCGCCGCAGGCGCCGTCGAAGGGGCGGCCTGCGCGCTCGCGATCACGAACGGGATCGTCCCCCCGACGATCCACTACGAGACGCCGGATCCCGACTGCGACCTGGACGTCGTCCCGAACGAGGCTCGGGCGATGGACGTGACGCTCGCCCTTTCCAACTCGTTCGGGTTCGGCGGTCAGAACGCCTGCATCGCGTTCCGCGCGCTGAGCTGATCAGCCGTCGAAGGACCGCGTGAGGACGGCCCCGTTGTACTCCATCGTCTGCGCGCGGCCGTCGACCATGTCCAGGAACCGCGCTCGACGCGGGAGCGCGGGGTCGCCGACGGCGAGCCACCCGTCAGGCAGCGGGGTCAACTCGGATTCCTCGCCGTCCGAGGGCCACGTCGCGAGCAACCGCCCCCGCCGTTCGTAGACCCTGATCGCCTTGACCCACGGCGCGTCCGACCGGTAGAGACCGGCGACAGCACCCCAAGCGCGCGCGGACGGCTCCTCGTCGGGGGGGTCGCCTTCCCGGCCGTACCACCGGGGACCGTGGCTCACGCCGCGCACCGCCCCCGCCGGGTCGCGCGCGAGGCGCAGCAGATGCCGCTCGAAGGCCGGATGCGGGACGGCGAAGGTGTCGACCGCCTCGGGCCACCGCTCGAGCCGCACGCGGAGCGGACCGGATCGCAGCACGAGCCCGCCTTCGGCCGCCTCCAGCTCGATCGTGCGATCGCCGCTCACGAAGCGGCCGGCGATGGAGGCGGCGTCGGCAACCAGCTCAGGGGGCTCGGGGATCGGAGGGTCGGGAAGCGGTCGCGCCCCGACCGCCGCGGACACGACGCTGAGCGCGTACGCCCCGAGCGCGTCGCGCATCCCGTACCCGTTCAGACAGATCGCCACCGCGAGATCGTCGTCCGGCCGGATCGCGAGGGACGTGTTGAACCCCAACGTCTCGCCGTCGTGCCGGATCGTCCGGCGACCGTCGAGCTCGAGGACGTTCCACCCGTACCCGTAGCGCGTGCCCCGCTCCTCGGCATCCGCGTACGGACCGATCCAGCGTTCGAACCGATCGGGATCGAGCAGCGTGCCCGAGGAACCGCGCCCACCGCCGAGCACGACGCGCGCGTACGCGCAGAGGTCCGCGACGGTCGAGACGATCGAGCCGTCCGCCACGTTCGAGACCTGCCAGACGGCGGGCGCGAGCTGACTCTGGAGGTGGGGCGGCCGGTCCGAAAGGAGCGGCTCGTACCCCACGGCGGCGTCGGCGCGATCCTCTTCGAGGATCGCGCCGACGGACCTGGTCATCCCGAGCGGCCCGAGGATCCGATCATGGAGCACCTCATGGACCGGCATCCCGGTGACGCGCTCGAGCACGTGGCCCACCAGCTTGTAGCCGAGGTTCGAGTACGAGAAGCGCTCGCCGGGTGCGAAGGTCGGCGGGTGGGAGCGCGCCAGCAGCGCGTCACCGACCCCCCACGGTCCGAGCTCGACGCCGCTCATCAACCCGCTCGTATGCGTCATGAGGTGATGGAGCGTGATCGGACCGAACGGCTCGGGCAGCTCGAGCCACGGGAGGAGCTCGTTCACCGAGACGTCGAGCGCGATGGTCCCTTTCGCCTCTTCTTGCAGGATGCAGAGCGACGCGAAGGACTTCGAGATCGAGCCGATCTGGAACCGTGTGTCGGGTCTGACCGGGCGACCCGATGCGACGTCGGCGAAGCCGCGGACGACGGCGCCGAGCGTGTCGTTGCCGTCGGTGACCGCCAGCGCGAGCCCCGGCGCGTGCGTGAGCGGGAGATCGAGCTCGGCGGCGCGGCCGATCCGCTCGAACGCTTCCTCGAGTCCGGTCACCGGTTCGGGGATCAGCCGTCGAAGAAGAGCTTCAGCTCCCGGGCCGCGGACTCCGGCGAGTCCGACCCGTGCACGATGTTCTCGCCGATCACGGTCGCGTAGTCGCCGCGGATCGAGCCGGGCGGAGCGTCCACCGGGTCGGTCGGGCCCATCAGCGTCCGCCAGCAGACGATCGCCTGCTCGCCCGAGAGCTTCCCGACCACGACCGGCCCACCCGTGATGAAGTCGACGAGCTCGCCGAAGAACGGCTTGTCGCGGTGCTCGCCGTAGTGCTCCTCGGCCGTCGCCCGATCGATCACGCGGAGCTCGAGCGCGTCGATCGTGAGGCCCTTCGCCTCGACCCGCCGCAGGATCTCGCCGACGAGACCGCGGCGAACGCCGTCCGGTTTCACGATCAGCAGGGTCGACTCGGTGGCCATGGTCGCGTCAGTCTAGCGGGCGCTCAACGCGCGGCCAGCGCTCGCTTCGCGTCGGCGACCGTGAACAGCGACCCGGTCACGAGGACGACGTCGGCCGGATCGGCCGCAGCTCGCGCGGCGGCGAGCGCCTCGGCGACCGACCCGAACCGCGCCGCGGGACGGCCCAGCGCGGCCGCGACGGCGTCGGGATCGGCGCTCCGCACGCTGTCGTTCCTGGCCACGTACGCCTCGTCGGCGAGCGGGGCGAGCGGCGCGCAGATGCCCGCGAGATCCTTGTTCGCGCTCACCGCGAGCACCAGATGCAGACGCTGCCACCGGAAGGACTCGCGCATCGCCTCGGCGAGGGCCGCCGCTCCGGCCGGATTGTGCGCACCATCCAGGATCACCGACGGCTCGAGCGCGGCGATCTCGAGCCGCCCCGGGCTCTGCACGACGGCCAGCCCCTCGCGCAACGTGTCGTCGTGCAACGGCTGGCCGGTGAGCGCCTCGACCGCGACGATCCCGGCGGCCGCGTTGTGCACGGCGTAGTCACCGAACAGCGGCAGGTAGAGGTCCTCGTACGTCGCGTGGAGCCCGCGGAGACGGAACGCCTGCCCGCCGACGGCGAGCAGGCGTTCCTCGACCTCCCAGTCCTCGCCCTCCCAGCGGGGCGTGCTGCCGACCTCGGCAGCACGCCCCGCCAACACCGCTGCCGCGGCGGGTTCCTGTTCCCGGAACACCGCCGTGGCACCCGGCTTGAGGATGCCCGCTTTCTCCCCCGCGATGTCCTCGAGGGTCGGTCCCAGCTCGGCGACGTGATCCATCCCGATCGGGGTGACGACCGCGATCTCGCCGTCCACGAGGTTGGTCGCATCCCAGGTTCCGCCCAACCCGACCTCGAAGACGCCGAGCCCGACGGGCTTGTCGGCGAACCAGAGGTACGCGAGGGCGGTGACGGCCTCGAAGTACGTCACCTCACCGAACCCGCGTCCGTCCACGAGCTGGAGGAACGGTTCGAGGTGCTCCCATTCCTGAGCGAACTCCGCCTCCGTGATGTCCTGCCCGCAGATCGACAGCCGCTCCGTCACCGACAGCAGATGCGGGGACGTGTAGAGACCGACGGTGATCCCGTGCGCGCACGCCACCGACGCCGCCACCCGGGCGGCCGTCGTCTTCCCGTTCGTCCCCGTGATATGGATCGAGGGATACGTCAGTTGCGGTTGGTCGAGCAGGCCGGCGATCTCGCGGATCCGGTCCAACGACGGACCCGGCATGTGCTCGGGCTGGCGCGCGTTCAGCCGGCTCACGGCGTCCGAGAACCGCATCACGGTTCGTCGGTGTCGAGCTCGACCTCGATGGACGCCTCGTCCGACTCGACGGGCTCGATCTTCTCGATGTTCCCCGCCTCGCACAGGTCGGCCTCAGCGAGCGCGAGCTTCGCCAGGCGTTCGCGCGTGTCGCGGACGATCACGCGCCGCACGCGCGCACGGAGCGACAGCTTCGCGAGCGCCTTCGTCCTGCGCACGGCCGTGAGGACATCGGCGGCGATCCCGTAGACCTCGGGATCGCCGCCCTCGGGAAGGTCGTCCGGCAGGGGCCACGGGCTCCGGTGCACGGAGCCCTCGCGCCACCAGGACCAGACCTCCTCGGTCGCGTACGGCAGGAACGGGGCGAACGCACGCAGCAGGACGTCCAGAGCGGCGCGCAGCGCCCCCACCGCCGAGCCGGCCGCCTCCGCGCCTCGCACGCCGTACGCCCGCTGCTTGACGAGCTCGAGGTAGTCGTCGGTGAACCCCCAGAAGAACCGTTCCGTGACCTCGAGCGCTTTCGCGTGCTCGTAGGCGTCGAGCGCTTCGGTCGCGGCATCCACCGTCCGGCGGAGCGACGCGAGCATCGCGAGGTCGAGCGCGTCGGTGACGCCCGTGCTCTCGGCTTCCATCCCCAGCGTGAACTTCGACGCGTTCAAGACCTTGATCGCGAGCCGGCGCCCGTCCTTCATCTGCTTCTCGTCGAAGGCGGCGTCGATCCCGAGGCGCGCCCGCCCGGCCCAGTACCGGACGGCATCCGCGGAGTGTCGCTCGAAGACCTCGGTCGGCACCACCACGTTGCCCTTGGACTTCGACATCTTCTTGCGATCCGGGTCCAGGACGAACCCGCTGATCGCCGCGTTCCACCACGGCAGCGATCCGTGCTCGATCTCCGAACGGAAGACCGTGTAGAAGAGCCAGGTCCGGATGATGTCGTGGGCTTGCGGACGCAGGTCCATCGGGAACAGCCGCGCGAACAGGTCGGGGTCCTCCTCCCACTCCGCAGCGATCTGTGGCGTCAGCGAGGACGTCGCCCACGTGTCCATCACATCCGGATCCCCGGTGAAGCCGCCGGGGATGCCGCGCTCTTCCGCCGTGAACCCCGGGGGCACGTCCTCCTGGGGATCGATCGGGAGCGAACCTTCATCGGCGTAGAGCGGATCCTCGTAGCGAGGGCGCCCCTGTTCGTCGAGGCGGTACCACACGGGGAAGGGGACGCCGAAGAACCGCTGACGGCTGATGCACCAGTCCTGATTCAGGTTCTCCACCCAGGAGCGGTAGCGAGCCCCCATGTGCGCGGGATGCCACGAGAGCTCCTCGCCGCGCGCGAGCAGTCGATCCTGGAAGCGAAGGATCGGCACGAACCACTGCCGGCTGCTGATGATCTCGAGCGGTCGCTCCCCCTTCTCGTAGAACTTCACGGCGTGTCGGATCGGTTGGGGCTCACCGAGGAGCGAGCCCGCTTCCCGGAGCATCTCGACGGCTTCGCCGCGCGCCCGCTTGACCGTGCGTCCCGCGAGCCGATCCATCGCCGCGTTCGCGGCACCGGGATCGCGAGACTCCCATCCCGGACCCCCGAAGCTCCGAGGACCGATGGTGCCGTCCTTCTCGACCACGACGCGCAGGGGCAAGCCGAGCTCGCGCCACCACGTGACGTCGGTGAGATCGCCGAACGTGCAGACCATCGCGATCCCGGTGCCCTTCTCCGGATCGGCGAGCTCGTGCGCGACCACGGGCACCGGCACGCGGAACAGCGGCGTCAGGACGGTCGTGCCCATGAGGGCCGCGTAGCGCGCGTCCCCCGGGTGCGCGACGAGCGCCACGCAGGCCGGGAGCAGCTCCGGCCGAGAGGTCTCGACCTCCACGGTCTCGCCGTCTTCGCGATCGAACGCGATGCGATGGTAGACACCCGCTTGCTCGCGATCCTCGATCTCCGCCTGCGCGACCGCCGTGTTGAAGTCGACGTCCCACATCGTGGGGGCCTCCGCCGTGTACGCGACGTCCTTGGCGACGAGATGCAGGAACGCCCGCTGAGAGACGCGGCGCGACCGCTCACCGATCGTCGTGTAGGAGTGGTTCCAGTCGACCGACCAACCGGCCCGCCGGAACAGCTCCTCGAACGCCTTCTCATCCTCGACGGTGAGCCGATCGCAGAGCTCGATGAAGTTCCGACGGCTGACCGCGACCGGCTCGGCCTCGTCCGGCCGCTCCAGGGCGGCGATGTCGAACGCGGGATCGTACGGGAGCGTGGGGTCGCATCGGACCCCGAAGTAGTTCTGCACGCGTCGCTCGGTCGCGAGGCCGTTGTCGTCCCAGCCGATCGGGTAGAAGACCTCCTTGCCGCGCATCCGTTGATATCGAGCGATCAGGTCGGTGTGCGTGTACGACATCACGTGCCCGACGTGGAGACTTCCGCTGACGGTCGGGGGCGGCGTGTCGATCGCGAAGATCTCCTCGCGCGTCTTCGACCGGTCGAAGCGGAAGATGCCGGCGGTCTCCCACCATTCCCCCCACTTCGCTTCCAGACCATCGAGCGACGGCTTCTCCGGGACCTCCATGCGCGCGAGTGTAGCGAGCGATGCGCTCGCTCACCGGTGCGCGGGCGGCCGACCGCGATGGCGGGGTCAGATGTACGCGCGGCGCCGCAGGATCCGCATCGCGACCACGCCCCAGATCGGCGGCAGGTAGAACGTCACGAGGCGGAACGCGATCGCCGTGGCGACCGCGGCGCCCTCGGGGATCCCGACCGCGACGAGCCCGCCGCTGATCGCCGCTTCCATGACGCCGATCCCGCCCGGGATCGGCAAGACACCCGCGAGCAGACTCGCGAGCGTGTTGACGAGGATCAGCTCCGCGAGCGACGCCTGTTGCCCGAACGCGCGCAAGCAGAGCCCCAGGACGACGGCCAGGATGACCTGAGCCACCAGGTTCCCCGCGAACAGCTCGAACACCTTCGTCGGCGACCGCAGGACGCGGATGCGCCTCGCCGGCCTCCGCGAGACGCGGAGCGATCAGCTCGACGCACCCGCGGGACGAACACCGCCACGGCGATGCCCGACCACGACGAGGATCACGACCGCAACGATGAGCTGGCTGCTGATGTCGAGCGAGAGTCCGCTCGTGGAGATCTGCAGCGAAGCGAGACCGGCGAGCCAGATGACGAGGAGCAGCAGGACCTGGACGACGAAGCCGGCCACGCTGTCGACGAGTCCGACCGCGATGGCGGGTGACGTCGCGAGGCCGGCTCGCTGGAAGAAGCGGACGTTGAGCGCGACGCGGGCGGCGGAGCTCGGGACGGCCAGGGCGATGAACCGGATCGCGAACTGTAGCCCGATCACCGGACCCAGCCGGAGGGGCCGCGGGCAAGCGCCGATCGTGGAGAAAGCCTCGGCGACCTGCACGAGCGGCGAGATGAGCAGCGCGAGCCAGAGCCAGGCGGTGTCGGCGCTCGACAGCTCGGAGGCGATCGTGCCGACCCCGACGTTCGAGACCGCGGACCAGATCGCGAACGCCGCGAAAAGCAGGAGAGCCACGACGAGGAGCGATCCCCAGGTGACGCGACGGAGCGGCTCGAGCTTGGGCTGCTCGGCTCCCGTCGCTGCGGCGACCCGCTCCCTGAGGGCGTCGAGTTCGGTGTCGGCGTGCTTCAGGGCCCGACGGGTGGTCCGGGTGAGCGCTGCGCTCTGGATGAACGGGAGCGCCTCCGCGAGCGGAGCCGGGCCGATCGCGTCGATCGCCGCCGCCACGGCCCGATCGTCGCCGACGAGGAGCGCCGTGGTCACGAGCAATTGCGCTCGATCCGCCCCGACCTGTGCCGCCGTGGCCGCCGCGTTGGCACCACCGAACCCGCCGATCGCTCCCGTGGCGTCGGCAAGGACCGAGAGGTGGTGGGCATCGAGGCTCCCGTGCGCGATGCCGGCCTCGTGCATCCGAGCGACCGACCGCCAGAGGTCCCCGACCAAGGCGTCGCTCACCTCGGCCGCACCGACGTCCGTCACGTTCCGCCCGCGCGTCTCCACGACGAGGATCGCGTCCTCCTCCGCCGTCCCAGCGGCGACCACCGGGAGTACCGGCACGCCCGCTCGCTCGGCGAGGAGCGTCAGGAAGGCTTCGTGCTCCACCTGTTGGAGCCGACTGAGCGTGAGGCTCGGCGCCTCGTCGCGGTACCAGAGGTACGACCAGGTCGAGTTCAGCAGCTGCCCGTCCCAGGCGTCGCGCCCATACACCTTGATCTGCAGAGGAGCGACCGTCGAGGGCCGCCGCATCCATCAACGCGACACCGCGCGCTCCGAGTGCTCCGTCCTGCACCCCGTTCGTCTCGATCCCAAGGTCGAGGAGCGCCGCCACCACCTCTTCAGCCGTCGGACGTCCCCCGGGCGAACCGAACGCGAGATGCACGAGGGCTGCCGAGCCGTATCCGATCGCGAGACCGGTGATGACACCCATCGGCGAAGCGACGCCGAGGGCGATGGCGGAGAGGGACGCCAGGGGGACGAGCCATCTCCCGATCCGCCGGACCGGTCGCCCCAGATGTGGGCTCGTCGTCGCGATCACCGCGACCGCCAACGCGAGGCGGACCCCGGGGAAGATAGGCGGCGGCCCCGAAGCGGTCATCCCGTCCAGGAGACTGGCTCCGTTGCGGATCAGGAGGGCGCCGGCGGCGGCCGCCAGGGCGACCGCGAGGAGCTGATCCCGGAAGAGCGAGCGACGGCCGTGTGCGAACAATGCGGCGCCCACGAGGACGACCGCCCAGACGCCCACCAGCGCGTCGCAGCTCTCCCAGAACCAACCGAGCAGCCCGGGCAGCGCGGTCACGAACGACGTGAGCGCAGCCTCGAACGCGCTCGTGCCCTCGTCGAAGAGCAGCGCCAAGCCGATCGTGATGAGCGAGACGAGCACGAGCACCAGGTCGGTCGGGCGCCGGGCCCTCGCCGAATCCGAAGGGGAAGAGAAGAAGCGGATGCGCAGCCTGGTCGGCTGGCGAACCAGCCTGGAGACGTCCATCGTCGCGGAGCGTACCCTGCCATACACTCCGCCCGTGGCGGCTTGCCTCGCGTGCGGCTCCGAGAACGCTGCCGGCGCTCGCTTCTGCGCGACGTGCGGGAGCCCGCTCATGACCGCGTGCGCCACGTGCGGCTCCCCGCTCCCCGAGGACGCCCGCTTCTGTCCTTCGTGCGGATCGCCCACCACGCTGCCGAACGCCGGCCAAGAACGGAAGGTCGTGACGGTGCTGTTCGCCGACGTCACCGGGTCCACCGCGCTCGGCGAACGACTGGACCCGGAGCGGTTCCGGGAGGTGATGCAGTCCTACGGGAACGCGATGCGCGAGGAGATCGAGGGCGAGGGCGGAACGGTCGAGAAGTTCATCGGTGACGCGGTGATGGCGGCGTTCGGCGTGCCGGCGGCGCACGAGGATGATCCCGAGCGCGCGCTCCGTGCATCCCTTCGGATGATGCGGCGACTCGACGAGCTGAACGGCGACCTCGAGCGCGCGTACGACGTCTCGCTGCAGATCCGCGTGGGGATCAACACCGGCGAGGTGCTCGCCGCGACGAACCCCGGGCCGGGCGAGGCGATGGTGACGGGCGACGCGGTGAACGCAGCGTCGCGGCTCCAAGGCGTCGCCGACCCGGGAACGATCTTCGTCTCCCAACGCACCGCGGACGCCGTTCGCGGCTTCGCCTTCGAGGATCGAGGGCTCCACGAGCTGAAGGGCAAGCGCGATCGGGTGCGGGCCGTCCGTCTGGTGGAGGAGACGGGCATCGGATCGCGAGGCGTCCCGGGACTGTCCGCGCCGATGGTCGGTCGCGCCTCGGAGCTCGACCTCCTCCGGAGCATCCTCGAGCGGGTCGTCCGGGAGCGGCGCCCGCACCTCGTCACGGTGTACGGCGATGCCGGGGTCGGGAAGTCTCGCCTGACCGCGGAGTTCCTCCGATGGGCGGAGTCGACCGACCCGCCGCCGACGGTCCTGCGCGGCCGGTGCCTCCCGTACGGCGACGGCATCACGTATTGGCCACTGGCCGAGATCCTGAAGGGGCATGCGGGGATCCTGGATTCCGATCCGCCGGAGCTTGCGGTCGAGAAGGTCCGCAAGACCGGTCGCGACCTCCTGACCCAGGAAGTCGCGACCGACCCCGCCCGGTCGACGGCCGCCCTTGCGTACACGGTAGGACTCGAGGACCCGGAGGTCTCCTTCGCTCACGCCGACCCGCGTGAGGTCCGCGACGAGCTCCATGCCGCGTGGCGATCGTTCTTCACCGCACTCGGGCAGAGCGTTCCCATCATCGTCGTCATCGAGGACATCCATTGGGCCGACCCCGTGCTCCTGGATCTCCTCGACGAGCTCGCTGAGCACGTCGAGGGCTCGGTCGTCTTCCTCTGTCCGGCGCGGCCGGACCTGACGGCGAAACGCCCCAGTTGGGGCGGCGGGCGACGGAACATGTCGTCGATCGCATTGGATCCGCTGTCGAGCGACGAGGCCGATCGGCTCGTACGGCTGCTGCTGAGCGTCGACGACCTCCCCACCTCCATCCACGACAAGATCCTCGAGCGCGCCGAGGGGAACCCGTTCTACCTCGAGGAGATCGTCAGGAGGCTGATCGACGGTGGGTTCCTCTTCCGGGAAGACGATCGCTGGCGCGCGGCATCCGGTATCGAGGACGTGGACATCCCCGACACCGTGCAGGCCGTCCTGGCGTCGCGGATCGATCTCCTGGAGCCGGACGACAAGCGCTTGCTCCAGGCTGCTTCCGTCGTCGGAAGGGTGTTCTGGTCCGGGCCGGTGATCGAGCTCACCGGCGTGTCGGCCGTCGACGCCGACGGATCGCTCCGCCGGTTGCACGATCGGGAGCTCGTGCTCTCTCGGCCGGGGTCGACGCTGGCCGGTCAGCGCGAATACATCTTCAAGCACGTTCTGACGCGCGACGTCGCGTACGAATCGCTGCCATGGCGCGATCGGATCGACGCCCACGCGAACGTGGCCGCGTGGCTCGAGCGCACGGCGGGTGAGCGCGCGGCGGAGTTCGCGGAGCTGCTCGCCTACCACTACGTGACGGCCGCCGGCCTGGCGCAGGAGACGCGTGGGGCGGCGCCCGACGAGCTCCGCGCTGCCGCGCTGGGCTGGCTCCTCCGCGCATCGCGCGATTCGCTGCGGCGGCTCGGGATCCGGAAAGCTCAGCGGTTCGCCGAGCAGGCGATGGAACTTGCCGCGAGCGATGCCGAGCGGGTCGACGCGCTCGAGGCGATGGCCGAGGCGTGCTTCGACGCCTACGAGGGCGACCTGGCGTGGCGGTACTTCCGGGAAGCGGCGGAGGTGCTCAGCCGCGCGGCTCCAGACGAAGGTGAACGGATCGCCTACCTGGCCGCCCGAGCCTGCGAAGTGCCCCAGCGGTGGCCGGGCTCGATCCGTGGGGCGCCTCCGACGGAAACGGAGGCCACCGAGGTCTACGAGCTCGGGAGCGCCGCGCTACCGCCGGGCGACAGCGAGGCGCGGGTCCGGCTCCTCGGGGTGCGGGCCGGCTGGCTGTTCGGCTACCCGCTTCCCGAACAGGCGACGATGGAGGACCTTCGGCCGTACGAGTCCGCTGGGATCGAGGCTGCCGAGGTGGCGGTTCGCATGGGCTTGCCCGACCTCGCGTCGGGGGCTCTCGACGCTGCGAACGCAGCATGGGTCTCGTTGGGGTACTACAACCGGATGTTTCCCCTGTGGGAGCGACGAGCGGAGCTCCTTCCGGTGCTGACCGATCCGCTCGAGATCGGGGACTGCTACTCGGCGGGCGCGTGGTGCCTCTTCGAGCTGGGGCGGTATCCGGAGGCCCTCGGTATCGCCGACGACGGCCTCGTCCAGATCGCGGGGAGGGGTCCCAACGTGGAGCTGCACGTCCGTGCATGGCGCGTCGCGATCCTGCATCGGATGGCGAGGTGGGACGAGGCGTTGGCGGAACACGATCTCATCCGCGAGCTGCTGGACGAGCGGCGCGACGATCCCCCGTACTTCGTGTCGCAAGCGATCGCCGTCGTGGGGATGATCCACGAATCCCGTGGGGACCGGGTCGAGAGCGACCGGATGACCGGAACGCTCACGCGGATCGCCTCCGGCAGCAGCCGCGTGCAGGCGTTCCTCCGGCGCCTGTTGGCGATGCGGGGTGACCTCGGTAGCGCGCGGTCCTTCGAACGCACCGTCCAGTGGCGCATCCACGCGAACGATGAGTACGAGTCCGACGCGGAGCTCCTCGCGGCGGCAGGCACGTGGGACGAGGCGCCACGGATCGTCGATGAGATGCGGGAGCACGCGTCACGGACCGATACCACGGCGCTCGTCGCGTTCGCGGACCGCCTGGAGGGGCGCGCGGCATCCGCCGCGGGCGACGCCGCCCGCGCCGAGGCCTCGCTCCGATCGGCGATCGAACGGTTCGACCGGCTCGGGACGCCGTGGGAGCGTGCCCTCACGGAGGTCGACCTCGCCGGCGTGTTCGCGAGCGGCGGCCGTGATGACGAAGCGCAGGCGATCATCGCGCCTGCGCTCGTCACGTTCGAGGGACTGCGTGCCGTCAAGGACCTGGCGGTCGCCCGCCAGGTCCTGAACGACGTGGCGAACGGTTAGCCGCCCAGCGCCTTGACCTCTTTGCGAACCCCGAAGGCGAGCACGATCTGACCGATCCCCCGGAACAGCGCCATGAAGCCCACGTAGATCAGGATCAGCGCGGCGCGCGCCGGGTAGTAGCGCTGCGAGGCCCAGATGCCGAGCAGCAACAGGAGGATCCCGGTCACGAGTCCGAGGCCCCAGAGCGGGTTGAAGTCCCGTGACATCGTCGCCCGGATGATCTCGAGCGTCCCCATGAACACCAGCAAGAACCCCAGCACCGAGGCGAGCGCGAAGAACGTGTCGTACGGGCGGAAGAAGCCGTACAGCGCCCCCAGGATGAACAGGAACCCCATGAGCCAGTGCAGCCACTTCCAGGTGTCCACGACGCTCGCCGCGATGAACTCGTTGATCGCGGCGTACACGAACAGCGCGCCGATCAGGAATCCGACGGTGGCGACCGATGTCAGAGGATCGGTTTCGTACCGGAGCACGATGACCGCGATGATCATCCACGCGATGCCGGTGATGAGGAACACCCACCACGGGAAATCGATCATCGAGCCTGCCCCGCTCCGCGTTTCCATCTGCTCCATGGAATCCCCCTCTTCGTCCGTGACGACCGCCCGGCCGTCCTGCGGGATAGTGCCCCAGAAGCGAGCCTCGGTCCAACACCCAACGGGGAACCGAGGGAGGGCCGGCCCGCCTAGGCGGTGCGCTCGTGCCGCTCGCCGCGCTTCTTGGCGGCGTGCTGCTCACGCGGGATGAGCGTTGGGTTCACCCCGGTCAGGACCACATCGCGATCGACGAGGCACCGCGTCACGTCATCTCGGGAGGGCAGCTCGTACATCACGTTGAGCAGGACCTCCTCCATGATCGCCCGGAGTCCGCGGGCGCCCGTCCCGCGCTGGATCGCCTGCTCCGCGATCGCCCGCATCGCGTCGTCGGTGAACTCGAGCTCGACCCCGTCGAACTCGAAGAACTTCATGTACTGGCGCACGAGCGCGTTCTTCGGCTTCGTCAAGATATCGACGAGGGCGTCCTCATCGAGGTTGTTGACGTGGGTCAGCACCGGCAACCGTCCGACGAACTCGGGGATCAAGCCGTACTTCAAGAGGTCTTCGGGAAGGACCTGACCGAACAGCTCACCCAGGTCCTTGTCCTCCCGGGACACGATCTCCGCCCCGAAGCCGACACCCTTGCGGCCGATCCGGCTCTCGATGATCTTGTCCAGCCCCGCGAACGCGCCGCCGCAGATGAACAGGATGTTGGTGGTGTCGATCTGGATGAACTCCTGGTGTGGATGCTTGCGGCCTCCCTGTGGCGGGACGCTCGCCGTCGTTCCCTCGAGGATCTTCAGGAGCGCTTGCTGGACGCCCTCCCCGCTCACGTCGCGCGTGATCGACGGGTTCTCGGACTTGCGGGCGATCTTGTCGATCTCGTCGATGTAGATGATCCCGGTCTCGGCCTTCTTCACGTCGTAGTCGGCGGCCTGGATCAGCTTCAGCAGGATGTTCTCGACGTCCTCACCGACGTAGCCGGCCTCGGTGAGCGCGGTTGCGTCGGCGATCGCGAACGGGACGTTGAGCAGGCGAGCCAACGTCTGGGCGAGATACGTCTTGCCGCACCCCGTGGGGCCGAGGGTCAGGATGTTCGACTTCTGGAGCTCGACGTCCTGGTCCTTCGCTCCAACCTGGATCCGCTTGTAGTGGTTGTACACGGCGACGGACAGGACCTTCTTCGCGTGCTCCTGTCCGACCACGTACTCGTCGAGGAACGAGTAGATCTCCGCCGGCTTGGGCAGCTCGTCGAGCTTGAGCTCGGCGGTCTCGGAGAGCTCCTCCTCGATGATCTCGTTGCACAGATCGATGCACTCGTCGCAGATGTACACGCCGGGACCGGCGATCAGCTTCTTCACCTGCTTCTGGCTCTTCCCGCAGAACGAGCACTTCAGCAGGTCCGAGTCCCCGAACTTCGCCATCGGCTTCCTCTCCGAACGAACGACCGAGCCATGAGCTCGGTCGTGGCGCGGATATTACGCCCCGTTGGGGCTCGTTGCTGCTAACTCCGGTGTGATCCCTCGGCGCGTGATGATCTCGTCGAGGATGCCGTACTCGAGCGCCTCATCCGCGGTGAGGATGAAGTCGCGGTCCGTGTCCTTCTCGACCTTCTCGAGCGGCTGGCCCGTGTGCTTCGCGATCAGGCTGTCGAGGAGCTTGCGGAGACGGATCATCTCTCGCGCCTGGATCTCGATGTCGACCGCCTGGCCCTGCGCCCCACCGTGCGGCTGGTGGAGCAGGATCCGCGCGTTCGGCAACGCGAAGCGCTTGCCCTTCGAACCGGCGAGGGCGAGCACCGCGGCTGCGGACGCGGCGAGACCCATCACGATGGTGCTCACGTCCGGCTTGATGTACTGCATCGTGTCGTAGATCGCGAGCAACGCGCTCACGTCTCCACCCGGAGAGTTGATGTACAGGTTGATGTCCTTGTCCGGATCCTCGGACTCCAGGTGGAGCAGCTGCGCCATGATGAGGTTCCCGACGGCGTCGTCGATCGGCGTCCCCAGGAAGACGATGCGGTCCTTCAGCAAGCGCGAGTAGATGTCGAACGAGCGTTCGCCGCGGCTGGTCTGCTCGACCACCACCGGCACGAGGTAATCCTGCACGGGCTCCATCAGTCGGTCTCCTTCGGCTCCTCGGCTGGTTCCGCGGGCGTCGCGTTCACAGCCTCGGGGCTCTCGTCGGTGATATCGGCGTCTCGCACGAGGATGTCGAGCGCCTTCGTACGGATGATATCTCCGGCCAGCGTGACGATCTGGCCGGTCCGGTCGAGCTGCTTCGCCAGCTCCTTGGGGTCGCGGTCGTATGCCTGTGCGAGGGAGCCGATCTCGGCGCCCAGTTCTTCGGCCGTCACTTCGAGCTGCTCGGCCCGAGCGACGGCTTCGAGGACCAGGTCGGCCTTGATCGCGCGGACGGCGTGATCCCTGCTGTCGTCGCGGAGCCGGTCGCGGTCCCAGCCCTGGATCTCCAGCATCTGATCCAACGTGAGCCCGTACCTGCCGGCGTTCTCCTCGGCGTGACGCACGCGGTGGCCGGTCTCGTCCTCGATCAAGGAGTCGGGGAGGTCGACGTCGACGGTGTCCACCATCGCCTGGAGGACCCGGTCGCGGATCACGCCTTCGATCTCGCGCTCCTTCACTTCGCGAACCTTCTCGCGGAGATCCGCGCGGAGCGCATCCATCGTGTCGAACTCCGACGCCGTCTTCGCGAAGGCGTCGTCGGCGTCCGGAAGCTTCAGCGCCTTGACGTCCTTCACGAGCACCTGGAACGACGCGAGGCCCGCGAGCTCCTCGCCGACCCGTGCGGCCTCGAGCGTGTCGTCGAACCGGAGGATGTCGCCCGGCTTCGTGCCGCTCAGCTCCGCGTCCAGGCGTGCACCGAACTCTCCCGAACCGATCGCGTACAGATAGTCCTCACGGCTGAGGCGTTCGACCTCGGTGCCGTCCTTCGTGACCGTGATGTTCACGGTCACGAAGTCGCCGTCGAGCGCCGCGCGCTCGACGGGCTCCAGCTCGGCGAACTGACGACGCAGACGTTCGACCCAGGAGTCGACCTCGTCGTCGGCCACCTCGGTGGACGGTCTCGTGACGTGGACGCCCTTGTAGTCGGCCTCGGTCAGCTCGAGGCGCGGACGGACCTCGACGGTCGCGGTGAAGATGAAGGCCTTGCCCGGCTCCAGTTGTTCGACGTCGACCTCCGGGTCGCCGATCGGAGCCAGATCCTCGTCCGTGACCGCAGTCCGGAAATACGTTGGCACGGAAGCGTTGACGAACTCCTCGAGGACGACGTCATGTCCGACCTGCGCATCGATGATGGGCTTGGGAGCCTTGCCCGGACGGAACCCGGGGATCTTCACCTCACGCGCGATCGCGCGATAGGTCTGGTCCAGGTCCTTGTCCACCTGGTCGGGCGGCACCTCGATCGTGAGCTTCACGGTGTGCTCGGCGGTGCGTTCGACGGTGGTCTGCATGGCTGCGACCAAGGCTACCCGAGATCCCAGGTCACGACCGTTGTGACCTGCGGGTAGGCTGCGCCGCGTGTACGAGCACGAGCGCGCCTCGGCGATCGGATGGGCGGATCGCGCCGCCGAGATCGCGATGGGGTTGTTCCGCGGCGACGGCCTGGAGGTGCGTCGCAAGGCGGACATGACCCTCGTGACGCAGGCCGATACGTCGGTCGAGCGGATGCTGCGTGAGCAGATCGCCGCCGCGTTCCCCGACGACGCGATCCTGGGCGAAGAGGAAGGGGGTTCGCACGATCCATCCGGGCGGGTCTGGATCCTGGACCCGATCGATAGCACGGCGAACTTCGCCCGCGGCGTGCAGGTGTGGGCGACCTTGATCGCGCTCCAGATCGACGGCGAGGGCGTCCTCGGCGTGGTCAACGCACCGGCGCTGGGCGAGCGGTACGTCGCCGTCGCCGGCGAGGGCGCGACGCTGAACGGCAGCCCGATCCACGTGAGCGACGTGGCCGAGATCCGAGATGCCCACGTGCTCGTCCAGGAGCTCCAGAGCCTGCTCGCCGGCCCCTATTCCGCTGCGACGCAGGCCCTGATCGCCGATTGCTGGCGTCCCCGTGGGTTCGGGGACTTCTGGGCGCACATGCTGGTCGCGCGGGGCTCCGCCGAGGTGATGCTGGAGCCACAGCTGGCGACCTGGGATCTCGCCGCACCCCAGGTCGTCGTCGAAGAAGCGGGCGGGCGGTGCACCACCTTCGAGGGCGGTCCGCTCGGACACGAGCGGAGCATGCTCGCGACGAACGGGCTCGTGCACGACGAGGTCCTTGCACGGCTGGCCGCTCGGTGACGCGTCACAGCCGGATCCACTCGCCCGCGTCGGGCGCAACGTTCGCGAGCACCGCGTTCGCGGCGGCGACATCTTGCACGCCGACGCCGGTGAGATCGATCACCGTCAGCTGATCGTCGTCCGTTCGCCCGGCCTCCGTTCCGGCACAGATCAGGCCGATCTCGACGGCGCGATCCGCCTGCTCGGGAGCGTGTTGGAGCTCTCCCAGCCGGAGACACTGCTCGAGCGCGTCGACGACGAGCAGGTCGGCGCGCCGGAGCAGCTCGGGATCGAGCTCCTGCTTCCCGACGCCGTCCGATCCGAGGGCCGTCACGTGGGCGCCCGGGCGCACGTCGCCGGCCATGAGGATCGGCTCTCGCGACGCCGTGCAGGTGATGACGACGTCGGCGGCGCGCGCGGCCTCCGCGACGGTGGCGGCAACGACACCGCCGACGTCGGAGGCCGCGCGCGCCGCGCGCGCGGGGTCGCGTCCCCAGACACGGATCTCGCGCAGCTGGGGCCGGAGGACGCGGAGCGCTTCGACCTGCTTGCGTGCCTGGAGCCCGGTGCCGATCACGGCCACGACCTCCACGCGTTCGGGCGCCAACCATCGCGCGGCGACCCCGCCGGCCGCTCCCGTTCGCTGATCCGTCACGAACCCGCCGTCCAGCAGGAACGCGACGGGCGAGCCGTTCCGGGCATCGAAGACGACCACCAGCCCGTCGAGCGCCGGCGGATCCACGCCCGAGAATCCGCTCGACACCTTCACGGCGTACGCCGGCGCGCCGTCCAGGTGACCCGCCTTCACGTGGATCTCGCCACCCGCCTCGGGAACGTCGAGGTGGATCACGCTCGGGATCTGGGCACCGCCGGTCGAGTACGCGACGAACGCGGCCTCGACCGCGTCGATGCAGGCCGCCATCGGAAGCGCCGTGCGCACGTCGTCGTGCCGCAGGATCCGAACGCCCGTGGTCATCGTGCGGGAGCGTCGCGTGCGGACGTCCTCGGGTCAACCCGACCGGGCTTGGCGGCTCCCACCGCCCGCGCTAGCGTCATCCCATGACGCACATCGATCCGTTCGAGATGGAGCGGTACCAGTCCCGCTACTGGCACCTCGTCGACTACGACCTTTCGGAATCCGGCGTCACCCCGCTGACGATCCGCGAACTGCTCGGCCCGGACGCCGATGCGGAGTTCTTCCTCCAGCAGACCCTGGGATACCCGCTGTCCGAGGGTTCGTACGAGACCCGCGCGAACATCGCCCAGTGGTATCCGGAGTGCTCGCCGGAGAACGTCACCCTGATGAACGGCGGATCCGAATCGAACCTGCTCTCGCTCTGGTCGCTCCTGGGACCTCGCGACCGGCTCGCCTTCATGCTCCCCAACTACTGCCAGGGGCTCGGCTTGGGTCCGTTCTTCGGCGACGGCGTCGATACCTTCAAGCTGAAGCTCCGCGACGGACGCTGGTCCCTGGACGTCGAGGGGCTCGACCGGGCCGTCGGCAAGCGAACCTCGGTGATCATGCTCTGCAACCCGAACAACCCGACCGGCGCCGTGCTGACGGAGGGCGAGATGCAGGCCGTGATCGACGTCGCGGCGCGCGCCGGCGCGTGGATCGTCGCGGACGAGATCTACCGCGGCGCGGAGCTGGACACCGATGTCGCCTCACCGACCTTCTGGGGCCGCTACGACAAGGTGATCGTCACGTCGGGGCTGTCCAAGGCCTTCGCGATGCCGGGGCTCCGGGTCGGGTGGGCGGTGGCTCCGGAGGAAGCGATCGCGAAGATCTGGTCGCGTCACGACTACACGACGCTCACGCCCGGGGTCGTGAGCGACCGCCTCGCGGCACTCACGATGCGACCCGACGTCCGGGAGAACGTGCTGGGACGGACCCGTTCGATCGTGCGGGCCAACCTCCCCCGGCTCGAGGCCTGGATCGAGGCCCACCCGTACTTCCACTACGTGCGACCGCTCGCGGGCGCGATCGCCTACGTCGCGTACGACCTCCCCGTCCGGTCGCCGGAGCTCGCCGAACGGATCCGTGTCGAGCAGAGCGTGCTCCTCGTGCCGGGCGCGATGTTCGGTCTCAAGAAAGGGATCCGCTTCGGCTTCGGCTACGACATCGAATACACGATGAAGGGTCTCGCGAGGGTCGACGGAACGCTCGCCGACGTGGTGTCGTCGGTGGCCTCGCATGCGACCTGATACGACCACCCGGAAGCGCAGCGCTCGCGCCGAGGCCAAGCGCGAGCTCATCGTGGGCTGCGCGATGCGTCATTTCGCTGAGGATGGCTTGCAGGGGGCGCGCATCGAGGACATGGCCCTCGAGCTCGGGATCGCGAAGGGCTCGATCTTCCAGCACTACGGCTCGAAGGCCGGCCTGTTCCTCGCGTGCTACAAGCGCGCCGTCGCCGCACTCCCGGCGTGGCTCGACGCTCCTGCCGAGGTCCAGGAGGCGGGGTTCTTCCCCGTGGTGCGTTACTGGTTGGACCGGACCGAGCACTACGTCGAGGACGATCGCATCCCGTACCGGGTCGTCCTGATCGGCAACTACAGCACCGACCTGGAGCTCCGGCGCGACATCAACCGATGGCTCGTGAGCGAGGACCCCTACGGCACCCTCGAGTTCGTCGAGTGGGGGCAGCGACGCGGCGAGGTCCGAACGGACGTCGACCTCGAGACGATCGTGTCCCTGGTGGATTGGCTCTCGGGTGCGATCCAGGACGCACTCGTCACCGAGGAGCTCGACCCCGGTCTGTTCCACCGATGGCGGAACCAGCCCGAGCGACAGCGGATGCGCGTGGATCACTTCGGCGTGCTGCTGCGGAGCGCGATCGGAACCGCGGACGGCGTTACGCCGGGGACCGGCGGATGAGCGCCGCCTCCGCATCGTCCGCGGTCACCACCCGACGCCGGTAGTTCCGGAGCGCGAAGCGATCACACGCGGTCTCCGCCGCGGACTTCTTGCCGAGCTGCTCACGCAGGTACCAATGCATCCATTCGTGCAGGTAGAGGAACCGAAGCACCTCGCGCTCCGTCCGGAAGGTGACGCCTTCGGTCAGCCAGATGAACTTCAGCCCCTTGCCCGGGCGCCGTTGCGCCCCGTACGGCACGACCTCGCCGAACGGGAGGAAGGGCTCGGGCACCTGCAAGGTGATCGTCCGCTCCGAGAAATCCGTCCAAGCCGAAAGGTGCGGCCGCTGACGGTAGCGGAGCGGCTTGACCTCGATCGCGTACCGCTGGGCTTCGGGCAGGCCGGAGAGGGCGCGACGGACACGCTCGACGGGAAGCTCCGGGCAGCTGGACCGAACCCTCATGGCGCCAACAGGGTACGAGCGGCCGTCGATAGCATCGGCGGATGGCGGAGACCTCGGGCGATCGCGGCTTCCGAGAGGGCGCGGTGGCGGTCGTCCCGATGGCGGTCGCCGTCTTCGGGTTCGGTCTGTCGTACGGGGTCCTCGCGCGGGCAGCCGGGATGGGCGGCGTGGCCCCCGTCGTCATGTCGATCACGACGTTCGCGGGATCGGCGCAGTTCGCGGCCGCGTCGGTCCTCCAGGCCGGCGGGGCGGCGGCCACCGCCGCCCTGTCCGCCCTCATGCTCAACGCGCGCTACCTGCCGATCGGGGTGACGGTCGCGCCGTGGCTCCGGGGCAGCGTCTGGTCACGTCTGCTCCACGCCCACCTCACGGTCGACGAGTCGTGGGTGATCGCGGCCGAGGGGACGGGCCGGTGGAACCCTCGCGTCCTCCTTGCGGCGGGGATGGGGATCTGGATCGCCTGGGTCCTCGGAACGATCGGCGGCGTGGTCTTCGGCGACGTGATCGGCGATCCCGCGCGACTCGGTCTGGACGCTGCCTTCCCGGCGCTGTTCCTCGCGCTGCTCGTACCGCAGCTCCGCAGCACCGAGCGCACGACGCGGGTGGCGGGGCTCCGGATCGGAGCCCCGCCACCGGCGATCGCCGCGCTCCTCGGCGCGGCGATCGCCCTCGCGCTCACACCCTTCACGCCGGCGGGGGTCCCGATCGTGGCCGCCGGGGCCGCGTGCCTGATCGGTCTTCGGAGACGGCCGTGAGCACCGTGTGGATCGTCGTCATCGTGTCCGGGGTCGGCACGCTCGCGCTCAAGGCTGCGGGCCCGGTGCTCCTCGGAGGGAAGCAGCTCCCCGACCGGTTCACGGGGGTCGTTGGCTTGCTGGGCCCCGCGCTGCTGGCCGCCCTGGTCGCGATCGGCACGTTCGCGGACGGGCAGCATCTGGTGCTCGACGGTCGCGTGCTGGGTGTCGGCGCCGCCGCCGTCGCGATCCGGTTCCGCGCACCGGTGCTCGTCGTGGTGATCGTCGCAGCCGCCGTGACGGCGACGGCACGTGCCATCGCCGGGTGACCGCGCCGTGGTCGGGGCGGCGGGATTCGAACCCGCGACCTCGTGCTCCCAAAGCACGCGCGCTACCAGGCTGCGCTACGCCCCGCGAGCAAGCAGCCTACCCGTCGACGGGAGGGAAGGGTACGCTCCTCCCATGGCCGGTGATGTGCGACCCTCCTCCGGGTATTACGTCGCGATCGCGTTGCTGGCGGTGGGTCTGCTCGCCGGCGCGAGCCTCTTCTTCCTCCTCGCCACGCGATCGCCCACGGCGAAGGTCCAGATCGACATCAGCGGCCCGCAGCCGACCGCGTGCGCGGTCGGTGGCCATGCTCCGGTCTGCTACAGCTTCGTCGTGACCAACGTCGCGCACGGACCGGTGTTCGCGACGTGCCAGCTCGCCGCCGCCCCCGGCACGAACGCGACGTTCGACGACGGTCAGGTGATGAAGCCGGTCAGTCTCCTGGAGGGGCAGACGCGCGATCTCTCCGTCCGCGTGCAGGCCGACGGGAGTGACACCGTGGCTGCCCCGCAGATGTCGTGCAACGCGACCGCCGCCTAGAGCTCGAACCAGCCCTCGCCGACGATCTGCACGCCGCCACCCACCGACGCGACCCAGCCCGTGGGGTCTCGGACGACGTCGACCTCGAGGAACGACGGTCGGCCGACCATCTCACCCTGTGCGATCGTCATGTGCCCGGGCATCCCGGCCCCGCCGTGTTCGGAGAGGTACGCCCCGAGCGGCCCTGCCGCCGATCCGGTCGCCGGGTCCTCCCCGATCTCCGCGGAGCGGTCGAACATCCGAGCCATCACGTCGCCGGGGCGCCGGATCGCGAACAGGTAGAGCGATTCCGAGCTTGCTCGCTGACAGACGCCCGCACACCCTCGATCGTCACGAGACGCGCGTCGAAGTGCGTCCTCCCCCGCGACGGGAACCATCAGGTGCCAGATCCCCGTGCTCACACGCATGATCGGGCCGGCACCGAGGTCGTTCGGATCGAGACCGGCGGCCGACGCCACGGCGTCGCGATCGTCGAACGGCTCACCGAACTCGGGCGGAAGCTGCCGCATCGTCGCGGCCCCCGCTTCCAGTTCGACCTCGACCGGAACGTCGCCCGCCGCGCTCGTCTGGACGACGCTCGGGGGAACGGCGCCGAGTCGCGCGAGGACGAACGCCGTGCCGAGGGTCGGATGCCCCGCGAACGGGAGCTCTGAGACCGGCGTGAAGATCCGCACCTCGTAACCGCCTTCGCGAACGGCGGTGACGTAGGTGGTCTCGGAGAACCCGATCTCCCTCGCGAGGACCTGCATCGTCACCCATCGAGGTCGTTCGGAGGCTCGGGGACGACGCAGAGCTGGTTCCCGGCGAACGGAACGTCCGTGAAGACGTCGACCAAGGTGAAACCGACGCGCATCGCTCGAGTGTAGGGGGCGACTATGCTTGGGCTCCTGCGGGCGTAGCTCAATGGCAGAGTTCCAGCCTTCCAAGCTGGCTATGCGGGTTCGATTCCCGTCGCCCGCTCCAGGGGTACCCTCCCGGATGGCGCCGGTAGCTCAGTCCGGATAGAGCGGGGGACTTCTAATCCTCAGGCCGCAGGTTCGAATCCTGCCCGGCGCGCTGTTGTGATGTCTCGCGACATCGTGCCGACGCGTGTCGGCCGGTCACTTGGCACGGATCCGACGTAGGGTCGGGCCGTGGGCGCAGAAAGCTTCGACATTCGATCCGACCGCATCCGCGCTCGCGCGACCTGCGCCCACACCCGTACACGCGTGGCCTGCTGCGATCCGATTGGAGGCCCACGTGACCAACGTCGTCGACATCCACGGTGATGGAGGCCAACGGAACGCCGGACCCGTCGAACGAGAGAAGCTCGCCGGCCTCTTCGAGGCGATCGGCAACGCGACCAACGCGACGCTCCGGGAGATGCCCGACTTCTCGGACGAGACGATCCGTCGGCAGATGACGCTCTGTTTCGCAAGTGTTGGAGGCTTCGTGATGTACGCGGACATCTTGCGGCAAGGAACGAAGCCGTCGTATCCGGATGGGATCGGGGCGATCATCCAGCTCGGGCGCGCCCTGGACCGCCGGATCGCGCTCAAGCAGTAACGATCCCGACCGTCGGGCTGCTCTTCGGCTCACCGGAACCGGAACCGGACGTACGACGACCATGCACCGAGGTGATCGCCGTCCGAGGCGAAGTACGAGCGGACCCGGAACGTGTACCCCTTGCCACCTGCGACGTGCAAGAAGATCGTGTCCGTCCCGTCGCTGCCGAGCGTGAACGCGTCGACGTCCGACGGGAGCGGGTGCCACGTCCCGCCGGAGCGGTACTGCACCGCGACGCGAACGGTTCCGCCGGGGTGCTTGGGCTCAACGAGGAAATGATAGAAGGCCTTGCAACAGTTGTAGACCGCCGTGTCGTTGCTGCGAGCGACGGGACGCACCATCGAGCCGACGACCACGACGCGAACCTGGACCGACCGCTGGGGGCTCGCGCTCGGGAGCGCGCCGGCATCGCCCAGGAAGCGCGCCTGGTAGGACGCGTTGCGGCCGGGCGTGATCTTCAGCTTCGCGACACCGCCGCCGTCGACGTGGACGCCACCGATCGACGTCTTGGTTCCGCCGACGATCCGGTAGAACCCGACCTTCGGCGTGGTCGTCACACCGTGGAGGGTGGCGGTGAGCGTGACCGGGTTGCCGAACACGACGGTCTGCTTGCTGATCGTCAAGCCGAGCGACGTGGCGACCTTCGCGACCGAGATGTCGACCTGCGGGCTGGTCGCGGCGTCATGGGTCTCGTCCCCCGCCCACGTCGCCCAGTACGTGTAGGTGCCGCCCGACGGAGGCGTCACATCCGACGAGAACGAGCCGTCCGGGTCGAGCGGCACCGTGCCGACGACGACGGTTCCGCCGACCGGCCCCGAGCGGTGGATCGCCACCGAACCGGTACGCAGGCATCCCCCGGCCGGGTTGGACAGCGCACCGGTCAACGTGACCGGGGCCCCGTACACGGTCGACGTCGCCGACGGTTCGAGGCTGAGTGAGGTCGGCAGCTTCTCTGCACCCGTGAGCTGCCGGAAGACGGTCGCGGCGCCCAGATCGCCGCCGCCTTCGGCGGCGGCGATCTCGGCCCCGCCGTCACCGCTCAGATCCCCGATCGACGTCGACGCGTCGTCGCCCGACGCGTCGGCCGCCGGGAACGAGCATGGCGCGCTGAGCCCGCCACCGTCCGGCTGAACGTAGACGCGGAGGATGCCGGCGGCCGACAGGGTCGCCACGTCGTCGTGCCCGTCACCGTTGAGGTCCCCGACCTCCTCGGCCGTGAACTGCGGCCCGGCCACCGATGAAGAGAACGATCCGAACGTGCCGTCACCGTTCCCGATCGCCCAACCGAGTGTGCCCCCGACTTCGGCCGCGACGAGGTCCGCGGCTCCGTCGTGGTTGAGGTCCGCGAGGAACAACCGGGTCACGTCCGTCGAGAGGGTCACGTCGTGCTCGGCGAACGTGTGGAGCGTCGCGTCCTGGACGTACACGGCCGGTGCGGTGGGCGCGTTGTAGGAACCGTCCAGGGCGACGTCCGTGAACCCGTCATCGTTGACATCGCCCAGGGACAGACCCGACGTCGGAACGTTGTGCGCCAGCATCGTTCCCGGCGTGAACCCTCCGGCGGGCATCTGCGAGCGCCGGACCACGTCGAACGAACTCGCCGATTCGGTGGAAACGAGATCGTCGAGCCCGTCTCCGTTCAGATCGCCCACCGCCAGATCGACCAACGCCGGTGCGGCGATCGTCACGTCGGGCGTTGAGGGCAGGCTCGTTCCCGTTCCGAGGAACAGATCGATCCCGACGCCCGGGATGCCGACCGCCAGGTCTCCGCTTCCGTCGTGATCCAGATCGCCGACGGCGAGCCGATAGCCGTCGCTCGCGGCGCTCGGTGTGAGGGAGAACGACGGGCTCGTGGGAAGCGTGTGAGTCGGTGGGGTCCTGTTCGAAGACGAAGATCGTGTCGTCGGTCGCCGAGGTGCCTCCCGAGCCGTTGGCGACGATGAGATCCGGGAGGCCGTCCCCGGTGACGTCACCGATCGCCGTCGCCACCGGCACCGAGCCCCCGCTCTGGACGGACGAGGCGAGGAACCGAGGATCCGGTGCGGCGGCGCGGGCGGGGCTCGCGATCAGCGTCGTACCCACGACGATGAGGCAGGCCGCGATCTTCGTTCGCATCATCACCGCACATCCGGGGTCCGGGGAGCCTCGGAGGATAACCGTCGATGCGATCGAAGGCATCGGCCGGAGGAACGGGCGACCTTCGGGATAGGTCGGATGTCGTCAGAGGCGGCGCGCGTCGAACGAGGAGCGCGTCACATCTTCGGATAGGTATGCCCGTAGCCCTGGACCCCGAGCGCCTTCGTGGATGTCGAATAGAGCCGGCGCCGTGGGATCAGGCACTTCGCCCCGCACTTGCCGCACGTGTACGCCGTGTGCCATCGGGACGGGATCGATTGGCGGAATCCGCACTCTCCGCACGATTCGAACACCACCTGGGTGAAGCAGGACTGACACCGGTACGCGATGGCGTCGTCACCGACCGGGCTCGGCACCATGCAATCGGGACAGGTCAGATAGGCCACGATCGAGGCATCGGCGGACGGCCCGCAGACCTGAAGAAGATTGGGCCGCAACGAGCCCTGGTCCTCCGACCGGTGGGTGCTGCAACCGACCTTCCGCCTCGGCCGCACCCGGCCGCAGGTCAGCTCGCGGTGGGGTCCGGATGCTCTAGCACGCTCTGCGATTGCGATATCCGAAGATGCAACAAGCGTTCGCGGAGCTTCTCGTCCGCGAGCGCGAGGATCGCCGCGGCGAGGAGGGCCGCGTTCACGGCCCCTGCCCGACCGATCGCGAGCGTCCCGACCGGGATCCCCGCCGGCATCTGCACGGTCGACAGCAGCGAGTCCATCCCGCGCAGCGCGTGGGACTCGATAGGGACTCCGAGCACCGGCAGATGGGTCTGGGCGGCCATCGCTCCGGCCAGGTGGGCGGCACCTCCCGCGCCGGCGATCACGACCTGGAGGCCCCGCCGCTCCGCCGTCTTCGCGTACTCGGCCGCGGCATCGGGCGTTCGGTGGGCGGAAAGGACACGGGTCTCGCAGGAGACGCCCAGGTCTTCGAGCGTCTCAACCGCGTGCTGCATCGTGTCCCAGTCCGAACGCGAACCCATGATGACGCCGACCAGGGGACCGTCCATGCGCCGCAGTCTAGCGACCGGGTCGGGTGCGGAACCAGCCGCGCGGACCGGATGAGAGCATCCTCGGACCCGACGGCGTAGCATCCACCGATGGCCTTCTACTTCGCCTACGGCGACCGCATGAACGCCGAGAAGATGGCGGGCTCGATCCCCGGTGCTCGCCTGGTCGGACCCGGCCGCCTGGACGGCTATCGGCTCGCGTTCAACGTGAACAGCCGAGCGTGGGGCGGCGGCGCCGCGAACGCCGTCCCGGACTCCCGCTCCAGCGTGTGGGGCGTCCTGTGGGAGCTCGGGGACGACGAGATGGAGCATCTGGAGCCGATCAACCGGGGAACCCCGGAGCAGGACCGGGTCCTCGAGGTCGACATCACGGGTCCGGAGGGGGTCGTGCGGGCACGGACCTTCGCCGTGGAGTCTCAGGAGACCTTCGTCCGGCCGACCGAGCGCTACTTCGACATGCTCCGCGCGACCGCGGCCGCGCAGGGGCTCCCCGACGAAGCGATCCGGAGCCTCGACCGGGCGCGCGATAATCCGCAGGCCCCCGCGCCGCAGATCTGACCGTCAGTCGCGCGTCGTCGCCGGACGTGTCACGAGACCGGCGGAGGCGTTCCACCAGTCCCGGGCGCTTCGGCGCCGCCTCCTGCGGCGTGAGGTCGTCACGGACCACCTCGTAGCTCTTGGACCATTCCCCCACCGACGCCTGGATCACGCCCGCGACGGGCAGGGCGAGGAACGCCATGAAGAGCCCACCGAGCGCCCCGCCGATCAGCGCCGCGGCGAACGCGACCGCCGGATGGAGCGACATCGTCTTCGCGGTGATCCGCGGGCTGAGGATGTAGTTCTCGATCTGCTGGTAGACGAGGACGTACCCGAGCGCCCAGAAGCCCGCTGCCGATGAGGCCAGGCCCGTCGCGGCAGCCAGGAAGGCGACCAGG
Source organism: uncultured Actinomycetes bacterium (assembly GCA_963765865.1). Classification (GTDB taxonomy): domain Bacteria; phylum Actinomycetota; class UBA4738; order UBA4738; family HRBIN12; genus AC-51. Next base: position 380,152 of record CAVXYE010000018.1, read on the forward strand.
ATCGGCACCGCGCCCCCGATGTAGGTGCCGACGATCGGGATGAACTCGGCGACGATCCCCTCGAAGATCGCGAGCGGGGCCGCGAATGGCACGTTCGTGATGCGGAGGGTGGCGTACATCCCCGCCCCGTTGATCACGGCGAGGAGGAGCCGCGAGTAGAAGTAGCCACCGGTCTGTCTGATCGCCTGCTCCCAGACGAAGAGCACACGCTCCTGCCGGTCGGGACGCATCCGCGACAGGAGTGCTCGGCGGAAGCGCGGCCCGTCCGCCACGAAGTAGAACGTGAACAAGGCGATCGTCGCCCAGCGGAACAGTCCGCCGATCAACGAGCTGGCGATCCCGAAGACCGTACCGGCGACGTTCGTCGCGGAGCTGATCACCTGCTGCGCGTTCTCCTGCAACTTCTGGATCAGCTCGTCGGTCGAGAGCTTGATGCCGAGCGGGCGCAGCCAGTTCGAGAGCCGGTCGACGAGGGCCGGCGCGTTCTGGACGAGCTGATTGAACCCGGAGATCACAGCAGGGACGATCAGTGCGACCAACAGGACGATCGCCCCGAACAGGATCAGGAAGATGAGACCGGTCGCGGTCCCCCGCTTCCATCCACGCGTCGCGAGATAGTCGACCGCCGGCTCGAGGGCGAACGACAGGAACAGCGCGATCCCGATCATCGTCAAGAAGCTGCCCAGCTGGCCGACGAGCCACGTGAAGGTCAAGAGCAGGATCCCGGCCGCGACGAGCGCGAACACGAGCGGCCAGCGGGCGGCCTTGAACGCGTCCGGGAGCCACGCCGGCATGCCGGCCGGGACGGGCTCGACGTCCTCGACGTCACTCATCCGCGCGAGGCTACCCCGGATGCGGGGCGGATCCTCGCAGGTCAGGCAGTGATGGCGGCCGCCATCTCCTCGAAGTTATCGACGTAGCGCTGAACGTCCTCGTTCGTGTGCACGATCGACGACGTCCACGACTCCCACTTCGAGCCAGGCGATTTGAAGACCCCACGGTTCAGCTGCCACAGCCACGCGAGCTGCGGGATCCGGTCATCGATGTCCCACAGGTCGCGGTACTCGTGGATCGGCGCGGTGTGCCAGTCGATCGAACCCTTGGCACCGAGCAGCTTCATGGAGGCGGGAAGGCGGTACTCCGCGATCACGTCGTCGCAGCCTTGGAACACCGCCCGGAGCCCGTCCAGCTGGTCATAGGCGTCCTTCGTGAGGACCTCCGTCAGGTTCACCTTGGCCGCCGCCATCGTGAGCGGGTTGCCGTTGAACGTGCCAACTTGCTCGAGCTCGCCACTGAGGATCATCCGCATCGCGTCGTCCGTGCCGCCGATCGCGCCGCACGGCAGTCCGGCCCCGAGCGCCTTCGCGAGGCACAGGAGGTCCGGGACGACGTCGAACGCCTCGACGGCTCCGCCCCAGGCAACGGTGAAGCCCGTCTTCACCTCGTCGAAGGCGAGCAGCGCATGGTTCGCGTGGCAGATGTCCTTCAGCCTCGCGAGGTACCCCGGGTCCGGCAGCACGACGCCGCAGTTCGTCATCACCGGTTCGACGATCATGCCCGCGATGCGTCCCTCGTGCTCGTGGAACGCGCGCTCCGCGGCACCGGCGTCGTTGAACGGCACGACGACCACCTGCTCGGCGACGCCCTCCGGCATGCCGAGGGTCTGCGGAACCGGCACCGGATGGTCGCGTGGACCGGCCTTCTCCTTCGGGGGGAACACGCTCACCATCAACGAGTCGTGATGACCGTGATAGGACCCCTCGATCTTCATGATGAGGGTTCGCCCCGTCAGCGCGCGCATGATCCGCACCGCATCGAGCGTCGCCTCGGTGCCCGAGTTCCCGAAGCGCCAGTACGGCAGCCGGTAGCGCTCGGCGAGGTTCTCCGCGACGATCAGAGCGTCTTCGGTCGGCTGCGCGAAATGCGTCCCGAGCTCCGCGCGGCGCTGCACGGCCTCGACGATCTTCGGATGCGCATGACCCATCACCATCACGCCGTAGCCGTTGTGGTAGTCCACGTACTCGTTGCCGTCGATATCCCAGATCCGCGAGCCCTTGCCGCGTGACACGTAGATCGGGTGCGGGGGCCACGTCTGCCAGGACGACGAGACGCCGCCGGGCAGATGGGTCTTCGCCTCCTCCCGATAGGCGAGGCTCCGGATGTGCTTCTCGTCGAGCGCCGCGATCTCACGCTTCGTCAGCTCCTCGACGAGCGAGAGGTCGATCTCGACGACATCGGTCCGGGTGCTCACGGCAGCGCGTGCTCCAGGAGGTCGTCCAGGATCTGCGGGAACGAGGCGACCGCGAGCGAGAGGTGGCCCTGGTCATCGAGCAGGCGCGGACGAGCCTTCGGGACGTGGGCCGCCATCCACTCCCCATGCGCGAACGGGACCATCTTGTCCAGCCTCCCCTGCCAGAGCGCCACAGGGACCTCGATCGCATCCAGTGAGAAGCCCCAGTCGTGGAGGAAAGCCATATCGTCGTCGAACCATCCCCAGACGCCCTTCATGACCGCGCGCTTCGTGGATGCGATCAGCGTGGTTGCGTACTCACCGCTGATCGCCGCGCGGTCGACGTCGGGCAGCAGTCCTTCTCCGAGCGCCTCGATCATCTCGTCCGGGTCGCTCACGGCACCGAGCGGACCCGACTCCCGCACGAGGTACGCCTCGAGGGCCTCGGGGCCTTCCATGGCCGCCCCCCACTCCTCGATGTTCTCCTCTCCTTGACCCGCGAGCCAGTCCAGCCCCTCGGCGCCCCACGGGGCGGGGCACGCGATCGCGGCGCAGCCGCGAACGCGATCCGGGAGGAGGGCCGCACACGCGAGCGTGTGCGGCCCTCCCCCGGACCCGCCCGACGTGAAGAACCGCTCGGCTTCCAGGTGGTCGGCGATCGCCGCGACGTCGCGGACGCAGTCCGCGACCTCACGCGCCCTCGGCACGGGTGGACTCGGCGTACCCCGGCCGGCTGTACGAGACCCAGCGGAGCCCGCGTTCGGCGGCCGCTCGGACGAACGACGGCATCGGCACGCCGGCCCCCGGCGTCCCGTGGTGCGAGATCAGAGGCGTCCCGTCCTCGGGTCCCTCGACGTACACGTTGAGCACCCGGCCGTCGGGCAGCGGGAGCTCCATCGGAGCGGCGATGTCAGGCATCCGGTCAGTCTCGTCGCGGCCGCGGAGCCCGGCAACCGCTCACGAGGCGACCGCGGCCGCGAACTCCTCGAAGTTCGCCGACGTACCGCGCCGCGTCATCCTCCGTGTGGAAGACCGAGAGCGTCCAGGTCTCCTGCGTGGTCCACGGGGACTTGAACACGCCGCGGTTCTGTTGGAACAGCCATGCGAGATAGCTGATCCGCTCGTCGATGCCGACCGCGTCGCGATACTCCCGGACCTGCTGCTTCGAATAGATCACGGAGCCCTTGGCGCCGATCCCCGTCACGTAGCACGGGAGCCGGTAGCGTTCGGCGACCGAGGTCAGTCCATCCTTCATCGCCTTGTCCACCCGGTTGAACTGTTCGTAGACGTCGGGCGTCAGCACCTCGGTCAAGGTCGCGCGCATCGCCGCCATGGTGAGCGGATTGCCGTTGAACGTCCCGGCCATGTCGTAGTCGCCGTCGATGACGGGGCGGAAGAGCTCTCGGCGTCGCCCCGATCGCGCCGCACGGGGTCCCGCCGCCGATCGCTTTCGCCAGGCAGATGATGTCCGGCACGACGCCGAAGACCTCGGTCGCACCCCCGTACGCGAGGGTCGCACCGGTCTTGACCTCGTCGAACGCGAGGTACGCGCCGTGTTCGTGGCAGAGCTCCTTGAGGCCCTCGAGGTAGCCCGGCTCCGGGAGGATCACGCCGCAGTTCATCATGGCCGGCTCGACGATCATGCCGGCGATCCTGCCGGGGTTCTCCTCGAACGCGCGACGCACTTCCACGAGATCGTTGAACGGCACGACCCGCACGAGGTCGGCGAACGCCTGCGGGATGCCAAGCGCCTGCGGCACCGTCACCGGATGCTCGCGCGGCCCGATCTGCGAACGATCGGGGCCGACGCTGAACATGATGGAGTCGTGGTGACCGTGATAGCTCCCCTCGATCTTGATCAACATGTCCCGGCCGGTGTTCGCGCGCATCAGACGGAGCGCTTCCAGCGTGGTTTCGGTTCCGGAGTTCGCGAAGCGCCAGAGCGGGAGCTTGAACCGGTCCGCGAGGTTCTCCCCGATCACGTCAAGATCCTTGGTCGGCTGAGCGAAGTGCGTCCCCCGGCGCGCGGCCTTCTCGATCGCATCCACGATCAGGGGGTGGGCGTGTCCCGCAACCATCGCGCCGTAGCCCAGATGGAAATCGAGGTACTCGTTCCCGTCGATGTCGTAGATCCGGTTCCCCTGTCCGTGATCGATGAAGATCGCGTGGGGCCGAGAATCCTGCCAGCTGGAGGCGACGCCCCCGGCGATGAACCGCTCGGCGATCGCGCGGTACGCGATGGAGGCTCGGTGCTTCGGCTCGAGGGCCGCTTCCTCCTCGGCGATGAGCGCATCGATCCTGTTCAGGTCGAGATCGACCGATCGATCCGCAGCCATCCGGCCCGCCTCCTCGCAGGGGAAACGGCCATCCGGGGCTCCGCCCGCCCGATTTGAACGGCCGTTCAATAACTAGCCAGATGGTGCCATACGCGGGGACGACCCGCAACCCTGGGCGACGATCGCGTTGGTATCGTGAGGAGGCTTCCCCGAAGCGCGTGGTGGCCGTAGCTCAGTTGGTTAGAGCACCAGGTTGTGGTCCTGGGGGTCGCGGGTTCGAATCCCGTCGGTCACCCTCTCGCTGCAGGTCAAAGGCTCCCTCCGTTCTCCGTTCAAGGTACCGACCCTTGCACGCCGATGAACGTAAGCAAGGGGGAATCATGGGTGAGCAGTTCGATCCGCTCCGCATCGTCGCTGGCCTGCGCGCCCACGGCGTCAACTACGTCTTGATCGGCGGCCTCGCGGCGGCTGCGCACGGGTCCCCGGTCGAGACCGACGACGTCGACATCTGCCTCGCGTCGGACGATCAGAACCTCGACCGGTTCGGCCTCGCACTGCTCGATCTGGGCGCGAACCCCGCTCCGGACGACGGGGAGGACGAAGACCGGGTCTCGTTCGTCACCGGTGCCGGTCGACTGGACTGCATGGAGCTCGGTGGCCGGTACTCGGAGCTCGCGTGGAACGCGAAGGACATCGATCTGGGTCGCGGGGTCGTCGCCCACGTTGCCGATCTGAAGGACCTGGCGGAGCTGAAGCGATCGGCCGGCGACCTCTCCGGGGCGGCGCATCTCGGATCGCTCGCCGCCGCTCCCGCCGAACCCGAGGTCGGTGAGCGCGAAGAGCATCTCTCCGGACCGGTCCGCGAGGGGAACGGCTGGGGCACGAAGCTGATGAAGAGCCTCGAGCGCGTGGACACGTGGCTGACCGATCTCAACAACGGCGACCTGCACCGCCGGCAGAAGGCGTCCTGACGAGCTGGGGCCCGCCGAAGGATTGCTATCCTTCGGCGGGCCTCTAGCTCAATCTGGCAGAGCAACGGACTCTTAATCCGCAGGTTCCGGGTTCGAGTCCCGGGGGGCCCACTCTTCGTTCAGCAGAAGATGCTCACGCCTCCTGGTCCGATCAAGAGTCCGACGACGATGAGCACGATCCCCACGAGGACCCCGCCGCGAACGATGGTCACGATCCCCCAGATCACGAGAACCGCGGCCACGATCCACAAGAGCAGCGACGTCGCCCCTCCGCATCCATTGGCTGCAAGCAGCGCTTCCATCATGCCCTCCTCCGGTCAAGCGTCTCGCCACCAGCTACCCACCTCTGCCGCCCGCGTCAGCCCTTCTCGAAACCACGCGGCAGCCTCGGTAGGCTTGTTCGATGCGGTGGCTCGCACTTCCGGTCGGCATCGTGATCTTGTCCTACGCCTTGCTCGACGTGCTGCGGAGCCTCGTCATGCCGCGGGCCGCACGCGGGCGGACCCGCCTCGGCCGGTTCCTGTACCGGCTGCTCTGGCCGCCGTGGCGCTGGTTCGGCCTGCGCAAGAAGACGGCAGCATCCAGGGAACGGGTCTTGTCTGCGGCGGCCCCCGTCCTCTTCTTCCTCCAGCTGGTGGGATGGGTCTCTCTCGCCCTGCTGGGGTTCGCGCTCATCCTGTGGAGCCCGGCGTTCGTCCACGGGCTGGGACGCACCGACGGCTCGTTCGACGACGCCCTGTACGCCAGTGGGTCTTCCTTGTTCACCCTTGGGATCGGATCCGCGGCGGCGAGCGGCTGGACCCGCGCCGTCGTGGTCCTCGCGGGGGCGACCGGGCTCGGGCTCTTCGCTGTCGTGATCGGCTACCTGCCCGTCCTGTACCAGGCGTTCAACCGTCGCGAGGTCGGCGTGCTGTTGCTCGACGCTCGAGCGGGGTCTCCTCCATCCGGCCCCGAGCTGCTCCATCGGATGGGCAACGCAGGCATGGCGTCGGCGTTGCCGGCGCTGTTCGCCGAATGGGAGCGATGGGTCGCGGACGTCCTCGAGAGTCACATGTCGTATCCGATCCTCGTGTTGTTCCGCTCGCCCCACGACAACACGTCGTGGGTCACGTCGCTCGGCTCCGTGCTGGATGCAGCGACCCTCATCCTGACCGCGGTCGACGACGAGCCCGACGAGAGCGCGAAGCTCCTGTACGGGACCGGTGTGCACGCGGTGGAGGACCTCTACTACTACCTGGGGCTCACGGAGCGAGAGGCGGTGATCCAGCGCGACGAGTTCGAGGACGTGCTCGACGACATGAAGGACGATGGCTTCTCGATCCGGCCGGTGGACGAGGCGTTCGCTCGATTCACGGAGAAGCGCGCGAAGTACGCGCCGCGGTTGGACGCGCTGGCGGTGATGCTCGCCGCACCACCCGGCCTCTGGATCGGCGACCGCTCCTACCTCGGAGCGCGAACGTCGCACTGAGGCGCCGGCGGGAGGCTACGCCCGCTGCCTCGCCGCGCAGTCCGCGCAGAGGCCGACGATGTCCAGCCGGTGGGTCGCCGGGGTGAACCCTTGTTCGGTCGCACGCTGCATCGCCACGTTCATCAAGCGTTCGGCGTCCACGTCCGAAAGCAGGTCGCGGACCAGTCCGCAGGACGAGCACACGAGATGGTGATGATGCTCGGTGAGCTCCTCCGCGAGCTCGTAGCGGCCGAAGTCCTCCTTCGTGATGACGCGGTTGACGACGCCGGCGTGCTCGAGGACGGTGAGGTTCCGATACGCCGAGCTCATGGCGAGCTCGCTCCCCCGCTCGAGGATCTCGTGGATCGTGAGTGGATGGACGGCCGACCGAAGGATCTCGAGCAACGAACGGCGGCGCGGGGTGAGGCGCTGGCCGACGCGCCGGAGCCTGCGCGCCACGACCTGGTCCAGGCGGTGAGCGTCGCCTCGGGGATCAGACATGGATCGCCTCCGAGCGATGGGCCGTTCCATCGTGATGACCCCGCGCGATCAAGCCGCGGCCCGCAGCGTGGTGGAGTGCCGAAGCGCCGGCGTAGGACGCCACCGCCGTCGCGATGATCGCGAAGCTCGGCGGCACGGAAGGGAAGACGTAGCTCGCCGCGAGCCCGACCCACATGGCGCCGATCGCAAGGGTCGTGGCGAGCGCCAGTCCCCGGAAGGGACGCGTCGTCAGCTGATGTGCGGCCGCGGCCGGGGCGGCGAGCAGCCCGAGGAGGAGCAGCGCGCCCACCGCCTGCGTGGTTTCCGCCGCGGTGAGACCGACCAGCGCGAGGAATCCGATCCCCAGTGCGCGCACGGGGACCCCACGGGCGGCCGCGACGGCCTCGTCGAGGCTGGCGAACAGCAGCGGCCGCGCGATCAGGAACACGCCGACCAGGATCATCACGCCGATCAGGGCCGCGGCGGCTGCCGCACCGGCGGACAGACCGAGGATGGAGCCGAACAGGACGCTCACCCCCGCCGTTCCGTTGGCGCCGCTGCTGTTCGACGTGTAGATCGACAGGAACAACACGCCAAGCCCGAGCATCCAGGCGAACACGCTGCCGATCACGACGTCGTCGGCTCGCCCGGATCTGCCGAGCACGCCCATCCCCACGGCCACGGCGATCGTCGCTCCGAACAACCCGAACCGCAGGTCGACCCCTGCCGCGAGGGCCGCGAGTGCACCGGTGAAGGCGACGTGGCTGAGGGCGTCTCCGGTGAATACCTGCGACCGGAGGACGACGAAATAGCCGACGGCGCCGCACCCAGCCGCGATGCCGGTTCCCGCCAGGAACGCGTTCCGCATGAACGGATGACCGACGATCGGAGGTACCCACCCGAGGATGGCCAACGTCGCGGTCACGTCAGCGCCTCCCGCATCGGTGCGGGACCCGTCCCCGTCCGTGCGCTGAGCGTTCGGATCCCTCGGGCCGCGACGTAGGCCGCGAACGACAGCGTGGTGATGAAGGTGCCCGTCGGATACGGGGTGTAGTACGCCATGGCCAGTCCCGCCCAGGTCACCGCGACGCCCAGGACAACCGACAAGCAGATCCCGAGGAGCGGGCGGGCGGTGATCACCTGCGCCGTGGCGGGCGGGAGCACCAGGAGGGCGAACACCAAGAGCGACCCGGTGATCTGGCTCGCCTCGGCCGCGGCGATCCCGAGGAGCAGCAGGAAAGCGACCGCGAGCGACCGCACCGGCACGCCGGTGGCGGCGGCAACCTCGGGGTCGACGCTCGCGAACAGCAGCGGACGGGCGATCAAGCCGAGCGCGACGAGCGCGGGGACCGCCACCGCGAGCAGCGACAGGACCTGTCCGTTCGTGATCCCCAAGAAGCTTCCGAAGAGCAGGTTCGTGAGGCCGTTGAGATTGCCGTGGTAGAGGTTCACGAAGAGGAAGCCACAGGCCAGGGCGAACGCCTGCACCGACCCGATCACGGCGGATTCCTCGCTGTACAGGGCGGACCCGACGGGTGGGGAGGCCATCGCGATGATGACCCCCGCAGCGACACAGAACCCGAAGTAGCCGAACGCCGGTGAAAGGCCGATGAGGATCGCGCCGGCCGCACCGGGGAACCCCACCAACGACAGCGTGTGTCCGGCGAAGGTCTGCCGGCGGAGCACCATGAACCACCCCATCGCCCCCGAGACCACGGCGACGATCGTTCCCGCGCGGAGCGCGTTGACCATGAACGGGTAATCGAACAAGGTCACGGTCACCCCGCGTGCCGGTCGGCGTGGAGCGCCGGCGCCTCGGGCGTTCCGACGACGACCAGCCGCCCGTCCGTCGCTCGCAGGACCTCGACCCGGGCGCCGTAGAGCGCGCTCAGCGTCTCGGTCGTGATGACGTCGTTCGGCGCGCCCACCACCGCCTTGCCTCCCGCGACGTAGACGACCTGATCGAGGAACGGAAGGATCGGATTCACGTCGTGCGCCACCATCACGACGGTCACGCCCCGTTCCCGACAGATGCGCTGCACGAGCGCGGCCACGGCCGCCTGGTTCGCGAGGTCGAGGCTGTCGAGCGGTTCGTCCAGCAGCAGGAGCTCCGGATGGCGCACCAATGCCTGGGCGACCACGAGCCGCTGCTGCTCGCCACCCGACAACTCGCCGATCGGCCGGTTCGCGTACTGCGTCGCCCCGACGAGGTCCACGACCTCAGCGACCGCTTCGCGTGTCCGCCTCGCGCGGAGCGGCGACAGGGGCACGCCCCACCGACTCCCGTCGAGACCCAGGCGGACCACGTCGATCCCGCGGATCCGGATCGTCCGGTCGAAGCCGCCACGCTGGGGGACGTAGCCGATGCGCCGGCGAGCCGCTCCTGCTGGAGCGCCGAGGACGTTCACCGTCCCACTCGCGAGCGGCTGGAGACCCAGGAAGACCTTCAACAACGTCGATTTACCGGCGCCGTTGGGCCCGAGGATCGCCGAGAACGTCCCGGGTCCGATGGCAAGATCGACCCCGCTCCACAGCCGACGCTCCCCGAACCGCACGGAAGCGCCCCGCGTCTGGATGACCTCTGCCGAGGTCGATGCGTCGAAGCTTGCGTCCAGACGCGTCTGCTTCATCGGCCGGTCGCCTCGTGCAGGGCGGCTGCGAGCGCTCGGAGCTGAGCCACCTGCCAGGCCTGGAACGTCGCGCCGGCCGGGAAGAGCGTCTCGGTGATCGTGGTGATCGGGATGTTCGCCCCGTCGCCTCGTCGATCTGACGCTGGATGTCCGGGGTCGCGTTCTGGCTGTTGTAGACGAACACCTCGATCTCATGAGAGGAGATCTGGTGATCGATCGTCGCCTTGTCGGCCGCCGTCGGCTCCGACCCTTCGCTGATCGCGGTGAGGAAGCTCGGGGGCGTGATGAGGTTCAGCCCCAGGGCGGGCGCCATGAGCGCGAAGATGCTCTCCGACGCCCCGACGGGCGTGCCTCCGTACTTCGTCTTGATCTCGGAGATGAGCGCGTGATACTGCGCGAGTCCCGTCGTCTGGAACGTCGACCGCTGGTGGTCGAAGTACGAAGCGTCGGCCGGATCGAGCTTCGTGTACTCGAGCGTGATCGCGTCGATCACCTGTCGCACATCCGACGGGCGAGTACCACCGGTGGGGGTTCCCGTCGGTGGTCACGCCGACGAGCGTCCCGACATCGAGGACGTGACGCCCGGAGACGGGGTTGGCATCGATGAGCCGCTGCGCCCACGGGTCATAGCCGACGCCGTTCTCGATCACGAGGTTCGCCGCCGCCATCGCTCGAGCGTCTTCCGTCGTCGGCTCGTAGTCGTGCGGATCCGCGTTGGGGTTGTCGATGATGCTCGTCACCGTCACCCGATCGCCTCCCAGCTGGGCGGCGATGCTTCCCCAGACGTTCTCGGCAGCCACGACGTTCGGCCGGCCTCCGGTCGCCGCGCTGCCCGACCGAGCGCAGCTCGCGGCGGGCATGACGAGCACGCAGATCGCCACGGCGACCGTGTACCTTGCAGCGGAAGACATCCAGTCCCTCCTTCGGGGCTGCCGCGTTCGACGTGGTCCCGCAGACGATAATGGGAGTCGTTCCCATCGTCAAACCCCGAGCCGACCACGCTGAGGTCGTGCGAGCGCGATCCCTCGGATCAGCGTCCGGAAGGTGGGCTCACTGGACCCCGACGATGCGTTGCCAGCACAGGAGGTTCGAGCCCCGTTGCGTGACCAGATCCGCGCGCCCGGCGCAGTCCCCCGACCGGTTCGCGGGTGACGGAGCGATGTCGAACACGTACGCGTTGGTTCGGTCATCGCGGCAATCGGTCGGAACGACGGTCCCGCCCTCCGCGTGGCCGCACATCGCTCCGTTCTGGTCGTGCACGGCGTTCATCACGATCCGGATCGGCGGATACGAGCCGAGGGTCTCATCCGGCGAACGCAGGAATCCTCCAGAGGAGCGATCCCCCAGAGCCGCACGGTCGCCGGATGATCCGCCCGCAGACCCGGCAGCGTTGATCCGATCGAGCCCCAGAGCGGCCAGCACGACGAACACGACCAGGATCGCCGCTCGCAGCGCAACCGTTCCTCGACGTGCCGGCGGTGCATCACGACCTCGACGTATCGATGCCGATCCCGTGATCCTGGCGATCAGCTCGTCGGCGAGCGGGTCCACCGCGTATACGGAGAGGAGCGAGGACTCCACCGAGCGCGCCGAGCCGTGCGCCGTCGCAGGGGCATGGGTCGCGCACCACGGGATGAGCCGGATCCGCCCGGCGACCGGTACCCGCTGGACGGCATCGGCGCGCCTGCCGCTCCCTTCCGCGAGACACGCCGAACAGACGAGACCCAGCCGAGCCGGGTACCCGGTCTGCGCCCGGTAGCCCCGCCCGTGCTCGATCACCCTCCCCCAGAGCGACACCTCGCCGACGACTCCTCCGGGGAGGGAACGGAGCCCCGCGAGCGCCTCGGGACTGGCCGCGGCGTAGACACCGCAGCGGCATCGCCGCTGCGGTGTCGGGGTGCGGCCCTTCGGACAGGACGCCGCGTGCGGAGCACGCGGCGTCCAGACCTCGGGCCTCGTCAAGGACGAGAGCCGGAGCTCACCGTCCACCTCGACCAGGCTCCACCCGCGCCAGGCGGTGACCGCCTCGGCGAAGGTCGGAACCTCGGGGCCGCGGGGACGGAACCTCACCTCGCTATGATGCGCCTTCCGTCGCAGAGCGGTCGCGGGCGCTCCCGCGCGGAGGCAGCCGCTCCCGAGAGGAGAACCGCAGGTGAGCACCGTGAACGTTCGCTACCTGGTCGATGACGTGGACGCCGCGATCGCCTTCTACACGGAGCATCTCGGCTTCTCGTTGCTCTCGAACGCGTCGCCGGCCTTCGCGGAGGTGGCCCGCGACGACCTCCGACTTCTCCTCAGCGGCCCCAAGAGCTCGGCCGGGCGACCGATGCCCGACGGGCGCCAGCCCGGACCCGGTGGATGGAACAGGATCGAGTTCGTCGTCGACGACATCGCCGCCGAGGTCGAGCGCCTGCGTGCTGCCGGCGCGCGGTTCCGGAGCGACGTGGTGCGGGGGCCGGGCGGCACCCAGATCGTGTTCGACGATCCCTCGGGCAACCCGATCGAGCTGTTCCAGCCCGCCGATCGACCCGGTTAGGCGCCGGGCGTCGACAGGACGTCGACCACCTGTCCGAGCGCCCACTCCAGGTCGGATCGGTCGATGACGAGCGGCGGGGCCAGTCTGATCGTCCGTTCATGCGTGTCCTTGGCGAGGATGCCGCGCTCCATCAACCGTTCGCACGCCGACCTCGCCGACCCTGCGCTCGGCACGAGGTCGATGCCGACCCAGAGCCCGCGCCCCCGCACCTCGGCGACCGTCGGCACCGCGGCCTCCCGGAGCGCTGCGATCAGCCACGAACCGAGCTCGGCGGAGCGTCGTTGGTACGTGCCTTCGCGGAGCATGTCGACGACCTCGATGCCGATCGCGCATGCCAGGGGATTGCCGCCGAACGTCGAGCCGTGTTCGCCGGGCCGGAACACCCCGAGGACGCCGCGATCGGCGACGACGGCGGACAGCGGCATGATCCCGCCACCGAGCGCCTTGCCGAGGATGTAGACGTCGGGGACGACGCCCTCGTGCTCGCAGGCGAACGTCGTGCCGGTCCGGCCGAGACCCGATTGGATCTCGTCCGCCATCAGGAGGACGCCGCGCTCGGTGCAGAGCTCGCGGGCCGCACGGAGGTACCCCTCGGGCGGCACGACCACGCCCGCCTCGCCTTGGATCGGTTCGACGAGGAACGCGACCGTGTCGTCATCGATCGCGGCGCGAAGCGCTTCCACATCTCCGTACGGGACGGACCCGAACCCCGGGGTGAACGGGCCGAAGCCGCCCTTCGCGGAAGGATCGTCGGAGAACCCGACGATCGTGACCGTTCGCCCATGGAAGTTCCCGTCAGCAACGACGATCTTCGCGCGGTCGGGGGCGACCCCCTTCACGTCGTAGCCCCACCTCCGCGCGGTCTTGATCGCGGTCTCGACGGCCTCGGCGCCGGTGTTCATGGTGAGCACCATGTCCTTGTTCGCGAGGTGCGCGAGATCGCGGCAGAACACCGGGAACGTGTCGTTGTGGAACGCGCGAGAGGTGAGCGTGACCAGCTCGAGCTGCGCGCGCGCGGCCTCGACCAGCCGTGGGTGGCGATGTCCGAAGTTGAGCGCGGAGTAGGCCGCGAGCATGTCGAGGTATCGCTTCCCCTCGACGTCGGTCACCCAGGCTCCCTCCCCGCTCGCGATGACGACCGGAAGCGGGTGGTAGTTGTGGGCCGCGTAGCGCTCGGCAAGCGCGAGCAGTTCCTGCGTGCGCGTCCCGGCGGCCTGGTCGGTTGTCATCCCAAGGCTCCCGCTCATCCGTCGGACGTCATCATCCCAGGCTCCCGACGGTCGAGGTCGCGGACACCTCATCCGGCCATCTCCACACGCTCACCCCACCGCCGCTGTAGACCTGCACGAGGGCGGCACCGATCAGGAGGTCTTGGTACTTCCGGCGGACGCGATCATCCAGGATGAACGCCGACACCCCCCGCTCCCGGGACCAGGCAGTGAGCTCCTGCGCCGAGGGGATGTCCACGACCTTGCGGAGGTGGAGCCCATCCGCCATCTGGCCCGTATCCAGCGCAGGCGGGATGGGGCCGATGTATCCCTGCGCGAGCTTGAACCAGAATCCGCTCAGCCCCTGCCATTGCATCTCTTCGCCCTTCTGATACGGGATCACGTAGACGTTCTCCCCTTCACGGATCACGTCGTGCATCGATGGTGACGAGAAGAAGGCGGGGACGTCGACCGATTCCGGGTGACGAGGAGCGAACGGGATGAACGACGCGATCACGACCAACACGAGCACCCATCGGATCCAGTCGGTGCGGCGAGCACTTCCCGCGAGCCAGAGCGCCGCGATGACGCCGACCGCGAGCATCGAGTACACGGCCAGACGCGCGGGAACGGCCGACGCCAGGAACGGCAGATACGAGAAGGCGCGCTCCGGGAGCGATCCGTACGACCGTCCGCCGATATGCAGGACGGGACCGAGGGTGAGGATCGCGGACAAGGTCACGAACGAAAGCAGTGCCCACGTGCTTCGGCGACGCCGCTCCGTGATCGCGAAGCCCACCAGCATCACCAGGACGGCGACGCCAAGGTAGCTCTGGCCGTTGCTCTGTGGATACTCCATCAGGCTCTCCAGGGTGGGCTCGAGATACGACCCCCCTGCCCTGATCACGGGTGGCGGGATGATCAAGCTCGCGAGGTCAGCCGACGTCACGTCGGCCTGCCGCACGGGTGAGTCGGGGGCATCGACGAAGATCGCGTGGATGTACGGCAGGAGCAGGAGCGCGGCGATCGCTCCGGAAAGGAGCATCAGGCCGCCGGAGCGCAGGAGCGGGCGGCGGATCTCCTTCGCGAAGGCGAGAGCGCCGAGGAACGCGATCGCGCCGAACACGGTCGCGGTCCCGAACAGCTCGGTCGATATCGAGAACAGCCCCACGAGCAACGCGGTGAACCCGGCGACGAACGCGACCGGTCCGAGCGAGCCCTCGACGTTCCGGATCGCGAGGTACACGAGCAGCGGGATCGGGAAGACCAGGACGAGGTTCATGAATCCGCCGTTCACGTTGCTCGACAGGTACGCGCTGAACCCGAACAGGCACCCGCCGGCGAACGACGCCCAGAACCGATGCGTCAGCCGGTTGCACACGAGGTACGCGGCCCACGCCGCGAGCGCCGGGGCGGCGGCGAGCCAGGCGTTGAGCGACGCGAGCGGTCCGAACACGGCCGTGATCGGCCACGCCACGAGCGCGGGACCTGGCACGAAGGCGGACCACGCCATGCTCACCCCGGTCGGGGCGAACACGGAACTCGCGTACAAGGGGTTGACCCCGTGGCTCAGGGCCCAGGGCGTCCACTCGAGCGCCCATTGGTAGTAGCGCGAGTCCATCAACACCTTTCCCAGAGGCTCGCGGCCGAACACCGACAGGATCGGGACGACCCAGATCGCGAAGGCCATCGTCTGGTAGATCAGGTAGGCGCCGAGCGCCTTCCACGACGGACGCAGACCGCTCGAGGTCCTCTGGATACGCGACCACGTTCCCGGTGACGTCGGCGAGGCATGCCGCGGAGCCTCGCGGGCAAGATCGGTGGTGGTCATCCCCCGGGCCGCCAGACGGTGACCTCATCTCCCGCGTACACCTGCACCAACCCCGACTGGCGCAGCAGATCGCCGTAGCGCTCGAGCGCCCGGTCGTCCACGACGACGGCCGTCACGCCATGTTCGCGGATCCAGGTCACGAACTGGTCCTGGCTCGGCATCACCGAGTCCTTGCGCATGTGGAGGCCACCGGCCATCGCGCCCGTCTGCAGGTTGGGGGGCAGGGGCCCGATGTACCCCTGGGCCAGCTTGAACCAGAACCCCGACGCGGATTGCCACACCATCTCGTCGCCCTTCATCCACGGGATCGCGTACACCACGTCGTCTTGCCGCAACACGTCGCGCACCTGCGGCGACGACACGAAGTCCGGGATCTTCTGGATCGACGCGTGTCCCAAGTGGATCGGGAGCACCGAGAAGACCGCAGCCACGACGACCACCCACCGGACCCATGCGAACCGCCCTCGCGCGGTCGCCGCCCAGAGGGCCGCGACGATGCCCGACGGCGAGCAGCGCGTACGCCGACAACCGAGCAGCAACCGCGGATCCGATCAGCGGGGCATACGTGAACAGCCTGCCGGGCGGCCAGTCGTGCAGGGTGTCGCCGATCCTCAGCACCGGCCCAAGCGCCACCGCCACGACCACGCCGATGAACGCGATCAGGAGCCACGTGCTCATGCGTCGCCGCTCGGTGATCGCGAAGCCCACCAGCATCACGATGACGGCGAAGCCCAGGTAGCGCTGGCCGTTCCCGACCGGGAACGCGTCGAGCCGCTGGAGGGTCGCCCCGAACGTGCGGCCGCCCAGCCGGGCCTGCGGCGGCGGGACGATGAAGCTCCAGAGGTCGGCGCCGATCAGCTTGTGCTCCAACCGCAGGGGCTGGTCGGGGGCATCGACGAAGATCGCGTGGATGTACGGCAGGAGCAGGAGCGCGGCGATCGCTCCGGAAAGGAGCATCAGGCCGCCGGAGCGCAGGAGCGGGCGGCGGATCTCCTTCGCGAAGGCGAGAGCGCCGAGGAACGCGATCGCGCCGAACACGGTCGCGGTCCCGAACAGCTCGGTCGATATCGAGAACAGCCCCACGAGCAGCGCGGTGAACCCGGCGACGAACGCGACCGGTCCGAGCGAGCCCTCGACGTTCCGGATCGCGAGGTACACGAGCAGCGGGATCGGGAAGACCAGGACGAGGTTGATGAATCCGATGATGTTCGCGCCCATGTACGCGCTGAACCCGAACAGGCACCCGCCGGCGAACGACGCCCAGAACCGATGCGTCAGCCGGTTGCACACGAGGTACGCGGCCCACGCCGCGAGCGCCGGGGCGGCGGCGAGCCAGGCGTTGAGCGACGCGAGCGGTCCGAACACGGCCGTGATCGGCCACGCCACGAGCGCGGGACCCGGCACGAAGGCGGACCAGGACAAGCTCACCCCGGTCGGGGCGAACACGGAGCTCGCGTACAAGGGGTTGACCCCGTGGCTCAGGGCCCAGGGCGTCCACTCGAGCGCCCATTGGTAGAAGCGCGAGTCCTGCAGGCCCGTCCCGATGTGCTCGCGGCCGAACACCGACAGGATCGGGACGACCCAGATCGCGAAGGCCATCGTCTGGTAGATCAGGTAGGCGCCGAGCGCCTTCCACGCCGGCCGGAGAGCGGTCACGGACCCGCGAAGACGGGACAGGGCTCCGGGGGTCTCCGGCACCTTCACCACATCTTCGTCCGCCGTGTCGACCTGCCGTTCGGGATCTCTGACGCTGGTCTCCGGGTCGGCGGACCGCGCGACCGGGGTATCCACGCGCGCGACGGTAGCAGAGCGTTCCTGCGCGACGCATCACACTGGGGGTCGGCGCGTGATGGCTTCCGGTACCCTCCGCCGGATGTCGCCGACGACCCCTCCGGCACCCCAACTTCGCACGCGGATCGGCACCGCGCTCCTGTTGTCGGCGGCGCTCGCCGCGTGCGTGTTCGGGAAGTCCGGATCGACACCCGCACCGAGCCCCAGTCCCTCCGGGGCGATCCCCAAGTACCTCGAACCTGCCGAGGTGACCTCGCCGACCGCGGGGCCGGGGTCGTCGGCGCAACAGATCGCCGCAGCCAGGGCGCACATCGATCACATCGTCTTCCTGACCAAGGAGAACCGGACGTTCGACAACCTGTTCGCGAGGTTCCCCGGAGCCGATGGAGCGACCCAGGGCACGAAGTGCGACGGCACCACCGTTACGCTCCAGCGTGCCGTCGATCGAGAGCCCGACTACGGTCACAGCTTCACGGACGGGATCACCGCGGTCGACGGCGGCGCGATGAACTGCTTCAACGACGGGGCGTACGTCACCTACGAACGCGCGGACATCCCCAACTACTGGGCGTACGCGAAGCGGTTCGTGCTCGCGGATCATTTCTTCAGCTCGGTCTACGGCCCGACCGGGATCGAACACCTCTGGACGTTCGCCTCGCAGTCGGACCGGCTGGTCGACCATGAGCGACCGGGGCAGCTCGGGTCCGCCCGCCGTGAGTACTGCGACGATCCCCTGGAGACCGCGTTCTCCTTCCCGCACATGACCCGAGCCGAGCAGGAGAAGATGTATCTGCTCGAGAACGAGGGCCCGGCGGGCGTCGGCGAGGTGCGGGCGTCGTGGGTGAGTCGCTGGCCGTGCCTCGACGTGAAGGTCCTTCCGGACCTCCTCGATCAGCACGGGATCAGCTGGAAGGAGTACCGGGGAGACAACATCTGGGTCCAGCCACTCCGCATGGTGCGGCACGTCCGATTCTCATCGATGTACCGGAACGTCGTCAGCGATGAACGGTTCCTCCAGGATCTCCATTCGGGTCACCTCCCGGCGGTCTCCTGGCTCACGCCGTCGTTCGCGGATTCGGATCACCCTCCCGAGAGCATCTGCGAGGGAGAGAACTGGTCGGTCGACATCTTGAACCAGATCATGTCCAGCCCCTACTGGTCCTCGACCGCCGTGGTCTTGACGTGGGATGACTTCGGCGGGTTCTACGACCACGTCCCGCCGCCCCATCTCGACCTCTACGGTCTGGGTCCGCGGGTGCCGACGCTGATCATCTCGCCGTGGGCGAAACGAGGATCGATCGATCACCAGACGATGGAGTTCGCGTCCGTGCTCCGCTTCATCGAGACCGTGTTCAACCTCCCGCCGCTGACGTCACGCGACGCGCAGACGAACGACATGCTCTCCGCGTTCGATTTCTCCCAGCAGCCGCAGGCGCCGCTGATCCTGAAGCAGCGGACGTGTCCGCCGAAGCCCTGACTACGGAGCCGGACACCCGGTCATCGCGAGGGACCCCGCGAAGCTGTTGCCGGGGAACTGCGTTCCCACGGCCCAGATCGCTCCCGCCGCATCGACCGTCACCCCGGTGAGCCACGCAGCGGAACTCACGTCGGTGGACAGCGTGGTCCACGCGTCGCCGACGCGAACGAGCGCCAGCGGTTGGGGCTGCGCCGTCGTCAGCAGACGTCCGACGGTGACCACACCGTTGGAGGTCGCGGCCACGGCCGCGAGCGCCCCGTGCTCCGCGCCGGCAGGTCCGGGGACCACGCTCCAGGTCCGGCCGTCCCAATGCTCGACCAACGGTTGCAGCGAGTCTCCTCGCGCGGTCCATCCGACCGCCCACACGTCCCCCGTGCCGACGGCTGCGACGCCGCTCAGGAAGCCATCGCCCGTTCCCACGTCGGGCGTGGGGACGAGCTTCCAACGCGTTCCGTCCCAATGCTCCACGAGCGGTCGGTAGTGCTGACGGTCCACGTACCAACCGACCGCCCAGACGTCCGTCGGGGACGTCGCATCGACGTCCTTCAGCATGTTCGAGGTGTCTCCGACGTTCGGGCTCGGGACGGCGGTCCAGCTGCGCCCGTCCCACCGCTCGGTCAACGTCTGGAAGCCGTAGCCGATCTGGTGTCGGCCCACCGCCCAGACGAGATCCGGGGAGAGGGCCTCGACGCCGGAGAAGCCATCCTCGCCGGGCCCCGGATCGCGCACCGGCGTCGAGATCCAGTTCTGTCCGTCCCAGCGCGCCGCGACGGGCGCGCTGCTCGCGAGGGCGCCGACGGCCCAGGCCTGGTCGCCGAGGGTGGAGACATCGTCGAGCTCGATCACGTGGGGACCGAGCGCCGCGATCACCCCGGCGTTCCAACCGCCGTTCGACGAGAAGGCGGCGAGGGCGAGGCCCGCCGAGCCCTGGAACCGCGTTCCGATCATGAGCACGTCCTGACCCAATGCCCCCGCGCTCGACGGAACGTCTTTCGTGATGTCCGAGCCTGCCACCGTCGTGAGCTGGCATGCGCTCCCCGCGCTCGTCGCGCCGGGAGCGCATGCCACCACCGCGATCAGGACGAGCGGCACGGCGACCGTCGCCGGCCGGCGGATCCGCATGCTCATCCGCCGGCTTTCCGCCCGGCGACGATGTACTGGGCGCCGAACGGCAACCACGTCAGCCATCGCTCGACCCGGCGGGGCGCGTTCCCTCGCCACGGGAAGAACAAGATGTAGGGGTGCTCGACCGGCTGCAGCCCGCGAGAGACGAACAACGCGCGGGCTTCCTTCCGGGAAGCGAGCTCCACGCCTTCATCGAAGTCGCAGCGGGCAACCGCCATCCTGGTGAGCGGATTCATCGGGTTGTGCTCGATCACGACCACGAGCCCACCCGGACGCACCACCCGAGCGACCTCGGTCACGAACGCCGGCCGGTCCGGCGGGTCGACGTGGTGCAGGACGCAGATCGCGAACGCCAGATCGAAGCGCCCCTCCTCGAACGGGAGGCTCCGTCCGTCGTAGCTCGCATAGTCCGCCCACGGATTGGCCGCGGCCGCCTCGGCGACCGCGCCCTCGCTGACGTCCACGCCGTCGATGTGGCCGAACCGACCCTTGAGCGCGTCGTCGGTGAGGCCCACCCCGCATCCGACGTCGAGCACCGACAGGGCGCCGATCTCCCCGAACGCCCGCTCCGCGAGCTCGCACAGCAACCGAGCCTTCACGTCGGTGAAGAAACCGACGTCCTGGCCGGAGAAGGCGATCGACCGCTGGACCTCGTCGCGGTACGTGTGCCGGTAGTCGTCGAAGTCGCGGCTCATCGAGGGGGCAGTGACGGGAGGTCCTGGCTCGGATCCTCGCGGATCGCAACGACGTGGTCCATCGGTGGCTGGCTGCCGTTCCGGATGGATCGCTCGAACCCCCGTGTCTCGCTCACCAGGTAGAGCGGTCTCCCGCGTACCTCGTCGTGGATCCGGGAGATGTACTCGCCCATCACGCCGATCGTCAGGAGTTGCACACCGCCCAGGAACGTGACCGCGAAGATCATCGAGGTCCACCCGGGAACCTCGAGGGCCCCCGAGAGCTTCAGGATGATCGCCACGACGCCCGCAGCGATCGCGAGTGCCGACAGGACGAACCCGGCGCGGAGCGCGAGGCGCAGGGGCGCGCTGGAGAAGCTGATGATGCCGTCGAACGCGAACTTCATCATCTTCCGCAGCGGGAACTTCGTGGTGCCCGCGAACCGGGCCGAACGCGCGTACGGGACCGTGCACTGCTGGAACCCGATCCACCCGAACATCCCTCGGATGTAGCGGTTGTTCTCGCGCATCTGCTTGAACGCTTCGAGCGCCTTGCGATCCATGAGCCGGAAGTCCCCGGCGTTCCCCGGGACGTGCACGTCGCCGATCTTCGCGAGCAAGCGATAGAACCCCGAGGCGGTCGCCCGCTTGAACGCCGACTCGCCCTCACGGTCTTCGCGAACCGCGTGGACCACGTCGCAGCCTTCCCGCCACTTCGCGACGAGGTCGACCACGACCTCGGGCGGGTCCTGGAGATCGGCGTCCATCACGACCACCGCCTCGCCGGCGGCGAAGTCCAGCCCCGCCGTGATGGCCATCTGGTGACCGAAGTTGCGGGAGAACCGGATCGCCCGGAACCGTGGATCCTCGCGACAGGCCGCGGCGATCAGCTCGTAGCTCCGATCGCGGCTCCCGTCGTCGACGAACACCACCTCCGTCGCACCGTCGAGCCGCCCCATCAGTGCGCGAAGCCTGCCGACCAACTCGGCGAGACATTCCTCCTCGTTGAAGACCGGGATCACGAGCGAATAGGTAGGGGTGTCCAAGCGGTCAATCATACGCATCTACCCTGGCGGTCTCGCCGCCCAGGTCGATGTCGGCGAGCGCCACACGGACACGCCTCCGCCCTCGTACGCGACACGAGCACCGACCGAGCGCAGCATCGGTTCGAACTGCGCGCGAACGGGATCGGCGAGCACCACCGCGGTTGCGCCGCGTTCGTTCAGCCACGCGGCCAGCGCGGTCGGGCTGGGACTGGCGTACTGGTTCGCGTAGAGGCCTTTGTTCAGCGGCTCTCCGGCGTAGGTCGCCGGAAGGGGCCCGAGGTAGCCCTGCGCCAGGCGGAAATCGAAGTCCGCCGCATCTTGCCAGAGCATCTCGCCGGCCTTCTCCTTCGGGATCGCGAACACGACCTCGTCCGGTTGGATCACGTTGCGATACGTGCCGCTCGTGAAGAACGCCGGAACGTTCTGCGGGACGTGGGCGATCGCACCGACGTTGGGATAGAGGAGCACCACGCCGAGCAGGACGAGGGCCCAGCGGACGATCGCGGTTCTCGCCGGGGCTCGCGCCAGGAAGATCGCCGCGACGACGCTGATCGCCAGCGCGGAATACGCCGGGAAACGGGCCGGGATCGCGTTGCCGATCAGCGGGAGGTGTTGCACCAGCCCCCAGGGCATCCCGATCGAGGGCGAGCCCAACACGTGCAGGACCGGGCCGATCGCCGCGACCGAAACGAACGCGATGAACGCGAGCAGCCCCCAGGTCCCGGTGCGCCGTCGCTCGCTGATCGCGAACCACACCAGCATGGCAACCAAGGCGACCGACACGTATCCCGCGTCCTCGACCGACTTCGCGA
This sequence comes from uncultured Actinomycetes bacterium, assembly GCA_963765865.1. Lineage (GTDB taxonomy): Bacteria > Actinomycetota > UBA4738 > UBA4738 > HRBIN12 > AC-51. The sequence continues at coordinate 402,686 of CAVXYE010000018.1, forward strand.
GGAACATCGAGCTCCACCGATCGGTGGTCGCGGTCGTGAGCAGCGTGACGTTCCGAGGCACCACGAAGCTCGCCGCGTCGGCCGACGCGGCGGCGAGGTCATGGACGGCGTCCGGTCGCTCGTTCTGGACCGCGGCGACCAGGTACGGCGTGAGGACCACCGCCGACGCGACGAACGCACCGAAGGTCAGGACCCCCGCATCCAGGACCCGACGCCAGCTCTTCCGGGCGGCCACCATCGCGATGACGAACGCGACGGCACCGAAGAGCGCTGCGGTCGCGAACAGTTCGGTCGAGAACAGGAACAGCGTGACGAGCGTCAGGGTCATCAGCACCAGGAACGCGATGCGGCCGAGGGAGCCTTCCACCAGCCGCACCACCAGGTACACCGCGATCGGGACCGGGAAGATCAGCACGAGGTTCACGTGACCGTGGAGCTGGCCCACCATGTATTCGGAGAACCCGAACAGATAGCCGCCGACCAGGGACGGCCAGAACGCACCCGTGACCCGGTGACAGACGAGGTACGCGCCCCAGCATGCCAGCGCGGACCCGAGGACGAGCAAGGTGTTGGTCGCCGCGAGCGAGCCGAACAGCGTGCGGATCGGATACATCGCCAGCCCGCCCGCCGGGTCGAAGGCAGACCACGCGAGGCTCGTCCCGTTCGGCGGGAACAGCTTGTGCGTGTACAGCGGGTCCGTGTGATTCGCGATGCTCCAGTGCATCCATCCGACCGACCACTGGTAGAACTTCGCGTCCCAGTACCCATCGCCGAGGTATCGCTCGTTGAATCGGGTCAGGATCGGGCTCGCCCAGACCGCGACGGCGACGATCAGGTACAGGACGAAGGCGATCAGCCCACGCTGCCACCCGCGGAGCCGGTGCGCGCCGCCGACGAGACGATCGACGATCGAGGGCGGTGCGAGATCATCTCCCTCCGCCTCGGGCACAACGATGTCGGGCTCGGCCGGAAGATCTGTCGAGGTCGGTGGCTCGTGCGTCGCCGCGGCGTCCTCGGCTGGACCAGGCATGGAGATGCAGGGTAGCAACATGCCGTCTGCCGCCATGAGGGCCTTCTGTATCATCGCCCGGATGTCCGGCGCCCGGCGACCCTCCGAGCACGCGGAACGAGGGCGTGCCCGGGCAGGCGTCGTTGCGATCCTGGTAGCGATGTTCGCGATCGGGGCCGCCGTGCAGCTGGCCCGGCCCGACCAGGGCGCCTCGACCCCGCCGACGGAGGCGGCGCCGCCCTTCGTCGCGAAGACCACCGACAGCGCCACCGTCAAGCTCGCTCGGTCGAAGATCAAGCACATCGTCTTCCTGGTGAAGGAGAACAGGACCTTCGACACCCTGTTCGGGACGTTCCCGGGTGCGAACGGTGCGACGCAGGGCACGCACTGCGACGGCACCACCGCGCAGCTGGCACGTGCCTCCGACTCCGTCAACGACCTCCCCCACTCCTTCGCCGACGGCATCGCGGTGATCGATGGCGGGAAGATGGACTGCTTCGCCGACGCCGGCTACGTGCAGTACGACGAGCAGGAGATCCCCAACTACTGGGCGTATGCGCGGCAGTTCGTGCTCGCCGACAACTTCTTCAGCTCCGAGTACGGACCGACCTGCGTCGAGCATTTCTTCAACTACGCTGCGCAGTCCGATCGCTTCGTCGACTGCGCGCGCCCCGGACAGTTCGGTCTGAAGCAGCGAGAGTTCTGCGACGACCCCTTCGAGCAGGCATACTCGTTCCCCCGCTTCACCAAGGACGAGCGGCAGCAGGTCTCCCAGCTGGAGACCGAGGGACCGAACGGGGCTTCCGCGGTCAAGACGCACTACCGGATCCGGTTCCCGTGCTCGGATATCCGCGTGCTACCGGATCTCCTTCAGGCGAAGGGGATCAGCTGGAAAGAGTACCGAGGCAACATGCCGTGGGTGCAGCCGCTCCGCGAGATCCGTCACATCCGATTCTCTTCCATGTATCGCAACGTGGTTCCGGATACGCGGTTCGTGTCCGACATCCAGGCCGGCCGGCTTCCCCAGGTATCCTGGCTCACCCCGCCGGCCCTCCTGTCGGATCATCCTCCGAACAGCATCTGCCGCGGCGAGAACTGGCTGGTCGGAACACTCAACGCATTGATGCACTCGAAGTACTGGAGCTCGACGGCCGTTGTGGTGACCTGGGATGACTTCGGCGGGTTCTTCGATCACGTCCCCCCGCCGCACCTCGACGTGTATGGACTCGGTCCCCGCGTGCCCGCGATCGTGATCTCGCCCTTCGCGAGACGGGGGGTCATCGACCACGAGCAGATGGACTTCGCTTCGGTCTTGAAGTTCATCGAGTCGGTGTTCGACCTGCCATCGCTGACCGGTCGAGACGCGCGGGCCAACGACATGATGTCCGCCTTCAACTTCCGTGGTGCACCCCAGCCGCCGCTCATGCTGACCGAGCGGAGTTGCCCCTAGCAGCCCTTCTGGACGAGCGAGCCGTACCCGTCGGCCGCGAGCTGGCTCCCGACGGCGACCATCCCCCGGTCGCCGAGGAACATCAATCCCTGGAGCCCTCCTCCGCTCGGCTCGATCGCGACGGCTTGGTTGACCCACGTGCTCCCGCTGCGCTTGAACGCGACGGGTTGAAGGATCCCGTTCTGATCCGCCGCCTGACCCGCGACCCCGACCAAACCGCCGGTCGCCGTGACGGTGGCGAGCCGTGCGGTCTCCCCATCTCGTCCCGGGAGCGGGACCCGAGACCAGGTCTGGCCGTCCCAGTGGAGGATCAGGCTCCGCGTCGCGTCACCGCGCCACGACCAGCCGACCGCCCAGACATCGTTGGGTCCCACGGCCGCGACCCCCGACAGCAGGGCATCCGTGTCCGGACGGGGGACGTCCACGATCGTCCATCGCCGGCCGTCCCACCGTTCAACGAAGGGTCGGAAGACCTCGTTCTCTACGGCCCATCCCACCGCCCACAGCGAACGCGGTCCCGCGGCTGCGACGTCGCGGAATCCCGAGGCCGTCGCAGCGGGCACCGGAGCAAGGACCGTGGTCCACGACGAACCGTCAGAGCGCTCGACGATCGGCACGTCGTACGCCCCGGCGCCCGACGCTTTCCCGACCGCCCAGATCTCGCTCGGCGAGACGGCGGCGACGCCCAGGAAGACGCTTCCGGGGTGGCTCTGGTCGCCGCGCAGCTCCGACCATGAGGTGCCGTCCCAATGGATCGAACTGGCGCCGGCATAGGAGAAGCCGACCGCCCAGACGTCGTTCGAACCGAGAGCACCCACGTCGTTCAGCTGGAGGGCATGGAACTTCTTCTCACCAGCCATCGCGGTGTCCCACGAAGAACCATCCCAATGCTGCGCCAAAGGGACCGGCTGACTGACGTCGAAATGCGTCCCGACGGCCCAAAGATCGTCCGGGCCGGAACCGGCGACGGCGGCGAACAGGTTCCCATGGATGCCACTGACCGCGGCGTCGGTCTGCAACAGGCAGCCCCCGGCCGAGCTCCGCTGCGGAGATGTGGTTGCTGTCGTGGTCTCCGAGGCTGAGCTCTTGGAGCCGAAGACGCATGAACTGGCAAGGATCAGAGGCGCAACGAGCAGCAGACGCAACGCCCGACCGATCCCGGGGGGAGCCATTGGCGCAGCATCGTAGCAACCGACCCTGGCCCTGACGTGGGACGATGCGGGCGTTCGAGCATCACGCGAGAGTGGCGGAACTGGCAGACGCGCCGGACTTAGGATCCGGTGGCCGAGAGGCCGTGGGAGTTCGAGTCTCCCCTCTCGCACTGCTGTGACCAGCGCTAATGCGATGGGCACTGCGGAGTGCGAAGAGAGATCGCGTCTTCTTGCTCACGGATAGCTCTCGGTGGACTGGCGCCGGACACAAGAACCAGCCCGACACACCGTGCCCCCTCTGACCTGTGGTGGCTCTCCCCCGGCACGTAGGTCTCACGATCTGGTGTTAGTGCAGACACCAAGGGGCCGGGGTCGTTTCGCGCATTCGGTATCCCAAGGCCGGTGCGAGGCGGGGCCCGATCCGCCCCGGTAAGAAGTTGCCGACCACTAGAGCAGCCGGGCCATCTGCCTTGGCTTGGTCGACACACCCGCCGTTCCTGAGGCTGCGGACTTGCGGGCTCTAGACGGACTTGACACGCCGAGTGGCGTTCGTGGGATGAAGTCCCGAACGGCGAAGGACGTCAGAAACTTCGGCGCGTGGCGAGCCTGCACCGCCTGCTCGAACGCATACGCGTACTTGATCAGCTTGGGCTCGCTCCAAGCCCGCGCCATGAAGGACACGCCGATCGGCAACTCGCCCGTGTAACCGGCCGGGACGGTGATGTGCGGGAAACCGGCCACCGCGGCGGGCGAGGAGTCGGAGTTCAAGAAGTGATCTCCGTTGACGAGATCGATCGTCCACGACGGTTGCCCGGTTGGGGCGAAGATCGCGTCCAGGTTGTTGGCGTTCATCACCGCCAGGATCCCCTCACGTCGCGACAACCGCTTCGAGGTCCGGAGCGCCTCCAGGTACGCGGGGTCCGTGAGAGGCCCGAAGGTCTCGGACAACTCGAACAGCTCCTGTCCGAACCACGGCATCTCTTGATCTGCGTGCGTAGCGTTGAACTCGATCAGGTCCGCGAGCGTGCGCATCGTCGTTTGGCTGAGACCGGATAGATACGCCGCGACATCGTGCTTGAACTCGTACAGGAGCACCGTGAATTCTGGATCGAAGAGGTCGGCCGCGTGCGGGATGTCGGCGGGGTCGACCACAGTGGCCCCAAGTGAACTCAGCCGCGGGATGACGCTCTCCACGACCGCATCGGACTCGGGGCTGAGGCCGAAGTTGCCCTCGCGCCAGATCCCGATCCGTGCACCGCGCAGACCGTCCGGATCGAGGAACCGCCGATAGTCTCGGTGGAAATGCCCGGCACTCGTCTTCGTGGCGTCGTCGAACGGGTCGACCCCCACGAGTGCTCCCAACATCGTCGCCGCGTCCGCAACGGTTCGGCAGATCGGCCCGGTCACATCCTGGCTGTGGGCGATCGGGACCACTCCCGATCGGCTCGTGAGGCCGAGTGTCGGCTTGATCCCGACGACCCCACACGTCGTGGCTGGGGAGACGATCGACCCGTCGGTCTCCGTCCCGATCGTGCCGGCGGCGAAGTTCGCGGCGACGGCCGCTGCCGATCCCGCGCTCGATCCGGACGCGTTGTGATCGAGGACGTACGGCATCAGGCATTGGCCAGCCCGACCGCTCCAACCGCTCGAGGATTGGAACGAACGGAAGTTCGCCCACTCCGAGAGATTCGCCTTGCCCATGATCACGGCGCCCGCCTCCCGGAGATCCCCTGCGATGCCCGCGTCCCGCGGAACCTTCGATCCCAATAGTGCGAGCGACCCGGCGGTCGTCTCCATCTTGTCCGCCGTTGCGACGTTGTCCTTCACGATGATCGGGATGCCGTGGAGCGGGCCGCGAACGTGGCCGGCCCGACGCTCGTCGTCGAGTGCCGCCGCTATCGCCTCGGCGTCCGGGTTCAGCTGGATGACGGAATTCAAGGTTGGCCCGGAGAAATCCTTGCGCTCGATCCGCCCGATATATGCGCGTGTCAGCCCGAGGGACGTGGTCTCGCCCGAGCTCATCGCCGCTTGCAGCTCGGCGATCGTCGCTTCGTTCCATCTGAAAGAGTCATCCGACGCCGTCGTGGCGGCCGCGGCGTTGGGCGCACCGGCGATGCCGAGCCCTGGAACCGCCGACACTGCAGCGCCGGCCACCGCCGAATACTTGAGGAAGCTCCGTCGGTCGATGCCATCCCGCGAAGCACGTCGATCGTCCATCGCCCTCCCCCTCTCGCCGGACCCGCCGCGTGGCTCCGAATGGGCGGGACGAGAAGCCGGCGGGCGATGGGCGGCGCACGATCCGTGCGCCGGGGGAACGGCTCCAAGACCAGACCCTCACCTCACGGCGTAGGTCGAATATTCATCTTCACACATCCCCCGCATCGCACGCAAACCGTGCCGGCGCGACCTAGGAAGACACTGAAAGTATCGATCTCGGGCGCGCCGGAGGAACCTGAGGATCCGGTGCCCGAGAGGCCGTGGGAGATCGAGTCCTCCCCTCTCGCGCCGCAGCTACGGGCCGACCAGTGGCGAGCCGGTCGTCGAGGAAGCGGGGGCGAGTGGCTGCGCCGGCTCGGAATCGGGCGGCCGGCGCGCGGCGCTAACGGGGAGTGTTGCATCTAGGTCGCACGCGTGGGTTAGGTGCGACCGTCGGCGGGCTAGACCCACGGGTGTTCGCGCGGAGGTACGGCGTCCGGACCGCCGCGGCGCAGGGCGGCGAGGCGGGCGAGCCATGCGGCGATCCCCACGGCGCCCTGCATGAAGCCGGGCTCCGGCGGGAGGTCTGGCGGAGTGGCGGTGTACTCGGTGTTGGACCAGGCGAGGCCCGGTCCGACGCGGACCGCACGGCCGAGCACGTCGTCGGCGAGCACGCCCGCCCATGCGAGCGTCTCGTGCTTCACCGGTGGCCTGGTAGTGGTCGAGCAGCACCTGGCCGACCGAAGCCGTGCCGCAGCACCGGGCCAGATTGTCCCAGTAGCCGGGGTAGAGGCGCTCGGGCAACCGACTTGCGCGCAGCGCGTCCAGGCACGCCGCGACCGCCCGCGACCAGCGCAGGTCCGGCGCTACGGCGTCCAGCAACGTGAACAAGCGAGACGTCCCGGCCGCACCGTGGCACCACCCGAACGCGATCGTCTCGCCCTTGTCCCCCACGGGCAGGACCGACGGGATCGCCCACGGGGTCGACCGGTGCCCGATCACGAGGAGCGCCTCCGCTCCGCGGACCGCGACCTCGACGAGGTCTTCCCGCCCGAGGGCGTGTCCGACACGCGCCAACGCGTAGGCGACGCCGGCGGTGCCGTGCGAGAAGCCGGGCATCAACGACTGCCAGCTCGAAAGCATGCGCCACTGCAGCCCGCGGTCGGGGCCGTCGGGGGCGGGTTCGGCGACGGCGACGAGCCTGTCGGCGAGGGCTTCGACGGCCCGAGCGACCGGTCCGATGTCGCGGGCAGCATCGCGAGCAGCAGGCCCGCGTCGCCGCTGATCACGTCGGTGTACCGCGCCGGGTCGGTGGCCGGCTCGTCGAGCACGCGGCCGGCGACTGCCTCTCTGACGCATCGGCCGCGTCGCCCGCCTCTTCGTCGCCAGTGACCCGCGCCCACGCACGGAGCGCGACCGCGACGCCCGACCATCCGTCGAAGAGGCCGTCTTTGCTCGCCGAGCACGGCGAGCTCGGGGTGTCCGGAGAGGTGGACGAGCCGGTCACGCGCGGCGGTCGCCGTCTCGCGCGTGTCGAACCCCGCGTCGACCGCCTCCGCGCAGCCGAGCAGGACGCCGGCGGTGCCGCAGTACAGGTCGTCGTACGGCGCGTCACCCTCGCACCACAGCCGGCCGCCGTCCGTCTCGACGCCGACGCTGCCGACCCAGGCGAACGCGTCAGCGACGACCTCCTCCAACGGCGGTGCCGCCGCGTCGGTCGTCATCGCGGGAGGGTCGCACGGGGTCCGAGCGGCGGCAACCGGGTTGTCGGTCGATCGTGCGAGCACCGAAGGACCACCTCGCCCACACCTTGCTCACGACACACCAACACGGTGGGCACGGCACGACACCGGACGACACAGGACGACACGTAGAGCCGCAATCCGTGCGTAGCGCGAGCAACTTAGGATCCGGTGGCCGAGAGGCCGTGAGAGTTCGAGTCTCCCTCTCGCACCCTCTGACCTGCGGCGCTTTGCCCGAAACCGCCTCTCTTGCTCACACGGCACACAGAGGCGTGCGGCATATCGCGGATGACGCTGCCAGGTCCCACAACGACGAAAGGGGTGATCGACCGGAGCGGTCGTGCGGCTAAGCGGAACCGACGAACTGGATCGACTGCACGACCCGGTCCTCCTCGTCGCGCTGCGCCTGCGTCGTGCCTGGCGTGTAGTTCGCGTCGACCACCAGCCGCTGCCCGTTGACGTCGAGGACCCAGAGCCTGTCGACTTGGCCCGCCATCTGCTGCCAGCGCTGGCCGTCGCCCCCGTGGCCGTGCCAGCTCACGAAGTCCCGGTGGCTGTCGTCCTGGACATCGCACCCTTTGAAGTCCCCGTCCCCGGTCACGACCCAGTGCTGCGGCACGGACCACTCGAGGTACTTCCCGGAGTAGCCGCCGAGCGTCACCTCGGTCGGCTTCGGGGCTTTGCGCATGGACGGGCCTCGGGCGGCGAGACGCGACCATACGGCCGGATCACGAGGTTCGCTATCGAATGGTATGTTTTCCGAGCCACCATGCCGACGTTCTAGAAGCTGATGCCGCAGCAGTGGCTGACTACGCTGAACTCTTTGAACGTGTGCTACGTAGGAGATGTCGCCTCCACCGTGACCGTAGTATGCTCTCACACTTAGATGAAATTCCGCTGTATGGAGTGATCCCTGAGGTTCGCTACGCGAAGACGGCGGATGGAACGCACATCGCGATTCCAGATCATTCGGCCGCGACGAGTAGGGCCCCGCACGACCTCGATCTATGTGCCCGGGTTCATCTCGAACCTGCTCCTCAACTGATGGCGCTGCCCGGCATGGCACATCCTCGATCGACTGGAGGCCGATTCGGCATCGTCCACACGTCCTTCCAGGACTCGACTGAGGCATCGTTCAGTATTATTGTGATGTTTTTGTTTGGAGATCGGTGAGCCAAACGGCGACATGACCATCGAGCTCGACGTCGTCGCGATCGACCACCGCGGGACCGGCTGGTCGCTCGTCGTGGCCGTGATCTCACGCACGTGCGTGCCGTCCGCGTTCGCGATCGCCAGCCTCCTTCCTGAGCCCTGGCCCGAGGTGAAGGCGATCTGCTCTCCGATCGGCTGCCGCCGGGTCAACTCCCTCCGACTCGAGACGCCGATGACGATCTCACCGCCGTGATGGACGCGCCGTATAGTGCACATCCGCAAGGACCCAGATCCTGTTCGTGCGACGAAGACGAGGGCCGCGGGCGACCAGGAAGGGGCGCGCGCGTCACAGCCTGCCCCAATCCAGCCCGGCCCGTGGGTGGTGATAGCTGTGCGCGCTGTTCGCGGCGAGCTACCCCGAGCGCGTGGAGTCACTCTCGGTGTACGCGCTCACCCCGCATCCGCCGACCATGCCGGCTCATCTGCCTCCGAGGCCCACTCGGGAAACGGGGTGATCCGCGTGAGATCAGATCCTACCCGCGTTCGGGCGGAAGAGTGCGGACGTTCACGCGCGTCGACCTACACGAAGATCTCGTCGGAGCCGCGGGCGATGAGGCGGAACCATGAGCCAGACTCTGGGCGGGAAGCGCCTCGGAACCAGTCGGACACGCAGCAGGCGATAGGTCCTCAGGAGGGACGGCTCGGGTTGGATCGGGACCTGCTGCTCCCCGCGGATCGCGGTCGTCCCCGCCCACGCGATCGCCGCCGCGATCGCAACCGCCAGGGCTCCGGCGACGACGCGCTGTCGCCGGCGTCGACGGTCACGACGAGGAGGAGGTCTTCGAGCGGGAGCGCCGGCACCTGGAACCGAGAGCTCGTTCCCTCCACACGTCGCGGTAGTCCAGGATCGGCGGTCGCGATCATGCAGGCATGTGGCTGGACACGGACATCCGGGCGGTCGATGCCCGGATCCCGAGGATCCGGCCCGCCTCCTCAGAAGAGAAGCCGAGAAGGTCCGTGACGATCACGGCGGCACGTTGACGGGTCGAGAGGATCGCCAGCGCTCTCATCGCTGCATCGGTCGCATCCACCTCAGCGATCGCATCGTCGGGTTGCGTTCCACGGAGTGCGCGTTTCGCCGCGCGCGTGGAGCGGCGGTAGCCCGAGCGAAACGCGTTCATCGCCGTCCGGTAGAGGTAGGCGCGAGGATCCGCCATCTTGCCGACCCGATCCCAGCGTTCCAAGAGACGAACGAACGCGTCCTGGGTGAGCTCCTCCGCCTCGAGCCTGTTCCGCGTCACCACGCACAGGACCGAGTACAGCTCGGCCTTCTCTCGCTCGAAGAAGACCTCGAAGGAAGGGTCCGCGACGGCCGCCAGCTCGGTCGTCTCGTCCCACTCGGTAGACCGAGAGTGTTCGTTCATCTGGTATGACAACTCCGTAGGGAGGCGGACCGCCTACATCGACGTGAGGATCATCGCGATGCTCCACCGGATCGTCGAGGGATCAGGTAGACGACCGGACGTGGGAGTTCGAGTCTTCCCTTTCGGCACGTCCGGGGCTCCCCCCGCGCTGCCCTCCCGCGATCGTTCGCACGCGACCTGACGTCGCCGGCGCCTCCCATCGGCCCGCTGGAGATCGATCTTCCGACGACCCGTCGGTGAACGGTCGACCAACGGGCGGACTCACTAGGTCGCAGCGAACGAAGAGGTGAGCGTAGAATCCGCCGCGACCCAGCGGGAACGAGCCGAACGGGGGTAAGGGATGAGAAGAAGGGGATTCGTCGCGCCGTCGCGATCGTCGCGATGCTGGCGCTGGTCGCCGTGGGCTGCTCGAAGAAGAACACGGCGAGCAGCACGGGTTGGGGCGCCGCCACGTCGGTGGCGGCCGGCGGCGGCATGGACGCCCTGGTCACGGCCGCCAAGGCGGAGGGCACGCTGAACGTCGATCGCCTTGCCGTCGGACTGGGCGAACTACGGCAACATCATCAAGACCTTCCAGACCAAGTACGGCATCAAGGTCAAGGTCGGCCAACCCCTCCGGCAGCAGCCAGGACGAGGTCGACGCCGTGAAGCAGCAGCAAGGGCACCGGGGCGGCCCCGGACGTCCTGGACGTCGGCATGGCCGTCGCGTACGCGAACACGAGCCTGTTCGCGCCGTACCAGGTCGCCACCTGGAGCGACATCCCGGACAGCCAGAAGGAGTCGACCGGGCTCTGGTACCAGGACTACGGCGGCTACATGGCGATCGGCTACGACTCGGCGAAGTTCGGCACGATCACGTCGCTCGACCAGCTGATGGACCCGAAGTTCAAGAACGCCGTGGCCCTGAACGGGAACCCGACCGAGGCGAACGCCGCGCTGAACGGCGTGATGATGGCCAACCTCGCAGCCGGCGGCACGGCCGACGACATCGCCAAGGGCGTGGACTTCGTTCAGCCAGCTGAAGCAGGCGGGGAACTTCAACCAGGTCCAGGCCACCTCGGCCACGGTGAAGGCGGGGACGACCCCGGTCGTGTTCGACTGGGACTACCTCAACCGGTCCACGGGGCGGACGTGCCGACCTGGAAGGTGTTCGTCCCGAGTAACGCCGTGCTCGGCGGCTACTACGCGCAGGCGATCAACAAGGACGCGCCGCACCCGGCCGCCGCCCGCCTGTGGGAGGAGTTCCTGTTCTCCCAGGACGCCGACGGCGGTCAGAACCTCTGGCTGCAGGGCGGGGCCCGGCCGGCCGAGCTCGAGGCGATGACGAGCAACGGGTCGATCGACACGGCCGCCGCGGCGAAGCTGCCCAAGGTGAGCGGCACGCCGATCTTCCTCAGCGACCAGCAGGCCACGAACGCAGCGAACTATGTGAACGCGAACTGGACCAAGGCGATCTCCTGATCGGGGCCGCCGGATAGATGGGGACCGCCGGCATCGAGATCGCTGAGACGGGCGCCGGCCCACGCGAGCGGGATCGGAGGATCCCGCTCGCCTGGGTCGGCACCGTCCCGTTCTTCGCGTACGTCGGCGTCTTCCTGTTGCTCCCCACCGGCATCGTGGTGTGGGGAGCGATCTTCCACGACGGCAGTTTCGACTTCGCCAGCCTGAAGATCTTCGCGGACGAAACGGTTCGCGGGTACTTCTGGCACTCGATCCAGCTGAGCGGGCTCTCGGCGGTCATCGGTGCGCTGCTCGGCGCGGTCCTCGCGTACGCGATCGCCCTCGGCAATCCGAACGGGTTCGTCCGCAAGGCGTCGATCGCGGGATCGGGAGTGTTGGCGCAGTTCGGCGGCGTCACGCTCGCGTTCGCGTTCAGCGCGGCGATCGGCCCGGCGAGCGGCTGCTTGTTCCACGCAACCTGGTACTACGACTTCCCCTTCGGGATCATGCTGATCTACGTCTACTTCCAGATCCCGCTGATGGTGCTGATCTTCCTGCCCGCGATCGGCGGGATCCGAGCCTCAGTGGCGTGAGGCGACCGAGAACCTCGGCGGCTCCTCCTGGGACTACTGGCGCCATGTCGGCGTGCCGCTGCTCCTGCCGTCGTTCCTGGGCTGCACGCTCTTGCTCTTCGCGAACGCGCTTTCCGCCTACGCGACGATCCAGGCCTGGGAGAACCAGATCCCGTACATCGTCCCGCAGAAGATCAGCTGTCGCTGTCCAGCGAAGTCGGGTCTGGCGTCGAAGAACGAGGCTCAGACGCTGGCGCTCGGGATGGTCGTCATGGTCGCCATCATCATGACCGGTTACACGTTGCTCCAGCGGAGGACGACCCGATGGCTACGGTGACGACACCCAGCGACGTGCTCGGTCAGGCGCCGGCGGCACCTGCGGGTGGCATCCACCGTTCGCGCCGGCGTCGACTGACGCTCTTCCGCTACCATCGTCCTCCCCGCGTTCGCGGCTGTTCTTCCTGCTGCCGCTCGGCGCGATGGTCGCGTACTCGTTCCGCGGCACGGTGCCGGGCACGCACTCCCTGAACGCGTGGACCCAGATCGTCTACGACAACGACGCTCCTCGGCGCGATCGAGATCACCCTGGAGCTCGCCGTCATCACCGCGCCGTGCATGCTCGTGCTTGCTGGTGCCGACGATGATCTGGGTCCGGCTGCGGGTGCCGTGGCTGACGCCGTGTCGATCGAGTTCCTCTGTCTGCTGCCGCTGACCATCCCCGCGATCGTCCTGGTGGTGGGCCTCGCGCCGATCTACCGGCAGATCCGGATCTACTACAGCCTCTCCGCGCTGATGCTGTTCGGGATCTACGTCGTCCTGGCGCTCCCCTACGCGTACCGGGCGCTCGCGAGCGGGCTGGAGTCGATCGACGCCCGCACCCTGTCCGAGGCCGCTCGGAGCCTCGGCGCAGCATGGTTCACGGATGATGACCCGCGTGATCATCCCGAACATGCGGCCAGGCGATCCTGAACGCGACGCTGCTGACGGTCGCGCTCGTCCTCGGCGAGTTCACGATCGCCAGCCTGCTGCTCTACATCAACCTCCAGACCGAGCTGTACGAGATCGCCCGGTCCAGCGCGAATGCCGGCGTGCGTCTTCTCGACCTCGCGCGCTCTCGCTGCTGTTCGCGTTCCTGCTGTTGCTGATCCTGTCCTACGTGGGCTCGGCGCCGCGCTCGGACCAGAGAGGGAGCTCCGATGACGGCATCGATCACCGACGACCGACCCGGCCGCCGCCAGGCCCGCGCGGGGGTCGAGGTCCGCCTGGAGGGCTTGCGCCGCACGTACGGCTCGGTCGTCGCGCTCGACGGGCTCGACCTGACGCTCACCCCGGGCGAGCTCGTCGCCCTCCTCGGGCCCTCGGGGTGCGGCAAGACCACGACGCTGCGGCTGCTGGCCGGCCTGGAGGATGCCGACGGCGGCCGGGTCGATCGTCGGCGGCAAGGACATCACGCGCGTCTCGGCGAACAAGCGCGACATGGGCATGGTCTTCCAGGCGTACTCGCTGTTCCCCACCTCACGGTGCAGCAGAACGTCGCGTTCGGGCTGCGCCTGCGAGGCGTCGACAAGGCCGAGCGGAACAAGCGCGCGCTCGAGATGCTCGAGCTGGTCGGTCTCTCGACGCAGGCGGACCGCTACGCGCACCAGATCTCGGGCGGACAGCAACAGCGCGTCGCGCTGGCGCGGGCGCTCGCGATCCGGCCGCAGGTGCTCCTGCTGGACGAGCCGCTGTCGGCGCTGGACGCGAAGGTGCGCGCCCAGCTGCGCGACGAGATCCGCCGGATCCAGCTCGAGGTCGGGCATCACGACGTTGTTCGTCACCCACGACCAGGAGGAGGCGCTGGCGATCGCCGACCGGGTCGGCGTGATGAAGGAGGGCCGCCTGGAGCAGCTCGGCGCCGCCGACCGACGTCTATGCCCGGCCCGAGACGTCGTTCGTCGCGGAGTTCGTGGGCCTGACGAACCGCCTCGCCGGCGAGGTGCGCGACGGCCGCGTCAGCGTGCGCGGGCTGTCGTTGCCCCTGGTCGACGCGGCCACGCCGAACGGCCCCGCGGCCGCGCTCGTCCGGCCGGAGGCCGTCTCGCTCTCGCCCGGACACCGCGGAGGACTCGGGGCCGCTCGTCGGCACGGTGATCGCCACCACGTTCCTCGGCGCCACCAGCCGGATCACGGTCGACCTCGGCGACGCCAGGATCATGGCCCAGCTCGATACCGTCGAGGCGGCGGCGCTTCCGGCGGGCAGCCGCGTCAGCCTGCGGATCCGCGAGGACCCGGTGCTCGTCGCACTCGGCGGGGCGCCGGCCGCCGCCGAGGAAGAGGTCGCCCCGACCGGCGCGTAAGCGTTCTCAGCCCGCGTGGGATGCCGACCGCCTGCGGGAACGATCGCCGCTCAGCGCGGGCAGCCGCAGTTGGCGACCCAGATCGTCCCGCTTTCCGGATCCGCCGTGATGCTGCCCGCGTACGCGGGGTCGGGGATCGGGATCGTCGTCTTGTGGAGCGTGTTCAGATCGACCTCGTAGACGTCGGCCCCCGCCGCGATCCAGATCGAGCCGAAGGCGATCGTTGCCTGGACGGGATTGCCCCCCAACCCGATCGGCTGGTCGGCCTTGCCGGTCTTGGGATCGAGTTGCGTGAGCGTCGACCCTTGAGGATCCAGGACCCACACGGTGTCGGTCGTCGGCGCGGCGACGCTCACGATGAGGCCGTGCTCGGGGAGATCGAGCACGCGGGTCTCGCGGCCTGTGCGTGGATCGAACTGCACGATCCTGCCGTGGTCGCAGTCGCAGATCCAGACGTACCCGGCCTCCGGCACCAAGGCGCCGGCCGCGGTTGCACTCGTGTGACCATTCCTTGACGACCCGCACGTTGTTGGGATCGACCCGTGCGAGGACACCGCCCTCCGTGACGGTCCAGAGCGAGCCGTCGCCGGTCGCCATCGACCGCACAGGGCCCGGGACGTCGACCCGCGCCACCACATCGCCGCTCACCAGGTCGACCTTCTCGATCGTGCTCGTGTCGTCTGTCTTGGGCGTGGCAGACCCAGCCGAAGCCCAGCCCGAACGTTCCGTTCTCGATCTCGGACTCCAGGCCGAGCGTGATGCGCACCGCTCCCGTCACCGGGTCACGGCCCACCACCTGGGTGGCCGTCGCCTGCCAGATCGTGCCGGTCTGGTCCCACAACGAGCCCTGGTGGTGGTGGCTGTAGTAGCCGTCGCGAGATCGTCTCCGTGATCCGGCCGGTCGTCGGATCGATCTTGATCATCGTGATCGTCGCGGCTCTGCCCGAAGACGCGACGACCACCGTGGCGACGATGGCGGCGACCACGACCAGCGCTCCGACCGCCACCAGCCACCTCCGCCGTCGACCAGCACGTTCGTTCGACGCGATGGCGGCGCGCGCGTCCGCGGCTTCCTCGGTATCCATCGGCCCGGGGACCGGTCGCTCGTCGACGTCCTGAAGCGCGAACAGGGGCCACGTGCCGGGGACGCCTCGCAGCTCGTGGACGCCGGCGTCCCGGAAGCGGAACGGCCCCCCGACGATCAGGTCCTTCACCGTGCCGGTGACGAGGACCTGGCTCGCTCCCGCGAGTGACATGACGCGGGCGCCCGCGTGGACCCCAACCCCGCCGACGTGCCCGTCGATCGTCTCGATCTCGCCCGTGTGCACACCCGCGCGGACCTCGATCCCGAGCGAACGGACGTCCTCGACGATCCCCTCGGCAGCGCGCACCGCACGTGCGGGCTCGGCGAACGTGGCGAGGAACCCGTCGCCCGTGAAGTTCTCCTCCCGTCCGCCCTCGGCCTTCAGCCGGCCGCGGACCACGTTCCTGAAGCGGCTCAGAAGGCTGCGCCACCTGGCGTCGCCCATCTCAGAGGCCACCGAGGTCGAACCCACGATGTCGAGGAAGAGCACGGTCGCGAGACGACGCCCGCCCCGACGTCGCGGCATGGGGTGAGTATGCCTGGTGGGCAATGGGCGCGCCACCCATCCATCGACCGCGGGCATCGAACACACCAGACAACACAAGACGAACGTGGGACCCGGATCAGCTCACACTTCGCTCACGACCGGACGACGATGACGTCATGAACCGGTCGGCAGATCCCTGACTCGATCACCGCGCTCGCGTCCTGCGTGTCACCCGGGGCACACCTGTTGATATGGCAGCCGTGGTAGGAACTCCGTCCATTCGGCTCGCGTGAAGTTCCGTTGGCGACCTGGCACGCCTGCGCCTCCCACGGTCGAGCGAGACGGGGAAGACCACCCTTTGCCCGTGTCGTCGCTTACCGACGAGGTTGCGTCCGTCCGGCGTGAACTGGCTCAACCACCACTGTGTGAACCCGTATGTCGCCTTGACCCGGGAATGGCGCGTCAGGCTCCGGCGGCCTGGAACGGCGGGTCCGATCTCTCGGCCGGTGGCTACGTCGGTCAACCGCACCGCGCCGTTCCAGTCGGTCGTAGCGACCGTTCGTCCATCGCGGGCTCCAGCCGACGCTGTTCAAGCCCACCTGGCTGATCGCGAGGGGTGCTCCGTACGAGCTGTCCTGTCGTAGCGTTCGTCAACCGGAGGAAGCCGTTGAAATCGACGCTCGCGATCCTCGATCCGATCCGGCGAGTACGCGATGCTCGATACGTAGTTCGCCGGGTGCCTGGATCAGCGTATACCGACGGATCGGGTACGAGGATCGAGCACCTGCGCTCCTACATACCCGGCGGCGGCAAGCCGATCGTCGTTCGGCGAGAACGAGAGGCTCGCGGCGAAATGGCCCGCGGCGGTGCGCATCGGTGGGGCGACCGGCTTGCCGTGTGGGCGTCCCACTCGACGACGGCACCGGTGTGGTTCTCGGCCCGGAGCGACCGGACCGACCTGATGCCGGACGCGGCGGCGAACTTCCCGTCGGCAGTGATCGTCGCCCACGCGACGAACGGCAGCACCGGCCGCATCGACCGGACCAGGCTCGGCCGTGGACGAGCCGCCAGAGGCGGACGTACGAGGTCGCGTAGTCGAGAGGTTTCACCCGAAACGAGCAGCTCGCCATCCGAGGCGTAGGAGACGGAGGTCACGATCGCCGGCACCGCCTTGAAGGTCTCGCGCTGCCGATCGGTCGCGATGTCCCACAGATGGACGCGGCCGTCGATCCCGCCGACGGCGAGCGTGGAACCGTCCGGGCTCACGGCTTCGTTGAAGTCCTGGATCGATGGGATCCTGGGGCGCAGCTTGGAAGGTGGCTCCGAACCCGTCGAGGCCGGTCAGATCCCACTCGAGCACGTGTGGTCGAAGCTGCCCGTGAAGAGCGTCGACCCGTCGCTGCTCACGATCGCGTCCTGGACGGTGGCAGAGTGGCCGGCCAGCGTCTGCGTGATTCGCCCTGTCGCGACGTCCCACTCGAACACCTTCCCGTCAACGACCCCGCCCGAGAACGCGGTCTTGCCGTCCGGCGTGAACGTGACCGGCCCGACGCGCGCCGGTGTGGGCGCCGATCCCGGTCCTGACGACGCCGGTGTGGAGATCGAGGAAGCGGACCGACCCGTCGCTCCCCCCGAATGCGGCCGTGTCACCGTCCAGGCTCGCAGCGGCGGAGTCGACGTCACTCGAAGTCGGGAACGAGTGGAGCAGCGGCCAGTTCGAGCGTCGAACACGTCGGTCTGCGCGCCGAAGCCGACCAGTTGCCGCCCGTCCGCCACATAGTTGAGGGCGGGCGTTCCCGCGGTGCGGATCACCGGGCCGACGACCCTTCCCGCTCGAGTAGGCGAACTGGACGATGGATCCCTGTGACGATCCGCTCGGGTTCGCCAGCCCGACCGCCATCCGCGTCCCGCCCTGATCGAAGGCGACCCATCCCCCGCCCTTCCCTTCCGCGCGCACGACCGAGGCGGGGAACCGGATCGTCCGAGCCACCTTGAAGGTCCGCGGATCGAAGAGCTTGACGGCGGAGGGACGCCCCGACGTCGTGACGACCTTCACGAGGAAACCATCCGGGGAGAACCCGATGAGCTCCCATCCGTTCGCCTTGCCGACGACCGCCCCAGTGGACGTGTCCTCGACCACGACGCGGCCGTACTTGTCCTGGAGCGCGACCAGCTTTGCGTCAGGGCTCAGCGACATCCCGTTGAGCCGGTAGCGCAACCCATGGAACGTTCGGATCGCCGTCGGCGCGCGCAGGAGCGTCGTGAGGAGGTCCGAGCGGGTCTCGAACGACGGGTCGAGCGCGACCGCCTCGCGGGCGAGGAGCATCGCCAGGTCCAGGTGCGGCTCCGACACCGCCTGGGCTCCGAGGCTCTGCGCGAGCGCGACCGTCGCCGATCGCTCGGCGTCGGTCGCGGAGCGGCGCGCGCTCCCCCGCTGTACGAGCGCCACCGAGCCGGCGACGAGCGCGAGGACCAGGAACATCGCGACCCCGACGAGAAGACCGCGGAGGCGCCGGTTCGCGCGGCGCTGCCTGTCGGCCTCCTGCTCGTTGGCCTGGCGACTGGCTGCCGAGGAACTCTCGCTCGAGCTCGTTCAGCTCGGTGCCGTGGCCGGCCGACCAGTCCATCGCGGCCGAGAGCCTCGCGCCTCGGAACAGCTCGGAGGGCTCACGATCTCCCGCCTGCCACTGCCGCGCCGACTGCATCACGTGCTGCCGCAACTGCCGGTCCTGAGCGTCGGCTTCCAGCCACGAGACCGACCGGGGCCATTCGCGGAGGAGGGCTTCGTGTGCCACCTCCACGCTGTCGCCTGCGACCGTCAGGAGCCGGTCCTTCGTGAACCTCGAGATCACGGCCGCGACGGCGGCGTCGCTTCCCAGGTCGAGCTCGTCCAGGGTCACCCGCCGTCGGCTGATCCCCTCCCCGTCCTCGGTCACGACCAGCCGCAGGAACAGATGTCGCGCGGCTTCCTGCTCGGCGTCCGAGAGCTCGGCGTACGACGCCTCGGCCAGACGCGATACGGCTCCCTGCACGCCTCCGGTGCGTTCGTACGCCTCCATCCGGATCCAGCCGTTCTCGCGCATCCCCCACAGCTCGACGAGCGCGGTCGACAGGAGCGGCAGACCTCCTGGTTCGTCCGCGACCTCCTCGACGAGCGCGTCGACCAGCGCAGATTCCATCCGGAGTCCGGCCCGCCGAGCGGGGAGCTCGATCGATCGCCTGAGCTCCTCTCTCGTCATCGATCCGACGAGCACATGATTGGGCGTCAGGAGCTCGGCCACCGCTGGGTACTCTGCGCAGATGGCCGTAATGGTCGCCGCGGATCGCAAGGAGCACGACGGCACGCTCGGGAGACCGCGGCCGCGCGGCTGAGCGCTGCGATGAACGCTGAACGCTCTTCTTCCGTGGCACAGGTCGTGAACGTCTCCTCGAACTGGTCGACCACCAGGAGAAGGCGTCCGTCGCCGTCGAGCCGCCGATCGCCGTCTCGAGCGGATCTGGCGCGTCCGGTCGAAAGCACCCGACGGAGCTCGTCCATCGGGTGCTCCCCGGGACGCATCGAAACCTGGGTCCATCGATCGCTGCCCGGGAGGAGTCCCGCCTTGAGCGACGGAACGAGGCCGGCAGCGATCGATGATGATTTCCCGCTCCCGGAGGCACCCACCACACCGAGGATGCCGGCCTGCACCGTCCGCGCCGCGAGCTCGCCCACGAGCCGCTCGCGGCCGAAGAAGTACGCCGCGTCATCAGCTTCGAATTGCGCGAGCCCTTTGTACGGGCACGTTTCGTCCGGCACGACATCTCGGCCGCCGACCGTGTAGAGGCTGCCGAGCTTCAACGCGATGGCGTTGTTCGCGAACTCGAGGTCGGATGCATGTCGATCCCTGCCGGCCGACAGGAACTCGGCGGCGGCGGCCAGACGACGACTCGCCTCCGAACGGGCCCAGTCGCTCGCGACCTCATGGACACGACCGGGGATCCCTCGCGAGGCTCGTGCCATCGACTCGACAGGCGCCTCCGTGACGTCGGCGCCCGCGTACAGCCGAACGACGCCCCGGACACCCTCCAGATCGAACGGCGCGAGCACGCGATGACCGTCGCCTCGCTCGTCGGCGCGTTCGACGAGCGCGGCGAGCTCTGAGGAGGCCTCGTGATCCCGCATGACGCCGAGCACCAGCACGGGGAGCGCGTTCAGTTCGTCGGACAACCTCCGACAACGCCCGCGAGACTCGCGGTCCGGCCACGTCCACGTCGTCGAGCACCAACAGGGTGGGCGTCTCGATGGACGTTGCCTCCTTCACGGCCGCGAGGGCGAGCGCCGTGCCGGCTCCCCCGGGTCCCGCGTACCGAACGGCTGCCCCGCGTTGGTGGACGTGCGCCGCGATCTCGGCAGCGAGGCGAGTCTTCCCGATCTGCGCCGGACCGGAGACCAGGAGGATCCGTCCACGCCCACGCTGGATCTGGCGCCACGTTCCGCGCAACCAACGCATCTCGCCGTCACGATCCACCAGCGGGGTGAGCGGATCGAGCTCGGGAGGGAGGGCGTCGTATGCCCCATCGCTCGCCGCACCCGACGTCAGAGGCGGGATGCCCGCCCCTGGCCGGACGACGGCCAGCGCCTCGATCACCTCGACGGGCTCGTCGAAGCCCTTGAATGATGATCGCCCGCGCTCCGCGAAGACGAGGTCCTCGAGCGGGCCCGCGAGATCGGTCACCGTGCGGGTGACCAGCACTTGCCCCGCAGCGGCACTCGAACACAAACGTGCGGCCATGTTCACCGCGACACCTCGATAGCCGTCCTCGACCGGGACAGCGTCGCCGGCGTCGATCCCGATCCCGACGGGGAGTTGGAACGTCGGGTCGGACAGACTCTCCTCTCCGAAGGTCGCCTGCAGTTCCACGGCTGCCCGGACCGCCTGCGCCGTGGAGCCGAACACCGCGAACGCCTCATCTCCGCGGAGCTCGATCACGCGCCCGCTTCTCGCTTCGACAGCATCTCGGGCAAGATCAGCGAATTTCTTGGCGAGCAAGGCCGCCGCTGCGTCGCCTCGTTCCCGAGTGAACGTGGAGTAGCCTCGAACGTCGGCGATCAGGAACGTGCGGAGTTCCTGCGTGCGTCCCGTGTCGACCTCGTGGGCAGACCTCGACCCCGACGGGCTCGTGTCGACGCGCTCAGCCATCCCTCGCCTCCTGTGGCGCCTGGGGATGAAGAAACGTTTTCCGGCGCCGGCCGCGCGATTCTGTGCCTCTCATCGACCTTGGGGCAAGGCTCCGAGTGACGTTCGGGAAGTGTTCTTCGTCACAACGCTCCGGACTTCGGTTTGCGCTCCGCAGACTCAAGACCGCGGAGAGGACACAGGACGACACGTGGAGCGGGATGCTCGCGCTCAACGAAAACTCCGGGCAGCCTACCGAAGCACCTCCGGCCCTTCCGATGCCGTTCAGTCGGTGGTGGACCTGGCGCTTTGACCGGTCTGGTCGCCTGTGCGACGGTGCCGTGGTCGATCGAACCGAAGGAGGGCCCGTGAGACGCATCCTCGTCGCGGTGGTGGCGTTGGCGATCGCGCCGGCTATCGGCATCTTCACGTCGACGCCGGTCACCGCCGCGGCCGGACACTGCACGATCAGCGGAACCGCGCATGCCGATACCCTGAACGGCACGCCGGGTGATGACGTGATCTGTGGGGGCGGCGGCGCCGACACGATCCATGGTCGTGGGGGGAACGACACGATCTTCGGAGGGACCGGGCGCGACACCCTGGACGGAGGGGCCGGCGCGGACAACCTGCAGGGCGGCGCACAAACCGACCTCGTGCTCGGTGGTCCGGGTCCCGATGTCGTTCGTGGGGGCTTGGGGGCGGATCTGGTGAACGGAGGGCGCGGGAACGATGCCGCCTTCGGTGGTCACGGCCCCGACATCGTGACCGGCGTGATCGGGAACGACGTGGTCGGCGGCGGCCCCGGCGACGACACGTGCCTCGACGTCGAGGACGGCGTCGACGGCAACGACAGGGTCAACGGCGGGCCGGGCTTCGATCACTATCAGGCAGATCCGGGGGACTTCCACCTCCTCGCCGAAGTTCTCGGGCCCTGCATCCCCGAATAGACGGTGCATCAGGGTCTCCCGCCTGGCTCTCGCAGCTCAGTGATCGCCCTTGCACCCGCCGCGTCCGACGGCACACGATGGGCTGGTGACCCATGGGGAGACTTCGTACGCGTGGAACGACGGGACGGCACTCGCGTATCAGGTCGCGAGCGCGTCGTCGACCGGTCCAGATCTTCTCTTCGCCCCAGGGTCGGCGACGCATCTCGAGGTGCTCTGGCAGGAGCCCCGGGTGGAACGGTTCCTCACGCGCGTCGCGGGCTTCTCGAGACTCATCCTCATGGACCCGCGTGGCCTCGGGTTATCTGATCGCTTGACGGACGTGCCCACGCTGGATGAGCGTGTCGACGATCTGCTCGCGGTGCTCGATGCAGCGGGGAGCGAACGGGCCGCGCTCTTCGGGAACGCCGACACCGGCCCGCCCTGCATCGCGACCGCGGTGCGTCACCCCGATCGCGTCAGCCACCTGATCCTCTGCGGCACGTGGGCACGGTCGATGAGGAGCGACGACTACCCGTACGGATGGACGGATGAGGATTGGACGGAGTTCGAACGGTTCGTGCGCGAAGATTGGGGAAAGCCGGAGTCATCGCGCGACGTCGCGGTGTCTGGTGAACACGACGAGGCGTTCCGCAACTGGTACGCGACCCTGATGCGTCAAGGCGCGAGCCCTCGAGCGATCCTGTTGCTGGGTGAGATGTCCAAAGCCGTCGACGTCCGGTCGCTGCTTCCCCGCGTCGCGGTTCCCACCCTCGTGATGCATCGCAGCGGCGACCGCGTGGTCGAGGTCGAGAGCGGTCGGTACCTCGCGGAACACATCCCCGGCGCTCGATGGGTCGAACTGGCAGGCGAGGACTTCGTCCTGTGGGCGGGCGACCTGGACGCGATCGCCGACGAGATGGAGGAGTTCCTGACCGGCCGCCGGATCGGATCGGAGGCTACGCGGGTCGTCGTGACCGTCATGTTCACCGACGTGGTCGGCTCCACGGCCCGGGCGGAAGCACTCGGCGATCAGCGCGTGGAGCGATCTCCTCCGCGCGCATGACTCGAGACTGCGCGCGGAGCTTCACCGCTTCGGAGGCCACGAGATCGACACCGCCGGTGATGGGTTCTTCGCGTCCTTCGCCTCTCCTACCGCCGCGATCCGCTGCGCACGAGCCGTGCAGGCCGACCGTTCGCGAGATCGGGGTCGAGGTCCGGATCGGTCTTCACACCGGCGAATGCGAGGTCGCCGGCGAGAAGCTGCGGGGGGTCGCGGTCCACATCGGTTCGCGGGTGGCGGGGAAGGCGCATGCGGGCGAAGTGGTCGTCTCGCAGACGGTGAAAGACATCGCCACGGGAACGGGGTTCGTCTTCGAAGACGCCGGAGAGCATGAACTCAAGGGGATCCCTGACCGCTGGCACCTCTATCGCGTCGTCTCGAGGTAAGAACTCGGCTGAGACCGGGTCTAGCTGGGATCCGTCACCAGGGTTAGCCTCCGCCCATGCGTTTCCTCGTCCTCGGACCTCTTGAGGTCGCGCAGGCAGGCGGGGAGCCGTTGCCGATCGCCGGATCGAAGGAACGCACGATCCTCGCCTGCCTCGTCGCACGCGCGGGTCGGGTCGTGCCCGTCGACGATCTGATCGAGGAGCTTTGGGGCGACCATCCACCTCGGGCGCCCGAGAAGACCCTCGGTCACGTACGTCTCACGACTTCGTCGCGACCTCCAGTCCCGTCGGTCTGCCGGCTCGAACGTGGACGTCATCGTCTTCCGTGCGGACGGCTACACGCTCGAGAGCGACGGTCACGAGATCGACGCGGTCAGCTTCGAGCAGCTCGCGGTCGAAGGACATCGACTCCTCGATACCGGGCGCCCTGCAGAGGCCGATCCAGTGCTCGAAGAGGCGCTCGGTCTGTGGCGAGGCCCCGCCTACCAGGGCTACCGGTACACGGGCTTCGGCGCGGCCGAAGGCGATCGGCTCGACGAGCTTCGACGAACGGCCACCGAAGACCTCGTCGACTCGAGGCTCGCCGGTGCGGATCCGGGCCAGCTCGTCCCCGAGCTCGAGGCGATGGTCCGAGAGGAGCCGCTGCGCGAGCGGCGGTGGGGTCAGTTGATGGTCGCGCTGTACCGAGCCGGGCGTCAGGCCGAGGCACTCCAAGCCTTCGCGCGCGCCCGGGAGGTGCTGGTCGGCGAGCTCGGGATCGAGCCGGGCCCCGAGCTGCAACGACTCCAGGCGGCGATCCTCTCCCACGACCCCGAGCTCGAACGCGGTCGGCCGCCACGTGCGGAGCCCGTGCGTCCAACCGATGTGTGCCCGTACAAGGGACTCGCACGGTTCGAGACGGTCGATGCAGGGTTCTTCTTCGGTCGGGAGCAGGTGGTCGCAGAGGCGATCGGTCACCTCGTCGGGGGAAGGTTCCTCGCGCTCGTCGGACCCTCGGGGAGTGGGAAGTCCTCCCTGCTGCGTGCGGGACTCATGCATGCACTCGGATCGGGCGCGCTTCCGGGCAGCGATCGGTGGGCCTACTCCGTGATCCGACCGGGCAACCATCCGCTCGATGCGTTGGGTGATGCGCTGAGCGAGCGGCGAGAGCACTCGATGCTCGCCGTCGACCAGTTCGAAGAGGTCTTCACGGCGTGCTCCGACGTCAGCCGAGCGGACCGCGTTCCTCGACGCCATCACGGAGGCCGCTGCGGCGCCCGACGGCGCCACCACGATCGTCATCGCGATGCGAGCGGACTTCTACGGGCGTTGTGCTGAGCACCGCGGGCTCGCATCGCTGCTCGCCTCCCACCAGATCCTGGTCGGGCCGATGGACGCGGACGAGCTACGGAGAGCGATCGAGCTTCCCGCCCAACGAGCGGACCTGACCGTTGAGGAGCAGCTCACCGAGGCGCTCGTATCGGACACCGTGGGTCAGCCGGGTGGCCTGCCCCTCCTCTCGACGGCCCTCCTCGAGCTCTGGACCCACCGCCGGGATCGGACCCTTCGCCTCGACGACTACCTGCGTGCCGGAGGGGTGGAGGGAGCCGTCGCACGGTTGGCGGAGGAAGCCTTCGACCGGCTCGATGCCGACGGGCAGGCGGCGGCCAAGCGCATCCTGCTTCGCTTGGCGGCGCCGGGCGAAGGGGCGGAGGTGGTCCGACGTCGCGCGCCGCTCTCGGAGTTCGACCTGGACCGCGACGCCGACGCGTCGCGCGCGATGGCGGTCTTCACCGACGCCCGCCTCGTCACCGTCGCGGAAGGGACGGCCGAGGTCGCCCACGAAGCGTTGCTCCATGAATGGCCGCGGCTTCGAACCTGGCTCGAGGACGATGCAGAGGGACGCAAGCTCCATCGTCACGTGACGGAGTCGTCGCACACGTGGGACGAGGGAGGGCGTGACCCCGCCGATCTCTACCGTGGCGCTCGATCACGGCGGCGTGGGAGTGGGCCGAGCCCCATGAGGCGGATCTGAACGACCTCGAACGGGAGTTCCTCCGGGCGAGCCGCGCCGCATCCGAGGGCGAGGCCGTTCGGGCGCGTCGAACGAACCGCCGGCTGCGCGGGCTCCTCGTCGGCGTCGCGGTGCTGCTCGTCGCGTCGCTCGTGATCGGCGATCTGGCGCTCACCCAACGAGACCGAGCGACCGAAGCGCCTGACGCTCGCGGACGCCGGACGTCTCGCCTCCCGCTCGCGTCGTCGGAAGCCGATCCGCAGCTGGCCCTGTTGATGGCGAGGGAGGCCGTGAACATCGACGATTCGCCGGAGACGCGGAGCGCACTGTTCGCCGCGCTGGAGCGCACGCCGGCGATCACGAACCGGATCTACGCACCCGGCAGGCCCGTCGCCCACCGGAGGCGAGACGCAGTGGATCGCGATCTCCCCGGACGGGAGGACGCTCGCGATCGGCGACGCCGGACCGACGGTCGAATTCTTCGATGCGGTGCAGCACGCGTCCATCGGCGCCGTCGACGTGGGATCCGGAACCGAACGCGCGACGTTCAGCCCGGACGGGCAGACCCTCGTCGTCGCGACGTCGAGCGGCGGGCTCGTGTCGGTCGACGTCGCGACCCGAACCGAGCGAGGCCAGGTCCCGTCCGAGGGCTCCGTCGACGCGATCGCGTTCAGCCCCGACGGCAGCGAGCTCGTCACCGCCGAGAACGCTGCACGGACTGCGGGAGTTCCTCGTCCCGCGCGACCCGGTCACGCTCGAGTCGATCGGCTCCGAAGCGCCTCACGCCGGGGGACCAAGTTCCCCTGGCGATCGTCGCGACGTTCCCTTGTTCTCGATGGCGTTCACGCCGGATGGCCGATCGCTCATCACGACGACGCTTCTACGGACCGACCGTGCTCTGGAACGCGCAGGCCTCACCAGGTTCGACGCTTCGAGATCGCCGGAGGGCAGGGGTCGCCGTGAGCCCGGACGGCGCTATCGCTGCGATCATCGAGAACAACGACCAGCACTTCGAAGGCGGACGTCTCGTTCCTGAACCTTCGAACCGGACGAGGTGCGAACAGGGTCGGGCGGGCATCACGGGCCGTTCAGGACGCAGTACGAGGCCACCGGGGTCGCCTTCACTCCCGACGGTCGATCGGTCGTCACGGTGGGGAACGATTCGCGGCTCCTGGTCTGGGACGTCGCCTCTGCGTCGGTTCGCGAGACGCTGAGAGGCCAGCGGCCTACCCCTCCGAGGCCCGGTGATCTCGCCGGACGGGACAACGGCGTACACGACCGATCGGAACCGGAGACGTCGTCGTGTGGGATCTCTCGGGCAGACGTCGACTCGGTCGACCGTTCACCGCAGGTCGGGAGCCACGGGTAGGCCGTCAGGTGGATGGCCGTTCTTCGCCATGAGCCCGGACGGCGGCTGCTCGCGGTGAGCGAGCGCGCCGCCAGGACCGGGAACGGCGGCACGATCGAGCTGATCGACACCTCCGATCTCCGCGTGGTCCATCGCATCCCTACGAGCAGAGCACGCCCCACGGCTTGGCGTTCAGTCCCGACTCCACGACCCTCGCGGTCGGCTCATCACCTTCGCGAAGAACGACGAGACACGAGATCAGAGCTTCGTGAGGCTGTGGGACGTCGCCTCCGGGAAGCCGATGACATCGATCTCTCGAGATCCCGGCAGGGGTACGGTCGTGGCGATCGAGTTCAGCCCGGACGGACGAACATCGCCGGCGGCGGTCCGGAGTACGCGACGAACGACGCGAACCTCGATCAGGCCGGCGGGCGCGTCTACCTCTGGAGACCGCGGGGCTGGGCAGCCGCAAGGCAGCTTCCGGACACCGGTCGGGCGGCCGGTCGCAGGACCTCACAGTTCACGCCGGATGGCTCGCAGCTCGTCGTCTCCGACGGGTTCAACGACGGCGACTTCGTCAGCTGGGACACGAGGCACGCGCGGTTCGTGAAGACCATCCCCGCCGACGACCAGGGCGTATACGCGGCCGACATCTCGAGCGACGGCCGGACCTTGGTGACCGGCGGCGACGGACCGGCATCGTCGCGCCTGTGGGACCTCGCCGACGGGATCGCCGCTGGGCGCGCCGCTTGACGGGCTCGGAGGCATTCACGGACACCGTGGACATGGCTCCCGACGGGACGTACCGCCGTTGGCGCGGACAGCGGCCGGCAACGTCCTGTTCTGGGATGTGCCGACCGGGTCGACGATCGGCGATCCGTTCCCTGGCCCGGCGCCGCGGATCGGCCCGCCGCCGCCCTCTTCACTCCGGACGGTCGCAGCGTCGTGGTCGTCTCCGACAACCGGCGCTGGCTGGGTCTGGGACGTCGATCCAGTCGGATTGGCTCCAACGAGCGTGCGCGGTCGCCGGACGGAGCTTCACCCCGCAGGAGTGGCAGCAGTTCCTTCCCGACAGGCCGTACCACGCGACCTGCGGTTCTTGACGGATCTTCCGACCGCAGTCGATCCGTAGTCGATCCCGCAACCGTCCCGAAGCCGGCTAGGAGCAGCCTCTCCCCGACGCGGCGGGCGAAGGTCCCGCCCGGCGGAAGGAGGCAGATCATGTCGACCCAGGTTCTGGGCGGGCAGAAGGGTTCCAGGGCGATCGTGGGGATCGTCGCGCTGACCCTCACATCGGCCGTCTTCGTGCTGGCGATCCAGGCAACGTCGATCTGGTCGTCGAGGGGCGGCGCTCCGGTCCAGCCGGCACCCGTGCACTTCTCGGTGGATGCGGCGGCCCTGTGGACCGGAGCGCACATCCCTACTGGCTGCCGGCCCAAGTACGGGTGCCAGCACGCCGGAGGAACCGCTAGCACCGACCCCCTGAACGGAAGCCAGATCCCCGACGGCTGCCGGATCAAGTTCGGGTGCGAACACTGGTGCCGGCAGCAAGGAGACGCACTAGCGTGAGCGGCTCTCCGAGCGACCGAAGATACGACGAAAATCGAATGGACTTCGTTTCCCTGTGCGGGCGAGCCTTTCGTGCGAACGAACTGGATCGAGCACCGCGAGCGACAAGGGAGACGTCGATGAAGACACGGAGACGGTTGGTCTCGGCTGCAGCACTGACCTCGATCGTTGTGCTCGGTGCACTTGTGCCCATCGCCACGGGCGGCATGCACGTCGCCGCCGCAGCGGTGCCCAACGAGGTCACGAACTGGAACCGGATCGCGGCGGACACGCTCGTCGCGTTCCCCCCTCCGGGGGGCGGGGCAGCGCCCGCTCTCCAGATCAACATGGGGATGACGCAGGGTGCCGTTTACGACGCGGTCAACGCGATCGAGCCGAGGCATCAGCCATATCTCCTCACGACACGCTTCGATCCATCGGCGTCGAAGGAGGCTGCGGTCGCGACCGCCGCGTACGTCGTCCTCTCGAACCTCGTCTCGACCGTTCCCGCGACCATCCTCTTCCCGAACCAGGCGAGCTTGTTGCAGTCACTCGCCACGGCATACGCGGCCTCGCTCGCCGCGATACCGGACTCCCCAATGAAGACCGCCGGGATCGCGGCGGGGAACGCGGCGGCCGCGGCGATGATCGCGGCCCGGCAAGGGGACGGACGTTTCGGGCCCTCTCCGTGGAAGTCGAACACTGACCCCGGGCATTGGCAGCCGCAGCTCAACCCCGATGGAACACCGATACTCGATCCGACGCCGTGGGTCGCCAACGTGAGGCCGTTCCTGATCCAGAGCCCCTCGCAGTTCCGAACCGAGGGGCCGCAGGACCTCCGAAGTGACGCCTGGGCCGATGACTTCAAGGCCGTCAAGCGGCTCGGATCGGTGGACAGTGCGAAGCGCACACCCGAGCAGACCCACATCGCGATCTTCTGGCAGAGCGCGGGCGGGCCGGCCCTGCTGTGGAGCGCCGTCGCGCGCAACCTGATCGAAGATCCGGATCGCGCCGTCGACCTCGGCGACAGTGCTCTCCTGCTCGCGAAGATGAACCTGGCCGGAGCGGATGCGGCCATCAACTGCTGGAACGACAAGTACTACTGGGATTTCTGGCGACCCTGGCAGGCGATCCACGAGGCGAACCGCGACGATAATCCGGCGACGCGGCCCGACCCTGCGTGGACGGCGCTCATCACCGCCCCGTACCCCGAGCACCCGTCGGGACACCTGTGCCTCGACGGCGCGCATCTGCGCGTGCTGAGGAGGTTCTTCGGCACGGACCAGGTCCCGTTCGGCGTGACGAGCTCTCGCTTCCCCGGTGAGACCCGCTTCTTCGATCGATTCTCGGAGCCTCTCGACGAGATCGTCCGCGCCCGGGTCTGGGCGGGTCTGCACTACCGGACGGCTGACTTGCAAGCCCGGCTCCTCGGAAGGAACGTCGTCCGGTACATGGCGGAGCACTACTTCCAACCCGTCCACTGACCTGAGCTGCGAGGCAGAGCGCCAGGAGAGGCGGTCGCCTGACTTCGGCTTGAGTCGATAGGGGGTTTCCGCGTATCGTCGCGGGGCATGGCCCCCCCGGTAAGCAGGAACGATCTCACGGCCGTGTTGGGCTTCCTCGAGGATGCTGGGTCGGCCGCAGGAACAGAGCCCTTCACGCCGCACCTGATCGACAGGCTGACCGAGGTCGTGGGGTGCGAGTACGCCCGGTACAAAGAGATCGACTTCGCGCGTCGCGTTGAGATCGCCCACGTGCCCTGCTCCGCGGAGCTCGACGTCGCGGGGACGCGATCCGGTCGAGATGACCGACGCCGATTGGAACGCGGTTCCTTCCGACCCGTGTTACCGGGCGACGTTCTCCGAGCCGGCCGGGATCTTCATCGCCTCCGATCTTGCCGCTCGATCGACCGTGGGCGCCGGGGCCTCCGAAGCGTTGGCAAGCGGAATTCGAGCGTTGGGACCTGCGTGATCGCATGTGGATCCAGATCGCGGGACCCTCGTGGGCGGGCATCGTCTTCGACGCGTGCGACCGATCCTTCGGGGATCGCGATCGGGAGCTGGCGCGCATGCTGCAACCGCACCTCGGCGAGATCTGGCGGAACGCATCCGTTCGCCGACGATTGGGCGCCGCGCTCTCGGCGCTCGAGCATGAGCAGAGTACCGGCGTGCTCCTCCTGGACGCGGCGGGAAGGGTCGAGTACGCCTCCGGATCCGCGCGGCGGATCCTGACCGACCATTTCGATGTGCCACCGGGAGGCCTTCCGGACGGTATCGCCGAGTGGCGCGAGGATGCCGACGAACGTCTCCTCCTCGCGACCGGCGATCCAACGATCGTCGTCGAGGCTTCCGAGGATGGTTCCGCGCTGCTCCTCAGCGAGCGGCCGGCGGGTGTCGCGGCGCTGACCCCCCGCGAACGCGATGTGATGCGATGGGTTGAGGACGGCCTCTCCAACACCGAGATCGCACGGAAGTTGTGGATCCAGCCGACCACCGTCCGCAAGCACCTCGAGCATGTCTTCGACAAGCTGGGGGTCCGCAGCCGCACAGCAGCGTTGTCGAAGCTCCACGGGATCGGCAGGCCGAAGCGAGCTGATGCGGCGAGGGAACGCGCGCCTGCCGCAGATGTTGCTCACGACGGCATGACCCGCTCCACCCCACGACGTGCGGTGGTGCAGGTCAACGCGGAAGGGTCGGTGCCATGCGTCGCAGGGGCGACGTTCGGATCCAGGGAACGAGATGCGGTCGGGGTTCGAGTCTCTCCGCTCGTACCCCTCCTGATCCTCGGATCGTTCGCTTCAGACGGCTACCAACTCGCGTGCAGGATCGTGATGGCGCTCGCGAAGGCCGTTGCGTTCGCGACCGCCGACAGCATGATCCCAACGAGCACCGACGTGGCGCGCTTCATCTTGTCGTGAAGCATCCGAGGAGCTCTCGCACCGACTCGAAGAACAACTCCTCCGACCGGCGCCAGGTCGGGAGCGTGCCCGCTCGCCGTCTCGCTCCGGCGGCGAGTCGCGCTCGAAGGCCCGCGTCACCCGTGACGGCTTGCAGGGCCGACGCGAGCCCGCGAAGATCCCCGGGCTCGGGCATGAGCGCCTCCCGTCCGTGCTCGGCCAGGCGCGGCAGGTTCGCGGTCCGCCAGCCCACAACGGGCAGCCCGGCCGCGATCGCCTCCGCCCAGGCGGTCCCGTAGGCGTCGACGAGCGAGCAGAGGGCGAAGACGTCGGCCGATCGATACATCCGGACGACCTCCTCGAAGGGCAGGGCCCCACGAACCACCACGCGTCGCGACAGGTCGGGCGCGGCGATCCGCCGGCGCGCGCGCTCGGCGTAGCGACGATCCACGTGGGTGGCACCCACCAGCCAGAGGGTCGCAGCCTTCTCCGGCAACGACGCGAAGGCGTCGAGCAGCTCCACGATGCCCTTGTTCGGCGTCCAGTTCGCGACGCACAAGACCGCGACATCGCGTCCCCTTCGGAGGTCGAGCGGCGGTCCCCGGCCGAACGGCACATCGCATCCGGGCGGAACGAACCGGATGCGATCCGCCGACACCCCGGACCGCCGGAGCGCGTCGACGAGGCTCTGGCCTGCGGCGATGAAACCGCTCGCGTGACGATACGCGGAGCGGTCGAGCGCTCCCTGCGCGACGGAGCGGAACCGTCCGTGACCCACGCCGCCCGGTGCCTGATGCAGGACGGCGATGACCGGCACGGGCGACCGACGGATCCACAGCGCCGCGAACGCGGCGGCGAGACTGTCGAGCACGATGGCGTCCGAGCCGACCGCGGCCGCGCGGAGTGTCCGCGCGGCCGGCCCCATCGGGAGGGGCCAGGGGAGGTCCGGGATCGAACGGAACCGGATCTCCGCGCCGTAGGTGGAAGCTGCTCGTGCCATCTTGCGGTGGTAGCGATAGCCGCCGGTCTGCCGGTTCGGGTCGCCCAGCGTCACGAGCGACAGACGGAGGGCCGCCTGCCTCTTCGCCTCAGATGAGCGCGTGCTCGCAGCAGACTCAGAGGCGCGCACGGATCCCTCCGAACGCGTCCTCGGACTCCCAGACCCGCACGGAAAGGAACTCCGCACCGTCGTTCCTGAGCGGTGACGCGAGCTGAGCGTGGATCCACGCGGCGAGGACCTCCACGGTCACGACGGGTGTCTCGCAGACCTCGGCAAGGTCTCGGTCGCGGAGGCGATGCGCCGCATCCGCGAGACAGCTCGTGACGACGTCGAGATCACAGACCATCCCGCGCTCATCGAGGCGCTCCCGTTCGGCCACCACCTCCACGCGGTAGTCGTGCGCGTGGCGCTCATCCTCGGGCGGTGGTTGCAGCGGCATGCTGTGGAAGGCGCGGAACCGAGCCGTGGCACCGACCTCGAACATCAGTACCTCAGTCCGACGTGCATCAGCCCCGCGTCGCCTCGATCGAGCGCCGCGTACGCTTCGCCCGCCTCGTCGAACGGCACGTCGTGCGTCGCCAACAGCTTGAGGGGCAACTCGCTCAACAGCCTGGTCGCGACCGCGCGACGCCGCTGCACGTCCCACCGCCCAGCGAGACGCGCCGGGATCGTCGACACCTGGGTGCTTCGGATCTGGAGTCGGCGCCGGTGGAACTCCCTCCCGAGCGGCAAGGAAACGTCCTTCGTCCCATACCAGCTGCACACGAGCACCTCACCCTCGTGACGCAGGAGCTCGAGCGCATGCGCGAGGGCGGACGGACGCCCGGTCGCATCCACGACGAGCGGGACGCCGGCGCCCGACGTCAGCTGCTCGACGGCCGCGTCGATCTCGGCGACGTCGACCGCGGGGACCCCGAACAGGACCGCCGCCTCGCGACGGTCCCGGCGCGGATCGACGCCGACGACCTCCGCCCCGGCCCGGTCCAGCAGCCCAGCGGTGAGGATCCCGACCGGCCCGAGGCCCATGACGACGACCGGCTCTTCCAGTCGCGGACCGGCATCGAGGGAGACCTGCAGAGCGGTCTCGACGAGCGGGAAGAGGGTCGCGAGGCGGGCTTCGACCTTGTCGACGATGACGACGTCGCTGCCGCGAACGGTGAACAGGTCCTGGTGCGGGTGGAAGGCGAAGGCCGTCGCGCCCTCGGGCACGCCGTCGACCCGGGAGGTCAGGACCTCTCCGACGCAGCTGTATCCGTACGCGAACGGGTAGACGAAGCTGCCGCCGAGCGAGCGGATCGTCTCGTCGCGGGCCGACCCAGCGTCGAGCTCTCCTCGGTACGCGAGCAACTCGGTCCCGCCGCTGATCCCGGACCAGTGGGTGCGTACCAAGACCTCTCCGTCCGCCGGCGGACGCACCTCGACGACGGCGTGCCCGACCCGGCGAGGAGCGACGAACCGCAGGACACGCCCTTTCATCATCGGCACCTACCCTAGGGGTACGCGCGTCAACCGGGCGGCGGTTGAAAGGACGATGTGGCGGGAAAGGCGGCGGATACATGTCCTCGATGACGGTCGTCCCCACGGAAGTCGCGGAGCTGGCGCTGCCCACTCCCTTCGGCGAGTGGCAGACCCGGGCGTTCGATTGGGACGGCTCCGTCCACCTCTGTCTGTGCCGGGGAGCCATCGGTGATGGCGAGGACGTCTTGGTGCGTCTGCATTCGGAATGCCTGACCGGCGACGCGCTCGGGTCGCTCCGGTGCGATTGTGGCGTCCAGCTCCGCCAGGCACAACGGGCGATCGCCGCCGAAGGTCGCGGGGTGCTCGTGTATTCGACCGGCCACGAGGGTCGAGGGATCGGTCTCGCCAACAAACTGCGAGCGTACGTGCTGCAGGATGGCGGTCTCGACACGCTGCAGGCGAATCAGCACCTCGGGTTCCCCACCGATCGACGCACGTTCGCCGATGCGGCTGCGTGCCTGCGCGCACTTGGCGTCCGGTCGGCGCGCCTGCTGTCCAACAACCCGGAGAAGGCGCGTGCCCTTGCGGGTGCCGGGATCCACGTACTCCGGGTGGTGGGACTCCCGACCGCCGCGCACACGCGCAACGTCCGGTACTTGACGACGAAGCAAGACCTCCTCGGCCATCGTGTGCCGATGGGCTCGCCGCTGATCGACGACGTCAGCCCGCCGGCGGACGTCGCGGCGCTCCTGGGGACCGTGCGTCCCACGCAGACGAAGCCGTACGTCGTCGTCAAGTACGCCCAGACGCTCGACGGGAGGATCGCCACGTCCACCGGAGACTCGCGGTGGATCAGCGGCGAGGAGGAACGCCGTGCCTCGCACGCGCTTCGCGCGTCGTGTGACGCGGTCGTCGTCGGCGTCGGGACGATCCTGCGGGACGATCCTCAGCTCACGGTCCGGATGGTGCCAGGAGCCTCGCCGATCCGCGTCGTGCTCGATTCGACGCTGCGGATCCCCGACGACTCCCTCGTGCTCGGCGACGAGGCCGCCACGACGATCGTCACGACGGATCGGTCGTCGCCCGAACGGCGCGACGATCTCCGACGACGCGGGATCTCGATCGTCGTCGTGCCCGCCGGGCCCTGCGGGGTCGAGCTGGACATCGCCCTCACCGTTCTTCGGGAGCAGGGCATCCGGTCGGCGCTCGTGGAGGGTGGCGCGAGCGTGATCACGTCGTTCCTCGGTCGCACCCTCGCTGACCGCTTGATCGTCGGCATCGCTCCACGGGTGCTCGGGAGCGGCACGGATGCCGTCCAGGATCTCGGCGTGAGGGAAGTGGCCCAGTCGCTCCGGCTGGAACGCCGGGCGGTTCACGTGGCCGGCGAGGATGTGCTCATCGCCGGCGACGTGACGCGTCCACCCGGATGAGCTCCGCGGCGCTGGATCACGCAGAGAAGGGTTCGGCCGACAACTTCCGCCAGACGGCGGGAAGCGCCTCGAGGACGAGGTCGAGCTCGCTGCCCATGGCATCCACCTGCTCCGACGCGCCCTCGAGGGCGCCTCGCTTCGCGGCGTCCTCGAGCTCGCGGCTTCGCTCGGCGAGCGCGTGGGCGCCGAACGTCGCGGCGTTCGACTTCAGCGTATGGGCGGCTCGCCTGACCTCCCCCGCGTCACCGGCGTCGAGACCGGCACGGGCGGCGGCGACCAGGCGAGGAGCATCGGCGACGAACTGCTCGATCAGCTCCGAGACGAATCCCTCGTCACCGCCGGTGCCGTCGGCCAGTCGTGCCAGGACCGCTTCGTCGATGAGACCGTCGGGCGATGGATCCGCCACCCGAGTGCTGCTCCCCGACGCGCGTCGGGGCGTGCGCTTGATCGCGGCGACCAGCTCATCGACCCGGATCGGCTTGGCCACGTAGTCGTTCATCCCGGCCGCGAGGCATCGCTCGCGGTCGCCGCTCATCGCCTCCGCCGTCATCGCGATGATCCACGGACGCTCGCCGGCCGGCCAGCGCTGGAGGATCTGACGCGTCGCCTCGAGCCCGTCCATCTCCGGCATCTGCACGTCGGACAGCAAGAGGTCGTACGTCTGGCGCTCGAGGGCCTCGAGCGCCTCGAGACCGTTCCCGGCGATGTCCGCTCGATACCCGAGCTTCTCCAACAAGCGGATCGCGAGCTTCTGGTTCACGACGTTGTCCTCGGCGAGGAGGATCCGAAGCGGGTGCCTCGATGCCAGCTCCTCGTCGAGCGCGCTCGCCGCCCCTTCGGCGGCGTCCTCCAGCGTGGTTCCGAGGACCGTGGCCACCGCGGCATGCAGGGGGGAAGCCTTGATGGGCTTCGTCACGACCGCGCCGATGTGGGACGTGGCCCATCGCGGGTCGGCGGCCACGTCGTGCTGGCTCACCGAGGATGCCAAGACGATCGGCAGGCCAGGCAGGCGCTGGTGGATGTTCGCGGCGAGGTCGAGCCCGTCCATCCCCGGCATCAGCATGTCGAGCACGGCGACGTCGATCCGCCCGCTCTGCGAGCGTCGCCAGCGCCTGTTCGGCGTCCGGGACGACGACCGATCTGCATCCCCCACGCGCCGAGGATCGCGGTCATCAGGCGGCGGTTCGTCTCGTTGTCGTCGACGACGAGGGCACGGCGATCGGCGAACGACCCGTCGCGGCGAAGCGCGGTCGGCGTCATCGTCCGTCTCTCCCGCCTCGATCGTGACGTGGAACGTGCTGCCCTGGCCGGGCACGCCGGCGCTCTCGACCCAGATCGTGCCGCCCATGAGCTCCGCGAGGCGCCGGCTGATCGCGAGCCCGAGACCGGTGCCGCCGTATCGGCGGCTGGTCGAGACGTCCACCTGGCTGAAGGACTCGAAGAGCCGGTCCGCGCGATCGGGAGGGATCCCGATCCCGGTGTCGCGCACCGTCAGGTGATACCCGACGGTGCCGGGCTCCGTGGAGCTCCCGGCGGCCGCGGCGACGACGATCTCGCCGGTCTCGGTGAACTTCACGGCGTTGTTCAGCAGGTTGAGCAGGATCTGCCGGAGCCGGCTGACATCCCCCACCGCCG
This sequence comes from uncultured Actinomycetes bacterium, assembly GCA_963765865.1. GTDB lineage: Bacteria > Actinomycetota > UBA4738 > UBA4738 > HRBIN12 > AC-51. The sequence goes on from CAVXYE010000018.1 coordinate 439,571, forward strand.
TCTCGGGCGTGCCGGGCTCGATGTCGTACGCGACCTCGAGCCCCTTCTTGGCGGCGACCGGGCCGATCAGGTCGACCACCGACTCGATGCAGGCGCGGAGATCGAACGGCGCCCGCTCGAGCTCCATCCGTCCGGCCTCGATCTTCGAGAAGTCGAGGATGTCGTTGATGATCGCGAGCAGGGCCTCGCCGCTGTTCGCGACCGTGGCCGCGTAGTCGCGCTGCTCCGCATCGAGCGACGTCTCGAGCAGCAGGCCGCTCATCCCGATGATCGCGTTCATCGGCGTCCTGATCTCGTGGCTGGTCGCAGCGAGGAACGCGCTCTTCGCTTCGTTCGCTTCTTCGGCGACCTGACGCGCGTCCTGCGCCTCCCGGAACAGTCGTGCGTTCTCGATCGCGATCGCCGCCTGCTGGGACAGACCGACAGGAAGCTCAGGTCGGCCTCGGTGAAGTCGTTCGTGGGTCCCGTCCGCCAGACGGCCATCATCCGATGACGCGGCCGCGGGCGAGCAGCGGTGCGGCCATCAGACGTTCCTCCGCCGGGTCCTCCTCCACACCCGGGATCGACACGGCGCGAGGGTCATTCGGGAGGTCGTTCACGACCTCGGCCACCCCTCGGATCGACGAGGTCGCCGATGACGCCTTCACCGGGCTTGATCGTGTCGGCCATGATCAGATCGGTCAGCTCGCCCACGACGATGTTCGGGTGCGTAGGTCCCGTCGTCTGCTTCGAGGAAGACGGCGCTCGTGTCGGCCTCGAGGAGCTCGCGCGCTCGTTCGGCGATACGGCTGAAGACCGCGTCGAGGTCGAGCATCGCGCCGACCTCGCGACCGAGCTCGGCGAGCGCCGCCATCTCGCTCGCGCGGCGACCCGTCTCGCGGTAGAGCCGAGCGTTCTGGATCGCGGCTCCGACGTTGGCGGCGATCGTGGAGACGAGGTGCGTGTCGCTCTCGGTGAACCGGCCGGCCTGCTTGATGCTCTGGACGCTGATCGCGCCGATCGCCCGCCCCCCGACCAGGATCGGCACACCGAGGTAGGACCGTGCGGGAGTGCCCACCATCTCCACACCGAGCTCCTCGAACGCCTCGGAACGGTTGAGGAGCAGCGGTTGTCGGCCGACCAGGATCTGCGAGGTGAGACCCTCGCCGAAGCGGATCGTGCGCCTGTCGGGTTCGCGTTCGCCGTTCTCGATGTAGTAGGGGAACTCGATCAACCCGCTCGCCTCGTCGTGGAGCGCCACGTAAACGATGTCGGCGGCGAAGACGTCACGGAGCTGGTCGCCCAGCCGGTCGATCAGCGCGTCCAGGTCGAGCTGCTCGACGAGCGCCTGACCGACGTCGTTCACGATCGCGAGCTCGGCCGCGCGTTGCCGGGTCTCGTCGAACAGCCTCGCGTTCTCGAGCGCGACGCTCAGGGTCCCCGCGAGCGTCATCAGGAGCCGGACGTCACCTTCGCCGAACGCATGTTCTCGGTCGAGGTTCTGGAGCGAGATCAAGCCGATCGCGCGATCACCGATCAGGAGCGGGGCGAAGACGGCCGACTTCGGGATCTCCCCCGAGAGCACGGCGGGCTGTCCCACCTCGGCGCTCCTCGCGACGAGGTCTTCGTTGATCACGACGGGCTGGCGCGTCTCGACCGCGACACGACGGTGCCCGATCAACTCGATCGGCTCTTCGTCGAGACGGACCCCTTTCTCGATCACGTACGGGAACTGCACGAGGCTCGACGACACGTCGAGCAGCGCGATGTCGACGACCTGGGCGTCGAAGATCTCCTGGATCCGGTCGCCGACCAGGTCGTACATCGCTTGCGCATCCAGGTTCTCGGCGAGCCCACGCTGCACGTCGTTGATCAGCGCGAGCTCAGCGTTCCGCTGGCGCGTCTCCTCGAAGAGGCGCGCGTTCTCGAGCGCGACGCTCAGGCTCCCTGCGATCGTGGTCAACAGGCGGATGTCCGCTTCGCCGAAAGCGGATTCGCGATCGAGGTTCTGCAGCGAGATGACCCCCGTGACCCTGCCGGCCACGATCAGGGGGACGAAGACCTCCGACATGGGGGGCTCGCCTTGGAGCACGGTCGGCTGACCTTCTTCCGCAGATCGTGCCGGTACGTCCTCGTTGACCACGACCGGTGCACGGGTCTCTATGACGCGTCGACGGAAGCCCATGATCTCGATCGGTTCGTCCGGGAACCGGACCCCACGCTCGATCGAATACGGGAACCGGATCAGACGTGCGTCTCGGTCGATGACGCCGATGTCGACCACCTGTGCGTCGAAGATCTGCTGGATCCGGTCGCCGACCAGGTCGTACATCGCCTGCATCTCGAGCTTCTCGGCGAGACCCCGCTGGACGTCGTTGATGAGCGCCAACTCGGCGTTCCGCTGCCGCGTCTCCTCGAACAGCCGCGCGTTCTCGAGCGCGACGCTCAGGCTTCCGGCGATCGTCGACAGCAGCCGCACGTCGGATTCGCTGAACGCGTGCTCCCGGTCCAGGTTGTGCAGCGAGATGACGCCCGACCCTCGGCTGCCCACGAAGAGCGGGACGAACATCGAAGACTTGGACGGCTCGCCCGCGATCGCCACCGGGTTCCCCGCCTCTTCGCACCGTCGTTCCATGTCCTCGTTGACGACGACGGGTTCCCGCGTCTCCAACGCGATCTTGCGGAACCCCATGATCTCGATCGGATGGTCGATCAGCCGCTCACCACGCTCGAGCGAGTAGGGGAACCAGATCTGGCCAGCCTCGTGATCGACCACGCCGATGTCCACGGTCTGCGCGTCGAAGATCTGGTGGATCCGTTCGCCGACGAGGTCGTACATCGCCTGCATCTCGAGGTTCTCGGCGAGCCCTCCCTGGATGTCGTTGATCAGAGCGCAGCTCGGCGTTCCGTTGGCGTGTCTCCTCGAACAGTCGCGCGTTCTCGAGCGCGACGCTGAGGCTGCCCGCGAGGGTCGTGAGCAGACGGACGTCCGCCTCGCTGAACGCATGCTCGCGGTCGATGTTCTGGAGCGAGATCCTGCCGGTCGCCTCGCCCCCGACGATGAGCGGCACGTAGACGGCCGACTTCACCATCTCTCCTTGCACCACCGCGCCGCCGAACTCCACCAGCCGCTCTTCGATGTGGTCGCTCGATGACGACCGTTTCGCGCGTCTCGAGAACATGTTTCGTGACGCCCATGACGTCCCACGGCTCGTCGGGGAGACGCTCGCCCCGTTGGTACAGGTACGCCGAGTGCATCATGCCGTCCTCGCGGTCGAGGATCCCGATATCGACGACCTGTGCGTCGAAGATCTGCTGGATCCGATCCCCGACGAGGTCGTACATCGCCTGCATCTCGAGGCTCTCGGCGAGACCCCGCTGGACGTCGTTGATCAGTGCCAGCTCGGCGTTCCGCTGCCGCGTCTCCTCGAACAGGCGGGCGTTCTCGAGCGCGACGCTCAGGCTGGCGGCGAGCGTGGTGAGGAGACGTAGGTCGGCTTCGCCGAAAGCGTGCTCCCGGTCGACGTTCTGGAGAGAGATCACCCCTGTCGCTCTGCCGCCGACGATGAGGGGCACGAAGAGGGCGGACTTCGCCGGCTCCCCCTGGAGGGCGACCGGATTGCCGTATTCCCGTGCCAGCTCGGCCCCGTTCTCCTCGAGCAGCAGCGGCTCCCGCGACTCGATCACGTGCTTGCGGAATCCGATCACCTCGATCGGCTCATCAGGGAGGCGAACGCCCTTCTCGATCCCGTACGGGAAGTGGATCAGACCATCACTCGAGTCGAGGATGGCGATGTCGACGACCTGGGCGTCGAAGATCTCCTGCAGACGGTCGCCGACGAGGTCGTACATCGCCTGCATCTCGAGGTTCTCGGCCAGTCCGCGCTGAACGTCATTGATGAGCGCGAGCTCGGCGTTGCGCTGCCGCGTCTCCTCGAACAGACGCGCGTTCTCGAGCGCGACGCTCAGGCTCGCCCGCGAGCGTGGTGAGGAGCCGGACGTCGGCGTCGCTGAACGCGTGCTCGCGGTCGAGGTTCTGGAGCGAGATAGGACGCCGGTCGCGCGATCCCCGACGACGAGCGGCACGAAGACCATCGAGAGTGGCTCCTCGCCCTGCACGGCCGCCGGTTGCCCGTATCTCGCGACGATCTCGGGGGTCTCGACCCCGATCAGTAACGGCTCACGCGTCTCGATCACGTGTCGGCGATACCCGACGATCGCCATCGGCTGGTCGGGGAACCGCTCACCTCGCTCGATCGAGTACGGGAAGTGGATCAGCCCGTCGGCTCGGGTCGATGATGCCCATGTCGACGACCTGCGCATCGAAGATCTCCTGGATCCGGTCGCCGACGAGGTCGTACATCGATTGCATGTCGAGGTTCTCGACCAAGCCGCGCTGGACCTCGTTGATCAGCGCCAGCTCGGCGTTCCGCTGCCGGGTCTCCTCGAACAGACGGGCGTTCTCGAGGGCGACGCTGAGGCTCCCGGCGAGGGTGGTCAGCAGACGGACGTCGGCGTCGCTGAACGCGTGCTCGCGGTCGATGTTCTGGAGCGAGATGACGCCGGTCGCCCGGTCGCCGACGACGAGCGGCACGAAGACGCACGACTTCGGCTGTTCGCCCGAGATCACGAACGGTTGTCCCATCTCGCGCGAGACTCGCTCGAGGTCCTCGTTGACGACGATCGGTTCGCTGCGACTCGAGGACGCGCTTGCGGAAGCCGATCACGTCGATCGGCTCATCGGGGAAGCGAACGCCCTTCTCGATCGTGTACGGGAAGTCGGATCTGTCCCGCTGATGCGTCGAGGATCCCGATGTCGACGACCTGCGCATCGAAGATCTCCTGGATCCGGTCCCCGACGAGGTCGTACATCGCCTGCATCTCGAGGTTCTCCGCGAGGCCGCGCTGGACGTCGTTGATCAGCGCGAGCTCGGCGTTGCGCTGGCGTGTCTCCTCGATCGCGCGTGCGCGGGTGAGCGCCGAGCCGACGTGGCTCGCGACGAAGGTCAAGAGGTCCTTGTCCTGCTCGGTGTGCGGAGGGTCTCCCTCGTAGCTCTGGACGACCATCGCGCCGACCGTGCGGCCTTCCGAGCGCAGCGGCACGCCGAGCCAATCGACGCCTCGCACTCCGACGTAGCCGAACTCGCCGAGCGTGACGAGTTCATCTATCTCGGCCTGCGTGAGGAGCAAGGGAGTGCCCTTCCGCAGGAGATACGAGGTGATGCCGCGAGACTCGCCGGTCCCCATCGGCTCCCAGACGTTCGGGCCGGCGAAGGTGTCACCCGCGGTGTCGACGCCGAACGGCCAGTTCATCATCCGTCGGTCCTCGTCATAGAGGACGACGTAGAAGTTCTCCGCGAACATCAGCTCGCCGACGATCCGATGGATCTCGGCGTAGAACTCCTGCATGTCCTGGGCGGCGCTCGCCGTCTCGGCGATGCGGTAGAGGGCTGCCTGGACCTGTTCGGATCGCGTGTCGCTCACGACGATGGGACCTTCGGCCGCGTCCGCGGTCCACAGCTTGATCTTCGACTGCTTCCCTCGGATATCGAACTCGTCGACGAACACGAGGTCATCCGTGGAGCCGGTCATGTTCGTCCTCGTCTGATCGGCGAGCAGGATCGAGTTGCCCGTCTGCTTCGTGAGGTCCTGGATCCGGGCCGCCGTGTTGGTCGTGTCGCCGATCACCGCGTAGTCGATCCGGCGATCCGAGCCGAACGTTCCCGACATCACGCGCCCCGAGTTGAGCCCGATCCCCATCCCGAACCCCTCCTCGACCCCCTCGGCTCGGAGCCATCCGTTGAAGTCGTCGAGACGCTCATAGGCCATGTCGCGGCCGGCCGCGATCGCGCGATCGGCGTGGTCGACCGTCTCGATCGGAGCTCCGAAGGCGGCCATCAGCCCGTCGCCGAGATAGTCGACGACGGTTCCGCCGTGGTCGAGGACCGCGTCGCCCATCGTCGCTTGGTAGCGGTTCAGGACCGAGACGATCTGCTCGGTCGGCGCGGTATCCGCGAACGTGGTGAACCCTCGGAGGTCGACGAACATCACCGTCGCGTAGAGCCGCACCGGCGCGATCGAGGCTCGCCCGTCGCTCCGCGTCAGCATCTCGGCAACGATGGGCTCGGGGAGGAACCGAGCGAAGACGTCCCGCACGCGGTCCTGTTCGAGGTCGGTCAGTCGTTTCCGGTTCAGCCCCGCGCCGATCCGGGCGCGGAGGATCGCTGGGTCGAACGGCTTGGGGAGGAAATCGTCGGCGCCGGCTTCGAGGCACCGCACGACGCTCTCGTTGTCCTCGATCCCCGAGATCATGATCACCGGGATGTGGCGCATCGCAGGGTCGGTCTTGATCCTCTCCAGCACCTCGATCCCGTCGAGACCGGGCATCTGGATATCGAGGAGGACGAGGTCTGGTTGGCCGGTTCCGATCGCGGTCAGGGCGGCGAACCCATTGTCGACGTCCATGGTCCGATGCCCATCGCTATCGAGGTTCTTCGCAAGGAGACGGCGGTTCAGCGGATCGTCATCAACGATGAGGATGTGTCCTGGACGAGCGTGCATCGGGTCTCCTGGCTCGGGCGCAGCTAGGGTGGCGTCGAGAGCACCGTGGGTCCGCCCAGCGCCGAGGGAGTGTCTCACGCGGTTCACAACCCGGACAACAGCGCAGCGCGCTCGCGGAAGCGGTCCACGGGAAAGCCGCCTACCCAGGCCCGTTGCACTCCGAGCGGCGTCGTCAGCAGCCTGAACGAAGGTGCCTAGGCGCCCTCCTGTCGCTGGATCTCGCGCAGGTTCTTGCGCGCGAGAGCGTCTCCTTCCCTCGCGCGATCCTTGAGCCAGATCTCGATGACGATCACCTTGATCGTCGCCGCGACCGGCAACGCGAGCAAGGCGCCCGCGAACCCTGCCAGCGTCGCACCGATCAACGTGCTGACGATCACCGCCGCCATCGAAAGGTGAACGGCGTTCCTCATGACCCGCGGCACCAAGACGTAGTTCTCGAACTGCTGGTACGCGACGAAGAACACGGCGGTCAGGAGCCCGGTCATCGGCGAGACGAAGAACGCGATGACGATCGCCGGGATCGCCCCCGCGTAGGATCCGACCATCGGGATGAGATCGGCGAAACCGGCCCAGATCCCCAGAGGGATCGCGAACGGGACGCGGAGCACGATCAGGCCGATCGTCACGGCGAGCGCGCAGATGCCGGACGTGATCGCGTTCCCGGCGACGTAGCCGCCGATCCGCACGAGTGCGAGCTCGATCACCGGCTCGGCGCGTTCGCGAACCTCGGGCCGTAAGAGCACCGTCGCCCGCTCACGCAGCCGCGGCAGCGCCGCCATGAAGTACCCCGTCAGGACGAAGACCGTCGCGACGCCGAGGATGGCCGTTCCCACCCTGCCCGCGATCCCGAGGACCGTCCCGAAGGAGCTGCCCAGACGATCGGGCAACCCTTGCAGGAAGGCCTGGGCCTTCGCGATCCCCTGCGTTCGCTGAAGGAAGTTGCCCGCCCACCCGCCTTCTGACTGGATGCGGGAGAGGTACGCGGGGAGATCGTTCGAAAGGTTCCCGAGCTGCCGGATCGCCGCGGGCACCACCAGGACCAGGAACAGGATCACGATCGCACCGAAGGCCGCTGCGAGGACCAACACGACGCGGCCGCGTGAGATGCCCGCCTTCGCGGACAGCCACACGATCAGCGGGTCCATCCCGACGGCCAGGACCAGCGAAACCGCCACCAACAGGAGGACCTCCGCGACGGCCTTGATGCCCATCATGATCCAGAACGTCGCCACCACGATCGCGACGACCTTCACCCAGTAGGCGAGGGGAGGCCAGTGACCTTCCCACGACTGAACCGCCCCCGACCGAGAGCCGGAGGCCGGGCGCTTCGTGTTCGTTGAAAGGCTCAACGAGGCCTCCGATGGTCGGTGGATCGTTGCAAGCGTTGTCCTTACCCTCCCGTGACATCAGCGAACCATGCGCCGCCAGGGTTATCGCGCCTCCCACTGGGTATCGGTCCTGCAACCGTTCCAACCGAGCCGGATGAGAGGGAGCCCGAACGATGGACGCACTGAAGTTGCTGAAGGAGGACCACGCCAAGGTCAAGAAGATGCTCTCCGAGCTCGACGAGAGCACCGAGCGAGCGGTCAAGACTCGCGAGGCAGTGTTCTCGCAACTGAAGCACGACCTCGAGATCCACGAGGCGATCGAGGAAGAGTTCCTCTATCCGGCGCTCAAGGAGCATCCCAAGACCCGAGACATCGCTTTGGAGGGCTATGAGGAGCATCACGTCGTCGACGAGGTGATGGGCGAGATGCTCCACCTTCCGGTGAGCGATGAGACCTGGACCGCCAAGTTCACGGTCATGAAGGAGAACCTGGAGCATCACATCGAAGAGGAAGAGCGGGACATGTTCGAGAAGGCTCGGCGCGCGCTCGGCGACGACGAACTGGCCGACCTGGGCGACCGGATGACCGCACGCAAGGAAGCATTGGAAGCGACGACCTGACTCGGTCGTTCGCCTCTCAACCGCCACCGGGTAGCGGGCGCGAACGAGGGGGTGAACATCGTGGATCGCAGCGAGGGGTCTCCCGAGGAAGCACCGGACCTCTGGGCAGAGGCACTGTGGGGAGCCGGCCTGCTCGGGTCGGTGCTGCTGGTCGTAGCGTTGGTCAGTTTGATCTTCCGTTGAAAGCTCAGCGCGCCTCGGCGTCCAACCGGTCGCCGGCCAGCGCGTGTTCTTCCCGGGCTTGCTGTTCAACCGCGAGATCGGCTCGCGTGGGTGGCGGCGGAACGAGGCTCCGAGGCCAGAGTCTCCGCCGGAGGACGACGTTCGTTTCCGCCCCGATCAGGATCGTCTCAGCCGTCAGGTACACCCAGGACAAGAGCCCGATGACGAGGGCGAAGAACCCGTAGACGTCGCTCGCGCCTTGGATCTGACGGGTGACGATCCACGAGCCCGCGGTCTGCAGAACGGCCCACAGGAGGCCCGCCAGGATCGCGCCCGGGAGGACTTCGCTCCACGAGGGGCCGTCGCTCGGCAGGAGACGGAACGCCGTGGCAACGACGGCGACGTCGATGGCGATCGCCAGGACCAGACCCGCCGCGCGGAGGGCCATCCCGTGGGACGTCGCGATCGACAGGAGCGTGCCGGTGCCGACCACGCCGATCACGAACACGAGGAGCCACGCGAGGCCGAACAAGCGTCCGCGCCACATCGGGGCCCGATGGTGGCGAGGGACGTCCCTGATGTCATCCATCGCCGTGCGAAACGCATCCGAGACGGCGGCTCCTGCCCACAGACACCCCGCGATGCCGAGCCCCAAGGTGAGGAGGTTCCCGTTCAGGGCGTGCACGTTCCCCTCGATGTTCGCACCGACCACGGGGAACTGCGCGAGCGCCGAATGGATCAACGCTGCTTGGCGATCGGGATGATCCCTGATGAAGAAGCCTGTCACCGTCGCGAGGACCACCAGCAGCGGGAACAGCGAGAAGAACGTGTAGTAGGAGATCAGCGCTGCGAGCGACGAACCACGATCGTCTCCGAACTTGCGCGCGACCGCGATCGGGAACGCCATCCATGGCCGTCGCTCCTGGCTCGCGTCGACGCGACGAGCCACGTTCCGGAGCCTCGTCGAGATGGATCGGCCCGCCGACATGGCCATCAAGCGGCGGGGTCAGGGACCCTTCGGTCCCTGACCCCGCCGGGTGAGATGATCGAGACGGCCTCCCGCGCCATCAAGCGCGACGCAAGAACCACAGTGCGACCGCCACGACGAGTACCACGAGTGCGATCGTCAGGATGACGCCCATCTCAGTCTCCTTCCTTCGTTCTGCCGGGGGCTTACCCCGGGCTCCAGCTTCTGAACCACGAACCGGAGACCCGGCGGGATGTTGACCAACGCCGACATCGGCGAACTGTTGTTCCTCGCTGCGAGGGACGAGGCGGGCCACCGCCGACGGGCGTTGGAGCGAGCCTCCCGGGCGGCGCGGTTCTGGCCCGACGAGGCGAGCGAGCTGGCCGAGGCCGGCCGCTCATCGACCGAGCTCCGGGCCGTCGGGCCATGGGTCGCGGCGAAGATCCAGGGATGGCTCGACGAGCCTCCCCCGCTGCCCGAGCCCGACGAGACGCGACGGGGCTTCCTCACGTACGCCGAGGTCCGGCGGACGCTCGACGCCGACCCGCGATGGGAAGCCGATCCGTGCGCCGATCTCCAGGTGCACACCACCTTCAGCGACGGAGGCCTGCCGCTCCCGGACATGGTCGAGGCGGCGAGATCCCTCGGCAGGCCCTACATGGCGATCACCGACCATTCGCAGGCGCTCACGATCGCGAACGGCATGACACCCGACGAGCTCGCCGAGCAGGGCCGCGCGATCGAGGCGATCGATCGCGCGTTCGAGGATGCGGGCGATCCCTTCCGCGTCCTCCGGTCGATCGAGGTCGACGTGTTCCCCGACGGGACCATCGACATGGACGAGCCGTCACTCGCGAGCCTCGATCTGGTGCTCGGAGCGTTCCACTCGAAGCTCCGCTCGACCACGGACGAGACCGAGCGCTACCTCGCCGCGCTCCGACAGCCGCGGTTGCACGTCCTCGCCCACCCGAAGGCCAGGATGTACGGAAGGCGCGTCGGCCTCGTCGCTGACTGGCGGCGGGTGTTCGCGGAAGCGGCGCGACTGGGCAAAGCGCTCGAGCTGGACGCGACGGTGTGGCGGCAGGATCTGAACGTGGAGATGGCCAGGCTCGCTCGATCGGAGGGGGTGCCCTGGTTCTCGATCGGAAGCGACGCGCATTCCGCGAACGAGCTCGAGTTCCTGCCGTTCGGGATGGCGACCGCCGCGCTCGCCGGGATCCCCCGGGAGCAGATCTTGAACTACCGGCCGGTCGACTTCGTCAGGTCGTGGGCTGCGGCGGCGACGGCGGCGGCCGATGATCGTTCATGACGTCGCCGTGACCAGCTGGCTGGTGCAGTTCGGACAGCGAACCGCGGCGATCGGGATATCCGTCCGGCAGTAGTCACAGGACTTCGTCTTCGTCGGCTCGGGCGGCGGATCCAGTCGCTGATACGCCTTCACGAGCAGGAAGAGCACCCAGGCGACGATCAAGAAGCTCACGATCGCCGTCAGGAGCATCCCGTACGGGATCGGCGTGCCGTTCAGCGTGAACGTCAGCTGATCGAACGTCACGCTCGACCCGAAGATCGCGGCGATGAGGCTGAGGACGACGTTCACGAACGCCGTCACCACGGCGGCGAAGGCGAGACCCATGATGAAGGCCACCGCGAGCTCCACCAGGTTGCCTCGCGTGACGAACTTCCTGAACTCCTCGAGCATCGACCTCACTCCCCTGCGTCGCGGCGCCGCGCCACCTGCTCGCGCCTCACCGGCTGCTTTTGCCCGTCATGGGGCGAAGGAAACGTCCCGGCGCTCATCGAGCGTCGTGATCGAACGGGACGACGCGGATCGAGGGGACGTACGCAGGAGGCTCCGGCGTGCGTCGTCTCCGGAAGAGGGAAAGGACCGCGTCGGTCGGGACCAGATCGACCGCGTACGCGTCGAGCAGACGTGCTTGGAGCATCTTCGGATCGATACCGGTCGGTCGCGTCCGCCGTCCGTCGGGGATCTGGATCCCGCCACGATGAACGTCGCACAGCGCATAGAAGCACCCCGAGAACGCGTGGACGGACGTCGGGGTCCCCGGTCCAGGCTCGAACCAGGCGCACATGGAGCAGACCAGTCTCAGCCTCGCGGGGTAGGCGGAATGGCCCCGCCAGCCGCGTTCGTGCTCGATCACCGTTCCCCACAGCGCGACGGTGCCGACCACGCACGGCGGCGGCCACGCGGGTCTCGGGCGCTCCGTGGCCTCCAGGGAGCGGCTCGCGTAGATCCCGCAGCGACAGTCGATGTCCGGCGCGTCATGCCGGCGCCGGCCGAGTTTCAGGATGGATGGCACGCCGCATCGTGCGGTCATCGCCTGCAGCGGCTGCCACGCATCATCCACGCCGGACCCGGCCGGTAGGAGGCGAGGAGCCGAGGCGTCATCGGACAGGTTCCAAGTGCGCCAGCCCATGATCGCTTCGTCGCTTCGCTCGATGACGTTCCCACCCATCGCCATGAGGTCATGGTCCGGCGACAGGACACCTCTGACAAGCGACGAGATGCCTGGCTACGGCCCCGCCGGGCTTCGTTCCGGCGCTCGTTGCTTCCGACGACGGGCGAGCCCAACCGCGATCGGACAGGAAAGCATCATCACGCCGGCCACGCCCATGGCGCGTTGTCGGGGTGAGATCGATCCGGCGCCGGCCGAGCCCACCGTCCCTTCCGCGTACAGGGTGGTGCCCGCGAGGTTCACCGGTTCCCTCGGCGTCGGGAGGATGAGGGCGGGGACGGGACGACGCTCCGTGTGATGCCGCATGCCGGGGAGGCTCTTCTGCGCCCGCCGGAGCCAGGCGATCAGTGCGCGCATCGGGTCGACCGCGACGTGCTCGGCGGTGAAGAGCGCGAAGTGGACGTGCGGGACGGTCGCGTCACCACTCACTCCGCAACGTCCGAGGATCCGCCCCGTCTTGACTCGATCACCGCTCGCGAGACCGGTCGCGTAGGACTTGAGGTGCGCGTAGTACCAGTACGATCCGTCCTTCCGCTCGAGGAACGCTTCCCGGCCACCCAGCGGATCCGCGCCGAACCGAACGATCCCGCCCTGGACGGCGAGGATCGGTGCCCCGTAACGGCAGAGGATGTCCTGCCCGTGATGGGGGTGGTATCCGCCCGCGAACCGCGGGGCCCCCCAGCTGTCCGACCAGGTCGCGGGACCCATCACCAAGAACGGCGCGTAGATCCGGTTCGCGATCCTTCGTGGATCCCACCCCTTCTTCCGAGCGCGATCGGCTGCTCGGTCGAGGATGGCGGTTCCGTACGTGCCCCATCGTGGGTCCGGAGCCCAGCCCTTCCACGAGCGACGGTGTTTGCGGCCTCTGCCCTCGGCGCGAGTGAGCCAATCGTGAGAGGCCCGCTCGCTTCGCCTGACAGTCGGGCGGATCGTCGGTTTCCACGGGAGCGGCGAGAACGGGGGCGCGAGGATCGGTCCGGCGGTCGGCGTCGACGTCGTCGAGGCCGAGGGAGCCGGATCCGAGGGCGTGGGGGTGGGCTCGGCGGAAGGCGTTGGCGTGGGCTGGGCGGACGGCGTGGGCGTCGGTTCCGACGGGGATGCGGAACCGGATGGCGACGGAGACACTTGAGCGCTCGCGACCGACCCCGGCCACGTCGCCAGCGATAGCAGAAGCGTGGCGAGCGCCAGTCCGATCCGAACGCTCGTGGCCCCTCCCCCTGTGCGTTCCTTCATCGTTCCGCAGGCTCTCTCCCCGGGGATAACGCCGGGCGAACGGCTCTTGAACTCTGGGTGCCACCCTAGTCCGGATGCGGATCGGCGTGGTCCGTGGCGCCGGGGGCGCGATCCCGCTCCGTGACCGCGGCCTCCTCGGGCGACGCGAACTCGTCCCGCTCGAGCACCGCCTCGCCGACCAGCTCGTCTTCGTCGTCGGAGAACCCTTCATCGATGACCGACAGGACCTCCTCGGTTCCGGGCCGCTCCGGCCGTTCCTCGGCGAGGCGCTGGTCGAGCGTCTCGCCTTCCAGGGCTTCTTCGGCGGTCGTGCCGACCGACTCCGTCGCGAACGCGTGATCCGCCCGCATGATCTCGGCCTCTTGCTCGTCAGCCTCGTCCGCGTCCTGCGGTTCCAGGTCTTCCATCTCAGCTCCTCGTGCCGATCCCTGCCGCACCGTGGAGCGCAGCCAGCAACGTCTCGAAGTCGTAGGAGTCGTCGTGGCGCATCCCGTTGATGAAGAAGGTGGGCGTCCCGTTCACGCCGCTGCGGACGCCGCTGAGGAAGTCCTCGTGGACCCGGTCCGCGTGAACATGCTCCGCGAGCTCCTTCTCGAACAGGTCGAGATCGAGCTCGAGCGCACGAGCGTAGGAACGGAGGTCGTCGACCTGCAGATGTTGCTGGTTCTCGTAGAGGTGGTCGTGCATCTCCCAGAACCGGTCCTGGGTAGCCGCGGCCTCAGCCGCCTCCGCCGCGTGCTCGGCATGCGGATGCGCGGTACTGATCGGGAAGTTGCGGAACGCGAACCGGAGCTGGTCTCCCATCCGTTCCTGGATCTGCTTGACGATCGGGTAGGCCTCCCCGCAGTAGGGGCACTCGATAGTCGCCGTACTCCACGAGGGTCACCGGCGCATCCGCCGGCCCCTGGATGTGATCCCGCTCCTCCGACACCGGCAGGATCAAGCGTGACTCCCATCGCGTGGCTCTCATCGTGCGACCCCTTTCGCCGCCAGATCTTCCAGCGCCAGCAAGATGCCGTCCGCCCCCGGGTTCACCTCGGTCGGAGAGACGTAGCTCCAGCTCACGACGCCAGCCGGATCGATCACGAAGAGCGCGCGCTCACTGGTTCCGTCCTGCGCCCGATAGACGCCGTACGTTCGCGCCACCTCCCCCTTGGGCTCGAAGTCGGCCAACAACGGGAACCGCAGGTGTCGGTCCTTCGCGAAGGCCAGGTGACTCCAGGGTCCATCGACCGAGAGCCCGAACAGCGCCGCGTCGTGCCTCTCGAACTCGGGCATGACCTCCTGGTACAGGGCCAGTTGGTCGGTGCACACCGGGCTCCAGTCCGCCGGATAGAACACCAGGATCAGCGGGCGACCCCGGCGATCTCGCGGCCCGAGGGGTCCGTCCACCGTCGAAGGAAGGGAGAAATCGGGGGCGGGCGTCCCGGGCGGCAACGCGGTTCCCGAGAGCTGTGGGTCTTCGCCGCCTCGAGGGTCAGATCCGGTGCGCGCTTCATCCGGCATAGGTTCGGCATCATAGGACGCATCCGCACTATCGACCGAGGCCGCGGTCGGCGGCACGGCGCCCTAGGAAAACGACACGAGGGGTCCCTAGACTCGCGATGTGAGGACCTGCTCGACGTGCGGTGCAGAGAACACGGCGACGGCGAGCTTCTGTGTGCGGTGCGGCGCGGCGCTCGCGACGTGCGAGCATTGCGGTGCCGATCTTCCGCAGGGAGTGACGTTCTGCCCCGCGTGCGGGCATCGGGTGGCGGAGCCCCTTTCACCCGGCGAGGAGCGGAAGCGGGTGACGATCCTGTTCGCCGACGTCGCCGGCTCGACCGCGCTGGGCGAGCAGCTCGACCCGGAGCGGCTGCGCGACGTCCTCGATTCGTTCTTCGCGGCGATGCGCCGGGAGATCGAGGCCGAAGGCGGGATCGTCGAGAAGTTCATCGGCGACGCGGTCGTCGCGGTCTTCGGCGTGCCGACCGCGCACGAGGACGACCCGACGAGGGCGCTCCGAGCTGCCTTGCGGATGCGACGTGGCCTCGATCGCCTGAACCGTTCGCTCGAGGACGTGCACGCGATCCGACTGGCGATGCGTATCGGCGTGAACACGGGCGTGGTCGTGGCTCGCGCGATCCCCGGCCCGGGAGAAGGGTTCGTCACCGGGGATGCGGTGAACGTCGCCGCCCGACTGGAGCAGGGGGCCGATTCCGGTCAGATCTTGGTGGGCGAGCGAACGGTCCGGGCCGCGCGCGACGTCTCGTTCAGGGAGCTGGGTGAGCTAACGCTGAAGGGGAAGCATGAGGCGGTCCGCGCATACGAGTTGCTCGACGAGGACGTGGCCGAGCCGAGGACGGCGCAGCGGACCGACGCTCGCCTCTACCGCACGCCGATGGTCGGACGGATGGCCGAGCTCACGATGGTGAGGAGCGTGTTCGACCGGTGCGCCGCTGATCGGCGGCCGCAACTGGTCACCGTCTACGGAGACGCCGGCGTCGGCAAGACACGGCTCGTCGAGGAGTTCGCGAGCTGGTCGATGGGACTGCCGCGGCCGCCGCTCTTGATCAACGGGCGCTGCCTCTCGTACGGGGAGGGCGTCACGTACTGGCCGCTCGGGGAGATCCTCAAAGCGCAGGCCGGCATCCTCGACACGGATCCGCCGGAGCTCGCCGTCGAGAAGGTCGGGAAGGTCGGGGACCAACTGATCACCCCGGACGTCTCCGCCGACCCGGCGCGCGCGCGTGCTGCCCTCGCCTACACGATCGGTCTGGAAGACCCGGACGTGTCGCTCGAGACCTCGGATCCGCGAGCGGTTCGCGACGACCTCCACCGCGCATGGCGCTCGTTCTTCTCGGCACTGGCCGGATCCGGGCCGGTGATCGTCACCATCGAAGACATCCACTGGGCCGACCCGGCGTTGCTGGATCTGCTGGAGGACGTGGCCGACCGGAGCGAGGGGCCGCTGTTGTTCCTGTGTCCGGCGCGGCCCGAGCTCACGGCCCGCCGCCCCGATTGGGGCGGCGGGCGATGGAACCATTCGAGCTTGCTGCTCGAGCCGCTGTCCACGAACGATTCATCGGAGCTCCTCGATCTGCTCGTGGAGGGCGGTGCGCTCTCGAACGATCTCCGCGCCCAGATCCTGGAGCGCGCGGGCGGCAACCCGTTCTTCCTGGAGGAGATCGTGCAGCGGTTGTTGGATGAGCCTGCGAGCGCCGAGGACCTCGAGATCCCCGACACCGTTCAAGGTGTCCTCGCGGCGCGGATCGATCTGCTGACGCCGATCGAGAAGCGGGTCCTGCAGTCGGCCTCCGTCGTCGGCCGAACCTTCTGGAACGGCGCCGTCGGGTCCCTCCTCGAGCCCGGTCTGGATCCGGTCGAGCTCGACGAGGTCCTGCGGCGACTCGAGGACCGGGGTCTCGTCCATGCGCGCACCGGCTCCTCGATCGTCGGCGAACGTCAGTTCTCGTTCCGGCACATCCTGATCAAGGACGTCGCCTACGAGGGCCTGCCCCGGCGCGATCGGGCCAGGGCGCATGCCCGTGTGGCGGAGTGGATCGAGCGACAGACCGGGGATCGGGAGCGCGAGTTCGCCGAGTTGCTCGCGCATCACTACGAACATGCGCACCGAGCGATCTCGAGCGAGGCTCGCCCGGATCCTGACGAGGTTGAGCGTCTCCGTGAAAGCGCGTTCAGATACGCGCTCCTTGCCGCGAACGAGGCTGGGAGCAAGCTGGCCCTGGAGCAGGCGGAGCGCTTCGCCGGAAACGCGTTGTCGCTCGCCGCCGGACCGCTCGAGCGTTCCGGAGCTCTCGAGACGCTCGGGATGACGTACTTCCACCATTACGAGGGCGATCGAGCGTGGCGATCCTTCAAGGAGGCGATCGACCTCCGGACGGAGGCGGCGCCGAGCTCCGATGGAGGCGAGGCGCGGAGCCTCGCCCGCCTGTGCGCGGTGGCCCTTGAGATGCTGACCCGGGCACCGGGGATCATGCGTCATCGTGTGACGCGCGAAGAGGGCGAGCACTACCTCGATATCGGTCTCACGGCGGCCGGACCGGAGGACAGCGAGGAGCGTGCACGGCTCCTCGTTGCGCAGTCGTTCGCGCCGCGACTCATTCCTCGAGCGCTGGAATGACGACGCGGAATTGGAACGCGCAGCGAACACGGGCGAGCAGGCGGCCGCGATGGCGCAGCGTTTGGGACGCGCCGACCTGGAGTCGGCCGCCCTCGACGGCATCACGTCCGCGCATCAGTCGCTCGGGCGATACGGCGCGATGGAGGGCCCCGTCCGCCGCCGGCTCGATCTGGCCCCGAAGCTCACCGACCCCTACGAGGTCGGCGACATCCACGCGATGGCCGCGTGGTGGGCTTTGAACACGGGTCGCTATCGAGAGTCACTCGATCTGGCCGATCGCGGTTTCCGGGCGGCGATGCCCGGGTCATCGATCCAGGGGTTGTACTGCCTCGACTTCCGATCGGCAGCGCGTTTCCGGCTCGGCGACTGGGACGGGGTGCTTGCCGACGTCGCGCTCGCGGAAGAACTCCTCGGCGACAGGCGTGACTCGCCCCCCGGATTCGCTCCCATGCACATCGCGATCGCCGCGTTCGTTCATGATGCGAGGGGCGACAGGGAGACCGCCAGCCGGTATCTCGACTTGGTGAGGTGGCTCGAGGATGCGGAGGACCGGCTCGACGCTGTTCTCACGCTGTGGCAGGCGCGACTGCTGGCGCGACGGGGACGTTCCGGCGAGGCTCGGGCGCTCCTCGGACGCCCGGGGGTGGTCGAGGATCGGCGTGGGCAGGACGAGGTTCTCGAGGCTTGGTGCGAGGTGATCTCGGAGGAAGCGGCATGGGATGAGGCGGCCGAGGTCGCCGAGCGGGCGAGGCGCCACGCCGCTCGAGCGGGCGAGCCTCCCCTCGCGCTCTACGCGATGCGTCTGGAAGGGCGAGCTGCGGCTGCACGGGACGACCCCGCGCGAGCCGGTGAACTGTTGTCGTCGGCAGCGGATGGGTTCAGAGAGCTCGAAGCGACCTGGGAGGCCGCCGTGACCGGACTCGACGTTGCCCACGTTCTGGCGATCTCGGGCGAGGCCGACCGCGCGCGCAGCGTGGCAGAAGGGTCGGCTTCGGTCTTCGAGGAGCTGAGGTCGGTGAGAGAGCTCAGCCTCGCCCGCGACCTCCTGGGCGACCCGACGTGATCAGTCGTCGGTGAAGGGGTCCACGTAGTGGTCCCCTTCGACGTTCTTCGCCCCCTCGCTCGTCGACACGTAGTCGATCACGCGGAGGGAGACGGTCCGGTTGACACCTTCGATCCTGCGGATGTCGACGACCCTCGAGCCCAGGGTTCCCTCGTCATCAGCAACCACGACAGCGAGCATGTCGAATTCACCCATCACGACATCGACCTCATCCGAGCCGCTCGCTCCCTCGATCTGGCTCCGGAGCTCGTCGAGATCGGCGTTCACATCGACGTCGATCCTGACGAGAGCGGTGTGGGCGAGGTACGCGCTGCTCTTGCGGACCTTGGCTTGGCCCATCACGATCGCGTTCTCGTCGAGGCCGGTGACCAGGTCCAATCGATCGGCAAGGTCCGCTTCCACCTGATCGAATTCGAGGATCTTCAGGACCTTCCAGCGACCCGTCACTGAGGCCACGAACTTGAGGCCCTTGACGGGCATCTTGCCCGCCTTCCTGATGACGTCGACCCGGCCATAGTCCGCATCTGGCTCGAACACGAACACGGTGCCCATACCAACCCCCCTCCCAGTGGAAACAGCCGTAGTTGACGCCCTTTCGACTGAGATAGCAAACCGGCTAAGGGACCGGATCCCTGTTGCACGGGGTCGCGCCACCGGGACGTCGCGCCGCCTTCATACCTCCCCGCGCGCCGATCGAACCATCGCCGGGAGGCGGCCTTGGAACGGTCCATCGGGCCTTCAGTTCACGTAGCCCTCGACGGTTCGCTCGTCGCGCACCTTCGCCTCATCGGGATCGAGCCCCGCATCACGCCGGGCGCGCCGTTGATGGAGGAGATCCCACGACTGGTCGAGGGTCACCTCCAGATGCCGCAGGCGCTCCACGTCCGCTTCCGTGGCCTCGCCTCGCGACTCCTTCTGGAACAGCTCGTGCTCTTCCGCTGCGAGCTCGTTGATCCGCTTCAAGATGTTCTCGTCTTCCACGGTTGCACCTCCTTCTGACGAGCCACCCTACAGACCCCTGGCCGGAAGCCGGGCGTCGAACCATATCCGCTGGCATCGCGACAGTTCGCCTTCGACCTGCGCATACTCGAGGCAGGACACGAACCCGTCAGTGGCGGGAGAAGAGGTATCACGGGTTCGTCTCCACCGAATCCGTCCCACCGACCTTCTCGGGCCTCGTGAGCCGACACTTCGGAGCGATCCTCAGCTCCCGACCGTCTCACCACTCGCCTCGGCCGCTTCGGGACATCTATCGAAGGAGTACGCACCATGCAGGCATTGCGTATCGCGAACTACAAGGTCATCAAGGGCACGTTCCCCGAGCTCGCCGAAGAGGCGAAGGGCGGCATGCTCGATACCTTCAAGACGCAGCCCGGCTTCATCCGCTATGGACTCGCCGACACCGGCGAAGGCACGTGCGTGTCGATCAGCCTATGGGAGACGCACGCCCAGGCCGACGCGGCGACGACCGTCTCCGCTACCTGGGTCCGCGAGCACCTCGCTGACCGAGTGGAGCTCCGCTCGAACCAGGTGGGCGACCTCGCCTTCTACGAAGGCGTGCGCGCAGCCGTTTGACCGACCGTCTCTCGGATGGGAAGCCCCGATCGGGGGCTTCCCTCCGGGGACACACGCACGAGCGGTACCACGTCGAGCGACAGGAAGGGACGTGACCTGATGAGGACACGAGGGAACGAACGCTTCGGGATCTGGACGAAGCCGCGGCTCAGGCGCGTGCCCGAGTCTGCCAAGCGCGTTCTCCGGGACTCGGTGTCGCCCGCGCGTCGCACGACCATGTCGCGGTGGGAACGATGGGGACCAACGATCGCTCCCCCGCGTCGCCGACCGACCCCGTCTCCGGGTCGTCGAGACACGTCCCGCATCCTCCCCTCGCTAGGAGCGGGCCTCGAGATCGGGGCGTCGCTCGAGCGCGGCGCCCAACCGATCGAGCGACGGCTCGGTCATCGGTTGCAGCAGCACGATCAGATGGTCGATCCCGAGTCGCGCGTACGCCTCGATCGCATCAGCCAACTCTTCGACCGACCCCGCGAACTCGTTCTCCTCTGCGGGCGCGTCGACGCCGGGATCGCGAACGACCATCCCGACGGTCCTCGCCATCGTTCCGGGGTCGCGACCCTCGTCCTCGAGGGCCTCCGTCGAGAGCGGCGAGCTGCCGAGCGAGCCGGTCATCCGGTACGCCGTACCACGCCGTGTTCCACGCGTCGGCATGCCGAGCCGCCAGGCGCAGCATCCGTGGTCCCTCCCCCGCGACGAGGATCGGGATCGTGCGGCGAGCAGGAGGGAACAGCCGGGCGTCGCGCGTCCTGTGGTAACGCCCGGTCACGGTCACGCGCTCGCCTCGGAGCAGCGGGGTGATGATCCGGAGCGACTCCTCGAACCGGGCCACCCGGTGGTCCTTCGGGAACCCGAAGGCGTCGTACTCCGGGTCGTGCCACCCCGCTCCGAGCCCGAGGATCACGCGGCCGGCGCTCACCTCGTCGGCGCTGACGGCCATCTTCGCCGTCAGTCCCGGGCTCCGGAAGCTCGTACAGAGCACGAGGGTGCCGATCTCGACCCGCTCCGTGCTCGCGGCGACGGCGCTCACGATCGTCCATGCCTCGTGCATCCCCTGGATCGACCCGGCCTCGGTCTGATCGAAGAGATGGTCGAACATCCATACCGAATCGAGGCCCTGCGCTTCGGCCGCCCGCGCGAAGGACCGGATCGCCGGCCATCCGGGCGTCTCGCCCGGGCCGTCGGCCTCGGCGGCCGGGAGGATCACGCCGATCTTCACGGCGCCGAGTCTAGGTGCGACGTCCCTGCTCGTGCCGCTCGCCCGCCGGATCGTCGTCGACCGCCGAGCTGCGCCTGTGGAACGATGTGGCGATGGGAGCCGAGCGCACCCCGTACTACCGCGCCGATCTGGCGCTGATCCATCACGAGGGGTTCGCCTTCCATGCCGAAGACTGCGCGCCGGGCATCCTCTCGTTGCTCGAGTCCGTCCGTTCGCGCCACGGCCTCGTCGTCGAGCTCGGCTGTGGGAGCGGGCTGTTGACGAAGCATCTCGTCGACGCCGGTCATCGCGTGATCGCCACCGACGCCTCCCCGGCGATGCTCGACATCGCACGCGAGTACGCCGGCGCCGTCCAGGAGATCCGGCGTCTGACGTTGCCCGACGACCCGATCCCGGCTGCCGACGCGATCGTGTCGGTTGGTCACGTCGTGAACTACCTGCCGGACGCGGACGCGATCGAGCGCGCCCTCGTGGCGATGGCGGAGGCGCTCCAACCGGGCGGTCTGCTCGCGATCGACCTGTGCGACCTGTCGTACGGAGAGGCGAGGTCGGCCCCGTCCACGGGTGGATGGGTCGCGGACGACTGGGCCATCATCACCGAGCGCTCCGTTCCTTCGCCCGATCGCTTCGTGCGTCAGATGGCGATCTTCATGAAGAACGAGGACGGATCGTGGCGGCGCGACGACGAGCGCCACGACAACGTGCTGATCGACACCAGCTCGGTGCCCGAGTTGCTGTCCCGCCACGGCGTGCACGCGGATGTCGGGCAGGCGTTCGGAAACGAACGCTTGCCGGAAGGCCTCCGCACGCTGATCGGGCGTCGGGAGGCGTAGTCTCGGGCCCGTGCTCGGCGAGGAAGAGGTCGTGGTCCTGGACGTGAAGCCGGTCGACCTGCACGGCGTGATCTACCGGGACGTGACCGTCACCTTCCCCGACCGGTCGATCGGTCAGGCTCGGCTGGGCCCGGAAGGCGTCCCCACGGATCTCGAGCCGGGCGATGTCGTGTTGGCGACGAAGGTCGTCAACATGATCGTCTCGCTGCGCCGTCCCTGAACCGGTCGCTCGTCATCACTCGGTGTCGGTCCAGCCGAGCCAGCCGAGGATCTCGGACGCGACCGTCCGAAGCGGCCGGTCGTTCGGGATCGAGCGGTCGCCGAGACCGACACCTTCGCCGGCCGCGAGCCAGGCTTCCGCGTCACGGAGGTCGTCCCGGCGGGCCGCCGTGATGTCGGGCGCGAGCCGCCGCTCGATCTCGGAGAACGGAACGGTGAGCTCGACGACCCTGAGCGGCATGGACAGGGCAGATCGCAGGCTCGCCAGCTCCGCTGGGGTCCTGATCGAGCGAGCGAGGATGAGGTACCGGACGCCGGCGCCGAGGTAGTTCGTCATCACCGGAGCCAGGTTCGCGAGCATCATCCGATGCTCGGAGCCCTCCGCCCCGCCCGCCCATCCCCAACACAACCAGTCGAGGTCGATCACCGCGTACGGGAGACCACGCTGCTCGAGCACGTCGGCCATCTCGATCGCCACCGAGCTCTTCCCGGTGCCGAACAGGCCGGTGATGAGCACGGCCTGCGGCTCATCCTGCACGATCGATCTCCTCCGATCCCGTGGGCCTGAGGTACCGATCGAACCAGGCTTGCGTCCGCAGGATCGCATCGCGCGCGTGAGCCCGTTCGAAGGGCACGTGCCCCTCGCGCGGGTAGACGACGAGCTCGGTGTCCACACCCGTCCGTGCGATCGCCGCGAAGAGCTCCTCGGCTTGTCCGACCGGCGTGCATCGGTCCATCGCCCCTTGGATGATCAGGGTCGGCGTGGTGCACGCCGCCGCGTGATACACGGGAGACCAGCGAACGTAGGGGCCGTTCGGGTCGGCCCATGCGTCACCGATGATGAAGTCGTCGAACGCCGCGATGTCCGCCGTGAGGTGGAACGACACCCAGTCGGCGATCACCGAGTTCGCCACCGCCGCCGCGAACCGGTCGGTCTGCGTGACCGCCCACGCGGTCATGTATCCCCCGTAGGAGAGCCCGGAGATCCCGAGGCGGGCGGGGTCCGCCAACCCGCGTTCGATGCAGAGATCGATCCCGGCCATCACATCGGCGAAGTCCTTGCCGCCGGGATCGTCGATCACGGCCTGCGCGAACGCGTGATCCCGGCCGTTGCTTCCTCGTGGGTTGGGCAGCAGCACGGCGTAGCCGGCGTTGGCGAGCAACGTCGCGTTCGGTTCGGAATCCGAGAAGTATCCGTTCCAGCACCACGACGGTCCTCCGTGGACGAGCGCGAGCAACGGGAAGGGCCCGGTCGCGCCCCGTGGCGTGAGGAGGAGTCCGTCGATCCGCAGCCCGTCTTCCGCCGACCAGCTCAACGCTCGGATGTCGGGGAAGACGACGCCGTCGACGATCGCGTCGTTGAACGAGGTCAGCCGCTCCCATCCCCGCGTCGCGTGATCGAACCGAGCGAGCTCGGGCGCGATGCCGTGCGCCTGGTGCGTCGTGTACACCACCTCGCCGCCGCTCGAGACGGCGCAACTCGGCTTCGTGATGTCGCCCCCGATGAACGGAGCCCCCGCCCAGAGCTCCTCTCGAGATCCGTCCAGCGTGATCCGGCCGCACGCGGTGCCGGTGCCGTCGTAGCGCGCGTACCAGAGGGTCGCGGGGTCGCACCAGTCCACGAGGCCGACGGTCTCGAGGCCCACCCACGGATCCGCGGCGGCCCCCGTGGCGATGTCGACGATCTTGACGCTGCCGCTCAGCATGCCGTGGTCGCTCGAGTAGCCCTCCACGATCGCCGCGCGGACGCCGTCGGGTGCGAGCGTGAGCCCCTCGAGCTGCCACGTCGGCCGATACAGGGTGGTGGCGGTTCGGCTCCCGAGATCCAAGCGAGCGACGGTGCACCGGTACCAACCCGATCCCCCGGACTCCTCCGACGTCAGGGCGACGACGGTGTCGTCGCCGTCCCAGTCGACCTCCCAGACACCGCGTCCCGGCGGGCCGACCTCGTCGACCTCGCCGGAGGCGAGGTCGACGAGGAACAGTCGGCGCCAGGCGTCGCCGGGGCGCCGCACGATCGGATCCGGGTCGGGCTCCGACCCGGTGACGGCCACCGCCGACCAATCCAGCCCGTAGGACCACGGGTCGGCCACGAGGACGAGGAGCCTCGAACCGTCGCTCGACCACAGGAGCTGCTCGGCCGAACCTCGGAAGGTTGCCGCGAGCTCCGGCTCGCCGCCCATCGCCATGGTGTACGGGAGGTGGTGCCCACGCAGGAGTCGGTCCGAGAGGAACCCGAGACGCGAGCCGTCGGGAGACCACACCGGCGACCGGTCACCCCAGTCCCCGCCGGTGAGCCTCGTCACGCGGCCGTCGACGCCGAGCGACCACAGATCGCTCGGGATCGACACGCCGCGTTCGGAGACGGTGGCGTGCACGCTGAACACCACGTTCCCGTCCGGTCCGATCGCGATGTCCGCCGGGGTTCGGACGTTCAGGAGGTCATCCACCGTGGGACGCCGTGTCGGTGCGTCGCCTGCCATGCGTGCTCCTCCCTGACCGAGACTCTGTTCCGGACGCTACCCGAACCGACCGTGCGGACCTCGTCGGTCGGTTCCCGGCGGCCGATGCATCAGACGCGTAGCGAGGGTTGAGAAGCGGCCTCTCGGAGCGATCGCCCGTCACGAGGCGCGCTCGCGCCACTCGCGATCGAGGATCGCGTAGACGGCCTCGCTCTGCCACTCCCCCTTGAGGTACTCGTTCTCGACGAAGTGCGCTTCGCGGCGCATCCCCAGCTTCTCCAAGACGCGGGCCGATGCGACGTTGCGTGGTTCGAGCCGCCCGATCACGCGGTGCAAGCCCAGCTCCTCGAACGCGATCGAGAGGACCGCGCGGCCGCCCTCGGTCGCATATCCGCGTCCGTGGTGGTCCGGATGGATGATGTACCCGAGCTCGCCGCCTGCGTGCTCCCGGCTGAAGACATCGAGGGTGAAGTCACCGATCACGTCGCCCGTCTCCTTCAGCTCGACCGCGAGAGCCAGGAAGTCGCCCTCCGCAGACGATCGTCGTCGCCCTGATCTTCCTGTCCAGCGCCTCGCGAACCTGGTCCTCGGTGCGCGCGTCCCACAACAGGTAGCGCGTCACGTCGGGCGCGGGATTGGTACGCGTAGAGCGATGCGAAGTCGGCCGGCGTGAACGGACGGAGGAGGAGCCGCTCCGTCTCCACGGAGGACACGGGCTTGCCGAGGTTCACGCGCGCAAGGCTACTTGCGGATCAGCACGACGACGTCGAGGGTGCCGCCTGCCGAGCCGAAGGGCTCGACGCGGATCGTGAGCTCGTCGCCCTTGACGAGATCATGGCCGCCGAGCGAGCTCGGGATGCGGAGGTTGTAGAGGTACATCCCGTCCGACCTCCCGCATCACGCCCGGCTGGTCGACGGCTGCCACGGACGAGGCCGGATACGTGTCATCCGCGTGAACCAGCGTGATGGCCGGAGCCAGGCCGGCCCAGGAGACACCGTCGCACGCGATCCGCACCTTCACCGGGACCACCTGACCGGTCTGGACCAGGTCCTTCCCGGACCCGAGCGGCGGCAGGACCGCGCCTTCGCCCACCGAAACCGTGGCGTCGGAGGTCGCGGAATCGGAGCCGCCGTCGTCGTCGGCCACCGTCGCGTCCAGCGCGTACGTTCCGCACGAGGAGTAGCTCCGCGTGTAGGTCGTCGTCAGGCCGCCGGCGTTCCCGGCGCCCCCGTCGAACCACCAGGTGAAGGTGTCCGCGGTCCCCGGATCGGTCGCGGTCGCCGTCCAGATCACGTCGCTGCCGGCGAGCGCGGTCGTCGTGCTCGGCGTGAGCGACACGATCGTGGGCGGAACGTTGTCGGCCCGCCACGAGAAGACATCCGTGGCCGTGCCGCCGTTCCCGTCCGAGGCGGTGACGGTGACCGATCCGCTCCCATCGTCGAGCGGTACGTTGCGCCACGACCACCGGCCGTTGCCGTGGTCCGTCACGGACCCCGCTCCCGCACCCGTGATCGTCAGGGGGTCGCCGTCGGGATCGCTGAACGATCCGTGCGTGACGAGGGCACTTCCCTCGTCACCCGACGCGTTGGCGCCGTGCTCCTGCACCGCCGGGGGCCGGTTCGGCGGTGTGGAATGGCCGAAGGTGATCTGAAGGGCGCAGGTGTCTTCGCACGTACCGAACGAGCCGCCGAGATCGAGCGAACCGGCGACGGTGAAACCGTTCGGAGCGTCGAAGTCGTACCCGGACCCGAGCCAGTCCTTGCTCGAGCCGGCACCCGGGTTGAACGACCCGAGCGACACACCCGCGTCGACCGTCGCTCCGCTCAGCACCATCTTCGTTCCCGTCTGCCGGTCGTCGACCGACAGCCGTAGCGAGTCGACATCGTTGAGCGCCGCTTGGGCCTGCGCGAGGCTCCATCCCTTCGCGGTGGCGAGCTCTTGCGTGAAGTTGGTGAACACGACCGTGCAGCTGAGCGACGGATTGGTCAGCGTCGAGGTCAAGGTTCCTGCGGAGCGATCCCACGTCATCGTGAAGCGATTGGCGGAAGGGTTCGCGACCGTGCCGACCGCGTAGATGCCCTGACAATCGCCGCTCCGCGAACCCGTGTTGCCGTTCAGGAGGAACCTCGGAACGGTGAAGTTCGCTTCGATCCGGTTGGTCGTCGGAGCGAGATCGGCGACGCCGAGGAACTCATCTCCCGTGTTGGCGAGGGAACCGATCGATCCGAGCCGTATCCCGCCGTAGCTCGTGAAGGTTGCGGGGCTGGGGGTGCTCACCTGGATCCCGGCCGGCCCCACATCGGTCCCGGCGTGCGCGGCGCTCGTGACGAACATGGTCAGGACGACCGTCGTCGCGGCGACCACCGCTCTCCCCTTCAACCGCCCCGACCTCCTTCGCCCCCGACGCTCCAGCACACGTGAGGCGTCCCTCTAGGTATCGGCACACCGACCCCTGTTCCTACAGTGCGGGTTGTAGGTCAAGCGGCCCCCGCTGGTCGACGGAGGCGTGCGAGGAAGTTCGGGTCGCACGGCAGGGCGCCCAGAGCTCAGACGGCTCGGAGCGGGGCGGGTCGGGTCACGTGCTGGACCTGCCCGGGGAGCGTCACCACGAAGCGAGCGCCGCCGCCCGGCCGGTCCTCGACCCGGGCGGTCCCGCCATGCAACTCGGCGAACCGCTGCACGAGCGACAGACCGATGCCCACTCCGCCACGTGCACCCGCACCTTGGCGGAAGGGTTCGAAGATCTCGTCCTTGACGTCGTCGGGCACCCCGGGGCCCTCGTCTTCGACGACGACGACCACCCCCTTGTCCCGTTCGGTGACGACCACCTGCACGGCGGTCCCGGCGGGGGTGTGCCGGGCAGCGTTGTTGAGCAGGTTCTCCACGATCCGCTCGACCTTCGCTCGATCGACGTCGACGAGCATCGGCTCGCTCTCGATCCGGACCGGGTGTCCCGAGAGCGACGGAAGTTCCAGAGCGAGGCGGTCCGCCAGTTCGCCGACATCGGTGGGCTCACGTTCCGGCTGGAGCTGGCCGCGGCGGAGCCGGTCGAGGTCGAGGAGGTCGTCGACCAGGCGCGACGCCTTCCTTCCTGCCTGTTCGATCACGCCGTAGAGATCGTTGAGCTCGACGCCCGTCAGCTTGAGCTGGTCGGCGCGGCGGATCGTCTGCATCGCGCCGAGGATGCCCGCGAGCGGACCTTTGAGGTCGTGCGAGACCGCGTGGAGCAAGGTGTTCTTCATGTCGTTCTGCGCTCGCAGGTCGTCCGAGACCTCCTCCTGCGACTCGAGCTGCGAGCGCTGGCGCTTCGCATGGTCCCGGATGATGGCGAGGAGCCAGACCACGAACAGGAACACCGCGTACCAGACGAGGGCGTTCCACGACGGAACCAGGACGTTCGTCTCGACCGACCGGACATCCGCGAGCTGCATCGCGACGGCGGCGAGACCGGCCACCAGGAAACCCCATGCGCGCCCGAGGTTCCAGGTCGCGATCAAGATGGGAAGCACGTAGAAGGGCGCGATCGAGACGTTCGGGCCGATCATGTGAGTCGGCGACACCGACGCCGACGACGAACAGGACGGCCACCGCGAGCACGTACGCCGGCGGCCGCCCCGAAAGGAACGCTTCCAGCGGAAGCGCCCGCCTGTCGCGATGATCGACGTCCACGGATGAGTCCTCGGCGAGCCACGCATCTACCTTGAGTTCGGTAGGCGCCGCAGCCGATGACCGGAAGGTCAATCGCCGGTCAGAAGGGCGCGGATGGCCCGGAACGCTCTCCCGCGGTGGCTGATCCGATCCTTCTCGCCGGGCTCGAGCTCGGCCATCGTCCGGTCCCAGCCCACGGGCACGAAGATCGGGTCGTACCCGAAGCCACCGGTACCGCGAGGTTTCGTGGTAAGGGCTCCCTCGCAAAGACCCTCGACCGAGATGAGCTCCCCGCCCGGAGCCACGAACGCGGCCACGCACCGATAGCGGGCCGTGAGACCGGCGGCCGGGATCCCCCGGACCGAGCGGATCAGCTCGGCGAGGTTCCGCTCGTCGGTCGCGTCCGGACCCGCGAACCTGGCGCTCCTCGGGCCCGGCCGCCCTCCGAGCGCGTCGACCTCGATCCCCGAGTCATCCGCGAGGGCAGGGATCCCCACGGCATCCGCGACGGCTCGAGCCTTGAGGGCCGCGTTGTCGAGGTAGGTCTCCCCCGTCTCGTCGACCTCCGGGAAGGTGCCCGCGTCACGGTCGTGAACCGTGACCCACTCCACCGGCCAATCCGAGCAGATCCGGATGATCTCGACGAGCTTGTGCTCGTTCTTCGTCGCGAGCGCGATCCGTCGGCGGAAGCGCCATCCGGGCTTCAGATACCCAGCGCCTCGGCCTGGATCTTCGTGAGCTCCGCGATCCCGGCCGCGGCGAGGTCGAGCAGCTCGTCGAGCTGCGGCCGGGAGAACGGCGAACCTTCCGCGGTCCCTTGCACCTCCACCAGCGCGCCGCCGCCGGTCATCACCACGTTGCAATCGACCTCCGCACCCGCGTCCTCCTCGTAGCAGAGGTCGAGACGGGGCTCACCGTCCACGATGCCGACCGACACCGCCGCGACCGAATCCTTCAACACCTCGGCCGGGGCTGGACCATCGGTCAAGCTCCGGAGGGCCAGGGCGAGCGCGATGTAGCCGCCCGTGATCGACGCCGTCCGGGTGCCCGCATCGGCCACCAGGACGTCACAGTCGACCGTCACGGTGCGCTCGCCGAGCCGTTCGAGTTCCGTGACGCTCCTGAGCGCCCGGCCGATCAATCGCTGGATCTCCTGCGTGCGACCGCCCGGCTTCCCCCGGTTCACCTCGCGGCCGGACCGTTCCACGGTCGATGCGGGGAGCATCGAGTACTCGCCCGTGACCCACCCACGACCCGTCCCGCGGAGCCAGCGTGGCGTGTCCTCCGACACCGTCGCCGCACAGAGCACGCGCGTCTTGCCCATGGAGAACAGCACGGAGCCGTTCGCCCACTCCTGATAGCCCAGCTCATAGCTCACGGGCCGGAGCTGCCCGTTGGCCCGGTCGTCGGGGCGGGTCAACGGCCGATCTCCCACACCGCGTCGCGCGTCGCGACGTCGATCGGACCGTCGAACACCCGAGCCGCCTGTTCGAGCGAGACGCCGGGGTCGAGCGCAGGCGTCAGATGCGTGAGCACCAATCGGCGAACCTCGGCCCGCGCGGCGATCTCGGCCGCCTGCTCGGCACTGAGATGGAAGAAGGTGTGATCCATCGGGTCTTGATAGGTCGCCTCGCACAGGAACAGGTCGGAGCCGCGGGCCAGCTCGATCGCCTCGTCGCAGGGGCCCGTGTCGCCGGTGTAGGCGAGCGTGTGGCCGTTCACCTCGATCCGGTACCCGAGCGAGTACACACCGATGTGGGTCATCTCGAAGGCCGTCACACGGAACGGCCCCACCTCCACCACACGCCCGGCGTCCAGATGGTCGAACGCGTACGCCTCGGCCATGACGTTCCGGCCGTTCTCCGAGACGAGCAACGCCGCAAGATCCATGAACCCGGCCGGCGAATAGAAGGGAAGGCCCGGCTGACCGAGATCGCCGTAATGCCGCGCGTAGAACGCCGGGATCACATCGAGGAAGTGGTCCGCATGGCCGTGCGTGATCAGCACCGCATCGATCTCACCGGGCGCGACGTGCTCCTGCAAACGGGCGAAGGTGCCCGTTCCCGCGTCGAGCCAGAGGTGGAAGGACCCACTGGTGACGAGGTAGCCGCTGCACTCCCCCGCTGTTCCCGGCCACGTTCCGTGAGAACCCAAGACCGAGAGCCTCACGAGCGACCGCCCGCTTCGAGGTGGACGGCCTTGACGTGCGCCAGCTCGCGACCCAGGAAGAGCTCGGCATGGTCCCGGAACGGCTCGGCGTCTCCCGTCGTCAGGAACTCGTGGTGAGGGGGTGTCGGTTCATCGCGGAGGCTCCCCGCCCGAAGGAGCTCGGCGTAGACGTCCTTCGCCGTCTCCTCCGCGGAGGACACGAGCACGACATCGGGGCCGAGCTCCAGCTGGAGCAGCCCCGAGAGCAGCGGGTAGTGCGTGCAGCCCAAGATCAACGTGTCGATCCCCTTCTCCTTCAGCGGTGCAAGATACCTGCGCGCGGCCTCCCGCAACTCCTCCGACGTCGTATCCCCGCGCTCCACATGCTCCACGAACACCGGGCAGGCGGCCCCGTGGAGCTCCACGACCGACCCCACCGCGCGCCGGTAGGCCCCGGCGTCGATCGTCGCGGTCGTCCCGATCACCCCGACCACGCCGTTCCTGGTTGCTCGGATCGCGGCGCGGGCCCCTGGGTTGATCACCCCGACGACGGGGACCCCGTGCGCGGTCGCGATGTCGCCGATGGCGGAGACCTCGATGGAATTGCACGCCACCACGAGCAGCTTGACGTCCCGCTCGACGAGGGACGCCGCGATCTCCATCGCGAACCTCCGGATCTCCTCGACCGGTCGCGGACCGTAGGGGAAGTTCGCCGAGTCCCCGACGTAGATCAGGGACTCGTTCGGCAACAACTCGAGGATGGCCCTCGCCACCGTGAGGCCACCGACGCCTGAGTCGAACACGCCGACCGGTCGGTTATCCGACACGTGCTACCACCACAGCGACTCCTCGACCCCTCGCTCAGCCGCGGAGAGATCCTCCGCCCAGGCGTGCGTCGACAGGTACTTCCACCCGCCGTCGGGCAGGAGACACACGATGTCGCCACCGTCGAGCTCTTGGGAGATGCGCTGTGCGACGTGGATCACCGCGCCGCTGCTGATCCCCGCGAAGATCCCCTCCCGCGCCGTGAGCTCCCTCGTCGCGTGCAGGGAGTCGGCGGCGTTCACCAGGAATTTCCGGTCGATCTGCTCGGGGTCGAAGATCGGCGGGATGAACCCTTCGTCGAGCGAACGCAGCCCGTACACCAGATCGCCCAGCTCGGGCTCGGCCGCGACGACCTTGATCTGCTCGTTGTACGCATGGAGCCCGCGCCCGGCACCCGTCAGGGTTCCGCCGGTCCCCATGCCGGCGACGAAGTGCGAGATCGTCGGAAGGTCGCGGATGATCTCCTGCGCCGTCCCCTTCTCATGCGCGTCGGGGTTGGCGGGGTTCCCGTACTGGAAGGGCATGTAGTACCGGTCGTCGGTCGCGAGCGCGCGCGCGACCTCGATCGAGCCGTTCGTCCCCTTCGCTCCGTCCGATAGGACGATCTCGGCCCCGAACAATCGCAGGAGGCCGATCCGCTCCTCGCTCGCGTTGTCCGGGATCACCACGGTGAGCTTGTATCCCTTGCGGCGTGCCACCATCGCGAGCGCGATGCCCGTGTTGCCCGACGTTGGCTCCAGGATCGTTCGTTCGGGCGTCAGCTCGCCCGAGCCCTCCGCCGCCTCCACCATGGCGAGGGCGATCCGATCCTTCGTCGAGCCGGTGGGGTTCTGCCCTTCGAGCTTGGCCCAGATGCGGACGCCCGGGGCGGAGGACATCCTGGGGATGCCGACGAGCGGCGTGTCCCCGATGGCATCCAGGATCGAGTCGAAGCGCACGATCCGGGATTATCTCAGCGCGCGGCGGCGAGCCGTTGCGCGCCGCAACCGATCCTCATCCAAGAACCCACCACGGGGTGTCGATCGTCGTCGAGCCTGGGTCGTTCGCGTCCTCGTACAGGAGCCTGGCGGCTCGATGACCCGCGTCGCTCAGCATCCACATCCGGGTGAGACCCGCGGCTCGACCGTCCTCGGCGAAAGCATCCAGGAGCTGCTTGCCGACCTTCGTCGATCGCACCGCCTCCGCCACCTGGAGGCTCGCGAGGAGTAGGAAAGAGCCACCGTCCGGCTGCGAGAAGGTTGAGCCCCACGCGAAGCCGACGACGGTCTCGCCGTCGGTCGCGACGTAGGCGAAGCCGCGTCCGTCGGCGAGGAACGCCGGGTTGGGGCGGCGCTCGAAACCGCGGAAGGCACGCACCGCGGCTTCGAGCGCCGCCCCATCGTTCGGGCCGAGCCTACGGATCTCCACAGGTGGGAGCTTGCCCCAACCGTGGGGGCGGCGCCAGGCTCGACGCGACTACGGGCAGGATCGGGATCCGGCTCACCGCCAAGGCAGCGCGGCGCGTTCTGCCCAGTAGCGCTCGGGAGGCTGCGCGAGCTCGTTCATCGCCGCGAGCGCATCGTCGGGAAGCATCACGTCCACCGCCGACGCATTGCTCCGGACCTGCTCGACGGTCACCGCGCCCGACAGGACGACATCGGCCCACGGTTGCGCGTGGACGGCCGCGAGCGCGACCCGATCGGGCGTCGTCCCGAGCCGGCCGGCCACACCGCCGAGCGGCCCATCGGTCGCCGCGAGCCGACCGTTCGCCATCGCTTCCTTGATCAGGACGCCGCGCCCGTCCGCGTGAGCCTCCGCCAACGCGGGACCGGCCGAAGGCTCCAGCACGTTCCAGGTCGACTGAACCGTCGAGAAGAGCGGTTCGCCATCGACCCGCTCCTGGAGACCGCGAACGATCGCGTCGGCCTGCTGCGGACCGCTCGTGGAGAACCCGAGGAACAGGCCCGACTCCCGGAGCGAGCGGAGCTCATCGAGCACCGCACGATCGTCGAACACACCGCTCTCGATGGTGGCGGAGTGGATCTGGTAGAGCGACAGGTGATCGCCCAGGAGCCGCCGCGACTCCGCGATCTGCCGCCGGAGGGCGGTGACCGAGAGGTCCTTCACCTCTTGGACGTCGGCGTCGAGCCTCCATCCGCCCACGTAGGTGTATCCCCACTTCGATCCGACGACGACATCGTCCGGATCGCGCGGTGGCGAGCCAGTCGCCCAGGAACGCCTCTGCATCTCCGTAGGAACGAGCCACGTCCACGTAGCGAACGCCGACGTCGTACGCGGCGTCGAGGACGTTATGGGTGCGCGCCTCCATCGCAGCGCGCGATCGCGCCAGCCCGAGGTCCCGATCACGTCCGACGTCGATGTACGCGGGACGCCCGAGCGCGGCCAGCCCGAGCCCGATCCGAGAGACGACAAGCTCTGTTCCCCCGAGCCGTCGACGCTCCATCTCGTCGCGGGGTCCCGCCCGATCACGTCTGCCGGTTGAACCAGATGCTCCCGGGCCCCGTCGAGAAGCTGGCGCCCTGCCCCGAGACCGTCACGCTCTTCCCGGCGTTGGTGATCGCGATCCCGTCATAGTCGCCGTAGTAGGACGTGAAGCCGTTCGCCCCCTTGTACGGAGCCCCTGACGTGGCGTCGGAGATCCGGAGCGGCGCCGACCACGTCGTGCCGCCGTCGCCGGAGGCGCGGTACCAGACGTTCCAGGAGCCCGTGCTGTTGTCCATGTAGGTGATCCGGAAATCGCCCGAGCCCTTCGCCGCGATCGCGGGGAAGCTGCCGTTCGCCGCCGCGTTGCCGACCTCGACCCTCCCCGACCACGTCACGCCACCATCGGTCGAGCGCCGGGTGAACACATGATTGTTCGCGCCCTGGGTCGTCGCCCCGGAGTACTCGATGACCAGAGCCCCCGACGCATCGGCCGCGATCGTCGTCGTGGACGACGTCTCGAAGTTGACCCCGGTGAAGACCGTGTTGTCGACCGTGACCTTGGTCCACGACGCCCCGCCGTTCGTGCTCCGCCACACCTCGATCTCCACGGGGCCGGCGGTCTTGACGCTTCCGCCCGAGTACTTGGAATCCGAGAGCACCGCGGTGCCGTTCGCCAGCACGACGAAGCCGTTCGGGTAGCGGTACACGCTCGAGTCGGTGTTCACCGCGACCGGGGTCGAGAACGATGCCCCCGCGTTGTGCGATGACGTCAAGAAGAGTTGGCTGCGGCTCTCGTAGGCGACGTAGACGTCCGTCCCGTTCGCGCTCGTCGCCATCCAGGGCTTGTCCGCCCAGCTCTTGCCCGACACCTTGAGCGGTGTCGACCATGTGGAGCCGTGGTTCGTGGACTTGGAGAACACGATCGTGTTCGAGTTCATCCACGTTCCGTAGACGGCGCCCGACGCCGTCGTTGCGAGCACGGGGTCCCACTGGCCCGCGACGCCGCTGCACGTGCAGATCGGCTTCTCC
The DNA here is from genome assembly GCA_963765865.1 of uncultured Actinomycetes bacterium. Lineage (GTDB taxonomy): Bacteria > Actinomycetota > UBA4738 > UBA4738 > HRBIN12 > AC-51. The sequence goes on from CAVXYE010000018.1 coordinate 474,461, forward strand.
GCAGCCCACGTCTGCCCGCCGTCGGCGGAGATCCGGATCTCCATCTGCGGGTTCGGGCAGTGCTGACACGTGATGCCGTAGCGGTTGTAGAGCGCGTAGACGTATGGGGCCGAGGGATCGGCAGCGACGTATGGCTCCCACGTGTCGTCGTTCGCGATCTGGACCTCGCCCGCCCAGCCCGTCGCGGCCAACGCGGAGGGGTCGAGGACCCGGCGCCGGATACTGATGGTGCCCGCGTGGTTCTCAGCAGCGGCATCAGGGTCACCACCCTCCTCGAGGCCCTCGGAGTCCTGACCTTCCGATGCCGGCTCGTCGTTGTGATCGGCGGTCGATGCCGCCGCGACGGCAGGGGCGTTCCGCGTCCTCAGGAACAAGGTCGCTCCCGCGGCGACGACCACGACGACGACGGCCAACACGACGTACCTGCGCATGCGCCCCTCCCGACTCGGTCTCCGGTTCGCGACGCGAACCTAGGACGCGACGGAGGCGGGCGCGAATCGCGGGATGACCGATGGTCACTCCGCCGCTCGTCCCTCCTGACCTTCGGCTAGGAGCCGCTCTTGGCGTAGTTGCTCGCGCCGAACCAATCCACGACGACGACCGGCTCATCGCCGAGGACCCACGCGTCGTGTCCGCTCGGCAGTGACGTCACATCGCCCGGCTCGGCGACGAACTCCGTGCCGTCGTCCATCCGGATCGCGAGCTTCCCGGCGACGTGGTACTGGAAATGGGGTGCCTCGCAGCTCGGCGTCTGCGCGATCGGCTTCACGTCGGTCGACCAGCGCCACCCCGGCTCGAACACGAGCCGTCCGATCTCGGAGTCACCCACCTTCAGGATCTCCGCGTGTCCGTTCGGGAACTCTCGGAGCTCGTCCGGCTCACCGAAGTCCCTGTGCTCGGTCTGCTGCATCTCGACCACTCCTCCCGATCCTCGACAGGGTGTATCCTTACTTACTAGTAGGTCAGAAGTCAACCGTCACGAAGAGGGAAACTGCGCGAGCGATGGGAGCGACCGAGGTGGACACCGCGACCCAGATCCTCGATGTGGCCGAGCGTCTGGTGCAGGAACGCGGCTACAACGGATTCAGTTACGCCGACGTCGCCAGCGAGCTCGACATCTCGAAGGCAGCGCTCCACTACCACTACCCCGGCAAGGCGGAGCTCGGCGAAGCACTGATCGAGCGGTACGCGACGCGGTTCGCGGAGGCGCTCGTGGCCGTCGACGCCCGCGGGATCGACGCGGCCGAGAAGCTCCGCGCGTACGCGCAGCTGTACGCGGAGGTGTTCCGAGACGATCGGATGTGCTTGTGCGGGATGCTCGCCGCCGACTACGCGACCCTGCCCGAGCCGATGCGCGAGCGGGTCGTGCGGTTCTTCGACGACAACGAGGTCTGGCTGACCCACGTGCTCGAAGACGGCCGCGCGGCGCGGACCCTGCGTTTCCAGGGACCCGCTCGGAGCGTCGCGCGAACGCTGGTCGGCGGACTCGAGGGCGCGATGCTGGTCGCGCGGCCCTACAAGGACATCAAACGGTTCCGATCAGCAGCATCGCTGCTGATCGATGGTCTCGCGGTCGAGCGCTAGGCGCGGGCGGCGCTCCGCGCCGCCCGCCACCGCGGGGAGGATCGAGACGACGTCGCCGTCCGCGACGGCGGTCTCGAGCGAGCCCAGGTAGCGCACGTCCTCGTCGTTCACGTAGACGTTGATGAAGCGGTGCAAACCGCCCCCCTCGGCCAGGACGTTCTTCGTGACGCCCGGATACCGTGACTCGAGGTCCTTCAGGACCTCCTCGAGCGTGGCCCCTTCGACGGTCACCCGCGCCTCGTCACCGGCGAACTTGCGGAGGATCGTTGGGAGTTTGACGGTCACGGGCATCGGTTCAGCAACTCCTCATCCGGCTCGGGCGGGGACGCCGCAGAACTGCTCGTAATCGATCAACTCGGTGATCGTCGGATCCTTGCCGCACACCGGGCAATCGGCGTCCCAGCGGATCTTCATCTCTTGGAAGTCCATGGTGAGGGCGTCGTACAGGAGCAACCGGCCCTCGAGCGTGTCGCCCTCCCCCGTGATGATCTTGATCGCCTCGGTCGCTTGGATCGATCCGATCACGCCCGGCAGGACACCGAACACGCCACCCTCGGCGCAGCTCGGGACGGTGCCGGGCGGCGGCGGAGCCGGGAACAGGCACCGGTAGCACGGCGTCTCCTGACCGGGCATGAACACCGTCGCCTGGCCTTCGAACTGGTAGATCGAACCGTACACGAGGGGCTTGCCCGTGAACTGCGTCGCATCGTTGACGAGGTAGCGGACCGGGAAGTTGTCGGTGCCGTCGACGATCACGTCGTAGCCCTCGAAGATCTCGAACACGTTCGTCGAGAACAGCAACGTCTCGTGGCCTACCACCTCGATCGTGGGGTTGATCGCTCGGAGGTGATCGACGGCCGAGGCCACCTTCGAGCGGCCGACGTCGGCCGTGGTGTGCAGGATCTGGCGCTGAAGGTTGGTCACATCCACCTGGTCGAAGTCCACGATGCCGAGCTTGCCGATGCCGGCGGCCGCCAGGTACATCGCGACGGGGGAGCCGAGTCCGCCGGCGCCGATCACCAAGACCGAGCTGTCGAGGAGCTTCCGCTGACCCTTGCCGCCGATGTTCGGCAAGATGATGTGGCGCGAGTAGCGTTGCACCTGCTCTTCGGTGAACATCGGCGGCGTTGAGGCGCTCATGCGATCGAGAGCTCCTCTTCCGTGATCGCACCGTCCCGGATCCAGAACGAGCGAGCGATCGGATCCGTCCGGTCGGCGAGCGACACGACGATGTATCGAGCGTCCGGATAGAACGCGAGCCGCGTGTCCGTCTCGCTCGGGTACGCGTCCGAGTGCGTATGGGAATGGTAGATCGACCAGAGGTCCCAGCCGCGCTCATCGAGCTCATCGAACACCTTGAGCTGCTCCTTGCCGTCGAGGCGGTAGGTTGCCGGGCTCGCGTCGGCGTTCGTCATCGGGAAGACCTTCACCGGGACGCCGGCCTCCGCCGCGATCAGACCGCAGCATTCGTTCGGGAATTCGCGGAGCGCCTGCTCCACGATCTCTTTGAAGAGGACGCCGTCAAGCTCGGTCACGCTTCGTCTCCGGGAGGTCGGCCGGACAGGCGCAGCCGCCTGTTGCAGGTGCAAATGCTACCAGCGGGGTGGGTTATTCCCGGACCCGTCCGATCACGGTGATCGACCCCGGTGGACCCGGCACGACCTCGCCGATCTCGGTGAACAGGTCCGTGGACGGGCTCCGATCCGAAGCCACCAGGAGTCCTCCACTCGTCTGCGCGTCGGCCAACACGATCTGTTCGGGCGGTGTGAGCTCGCCCCACTCGGTGACCTCCTGCAGCCAGGCGTGGTTGCGCTTGGTCCCGCCGGCGACGATGTCTCGTCTGGCCAGGTCGAGCACCGTCGGGAGGAGCGGCACGGAACCCGCGTTCACGATCGCAGCGCACCCGCTCGCGTCCAGCATCTTCCTGAGGTGCCCGAGGAGGCCGAACCCGGTGACGTCCGTCCCCGCTCCCACGCCGGCCGAGACCATCGCGGCGGACGCGTCCGCGTTGAGCGCAGTCATCGTGTTCACCGCGAGCCGGGCGACGTCTTCGTCCGTCTGCCCGCGCTTGATCGCCGTCGTGATGAGCCCGGTCCCGATCGGCTTCGAGAGGTACAGATGCATCCCCGGTCGTGCCGTGGAGTTGCGGACGATCGCGTCCGTCTCGACGAAGCCGATGGCCACCATCCCGAACAGCGGTTCTCGCTCGGTGGTGATCGTGTGCCCGCCGACCACCGCCGCGCCGGCCTCGAGGACGATCTGGCGAGCACCCGCCAAGACCTCGGCGAGCAGCTCGAGCGGGAGCTCGTCGACCGGCCATCCCGCCACGTTCAAAGCGAGCCGCGGCGACCCGCCCATCGCGTACACGTCACTGAGTGCGTTGGCGGCCGCGATCCGGCCCCAGTCGCCGGGGTCGTCGACCAACGGCGTGAAGAAGTCGAGGGTGAGCACCAGTCCGGTTCCATCCGTGAGGCGGTACACGGCGGCGTCATCGCCGGTCTCCTCCGACACGAGGACGTCCTCAGGCTTCGTGGTCGGGCCGAGCAGATCGAGCACCCGCGTGAGCTCCCGCGGGCCGAGCTTGCACGCGCATCCCGCCCCGTGGCTGAACGACGTGAGGCGAAGCGCTTGCACCATGATCAGACCAGGTCCGTCCCCATCGCATGGAACCCCCCGTCGACGTGCACGACCTCACCCGTGATGCCCGACGAGAGGTCCGACAGGAGGAACGCGACGGTGTTCCCCACCGGGGTCGGGTCCTCCACGTCCCAACCGAGCGGCGCGCGACGGCTCCACGAACCGCTGATCTGATCGAACCCCGGGATGCCCTTGCCCGCCATCGTCTTGATCGGGCCGGCGCTCACCGCGTTGACGCGGATCCCCTTCGGACCGAGGTCGCGGGCGAGGTACCGCGTGACGGATTCGAGACCGGCCTTGGCGACGCCCATCCAGTCATAGATGGGCCATGCCACGGTCGCATCGAAGTCGAGCGACACGATCGCGCCGCCGTCGCCCATCGACGGCAGCAGCCCGACCGCGAGCGCCTTCAGTGAGAACGCGCTGGTCTGCACGGCTGTGGCGACGCTGTCCCAGGGCGTATTCAGGAAATTGCCTCCCAACGCATCTTGGGGGGCGAAGGCGATCGCGTGGAGGAAACCATCGAGGCGTCCCCATCGCTGTTGGAGCTCTTCACAGACCGCGGCGATCTGCTCGTCGGAGTTCGCGTCCATCTCCAGGACGTCCGGCGTCGTGGGGAGCCGCTTGGCCGTCTTCTGGGTGAGGCTGACGGTGCGTCCGAAGTTCGTCAGGACGATCTCCGCGCCCTGCTCCTGAGCGGATCTTCGCGGCCGCGAACGCGATCGACTGCGGCGTGAGCACGCCGGTGATCAGCAGCTTCTTCCCCTCCAGCAGCATCGGTCGCTCCTATCCGGCCTTCGTCGCCTTCCAGGTCACGTTGCCATGATCGTCGGTCTGCGTGACCTCGATCGTCAGGGTCGTGCCGGCCGCGCTCGTCGCTGTGCACTGGAAGGTCGCGCCCGCCTTCACGGGCTCATCGTCTGGGCAATCGACGGTGATCCCGTGCGTGCCGAGCTGCTGCTCGACCTGCGTAGCGAGCTTCTCTTCCAGGCCGTTCGCATCGAGGGTCTTCGTACGGCTGCACCCGCCCACCAGCGCGAGCGACGCGAGGAGAACCACCACGCTGCGCTTGTGCACGCGCCATGCCCTTTCCGGTCGAGGCTCGGTCGACGGCGGGCCCGAGCCTAGCCCCCCACGGGTAGCATCGGCCACCATGGACCTCGGGATCGACGGCAAGGTTGCGCTCGTCACCGCCGCCTCGAAGGGACTCGGGCGCGGCGCGGCGGCCGCGCTCGCGGCCGAGGGATGCCGTGTCGCGATCTGTGCGCGCGACCCCGAACGGCTGGCCGAGACCGCGAACGAGCTGCCGGGCGAGATCCTCGCGCTGCCCGCCGACGTCACCGAGCCCGCCGCGCCGCGGCGGCTCGTCGATGCCACCGTGGAGCGGTTCGGACGCCTCGACATCGTCGTCGCCAACGCCGGCGGCCCGCCTCGCGCTCGCGCGCTGGAGGTCACCGACGACGGCATGATCGACGCCGTGAACGCGAACATGCTCGCGTCGATCAGGCTCGTCCGGGCCTCGCTCCCTCATCTCCGCTCGGCGGGCTGGGGCCGGATCGTGCTCATCGCGTCGCAAGCGATCAAGCAGCCGATCCCCGACCTCGCGTACTCGAACGCCGCCCGGACGGGCCTGTGGGCGTGGGCGAAGACCGCGGCGCAAGATCTGATCGACGATGGGATCACGCTGAACGTTCTGTGTCCGGGGCTCCATGCCACCGATCGCGTCGCGGAGCTCGGGCACGAGGGACGTCTCGGCGATCCCGCGGACTTCGGGCGGGTGGCCGCGTTCCTGTGCTCCGGCCCCGTCGGCTTCCTCTCGGGCGCCGCCATCCAGGTCGACGGCGCGGGTACCCTGGGCCTCTTGTGAAGCGCGAGAGGGGACGTCCGTGATGGCCAGCGAACAGGTCCGAGACCTCGTGGACCGCTATTGGGAAGGGCTCCTCGAGCGGGACCCGCTGATGGGGACCTTCATCGGGGACGAGCGCTACGACGACCGACTCCCCGACATCGGAGCGGCCGGCCGCGCCGAGGAGGAAGAGGCCTCTCGCGAGGCGCTGACGGCGCTCAGCGCCTTCGACCTCGAGACGCTCGACGACGCGGACCGTGCCGACGCCGACGTGATGCGCGCGATCTGCGAGCGCTCGCTCGCTCGGATCGAGCAGCGGATCGACCGCTTCGAGGTGGTGAACCACATGCACGGGGCCGGCACGCTGCTCGCTCAGGTCGCCTCCCTCCAGCGAGCCGACACGCCCGAGCGCGTCGATCGCTACGAAGCCCGGCTCCGGGCGTTCCCCGAGATGCTGGATACCGCGATCGAGATCGCGCGGGAGGCGGTGGCCACGGGCGTCGTCACGCCCCGGATCGTCGCCGAGCGCGCGCTCGCGCAGCTCGATCGGATCCTCGCGCTGGCACCGGACGACTCGCCGGCGATGCTCCCCCTGGGCGACGACGCAGCGGTCAAGGACCGGATCGCGGCCACCGTGCGCGACGTCCTGTACCCGGCCCACGCGCGGTTCCGCGACGTCGTCCGCGACGAGTACCTGCCCGCGTCCACCCGGACGATCGGCATGTCCGCGCTCCCGGGCGGTGAGGGGATGTACAAGGCCGAGGTCCTCGGCTGGACCAGCCTCGATCTCGATCCGAAGACCGTGCATGAGCTCGGGGTGGAGCGGTTCGAGCAGATCCAGACGGAGCGGGACGTCGTGGCTGCGGAGCTCGGGTTCGCCACGCCGGCCGACGCGATCGCCGACCGAACCGCGCGAGGGGAGAACACGCTCCCCAGCCCCGAGGCCCTGGTCGCGATGGCAGAGGATCAGGTCCGTCGCAGCTGGGAGATCGCTCCCTCATTCTTCGGACGGCTCCCGAGCGCCAACTGCCAGGTCCGCCGGGTCGAGGAGTTCCGTGAGGCCGACGAGCCGTTCGCGTTCTACAACCCGCCGACCGAAGACCGCTCTCGTCCCGGGATCTACTACATCAACGCGTACGACCTCCCGGATCGCGCGATGCACCACGTCGCGTCGGTCACCTACCACGAGGCGAACCCCGGCCACCATTTCCAGATCGCGCTCGAACAGGAGACGCCCGGACGCTCGGCGCTCCGCCGGTTCGGCGGCGCGTTCGCCGGGAGCGCGTACTGCGAGGGCTGGGGCCTCTATTCCGAGCGGCTCGCCGACGAGATGGGGCTCTATCTGGACGGATGGGAGCGGCTCGGCATGCTCGACAACCAGGCGCATCGCGCGGCCCGGCTGATCACGGACACGGGGATCCACATGTTGGGGTGGACCCGCGAAGCATCCATCGCGAAACTCGAGGAGGCCGGCCAGACCCACACCGATGCCGTGATCGAGGTCGACCGCTACATCGGGATGCCGGGGCAAGCGCTCTGCTACATGGTCGGGATGATCGAGATCGAGAAGGCACGCGACGCCACGCGGGAGCGGGAGGGCGCCGCCTTCTCGTTGCGAGACTTCCACGATCGCGTGCTGGCGGTCGGGCAGCTGCCGCTGCCCTCGTTCCGCCGCGCCTTCGGCACCTCCTGATCACTCGGCCGAACGCCAGGCTTCGCGGATCCGCACACGCCCGCGGGTCCGCAGGACCGCGCCCGAATACAGTCGGGCCGCGAACGGCACCAGGAGGACCGTCGAGCCGACGAGGACGATCAACGACAGCACGATCTGCCATCCGGGAGCCGCGCCCAAGACGATCCGCACCGGCATCGCGAGCGCGGAGGAGGTCGGCAGGATCGACGCGATCACCTGTAAACGACCGTTCGGATCCTCGAGCGCGCCGATCGAGATGAAGAACGAGACGAGGATCGTCAGGTTGATCGGGACGATCACGTTCTGCAGTTCCTCCATCCGTGTCACCAGCGATCCGGCCGCCGCGAACAACGTCGCGTAGAAGGCGAAGCCGAGGATGAACCATCCGATCACGAGCCCGGCCGCACCGAACGCGCTCGACGACACGTTGATCGCGTTCGTCGCGAACGCGAGTCCGATCGCGAACGATGAGATCACGATCAACTGCGCCAGGCCGAGCGTGCCGATGCCGACGATCTTCCCCAGGAGGAGCTGTTTCGGGCGGATCGCGGAGAGCAGCATCTCGACCACCCGCGAGGCCTTCTCCTCGATCACGCCGCTCGCGACCCAGATCCCGTACCCGAAGAGCTGCCCGTAGAGCAGGAGCACACCGACGAAGGCGACGGCGGCGTTCTCGCTGCGGTGGGGCGGAGCCGGCTGCAGGACGGCGAGCACCAGGGGCGTCGGGTCGTTCGCCGCATCGCGTTCGGTCTGCGGGACCTGGTGCTCGTCCAGCAGCGCCGTCACCGCGGCGTTCCTCGCGGATGCCTCCACGAGGCTCGAGAGCACGTCGGGGATGCCGGTGAAGCCGATCAGCTCGTTCGCGTCGATGACGGCATCGACCGAGCCGTCCCGCAGGGCTGCGTCGGCGGTCGCCCGGTCGGCGAAGGCACGGACCGCGATCGGGTATCGGTGGCTGTGCGTCGTGGCCGAGCTGTGCCGCGCCCGTCGCGATGGACGAGGGGCCCACGTACCCGAGGTCGAACGACGGCCCCGCGCCGCCCGCGCTGGACGCGCGCGCGAGGACGAGGATCGAGATCACGGCGATGTTGATCAACGTGGAGAACAAGAAGCTGCGCTCGCGGATCCTCACCCAGAAGTCGCGACGCGCCACGAGCCGCCAGGTGCCGCGGTCGGTGGGCTCCGAGCTCACTCCGCGACCACCTCGCGGAAGAGCTCCGCGAGCGAGGGGCGAACCGGGCCGAACGACACGACGTCGCCCTCTGCGCGGGCAAGATCCAGGACGCGTTGCGGATCCGCCTCCACGCTCAGTTCCAGCACGACGGCCCCGTCGTCCTGACCCGCGAGCGAGACACCGGGCACGACCCCCCACCATCCCTGCGTCGCCGCCGGAACCTCGACCCGCCAGAGGTTGCGCGCCCGCATCGCGCGGAGCTCATGGATCGACCCCCGCGCGACGATGCGCCCGCGGTCGATCAGCACGACCTCATCGCAGAGCCGTTCGACCAGCTCGAGCTGATGGCTCGAGAAGACGACCGGGACGCCCCGGTCGCGCGCCTGCCCGCGGAGCACGTCCGCCAGGACATCCACCCCGACCGGGTCCAGCCCCGAGAACGGCTCATCGAGGACCAGGACGTCGGGCTCGTGGACGAGCGCGGCTGCCAGCTGGACGCGTTGCTGGTTCCCCAACGACAGGGTCTCCATGCGATCGTTCGGATCACCGACGACCTCGAGGAGCTCGAGGAGCTCCGTGGCGCGGCTGCGCGCCACGCCCTTGGGCGTGCCGCGCAGCCGCGCCAGGTACACCAGCTGTTCGCGCACCCGCATCTTCGGGTACAGCCCGCGTTCCTCGGGCATGTAGCCGAAGCGTCGTCGGGTCACGGCGTCGACGGGCCGTCCTCGCCATTCGACCTGGCCGGCGTCGGCGTGGAGCACCCCGAGCGCGATGCGCATCGTCGTCGTCTTGCCCGACCCGTTGCGCCCGACGAACCCCACGATCCGTCCCTCGGGGACCTCGAAGGACACGCCATCGAGCGCGACGACGTCGTCGAACCGACGGCGGAGATCGATCAGCTCGAGCACGGGCGAAGCCAGGATAGGCGAGGGAGAACCTGGCACCGGTACCCCGCCTCCCTCGCGGAGGCGGGGTACCGGCCGTGGTCAGGCCGCGGTGACGGACGTCGGCGCCGGCTCGCCGAGCGCCACGCCCAAGACGTCCCGGACGTCGTCGGCGAGGTGGAACCGCATCTCGGCGCGGACCTGCTCCGGGACGTCGTCCAGATCGCCTTCGTTCCGCTTCGGCAGGATGACCTCCGTGAGTCCCGCCCGGTGCGCGGCGAGCACCTTCTGCTTCACGCCGCCGATCGGCAGGACCCGACCCTGGAGGGTGACCTCGCCGGTCATCCCGACGGCCGGCCTGACCGTCTCGCCGGTGAGCAGCGAGACGAGCGCGGTCGTCATCGTGACCCCGGCGCTCGGTCCGTCCTTCGGAACCGCACCCGCGGGCACGTGGACGTGGAACCGGCCGGTGAGCCGGCCCGGGTTCGATCCCGAGCTCCGTCGCGTGCGAGCGGACGAACGACAGGGCGATCTGCGCCGATTCCTTCATCACGTCGCCGAGCTGCCCGGTCAGGGTCAGCCCCTCGCCCTCGTCCTCACGCGTGGCCTCGATGAACAAGACGTCCCCACCCGTGCCGGTCACGGCGAGGCCCGTCGCGACGCCCGGGACCGAGGTCCGTTCGGCCATCTCTTCGAAGGAGAAGCGCTGGCGGCCCAGATAGCCCCGCACGTCGTCGCGGTCGACGACGACCGGAGCCACCGTGTCGCCCGCGGCGAGCTTCGTCGCGACCTTGCGGAAGGTCTTGCCCAGCTCTCGCTCCAGGTTGCGAACGCCCGCTTCCCGCGTGTACGACGCCACGATCTCGCGGAGGGCATCGTCCGTGACACTCACTTCGTCCTCTCGGAGCCCGTTGCGCTCGATCTGCCGCGGCATCAGGTGATGCCGAGCGATCGCGACCTTCTCGTCCTCCGTGTACCCGTCGAGCCGGAGCACCTCCATCCGGTCGAGCAACGGTCCCGGGATCGTCTCGGCGACGTTGCCCGTCGCGACGAACAGCACCTCAGACAGGTCGAGATCGACGTCGAGGTAGTGGTCGCGGAAGGTGTGGTTCTGCGCCGGGTCGAGCACCTCGAGGAGCGCCGAGGAGGGGTCGCCGCGCCAGTCGGCTCCGACCTTGTCGATCTCATCGAGCATCATCACGGGGTTCTTCGTCCCCGCGTCCTTCAGCGCGCGCACGATCCGTCCCGGCAGCGCACCGACGTACGTCCGGCGGTGGCCGCGGATCTCGGCCTCGTCGTGCACGCCACCGAGGGAGACGCGGACGAACTTCCGTCCGAGCGCACGCGCGACCGACTCGCCGAGCGACGTCTTGCCGACACCGGGAGGTCCGATCAGGGTGAGGATCGCGCCGGATCCTCGTCCGCCCTCTTCCGAGAGCCCACGCTCCGCCCGGAGCTTGCGGACGGCCAGGTATTCGACGATCCGGTCCTTCACGTCGCCGAGGCCCTCGTGATCCTCGTCGAGGATGCGACGCGCGTCGGTGATGTCCAGGTTGTCCTCGGTGCGCACGTTCCAGGGAAGCTCGGTCATCCAATCGAGGTACGTGCGGATCCACCCGTACTCGGGCGACTGCTCGGAGGTTCGCTCGAGCCGGCCGAGCTCCCGCTCGGCCTGCTCGCGGACGCCGTCGGGCATCCCGGACTCCGTGATCTTGGCGCGGAGCGTCTCGATCACGTCCTCCGAACCGTCTTCGCCGAGCTCCTTGCGGATCGCGGCCATCTGCTCGCGCAGGATCGCCTCGCGCTGACGCTGCTCGAGGCTGTCCGACACCTCGTCGCGGATCTTCTCCTTCACCTGCACCTCGGCGAGGGTGTCCTTCGCCCACTCGAGGACGAGCTCGAGCCTGCGCTCGACGTCGATCGTCTCGAGGACCTCGACCTTCCGCTCGAAGGAGAGATCCGGCGAGTACCCCGCGATGTCCGCGATCTGTCCGGGATCGGACAGGCCCCGGAGGAACTCGGCGACGGCGGGGACGCCCCGGGCCTCGACGATGCTCTCGATCGTCGCGCGATACTCGCGCGCGAGCGTTTCCGCCCGTTCGGACGCGGGCTCGTCCGCGACGGGCTCGAGCTGAACCCACGTCGCTTCGCCGGTGCCGGCGACGCCGACGCCGATCGTCGCGCGGGCCAGGCCGCGGATCACGAGCGCCTCCGTCCCGCCCCGGATCTTGCCGAGGTCCTCGATCTTCGCGATCGTCCCGACGCGCGCGTAGCGCCCGTCGAGCCGAGGCACGAGCACGAGCAGCCGGTCGTCGTCCGAAGCGGCGGCGTCGACCGCCGCCCTGGCCTCGGGCGACTCCAGCGTGAGCGTCACCACCATGCCCGGCAGGACCACACCGGTGGTCAGCGGGAGCAGCGGGAGCGCCAAAGTGTCTAGATCAGCCATCGAAGTCCCTTTCGCATCGAGCGATTCGCACCTGCAAGAACACGACGCCTCGCGAGGGCATTCCCGGTCTCGGTGAGGTGATTACATCGTTACATGCTTCATCCGTTCACGAACTTCGACGAACGTTCATGTGTCGTTGTCATCGGGAGGCCGTAGGGTGTTCGTGATGGCCGGGGCGATCGTCGTCGAGGGGCTCGTCAAGAGCTTCGGCTCCGTAGAAGCATTGCGTGGCATCGATCTTGATGTTGCGCCGGGAACCGTCTTCGGCCTGCTGGGGCCCAATGGGGCAGGCAAGACCACTGCGATCCGGATCCTGACGACCCTGCTGCTGCCGGACGGCGGCCGGGCCGAGGTCGTGGGGCTTGACGTGGTTCGGGACGCGGAGGTCCTCCGGAGCCGTTTCGGGCTGGCCGGGCAGTCGGCGGCCGTCGACGAGAACCTGACCGGTCTCGAGAACATCGAGATGGTCGGACGGCTGTACCACCTCTCGTCCGCGGAAGCCCGACGACGCGCCGCCGAGATCCTGGAGCGGTTCGGGCTCGCCGACGCCGCCGACCGTCAGGCCAAGACGTACTCGGGCGGGATGCGGCGCCGGCTCGACGTGGCAGCCAGCCTCGTCGCCCGCCCCGACGTGCTGTTCCTCGACGAGCCGACCACCGGGCTCGACCCGCGGAGCCGGATCGACCTCTGGGCGATGATCCGTGAGCTGGTCAACGAGGGGAAGACGATCCTGCTCACGACGCAATACCTCGAGGAGGCCGACAACCTCGCCGACCGGATCGCGGTGATCGACCTCGGCACGGTGATCGCGGAGGGCACGTCGGACGAGCTCAAGGACCAGATCGGCGGCGAGGTTCTGGAGCTCCACGTCCAGGATCGGGCAGACCTCGCGAGGATCGTCGAGATCCTCGCCGGGATCGGCACCGGCGAGCCGACGCTGCGACCAGGAGGCCGGAAGGATCCGTATCCCCGTGGGGAGCGCGGGTCCTTCGGCCCTGCTCGACAGCGTGCGCCGGCTCGACGACGGCAGCATCGCGATCGCCGACATCGCCCTGCATCGCCCGACCCTCGACGACGTGTTCCTGTCGCTCACCGGCCACGCCGCGGAGCAGGAAGAGGAACAGGACGCGGCGGCCACGAAGCGTCGCGGAAGAGCCCGCGGGGAGGACCGACGATGAGGGTCGCGACCCAGCCGTCCTCCGGGGTCGACCTCTCGACCCGGGTCCGGTACGGCTTCGCCGACGGCATGGTCGTCATGCGCCGGAACCTGCTGCAGATCCTGCGCATCCCGACGGCCCTCGTCTTCGAGTTGGCGCAGCCGATCATGTTCGTGCTGCTGTTCACGATCGTGTTCGCGGGGAACATCGCGAACCTGCCACCGGGCTTCACGTACGTGATGTTCCTGATGCCGGGGATCTTCGTGCAGAACGCGATCTTCGGATCGACGACCACCGCGATCGGTCTCGCGGAGGACATGAAGAAGGGCCTCGTCGACCGGTTCCGGTCGCTCCCGATGGCCCGTTCCGCCGTCCTCGTCGGTCGCACCACTTCCGACGTGGCGAAGAACCTGATCCTGCTGCTCCTGGTGATCGTCGTCGCCTACCTCGTCGGGTTCAGGTTCCAGAACGGTTTCGTTGGCTGCGATCGGGATGATCGCGCTCGTGCTCTCGGTCGGGTTCGTCTTCTCCTGGATCTCCGCCGTGGTCGCACTCGCGATCAAGCAGGTCGAGGGCGTCCAGGCGGCGATGTTCACCGGCATCTTCCCCATCGTGTTCGTGAGCGCGGCGCTCGTGCCGGTCATCGGGATGGCCTCGTGGATCCAGCCGATCGCCGAACACAACCCGGTCACGGTCTGGGCCAACACCGCGCGCGTACTCGCGCTCGGCGACGTGGCGATCCCTCCGAACTACGGACCCCAGACCCTGCAGGCTCTGATCGTCACCTCGATCATCTGGATCGCGGCCCTGCTCTTGGTCTTCGTGCCGCTCGCGATCAGGATGTATCGGAAGCTCACCTGAGGGAACAAGGGCGGTTCCGGTTGGGTTGCACAACGTAACCCGTCCGCCCGTCGTCAAAGGGGGTTCGATGTTCGGCTTCGAAGGGGACAACGCTCGCGAGAAGGTCATCGTCCTGCTGACGATGTGCTTCGCGCTCGCGATGGCGATGCTCGACAACACCGTCGTCAACGTGGCGCTGCCCAGCATCAAGAACGACCTCGGCGCCGGGTTCAGCCAGCTCCAATGGATCGTCGACGGCTACGTTCTGGCGTTCGCGTCGCTCCTGCTCACGGGCGGGATCCTCGGGGACCGATACGGGCGCAAGAAGATGTTCCTGACCGGGGTCGCGGTGTTCACCCTCTTCTCGTTCCTCTGCGGCGTGTCGCAGACCCCCGGACAGCTGATCGCCTTCCGCGCCCTTCAAGGCGTGGGCGGCGCGCTCCTGCTCCCGGGGACGCTGTCGATCCTCACGGTGACGTTCCCCGTGCACGAGCGGGCGAAGGCTCTCGGGATCTGGGCGGGCGTGTCGGGGATCGCGCTCGCTCTCGGACCGACGCTCGGCGGCTACATGGTCGAGCACATCGGTTGGGAGTCGGTGTTCTTCCTGAACGTGCCGATCGGGATCGTCGCCTTCATCGTCGCCACTCGGACCGTCAAGGAGTCGGTCTCCGAAGCCGAGCGACAGCTCGACGTCACGGGGCTCGTCCTGGGGACCGCCGCCCTCTTCTTCGTGACCTACGCCTTGATCGAGGCCAATCAGCTCGGCTGGACCAGCACCAGGATCGTGGGATCGTTCGTCCTCTTCGCCGCCTTCTTGATCGCGTTCCTCTGGTGGGAGCTGCGGAACCCGCACGCGATGATGCCGCTGCGCTACTACCGGATCCCCTCCTTCTCTGCCGGGAACGCGGTTGCCTTCAGCGTCGGGATGGGGATGTTCGCCACGTTCTTCTTCCTGACGATCTACATGCAGAGCATCCACGGCTACTCGCCGTTCAAGTCCGGGGCGGGATTCCTCCCCATGACGCTCGCGATCATCGCGACCGCGCCGAACGCGGGCCGGTACGCGTCGACCCACGGGTCACGAGCCCCGATGACGTTCGGCCTGCTGCTCGCCGGTGTCGGGCTCATCCTGCTCGGGGTGCTGCTCACGCCTACCACGTCCTACTGGATGGTCCTGTTCCCGATCTACCTGGCGATGGGGATCGGGCTCGGGGCGACGATCGCGCCGATGACGGCTGCGGTGATGAACTCGGTCGGTCCGCAGCGCGCGGGCCTCGGCTCCGCCATGACCAACACGAGCCGTGAGGTCGGGGGCGTGCTCGGGATCGCGCTGCTCGGCGCGATCCTCACCACCGAGCTCAAGAGCGCGTTCGCGCCCGCCGTCGCCGGACTCGGCCTCAACCCGCAGCAGCTCGCAGCTGTGAGCGAGGGTGCACAGCACGGGAGCCTCGTGACTTCGGGGATCGGGCTGACGCCGACACAGGCGACCGGTCTGCAACAGGCATTCAACGAGGCCTTCATGAAGGGGTTCCAGCCTGCCCTCGTCTTCGCCGGCGTCATCGTCCTGATCGCGTGTGTGGTCGCGAACCGGCTGATCCCGGGCCGCGAGACGGTCGCCCAGGCGCACGCCGCGGCTGCAGGCGGACCACACGGAGCCCGTTCCGGTCGAGATGTGACCCGAGTGACGGTCTCGGCTCAGCTGCCGGGCTTGAAGACCATGTCCGCGACGACCAGGACCAGCACGACCACGTCGATGCGCGAGATCGGCGAAGATCCGTTTGATCCGCCGCTGGATCTCGGGGTCGGAAGGATCGCGCTCGGCTGCGAGCTTCCCGAGTCGCTCGGACTCCGGTCCCAGGAATCCGGCGCCGGTGGCGATCGTGGCCGCGATACCGGCGAGCCCGAGCAGCACCCAGGTATCGGTGAAGTTCCAGGCGCTGACCGCGACGATCCACACCCCGAGGACCAACACGGCGATCGCCGAAGGCGTGATCAGCCGCTTGCCGAGATCCCCGATGTCCTTGGCGGTGGCGGCCAGACGCGCCGGGTCACCCTCCCCCATCACCTTCGTCGCGAGGGCCTGCGCGTAGATCGCGCTCCCCACCCACGTGATCGCCGCGAGGACGTGGAAGAACTTCAGCGTGTCGTAGTACCCGGTCGAGATGGCCAGCATCGCTCCCCCTTCGGGCGGTTCGCGGTATCTCAGCGCAGATCCCCTCCGGGGGCAAGCGTCTACGGCGTGGGGTGGCGGGCGTCGTACCGCCAGAACCCGGGTGCGAACCAACGAAGCACGCCGATCCCGACGATCGTGATGAGCCCACCCGACACGATCGAGATCGCGGGGGTCGTGAGGGTCGCGACCACGCCGGACTCGACGTCGCCGAGCGACGGCCCGGTGGCCCACACCGCCATGCCGATCCCCTCCAAACGTCCGCGGTATCGATCCTCGACCGCGGCCTGGATGATCGAGATCCGGAAGATGCCGCTCACCATGTCGCCGGCGCCGGCGATCCCCAGCATGAGGAGCGAGAGCCAGAGCACGTGCGAGAGACCGAACACGACGATCGCGGCGCCCCACACGACGATCGACAACATGATCGCCCTTCCCTGTCGACGTACATCCTTCGCTCGGCCGGAGAGCAAGGTGGCGATGAACGCTCCCGCGGCCGGCGCGGCGTAGAGGAACCCGAGGTAGTGCGCCTGCGCCTCCTCGACGCCACCCGCGAGATGCAGCGCCACCGCCGGCAAGAGCGCCATCGGGAACCCGAAGATCATCGCGTTCAGGTCCGCGAGGAACACCGACTGGACGTTCCGCTTGCCCTTCAAGAAGCGGAACCCATCCTTGACCGCCGCCCAACTGACCTCGTTCTCCTCGTCGGCGGGCGGCGACGGGCGCATCAACCGGAACGCCCCGATCGCAACGAGGAACGTGGCGACGTCGAACAGGTAGACCCCGGCCGGCTGCGATCGCGACCAGCAGGAAACCGGCCGCGACCGGTCCGAGCATCCCCGCGAAGGTTCCGAACCCGGCGTCGAGCGCGTTCGACGACGGCAGCAGTTCCTTGTCGAGGAGCCGGGCAGGCCAGGTGTCCAAGGCGGGGCGGTTGAACGTGTACAGGCCGGCCGCGACGAACGTGAAGACGTACATCGGCCACAGCAGCGGGTGCGGGAGGAGCGCGTTGATCGCCATCAACCCCGACAGCGCGGCGAGCAGCACGTGGGTCACCGTGACCAACCGTCGTCGCTCGACCGCGTCGGCAACCGTTCCGCCGATGATCGGGAACACGAAGACCGGGATCAGCGCCGCCAGTCCGAGCAACCCGACCGCGAGCGTCGATCCGGTGATCTTGAAGACCTGGTACGGGATCGCGACCGCGACGATCTCGTCACCGAAGTTGGACACGCTGTGCCCGAAGAAGAGCAGGCGGAAGTCGCGCGAGACCTTGAGCGGCGTGACATCCATCAGGTGCCCGCGCGCGCGTTGCAGGACGCCGAGACGCGGCGGCGGATCGGGTCGAGGAGTCATGGGGAGCTGGTCCACGGTCGAGGACCGTAGCACCGAGCCTCAGGCGTTCAGCGCAGCAGACGCGAGAGTCGCCGATCCGCCAGGATCTTGCCGCCGGTCTGGCAGGTCGGGCAGTACGTGACCTCGTAGTCCTCGTACGAGACGCGCCGGAGGTCGGCGCCGCAGCGGGGGCAGGGCTCCCCCGAGCGTCCGTGCACGGTGAAGTGATCGCCGAGCTTGGTGGGGAGGCCCCCGCTCCGGCGCCGTTCGGCCTCGAGCGCGTCGCCGAGGATCCGATGGATCGACGCGACGAGCGTCGCCCGCTGATCGGCATCGAGCTTCCCGAGCTGCGACGTGGGCGAGAGCTTCGCGTCGTGCAGGACGTCGTCGGTGTAGCCGCGACCCATGCCCGCGATCGTCCGCTGGTCGCGCAGGATCGTGTGCACCCGCCGCGTGTCGGTCGAGCTCATCACGAGCTCATCGGCCTCCGGGCTCAACGCCTCGGGTCCGAGCTTCGCGAGCGGACCGTCGTCGCCGGCGGCGAGGATCCACCAGCCCGACTTCCGTTGGGTCCCGAACTCCTTCACCAGCAGGGAGGGCCGTTCTTCGAACCGAAGCCGGACCACGCTCCCGCGAGGCTTCGTGCTCTTCGGCGGCGCCTCGACATCGATGCGACCTCCCTGCGAGAGATGCACCAGCAGCCGGCGCTCGTCGTCGAAGGCGAAGACCAGGTACTTCCCCCGGCTGCCGACCGACCCGACCGTCGCTCCCCGGAGCTCCTCCGGGCGAGGCGCGTACGTCTTCAGCGATGAGAACTGCAGGATGTCGGCGCGGTCGAACCGCGCGCCCTGCACGATCTCATGGATGCGCTCGGAGAGTGCGTGGACCTCGGGGAACTCGGGCATCGGCCCCGTTCACCCCGTCAGTCCGGCGGCCGCCGCTCGCACGATCGCGGCACACTCGTCCACACGATCGGCGTGCGTGCGGTGCGAAACGATGCAGGCACGGACCCAGTACTCGTCACGGATCATCGTGCTCGACAGGAACACGCGCTTGGACGCGTTGATCCGCGCCAGCAGCTCACGGTTCGCGCCGTCGTCGGCCGCTCGGAGGCGGAACGGGACGACGGTGAGCTGCGGATCCCACCCGATCTCCAGGTTGGGATCGGCGACGAGGGCCCGATGGAGCCGATCGGTCAGGTCGAGCTTCTCGTCGAGCGCCTCGCGGAACGCGGCCGACGCCATGCAAGGCCAGCGGGAACCACACGCGGAACCCTCGGTTGTCCCGCGAGAGCTCGGGCGAGTACTCGTTGTAGTTCGGCAGCGTCGCCCGTCGGCGGCAGGTCCTGGAGGTAGGCGGCGCCCTCGTAGTGCGCGTCGCGGAGCGCGGCCCCGTCCCGCACGACCAGACCGCCCGTCCCGTAGGGCAGGAAGAGTCCCTTGTGCGGATCCAGCGTGACGCTGTCGGCCCGTTCGATCCCTCGGAACCGCTCCCGGCCCCGATCGGTGAGCTGGAAGAAGCCGCCGTAGGCGCCGTCGACGTGCATCCACAACGCTTCGGCC
Source organism: uncultured Actinomycetes bacterium (assembly GCA_963765865.1). Taxonomy (GTDB): domain Bacteria; phylum Actinomycetota; class UBA4738; order UBA4738; family HRBIN12; genus AC-51. Next base: position 493,789 of record CAVXYE010000018.1, read on the forward strand.
TCCGCGACGTCGGCGACGTCGCCGAGGGGGTCGACCGCACCGGTGTTCGTCGTGCCGACGGCCGGGATCACGAGGAACGGACGGCGGCCCGCCGCGCGGTCTTCGCGGACCATCGAGCGGAGGGCGTCGGGATCCATCCGAAGTTCCCGCGTCGGTCGGGACCAGGCGGAGGTTGCGCCGGGAGAACCCGGCGATCGTCGCCGCCTTCGTGTTGCTCGCATGCGTCTGATCGGTGCAGTAGTACGTACCGTCCAGGAAGTCCTCGCCCAGCTTCGCGTGTCGCGCGGTCACGAACGCGGAGAGGTTGGCGAGCGAACCGCCCGTCGTGAGGAGGCCCTGCGACGTCTCGGCCGGGAAGTCGAAGAGCGAGCACATCCACCGGGTCACGTTCTCTTCGATCTGGACGATCGCCGGGCTCGGCTGCCACAAGCCGTCGAACCGATTGAGCGCTTGCGCCAGGAACTCCGCGAGCGCGGCCGTGAACAGACCGCCGCCGGGGATGTAGGCGAGGTACCCGGGCCCGCTGAACTCGTACGTGTTGCGAGCGGCCTCGATCGCGTCCTCGAGGAGCCCGTCGAAGTCCCCGTCGGCGTGCTCGGGTGGTGCCGCCTCGAGCTTGGCCGCGACCTGCAGCGCGTCAGCGGTGTTCTCGGCGGGAGCGTCCTCCAGCCCGCCGATCCACCCCACCACGGCGTCCAGGACGGTCCGGCCCATCGCCCGCATCTCCTCGGGCGCCGGGTCGAACGCGAAACCGCTCGGACTCACGCGAGCTCCCGCGCGACCGCATCGAGCAGGGCCTGTGATGCTTCTGCGACCTCGTCGACCGCCCGGTCGAACGCGTCGCGGTGCCGTGCCGACGGCTGCCGGAAGCCACTTACCTTGCGGACGAACTGGAGCGCGGCCTCCCGGACCTCGTCGGGCGGCGCGACCTCGGAACCTTCGCGGAGACGCTTGATGCTTCTGCACATGCAGTCACGCTACCGCGACGGCCGGCTCAACGACGGGTGAGCTCGCGCACCCGGGCCGCTGCCGTGTGGGCGCGACCGACGGCGGCCTGGTCCGGCCGTCGTCCGGGTTCGCCGAACCGCGCCAGCTCGAACGTCCGTACGACGATCCCCGCCTCGCCCAGGACCTCGGGCGGGAGGTCGGGGTCGGCCGGGAGCGACGCCAGGAGCTCGCTCGGGGTTTGGCTCGGCCGGCGCGGGTGACCCGCGGCCGCGAGCGCATCGACGAGCGCTTCGAACGCCCGACCGGCGGCGTCGGGGGGGCGCGGCGCTCGCGATCGGCGGCGGCGGCGCCGTCCATAGCCGATCGCGAGCGCCGCGCCCCCGAACGCGAGCACGGCGATCGGCCACCATCGTCCGACGACCGGCGCCGCGGCGAGGAACGCGTGCACGCCCCGGCCGACCGCGTCCTTGAGCGGCGCCGGCACGTGCTCGCGGATCAACCGCTGGATCGAGGCGATGACCTCGGCGCCGATCAGGCTTCCGGCGACCGGTTCGGCGGGAGGGACACCGAACGTCGGGTCGTAGGGCAGCCAGCCGACGCGCGGGTAGTAGACCTCCACCCACGCGTGCGCGTCGGCCTGGCGCACCTCGAAGTACCCGGTCAGCGGGTTGCGATCGCCGGGCCCGTACCCGGTCACGATCCTCGTCGGGATGCCGTCCGCGCGGAGCAACACGGCCATCGCGCTCGCGATGTGCTCGCAGAAGCCCCGTCGGGTCTCGAACAGGAAATGATCGACCGCGTCGACGCCCGCGGGCTCGCGCGGGACCGAGAGGTCGTAGCGCGTGTGCTCTTGGATCCATGCCTGGACGCGGACGACCGCCTCCTCCTCGCTGTCGGCGTCGCCGACGATCCGCGCGGCGAGGTCGCGGTCGCGCTGCGGCAGCTCCGCCGGGAGCTGCAGGTACCGGGCGAGCGATGGCGCGTTCGTGTTCGGCCGGGGCAGCAGCCGCAGGAGCGGTGTCGGCACGACGGGCACCTGCGACACGACCGAGTACACCATCCCCTCGTCCAGCAGGAAGGACGAGCGGATCGAGCCGTACCGGTCCATCTGCAGACCGCTGCCCGGGAAGTAGACCTTCTCCGCGCGCGCGGCAGCGAACAGGACGTTCGGTTGCGCTTGCGACACGTAGAACGTCTGCACGACTTCGTTGGAGAACGGCGGCGGGAGCGGGGCCTCGATCGGCGGGTACCCGGGTTCGAAGGACTGCGTGTCGGCGTCGAGGCTGAGTGCGGACGAGCCGGTATCGGAGGCGGTCCAGAGCGAGCCATCGTAGGTGTCGAAAGCCTCCGCACGCCAGAGCTCGGGCTGGTCCGCCCGGACGCGGAACACGATCTGGTCCGACAACGCGCCTCGCGCCCGGAGGTCCATCGTGGAGCTGAACCCCGGATACCCGAGCGGGGCGAAGTCCACGACGCCGTCTCCGCCGGCGCTCGGGAGTCCCGGGTTCGTCACGGCGTCGGTCGAGGACGAGGTCGGCGTTCGGTGACCCAGCGTGAACGGAGGCGTCCGCACGAGGGACGCGGGGAGCCTCGGCATCGCGAGGAAGACCGCGCTCCCCAGGCACAGGGCGGCGATCGCCCGCGACGGCCGCGGAACGGACGCCCGCGAAGCGCGGCCGCGGGGCCTCGACCGTCGTCCGGATCGCGAGCGGGGCCGCGTACCGGTCTGGCCGGGGCGCGGCCGACAGCCAGAGCCAGGCGGCGGCCAGCGCCGCCCAGAGACCCAAGATCCACACGAACGAGGTGGTGAGCGCCAAGGCCCCGGCGGCCGCGATGAGGGTCGTGGACGACGTCATCGAGAACGCCAGGTCGCGCCGGCGCGGAACGTCGAACGCGTGGAGGACCTGGACCCACAGGAACAGGCCGGCGAGCGGGACGCGCGCGGCATCCACCGTCGTGATCGGCGCTCACCGACTGGAGGAACCCCATCGTTGCGACGAGGAGCCCCGCCGCCAGCAACACCTTCAGCACGATGCTGGGTCGAGCTCGACGGACGTACGAGAAGGCATATCCGGCCGGCGCGAGGACGAGCGCGGTCACGGCGACGACGCCCGTCACCGCACCCTGCAACGCCAACGCGATGATGCCGACCTCCACCGCGAGCGCGACGACCACGCGCATCGCGATCGAGTCTTCGGGCGCGGCCGGTGACCGTCTCGTCGGCCTCACGCCCGGACCTCCTCACGGACATCGCCTGCGCGAGATCGCCCGCCGGGGCCCCATCGGCGAACGTCGGCGCCGGCCGCGCTCAGCGCTTCGGCCACGCGGCCGGCCTCGCCCGCGCCCGGCTCGGCGAGCACGCACACCACCCGGGGGACGAGGCGCACCAGCCGGCGGACGTCGCCCTCCAGCCGAGGACGCTCCCCGCGACCCCAGATGGGGAAGGCGATGACGAGCGTCTGGATCCCACGCAGGTCCTCCGGCCCGAGACCCGCCAACACCTCCTCGAGCGGAACACCGCTCGGCTCCAGCTTGGCGAGCCAACGGAACATCTCCGACCGATCGGCTCGCGGGAGAACGTCGATGCCCAGGCCGGGGCGCGCGGCGATCAGCCGCGCGCCCTGGCCGTGCGCCGTCGCCGCGTCCAGCACGGACGCGGCGACGGAGCAACAACGATCGAGCGGCGTCCACGCGTCGCCCTCGTCGCGCTCCGTGTCGACCACGACCACGAGACGCCGGGTCCGCTCCTCCTCGAACTCCCGCACCATCAGCCGGCCGTGGCGCGCCGTCAGCGCCCAGTGGACATGGCGCATGGGGTCGCCCGGCCTGTACTCCCGGACGCTGAGGTAGTCGGGTCCCTGCCCGCGACGCGGCGCCTCGTGCACGGCTCGGGCGTTCGTCGCGATCGGCTCGACGAACGACAGGGTTCCGAGCGGGAAGACGCGCGGCAGCACGAGGGTCCGGGCCTCGAGCTTCGCTCGGACGCGCCGTTCGGCCACGCCGAACGGCGCGTCCGAGCGAAGCTCCGCGCCGACCGTGAGGATCTCGCCGCGCCGGCGAGGTGTCCGCAACGTGGTCGCCTCGACCCGTTCGCGTCGCCGGATCGGCGGCAGGAGCGTTCGGACGGGCTCGAGATGCGTGTCACGAACGGTGACGTTGCGTCGGACGCCGCGCGCGGTTCCCCGCACCCGCAACTCCACGATCGTCGGCACGCCTTGCTCCGCCTCCTCGGGTGCGGCGAGCTCGATCGAGAGCCCGCGGAGGGCGGCGAACGGAAGCACGAGACCCGCGGCGAGCGCGCCGAGGAGCAACGCCGCGATCACGTAGAGCCATCCGGCCTGGACGTTCGTCCCGATCAGGAACAGCACCGCGGCGCCGAGCAGCAGACCGGCGGCGCGTTTGCGCAGGCGCATGAGGCTCAGGCGCCTCGCGTCGCGTGCAGCGGGATCGGTACCTCCTCGAGCAATCGCGCGATGACGCCCCGGCAGGTCGGGCCGCTCGCCCGGGCGTCCTTCGCCAACACGCGGTGCGCGAGCGCCGGGATCGCCAGGGCCTTCACGTCGTCCGGCAGCACGTAGTCGCGCGCCATCGCGACGGCGCGCGCCTGCGCCGTGCGCACGAGCCACACGGAAGCGCGCGGCGACGCGCCGAGGGCAAGCTCGGGAGCGGCCCTCGTCGCCGTCACGAGCTCGACCGCGTACCGGAGGACGGCCTCATCGACGTGGACGGTCCGGACCACGTCCTGCGCGGTCCGCACCTCCTGGGGCGTGAGCACCTGCTCGAGATCGTTCAGGGGGTGTCGCTCCAACTGGCGACGGACCAGTTCGGTCGCGCCGCCCTCATCCGGATAGCCGACGCCGACCGCGAGCGCGAAACGGTCCAGCTGCCCCTCGGGCAGGGGGTACGTCCCATGCTGCTCGACGGGGTTCTGGGTCGCGATCACGAGGTACGGCTCCGGCAGTGCATGCGTGACCCCCTCCACCGTCACCTGGCGCTCTTCCATCGGTTCGAGCAGCGCCGATTGCGTGCGGGGCGTCGACCGGTTGATCTCGTCCACCAGCACCACGTTCGCGAACACGGGGCCCGGCACGAAGCGGAACGATCCGGTGACCTGGTCGAAGACGCTGACACCCGTGAGGTCCGAGGGGAGCAGATCGGGGGTCGCCTGGATGCGGGTGAAGGCGCCGCCGATCGAGGCGGCCAGCGCGCGAGCGAGCGTCGTCTTCCCCACGCCCGGGACGCCTTCCAGCAGCAGGTTGCCATCCGCGAACATGCAGATCGCGGCCGTCCGGACGGCATCGTCGTTCCCGGCGATGACCTTGGCGACGTTCTCCGTGAGCCGTTGGAGGGCCGCCGAGGCCTCGCCGAAGGCGGGGCTCGGCTCGATCACCGTTCAGGCTTCGACGCCCCGACGGAGGCGCTTGAGCGAGCGGCCTGTCAGGCCCGCTTCGCCGCCAGGGCGGCGATCGCTTCCATCACGACCCGGTGCGCGAGGATCGCCGTGATCTCGGATGTGTCGTAGGGCGGGGACACCTCGACCACGTCCATCCCCGCCAGCTCGACCGCGCCCACGATCTGCCGGACCGCGCGGAGCAGCTCGCGCGCGAGGAGCCCGCCGGACTCCGGGGTCCCGGTGCCCGGCGCCATCCCCGGATCGACGACGTCGATGTCCACCGAGAGGTAGATCCGGTCGGGCCCGTCGAGGGCCTCCGCGATCGCGTCGGCGACGACGGCCTCGGCACCGCGGTCCTCGATCTCGACCATCGGGTGCCAGCGGAACCCTTGCTCCCGCATCCAGGCGAACGTCTCGCGGTCCGGCCAGTAGCCGCGGAGCCCGACCTGTACGAAGTTCCGGCCGGCGACCCAACCCTCCTCGATCAGCCGTCGCATCGGCTGGCCGTGGGCGTAGAGGTTCCCCCACTGGTCGGCGCCCGTGTCGGCGTGCGCATCGAAATGGATGACCCCGACGGAGCCGGGCCACGCGTGACGCGACACCGCGGCCGCGCTCGGATACGTGATCGAATGGTCCCCGCCGAGCACGATCGGGATCGCTCCGTGCGACGCGACCTGCCGGACCTTCTGATGGATCACGCGGAGCGCGCGTTCGGGGCGGGTGGGGACGATGGGTGCGTCGCCGGCGTCGACGACGGTGAGGTGCGCGTACGGCTCGGTGTCGAGCTGGATCGACCATGCGGAATCGCTCGCCCAGGTGGTCGGGGCCATCCGGATCGCGCGTGGACCGAACCGCGCGCCGGGTCGCGACGAGACTCCCTCATCGAACGGAGCCCCGACGATCGCGACGTCGGCCTGCGCCGCCGCGAGGGACCCGTCGTCGGTCGCCCACGCGAGCTTCTCGAACGAGCCGTGCCAGTCCGAGTAGTACGGGAGATCGACGTTCGAGAATTCGGCGAACTCGTCGTCCCCGCGGAGCTCGCTGTGCTCCAGCCGGAAGTCGGGCGGGTCGCTCATGGCGGGTCAGCTTCCCACATGCCCGGCCGGGGGAGGCCGCGGATCTCCTCTCCGGACCCGAACACGTCGCGGTGCGCGCGCGTGATCACCGACACGGAGCCTGCGCCTTCGACCCGCCAGCGCCCGTCGACGAACATCGCGGCGGTTCGCTCGTCGAGTCCGAGCAGGATCACGTCGTCGCGGGGCGCTGCCTCGAGCGACGCATCGACCCAGCGCGTGCCGAACGTGTCGAAGTGGGGCACCACGGCGATCCCCGGGATGAGCCCGAGCGCCTGTCGGTACCGGCGGCGGTCGTCGCCCGGCATCCGATCGCGGATCAACGTCCACTCCCCGAACGCCATCGCCCCGGCCGATGATCCCGCGAGCGCGGCACCCTCGCGCCACGCATCGACGATCGCCTCCCACGCGGGGGTTCCGGCGAGCACCTTGGGGACGAGCCCCGGGTCGCCGCCCACGAGGTAGAAGAACCGGCCGGCTCGGGCGCGAGCCGCGAGCTCCGGGGAGCGAGCCCGCGATCGGGTGGTGAGCGGCAGTTCCTCGAGCTCGAGCCCGAGCTCGCGGAACCATCGCCGGGCGTTCTCGGCCGCCCGTTCGGGATGCTGACGCGCCGCCGCGGTCGTCACGACGAACGCGGGGCCGCCTCGAGCGGCATCGACGAGGAGACGGTCCTGCGGTTCGTTGCCCGGGTGCAGCTCGTCGCCACCGACGAGCGCGAGCGGTCCGAAGCTCATCCTTTGCGCTCCGCCGGCAACAGCGACTAGAGGTCTTTCAGGATCTTCCGCACGGCGTTCGTCCCCGGACCGCCCGTGATGCCGCCGCCGGGGTGCGCGCCCGAGCCCGCGAGGTAGAGACCGTCGAACAGGAACCGGTAACGAGCCTCGCCGAGCAACGGACGCCAGGCGAAGAACTGATCGAGCCCGGGCTCGGCATGCTGGATGTGGCCGCCCGTGAGCGCGTACCGCTCTTCCATGTCGACCGGCGTCACGACCTCGAACGCCTCGACGAGCTCCCCGAACCCCGGCGCGAACCGCTCGAGGGTCTTGATCGCGATCTCGCCGACGTGCTCGCGTTCGCCGGCCCAGGTGCTCTCACGGAGCTGATAGGGGGCGGCCTGGAACAGCACGCTCATCAGGTGCTTGCCCTCGGGAGCGAGCGATGGGTCCGTCAGGGACGGGATCGTGGCTTCCAGGACGGGGTCTTCGCTGACGCGACCGTACTTCACGGCATCCATCGCGCGCTCGACGTCGTCGATCGAGGGCCCGATCACGATCCGACCGGCGAGGCGCTCGGGATCGCCGCCGTGGAACGCGGGAAGGCCGCTCAGGGCGAAGTTCACGCGTGCCGCCGCTCCGGGCTGACGGATGTTCTCGCCCCGCCAGTGCATCGTCGGCCCGACGGCGACCGGGTCGAGCAACCGCACGGTCCGCTTGGGATCTGCGGTCGAGACCACGAGGGGGACGTCGACCTCGCTGCCGTCGGCGAGGGTCACGCCGGCGACGCGTTCCGCCCGCGTGCGGATCGCGACGACGTCGTGCTCCGTCCGTATCTGGACGCCGCGCGCCTTCGCGGCCGCCTCGAGCGCGTCCGCGAGCGCGTCGGTCCCGCCGCGCGCGAAGAGGGCCGTACCCGCCGCGCCGCCGTCGGTGCCGGCCGAGTCGTTCAGCAGGACCTGCGCGGTGCCCGTCGCCCATGCGCCCATCGCCGTGTAGAGGACCCCGCGCGTGCAGAGCGGCCCCCTGACCGATTCGAGCTCGAAGACCTCCTGGACCAGGTCCGCCACGGCCATGGGCAGCGCCCGGACCGCCTCGCGGCCGGTCTTCGCACCCAGGTCGCGGAACGCCTTGCCGAGCTTCAGTCCCATGATCGCGTCGGCGAGCGACGGAGACTTCGGGTCCGGGGGGAGCGCCACCTGCACGTACGCGAGGAAGCTGGCGATCGCCCGCACCTTCTGGTCGAACCCGACGAACGCATCGGCGTCGTGAGGGCTGTGCGGTCGGAGCTCCTCGGCGGTCCTCGCCGCGTCGCCCCAGAAGGTGATGGCGGAGCCGTCGGGCATCGGCGCGTGCATCCGCACCGCGGGGGCGATCGTCGAGTAGCCGAAGCGTTCGAGACGGAGGTCCTTCACGACGGATGGGCGCAGGCGCCCGACCGTGTGGACCAATCCCGGCGCACGGAACCCGGGGGCGGGCTGGCTGCCCCGCAGGATCCCTCCCGCGCGTTCGGCGCGCTCGAGCACGACGACCGCCCGACCCGCCTTGGCGAGCGCCGCGGCAGCGATCAGCCCGTTGTGGCCGGCGCCGATCACGACGGTGTCGATCGTCTTCGCGGCCATCAAGCGGCCCTCCGACCCTTGCGCTTCTCCTTCAGGTACTCGAGCGCGGAGATCCGTCCCGGCGCTCCCATGATGCCGCCACCGGGGTGCGTCGCCGAACCGCACATCCAGAGATCCCGAACGGGCGTCCGATATCGAGACCACCCCGGGACCGGGCGATTGAAGAACAGCTGCTCCAAGGAGAGCTCCCCCTGGAAGATGTTGCCCTCGGAGAGGCCCGTGATGTCCTCGATGTCCTTCGGCGTGATGAACTGATGCCCGACGATGTGGCGGCGGATGTCGGGGAAGCGCTCCTCGATCGTGTCGATCACGTTCTGCCCGAACGCCTCGCGCTTGGCGTCGTCCCAGATCTCGCCGTCGGCCAGGTGGTACGGGGCGTATTGGACGAAGCAGCTCATGACGTGGTTGCCGGGCGGCGCCATCGAGGGGTCGACGAGGGTGGGGATGATCATGTCGATGTACGGGCGCGCCGACGGCCGGCCGTACTTCGCGTCGTCGTACGCGTGCTCGATGTAGTCGATGCTCGGCGAGAAGGAGATCGCGCCGCGGAGCCACTCACCCTTGCCCGGCTTGCACGCGAGCTCGGGCAGACCGTCGAGGGCGAGGTTCACCTTGCCGGATGAGCCGCGGTACTTGTAGCGGAGCACCTCGCGCTTGAACGACGGATCCAGCACGGAGTCGTCCAGGAGCTTGATGAACGTCCAGCGCGAGTCGAGCGAGGACATCACCACGCTCGCCTCGATCTCCTCGCCCGACTCCAGCACGACGCCCGTGGCGCGCCCTCCTTGCGTTCGGATGTGCGCGACGGGGGCTTCCGTGCGGATCTCCGCGCCCGCGGCCAGCGCGGCCCCGGCGATCGCGTACGCGATCGCGCCGGTGCCGCCCCGCGGGATCCCCCAGGCGCGGAAGGCGCCATCGATCTCTCCCATGTAGTGGTGCAGCAGCACGTAGGCGGTGCCGGGCGAGCGCGGACCTTGGAACGTTCCGATGATCCCGCTCGCGCTCATCGTGGCCTTCAGCGGCTCCGTCTCGAACCACTGATCGAGGAAGTCGGCCGCCGACATCGTCATCAGCTGGATGAACGTGGTCTGGAGTCGTCGGGGAAGGTCGCGGAACTGCTTCGCGAGCGGCGTCAGCGGCAACCACTCCCCCGGTGAGAGCTTGGCCGGATCGGGCGGCGGGACGGACAGGATCGGCTTGATGAACCGGCCCATCTCGGCCATCAGCGGTCCGTACTCCTCGTACGCCTCCGCGTCGTTGAGCGACCAGCGTCGCAGCTCGCGGATGGTCTTGCCGTGGTCGTTGACCCGCCACAGGTAGTCGTCGTCGAGCGGGGTGATCGTGCCGTCCAGCGGCAGGATCTCCAGGCCGTGTTTGGGGAGCTGGAGCTCGCGGATGATCTCCGGCCGCAGCAACGACACGACGTAGGAGAAGACCGAGAAGCGGAAACCGGGAACGATCTCCTCGGTGAGCGTGGCACCGCCGAGGATGTGGCGCCGCTCGAGCACCAGGACCTTGAGCCCCGACCTCGCCAAGTACGCCGCGTTCACGAGGCCGTTGTGGCCGCCACCGATCACGACCGCGTCGTACCGCTTCGCCATCGAACCCCCCACCGGTGACCGGAGGCGAACGGCCACCGGCGTGGGCGGCGCTCGCGCTTGTGAGCCCATGCTAGCCGTGACCCCCTGGCCACACCAACGAGCCCTTGACTGCAAGTCAAGGCGACCGAACGACCCTCAACGCGGCTGGCGTAGGCTCTCGCGCGGAACGTCCGAGGAGGTCTCAGGTGTCGGTCGGAACCGCCTTCTATCCGCGGCAGCGAGAGCTGAACCGCAACGAGGTCTGGGGTGAATGGGCCGGGTACTTCGCCGCCCAGGTGTACGCCGACTTCCACGACATCGAGTACAGCGCGATCCGTGAGGCCGCCGCGGTGATCGACACGAGCCCCCTCTACAAGTACGTCGTCTCGGGCGCCGACGCCGGCAGGCTGTTGGATCGGGTCGTCACGCGAGACATCTCGAAGCTCCAGGTCGACCAGGTCATCTACACACCCTGGTGCGACGAGGACGGGAAGGTCCTCGACGACGGCACGGTGACCCGGCTGGCGGCGGACGAGTACCGCGTGACCTCCGCGGATCCGTGCTACCGCTGGTTCCTGTTGAACGCGACCGCGCTGGACGTGGACGATCGCCGACGTCACCGAGGATCTGGGAGCGCTCGCGCTGCAGGGGAAGCTCAGCAGGGACGTGCTCGAGGCCGCGACCGGCGAGGACTGGACCGATGTGCGCTACTTCCGTCACCGCCGGACCTCGATCGCGGGTGTCGATGTCAGCGTGACCCGCACCGGCTACACCGGCGACCGCGGGTACGAGCTGTGGATCCCGGTCGCGGGAGCGCTCACCGTCTGGGACCGCCTGTTCGACGCGGGCGAGGCGTACGGGATCTTCCCCGCCGGGATCCGAGCGCTCGATGTGGCCCGGGTGGAAGCCGGACTGATCCTGATCGACGCCGAGTACACGAGCGCTCGCCACGCGATCAGCCCCGAACAGAACTACTCCCCGTTCGAGATCGGTCTGGGGCGTCTCGTGGAGTTCGGGAAGGAAGCGGAGTTCACCGGGGAACGAGCGCTCAAGGCCGAGCGCGCGGCGGGTGGTCCGGCGCGGCGCCTCGTCGGGTTGGAGCTGGACTGGGCCGGGATCGAGGCGATGTTCGCGAAACACGGCCTCGCGGCGATGATCTCGCCGTTCGTCGACCGCGCGCCGGTCCCGGTCTACCGGGAAGGACGGCAGATCGGCCGCGCGACCTCGATCACGTGGGGGACGACGATCAAGAAGATGGTCGGCTTCGGTTCTCTCGACAAGGAGCACGAGAAGCTCGGCTCACGGGTATCGGTCGAGTACAGCGTGGAGGGCGAACGCGGCAAGGTGGCCGCGACCGTGGTTCCGCTGCCGTTCCTCGACCTCCCACGCAAGCGGACCTGATGTTCGACACGAGAACGCAACCCGCGCACCGTCGTCCCTCGCGCCGTTTCCTGCCACGATAGTCGTTCGTGGCCACGCCTCGGTTCCCTCGTTCCCTCATCGCCTTCGCCCTCCTCGGCGGAGCCGTGGCCGCAGTCGTCGTCGCGCTCGGAAGCCTCGTCACGGGCATCGCCGCAGGGGTTGCCGTGTGGCTCGTTGGGCTGTTGCTGATCCGGTGGGCCGCCGGGCGCGGCTACCTCGGCGATGATCATGATCCGTCGCGCCGCCGGTTCCTGGTCTGGACCGGGCTCGGCGGGCTCGCGTGGGTCGCCGGCGGCGCTGCGTTGGGGCGCGCCGCAGCCACGCTGACCCGTCCCGATGCGGGAGCGATCCAGGAGGCGGCCGCGCGGGATCTGGGCGCCGAATACATGGAGCTCGTGCGGCGGGCCTACCACCCGGGGCGCTCCGGGGACGTCCAGCTGCTGATCTCGCCCTTCAACAGCGCGAATTACGCGTCGGAGTCGCTCTCGCTCGTTCCGCAGGATCCCCGGACGAGCCACGCCGCGGTCTGGATGTACCTGGAGCGCATCCCGCTCGTCGTCTACGGGCCCGGCATCGTGCAGCGGTCCGACTCGGCCGAGCGCGTCTCGCTGGCCGATCTCGCGCCGACGACCGCCCGCCTCATCGGGTTCGACGGGTGGCCGGACGATCGCGACGGCAGGGTGCTTCCCGGTCTCGCAACGAACGGACGTCCACCGAAGATCGTCGTCACGTACGTCTTCGACGGCGGCGGATGGAACGTCCTGCGGCATTGGCCCAACGATTGGCCGAACCTGAAGAAGCTGATGGGCCAGGGCGCCAACTACCGCAACGCGCTGACGGGCTCGTTCCCCGCGATCACGGCCTGTGCGCACGCGACGATCGGCACGGGAACGTTCCCCAGCACGCATGGGATCACCGGTCACAACATCCGGGCCGATGCCGGCGGCTCCCGCAAGGCCTACGGGGAACCGGGCGCCGCCGATCCATCGGACATCCTCCAGCCCACGCTCGCCGACCTGTACTCGGACGCGACCGGGAACCGAGCCTGGGTCGGGCAGGTCGGCTATCAGATCTGGCACATGGGCATGATCGGCTTCGGCGGTCCCAACCGGGGTGCGGACCAGAAGCCCGTCGGCGTGTACTGGGACGAGACGCCGGGGAGCTGGGCCCCGCACAACCCGCAGCTCTTCCGGCTCCCCGCGGCGACCCCCGGACTCGATGTTTTCGAAACCCATCAGACGGACTTCGCTGCGAAGGAGGCGACCCTCACCGAACCCGGATGGGACCGGCAGTTCGACCCGAAGGGTGGACAGTCGCCCTGCTGCAGCCCTCCGGTCGTGGAGTACCAGCACGACCTGCTCGTCGCGACGCTCGACTCCGAGCCGATCGGGGTCGGCGGTCCGTCGCTCCTCTACACCACGTACAAGTCCCCGGACTACACCGGCCACATCTACAACATGTACTCCGAGTGGGAAGGGCTGATGCTGCGAACGGTCGACGAGCAGCTCGGGCGGTTGGTGGAGGACCTCGAGGCCCGGTATCCCGGCGAGTACGTCCTGATCGTCACCGCGGACCACGGCCAATGCCCATTGCCCGACGCGGTGAACGGCGTCCGCCTCGACCCGATCCAGCTGACGCGCTCGATCGAAGAAGCGTTCGGCGCCGGCCCCGTCTCGGTCGTGCAGAACGTGTGGCCGAGCGAGGTCTACATGAACGTCCCGGGGCTGCGTGACGCCGGCGCATCGCTCGACGACGTGGCGGCGCACCTGAGGCATCTCACGTATCGGCAGAACCTCGGACCGTACGTTCCACGCAGCGCGATCGAACAGGATCTGCTGGACGATCCCGAATTCTCCGCCGTCTTCGCATCCACGTGGCTCGATGGTCTCGGAGACGTGTCCCGCTTCGGGAACACGATCTACACGGGTCAGGATGTCGATCCCGGCATCCCGCCCTCGTCGCTCACCCTCTGACATCGGGTCATCGGCGACGTTGACCCGCTCCACGTGGGTCGCGTACCGTGCCGCGCGTCCGTCCCTGGGTCCATCGGACCCCGATCGCATGAGCGAGAGCCGCTACGACGCCATCGTGGTCGGCGGTGGCCACAACGGCCTGACCGCCTCGTTCTACCTGGCTCGGGCGGGGATGAAGACCCTCGTGCTGGAACGGCGCGAGCTCCTCGGGGGCGCCTGCGTCACCGAGGAGATCGCGCCGGGTTGCCGGGCGTCGACCGCGTCCTACATCGCCTCGATGCTGCGGCCCGAGGTGATCCGGGACCTCGATCTGGAGCGGCACGGCTTGCGGATGGTCCCCTGCGAGCCGGGGCTCCAGGCGGCGTTCGAGGACGGCACGGTGTTGCCGTGGTGGACGGACCACGAGCGGACCGTCGCGGAATGGGCACTCGTGAACGCCGCCGACGCGCGCACGTTCGACCGCATCGACCGTCGGCTGAAGGAGCTGGCTCGCTACCTCCAGCCCTTCTTCCTCGAAGCGCCACCGGACGTTCATGCGCGCGGATGGGCGAGGATCAAGGAGGGGCGGCGGGTCTACGGACGCGTCAAGAAGATCCGGGGGGACGAGATCACCGACCTGGTCGAGTTCCTGACGGGTTCGCTCGGTGACTTCCTGGATCGTCATTTCGAATCCGAGACGATCAAGCGGATGTTCCTCGCGAACAACGTGTACGGGATGCACGCCCCTCCCTACCGGCCCGGCACGGCGATCGGGCTCCTGTTCCACCTCCTCACGGGCGGAGACGACGATGTCCAGGGCTGGTTCGGCCACGTGATCGGGGGCATGGGCTCGATCACCCAAGCGATGGCGGCGGCGGCGCGGGAGGCGGGCGCGGAGCTCCGGGTCGAGGCGCCGGTCGCGAGGATCATCACGGCGGGTGACCGCGCGCGTGGCGTCGTCCTGGACGACGGGACCGAGCTGACCGCAGAGACCGTCGTGTCCAACGCCGATCCCAAACGAACCTTCTTGACCCTCATGGAGCCGACGGATCTGCCCGACGGGTTCCGAGGCTCGGTCGAGGCGATCAAGATGGACGGGCCGTGCGCGAAGGTGAACATGGTCCTCACCGAAGCGCCGCGTTGGAACGGGATGCCCGCCGACGCCGACCTCAACCGCCGGTCGTTCGCGACGCTCGTGCCGACGCTCGAAGCTGCGGAGCGCATGTACGACATCGCGAAATGGGGCGACATCCCCGAGGAGCTCTGGGTGGATTGCGTGGTCGCGTCGAACGTGGACCCGACGCTCGCCCCCGCGGGGAAGCACATCATGACGTGCTTCGTGCAGTACGTCCCGTACCGGTTGCGCGCCGGAACCTGGGACGACCATCGCGAGCTCCTCGGGAAGCGCGTGATCGACATCGTCGGCCGGTACGCGCCGAACGTTCCCGGATCGATCGAAGCGATCCAGGTGCTGACGCCACTGGACCTCGAACGCACCTTCGGCCTCACCGAGGGCAACATCTTCCACGGTGACCTCAACATCCAGCAGCTCTTCTTCATGCGGCCGGTCCCCGGCTGGTCGGACTACCGGACCCCGGTCGAGGGGCTCTACCTCTGCGGGGCCGGGGTCCATCCCGGTGGCGGCGTGACCGGAGCTCCCGGCTACAACGCGGCGCACCAGATCCTTCGCGACCGGAAGCGGGCGCGCCGATGAGCCTGATGGTCCCCTGCCCACGGTGCGGTCCCCGTCCCCAGGAGGAGTTCACGTTCGGCGGAGAGCTCCGCGCGCTCCCCGCGGAGGATGTCGATGACTTCGCGCGGGTCTACCTCCGTCGGAACGCGCCCGGACCGCAGCCGGAGCGGTGGTTCCACGCCTTCGGGTGCCGGCGGTGGGTGAGCCTCACCCGCGACACCGTGACGAACCGGATCGATCCGGACGTGATCCCGTCCGGTGGGTGACGCCCTTCGGTTCGAGGGACGACGGGTCGCCGTCGAGCCGGGCGACACCGTTGCCTCCGCGCTGTACCGCGCAGGCGTCCGAACCTTCACGCGCTCGCTGAAGTACCACCGGCGGCGGGGCCTCTTCTGCATGACGGGCGATTGCCCGAACTGTTCGTTGAACGTCGACGGCGACCCGGGGGTGCGCGCCTGCACCACGGACGCACGGGACGGCCAGGTCGTCCTCCGCGAGTCGGGATGGCCCTCGGCCGAGCACGACCTGCTCCACGTGGCGGATCGGCTGCACCGCTTCCTGCCCGTGGGCTTCTACTCGAAGACCTTCATCCGTCCTCGGTTCGTGTGGGGACTCGCCGAGCGAGCGATCCGCCGCGCGACCGGGGTCGGGCGCCTGCCGGCCGGCAGGCCGGCAGGCGCGAAGCCGGCGCGCGCCGTGCACGTCGATCTGTTGGTCGTCGGAGGTGGGGTCGCGGGGTTGGCGGCCGCGGCGGAAGCCGCGGCCGCAGGATCCCGGGTCATGCTCGTCGAGGAACGCCGGCTCGGGGCGACGGTCTGGGACGCGCGTGCTATCGCACGGATCGAGGCGCTCGCGCGGGAGGCGACGGCGGCGGGCGCACGGATCCTCGAACGTCACACCGCGGTCGGCGTGTACGAGGGGCCGTTCGTCCCCGTGGTCGGTCCCGACGAGGTCCTGCACATCGAGGCCGCTCGCGTGATCGCAGCGACCGGCGCCGTCGAAGCACACGCGGTCTTCCCGGGGAACGACCTGCCGGGCGTCTTCCTCTCGCGGGGCGCCGCACTGCTGGGCGTTCGGCATGGCGTTGGGCCGGGCCGCCGCGCGGTCGTCGTCGCCACCACCGACGAGGGGCGCGCCTCGGCGGAGGCGCTCCGGACCACCGGCGTTGAGGTGCTGATCCACGACGGACCCGTCATCGCAGCGGAGGGGAGCGGCCGGGTCCGTGCGGTGATCATCGAAACCCCGAGCGGCCGCGAGCGGATCACGTGCGACACGCTGGTGCTCTCGCTCGGGTGGGCGCCGCGCGACGCACTGCTCCGGATGGGCACGGATCAGGAGGTCGCCGGCGCCGGCGAGGTCGTGATCCCGGGCTGCTCGCTCGAGGAAGCCGAGGCGAGCGGCAGACGGGCGGCGAACGGTCAGACCGAAGCCTCGAGCGAAGTGCCGACGGTCCCGGTGGCGGGCGACGGCTACGTCTGCCTGTGCGAGGACGTGAGCCTCCACGACCTCGAACAGGCGTGGGACGAAGGCTGGCGCTCGTCGGAGATCCTCAAGCGCTACACGACGGCGACGATGGGCCCGTGCCAGGGGGCCGTGTGCGGGCGGCTCCTGGCTGCGTTCGCGGGCGCGCGGGCGGACGCGGTCGCCACCGCGGGCGCACGCACCACGGCGCGTCCGCCCGCGCGCCCGCTCCCGCTGGAGGATCTGGCCGCCGGGGTCGACGAGTCGATCGAGCAACGGACCTCGCTCCACGATCGCCATCTCGACCTGGGCGCGCGCATGGAGCGGAGCGGTTCGTGGTCGCGACCGACCACCTTCGGCGACATCGAGCAGGAGATCGGCGCGGTCCGCCACCGGGCCGGGCTGCTCGATGTCGGCACCCTTGGGAAGTTCCTGGTCGCCGGGCGCGATGCAGCGGAGCTGATGGATCGGGTGTTCCCCGTCCGCGTTCGCGATCTGACCCCCGGCCGCTCGCGCTACCTCGTCGCGCTCGATGAGGCCGGCTACGTGATCGACGACGGTCTCCTCGCTGCCCTGGACCGCGGCCGCTTCTACCTCTGCTCGACCTCCGGAGGCGCACCGGCGATGGAGGCGTGGCTCCGCGACTGGATCGACCGCTGGGACCTCCACGTCCATCTGCTCGATCAGACCGCCCAGCTCGGGGCGATCCTCCTCGCGGGCCCGAGCGCCCGGACGATCCTCGAACGCCTGACCGACGATGAGGTGAGCGCGGAGGCCCTCCCCCATATGCGGCACGCCGAGATCACCGTCGCCGATGTGCCCTGCCGTGCGCTCCGGGTCGGCTTCGTCGGCGAGGTCGGGTTCGAGCTCCACCACGAGCGCTCGCGCGGTCCCGAGCTCTACGACGCGCTGCTCGAGGCCGGCCGCCCCGAGGGCGCCCAGCCCTTCGGGCTGGGCGCCCTCGACACGCTCCGGTTGGAGAAGGGTCACCTCTATCTCGGACAGGACACGTTGCCCGACGACCATCCGGCGAAGCTCGGCCTGGACTGGGCCGTCGCGATGGAGAAGCCGGGGTTCGTCGGGAAGGCCGCGCTCGAGCGCATGCGAGCGCTGCCGCTCGAGCGCACCCTGGTGGGACTCCGCATCGAGGGCGAGCCGCGGCGCGGGGTCCCGCTCCTCGCCGGCGGTCGCGTCGTCGGGCGGGTGACCTCGTGCGCGCGCTCCGAGGCCGCCGGCGGGACGATCGCGCTCGGCTGGATCCGCGCGACGGACGGCTCCTTCCCGACCGAGCTCTTCGCCGGCGAGTCATCCGCCACCGTCGTGCCGACACCCTTCTACGACCCCGAGGGGGCCCGGCTCCGTGCGTGAGCTCGCCCGCGCTCTGGTCGGCGTCGTCACGGCTTCGGCCGAGGCCGGTGCGCTCGACCTGCTCCTCGTTCCGGGACGCGCCCTCGCGTGCCGCGTTGCCGACGACGAGCTCCTGCTGCTCAGCGCCCCACCGGTCACCGACGAGGTCGCTCGAGAGGTCGCGACACGTCTCGCCGCGCTCGACCCCGACGCGCTCGTGATCGACACCACCGACGGATGGGCGGCGATCTCGGTGGTAGGGGACGATGCGCGGGCGAGCTTCGGTCTCCTGTCCCGACTCGAGCTCCCCGACGCCGGTTTCCTCCAAGGCGAGGTCGTGCACGTCCCGGCCAAGGTCGTCGCCGGTGACGGCCGGGTGCTCATCCTGGTCCCGTCGATCTGGGAGGCTCATCTGCACGATCGAGCGGCGAAGGCCCTCGGGCACACCGGACCGCTCGAGGCGCGCCCGTGGGCGGTGCCCACCTCATGACCGGGATCTTCCGCCGGCGCGTGTTCCTCCGCCGGGTCGAGCCGAAGCGTCGCTACGACGTCGTGATCATCGGGGGCGGCGTGAACGGGCTGTCGCTCGCCTACAACCTCGCGTCGCGTCACGGGATCCGCGACGTCGCGGTCTTCGAGGCCGGCTACATCGGCGCCGGCGCGTCGGGACGGAACACGCAGGTCGTCCGCGCGAACTACAACACGCCCGAGAACGTCCCGCTGTACAAGGCGAGCTTGGGGATCTGGCGCACGCTCAGCCAGGAGCTCGACTTCAACGTCCAGTACTCGACGCAGGGCGAGCTGGATCTCTGCCACACCACCGATTCGCTCGAGGTCGAACGGGACAAGTCCCTGCTGAACCACGCCTACGGTGTGCAAACGGACGTCGTCACGCCGGAGGAGATCGCGCGACTGCATCCGCTCGTCGACCTCACCGCCGGCGGTGAGCTGCCGGTGCTCGGGGCGTCCTACCACCCGCCTGGATCCATCGCGCGCCACGATTCGGTCGTGTGGGGATACGCGTCGGCGGCGACGCGCCTCGGCGTCCACGTCCACGAGGGCACGCCCGTCACGGCGATCACGATGGATGACGACGGCTGCACCGGGATCGAGACCTCCCGCGGTCCGGTGTCGGCCGGCGCCGTCGTCTCCGCGGTCGCTGGCTGGACCTCGATCGTCGCCGACATGGCCGGCCTGAGACTCCCCATCAGCACGCACCCGCTCCAGGCGTTCGTGACGGAGCCCTACCGTCACGTGCTCGACGGGTTGGTGTCATCGATGGATCTGTACGTCTACATCTCGCAGACCGCGCGCGGCGAGCTGCTGGTCGGGGCGGAGATCCTCCCGTACAACACGTACTCGACCCGCTCGACGTTCGATTTCCTCTCCGAAGCGGCCAAACGCTCGATCCAGATCCTGCCGTTCATGGCGCGGGCCCGCGCGATGCGGCAATGGGCGGGCCTGTGCGACATGACGCCCGACTCGTCGCCGATCCTCGGGGAGACCCCGGTCCCGCGCTTCTTCCTGATGGCGGGGATGGGGACGTGGGGCTTCAAGGGCTCGCCGATCTTCGGCCGCACGATGGCGGAGCTCGTCGCCACCGGCCGGACACCCGAGCTGATCGCGCCGTTCGCACCGGACCGGTTCGAGCGGGACCGGATGGTGCCGGACGCGGCGAGCGCCGGCACGCACTAGCGCGTCCGGTCGCGGGAACCGCTCTCCAGGTCCGTATCGGGCGACGTCTTCGCCTCGCCGGACCCCGCGCTCCTACCGCCACGCGGCGGGCAGCGCCGGCCATACGACCTCGTTCGCACCCAGCCACGCGGCCAGCTCGTCGATCGCGCGCTTCGCCGGCGGCCAGTCCGACGGCGTCACGACGTGCTCGGCGTAGATCGCGTTCACGCGAAGCACGCCGGCCTTCCGGTCGTAGAGCGGGTCGATCCGCCCGATCAGTCGGTCACCCCGGAGGATCGGGAGGACGAAATACCCGAACTCGCGCTTCGCCTTCGGCACGTAGATCTCCAAGCGGAACCGGAAGTCGAACAGGCGCTCGGTACGCTCCCGATCCGAGATCAGATCGTCGAAGGGCGAAAGAGCGTCGTGCGGCCACGGAACGTCGTGTCCAACAGATCGCGGTGCGCGACCCACCGACCCGGGAGGCCCTCGACCTCGATCGGCACGATCAGCCCGTCGCGCAGGTGACGGCGGATCGCGGTCTCCCGCATCGGAACCGGCCCGTCGAAGAGCGTGCCGATCCGCTCCAGCCGTTCGAGACCGCGGGCTCGCAGCTGCCGATCGACGAGCTCGGTGGCGATCTCGGACGCCGGAAGGGCGGGAACGCGTGGGAGGGACCGTGACGCCAGATCCCAGATACGCTGCTGGCCGTCGCGGCCGACGATCATCACCCGGCCCTGCAGCCACAGGATGTCGAGCAGCATGGGTACGTTCTGCCCTTCATCGTTCCAACCGCCGGTCTGCCAGCCCTCGGCAGCCCGATTCTCCAGGTCCCGCGCCCGGAGCGGACCACGCCGTCGCAGCTCACCGATCACGTACCGGACGAAGGCGTCGTTCGCCTCCAGCCACCGTCGGACGTACTCGCGGCGCTTCCAGGTCCCGTGGGGGTAGCGCCGCATCGAGATGCGGTGGATCGGGAGGTCGGCCGTCGGCACGATGTGCGCCCAGTATTCGAACAGCGCGCGCTCGCCCCAGAGCAGCCGTTCGAGCTCGGCGACGCGGAACCGCCGGCCGAGCCGGCTGAACAGGACGAGTTGCTCCGTCCGGGCGACCGCCGAGGTGGGATCGATCTGCACCTCGCCCAGGCGTCGCACGACCTCCTCGATCGACCCGGGTCGAGGAACGTCGAGGAGCTGCCCCGTCACGGCGAGCTGCCGCGCCCGCCGTCGCGAGACGTGGACCGGCTCGGGCATCGAGGTCATCGGGCTCACGGAGGCCATCGAGTCCCGGAGGCTACCGCCCGACGGCGACGGCCTCCTGGAGAACCGTTCTGCCTCCCCGTCCGTACACCCACGGAGTACCGTGCTGAGAGTGAAGATCGACGACCCGGGATCCGATGCAGCGCTCATGGCGGAGTTCGCCGCCCGCGAGGAGCGCGCTGCCGGCACGCTCTTCGACCGGTTCGCGTCGAGGATCTACGGGCTCGGCGTGGTGATGCTGGGCAACCCCCAGGCGGCCCAGGATCTGGTGCAGGACACCTTCGTGAAGCTCTGGCGGACCGCCGAACGATACGACCCGCAACGCGGGCGGCTCGAGACGTGGGTCCTGCTCACCGCCCGGTCGCTCGCGATCGACAGCCTGCGGCGTCGCGTGCTGGAATCCCGTTCGCTGCAGGCGATCGGGATCCAGCCCGAAGACGACCCGGAGCCGCTCCCGGACGAGCGCGCGGCGCTCACGGACCTGTCCGCCCGCGCCCGGCGCGCGATGGCGTCGCTGTCCCCCGAACAGCGCTCCGCCCTCGAGCTCGCCTACTTCGGCGGCCGAACGACCGCCGAAGTGGCCGCGCTCGAGGGCATCCCCCAGGGCACCGTGAAGACGCGGATCCGCGCCGCGCTGCTCCGCTTGCGCGACGAGATGGCGAAGGACGCCGACCATGACGTGTGACGAGGTCCGTGAGCTGCTCCCCGAGCACCTGCTCGGCACCCTCGAGGGTCCCGAGGACCTCGAGGTCCGCCGGCACCTCCGAGGGTGCAGCACCTGTCGCGAGGAGCGGATGAAGCTCGAGGACGGGGTCGCCGCGCTCTCCCGCGCGGTGCACGATCAGGAGCCGCCCGCCGAGCTTCGGGACCGCGTCCTGCGCACGCTCGACGAGGAGTGGAACGAGGCCGGACCGCTCACCGCGACGGTCCGGCGGCATCGCGACCGCTCGCCGTGGCGAGCGGTCGCGGCCGCCGCTGCGGTCGTGCTCGTTGCCGGCTCGCTCGCGTTCGGCGCGACCCAGGCCCGTCGGGCCTCGGTCGCGACCGCCGACGCCGCGAGTTACACCAATCTCCTCAGGTCGCTCGGCGGCAAGGAATTCAGCGTCGGCGAACTCCATCCGACCGGAGGCTCCACCTTCGATGGCCAGGTCCTGGTGTACGAGGGAGACGCATCCAAGGGGTGGGGCTCCTGGGCGATCGTCTTCGTCAAGGCGCCCGGCTACGTCGGAGACGCCACCGCGACGCTGATCGGCGCGGACGGCGGAGCGTTGGCGCTGCCTCCGCTGCGGGTCAGCGATGGCGAAGCCCACAGTTGGATCGTCACGGGCGACGATCTGAGCGGGTACGATCGCCTGACGATCACGACGCCGGATGGCAACGTCGTGGCGACGGGTGCCATCCACCCGGCGTGAACCGGGCACCTTCCCCGCCCGTAGAACCTCGAACCGGCTAGCGGAGGGAGCGATCATGCACACACGGACCTTCGTCCTATCCAGCGTCGCCGCGGTGGCGCTCATCACGCTCGCGGCGTGCTCGTCGAGCAGCTCGACGGCGAGCTCCGGCGAGCGAGCTCGAGCTCCGATCTCGGGCAAGATCACGATCGGCTCGGATCAAGCGAACGACCACGGCACGGAAGACGCGACCGGCAAGACAACGTTCGAGATCGAAGCCAGCAACGACAGCAGCGGCTACTTCTTCAAGCCGACGATCCTGCAGGGCTCCGGCGGGCAATCCATCACGTTGGAGATCAAGAACGACGGGTCGGTGCCGCACAACTTCTCGATCACCTCGATGAACGTGAACGTCACGGTCGAGCCGGGCGCGTCGCAAGAAGTGAAGGTCACGTTCCCGCAGACGGGGACGGTGGAGTACTTCTGCAGCTTCCACCACGCGCTCGGCATGGCGGGCGAGCTGTCGGTGGCCTGATCGCCCTTAGGCGAGCGACGATCGGCAGCGGCTCCAGAGCGACGGACAGCTCGTCGGCGGACAGCTCCGCGTGGAGGCCGTCGATCAGCTCGGCGATCTCCGGGCTCATGACCGCGAGGACGTGAGCGCCGCTTCGCGACGCGAAGGTGTGTGGAGAGCCGCGCGGCACGACGAAGAACTCGCCTGGAGCGACGCGCTCCCGTGAGCCGTCCACGAAGACCTCGAGCTCGCCGTCGAGGCAGATGAAAGCTTCCTCGCCCGCGTGATGGATATGGAGTGGCGCCTGATCCCCGTCGTACGGGTCCAGATGCCAGTCTCGGATCAGGAAATCCGCCATGGTGCACCCATTCATGCCGTGCGACGCCGGTGGAGGTGGCGGGATTCGAACCCGCGTGCTCGGGCGACCATCTGGGGCTTCTCCGGGCGCAGCCGGCGTATGGATCTCACCTCGGGGTCTCCACCGGCGGAAGGCCCCTCGGCCAGCCCGGGTGCGATGTCCCGCGGTGGCCCCCAGGCGGAGCCCTCGCGGTGAGCCTGCTCAGTGACGCCCGTACCCCGACCGCAGGCACACGGGGCGGGCGGCTACCTAGAGACTAGGCAGCGAGCGCGAACTCGTCGTTGGCGCTTGTGTTGGTCCGGCGTTTTACGTGACATCCGGGATCACGGCCCGCTTCACCCAGACGGTTATCCGTCCGAGTCGAAACCAGTACACCCCCATATGCAGTTGTCCTTCGAAGTATACGGGCGACCGTGTCGGCGGGGCGGCGTAGAGTCGCGCCATGGCCTTCAAGGGTTCGGCACGACGACGACGTTCCTCAAGGATCTCGGGCGCAACAACTCCAAGGAATGGTTCCCCCGACTGGCTGACGGGTTAGCGCTGACGGCTAGCGCCGCCGGCCGGCCGCCCGCTCCATCTCGCGCTGCGCCTCGCGCTTCGCGATCGACTGGCGCTTCTCGTACTTCCGCTTCCCGCGAGCCAGCGCGACCTCGACCTTCGCGATCCCGTGCGTGAAGTAGATGCGGAGCGGGACGAGGGACAGGCCCTTCTCGTTGACCTCGCGAGCGATCTGATCGATCTCCCGCCGGTGCAGGAGCAGCTTGCGCGGCCGGAGCGGCTGATGCGTGCGCTTGTCTCCCTGCTCGTACGCCGGGATGTGCAGGCCCTCGAGCCACAGCTCGCTCCCTCGCGCGCGGCCGTAACAGTCGACCAGGGAGGCGCGCCCCTCCCGGAGCGACTTCACCTCGTCTCCCGTGAGCTGGATGCCACACTCGAAGTGCTCGAGCAGCTCGTAATCGTGTCGCGCACGCCGGTTGCTGGCGACGATCTTCTCACCCTCGTCCTGCCGGCCCATGGCCGGGAGGCTACACGTCGAGGAAGCGGCGGATGCCGATCGTGCCCGCGACGATCGCGACGCCGGCGGCGGCGATCAGGATCCACGGCGTGATCGCCAGCACGTCGCCGTTGCGGATCAGGGGGAGCCAGACGATCCTTCCTCGCAGCTGGTCGACGACGAACACCTTCACGAGGAACAACGTGATGATCGCGAGGGCGGCGCCGACGAGCGCCTCCACCAACCCTTCGATCAGGAACGGCACACGGATCCGCCAGTTCGTGGCGCCGACGAGTCGCATGATCCCGATCTCCTTGCGGCGCGCGAACATCCCCATGCGGAGCGTGTTGGCAACGAGAACGGTCGCGCTGACCAGCATGATCACCGCGATGAACAGGACGCCGTTGCGGAGCACCCGGGTGATCGCCGAGAGCCGGTCAAGGATGTCGCGGAAGTCCAGGACCTTGAGGACACCGGGTTCCGTACAGGTGATGTCGTGCGTCGTCGGATCAGGCTCACACGACAGCGCCGCGGTGATCTGGGCGTACTGCGCGGTGTCGGCCAGCGTCACGCGGAACGAGGCGGGATACACATCGCACGGGACGTTCTCCGTGATCGCCGGGTTGCTCTCGAAGAGCTGTTTCGCTCGCGCACACGCTTCGTCCTTGTTCTCGTACTCCACCGACGCGACCGCGGGGAGCTGCTGGAGCTCGGACTGGATGCGCGTCACGGTGTCGGTCTTCACGGGGTCACTCAGGTAGACGGCGACCTGGACGTTCCCGGTCACGGCCTCGATCACCAGGTTGATCTCGCGCGCGATGATGAGCGCCAACCCGAACAGGAACAGGGCGATGAACGCGGTCGACATGGCCGCGAACGCCATGATCCCGTTCCGGCGGATCCCGGCCGCGGTCTCGCGGAAGTAGAACTCGATCCGTCGCACAGCCCTAGGAGTACACCCCTCGTGACTGATCCCGGACGACCTTGCCCTTGTCGAGCTCGATCACGCGCTTGCGCATGGCGTCCACGATCGCCTGATCGTGGGTGGCCATGACCACCGTCGTCCCGATCTTGTTGACCTTGTCCAGGAGCCGCATGATGTCGACGCTCGTGTTCGGATCGAGGTTGCCCGTCGGCTCGTCGGCCAAGAGCACCAGCGGGCGGTTGACGCAAGCGCGCGCGATCGAGACGCGCTGCTGCTCGCCACCCGAGAGCTCATCCGGATAGTTGTTGAGCTTCTCCCCGAGGCCCACGTAGTCCAAGATCTCCGGCACCCGAGTGTCGATCACGTGCTTGGGCTTCCCGATCACTTCCAAGGCGAACGAGACGTTCTCGAAGACCGTCTTGTCCTGGAGCAGCTTGAAGTCCTGGAAGACGCAGCCGATGTTCCGCCGGAGCTTGGGGATCCCGCCGAGCGACGACAGCCGCACGACGTTCTTCCCCGCCACGAACACCTCGCCGGTGGACGGCTCTTCTTCGCGGAGGAGCAGACGGAGCGTCGTGGACTTGCCTGAGCCGGACGGACCCACGACGAAGACGAACTCGCCCTTCTCGATCTCGATCGAGACCGCTTCGAGGGCAGTGACGCCGTTCTTGTACGTCTTGGTGACGTTCTGGAGGCTGATCATGTTGTTGCGCAGCTGGGGAAGGGTGCGGGGTCGACCCACCCTATCAGAGGGTCGTCGCGCTTCTGTGGAGGTTCGGGGTCTATCCGCGTCATACCGAGGCGCGCCGCCGGAGCTCCGCTTCGATGAAGCGGTCGAGATCCCCTGCAAGCACCCGCTGAGGGTCCCCCACCTCGACATCGGTGCGGTGGTCCTTGACCATCTGATACGGAGCAAGCACGTACGACCGGATCTGGGACCCGAAATCGACGGCCTTCCGTTCGCCTCGGATCTCGTTCATCTGCTCCTCACGCTTGCGGCGCTCGAGGTCGGCCAGCCGAGCTTTCAGGATGCCCATCGCGGTGGCCTTGTTCTGGAGCTGGGAGCGTTCGTTCTGGCACGCGACCACGATGCCGGTCGGAAGGTGGGTGATCCGCACGGCCGAGTCGGTCGTGTTGACCCCCTGTCCGCCCGGGCCGCTGGAGCGATACACGTCGATACGAAGGTCCTGCTCGTCGATCTCGAACTCCTCGGCCTCCGACTCGTCCAACGCGGGGATCACGTCGAGCGACGCGAAGGACGTGTGACGCCGCTTCTGCGCATCGAACGGGCTGATCCGGACGAGCCGGTGGACGCCACGCTCGGCCGAGAGCAGCCCGTACGCGTTCGGCCCGTGCACGGTGAACGTGGCTGATTTGATCCCGGCTTCGTCGCCGTAATGCACCTCGTCGACCTCGACCTTGAAGCTCTCCTGCTCCGCCCACCGTGTGTACATCCGAAGGAGCATGTCGGCCCAATCCATCGACTCCGTCCCGCCGGCGCCCGCCTGGACCGTGGCGATCGCGTCGTGCGCGTCGTACGGACCGGACAGGAGCGCCGCGAGCTCCACCTTCTCGAGGTCGACCTCGAGCGCGGCCATCGTCTGCCCGAGCTCGTGCTGAAGATCGAGGTCGGCCGACCCGCTCAAGAGCTCGTCGATCGCGGTGGCGTCACCGAGTCTGCGTTGCAAGGCATCGTAGCGGGCGACCTCGGCGGTCAGCCGCGCGAGCTTGGACGTGACCTGCTGCCCGTGGGCGGGATCGTCCCAGAGCGAGGGATCGGAAGCCTGCTGCTGCAGCTCGACCATCTGGGCGCGTTTCCCGTCGACGTCAAAGGAACCCCCTTGCCGCCTCGACGCGCTCGGCGATGGCCCGCAGCCGCTCGGTGTGCTCGCTCATGTCGTTGCGAGTCTACGGGCCGTACGCTTCCCCGCCATGCACGAGGCCGTCCGCGAACTCGAACCGCGGGATGCTGGGGCGTGCGACGCGATCGTCGCCGGCTTGCCCGCGTGGTTCGGGAACGAGCAGGGCATCCGCGACTGCGCGCTCGCGGTCCGCTCGCAGACCGGTCTCGTCGCGACGGACGAGACCGGCGTCACGGGCTTCCTCACCTGGACGCATGACGGCGAGCGCGGCGTCGCGGAGATCACGTGGATGGCGGTCCGTGCGGATCTCCGTCGCCGGGGCATCGGCCGCTCGCTCCTCGGCGCGCTCATCGACCGTCTGCAGGAGCAGCAGGTCCATCGGTTGGACGTGAAGACGCTCTCCGAGCGCGCCGCGTACGCGCCCTACGCGGAGACGCGAAGCTTCTATCGAGCCAACGGGTTCGAGTGGGTTGCCGAGCTGGACATCTGGGACGAGGACGACCCCGCTGTCCTGCTGAGCCGCTCGCTGTGACGGCGGCTACGCCGCGGCGCCGTGGCACTTCTTGTACTTCTTGCCGCTGCCGCACGGGCAGGGCGCGTTGCGCGGCACCTTGTCGCTGAACGCCTGTTGAGGGTTGCCCGCCTGCCCACCCTCCCGGGGAGCCTCTCCCGCGCCGCCGGCGCCGGAGGCGACCTCGTCGCGGTTCTCCTGCATGCGCTGGACCCGGGTCGCCGCCGGCGCCGGCGGCTGATCCTGCCGCACCAGCTCGACCCGGTAGATGTACTTCACGAAGTCCTCCTGGATCGACCCCGTGAGCTCGTCGAACATCATGAACGCCTCGCGCTGGTACTCGGTGAGGGGGTCCCGCTGGGCGTACGAACGCAGGTGGATCCCTTCTTGGAGGTAGTCCATCTCGTACAGGTGCTCGCGCCATTTCGTGTCCGTGATGTTGAGCAGCACCACCCGCTCGAGCTCCCGCATGATCTCGGGCGTGATCGCCACTTCCTTGGCCTCGTACGCGTCCTCCGCCTCCTGCACGAAGCGGGCCTGGAGCTCGGTCACATCGCGGGCGTCCTCGATGTCCGTCACCGTGCTCCGGACAGGGAAGTACTCCCCGAGCGCGACCAGCAGCGCCTCGCGGTCCCAGTCCTCCGGGTAGGTATCGGGCGGGCACCAGGAGACGACGACATCGGCGATCACGTCCTCGACGAAGCCGAGCGCCTGTTCCTTCAGGTCGTGGCCTTCGAGGATCTTGCGTCGCTCGCCGTAGATCACCGCACGCTGGCCGTTCATCACCTCGTCGTACTTGAGGACGTTCTTGCGTCGCTCGTAGTTCAGTTCCTCGATCTGCTTCTGGGCGTTCTCGACGGCGCGGCTCACCATCTTCGCCTCGATCGGCTCGCCCTCCGGCCACTTGAACCGGTTCATGATCGCCGCGACGCGGTCGGATGCGAACATCCGCATCAGGTCGTCCTCGAGCGACAGGTAGAAGAGCGATTCGCCCGGGTCGCCCTGGCGGCCCGACCGGCCACGCAGCTGGTTGTCGATCCGGCGCGACTCGTGGCGCTCGGTCCCTTGGACGTAGAGCCCGCCCAGTCCCACGACCTCGTCGTGCTCCGCGTCGGTCTGTGCTCGGAACTTGGCCAGGATCGGTTCGTATTCGGTCTCGTAGGCGGCTCGCTCTTCTTCGTCCATCTCGAACAGGAGGTAGCGGTCGTTGTCCCACTCCCGAGCCGCCATCTCCTGGCGCGCGAGGTACTCCGGGTTCCCGCCCAGCAGGATGTCCACACCGCGGCCGGCCATGTTCGTGGCGACCGTCACCGAGCCCTTCCGGCCCGCCTGCGCGACGATCACCGCTTCCTTCTCGTGGTTCTTGGCGTTCAAGACGTTGTGCTGGATCCCCCGGCGGTTCAGCACGCCGGACAGCCGCTCGGACTTCTCGATCGACACCGTGCCGACCAGGATCGGCTGGCCGCGCTCGTTCCGCTGGATGATGTCGTCGGCGACCGCGTCCCACTTCTCGTCCTCGGACTTGTAGATCAGATCCTGTTTGTCGTCCCGGATGTTGGGGGCGTTGGTCGGGATCTCGACGACGCCGATCTTGTAGGTCTCCTCGAACTCGGTGAGCTGGGTCTTCGCCGTTCCGGTCATGCCGGCGAGCTTGTCGTACATCTTGAAGTAGTTCTGGATCGTGATGGTTGCGAGGGTCTGGTTCTCCTCCTTGATCCGAACCCCTTCCTTCGCCTCGATCGCCTGGTGGAGCCCCTCCGAGTACCGGCGACCTTCCAACACGCGACCGGTGAACTCGTCGACGATCTTGACCTCGCCGTTCTGGACCACGTAGGCAACGTCCCGCTTGTAGAGCTCCTTCGCGCGGAGCGCGTTGTGCAGGTGATGCACGAGCATCGTGTTGGAGCTGTCGTAGAGGTTCTCGATGTTGAGCAGTTCCTCGACCTTCGCGACGCCTTGCTCGGTGACGGCCACCTGGTACTTGGCTTCTTCGACCTCGTAGTCCTCGTCGATCGAGAGCCGGGGCGCGATCCTGGCGAAGGTCTGGTACCACTTGGCGGACTCCGCCACCATCCCGCTGATGATCAGCGGTGTGCGCGCTTCGTCGATCAGGATCGAGTCGACCTCGTCGACGATCGCGTAGCGGTACCCGCGCTGGACACACTCATCCAATCGCATCGCCATGTTGTCGCGCAGATAGTCGAACCCGAACTCGTTGTTCGTGCCGTAGGTGATATCGGCCCCATACGCCGGCCGGCGCTGCTGTGGCGTCATGGAGGCCTGGATCAGCCCGACGTTGAGCCCGAGGAAGCGGTAGATCCCGCCCATCCACTCGGAGTCGCGTTTGGCGAGGTAGTCGTTGACCGTCACGATATGGACGCCCTTGCCCTCGAGAGCGTTCAGGTACCCGGGGAGGGTCGACACGAGGGTCTTGCCCTCGCCGGTCTTCATCTCGGCGATGTTGCCCTGGTGCAGGGCCGCCCCACCCATCAGCTGCACGTCGAAATGACGCTGCCCGATCGTCCGCCGTGCGGCCTCTCGGACGGCCGCGAACGCTTCGGGCAGGAGGTCGTCGAGCGCCTCACCGTTCGCGACGCGTTCCTTGAACGCGACCGTGTTCTCCCTGAGCTCGTCGTCGCTCAGGTCCTCGACCTCGGGCTCGTAGGTATTCACGAGCTTCGCGAGGTCGGTCAGGTTCTTCAGTTTTCGGCCTTCGCCGATGTTGGCGATCTTGTCGAGTACCGGCACGGTGGATCCTTCGGTCTTCTGAGGGCGTCGTTCCTATGGTACCGGCGGAGCCGTGGAGCAACGTCAGATCGGCTCTTCGAGTGCTCCCAGCCGCTCCACGAGCCGCGCGTTCTCCCGATAGTCCACCGGGCAGGCGATCACGGAGACCGCATCGTCATCCAGCGCCTTCCGGAGCGTCGGCAGGAGCTCCCCGGCCGCCCGGATGGCGTAGCCCCGAGCGCCGAAGCTCTCCGCGTAGCGCACGAAGTCCGGGTTGTCGAACGAGACCGCGGCCCGCCTGCCGAAATGGATGTCCTGCTTCCAACCGATCAGGCCGTACCCCCCGTCCACCCACACGAGGATCACGATGGGAACGTGTTCGCGCACCGCGGTCTCGATCTCCGCGGCACTCATCAGGAAGGCTCCGTCCCCCACGGCCGCGAGCACCTTCCGGTCGGGGAACGCCAGCTTGGCCGCGAAGGCGCCGGGAAGCGCGAACGCCATCGTCGCGAGCCCGTTCGAGATCAGACACGTGTTCGGCGCGTACGTCGGGTAGAGCCGCGCCATCCACATCTTCGCCGCGCCCGTGTCGCAGAGCACGATGTCCTGGCGCCCCATCGCCTCACGGATGTCGGCGACGATCCGGGCGGGCGAGAGTGGGAAGGCGTCGTCCGCCGCCCCGCGATCGAGTTCTTCCCGCACGAGCTTCTTGACCGGCGGGACCCCGCCGCCGTGCGGGTGCAGGTCGCGCTCCGCGGCGATCTCATCGAGGGTCTCGCCGATCGAACCCTGGAGCCCGACGGCGAGGGTGTAGTTCGCGTCCACCTCGGCCACCGTCCGGTGCACGTGCACGATCTGCTTGTCGCGGGCCGGGTTCCACCGCGAGGGCGCGTACTCGACCAGGTCGTATCCCACCGCGACGACGACGTCGGCCCGGTCGAACCCGAAGTTCGCGTAGTCCTTCACCATGAACCCGATCGTTCCGAGCGCGTTCGGGTGGTCGTCCGGGAACACGCCCTTGCCGAGGAAGGTCGTGGCGACGGGCACCTGAAGGCGCTCGCTGAATCGCAGCAGCGACGCCATGGCCTGGTCGCGCGCCACCCCCGCGCCCGCGAGCACGACCGGATGCTTCGCGTGCGCGAGGACGTGGGCCGCCCGGTGCACTTGGTCGACCGAGGGCGAAGGATCGCGCGGGACGTTCACCGCCAGCGGCTCCCCCTCGGCGGGGCGCTCCGCCACATCCTCGGGGAGGATCACGAACGTCGCGCCCGGGCGCTCGGTCTGCGCCTGCTTGAACGCCTTCCGGATCAGCTCCGGCGCGCTCCCGGGGAGCGTCACCAGGTCACCCCATTTCGTCACCGGTCGGAACAGGGACACCAGGTCCACCACCTGATGGGACTCCTTGTACAGCCGGTCGAGCCCGGCTTGCGCCGTGAGCGCGACCAGGGGGTGCGAGTCGAGCTGGGCGTTGGCAACGCCCAGCAGGAGGTTGATCGCACCGGGTCCGAGGGTCGAAAGGCACACGCCGGCCTTGCCGGTCAATGCGCCGTACGTGTCCGCCATGAACGCCGCCCCCCGCTCATCGCGGGTGGTGATGAAGCGGATGGACGAGGAGGCGATCGCGTCGATCACCTGGAGGTTCTCCTCGCCCGGAAGACCGAAGACGTATTCGACGCCTTCGTTCTCGAGACACGAGACCAGGAGCTGCGCCACGTTCCGCTCGTCCGGCGCCGTCATGGCGGCAGCCTAGCGGAGGGACACAGGACGTTTGTGCGGCCCTGGGGTCGGCGCTACGGTCGGCCGTGGTGGACCGCCCTCCCGAGATACCGGACGCCCCATCCGCGCCGCAGCGGCCTTGGGCCATCCTGCTCGCCGCGGGGGCCGTGGGTGCCGCCGCGCTCCTGCTCTTGCTCTGGCTCGCGAAGGACGACGCGACCGACGTCCCGCCGGGGTGGTTGTTCGCCGCGTCGGGCATCGTCGTTGCCGGCGTCGGGGGCTTCGCGGTCTGGCTCGCGGCGCTGCAGAGCCGCATCGTCCCGCGATCGGCTGTCGCCCTCGGTGGCGGGTTCGCATGCATCGCGGTCGCGAAGTTCGCGCTCGCTCCGTTCGGTTTCTTCCGAACGGTCAGCGGGAGGGAGATCCAAACCCTCGGCGATCAAGGCTCGCTCATCTGGGTCACAGCGTTCGGCGTCCTGGTGCTCTACCTCATCGCGATCAGGCTGATCGCCCGGGTCGCCCGGAACCGCCTGCACGATGCGCCGCGGGCTCGACCGGTAGTGACCGTTGGGGTCGTGCTCTCGCTCGCGGCCATCGGCCTCGCATTTCCCTTCCTCGCCGCCGTGGCGACGGGGCTGGGACCGTTGTTCTACCTCGACATCGTCTTCACGTCCGTGACCGGGGTCGGGACGGCGATCGTCTTGCTGGCGGCGGCGGTGCTCGTCAGCCGCGCGTTCGTCACGGCGGAGGACCGCGCGCAGATCCTGGCCCGCGCTTCGATCCTGACCACGATCACGTGGCTGGCGATCGCGTTCGTGATCCTGTTCCAGGCGCTCTGGGTGGTCTTCATGCTCACGATCGTCGGTGTCTGGCCGTTGCGGACGGTGACGCCGAAATGATCGAGCAGCTCTCTCTCTTCGTCAGGATGATGCGCCTGAAGGTGGTCGTGACGCTCTGGACGTTCATGCTGCTCGGGCTCGCACGCCACACCGCGCACCTCACGTCGCCCCGTCTCGGGGCTGCCCTGCTGGCGCTCGGCGCAGGCTATGCCGCAGCGACGACGGCGAACGACATCGCCGACGTCGGGATCGACCGCGTGAACCGTCCGCGCGATGCGGGCAGGCCGCTCGTCACCGGAGGCGCGACGATCGCGGATCTCTGGCGAACCAACGTCATCGCGGCCGGGGTGGCGGTGGCAGCGGCGATCCCGCTCGGCGCGACCGGGATGGCGATCGTCGGAACGTCGCTCCTCGTGAGTTACGCCTACTCGGTCGGACCGATCCGGCTCTCGCATCGGTGGACCCTCGCGCCCATCGCGCTCGCCATCGCCTATGTCGCCCTGCCGTACGCGTTGGGAACGGCGATCGCCGGGGGCCGATGGGAACGAGCCGACGCTCCGCTGGTCGGTGGTCTCTTCGTCCTGTTCTTCGCGAGGATCATCCTGAAGGATCTCCGGGATCGTCTCGGCGACACGTGCTTCGGCAAACCGACGCTCCTGCTCAGGATCGGCAAGCGAGCCACCTGCGCGGTCAGCATGGCGGGCGCGGCCCTGGGAACGGCCGTCGTTGATCGCCGGCCTCGAGCTCCCTGCGACGATCGCACTGTTGCTCGGGTCCTGCGGGCTGGGGATCGAGTGGATGCTCGTGCGGCTCGCGCGCACCGACGACGAACGAGCAGAGCAGGTCGCGATCGGCATCGCCGCGCGCGCAGGGAACGGACTCCTCCTCGCGATCCTGGCCCTGCTCATCCTCCGGGCGCAAGGAGCGGACGAGCGTGCGATCGTCACCGTGGTCGGCTGTCTCGTCGCGGTCTTCGCCGCGTCGTTCCTGGACGCGGCGATCCATCCGGAGCGGGTGCGGATCGGCTACAAGGCCTGACGCGAGGGCGGAGTCAGGTGATCTCGATCATCTTCTCGCGCACGGCATAGACCACCGCTTCCATGCGCGAATGCAGATGCAGCTTCTCGAGGATGTTGCGGATGTGGTTCTTGACCGTGTTCTCCGAGATGTAGAGCTTCTTCGCGATGTCCCGGTTGTTCAGGCCCTGAGCGACGAGCTTGAGGACCTCCATCTCGCGCTCGGTCAACCGCGGCGCGGGCATCTGCGGTCGCTCCTCGGTCGCCTTCGAGATCGCCGCGAACTCGGTGAGGAGCTTCGACGCCATGGACGGCGAGATCCGCGATTGTCCGGCCCAGACGCTCCTGATCGCGTCGGAGACCTCCTCGATCGGGATCTCCTTGAGCAGATAGCCGCTGGCGCCGGCCTTGATCGCGTCGTAGAGATCGGCCTCCTCGTCGCTGATCGTGAGCATCAGGATCTTGACGTGCGGGAGCAGCTCCTTGATCTGGGCCGTCGCCTCGATCCCCGAACGCTTGGGCATCCGGACGTCCATCAGGACGACGTCGGGCATCGTCTCCTGCGCCTTCTCGATCGCTTCCTGTCCGTCGGACGCCTCACCGACGAGCTCGAGGTCGGGTTCATTACCGAGGACCATCTCGAGACCTCTGCGGAACAATGCATGGTCATCGACCACCATCACCCGCAGCCGTTCATCACCGCCGCGATCCTTGGACACGCTTACTCCTCCTGCTCAGCCGACGGTTCGGCTTCGGGGTGGGTCAGCGCGGATTCTAGACCACGCTTCTGCTTCCACAGACGCTTCCTGCCGTGATGGTCACGGAGCTGTCGCTCGAGCTTGTCCTTGACCCGGTCGATCGCCGTGGGAACGTCTTCCGCTTCGGCCTCGGCCCGGAAGGTCTTCCGCGGGATCCGGAGGGCCGCCTCGACCCGCTTCAGCCCGTCGAGCCGCGGATGGTGCTCGTTGATGAGCTCGACCTCGATCCGCACCGTGCGCGGCTCGAGGCGCTCCAGCGGAGCCAGCTTCCGCTCGGCCGTCATGCGGATGTCCTCGGTGACCCGCACGCCTCGGCCGGTGAAGCTCAGATCCATCCGCTCGGCACCCCTCGTCCGTCGGGTGGGCTCACGTCCGGCTGACCTGGTCTTTGTCCCCACACTCGCCTGCCGGGGCCTTCGCCCGATCGCCCGGACGTCCTCGGCGATCGAACTCCCGCCCTCTCCCGGTCTCCCGAGGCAGGTCTTACCTCTAAACCGCGCCATGCTCAGCGACCAACGGTCGCCTTACGTGGGTCGTTTCGCCCGCGGCTGGCATCGACTACCGGGGAGGTTCCCCGGGCAACCACAGACCCGGACGTGGGCCCGTCGCAGGATAGGCACGACCGCCCGGAACGCGCAACGTCGGGACGGGATCGTGGAACGAGCGAGCCGCGGTCACGAGGTGGATCCGGCGGGCGCCGGCCGTGGCGAGGGCTTGGGCGCACGCCGCGGCCGTCGCCCCGGTCGTGAGGACGTCATCGACGAGCAGGATCCGCTCCGGCGCTGCGCGCGTCGCATCGAAGCTCCCCCGCATCGCCGCCCGGCGCTCCGCGCCGCCCCGCCGGGCTTGGGGACCCGTTGATCGCGCGCGGCGGAGCAAGCGCACGACCGGGATCCCCGTTCGCCGTCCGAGCCCCACGGCAAGCGCCCGGGCTTGGTCGTATCCGCGCTCGGCGAGCCGTCGACGCGCCAGGGGCACCCACGTGATGACATCGACGGGTGGCAGATCGTCACACGCCGTGATCGCCGCGGAGAGGGCCCCGGCCACATCGCGCCATCCGGAGAACTTGAGGCGGTGTACGGCGCGTCGGGCCGGACCGTCGAAGAGGAACGGCGCCCGAGCCGACGTCACCGGGTCCGGAGGGCAGTCACGGCAGGAAGTCACCGGCACGCGGGACGGGCGTCCGCATCGGTCGCACCAGGGACGCCCGAGCGCCACGAGCGCCGCACTGCAACCGGAACAGAACGGCCACGGCCCGTTCCCGCATCCGGCGCACCGGCGTGGGAACACGACGTCCAGCGCCCGCGCGAGCACGGGGCGACCGTACCGGCCACCGCCGACATCGCTAGGGCAGGGCGACCTCGACCCGCTCGGTTCCCTTGATCTCGATCGTCAGATGGTGCTGCGACCGGAGCGCGGGATACCCCACGACGCGACCCTGCCCCGAGGCGTCGTCGAACTCGATCTCGAGCACAGGGTGGGAGGCGCCGTCCATCTGGAGCTTGAGCGCGGGAACCGCATCCGCAGCGAACGAGACGCGCAGGCTGTCTCCGACGCATTCGAGCGTCTCCAAGGCGACCCCTCCCGCCTTCTTCCCGATCGTCGCGGTTCCCCGACGAACGGCCGAGCGCGGCCACGCGATCGCGAACGGACGGCCCGGCTGCAGGACGATCGGGATCCCGTCGACGATCAACGCGCACTCGAGGCGGTACCACCCGGCCGCGAGATCCATCGTGGAGACCTCGAACGGCACGAAGGTGTCGAGCGTCGGCGCGACCTCCAGCACCATCGCCTCGAGACCGATCGCCCTGCCGCCCCGCCCGGAGCACTCCGTCGCGCGCGCCGACTCGATCCGCACCTGATGCGGGAGCCCGTCGGCCCCGCGCAGCAGGAACGCGCCCTTCACCGAGACCGGGAACCGCTCGTACGCGGCTCGGACGGAGACGGCGTCGCTCTCCACGCCGCGCTAGGTCCCCTGCTGCCAGGAGTGGAGGTACTCATCTTGCTCGGCCGTGAGCTGGTCGATCTCCACGTTCATCGCTCGGAGCTTGAGGCGCGCGACCTCGCGATCGATCTCGACCGGGACCGGGTAGACCTTCTTCTCGAGCGTCGTGTGGTTCTTCACCATCCATTCCACCGCGAGCGCCTGGTTCGCGAACGACATGTCCATCACGGCGGCCGGGTGACCCTCGGCGGCGGCGAGGTTCACGAGCCTGCCCTCGCCGAGGAGGTTGATCCGGCGTCCGTCGGCGAGCGTGTACTCGTCGACGAACTCGCGGAGGCGGCGAACGCCCCCCGTCGCCAGCTCGCGGAGCGCGCCCTTGTCGATCTCGACGTCGAAGTGTCCGCTGTTGGCGAGGATCGCGCCGTCCTTCATCAACTCGAAGTGCTCGCGCCGGATCACGCCCGTGTCGCCGGTCACGGTGACGAACAGGTCGCCGACCCGTGCGGCGTCGCGGATCGGCATGACCCGGTACCCCTCCATGACGGCCTCGAGCGCCGAGGTGGGGTCGACCTCGGTCACGATCACGTGCGCTCCCATCCCTCGAGCACGGGCGGCGACACCGCGGCCGCACATCCCGTACCCGGCAACCACGAACGTCTTGCCGGCGATCAGGCGGTTCGTCGAGCGCATGATCGCGTCCATCGTCGACTGTCCCGTCCCGAACCGGTTGTCGAACAGATGCTTCGTGTCGGCGTCGTTGACCGACACGATCGGGTACGCGAGCGCGCCGTCTGCGGCCATCGCGCGGAGGCGGATCACCCCGGTGGTGGTTTCCTCGGTGCCCCCGAGCACCTCGGGCAGCTGGTCGGCGCGCTGCGTGTGGAGGACGCTCACCAGATCCGCGCCGTCGTCCATCGTGATCATCGGCCGGAGGTCGAGCACGGCGTTGATGTGCTTGTAGTACGTGTCGTTGTCCTCGCCCTTGATCGCGAAGGTCTCCACGCCACTCTGCTCGGTCAGGGCAGCCGCGACGTCATCCTGGGTGGACAGCGGGTTGGACGCCGCGAGCAGCACCTCCGCTCCGCCGGCCGCCAGCGTTTCCATCAGGTTGGCCGTCTCCGTCGTCACGTGCAGGCACGCCGCGATCGTGATGCCGTTCAGCGGCCGCTCCTTGTCGAAGCGCTCACGGATCTGACGCAGGACCGGCATCTCGCCGGCCGCCCAGTCGATCCGCTCCCTCCCGCCGGGCGCGAGCGCGGCGTCTCTGATATCTGCCATGTCAGGTTCCTGCTTTCGGTCCTGGGAGGCGGGGCAACAGATCCACGAGGAGCCTCCCGACGGCCAGCGCGGTCTCGCTCGAGACGCGAACGACCTCCTCATGGGTGACGTGTTCGCCGAAGGCGTTCGTCAGACTACAGATGCCGAGCACCCGCATCCCGAGCGCCAGGGCGGGGAGGGCCTCCGGCACCATCGACATCCCCACCACGGTCGCGCCCAGACGCCGGAGCATCGCGACCTCGGTCGGGGTCTCGTAGGCGGGGCCGCTCATGGCGGCGTAGACGCCATGAGCGGCTCGGATCCCCAGGGCGTCCGCGCGCTCGACCGCGAGATCGGCGATCTCGCGGTCGTAGACCTCCTGGGTGTTGACGAACGCCGGCGTCCCGTCCGGATACCGCCACGCGCGGAGCGGCGCCGCGCCCATCAGGTTCAGATGGTCGCGCAGGATCACGACGGTCCCCGCCTCGACGCCGGGCTCGAGCCCGCCGACCGCGGCCGTCAGCACCATGGTCTCGGCGCCGAGCTCGCGGGCGACACGTGGCAACAACGCCGGCACGTCCATGCCGTGACCCTCGTAGTAGTGGACGCGGCCGCTGAAGGCAGCCACCCCGACCCCGGCCAGGCGGCCGAGGCTGAGCGTCCCCGCATGCCCGGGAACCCCGGGCGGTGGGAACCCCGGGAGATCGGTGAACGCGAACGAAGCCTCGACCTCCAGATCGGCTCCGATCGCCGGGCCGAGGCCGGAGCCGAGGACGAGCCCGACCGAAGGGATCAGATCGGTCCGCGCGCGGACGATCTCGGCGCACCGGGCGGGAAGGTCGTCGCCGGGGCTCGGAAGCCCCGACGTCACGTCACCCTCGCGAGCGCAGCCTTCAGCCGGTCGATCACCGCGACCGGCGTGGGATCCACCCCGCGGCGCAGCGCGACGTAGCAGCTCGCGAAGTCCCCGACCACGACGAGCCCGAACAGCGTCGCGAGGGCCGAGCGCGTGCCGACCCGCACCTCGTCGTACGTGGCTCCTGCATCACGCACGATGTCGGCGGACAACGGGAACCGTGGCGAGAGATCCTCGGGCTCCGCGTCGTGGCGCAGCCCGATGACGGCGCACCGCTCGCCGTACGGTCTCGTCCAGCCGACGACCTCGTTGTGGTCCAGCTCGCTCATCGCGGAGGCGAAGGCGGGAACCTTGCCGTTCTCGTTCATCTGCGTCTTCCAACGCATCGCGGCGATCGACGCGACGCCCTCGATCCCCCAGATCACCGGGATCCGATCACCGATCGTCTCTGCCAAGGCCTTCGCCGGGTTCCGCTCAGCGGGGGCCTCCGGTCCCAGCTCCGCGACAGCGCGTTCCAGCTCTGCGACGACCTCGTCGACCGCTTCCGTGAGCGACGGCAGGAGGCCTCCGGTCTCCAGCGCGCCGAGCATCGCGAAGGTGAGGTGTCCGACGGCGGCGCGCGGCTGGAAGCCGCCGGGCACGTGGACGGCGGCCCAGCCGCGCGCCGCACACTCCTCGCTGAGGGTCCCGCCGCCCGTGATCGCCAGGATCCGACACCCGCGAGCCGCCGCCTCGTGGAACGCGGCGAGCGTCTCCGCCGTGTTCCCCGAGTACGACGACACCACGACGAGCGTGCTCGGCCCGGCGAACGCCGGCAGGACCGGTGAGCGGTTGACATCGACCGGGATGCCGAGCCGTTCTCGGAACGCCTGCTTCAACACGTCCCCCGCGACCGCGGAGCCTCCCATCCCGCAGCACACCACGGAGGTGAGGCCGGCCAGATCCGGCAGGCCGGACGTCGCCCGCCCGTTCGCGTACGCCTCGGCCACGTGGCGCGGCAAGGCCGCCACCGCGCCGAGCATGTCGGACGGGTCGGCGGCGCGCACCGCGCCCGCGTCGTCGAGATCGATCACCGCTTCCCCGCCGCCGGCTTGTCCGCCTCATCGATCAGCATCACCGGGATGTCGTCGCGCACGGGGTAGCGGTAGCCACAGGTCCGGCAGACGATCACCTGTTCGTCCTCGTGGTAGTCGACCTCGCCACGATCGTTCGGACAGACAAGGATCCTCAGCAGTTCGGGGTCGAGCGTCACGCTGCCTCCTCCTTCGGAGCTAGCTCCTGATCAGGTCAAGCATCATCGCGGTCTTGCGAGCGAGCAACTCCGCCGTCGTCGCCTCGACGTTCAGCCGGAGCAAGGGCTCCGTGTTCGAGGGGCGGACGTTGAACCACCAATCGGGATACTCGACCGTGAGCCCGTCGAGCCGATCCTGCCGGCCATCCACCAGCGCCGCCGCGATCTGTTCGACCTTCGCTTTCGGGTCATCGACCCGGGAGTTGATCTCCCCGGAGTCGAAATACTTGCGGAACGGCGCGAGGACGTGGGACAGCGGCTCCCCCGCCGACGAGAGCTCGCCCATGGCGACCACGGCGGCGATCAGGCCCGAATCGGCGCGGTAGTTCTTGCGGAAGTAGTAGTGGCCGGAGTGTTCGCCACCGAAGATCGCCCCCGTCTCGGCCATGACCTGCTTGATGAACGAATGACCGACCCGCGTGCGGATCGGCACCCCTCCCTCGGCGCGGATCGACTCGGGCACGATCCACGAGCAGATCAGGTTGTGGACGACCTTCGCGCCCGGCTCCTGGCGGAGCATCGCGCGAGCGACGAGCGCGGTGAGCAGCGAGCCGGAGACGTCCTCTGCCTTCTCGTCGACCAAGAACACGCGATCCGCGTCGCCGTCGAAGGCGAGACCCACGTCCGCGTGATGCTCGAGCACCGCGGCCTTGAGATCCTTCTGGTTCTCCGGATCGAGCGGGTCGGCCGGATGGTTCGGGAAGGTGCCATCGAGCTCCGCGTAGAGGTGGTGCAGCGTCACCGGCAGTCGCGCCATCACCGCGGGGACGACGAGTCCACCCATCCCGTTGGCCGTGTCCACCGCGACCGTCATCGGTCGCATGGCGGCGACGTCCACGAACGAGAGCACGTGCTCGGTGTAGGGCGCCAGCAGATCGCGCTGCGAAACGGTCCCCTTCGTCGCGGCCGGGGGGATGTCGCCTCGTTCGACGATCGCCCGGATCTCGCGAAGTCCGGAGTCCTCGCCGACCGGTCGCGCGCCGGGCATGCAGAACTTCAGTCCGTTGTAGTTCTTCGGATTGTGGCTCGCGGTGAGCATCACGGCGGGGAGATCGAGCGAACCGCTCGCGAAGTACACGAGGTCCGTCGAGGCGAGGCCGAGATCGACGACGTTCACGCCCACCGACGTCGCACCCTCCGTGATGGCCGCGGCGAGCTCGGGCGACGATATCCGGCTATCGCGGCCGAGAAGGATGGCCGGGAGGTTGGTCCATACGGCGAAGGCCGCTCCGATCCGCCGAGCGATGCTCGCATCGAGCTCGTCGGGGACCACCCCGCGCACGTCGTACGCCTTGAAGATGCGGTCCAGGTCGGGATCGGTCACGAAGCGGCATCCTATCGAAGCCGGCGGACCGGCCGTGCGGATGCCTCAGCGGATCACTTCTTCACGACGAGATCGATGACCGAGGTCAGCGGGACGAGCTCCCCCTCCTGGAACCACCACTTCGCCTCACAGAGGTGGCAGGTGGTGAACCTGAGGTCGCGGTCGCCAACGGTCATCGAGATCGCGATGAGATCGCCTTGTCGGCAGGTGGGGCAGGTGCCGTTGCTGTCGGACATAGATGGAGTTTCGGCGCCGCACGTCGTTGAGGCCATAGCACGCCTCCGTCATCTCTCGTCTGGGCCGCTGCCCGGCCAGATGGTCCCCGGCCCTCGGCGACGGGACCCTGGTCGGGGGACGGATCGGGCGCCGTCTGCCCGAGGCCCATCGGACCGGAGGCCACAGGGAACGCAGGGCGGTCGTCGGTTCAGACCGCGACGGTGGTCGTCCGACGGTCCTGGACGATCCAGCCGACCGGTGGGGTCATGCGCCGGACGTGCTCGGGACACAGATCGAGGAGGTTCGGGTCGCGCTCGTCGAAGAGGTCCTGGACGACGACCGTCCGCTCCGTGTAGGCGAGGGAGACGGTCGCGACCGGCTCGTGGGAGCACCGCATCTTCGCGCAGACCCGCATCGCGGGCAGCCTAGATCACACACGTGTGATTTCAAGCACTTCCGGGGATGACCCGGAGGGTCAGGAGTCCTTGCCCGGTGGGGTGTCCCAATAGCCTGCGCTCGCTGGACGGTATCCCACCACCAACACGTGGGTCCCGACCGGCACCAATGGATAGAGCGCGGTGACCTCGTCGTTCTGCATCCGGATACAGCCGTGAGACGCGTAGCGTCCGATCGATGCCGGGTCGCTCGTGCCGTGGATGCGGATCAGGCCCGGGGCGGTGATGTAGAGCGCCCGCGGCCCCATCGGATTGCCGGGTCCGGGCCCGACCACGAGCGGCTCGCCTGCACCCCAACCGTCCGGCGCGGGGTTGTGCCAGGTAGGGTCGACCTGCTTGTCGTAGATCGTCCAGTCGCCGACCGGCGTGGTGAAGCCGGGCTTCGCTGTGGCGACGTTCCAGGTACGCATCACGTGGAACCCGTCGTAGAGATCGAGCTCGTTGCGGTCGACGTGCACGACGATGGTCCGCCCCAGGGTGTCGTCAGCGACCTTCGGCTGCACGGCGCGCGTGTGGAGCACGACGGTGTCATCGCCCGCCGCGAGCGCCCTGCGGACCGCGGTGGCCGCGGATCGCAGCGGCACCGTCGATCCGGTCTTCGCGTGGATGAAGCTGACGTCCGTGAGCCCGCCGTTGAGGCCGATCGATGCATCGCGAGGCGCCACGTACACGTCTCGCGCGATCCGCCGGATCCAGGCGTCGACCCCCCCTCCCGTCGTCCGGTAGTCGAGCGGAAGTTCGACGCCGAGGGCCTCACCACGGATCCGGTGCCACGCGCGGTCGAACGTCCCCATGCCGTTCCCAGCGCGGAACGCACCGTCGACCGCGCGCTTGACCGCCGCCTGACGACCGAGCGCCCCCAGCGTGGTCGTCCAGTGATCCTCGCCGATCGTGACCGTCAGTTGGGCGCGGAGGTCGCTCCGGACGAGCGATCGGACGGCTCGCGTCGCCTCGGGGCGGGTCATCCCTCCGACGTCCACACCGGCGACCCGGACACCCGGAAGGATCCGATCCGCATGACCGGCTTCGTACCGGTAGGCCGCGTACGCAACCCCGCCGAACACGAGCGATGCAACACCAGCCACCGCAACGACGATGGCGATGTGCGGGCCGAGCCGGTGCTTGCGGCTGTGTCGTCCTCTGGCCATGGGGACTATCGGGACCTCTGGATCCGTCGATGATACCGGTGGGAAGCCTACCGGGCTCAGCCGGAGGCGAGCGTATCCGCCGGTACCGGGATCCCGATCGCCGATCCGTACGATGCGAGCCCCTTCGCTCCTCCGGACGTGGAGGCGCCCAGCGCGACGATCGGCCCGTCGGCCGTGATGAGGACGGCCGCTCGGTCGGCTTGCTCGAGGAATCCCTTCGGAGCTCCCGCGACCCGGCCGGCCGGCACCGTGATCGTGACGGGAGGGGGCGGAGGGCCCGATCCCTGCGTCAGGAGCTGCAGGGTGACTCGAACGGGCGTCGGGCCAGGATCCACCAGCACCAGCTGTGGGTGTGCGGGCGTCCCGTCGACCGTTGGGATCACGACCCATGCGGGAGCGGGCGTGACCGCACCTCCCGTAGCGGCGTCGTCGCTCTGCTGTCCTCGGGCCCGGAGAGCGGCGACGAACGGCACCCCCGCCTCGGACGTGACGTCCACGGAGGAAGGACCGACGGAGATGATCGGATAACCCGCGGTCGAGGCGCCGGGTTGCTGGGTGTTCCCCGCCGTGCCCGCCGCCTGCGGTTCGACGGATGACACGAGCTGGGCCGCGAACTGCATCCCCTGGGTCCCGGGGACGAACATCGCGAGCTGGGATTGTCCGGCGCCCTCGGCGACGGGGAGGTAAGCGGTCGTCGTGGTGGCCGGCGCACCGATGACGGACCGGACGCCGCCGTCGGGGCTCTCGCTGAGGCTCGCCGCTGCCACGCGCCCTCGACTCACGTCGATCTCGGCCCCCACGATGTCCTGCCCCAGCACCTTGGCGCCGACGCTGAGCGCGATGCTTCGTCCCGGAGCGAGCGTCCGGTCGATCCAGTCCGCACTCCGAACGGGAGGCAGACGCGGTCGGAACAGCGCCACGTCGAACACGGCCTCGACCGAGAACGGATTCATCACCACCAAGTACGAACGATGGCCTTGCTGGGTGTCGGAGTCGGTCATGTACCACGTGCGTGAGGCGGCCGGGGCGCACGGTTCGACGCCGAGCCCGCGCGACGGAGGAGCGGCTCGAACGAGCCAGCCCGCGGCGATCCAACCGCCGAACACCTCGATGTACGTCGCGTCGGCCGTCGACCCCGCCTCCACGGGTTGGAGGACCTCATGACCGGCAGGCACGGTGA
The DNA here is from genome assembly GCA_963765865.1 of uncultured Actinomycetes bacterium. GTDB lineage: Bacteria > Actinomycetota > UBA4738 > UBA4738 > HRBIN12 > AC-51. The sequence goes on from CAVXYE010000018.1 coordinate 538,209, forward strand.
TCGTGACCGGTGCGGACGGAGCTCCTTCGCTCAGCTCCGTCAAGCGAACGTCGACCGGCTGCGGCCCGGGATCGGCGAGCGCGATCGTGCCGCTCCACCCTTCGCCGCCGCCGTGCGGACAGAGCCAGACGCTCGAGACGGCGGTACCCCGCACCGCGGCCGCAGGGGTCGCCGGACCGGCCCGCTCCGCGGCGATACCGCCCACGACGACGAGGCCGATCACCACGAGCACGAGGACGCCTCGCCCGTACCTCCTCACGGCGTCGATCCGTTCATCGAGCGACCGGCTTCCGGGTGATCCACAACGCAGCGGCCCACACGGCGGCCAGCACCCAGATCGCGATCGTGCGTGGCAGCTGTGCGCCGTACCGGATCGAGATCGAAGGACCATCGACGGGGAACGAGGTCGCCCACCCGAACGCCCGATCCGGCTCGCCGGCTCGACCCTGCACCGCCCAGGCATCGTCGAATTCCGTCGAGAGCGTGGCGAGGTTGCCGCCGCCGGTGGCACCTGACCAGCCGCCCTCGACCTGCGGCAGCGGGACCGACGGCACCGCGGTCAGTCGCTGGGTCGCCGCGGGCTGCCCGGCCGCGACGATGTCCGCGGTCTTCGCGTTCGCCTTCAGCACGGCTGCAGGCGGAAGGGACGCGTCGTTCAGCCAGATCGCGAGGCCCGCCGCCGGCACCACATCAAGATCGACCTGGGCGTCAAGCTTCGCCCGGGCGGCATCGGTGAGCTGGTCGTCGCTCGCGACCAGGTAGCGCACGCCGAAGGGAGCGAGGAGCGCACCCCCGTGGATCGACGTCCCCGACAGGATCTCACCCAGGGCTTCGCGCATCGCGTCGCTGCCCGGCCCGACGAGGGGTCTCGCGGTATCGATCGCGAGCGCGCCGACGCGCGTGGTGATCCCGTATCGAAGCGTCGCCTCCCCCGCGTCGACCACGCCCTGGGGATCACCCCCCGGCGCCGGGAACGAGCGACCATCGTCGGCGCCAACCCACAGGACACGGAACGAGCCCTTCGAGGAAGAGTCGACGAATGCCCAGGCAGCCGGGATGCGGTCAGGACCGCCGATCGCCCACTGCGCGGTCATGGCGGCGATGGCTTGCAGCAGGATCCCCCCCGCCAGCGTCAGCGTGAGCAGCGCCGTCCCCACCTGGCGGAAGCCGAACGCCGCCCGACCGAGACCGCCGATCGCGGATGCGAGCCCGAACGCAACCAAGAATGCCTCGGCGGTCGCCGTCAGCGACACGTACACGGGGGTGTTCGCGACCTGGGTCGGAAGGTAGCCGGCGGCCGAGAGCCACGCGAGGACGAGCCCGGCGATGGCGATCACGCCGGCCCGCAGCGCGGGCGCTCGCCGGTCGCCGCTCGCGAGCGCCAGGCCGAGGGCGGCGGCGATCGGAAGGAACAACGCGGGTGCCCAGGTCGCTGGCCCGTCCTCGAACGCGAGCCGCACCAGATGCCACGGATCGCTCGATCCCAGCTCCGAGCCGAGTGACGCTCCGTGCCCGGCGACGAGCGCGGGAACGAACGGGAAGAGGAGGACGGCCGCGCCGACCGCGGACAGCGAGACGATCGGGAGGCCGCGGGCCCGCCGAGAGCCAGCGACGAGCTGAGCGATCGCGACGACGCCGATCGCCAGCAGCACCCCCGGCACGAACGCGACCCCAACCGCGATCGTGACGGCCAGCCCCGCGATGAACCGCCAACGTCCGTCCGGAGGCTCGGCTGACCCGAAGGCGACCTCGAGCCGCTCGACGAGCGCAGGCAGGACGATCAACGCCGCGAGGAGGGCGATACGGCCGTCGGAGAACGCCGAGAGCACGACGGCCGACAGGCCGTACGCGGACGCCGCAACCACGGACGGGCCGGGCCGGCCGGTCAACCGAACCGTCGCGCGATAGCAGAGGATCGCGGCAAGGGCCGGGCCGGTCACCACCATAGCCTTCTGTGCCAGACCGGTGCTGGCGAACAACAACCCGGAGAGTCCGCCCATGAGCCCGAGCGCGGGACTCGCTGCGAGGGATCCCCCGAGCGGCGTCGTCCGGTACGCGGAAACGAGCTCCGCGAAGAAGCCCGACGGCGAGGTGGGGAACGTCGGGATCGCGCCACCGTACAGCCGACCAGATCCGAAGAGGCCCCGCGCCGCGAGGGCACCGACGACGATCCCGAGGAAGCAGGCGACCATCACCGGGTGCGTCGAGACCAGCGAGACCGTGCGCTGGCGGAGCCTCGCCGCCGCGGGCTCATCGGCCTCTCCCGCCTCGAGCTCACGCTGTTCCTCCAAGATCCGCTCGGCGGTCGTGAACCAGCGCGGGAGCCGGAGTCCGGCCGACTCGGTGAATCGCCGAAGCACGCGATCCTTGATCCGTCGGTGCTTCTGCACGCGGCGCCGGGCACGGAGCGTCCCCGGCAGGTGCGCAACGTTCCAGCCGATCGCGGCGACGACCTCGAACGCCTCCTCGAACCGGCGAGACAACAGCAGGAAGAGGAGCCGAACCACGGTGAGCACCACACCGAGCGGCATGACCCACGCCAACGTCAGCAGCCCGTCGTTCTTGAGGACGGACGCGAGCGCGGCACGATCCTCCTCATACCGGCGGCTCCGCTCGACGCCCGGTCGATCGTCACGCTCGCCCACGGCGGCATGGCGCACCCGCGCGAGCGGAGTCATCAGAACGTTGAACCCGGCGATCCGAGCTCTCCAGCACAGGTCGAGATCGCCGTCGTCGTCACCGAGCCGTTCGTCGAAGAGCCCACTCGTCTGCCAGACGTCCCGAGCGACGAGCATCGCGCACGAGTCGACCGACAAGACCTCGAGGACTCGGTCGAACTGGCCCTGATCGATCTCCTCAGCCTGCAACGCCGAGTAGGGGTGGCCGAACAGGTCGGCGGATCGCCCGACATCGCGGAGCCGCCGAGGGTGATCCCAGTCGACGATCTTCGCGCCGACGATCCCGACGCGCTCGGCGCCTGCGAGCATGGTCGCCTCCACGAGCCTCGCGACGGCTTCAGGATCCAAGACCGCGTCGTCATGCAGCAGCAGGATGAAGTCCGCCTCCGCGGCGACCGGATGCGCGACGGCTTCGTCGAAGGAGCGAGAGAGTCCCAGACGGCTGTCGTGCCGCAGCACCCGGCCCTCGCCGAGCGCTTGGACGAGCAACTCGTTCGAGCCGTCGGTGGAAGCGTCGTCGACCGCGAGGACGCCGACACGAGGGTACGTCTGCACCGCGAGGGCTTGGAGGCACTCGCGGAGCCACTCGGCCGCGTCTCGGACCGCGAGGACGACGAGGACCGAGGGGGCGCGCTCGGGCGGAGAGGAGTATGCGGTGGTTGCACTCATGCGCGGTTCACGCGGGCGGCGAGCCTAGCACCGGGTGGGAGCTGGAACGGAAAAGGGGCCCCGAAGGGCCCCTTTCCGTGATCGGGCACCGAAGCTCAGCGCTTCTTGGCGCTGGTCCTCTTGCGGGCCGCCGTCTTCTTGGCCGGACGCCGCTTCGCGGTGCTCTTCTTGGCAGCGGTCTTCTTGCGCGCTGCCGGCTTCCGCCGTGCGGTGGTCTTCCTGGCCGCAGACTTCTTGGCCGTCCGCCGCTTGGCCGTGCTCTTCTTGGCAGCGCTCTTCTTGCGCGCTGCCGGCTTCCGCCGTGCGGTGGTCTTCTTGGCGGCAGACTTCTTGGCCGTCCGCCGCTTGGCGGTCGACTTCCGAGCCGTCGTCTTCTTGGCGGCGGTCTTCTTGCGAGCCGCGGTCCTCTTCGCCGGGCGCCGCTTCGCGGTGCTCTTCTTGGCCGTGGTCCTCTTGCGAGCCACGGTCCTCTTGGCAGGCCGCCGCTTCGCAGCGCTCTTCTTCGCGCTGCTCCTCTTGGCCATCGCCATGCCTTGCCCCCTTTCGTTGCCTCGCCGTTCGGTCTCTCAGGACGCCATGCGTTTCAGGCGCCGCCGTTCCCGTTCGCTCATCCCGCCCCACACGCCGTAGCGTTCATCGCGGCGGAGGGCGTAGTTCAGGCATTCGATGCGGACGGGACACTCGCTACAGATCCGCTTGGCCTCCCTCGATGAGCCTCCCTTCTCGGGGAAGAAGATCTCCGGGTCGTGATCCCGACACCGCGCTCTCTCTTGCCAAGGGATGTAATGGTGCACTCTCGTCTCCCCCCGAAATCACATCCGTGTGATTCTGAGGGAAGAACGCCTCCGATGACAAGAGGTTGACCGAAGGAATTCCTGCCTGTTCCCTCATCGATTTCGCGTCATCGTGTCGCGCTTGAGCCTCGCTGACAAGAACATATGGGGGGAAATGTGGTGGTCAAGCTGGTTGACGGAAACCGTCAACCAGCTTGACGGGTTTTCCACATACGGGGGTTTCAGACGCGAGCGATGCGGTCGTAGGTCGTACTTCGCACCGCCGGAACACGCCCGATCGCACGGATCGCGTCGTCGAAACGGTCGGGTGTCATCTCGATCCCCCACTCCGCCCCGGCCATCCGGCTGATCGTTTCCTCCATCAAGGTCCCGCCGAAATCGTTCGCGCCGCTCTGCAAGATGCGCTGGCACGCTTCGACACCGAGCTTGACCCACGACACCTGCACGTTGTGGATAAGTCCGTCGAGGAGGACGCGCGCGACGGCATGCATCCGCAGGTCGTCCTCGAAGCTCGGGCCCGGTCGCGCCTTCCCGGCGAGATAGATCGGCGCGTTGCGATGGACGAACGGGAGCGGAACGAATTCCGTGAATCCTCCGGTGTCCGACTGGATCGAGGCGAGGCGCCGGATATGCGCGACCCAATGCGGCGGCGCATCCACGTGCCCGAACATGATCGTGCTCGAACTGCGGATCCCCAGACCATGTGCGGTGCGGATGATCTCCTCCCACGTGTCGGCGGGGAGCTTCCCTTTGGTGAGGGACCAGCGGATGTCGTCGTCCAAGATCTCGGCGGCCGTCCCGGGGATCGTGTCGAGCCCGTTCGCCTTCGCTTCGGCGAGGAATTCGCGGAAGGAGATGCCGAGCTTGGTCGCGCCGTTGAGGATCTCCATCGGGCTGAACGCGTGCAGATGGATCCCCGGGACGCGCTCCTTCACGGCGCGGACGAGATCGAAGTAGAAGCTCCCCGGCAGATCGGGATGGATCCCGCCCTGCATGCAGATCTCCGTCGCGCCTCGCTGCCACGCCTCTTCGGCCTTGTCCGCGACCTCGGTCAACGTGAGCGTGTACGACTCCGGGTCGACCTCGCGCTGCGCGAACGCGCAGAACCGGCATCCCACGTAGCAGACGTTCGTGAAGTTGATGTTCCGGTTGACGACGTAGGTCACCTCGGGACCGACGGCCTCGGCGCGGAGCTCGTCGGCGACCCGGCACAGCGCGTCGAGCGCCGGTCCCTCGGCGCGGAACAAGGCGAGGGCCTCCGTATCGGTGATGGGACGGCGCGCAGCCGCTTTCGCGAGCGCCGAGCGGACGTCGGTATCCAACCGTGCCGGGTCGACGCGCGCGGCCGACCAAGCCCGGGTGACCTCGTTCTCGAGGGCATCCAGCTCGCCGTAGACGACCTCGGCGTCCGCCCGGAGCCCCGCGCCCTGGTGCCTTCGCGAAGGTCAAGGCGATCGTCCGAGGACGCCACGAGACCTCGGGATCTTGCCAGGGGGTCGGTTCGGGTCGCTGCCCGTCGACCCCGAGCCCGTCCGCGCCGAGCAGCGCCGACACCGGTGCACGCATCTTGCCCGCGATCCATGGGTCCGGGCGAGCGGCGTAGGACGGGTAGATCGCCAGCCGCTCGCGCAGGCGTTTGCCTCGGGCGGCGGTCGTTGCCGCGAGCGCGTCCACCGTCGGCCACGGGCGCTCGGGGTTCACGTGGTCGGGCGTGAGCGGTGACACGCCCCCCCAGTCGTTGATCCCCGCGTCCAGGAGCCGGAGCCGCTGCTCCGGGTCCGAGAGGTTCGGGGGGGCCTGGATGCTCACGTGCGGACCGAGGACGAGCCGGGCGGTTGCGACCGCGGCGAGGAACTCCTCTTCTTGTGGTTCGGGTGCGTGGCGCATCGCCGTGCCGGCTTTGGCGCGGAAGTTCTGAACGATGACCTCCTGCACGTGGCGGTACCGGCGGTGCAGGTCGCGGATCGCGAAGAGGCTTTCGCCCCGCTCGCGCGGCGTTTCGCCGATCCCGACCAGGATCCCGGTGGTGAACGGGATCGCGAGCCGGCCTGCGTCTTCGATCGTCCGCAGGCGCACCGACGGGACCTTGTCGGGCGATCCGGCGTGCGGCCCACCCTTCGCCGAGAGACGGTCGGACGACGTCTCGAGCATCAAGCCCATCGAAGCGCTCACGTGCTTGAGCGTCGCGAGCTCCTCGTAGGACATCACGCCCGGGTTGAGGTGCGGGAGGAGCCCGGTCTCCTCGAGGACGCGAACGGCCGCCGCGCGGACGTACTCGAGCGTCGTGCGGTAGCCACGGTCCATCAGCCAGGCGCGCGCCACCGGATATCGCTCCTCGGGACGGTCCCCGAGGGTGAACAGAGCCTCCTTGCATCCCAGCGCGCGGCCGGCCTCGGCGATCGCGACCACCTGTTCGAGGCTGAGGAACGGGTGTTCGAGCTTCGCCGGCGGCTTCGCGAAGGTGCAGTAATGACAATGGTCGCGACACAGCATCGTCAGCGGGATGAACACCTTGCGCGAATAGGTGACGGTGTTGCCCCATCCCAGGTCGCGGAGATGACGAGCCGAGGACATCGCGCGCTCCAGATCCGCGTCACGGGCCAGCAGCAGTGCCTCGACCTCGTCCAGGGAGAGGGCCTTGCCCTGTTCCGCTCGGGAGAGTGCGCGGCGGCGGGTCTGGGCGAACCCCATCCCGGCGGCCATAGCGGGCGAGCCTACTACCCTAGGTCCCGCATGCGGACGATCACGAGGGTCCCATGAAGGTCGCGGCGCTCGCCGGCGGCATCGGCGCGGGGAAGTTCCTTCGAGGTCTCGCGCAGGTCGTCCCCGGATCCGACCTGACCGTGATCGTCAACGTTGCCGATGACATCGTGGTGCATGGTTTGCACGTCTCCCCCGACCCCGACTCGGTCACCTACTGGCTCGGCGATGTCTTCGATCGTGACCGCGGATGGGGCCGGAGGAACGAGTCCTTCCGGGCGATGGAGGAGCTCGCGGAGCATCGATCCCGAGGCCGCGTGGTTCGGGCTGGGGGATCTGGACCTGGCGACGCATCTGTTCCGGACCGGGCGGCTGGCAGCCGGGACCCCGCTGTCGGCGGTGACGGCCTCGATCGCCCGGCGGTTCGGCGTCGAGGCCCGCGTGCTGCCCGCGACCGACGACCGTGTCGAGACGAGGATCGAGTGCGTCGACCAGCTGACCGGCGAACGGCTCGACCTCCACTTCCAGGAGTACTGGGTGCGTCGGGGGGCGCGCGATGCCGTGAAGGGGATCCGCTACGCCGGGGCCCTCGACGCCGCCCCCGCGCCCGGTGTGCTCGATTCGATCGCCGAGGCAGACGTCGTCGTGCTCTGCCCGTCGAACCCCGTCGTCTCGATCGGCCCGATCCTCGCGATCCCGGGCGTTCACGACGCCGTGGCGGCGCGGCGAACGGCCGCGGTCGGGATCAGCGGGATCGTCGGCGGGTCCCCCGTCTCGGGGATGGCGGACAGACTCATGCCGGCCGCCGGGATCGAGATCACGGCGGCCGGGGTCGCCGAGCACTATCGCGACCTCGTGTGCGCCTGGCTGCTCGACGACGTCGACCGGGACCTGGTTGCACGGGTCGAGTCTCTCGGCATCCGGTGCAGCTCGACCGACACGATCATGCTCGATGACGATCGCGCGGAAGCGGTGGCGCGCGCCGCGCTCGCGCTGCTGGCGTGAAAGAGCCCCGGGTGAGCATGGAGGTCCTGCCGGTCGACGGTCTCCCCGAGATCCGGCCCGGCGACGACGTCGCGTCGATGTTGGAGGAGCCGCTGCGCGCGCTGGGCGCGCGCAGCGGCGACGTCGTCGTCGTGACGCAGAAGATCGTCTCGAAGGCGGAGGGCCGCGTGGTCCCCGACGGGGACCGCGCGGCCTGGGTCGAGCGAGAGACGGAGCGCGTGGTGGCGCGTCGCGGCGATCTCACGATCGCCGCGACGCGCCACGGCTTCGTGTGTGCCAACGCCGGCGTGGACGCCTCCAACGTCGACGGCGGCGGGCTCACCCTGCTGCCCGTCGACCCGGACGGCTCGGCGGAACGGATCCGAGCGGCCCTCGCGGCATCGCTCGGGATCGACGACCTCGGGATCGTGATCACGGACACCTTCGGGCGGGCATGGCGCGAGGGCGTGATCAACGTCGCGATCGGGGTCGCCGGGATCCCTGCGCTGATCGACCTGCGCGGTGCCTCCGACCACACCGGACGCGAGCTGGAGGCGACGATCGTCGCGCTCGCGGACGAGATCGCGGCCGCGAGCGGTCTGGTGATGGGCAAGGCGGCACGCGTGCCCGCCGCGCTGGTCCGCGGGGTCGCGACCGGGGGGGCATCGGCGGGGCGCGGATCGGACCTCGTCCGGGGTCCCCACGACGACCTGTTCCGGGAGTCGCCGCTCCAGGCGCTGCACGCGCGTCGGACGATCAGGTCCTTCGCACCCGGCCCGGTTCCCCACGAGGCGCTCGAAGAGGCGATCCGCGCCGCCTGCACGGCGCCGGCGCCGCACCACACGCGTCCGTGGCGCTTCTCGGTGCTGACCGGCGCCCCGGCGCGGCGCGGGCTCCTCGCCGCGATCGCAGACGCGTGGCGGGCCGATCTCCGAGGCGACGGGACCTCCGAGGATGTGATCGCACGGCGGATCGCGAACAGCGACGCGGTCCTCGGACGGGCGCCCGTCCTGATCGTCCCGTGGGTCTCCTTCGACGGATCCGCACCCCTACGCCGACGCCGAGCGGTTGCACGCGGAGCAGGAGATGTTCCTGCTCTCCGGCGGCGCGGCCATCCAGAACCTGCTCCTCGCGTTGCACGCGCAAGGCCTCGCCTCGTGCTGGATCAGCTCGACCCTGTTCTGTCAGGAGGAGACGCGCACCGTGCTCGACATGGAGGACGGATGGTTCGCCCTCGGCACCGTCGCGTGCGGGCGGATGCCGGAGGGCGGGGCCGGACGGCCCCGCCCTCCGATCGATCTGGCCGCGTTCGCTCGGTTCGACTAGCCGACGACGCCGTGGATGAAGTACCAGGCGAAGATCGCCGACACGAGGTACATCAGCGGGTGCACGTCCCGCGCCCTGCCGCGAAGGACCGCGATGACGGTGTAGGACAGGAACCCCGCGCCCACGCCGTTCGTGATCGAGTACGTGAACGGCATCAGCGCCATCGTGAGCAACACCGGGATCCCGATCCCCGGATCGGCCCAGTCGATCTCCTTCACCAGCGTCATCATGTAGTACCCGACGATCACCAGGATCGGCGCCGTGGCCACCGCCGGAACGATCCCCGCGATGGGCGAGAAGAACATGCACAGCAGGAACAGGGCGCCGACGACGACCGCCGTCAGCCCCGTGCGTCCTCCCTGGGAGACGCCGGAGGCGCTTTCGATGTAGGTGGTGTTCGACGACGCGGATGCGGCGCCCCCGGCTACGGCGGCCAGCGAGTCGACCAGCAGGACCCGCTTGATCCCGGGGAGCCGCCCATCGGCGTCGAGCATCTTCGCCTCGCCGCCGATCCCGATCACCGTGCCGATCGTGTCGAAGAAGTCCGACAGCATCACCGAGATCACGATGGCCGCCGCGGTCCAGAAGCCCAGCGAGCTGAAGAATCCGAAACTGAAGTTCCCCACCAGCGAGAAGTTGGGCGTCGCCGTCAGGTGCGCGAAGCCGGGCCACGCCGCGGATCCGTCGGTGAACACGCCGAGGTGCTTCACCTCGTTCACGATCGTCGCGGCGACCGTCGTCGCCACGATCCCGATCAGGAGCGCACCCTTGACGCGCCGGGCAACGAGCGCGCTCGTCAGGAGCAGACCGAAGACGAAGAGCGCGAGCGACCAGGAGCGGAAGTTCGCGACGATCGTGACGGGCGGAACCGGTCCCGGCTTCGCCTGCACCACGACCCCGGCGTTGACGAGACCGATGAACGCGATGAACAGCCCGATCCCGATCCCGATCGCTCGCTTCAGGTCCATCGGGATCGCGTTGAGGATCAGTTCCCGCAGACCCGTCAACACGAAGATCGTGATCAGGATCCCCTCGGCGACGATCACGCCCATCGCCTGCGGCCAGGTGAGCCCGAGGGTCCCGACCAAGGAGAACGCGACGAACGCGTTGAGGCCGAGGCCCGCGGCGAGCGCGAAGGGGTATCGCCCGTAGATCCCCATCGCGAGCGTCATCACGCCCGCGACGAGTGCGGTGACCGTGAGGACCTCCGGGAACGTGAGACTCACGCCCTGGCTGTCCTTGACGGCCCCGAGGATCGCCGGGTTGACGAACAGGATGTACGCCATCGTGAGCCACGTCGTGACGCCGGCGGCGATCTCGGTCCGAACCGTCGATCCCCGCTCCGTGATCCCGAAGTAGCCGTCGAGGCCACTCTTGCCCTGCGCCTCGGGTACCCGCACCATGCGGCTCTGCTCCGTCTCCGCCATGGACCACCCCTCATGCTCCGGTCGGCCACGGGCGCCGACGATGGCCGGGGAAGGCGCTGCGAGCATAGGAACCTGACGAGGCGCGCGCAACAACGACGAACCTCGCACCGTGCCGTGGGCGCGGCGTCCGTTACCCTTGAACCACCGCCGAGGGGACGCCGGAACCGTCGCCGAAGTGATCGCCCGATCGAGAGGATCCGAGTGTCGCAAGATCAGGACCGCCGACAGACGAAGGCGGAACGCAAGGAGCAAGCGCGTCGCGAGCGTATCGAGCTCGAGCGCAGGATCGCGAGCAGGAAACGCGGCCGGCGCCGGGCACTCATCGTCGGCGTCGTGGTGATCGCCATCGTCGGGGGCGTCATCGTCGCGCTCTCCCAGGGCAACGGCACGAGCGGCGCGGACGGCAGCGCCAGCCCGTCGGTGACGGTGCAGCTCCCCGATCCGGCGAAGCTCCCCGGGATCCTCCGGACCGCGCCACCGTGGCCGGACAACATCGACCAGGCGAATGCGCGGATGGCGCAGATGGCCGAACTGAGCCCCCTGCCGCAGCTCGGCGCCGTGCTGCACCACCACGCGAACCTCTTGATCTACGTGGACGGGCAACAGTTCCCGGTGGCGGCCGGCATCGGGTACAACCCGGACGCGAACGTGTTCTCGCCCCTGCACACCCACGACACGAGCGGCGTCATCCACATCGAGTCCGCCGACCCGACCTTCCAGCCGGTGCTGGGGCAGTTCTTCGACGTGTGGGGCGTCTACCTCACGAAGGAGTGCCTCGGCGACAAGTGCGCCGCAGGTCACTCGACCTTGCACGCGTACGTCAACGGCCAGGAGTGGACGGGCGATCCCACGCAGATCCCGCTCAACGACCAGCTGGTGATCGTCCTCGCGTTCGGTTCCGCGGACCAGGTCCCGAACCCCGTTCCAGCCAGTTTCGTACCCCCCGCGTGATGGCGACGAAGAAGAAGCGGTCGCGGCCGCCCGCGAAGCGGGCGGCCGCGACCGCAACCACCGGAGGTGGCGCCAACCCCGATCGGCGCGAGCGCAAGGAAGAGGCGCGCCGTGCGCGCGAGGCCGAACGCAAGCGTTCGGCTCGGCGCGCGGCGATCCGGCGGGCACTGATCTTCACGGCCGTGGCTGTCGTGCTGCTGGTCGTCCTGTCGTTCCTCACGAGGGCCGGCTCCGCCAAGCCGCTCTCGGCCGTCGCCGTCGCGGCTGCGCAAGCGGCGGGCTGCTCCGGGGTGCAGACGCCGGCGGCGTCGGCGCCCGGTGGTCTCCACCTGGCATCGGGCCAGGACTACACGTATCCGGATCATCCCGCGACCTCGGGGTATCACGACCCCGCGCCCCTGCCCCCGACCCCCCGCGTGTACATCACGCCCGTGCGGGAGACGCAAGCCGTTCACACGTTGGAGCACGGCTCCGTGATCATGTACTACCGGCCGTCCGGAGACGGCGGCATCGGCGCGGATGTCGTCTCCGCGCTCGGGCCGGTCGCCACCGGGAACCACGCGACGTACCTGATCCCGTATTCGGACCTGCCGAACGGAACGGGCTTCGCGCTCACGGCATGGAACAAGCTGATCACGTGTCCCGCTTCGATCACCGCTCCGCAGGCCGTGACGCTGTCGCAAGGGTTCGTGGATTCGTTCGCGTGCACCAACAACGCACCCGAAGGCAAGCTCGGGGACGGCTGCTAGCTCGGCACGACCGAGCAGGGGTCGCCCGCGGGACACTCGACGCGACCGTGTTCGAAGACGGCGCGTGTGCCTCCGCCGGTGCGCGGCAGGACGCGGGTGATCGGGAAGCCGAGCGAGCCCGCCGCCCCGCCGGCGCCGAGGTAGGCGGTGAGGACGGGGCCCCAAAGCGCGTGCGCGCCGACGCCCTGCTTCCAGTAGACGCGTCCCCGCGCGAAGTCGATCCGCTTGCACACGCACGACATCGTCGCGCTCGAGAGGGAGGAGGGTCCGTGCGATCCGCTCCCGAGGACCTGCACGGCGCTCACCGGCACCCCGAGGACGCCACCGCCCGAGCCGACCGCGCGATACTCGTCGTCCACGACCCCCCGCAGCCAGACGGTCAGGTTCAGATGCCCGTTGCGGTAGAGCCCGCCCGTCTGGAAATGTTGTTCCCCGCCGCCCGGGACCGTGACGCGGGGTGACGCGGGGAGGCCCGGCGCGCACATCAACCCGTCGTAGGCCGTCCGGATCCCGCCGGTGATGATGCGGTTGCTGTTGATCCACACCCGATCGTCCGGGAGCCCGAGCGCTGCCCGGAGCTCGGTCCCCGTGACCGTGGCCGAGCCCGTCGACCCGACGGCGGCGGCGGTCATGATCCGCCCTCCGTCCGCCCGGGCGATGTGCGAGAACGTGGTGACGGTGCCGATCGATCCCGTGTACGGACGGAGGCGAGCGGTCAGCGTCGCCGTGTCGAAGCTCAGCGTCCAGGCCTTCCAGGGATTCGCCCCCGTCCACTCGCCGGGATCGCAGACGCCGGTCAGCCACGGGATCGCATACGCAGGATCGCCTCCATGCCACACGTCCTGGACGCTGTCCGAGTGCCCGCCATCCGACGCGGCATAGAACGCCTGGATCACGGCCCCGCGGTAGGTCACGATCTCACCCCGCGATGCCGTGACCGCGTGGACCCACCGACCGCCGTCGGTTCCGGATTCCCGGTCGTATCCGATGTAGGTCTGGTCCCCCGACCCGTCGGTGAGATGGCAGTTGCAATCTGCCCGGATCCCGTAGTGCCGCATCGCATAGACGGCGTACGAGCGCGCAGCGACGGCTTGGGCCTCCATGGCCTGCATCGGCCACGAAGCGGGAACCTCGCCGAGGCCGTCGAGGTAGCTCTGGAGCCCGAGCCGAGCGATCAGCCGCTCGACGCACCCCCCGGCGCCGGCGCACGACGTGAGGTTGAACTCGATCGTCCCGCGGGCGTAGGCGAACCCGTCGTACCAGATCGAGTCGGCCTCCGGGATGAACACGCGAGCACCGTCGTCGGCGTAGGTCAGGAACAGGTCCCTCGAGGGGGACCCCCAGGTGCGCCCGCCGACCAGCGCGCGTGTCGCGTTGCGGATCGCGTACGCCCTCTGCGTGCTCCGCACGGTCCACGTGGTGCCGGGCCCGATCGATCCGACCAACCTGCCGGAGAACGGCGCCCCGATCCACAGTCGAACCCGATGCACCTGAGCCGTCAGGTGGACGAGGGTTCGCTGCGTGGTGAGTCCGATACGGATGTTCGGCGGGAGCGGCGTCGTCGCATCCACCCGGGTCCCGCGGTAGAAGTGGGTGAGGATCTTCCGATGCCCCCACCCCATGTTCGCGAGACCGTACGCGCCCCACTGCGACATCCCGAGCCCGTGGCCGTCACCCGAACCGTAGAACGAGAGCGACCCGCTCGCTCCGGCGGACACCGGAACGATGGAAAGCGACAACGCGCCGATCGAAGCGGCCACCAGGAACGTGCAGAGGCGTCGTCGCATCGTTCGGGTTCCGATCCCTCATGACGTGGTCCGGCGCCACGTGGGCCATGTGCCGGAGCCCAACCATCGACGGTTCCCGGGAGCCTATTGAGTCGGGCGGCCGGTGGAACCGGCCTCGGCCGTACGAGGGACGGGCGGGGGCCAGGGCTCGTTACGCCGGAGCCGCTTCGGTATCCGTCGGCACGCGGCGGCCCGAGAGCGAGACCGCGTCCGGGACCCGGGATCCGGCACCCAGGACGCAGTCCTCGACCGTGGCCCCGGCGCCGACGTGGGCGCCCGGGCCGAGGATCGATCGAAGCACGCGCGCTCCGGCCCCGATCGAGGCGCCGGGATGCACGACCGAGTCGTCCACCTGGGCGTCGGGCCCCACCCGTGCCTCGGCGCCGATGGCCACCCACCGCCCGAGACGCGAGCCAGGATCCACGCCCGCCGTCGCGGCGACCCACGGCGCCTCGTACGTGACCCCGTGGACCTTCCCGTCCAGCATGTCGAAATGCGCCTGCAGGTACTTCTCGGGCGTTCCCAGATCCAGCCAATACGCGTCGGAGAGGTACCCGTAGACCGGTCCGCCACTCGCGATCACGGATGGGAAGATCTCTCGCTCGATCGAGAGCTCGCGATCCGCGCTCCAAGGCCGGAGGGCGGCCGGGTCGAGGATGTAGGTCCCGGCGTTCACATCCCCCGGGATCGCATCGAGGGGTTTCTCGAGGAACTCGAGGACGCGGCCCCGTTCGTCCGTCGCCACCAAGCCGAACGCGCGAGCGTCCTCGACATGGTGCAGCGAGATCGTGACGACGGCGTCACGCTCGCGGTGGGATGCGAGCAGCCCGGTGAGATCGAGGTCGGTCAGGATGTCCCCGTTCAGCGCGAAGAAGGGGTCGTTCCCGACCGCGTCGAGGGCGTTCACGATCGCGCCGCCGGTTCCGAGCGGGGCGGCCTCGGTGATCCAGGTGATGGCGGGGTCGCCCCGGCGAGCCTCGATGAACGGATGGAACGCTTCCTCGAGGTACGGCGAGGACAGGATCACCTCGTGCACGCCGTGACGGGCGAGGTGGTCAAGCACGTGGTCCAGGATGGGGCGGTCGACGAGCGGCAGGAGCTCCTTCTTCACCGTCTCGGTGAGCGGACGCAGCCTCGTTCCGAACCCTCCGACGAGGACGACCGCTTTCATCGCGCCGCGCCGTTCCCGCTCACGTGTGCGGCGTCTGCGCGACGAGCACGATCCCGGTGACGATGAACGCGACCCCGAGCCAACGGAGCGGTTGGACCGTCTCGTGCAGGACGAGCACGGAGAACACGAGGATCAACACGTAGCTCAGCGCGGCGAACGGATAGGCGAACGAGAGCGACGCGCGCGACAGAGCGAACAGCCAGACCACCGCCGACAGACCGAACAGCACGAGACCGCCCCAGACGATGGGAGACGACAACAGCGACCGCAGGCTCCCGGCGCTGATGTGGAGCTCGCCCGACGTCCCGGTCACGTGGTTGACGCCGGTCTTCAACGTGATCTGCGCGAACCCGGCAAGGACCACCGAGGTGAGGATGAGTCCGATCAACATCGTTCGGCTGCCTTTCTCGTGGACGATCTGATCCGGTTCGGCGTTCACAGGTCCTCGACCTCCGCCGTGACCGGAACGTACGCCTGGTCCTTGCGGCCCTCGATCTGCCGGACCTCGAAGGAGTAGCGCTGATCCTGGACGTGATAGACGCGCTGGTTGTCACGCGAGTGGACCCCGACCGTCACCCAGTACTGCCCTCCCGTGAAGGGCACCG
Source organism: uncultured Actinomycetes bacterium (assembly GCA_963765865.1). Lineage (GTDB taxonomy): Bacteria > Actinomycetota > UBA4738 > UBA4738 > HRBIN12 > AC-51. The sequence goes on from CAVXYE010000018.1 coordinate 554,050, forward strand.
GACCGAGCTGGAACCGGACGCGACGCTTGCCGTCCAACCAGCCGAGACCGACGCCTTGTTGCGCGGTGTCGCTTCCGAAGACGTAGTTGTTCGCGGCGTCGTGCAGCGCGAACGACACCACCGGATCGTCGACCGGCTCGTTGGCCTTCAGATCCACCTGCAGCGTCACGCAGTCGCCGGGCGCGAGGGCGCCGGCCAAGGGGTCGAGACCACGCAGGAGCGAGCCGCCGAGGATCTCGACCTCTCGCGTCCCGCCTTCCCGGGCGAACTCGAGGTCGTGCCTCAGGATCGTCAGCCGCATCTCTCGCACCACTTCGTCGGGAGAGCCGATCGCGTGCACCAGCCCGTGGTCGAGCATCACGGCGCGATCGGAGAGCTGACGTGCCATGTCGAGGGCGTGCGTGACGAGCACGATCGTCCGGCCCTCCTTCTGGAACGTCCGCACCCGGTCGAGGCACCGGCCCTGGAACGCCTCGTCACCGACGGCGAGCACTTCATCGATCAAGATCACCTCCGGGTCGACGTGCACGGCGCACGCGAACCCCAACCGAACGAGCATCCCGGAGGAATAGAACTTGACGGCCGTCTCCATGAAGTCCCCGAGCTCGGCGAACGCGACGATGTCGTCGTAGACGCCATCCGTCTCGCGGCGCGAGAGCCCGAGGAACGACGCGTTCAGGTAGACGTTCTCGCGCCCCGTGAGCTCCGGATGGAACCCGGCTCCGAGCTCGAGGAGCCCCGCCATCCGCCCGCGCTGACGGACCAGTCCTTGGGTCGGCCGAAGGATCCCGGCGATCACCTTCAGGAGCGTGCTCTTGCCGGAGCCGTTGTGCCCGATCAGCGCGAGGAACTCCCCCTCGGCGACGTCGAACGAGACGTCGCGCAAGGCCCAGAAATCCTCGGCGCGGGTCCGGCCGGCGAGCAGACGCTGCTTCAGCGACGTGGGCTTCTCCCGGTAGATCCGGAAGCGCTTGGAGAGGTCCTGCACCTCGATCGCGGCCGTCACAGCTCCTCCGCGAAGTCGCCCGACAACCCGAAGAACACTCGCCACGTTCCGTAGAGCAGGAGGCCGGACGCGAGCACGATCACGCCGAGTCCGGCCGCGAGCTGTCCCGTCGACAGCGGGATCAGCACGTCGTGCGCATCGTCCGAGTGGTAGAGCGCCGTCTGGAAGCCACCGATGATCCAGGCCATCGGGTTGAGGAGGTACACCCGCCAGAGGAGCGCCCCATGTGGCTTCGCGATCAGCGTGCTGTGCACCCGCGCGATCCCGTACACGATCGGGGTCAGCCAGAACCAGACGAGCAACGCAAGGCCGATCAGGTGGGTGAGGTCGCGGTAGCGGACGTTCATCGAGGAGACCCACAACGTCACCGCGACCGTGAACAGCAGGAGCGCCACGAACGCGATCGGATAGAGCCAGATCACACTGAGCGAGAACCCGTAAGCGATGGCGAGGAAGGCGAAGAACACCAGCGATTGGAGCGCGAAGTCGACGAGCGCGACGCCGACGGTCGCCAGGGGAAGGATCTCGCGGGGGAACGACACCTTCTTGACGAGGTTCGCGTTCGAGATCACCGAGATCGCGCCCGACGTGAGGGAAACCGAGAAGAGGTTCCATGCCAGCAGACCAGCGAGGAGGAACTCCGCATAGTCCTTCGCCGCCGCCCCGAGCACCTTCGCCACGAACGTGAAGACCGCGAGGAACACCACCGGGTTGAGGAGCGACCACACGGCGCCGAGCACGGAGCCGGTGTACTTGACCTTGAGCTCCTTGCGAACGAGGTTGAGCAACACCTCCCGGTAGTCCCACAGCTCGCGGATACGCTGCCGCAGCCGCAGGTGCGGCGGCTCGGACGTTCGTTCGGCGGTTCGGGCTACGGCGGCGATCGGAGCTCCTCGGAACGGCTGCACGGGAGAACACGCAGGTCAGCGCGAGTCTAACAAGGGTCCCATGGAGAACCGTTGCATCCTTCGGTGCGTCACCGAACTCCTCAGGTTCTCCACGAGCGGCTCACGCTCGGCGTGAGCCCGTAGGCGCGGAGCCGAACGACCGCGGCTCGCGCACCTGCTCGAAGACCTCGTCGAACAGGGGAAGCGTCCGCTCGTCGCAGTAGGCATCCTCGAACGCGCGGCGCGCGTTCGAGGACAGCTCTGCCGCCAGCTCGGGGTCATCGCGGAGCCGACGGACGGCGTCGGCCAGGCCGTCGGCGTCGCCATGACGCAAGGAGAAGCCGCACGCGTACCGCTCGATCGCCTCGTCGACGTTGGTTCCGACCGGACCGACGTACACGACGGGGACCCCGCTCGCCAGCGCGCCGTGCAGCTTGCACGGGCTCATGATCCCCTGCGATCCGTCGTCGAGCGAGATGAGCGCGCACCCGGCGCCGGCGAGAACGGTCGGCGTCGTGTCCTTGGGAACGTAGCCGCGCAACACCACGTCATCGAGCTTCCGACGCCGGACCTCCTCGGCGAGCTCGGGATAGCGAACGCCGCCGCCGACGAAGAGGAAGGTCACGTCGCCGTCCTTCGCGAGGTCTTCGGCGGCACGGGTGATGGTGCTCGTCGGATGCCCGTAGCCGAGGTTCCCCAGGTACAGGACCACGAAGCGGTCTCTGAGCTCCGCCGCTTCGTATCCATCCCAGACGGCTGGATGCTGTCCGCGGGGGAAGAGCGACACCGGCTCCCAGTTCGGGATCACCGAGCCGGAGGGCGAACCGTCACCGGCGGCCGCGAGCGTGCGTCGGAGCATGGCGTCGTCGAGAGCGATCACGTGATCGGTCTTCCGGAGCAGCCAACGCTGGATCGATCGCAGCACGCGCGACACGATGCCGCCGGCTCGGATCGTCCCGTACTCCTCCGCCGCGTCGGGATAGACGTCGTGGCACCAATAGACGACGCGCGTTCGCGGATGCACGAGCCGATGGACCACGGCCGCGAGCAGCGTGTAGGGAGGGCTGGTGAGCGCGACGACCACGTCCTGTCGCGGTGCGACGGCGAGCCGCGTCACGGCACCGACCAGGAACGAGAGGTAGTCGGCCAATCGGTGACCGGTGCTCGCCTTCCCCAGACCGGGGGTCCACAACCGGATGATGCGCGGACCCTCCGACGTCACCGCGGCATCCGCCGCCGTCGTCGAGGGGCTCGGCGAACGACCGAGGTACGCGCCGCTGCCACAGATCACCGTCACCTCATCGCCCATCGATGCCCGGTGCTCCGCCACCGATGCGACGAAGGAGCCCGACGCGGCGACGTCGGGGGGATAGAAGAGGTTGACGAAGGAAACGCGCACCGGAACCTCCGGGTTCGACCAGACGAGCGCCGCGGAGGAAGCGGTCCCGGCGGCGCTCGCTAGAGTACCAACCGTGCTCCGGCGAACAGACGCATGCGATCGTGCCCGCTAGCACGTCCGGCATGCGCGTCGCGGTCACGGTCGAACAATCCTGGCACGTCGTGCCCGGTGGGATCGCGGTCGCGACGGTCGAGCTGCTGCGGGCGTTGTCCGCCCGCGGCGGGTTGGACCTCGTCGGCGTTTCGGCGTGGCACCGCCGGCAGCCCGCCGCCGGGCTCGTTCCTCCCGTCCCCGTCCGTCGGTTCCCCCTCCCCCGCCAGGTCCTGTACGAGTCCTGGCAACGGCTCCGGGCCCCGAGCGTCGAGCGCCTGACCGGTCACGTCGACGTCGTGCACGACGCGGGGTACGTCGTGCCGCCGTCGAAAGCTCCACTCGTTGCCACCGTCCACGACCTCGCGTTCCTCACCTACCCGCAGCACTACACCTGGCACTCGCGCGAGGTCTTCCGTCGCGGGTTGGAGCTCACGCGTCGCCACGCGCGTTTGGTGATGTGTCCCTCCCTCGCGACCAAGGAGGCATGTCAGGACGCCGGCATCGAAGCCGAACGGCTCCGCGTGGTGCCGCTGGGCGTCCGTGTGCCGCCGGAGCAAGCCGAACGCAGCGACCGCGTTCGCCGGCGATACGGCCTCGAGCGTCCCTTCATCTTGTTCGTCGGCACCGTCGAGCCGCGGAAGAACCTGCATCGCGTGATCGAAGCCTTCCGCGAGCTCGACGCCGCCGAGATGGAGCTGATCTTGGTCGGGCCGCAGGGGTGGAAGGAAGACGTCGACGATGCGCTCGACGGATCGCGCGGTCGCGCCAGAACCCTCGGCTACCTGCCGCGGGAAGAGCTCGACGTCCTCTACGCGGAGGCAGCTGCCGTCGTGTATCCCAGCCTCGCGGAGGGCTTCGGGCTCCCGGTGCTCGAGGCGATGGCCAACGGCGCCGCCGTGGTGACCTCGGCGGGGACGGCGACCGAGGAGGTCGCCGGCGACGCCGCGATCCTGGTGGATCCGCTCGACGTCGGCGCGATCGCCCGAGCCTTGCAACGCCTGATCGACGATCGGGCTCTCGCCGCCGCGCTCGGCGCGGCGGCGAGAGCCCGAGCGTCGACCTTCACGTGGGAACGGACGGCCGAGCTCGCGGCCGCGGTGTACGCGGAAGCGGCCGAGGCAGCGCGATGAGCCCGCCGCGCCCCGGCCGGATCCGCGTCGGGGTGAACCTGCTCTGGCTCCTGCCGGGTGCGGCGGGCGGTGCCGAGCGGTACGCCGTCCGCCTCCTCGGCGCCCTCACGGACGAGGCGTCCGACGACGTCGACGTCACCATCCTCTGCAACCGCCGCTTCCCGCCCGCCCACGCTGATCTCACCGCCCGCGCCGCGACCGCGGTGGCGCCGATCGACGGCGGCTCGCGCGCGGTGAGGATCGCGGCGGAATCCACGTGGCTCGCCCGCGAGGCTTCGCGCAGGGACCTCCACCTGATCCACCATCCGAACGACGTGGTCCCGTGGTTCCGCACGCGGCCGAGCGCGCTCACGATCCACGACCTGCGCTCCATGGCCGGCCACGAGGTCCTCGGCCGCCCGCATGCCGCCTACCTCCGCGCGCGGGTGCCGTCGTCCGCTCGCGCCGCGGCGGTCGTGATGACGCCCTCGGAGTACGTCCGGCAGCAGGTGCTCCGTCGCTTCCGGCTCGATCCGGCTCGCGTGATCGTCGTGAGCGCGCCGGTGTTCCCCGGGGACGCGCTCGACACGAACGGCTCCGGTCCGCCGCCGGTGCCAGGGCGATACTTCGTCTATCCGGCCGTCACCGATCGGCACAAGAACCACCCGATCCTGATCGAGGCGTTCGCCCGCGTGGCCGCCACCGACCCCGACGTCCGGCTGGTGCTGACGGCCGTCCCGGGGAACGCCGAGCCCGAGGTCGAAGCGTCGATCCGCCGGCTGGATCTGGGCGATCGTGTCCGCCGGATGGGGATGGTCACCGATCGGGACCTCGACCGGCTGCTCGCCGGCGCCGTCGGGCTCGTCTATCCGTCTCGTTTCGAGGGATACGGTCTTCCGCTCGCCGAGGCGATGGCGCTCGGCTGCCCGGTCATCGCATCGTCCGCGACCGCGCTTCCCGAGGTGGTGGGCGACGCCGGGCTCGTGATCGATCCGGACGACGTCGCCGGCTGGACCGCCGCCATGCTCCGTCTGCTCGACGACGAGACGCTCCGCTCCCGCCTGGTCGCGGCGGGACGAGAGCGCGTGCGGTCGCTGAGCCCCGCGGAGTCCGCACGGCGGCTCGTCGCCGCGTACCGGCTGGCGCTGGAGCCCGTCTGAGGCACGAGGTCAGGCGGGGCCGGGACCGTCGAGGACCCCCGCCGCCGCGCGGTGGATCACGTCGACCGTCTGCCGAGCGCACCGCTCCCAGGTGAACGAGGCCACGCGCGCGGTCCCCGCCGCGCGGAGGACGTTGCGCAGGTCGTCGTCGCCCAGCAGCTCGTCGAGCCCCTTCGCGATCGACTCGGGATCGTCCGGGTCGACCAGCGACGCGGCGTTGCCTGCGATCTCGGGCATCGATGAGCGGTTGGACGTGAGGACCGGTACGTTCGCCGCGAACGCCTCGAGGATCGGGAAGCCGAACCCTTCGTAGCGGGAGGGGTAGGCCAGGACCTCCGCACCGGACAAGAGGCCCCGTCGATCCGCGTCCGCCACGTACCCGGTGCGGATGACGCGCCCACGGACATCCACGGGGAGATCGGCGATCGCACGATCGATCCGTTCCGAGTAGGTCGGCGCCCACCGAACGGCGCCTCCGGCGAGGACCAACGAGCACCGGCGGTCCTCGATCATGCCGAACGCTCGCACCAGCTGCTCGAGGTTCTTCCGCGGCTCCAGGCCTCCGAGGAAGATGATGTACGGGCCTTCGATCGCGAACCGGCTCCGGAGCTCTTCGATCTGTGGAGGGATCGCCGGCGCGAACGCCTCGGCATCGGTCCCGTGGTAGATCACCCGGACGCGTTCGGGCTCGATCCCGTAGAAGCGCTCGAGATCCTGACGCGCAGACTCGCTCGGGACGATGACGGCGGACGCTCCGCGGAGCGACCGCTCGAACCCTCGCTGCCATCGTGCGTCGTGATGCGGAGCGGTCTCGGGCATCACGTCGCGGGCGAGGTCGTGCACGACGACGACGACGCACGACGCCGAGGTCGGAGGCACGACGAAGTTCGGCGCCAGGACGACGTCGGACGCACCCGCCAGCCATTCGAGCTTCGGGAAGCCCGTTCGCGAACCGAGCGGGCCGTAGAGGCGCGTCGGGAGACGGGTCGTCCGCTCCGAGAGGTTGGGAGCCCAACCGGCGAAGCGTCGAGGACGCGTCCCGATCCCCCGCACATCCAGGTACCAGGCGACGAACCGCGTCCCGGGATCGGCGGGCGGCAGCGCGCGCAGCACGGCCCTCGTGTACTGCCCGACCCCCGTCCGGCGGGGATCGACCGCGGATCTCGCGTCGACCACGACACGCACTGGGGAAGGCTAGCCGACGCCGGGCGGCGCACGTCACCGAGGGCTAGCCGGGAGCGGGACAGGTACCGGAAGGCGTCGGCGGTGCCGGCGTCCCGCTGGGCGCGGGTCGGTACGAGGGGGTAACCACGACCGCGACGGGCGTGCCGTGCAGCTTCGAGGACTGGATCAAGGGGAGGCTCGGGAAGTAGCCGGCGACCACCTGAGCGTAGGCGTCCTGGCCCGGGGCGAAGACGATCGCCGACCCCGTGACACCGGCGGGCGCCGGGCCCTGGACGATCCCCGGTGACACGTCGAACCCCGCGTTCGCGAGGAGGGTCTCGACGCCTTCGGCCGCGCCGGCGCCACCCTCGTCGATCACCTCGACCTTCGTGTTGGCCTCGGAGGGCGGTGTGTTGACGAGCTCGGTCCCGATGGACCCCAGCTGCTTGCCGTCGCGGATCGCGGCGAAGATCTGCCGGGCTGCGGGATCCATGAGGACGACCGACTTCGCTCCCCGCATCCCGGCCACGCCGGGAACCGTGCGGAACTCGACGGCGCCGGTCGTCAGACCGCGGAGCTGCCCGACCAGGTAGACGAGCTCCCCGGGGAGGAACCCTTGATCCCGATGGAGGTTCGCGAGCACGGGCTGCACCAAGGCCGGCGCCCTCGCCAGTTCCGTGGGTCGCAGCATCTGGTTGATGACCGCGCGCAGGAACTGCTGCTGGCGCCCGATCCGCGAGAAGTCGGGGATCGCGTCGCACGGGAGGCTCCGCGTGCGCACGTACGCGAGCGCCTGGAACCCGTCGAGGTGTTGACACCCCGGGAGGACGTCCAACCCGGTGTTCGGGTCGGCCACGTGGCCCGGCTCGCTGTAGTAGATCTTCTTGTCGACGCCCGAGGCCGTGTGCTGCGACAGCCACCCCGGCGTGTTGACGTCGTACGGCGGGATGCACAGGTCGACGCCGCCCGAGCGTGTCCACCACGTTCTGGAAGCCCGCCAGATCCACGTAGAGGTAGTGGTCGATCGGCAGACCGGTGAGGTTCGCGACCGTGTTCGCCATGAGCTGCGGCCCGCCGCCCTCCAGCCCGCCCTCGAACGCGGCGTTGATCTTGTCCGAGCCGTGCCCGGGGATGTCGACCCACAGGTCGCGTGGGAAGGAGAGCACGATCGCCTTCTGGAGCGCGGGATCCGTGTGGACGAGCATGATCGTGTCCGCCCGGGTGGTCCCGCCGATGTCCTTGTTCGTACCGAACTGGTGCTGCTCGTCGATCGGCAGCCCGGCCCGGGAGTCCGATCCGAGCAACAGGTAGTTGCACGGATGGTCCGAGCACTTCCCCGGCGGCGGCGCTGTGGAACCGCTCGGCACCGCTCTGGCGAAGGACCCGGCCCGTCCCGACGTCCCGCAACTGGACCCACCGCACGGCGAGCGCGGTGCCGACGAAGCCGGACAGCAGCGCCAGCGACGCGGAGAGCACGACGAGGAGACGCGTGATGCGGCCGGCGGCCGACGGAGCGGGATCCACCATGTGCCTTCCAGCGTATCCGGGGCCGGATGCCGCGACCGCCGACCGTGTGTCGTTCCGATGGTGAGGTTGTGGCGGTCGCCGGCCCGTCGTCGCCGAGGTCCGCCGATGCCATGTGCGATGATGCGCGGCGCTGCCTTCCGCACCGACCACCGGGAGAGGGAACGGAGACATGCTGAGGGGACCGGTGACCGTGCTCCTCGTCGGCCTCGACGACGCGGACGCGGCCGCGCTCGCTCGCGAGGATGGGTTCGACGTTCGCGGCGCGCACACGATCGAGGGCCGGAGCGGGGTCGACGCCGTCGTGCTCGCACTGGACGGCAGCGCGCCGTTGGAGACGGTCCGCCGTGTGCGCGGGCTGGAGCCCGATGCCGCGGTCGTTGTGGTCACGGACGCCGTCGGCGCGGCCGACGGCACCGTCGCGATGCACGCGGGCGTGGAAGATCATCTCGTGCGCGACGAGCTGTTCGGATCGCTCCTGCCGCGCGCGATCCGGTACGCCGTCGCGATCCGTCGGATGCGTCGGGAGCTCGCGACCAATGACGAGGCGACCGCGCTCCCCACCCTTCGCGGGTTCGCGCCGATCGCCGAGCACCATCTGCGGATGGCCGACCGCGCGGGCGAGCCGGTCATCTTCGTGTTCGTTCGGATCGAAGAGCACGATGCGCTCCGCGCGGCGCTCGGCAGCGAAGCAGCCGACGAGCTCGCCCGCGACGCCGCCGAGGTGGTGCTGAACTCCGTCCGCGACTCCGACGTTCCGGGCAGGATCGCCCCCGACACGTTCTGCATCCTGCTGACCGGCGAGGCGGAGGGCGCCGAGACCACCGTCCTTTCACGCCTGGTGGAGGCGATGGCCGTGCACGACGCGCGACGCGATCCACCGCGGGCCCTGAAGCTCTCGGTCGGCACGGCTCGGTACGAGCCGGGCAGCGGCCTGCACCTCGCGGAGCTGCTCGAAACGGCGATCCGTCGGCTGGACCGCTCCGGAGCATGACGGCGAGGTGAGCGGTTCGGTCATCCGGGAAGCCCACCGCGGCGGATACGGTGCGGAGCTCTCGTGGAGGATGGATGCCCGCGCAGGTCACCGCCACGATGCCGATCGGGAGCGGCGTGTCGAGGATGGCTGAGGATCTCTCCGCCGCGCGCGACCGCCAGCTCGTTCGGCGGATCGAAGGAGGGGACGAGGAGGCGTTCCGCAGCCTGTTCGCCACCTATGCCCCCTCCGCGATGGCGCTCGCCGTTCGTGTGGTTCGGCAGGCCCAGCTGGCGGAGGAGATCGTGCAGGAAGCCTTCCTGACGCTCTGGCGGAGCCCCGGCGTGTTCGATGAACGGCGGGGCTCGGTGAAGGCCTGGCTGATGACGATGGTCCACCATCGCGCCGTCGACGTGGTCCGCCGAGAGGAAGCGCAGCGACGGCGCTCCGACGAGATGGTCGTCGGGGTCCGGGAGGAGGCCGAAGATCCGACCGACGCCGTGCTGGCGGCGGTCGCCGCACCTGCGGAGCGCGACGCCGTCCGCACGGCCCTGCGCTCCCTCCCGCCGGAGCAGCGCGAGGTGTTGGAGCTCATGTATTTCGACGGCCTCTCGCAGTCCCAGGTCGCCGAGAAGACCGGCGCCCCGCTGGGCACGGTCAAGTCCCGGGCACTGCTCGGCATGCGAAGGATGCGCTCGGTGGTCGAGGAGCTGGAACGATGAGCGAGCGGGATCACGGGCTGATCGAAGAGCTGCTGGCCCTGCGCGCGCTCGGCGGGCTGGAGCCCGAGGACGACGCCACCCTCCGCGCCGCGATGGCGGCGCACGGCGACTGCGAAGAGTGCCGCCGGCTGGAGGCGGGGTTCGAGGAGACGGCGGGCCTGCTCGGGTTCGCGCTCGAGCCGGTCCCGGTCCGCGAGGAGCTCGCGGACCGGGTCCTCGAACGTGCGCGCAACTCGCGCGGGGCGGACGAGCGACGACCGCGACGGCGCGCAGCGCTCGTCGCGGTCGCCGCTGCGCTCGTCATCGTCCTCGCGGGCGTCGCGTCGCTCCGCCCACGGACCCAACCCATCGTCGGCGCCCGTCCGACGCAAGAGGTCATCCATTTCCAGGGTGACGCCGGCGCGCTCGCGATGGTCTACGCGCCGGGGCAGCCGGGTGCGCTGATCTGGGGCGAGGGTCTCCCCTCGCCGGGCGCGGGCAAGACGTACGAGATCTGGATGATCACGGGCAGCACACCGGTCTCCACCGGGTGCGCTTCGCCGACGGACGGAGAGCTCGCCGCCTACACGAGCGCCGACGTCAGCGGGAGCGACGTCATGGCGGTCACCGTCGAGCCCACGTCGTGCCCGGCCGCCCCGACGACCCAGCCGGTGTACACCGCGACGCTGGCGTGAGCCGCCCGACCCCGCGCCGACCTACCCTCCGAGCATCTCCGCGAGCACCAGGTTGAGGACGCCGCCGGCGCGGAGGTAGTCGACCTCGGCGGCGCCGTCGACGCGAAGCGTCGCTGGGAACGAGATCACCTGCCCGTCCTCCGCCACCGCCTCGACGGCGAGCTCCTGTCCGGGGACGATGCCTCCGGAGAGCCCGCGGACCGCATACGTCTCGCGCCCGGTCAGGCCGAGCGACGCCGCGGTGGTGCCCGCGAGGTATTGGAGCGGCAGCACGCCCATCCCCACGAGGTTCGATCGATGGATCCGCTCGTAGCTCTCCGCGATCACGAACCGCACCCCGAGCAGCGCGGGCCCCTTCGCTGCCCAATCGCGGCTGGATCCGCTGCCGTATTCCTTGCCGGCGAGGAGCGCGAGCGGGACTCCCTCGTCGCGGTACCGCTCGGCCGCGTCGAAGATCGAGAGCACCTCGCCGCTCGGCAGGTGCGTGGTCCACGAACCCTCGGTCCCGGGTGCGAGCTCGTTGCGGAGCCGGATGTTCGCGAAGGTGCCCCGCATCATCACCTCGTGGTTCCCGCGGCGGGCCCCGTACGAATTGAACTCGGCCGGGGGCACACCGTGCTCCTGGAGATACCGGCCCGCCGGCGAATCCGCCTTGATCGAGCCCGCCGGTGAGATGTGGTCCGTGGTGATCGAGTCGCCGACGGCTACCAGGACCCGAGCTCCCTCGACGTCCTCGATCGGCCGCGCGGCATCGTCGTGGAAGAACGGCGGCTCCTGCACGTAGGTCGACGCCGGGTCCCACGCGTACACCGGTCCGTCCGGGGTCGGGAGCGACGTCCACCGCTCGTCGCCGTCCCAGATGTGGGCGTACTCGCGCACGAACTGCTCTTCGGTGATCGCCGCCGCCATCGACGAGACGACCTCGGCGGGCGTCGGCCAGATGTCTCGGAGGAAGACGGGACCGTTGGCCCCGACCCCGAGCGGCTCGCTCGTGAGATCGAGGTCGACCGAGCCGGCCAGCGCGTAGGCGACGCAGAGCGGAGGGGATGCCAGGTAGCTCGCCCGAACCTGCGGGTGGATCCTCCCCTCGAAGTTCCGGTTGCCGGAGAGCACGGCGACCACGTTCAGGTCCCCTTCTTCGACCGCCTCCGAGACGCGCTCGGGGAGCGGACCGGAGTTCCCGATGCAGGTCGTGCAGCCGTACCCGACGAGGGCGAAGCCGAGCTTCTCGAGGTAGGGCGTGAGGCCCGCGTTGTCGAGGTAGTCGGTGACCACGCGCGAGCCCGGGGCCAACGAGGTCTTCACCCATGAGCGGGTCTGGAGCCCGGCTTCGACGGCCTTCTTGGCGAGGAGCCCGGCGGCGAGCATCACCGACGGGTTGGACGTGTTCGTGCAGGAAGTGATGGCGGCGATCACCACCGAGCCGTGTTTCACGACCTCGCCGTCGACCGACATCGGAGTCTCCGCCCCGGGCTCGATCGTCGCGTCGGTGTCCACCTCGACGTCGACGTTCCCTCCCTCCTCCTCGAACCGGCCGACGTCGCTCGGACGGGGATCGGGCTCCAGGCGGTCGCGGAAGGCCGCCACGAACGACCCCCAGACCTCGGCGAGAGGCACGCGGTCCTGTGGGCGCTTCGGGCCCGCGACCGACGGTTCCACCGCCGCGAGATCGAGCTCCACGACCTCGGAGAACCGTGGCTCGGGGTCGCCATCGGCCCGGAACAACCCCTGTTCCTTCGTGTAGCGCTCGACCAGATCGACGACGTCTGCCCGGCCGGTGAAGGTGAGATAGCGAAGGGTCTCCCGGTCCACCGGGAAGTACGCGGACGTTGCTCCGTACTCGGGACACATGTTCGAAAGCGTGGCTCGGTCGGCCACCGAAAGCGACGACAACCCGTCACCGAAGAACTCGACGAAGGTCCCCACCACACCGTGCGCTCGCAGCATCTGCGTCAGCGACAGGACCAGGTCGGTGGCCGTCGTGCCGGCGGGAAGCGCGCCGACGACGCGCACCCCGAGGACGAGTGGTTGCGGCAGGAAGATCGGCTGACCGAGCATCGCGGCCTCGGCTTCGATGCCGCCCACTCCCCAGCCGAGCACGCCGAGACCGTTGACCATCGTCGTGTGGGAATCCGTCCCCACGAGCGTGTCGGGGAACGCGACCCCGTCTCGGGTGGCCACCACCCGCCCGAGGTGTTCCAGGTTCACCTGGTGGCAGATGCCCGCGCCCGGCGGGACGACGCGAACGTTATCGAAGGCTTGCTGCGCCCACCGGAGGAGGGCGTAGCGCTCCGCGTTGCGGCGGTACTCCCAGTCGATGTTGGTCTCGTACGCGTCGCGCGATCGGAACAGATCGACCTGGACGGAGTGGTCGATGATCAGGTCGACCGGCACGTGCGGGTTCACGCGCGCCGGGTCGGCGCCCGCGCGCGAGACGGCGCTCCGCATCGCCGCCAGGTCGACGACCGCGGGCACGCCCGTGAAGTCCTGCATCAGCACGCGTCCCGGCATGAACGCGATCGCGAGCGCGGGCGCCGGCCAGGCGGCGAGCGCGGCGACGTCGGCGTCGGCGACGTCGCGGCTCCCGGCGCGCCTGAGGAGGTCCTCGAGCAGGATCTTGAGGGTGTTCGGGAGGCTGGGCACGGCGCCGATCCCCTGCTCGGCCAACCAGGCCAACCGATACACGTCGACGGCGCCCGCAGCGAGCGGGAGGGACGAGCGCGCCCCCTCGAGCTCAGAGGTCGATGCCGTCGTGGGCTCCTTCCTTGGACCGGCCACCCGCCGGCCCGCTGGGTCGCCGTCCGCCACGGATGTTGTCTCCATCCTCCCAAAACCCGAGGGGCCGGTCGCTCGGCCCAACGTCCCACGGTCTCGCCGGAACGTCTGCCACCATCGGCGCATGGCCGACCGTCGCCGATGGGCATCCGCCGCGTTCCTGATCTGCCTCGCCGCGTGTCGCGGCGGTACGCATGACGCGCTGCCCGCGACCGGAACGCCCGCAGCGCCGCCGTCGCTCCCGCGAGGACTGCCCACCGCCTATCCCTCGGATCTTCCGGCCGGTGACGTGCCCGTCGATGACCTCGTTCCGAAGGGGGACGAGGTCGCCGGAACGTGGTACGCGCACACGTCGGAGGGCGACGCGATCGTGGTGGCCTGGCAACGTCCCGGACCCGACCCCTTCCGGACCGATCGAGGCATCGCGGTGTGGCTGCACCGCGGCGACCCTGGCTCGCCATGGCAACCGGTGAACGCCGTCGCGTTCGGTGCGAAGCGGCGCCCGGTCCTGGGTCTCACGGCGGTGATCGGCGACGTCACCGGCGACGCATCGGATGACGCGCTCGTGTTCGCGGAGACGGGCGGTTCCGGAGGCTGCGGGACCTCCTTCGCGATCGACATCGCGACGGGTGCCCGGGTATTCGATCGGAACGTCTGTGACGCACGCATCGTCCCGTCGACGGACCCGGTCGGTCTCGTCGTGACGGAAGCGGTGTTCGCGCACGGAGACCCACATTGCTGTCCGAGCGGCATGCGGACGAGCGTCCTCACGTACGCCGGGGGCAGCACGTGGACGACCTCGTCGGAGACGGTGAGCCCAGCCTGAGCGGAGGCGTCGGTGGCCGTGGGTAGTATCCGGCGCATGGCACGGATCTTCGTCGAGGGCTGGTCGCCCGAATACGGCGCGCCCCTGGATCCGGACGAGGCGCTGGCACCGGCGGAGGGCTCGGTCGACACGTCGATCGAGACCGAGGACTGGGCTCCGCGCGATGGCGTCGACGACGGCGTCGCGCGGATCGCGTTCGTCGACGGCGTGCGCCGGGTGGATGCGAGGCTCACGCTCGACGATCCGTCCGGACCGGTCCCCGGGATCTGCGGCACGTTCGCGGTCGGTGCGGCGATCTGGGACCGCGGGTCGCGCCGGTCGTGGATCACCGAGGAGCGCGTCGGCCGATGGGCGGTGCTCGCGGGTGGACGAGCCGAGACCTTCCCCGTCGTTGCGCTCGACCCGCCCTACGCCACGGCCACCACGCCGGACTCGGATCCGGCCGGCTTGGTCAGGACGCTCCACACGAAGATGCGGACCGCCGAGGGACACGTCGCCACCGCCCTCGCGTCGGGATGCTTCGTCGTCGCCGACGGGCCGCTGAACGAGTTGGCCCCCGTGCCAGCGGTGGGGTCGATCAAGAGCCATCGCGTGACGTACCTGCCGCCCGAGCGCAGCGCCGTGGTCGCCGCGCTCCGCCCGGGACAGCGAACCCCGCTCTTCACCATCTCCGAGTACCGCCGGTACTCCTGGTACGTGCGGCTGGCGGACGTCCCGGGTGGTCATGCCTGGTCGGGGATCGTCCGGTGCGAGGCCAGCGGGCAGCTCCCGACCGGCGACGTGATCCGTCTGGCGGACCGAACGGCGGCCGTGCTCCCCCTCGTCGCGTCCGAGCCCCATCTCGATCCCCGCGCGCCGCAGAACCTCGTTCCCATCGCCGCGCTCGAGCGGCAGCTCCGCCACCGCATGGGCGACCGCGGCCTCGTGTATCGCGCGCTCCGCGAAGCGGTGCACGAACGGATGGCCTCGTGAGCGACGATCGCGTCGGTCGTGTGCTCGGATCCGAGCACACGACGACCGCGGAGTTCCGCGTCGTCCTGGAGGAAGACGAGTACCTCCAACTCGACGATCTGATCGTCGTCCGCACGGAGGTCCCGAAGGTCGGGGAGGTTCGGACCTACGGGGTCATCACCGAGGCCGAGGCCGTCTACGAGGGAGCGCAGTACGAATCGGATACGCACCGGATCGCCGAGCTCGGCATCATGCCGGCGGCCAAGGTGCGAACGGCTCGGGTCGCCGTCACGCGCGTCGATCCCGAGGTGTGGGTGTCGGCCGACCCCGGCGAGGAGGTCGCGCGCGCGACCGGCGAGGAACGCCGCAAGGCCCTGTACGCCGACGAGATGGAGCGGCCGTTGCCGATCGGGCTCGGCCGGGACGGCGCCCCCGTCCACGTGGACCTGGACTTCTTCGATGGTCGCAAGGGCGGCCACATGTCCATCAGCGGGATCTCGGGCGTGGCCACCAAGACCTCGTTCGCGCTGTTCTTCCTCCGGATGCTGACCTCGACCCCCGAGGTCGTGGGCTCCGGCGCGGCGAACCTCCGCGTCCTCGTGTTCAACGTCAAGGGCGAGGACCTGCTGTGGCTCGATCGGCCGAACGCATCGTTCGAGGCCCACGAGGGAGCCCGCGAAGGCTGGACGGCGCTCGGCGTCGACCCCGCTCCGTTCCCCAGCGTTCGCTTCTGGGCGCCGCCGCGACGCCAGAGCGGTGATGTCGTGGTCCCCGACACCGGTGGTCGTTTCGAGGGCGTGGAGGTCTTCTCCTGGACGCCCCGCGCGTTCATCGACCAGGACCTGCTCGAGTTCTGCTTCACGGACGCCAGCGACGCGAAGAACCAGATCCCGTTCATCCGTGAGCGCGTACAGCTCCAGCTCAAACGATGGGCCGTCGGCGTCGACGGCATGCCGGGAGCGGTAGCGCTCCGCGACCCCGCGCAGGCGCCCGACGGGCACGCATGGTCTCGGGACGACCGCATCCCGGCGGCGCAGGCCGACGTCGTGATCACCGATCTCCCGTCGCTCGTGCGCGCGCTCGAGGTCCATCTCGAGCCCGACGACGGCTCGGAGGCCGACGCCGCCTGGACGGCGCGGGTGATGCCCGGGACGGTCGCGGCCTTCCTCCGCCGGCTCCACGCGGCGTCGGCGCGGCTCGGGCATCTCGTCCGAGCGGACGCGGACCGACGGATCGATCGCGGTGCGGCCAACGTCACCGTCGTCGCGATCCAATCGCTGCACGAACAAGCCCAGCGCTTCGTCGTCGGCGCGCTCCTGCGCGAGACGTTCAAGGAGAAGGAGGACACCGGGCAGCGGCTGCCGCTGTCGGTGATCGTCCTCGACGAGCTCAACAAGTACGCCCCCCGCGATGGGACCGGGCCGCTGAAGGACATGCTGATCGACATCGCCCAGCGCGGCCGTTCCCTCGGGGTGTTGCTCGTCGGCGCGCAGCAGACGGCCAGTCGCGTCGCGCCCGAGGTCCTGGAGAACGCCGCGATCCGGGTGACCGGGCGCCTCGACTCGGCCGAGGCGGAACGCGCCGAGTACGGCTGGATGCTGCCGTCCACGCGGGCTCGGGCACGGCTCCTGAAGCCCGGAACGATGGTCGTCAGCCAACCGGCGATCCCCGTCCCGCTCGTGGTCACGTTCCCGTTCCCGCCATGGGCGACCAGGAAGGAGGAGGTGGCGGATGCCGGCGACGATCCGTTCGCCGGGCTGACGTGAGGAACCCACGTCGCCTCGGCGCCGTTCCCCCTCGGATGCAGCGTTCCCCCGGCTGATGCGGATCCTCCACACCGCCGACTGGCACGTCGGCCGCCGCCTCGGGCGGCACGATCGCGCCGCCGAGACGGCGGCCGCTCTCGAGGAGGTCGCCCGGATCGCGACCGAGCACGAGGTGGACCTCGTGCTCGTCGCCGGCGACGTCTTCGATCGTCCGATCCCTCCGGTCGACGCGCTCGCGCTCGGGCTGGCCGGGCTCCTTCGCCTCGCGGAGGGGCGGCCCGTCGTCGCGGTGGCCGGCAATCACGATTCCCCCGAGCTGTTCGACGCGCTCGCGCCACTGGTGCGGGACCAGGGCCGAGGCGTCCATCTGATCGGGTCGATCCGGCGGCCCGACCAGGGCGGCGTCCTCGGGCCCGGAGAGCTCGGCGTGCCCGCGCTCGTCGGCTGTCTCCCGTTCTTGCGGGAGGGTCGCGTGGTCGACTTCATGCGTGACGCGGGCGAGTGGTACGGCCAATACGCCGAACGCATCGCCGCCCTGTGCGCGGCGTTCGACGCCGCGCTCGTCGCGCGAGCGGGGACGGATCTCGTCCCGTTGCTCGTCGCCCACTTCATGGTGGGCGGCGTGAAGGTCGGCGGCTCCGAGCGGGAGCTGCACGTCGGCGGCGCGTACGTCGCATCGGCGCAGGCGATCCCTCCGGGACCGCAATACGTCGCGCTCGGCCACATCCACGCCCCGCAGGCGATCCCCGGATCGCCGGTCCCGGGGCAGTACGCCGGCTCGCTCCTTCCGCTGGACTTCGGCGAGGCCGGCGAGGCCAAGCGGGTCGTGATCGTCGACGCCGAACCGGGCCGGCTCGCGACGGTGACGTCGATCCCCCTCGTCTCCGGCCGGCCGCTCGTTCGCGCCGAAGGGACGTGGGATCAGATCGACGCGCGGATCGACGAGCTTCGCGACGCCTACCTCGACCTCACCGTGCGCGTGGGCGGGATCGACGCGGACCTGGGTCGGCGCGCCGCGGATACCTTCCCCTTCCTGGTCAACGTCCGTCCGTACCGGCCGCCCGGGGAACGCCGCGCCCGCTCCGGCGGACCGCGGCCGAGCGACGAGGAGCAGTACGCCGACTACTACCGGCGGGACACCGGCGAGGAGCCGCCCTCGGACCTGCTCGGACTGTTCCGCGAGGTGCTCGAAGAGGTGGCCGATGCGTCCGCGTGAGCTGACGGTGCAGGGGTTCCGCTCGTACCGGGGCCGGACGACCTTCGACTTCCGGGGTCGACGGCTCGTGGGCGTGGTCGGGCCGATCGGCGCCGGGAAGTCCACGATCCTCGACGCCGTCGTCTTCGCGCTCTACGGCAAGACGCCGTCGTTCGAGCGCGACACACGATCGCTGATCCACCAGCTCGAGGACGGCTGCCACGTCGAGCTGGTGTTCGAGGTGGACGGGGAGATCTGGCGCGCCCAGCGTGCGCTCCGCCGGCGAGGCCAGAGCCAGCACCGGCTCGAGCGCCTCGCGAAGGACGCGGACGACGCGGAGGTGCTGGAGACGGTTCTGCAGGAGCGGCCGGTGCGGCAGCGGGTCGAGCGGCTGCTGGGGATGACCTTCGACGCCTTCTGCCGCTCGGTGCTGCTCGCGCAGAACCGGTTCGCGGAGTTCCTGAAGGCGACGCCGACCGATCGCAACGCCGTGCTGAAGGGCGTGTTCGGCTACGAGCGGTTCGATGCCGCCCTGGCGGCGGCGAAAGACCGGGTCCGCGGCGCCGAGCTCGAGCTCGAGGCGCTCGCGCGAGAGGGCTCCCGGCTGGACGAGGCTCGTTCGCGCTTGGATGAGGCACGGGCCGAGGCGGAGACGACCTCGGCGCGACACGCGAGCCTCGACGCGGCCCGTGAGCGGCTCGACGTGCTCACGCAAGCACGCGACATCGCGCTCCGGGAAGCGACCGAGGCTGGGGCCCGGACGGCGCAGCTGCAAGCGACGGCCGCAGCGCTCCCACCGGCGGAGCGACTCGAGCAGGTTGCCGACGACGCGGCGGCGGCCGACGACGCGGTCCGGCTCGCCCAGGAGGAGGTGACGGCGGCCGACGACGCCCGGAAGGTCGCCGGCGCCGAGCTGGAGGCGATCTCGGAGCGCGTCGGCGGACACGCCGCCTTCCAGGCCTTCGCGGCATTGGTCGAGAAGCTGGATCACGAAGCGAGGGCCGTCGAGCAGGCGGCGGCCGCCACCCAGACCGCCGCGCAGGAGGCGAAGGCAGCCCGTGCCGCTCAGGAGCGCCTCGCGCGAGCGGCGACGACGAAGCGCGCCGCGCTCGACGCGGCGACGACGGCGCTCGAAACCGCCGAGGCCGTTCGCGCCGAAGCCGAATCCGCCCTGCACCTCACCCAACATGCCGAGATGGCGCACGAGCTCCGGCGCCAGCTGATCGCCGGCGAGCCGTGCCCGGTGTGCGACCGGGTCGTCGAGCGCGTCCCACGCGCCGGCGCCGCCCCCAAGGTCGCCGCGGCCGACCGCGCGCTCGTGAAGGCGCGGGCGGCCGAGGGCGCGGCGCGGGACGCGAAGGAACGAGCGGGCGCGGGAGTGGCCACCGCCCTCGAGCAGGCGGCCGCCGGCGCCGAGCGCGTGGATGCCCTCGGGATCCAGCTCGCCGCGCGCGAAGACGCCGCACGGAAGGCCGAGGCCGCGCTCGCCACGACGAAGAGCGAGCTGGTCGACCGGCTCGGCGACGGCGACCCGCGGGCGCTGCTGGACGAGCGCCAGCACGAGCTCGAGCTGGCCGAGGGTGCGGTGCGGACCGCGTCGGCGGCAGCCGACGCGGCCCGCACCGCGCTGGAAACCTGCCGCGCGCGCGCGGACGAGGCGGGTCGCGGGGTCGCGACCCTCGCCAACGAGCTCGCGACGGCATGGGGCCTGCTGGGGCAGGCCCGTCCGGTGGGGACCGCTGCGACCGACGTCCGCTCGTCGTACGTCGAGCTCGGGGAGACGCTCGTGGAGCGGCTCACCGAGGCCGCGGAGGCCGGGGACCGAGCGGCCGCGGAGGCCCATGCGGCGACGGAAGCCGTCGCCGCCGAGCTCGCGGCGTTCGACCTCCCGCCGGACGTGGACGTCGCCCGCGTGGTCGCCGATGCCGCCGCCGCCGCGGCCGCCTCGGCCGAACGCGTGCGAACGATCGAGGAGACCCTCGCTGCGGGTGCGGATCTCGAGGCTCGTCTGGTCGTCGCGACCGGAGCTCGGGACGTCGCGCGACGGCTCGCGGCCGACCTCCAACCGTCGCGGTTCCTCGCGTACCTGCTCGAAGAGGAGCGAGCCGCGCTCGCGGATCTGGGCAGCGTGCACCTCGAAGAGCTGACCGACGGTGCCTACCGCTTCAGCGACGATGATGCGTTCCACGTCCTCGACATGAACGCCGGAGCCGCCGACCGGACCGCGGACTCGCTCTCGGGCGGCGAGACCTTCCTCGCGTCACTCGCCCTCGCGCTCGCGCTCGCCGAGATGGTCACGCGCGGAGGCGGCCGCCTGGACAGCTTCCTCCTCGACGAGGGGTTCGGGAGCCTCGATGCCGAACACCTCGACCGTGCGATGGACGGGATCGGTCGCCTCGTGGCGGGTGACGTGGATCGCCTGGTCGTCGTCGTCTCCCACGTCGAGCAGATGCGCCAGCTCATGGAGGATCTGATCGTGCTCGACAAGGACGTCCGCACCGGTGCGACGCGGGTGCTTTCCGGCGCCGGCCCGGCCTAGGCACTTCCTCCGATGTCGGCCGATAGCCCTACACCGATCTGCCGCTGAAGCTCGCGCGGAACCCTGCCGATAACCACCTTCGGAGACCAGTTCGAACGAGCGGTGCGACACGACGGGTGGCAGTGAGGGGACGGGGATGATCGCTTCGTTGAAGGGGTACGGGAGGATCGCACGGACGCTGCTCGCAGCGCTCGGGGCGCTCCTCGTGCTCGGCATCATCGGATCGCTCTTGATGGGCGTCCACGCCCGTCATTCGGCCCGCGACCAGATCGTCCACCAGGCCCAGACCATCACCGACAGCTCGCTCACGCTCGCGTTCACGCCCGCCGATCTCACCGGCCCGGCGTCGGCCGAGCGCGCGAGCCAGCTCACGACCCAGATCCAAGCGATCGTGATCGACCCCAGCGACTTCGACTCGGTCACCCTGTACTCCCCCGAGGGCACGATCCTGTACTCGACGGCGACCAGCAGGATCGGAACGCAGCTCCCGGGCGAGAAGGATTCGATCAAGGAGGCCCTCCGCGGGGTTCCGCTCACGAGCGAGTTCGACGGCACGCTCTCGGTGAAGCTCCCCTTGCGGTTCCGCTCCGGCGTCGGCGGCCCCGCCGTCGTCGAGCTCACCCACCCCGACGCGCCGATCGCGAGCGCTGCCGGGCCCTGGCGGACGAACGCGCTGTTCCTGTTCGCGCTGCTGGTGCTGCTCGGCGTCGCGGTCTTCGGCGTTGCTCGGCTCCTCGCGGTGGTCAGCGACACCGCCGACGGTCGCGTGGAGACGCGGCCCGTCGTGACCCCCCAACCCGTGCGGGCCGCCGCCCCCCACCCTGGCCTCAGAGAGGAAGGCGAGGCGAGACGGCGGGCCGAGGAACGGGCGCGCGCGGCGGAGGAGCGGCTCGGGCTGTTGCAGGATCAGTACCGCACGACGCTGGAAGAGCTCCAGTCGTTCCAGCAGCTCGCCAGCGAGACCAAGCCGGCGCCCGGGGACGCACGGATCGAGGAGCGCGCGTTGCGCGCGGAGGGTCAGGTCCAGGAGCTCGAGCTCCAGCTGCGGACCGTCACGAAGGAGCGCGAGCGCCTGGCCACGCAACTCCAGGAAACGATCCAGGAGGCGATGCGCGTCGTCGACGACGACGAGCAGGATCTGCGGCTCCGCGAAGCCGAGCTGGAAGCGATCGGCTTGAACGCCGAGCTCGCCGTGACGAAGGAGCAGCTCGACACGACCCGCCGAGAGCTCGCCACGATGCGGGCGACCGAAGCCACCTCCCGCAGCCAGGAAGAGGTCGACGCGGCGAACGTCGAGATGCTGCAGATCCGAGACGCCCTCACGACGGCCGAGGCGCAGCTCGCGAGCGCGCAGCGCGAATTGGGGGACGCGCACACGGAGCTCCGCGCGCTCCGCAACGAGGAGCAGCGCGCGGCCATGCTGGAGGACGAGCTCCGCGCCGCGAAGGCCGAGCTCGAGAGCGGTCGAGCCTCCCATCGTGCCGACCTCGTCGAGCGCGAGGCCGAGCTCGAGGAGAAGGTCCGGGCAACGCGTGAGGAGTTCCAGCGCCAGCTCGAGGAGATCGAGGCCTCCTACCGGAGCCAGCTGGAACAGCGCGAGACGGAACTGCGTGGCCGGATCTCCGACGCCGAGACGGCGGCGGACACGGCAGGCCACGACCTGCAGGTGGTGCGGGACGAGGTCACCGCCGCTCGCGCCGAGGCAGCCAGCCGAGAGCAACAGCTCCTCGAAGCGCACAACGAGATCGCTCGGATCCGCGGAGAGCTCAAGGGTCACACCTCCGAGGTGAAGGAGCGCACGGCCGCGGTCGGTCAAGCGCGCAAGGAAGCCGACGAGATGCGGCGCTCGCTGACCGCGTTGCAAGAGGATCTGGCGCGCTCGGACGGAACGATCGAGGAGCTGCGCGGCGAGCTCGAGGCCGAACGGCTCCGCAACGCCGAGACCGAGGACGTCACGATGAAGGCCGATCGTGATCGCGCGTCCCAGCAAGCGCGGGCGGAGAAGCTGGTGCGGCAGCTCGAGGACGCCGCCGCGGAGAACGCGGAGCTCAACCGCCGCCTCCAGGACTTCGAGGCGCGGCGCCAGCTCGAGCTCGCGGACGACCAGGGCCGGGCGCAGATCGACCAGTTGCTCCAGGTGACCCAGGAGCGCCTCGCCGGTCAGACCGAGAAGCTGATCGCCGCCGAGGACCGGGTCAAGGAGCTGGAGACGGACCTGATCACGGCTCGCAACCGCCTCGAGGTCATCGAAGGCGACCTGCGGATGCACCAGATGTCCGACGCGCTCCGCGAGACGCGCGAGCAAGAAACGGCCGATGCCGTCGCGCGCGACGAACAGGACACCGTCGTCGAGATGCCGGTCGAGGACCGGCGCGGGACGACGCCGTTCATGAAGGAGCTCTCGCTCGATGCGAAGAAGTCGGTCGCCAAGATCAACGGCATCACGCAACTGCTCAAGCACAAGAAGGATCAGAAGGATCAGGCGCAGCTGATCAAACAGCTCACCGGGCACGCCCGGCGGCTGGACAACCTGGTCGCCGACATCGCCGATGCCGAACGGCTGGCCTCGGGCTCGATCAAGCTCAACATCCGCCGCACCGACATGGAGTCCCTCGTGAACAGGGTCGTCGAAGAGGCGATGGCCGATTCCGACCATGACATCCGCGTCGTCGCGGAGCCCGTCAAGGTGCGGATCGACCAGGTCCGCACGGAACAGATCCTGAACGGCTTGCTCCGCGCGTCGAGCGAACGCACCCAGAGCGGGAAGACGATCGTCGTACGGCTCCAGCGGGCGGAGGGAGGAGCGTTGCTCTCCGTCGAGGATCCCGAGCCGTCCTCGGACGCCTCCATCTCTCCGGTCGTGCGACGGCTCGCCGAGGCGCACGGCGGCACGGTGAAGGCCGAGAGTCGCGACGGCGGGGGCTCGGCGTTCCGCGTCTTCCTCCCGGATCCCGAGGTCCAGACGGACGGCGCGGCCGCGCCCGACGTGAAGATCCTCGTCGACGAGGCGGGCGGACAGCCGCAGGACGAGCCGTGGGAGGCCGAGGCGGCCCATCAGCAACTGGCGGCCGAGCTCCGCCGGCACGCCGAGCTTCAGACCGACAGCTAGCGGACCGGCGAGGCGATCACGCCCGGCGAAGGATCAGGGCGTCGCCCTGTCCGCCGCCTCCGCAGATCGCGGCGCCGCCGAAGGAGAGCCCCCGCCGGCGCATCTCGAGCGCGAGCGTCAACACGATCCGCGCGCCGCTCGCGCCGATCGGATGGCCGAGCGCGACCGCTCCCCCGTTCACGTTGACGATCGCCTCGTCGAGCTCGAGCAGACGAGCCGCGTACGACGCGACGCCGGCGAACGCCTCGTTGATCTCGACGAGCTCGAGGTCCGCGGTGGATCGGCCCGCCTTCTTGAGCGCCTTCTCCATCGCCAGGGCCGGCACCGTGTGCAACGACGCGTACCGGTCCGCCGACATCCCGTAGGAGACGATCTCGGCGAGCGGCTCGGAACCGAGCCGCTCGACCGCCGCTTCCGAGGCGACCACGACGGCGCAAGCGCCGTCGCTGATCTGCGACGCGTTGCCGGCGGTCACGGTCCCGTCCGGCGAGAACGCCGGCCGGAGCCCGGCGAGCGCCTCCGGCGTGGTGTCCGGCCGGATGCCCTCATCGCGCGCGACCTCCACCGTGTCGCCGCCCCGCTGCGGGACGGACACGGCCACGACCTCCTCCGCCATCCGGCCCTCGTCCCAGGCGGTCGACGCGCGCGCATGCGAACGGGCGGCCCACGCGTCCTGCGCCTCGCGCGTGACGCCGTATTCGCGGTTCATCGCGTCGGTCCCCGCACCCATGTGCCGATCATCGAATGCGCACCAGAGCCCGTCATGGATCATGGCGTCGATCAGCGGAGCGTCGCCCAGCCGCGAGCCCTCCCGGGCGGTCGGCGCGAGGTAGGGGGCGTTCGTCATCGATTCCATCCCGCCCGCGACGGCGATCTCGAGCTCGCCCGCGCGGATCATCTGATCGGCCATCGCGATGGCCGACATCCCGGACAAGCACACCTTGTTGACGGTGATCGCCGGGATCTCCTTCGGGATGCCCGCGGCGATCGACGCCTGCCGAGCCGTGATCTGCCCCTGCCCCGCCTGGATCACGTGCCCCATGACCGTGTACTCGACCTGGTCGGGCTCGAGACGGGCGCGTTCCAGCGCGGCTCGGATCGCGGCCCCGCCGAGTTCGACCGCGCGGAGCGGCGCGAGACCCCCGCGGAACTTGCCGATGGGCGTCCGGGCGCCAGCGACGATGAACGAGCGGGTCATGAACCGAGTGTACGAGCGCGACCTCGGAGCGAGGTCAGGGTCGGTTCGCGAGCGCCTTCTCGATGACCTCGAGGATCTCGTCGCGGACGAGCTCGTCGTGCTCCATCAAGGCGTCCCGGAGCGCTCCGTGGATGTCGCGGTTCTCGGCGAGCACCTCGCGCACGCGCTCGCGCTGTCCGTCGAGGATGTCCTCCACGCGCTGCTTCGTCTCGGGGTTCCCGAGCACCTTACCCACGAGGTTCGAGCGGGACAGCGGTCCATCGGCGACGGCCTCGTAGCTGATCAGGGACCCGGCCATCCCGAAGGAGCCCACCATCTGGGCCGCCATCGACGTTGCCGCGGCGAGGTCGGCGCCCGGGCCCGTCCCCGACTCGCCGAAGCACATCTCCTCGGCGGCGAGCCCGCCGAGCGCGATCGCGATCCCGGCCTCGAGCTCGGTCTTCGTTCGCGTGAAGCGCTCCTCCTCGTCGCTGTGCGCGAGCAGTCCCAGCGCACCGCGGCGCTTGATGATGGACAGCACCTCGAGCCGGCGCCCGACACCCACCAGGTAGGCGACGGTGGCGTGCCCCGCTTCATGCGTGGCGACCGCGTCACGATCGGTCTCGGTGTAGTTGGTCACCTGCTTGGTGCCGATCTCCTCGGTGAACTTCGCCTCCATCACGTCTTCGAAGTTCATCTGCTTGCGTCCCTCACGGAGCGACACCAGCAGCGCTTCGTCGAACAGGTGCTCGATCATGACCGGCGTGTAGCCGAAGGTCTCGTGCGCGATCCGTTCGCGGTAGGCATCTTCATCCAGTTGCTCGTGGTGGGACTTCCGAGCCAGGAAGAAGTCGATCAGGTCGCGACGCTCCTGCTTCGTGGGGAGGTCGAAGTACAGGCGCCGATCGAACCGCCCGGGACGGAGCAGCGCGGGATCGAGGGAGTCGCCGCGGTTGGTCGCCGCGATCAGCAGGATGTTGTGGTACTCGGGCCGGAGCGAGCGGAACTGCCGGTTGGGCGGAAGGTATCCGTTGACCCACGCGATCAGCTTGCCGCGCATCCGGTCGCGCCACGGCGGGGTGTCGAAGGACTGGAGCTGGATCAGCAGCTCGTTCACCATGCTCCCCTCGCCCGAGCCGAAGAACGCGGACGTGGTGCGCGCGAGGTCGCTCGGCGCGGCCGTGGCCGAGGACACCCCGCCGCGCGACATCGCCACCGCATCGATCTCCTCGATGAAGCCGATCGCGCCCCCTTCCTTGCGCGCCGCCTTCCGGAGCTTCTTGAAGAACGAGCGGATCCGGAACGCCGTCATCCCCTGCCACATCGAGACGAAGCTCGGCGCGGGGATGAACATGAACGGCACTCCCGCCTGCTTGGCCATCGCCTTGGCCAGGAAGGTCTTGCCGGTTCCCGGGGGTCCCTCGAACAGGATGCCGCGCCGCGGCGTCCCGCCGAGCTCGTCCCGGAAGGTCGCGTACCCGAGGAAGACGTCGAGCGTCCTGATCACCTCGTCGACCTGGGTGTCCAGTCCTTTGATCTCCGTCAGTCCGATCTCCACCTGCTCCGGGTAGACGGTGAGGTGCGGAGAACGGCCGAACATGAACGGCATCAGGGCCATGAAGCCGATCGCGACGAAGATGCCGATCACGGGCAAGAAGTAGATGAACTCGGGCCCGAACGACGGCAACCCGATCCGGTGTCCCGTCGTGTACCAGTTGTAGAGGAACGCGTCGAGCAGGAACACCACCGTGATGGCGCGGAGCACCTTCTTCAGACGGCTGCGCTCACGATGCCGGAACACGTCGGCGGTCCCCTGCTGCATGAGCTGGGATCCTGCGAGGAGTGCTGCGGGGCTTGCTGGCGTCCTGTCGTTCACGAGCGCGTGCTCCTCGTCGTCGTGGGGTGTCCCGGTCGATCAACCGTACATCGGATGGCCTCACCCGGCTATCGGACCTTCGGCTCGCTCGGGGGACCGGATGTCCAGACCTCCGGACCCCTCGCCACAGCCGGCGGGGAAGACGGATAGGGTCTCGAGCCGATGATCCGTCGCAGGAGATCGTGATGGGGGAAGCGTGACGATCCATCTCGTGGACATCGATCACGTCGGTATCGCGGTGGACGATCTGGAGGGGTCCGTCGAGCGCTACCGCGCCGATGCTGGGGGTCGAACCGGTCCTTCGGGAACGGGTGGAGGATCAGGGGGTCGACGAGGTGCTGTTCGCGGTCGGGTCCTCGTTCATCCAGCTGCTCGGGGCGGTCGGGCCCGACTCGCCGGTGGGGCGCTCGTTGGCCACGCGTGGGCCCGGGCTCCACCACGTCGCCTACCGGGTACGGGACCTCGCCGCCGCCCTCGAGGACCTGAGCGCGCAGGGCGCCCGGTTGGTCGACCGCGTGCCCAGGCAAGGGTCGAGGAACACGTTGATCGCGTTCGTCCATCCCCGGTCGATGGGCGGCGTCCTCGTGGAGCTGGTCCAGACGCGCTGAGCGGGACGTGACCAGGCTCGGCGGTCAACGGAACGTCGTGAGCCCCGTCCGGGGCGCGTTCACCAGGCAGCTGACGTTCCCCTCCGGGAGCCCACCTTCCTCCATCAGATGATGGGCGTGGGGGATCTGGTCATAGGGGTACGCCGCGCCGAGCGTGGTCTCGATCGTTCCATCGCGAACGAGGTCGTTGAACGCGGCCGCCTGTTCGGTGTTCATCAGGTGGGAGCCCTGGTACCGCTTCTGGAGGTACCACAGGTAGCGGACGTCGATCAGGGTGTCGTAACCCGAGGTGCCGGCGCAGATCACGATCATCCCGCCGCGGTCGCACACGAAGTTCGATGTAGGGATCGTGTCCTCTCCGGGGTGCTCGAACACGATCCGGGGATTGGTCTTCTCCCCCGCCGCCTCCCAGATCGCCTTCCCGAACGCCTTCGCCCCGGCCAGCCAGTCCGCCCACTCCGGAGCGTCCCACCGCGGAGGCACGCCCCAATGGCTGAAGTCCTTCCGGTTGATGGAGCCGACGGCGCCGAGTGACCGGCAGTACTCCGCCTTCTCCGCGGAACCGACGACCGCGATCGCGCGGCCCCCCGCGTTGGCGACCAGCTGGATCGCGAGGGATCCCAGCCCGCCCGCTCCGCCCCAGACCAGGACGAGGTCGCCCGGTTGCACCGTGTGGGGCGGCCACCCGAAGAGCATGCGGTAGGCGGTGCCGCCCGTGAGCGTGGGAGCCGCCGCCTCCTCCCAGGTCAGATGGTCGGCTTTCGGGAGGCACTGATGCTCCTGCACCTTCGTGAACTGCGCCATGGATCCCCAACAGGTGTCGTAGCCCCATACGCGGAAGGTCGACGCGAGTCCGGGGTCCTTGCCCGACACCACCCACGGATCGTCGAGGTTCCACTGACCGGGGTGGACGACCACCTCATCGCCGACCGCGACACCGCGGACGTCCGAGCCGACGGCGTAGACCACGCCGCTCGCATCCGAGCCGACGATGTGGAACTCCGTGGGCTCGCCCCATCGCGCCTGGCCCTTCGTCACATCGATCGGGACACCTCGGGCAGCCCAGACGTTGTTGAAGTTGACCCCGGCGGCCATCGTTGCGACGAGGACGTCACGCGAGCCGAGCTCGGGAACGTCGATCACCTCATCGCGGATCGAGTCGCTCGGATCGCCGAACCGGTCGGGACGGACGAGCATCCCGTGCATGCGAGGCGGCACGTCGCCGAGCGGCGGCAGCTCACCGATGTCGTAGACGTCTTTCCCCATGGAACGAACCCCTCGCTCGCGACGCCCGCGGGATGCGGAACCCTAGCGAGGGCCGACTGCCCCGACAACGGACGGCTGCGACGCCGACGACCGAGCATCGGGGTCGGCCGCCGGGCAGACCTGCAGGCGCGGGCACCAGCCGCACCACGGGCCCGGCGTGAGGGCGGGCTCGCGGCCGTTGTGGAGCGCGGCCGCGGACCGAGCGGCCTCCACGACCCGGTCGGCCGCGTGGAACAGCGTGGTCTCGTCGACGTCTTCGGCCTGCCAGGTCCCGCCCTCGAGGAAGAACGACGCGACCCGGAACGGCGGAACGCCGAAACGGAGCGCGAGGACGAGGGCGTAGAGCCGGTTGTCCTCCGCGTATTGCGGATACGCGTTGCCCGTCTTCAGGTCGATCGCGATCCGGGTCGCGCGCATGGGCTCCAGCCGGTCCGGCGCCCCGAGGAGCAGATCCAGCTTGCCGGAGACCACGAGCGCTCCCCCGAGCAGCTCCGCGCGCACCGAGAGCTCCGTGGCGGGCGAAAGCTCGCGACGGAGCTCTCGGAGCGGTGGGAACGACGCCTCGAACAGGATCGTCCGCCGGACGACCTCCATCTGGATGTCGTCGCGTTCCGGAACGGGCAGACCCGCCCAGTACTCCGCGAAGCGCTCCTCCTTCTCCACCGTGCGCTTGACGGAGAGATCGGCGGCGGTGTGGGGGTCGAGCGGTTCGCGAGCGCCCACCACCACTTCGATCGCTCGGTGCTGCAGGACGCCCGTGGCGCTCGCCCGTCCATGCTCGAACGGCGGCGACTCGCCCGCGATCTTCGAGGAGAAGGCGCCCTCGCATCGGCCGAGATCGTTGAGCTTCTCCTTCCCGAGCCAGAGCGTCTCGGGGAGATCGAGGCTGCGGGCCGCCCCTTCGATCCGATCCCGCAGCCGCTGCGCGAGGTCCGCGGGGAACACGGGGCGGTCCCCGGTGCCGATCAGCTGCTGGAGGGTCCGACGCTGCGGGTCCGTCAGCTGCATGCGAGCATGCTATGGGAGACCACCGACATGTCCGAGACGCCCGACGAGATCTTGCGTGCGCTCGCGGACCCCGAACGCCTGGCGATCGCGGGGCTCCTCGCACGAGGCTCCGCGAGCGGACCGATGCTTGCGGCGGCGCTCGACCTCCCGATCAAGCGCGTCCGCTCCCACCTCAACCGGCTCGCGTCGGCGGGGGTCGTTCGTCTCAACGAGGATCACGCGTCCTATCGTCTCGACGGCGGAACGCTGCGGTGGGCGGCCGAGCAGGTGGGACCGCCGCGCGAGACCGGGATGGCGCTGGGCACCGTCACGCCGACCGAGGAGTCGGTGCTGCGGACCTTCTTCCGCAACGGGCGTCTGACCGAGATCCCCGCGAAGCGATCGAAACGACGGATGGTGTTGGAACGGATCGCACTCGAGTTCGAACCGGGACGCCGTTACGACGAGAAGGAGGTCAACGCCACGGTCGCCCGGTACTTCACCGATCACGCGGCGCTCCGCCGGGCGCTGGTCGACGAAGGGTTCCTCGACCGAGACCACGGGGAATACTGGCGGGCGGGCGGTGGGGTGGACCCCGTCTGAAGGTGTCCGGTAAGGCAACCGGCGCCTCACGTCGGGGGCCGGTCCTGATAGGGTCCGCATCCGTGCAAGGACGCCTTCGTAACGTCCTGCTGGTCACGGTCCTCGCGGTTTCGACGCCGATGCTCCTCCCCTCTCCGGCGGCGGCGGGACGGCATCCGCACCACCCCTGCCAGCTCACCCGCCGAGACGGCGAAACGGTCCAACACTTCTCCAAACGGCAGATCACGTGCGCCGTCGGTGCGTACGGACCGGTCAAGGGTGGGATCACGCGCGCGATCTGCATCGCCCGGCGCGAGAGCGGACTCATCCCGTCGGCCAGCTCGCCGAAGGGGAGATACCTCGGCCTCTATCAGCACTCGGCCACCTACTGGCCGTGGCGGTTCGACACCTACACGCAGCCGAGCTGGTCGCTGTCCACCTCGGCGCTCTCGGCTCGTTCGAACGCGATCGTGACCGTCCGGATGGTGCATTCGTTGGGGGGCTGGAGGCACGCCGGCTGGCCGGTGAAGGCCTGCTAGCGGAGGCGTCGCTAGACTCCGGCTCATGGCGAAGACCGAGAAGGCAGCTGCCCCGGCCGACCGGACGATCGAGGATCGGATCGAAGAGCTCCACAAGCGACGCCGGTCCGCACGCCAGCCCGGAGGGCGCGACGCGGCCCAGCGGCAGCACGATAAGGGGAAGCTGACCGCTCGCGAACGGCTCGACATCCTGATGGACGTCGGTTCCTTCGTCGAGACGGATCCGTTCGCCGTCCACCGCTCGCACGACTTCGGGATGGAGAAGCGCCGGCCCGCCGGTGACGGAGCGATCACGGGGTACGGCACGATCGACGGCAGGAAGGTCTTCGTCGCCTCGCAGGACTTCACCGTGTTCGGCGGGTCGATGGGCGAGGTGCACGCACAGAAGGTGTGCAAGGTGATGGACCTCGCCCTGCAGACGGGAGCGCCCTTCATCCAGATCAACGACTCCGGCGGGGCACGGATCCAGGAGGGGGCAGCCAGCCTCGCCGGCTACGGCTACATCTTCGAGCGGAACGTCCGGGCGTCCGGCGTGATCCCGCAGATCAGCGTGATCATGGGCCCGTGCGCCGGGGGCGCCGTCTACTCGCCGGCGATCACCGACTTCACCTTCATGGTGAAAGAGACGTCGCACATGTTCATCACCGGCCCCGATGTCATCAAGACCGTGACGGGCGAAGACGTGACGATGGAAGCGCTCGGGGGCGCCATGACCCACGCGACCGAGTCCGGCGTCGCCTCCTTCGTCGGCGAGGATGACGAAGACGTCCTGCAGCGTGTCCGCTACCTGCTTGTCGTTCCTGCCATCGAACAACCTCGAGGACCCCCCCGGGTACGCGAGCACCGATGACCCCGAGCGTCGGGCCGAGGCGTTGACGCATCTGATCCCCGATCGGGCCCAGGAGCCGTACGACATGCACGAGGTGATCCGCTACGTGGTCGACGACGGGGACTTCCTCGAGGTCTTCCCGCTCTGGGCCGCGAGCATCGTGATCGGGTTCGCACGGCTCGACGGACGGAGCATCGGCGTGGTCGCGAATCAGCCGAAGGTCCGGGCCGGGACGCTCGACATCGACGCGAGCGAGAAGGCGTCACGGTTCGTTCGGTTCTGTGACGCCTTCAACATCCCGATCCTGACCTTCGTCGACGTGCCGGGATTCCTGCCGGGAACCGAACAGGAGTACAACGGGATCATCCGGCATGGAGCCAAGCTCCTCTACGCGTTCGCCGAGGCGACCGTGCCACGGATGACCGTGATCACGCGCAAGGCGTACGGCGGCGCCTACCTCGTGATGAACTCCAAACACCTGCGAGCCGACGTCTCGTTCGCCTGGCCGACGGCGGAGATCGCGGTGATGGGGGCCGAGGGAGCCGTGAACATCGTGTTCAAGAAGGAGATCGAGCGGGCGGCCGATCCCGGACAGAAGCGCGCCGAGTTGATCCGCGAGTATCGCGACAAGTTCTCGACCCCGTACTCGGCAGCCGAGCGCGGCTTCGTTGACGACGTGATCGAGCCCGCGGAAACGCGACCCCGCCTGATCCGGGCGCTCCGCATGCTCTCGACGAAGCGCGAGTCCATCCCCGCCCGCAAGCACGGGAACATCCCGCTGTAGGAGGAGGATGCGTGTTCGAGACCGAAGGCGGACGGCGATTCGACCTTCCGGAGGGCTTGACCCCCGAGGAGGAACGGGCCGCCCTCATGGCGCTCGAGCGGTACTTCGTCGAGGACGACCCGAAGCCCGCGCCCTGGGTGCTGCAGGGGCGGATCGAGGCGACCGGGTACGGCGCGCTCCAGGTTCGGAGGTTCGCTCGTGAGCCCTGGCACGGGCAATGGGTCGAGTTCGCCCGCAAGGGCGTCCCCCCGATGAACGGGCGCGCCGACGTCCGCTGACGTGCATCGGACGAACGACCTGTTCTGCCTCGGAGGGTCGGGTTCGTCGATGCGTTGAGGCGAGTCGCCGGAACCGCACGAGCGCGGGACCGCAGGCTCACCCGTAGTCGAAGAAGCCGGCGCCGGACTTCCGGCCGAGCCTGCCGGCCGCGACCATCCGCCGCAGTCGCGGCGGCGGCGCGTACGCCGGCTCCCGGAACTCCTCGAAGAGCACGTCCGCGATCTGCAGGACGGTGTCGAGGCCGATCAGATCCGCGAGGCGGAGCGGGCCCATCGGATGGTTCAAGCCGAGCGTGATGGAGGCGTCGATGTCCTCACGGGTGGCGAAGCCCGCGTCGAGCAACCGGATCGCGGCGCACAGGTACGGGATGAGGAGCCGGTTCACGATGAACCCGGCCTCGTCCTTCGCGAGGACCGTCGTCTTGCCCAGCCGTTCGCCGAACTGCGCGGGCGAACGAGACGGTGTCCGCGCTCGTCATGAGGGATGGCGTGACCTCCACCAGGTCCATCGCCGGCGGAGGGTTGAAGAAGTGCAGACCCACGACCTTGTCCGGACGAGACGTCGCCGAGGCGAGCGTGGCGATCGGGATCGACGAGGTGTTGGACGCGAGGATCGCGTCGGCACCGACGACGCGATCCAGCTCGCGGAAGATCGCGATCTTGGCGTCGCGATCTTCCGTCGCGGCCTCGATGACCAGCTGAACGTCGGCGAGCGACGCGACGTCGGTCGTCCCCCGGATCCGCTCGACGAGCGCGTCGCGCTCCTGATGATCGAGCTTGCCCCGCTCGACCGCGCGGCCGGTCGACGCATCGACCCGCTCGCGTCCGCGTGCCAGCAGCTCCTCGGTCGGCTCCAGCACGACGACCTGGATCCCGACACCGGCGAGGACCTGGGCGATGCCGGAACCCATGAGACCGAAACCCACCACACCGACCCGGTTGACGTCCTTGGCCTGCACGACCTGCTCCCCTCCGACACCGAGAGCACGTAGCATAGGTGTGATGTCGCGGCTGCCGATCCCTCGCAGCATCGTGTGGGCGACCGCGTTCTTCGGTGTGTTCGTGGGCCACGCGATCGCGTACACGATCCTCGCGCCGATCCCCCAAGCCCGGTCGCAGCTCCTCGCCTCCACCGGACATGGGTACCTGCCCGTCGCGGTCCACGCGGCGCTCGCCACCGCCGTGATCGGACTCGCCGCGGCGTTCCTCGGGCGGCTCACGCGCGGACGAGGCGAGCGCGAGATGGCGTTCCGCGGCCTCGCCGCGCGGGTCGTGTGCTTCCAGATCCTGACCTTCGCCGCGATCGAGGTCGCGGAGCGGGTCGCGGCGGGTGCTCCCTTCCACGACCTCACGGAGGTCCTGCCGGTCGGCGCGGTCGCCCAGCTGGCCGTTGGTCTGCTGGTCGCTGCGGTGATCAGCCTGATCCTTCGCGCGGCCGACGCTGCTGCGGAGATCCTGGGATCTCCGACGCCGACGACCCCGCGCGCCTCCTCGGTACTGCTCACCCTCCCCGGCGGCGTGCCGGCGTTCACCGACCGGCTCGTCCTCCGCGGGCGCGGACCTCCTCGGTAGCCGCCCGCGCCCCGATCAGGGGCGATCCCGGCCGTCGATCGAAGGAGTCCCATCATGCATCGTTCCATCCGCGTGCTCGCGATGGCGTGCGCGCTCGCCGCGGTCGCGCTGATCATCGGAGCACCCGCCGCTTCCGCGCACGCGCAACGGCAGGCCGGACCGATCCACATGGAGATCGGATTCGGGACCGAGCCGGCCTACGTCGGGCAACCCAACAGCGTGCAGATCATCCTCACGGAGCACGGCAAGCCGGTCGTCGACCTGGGGGGCTCGTTGAAGGTCCAGGTGTCCTTCGGGGGGCAGCAGACGGACCTCCCGCTCGAAGCGAACTTCGAGGTGGGAGGCGATGGCACGCCGGGCGATTACCGCGCCTGGTTCATCCCGTCGCAACCGGGGCCGTACACGTTCCACTTCACCGGGACGGTGCACGGGACGAAGATCGACGAGTCACTCACGTCCGGCCCCACGACCTTCGACGAGGTCCAAGATCCCGCCGAGGCGGCGTTCCCGCCCGTGACCACGCCCACGACCCAGGAGCTCGCCGACCGGATCGAGCAGGACGCGACACGGCTGACCG
This sequence comes from uncultured Actinomycetes bacterium, assembly GCA_963765865.1. Lineage (GTDB taxonomy): Bacteria > Actinomycetota > UBA4738 > UBA4738 > HRBIN12 > AC-51. The sequence goes on from CAVXYE010000018.1 coordinate 588,997, forward strand.
ATGCGACCGCGGCGACCGCCTCCGCGAAGAGCGCCGCGGACTCCGCGAAGACGGTTGCGATCATCGGCGTGATCGTCGGCGTGATCGGCATCGTCGTCGGGGCCACAGCTGTCCTGATGGCGAGGAAGGCCCGACGCAGCTCGTGAGCCCGGGATGATCGCGCACGCAGGCGGAGCGGACGAGTCCCTCGCGATCGTCATGCTGTTCGGGGCGATCTGGACGGGGTGGATCGGATGGACGAGGCTGCACGGCAACGGCTTCCCTCGCGTCCCGCTGGCCGGCGCCTACGGGCTGCTGGGACTCGCCGGGGTGCTCGTGGTCACGTCGGCCTTCATCCCCCGCGCGCTGCTCGGGCCGAAGACGGCCACCGGCACGACCCGGCCCCCGTCCACCGCGACGATCGCCTTCGTGCAACCCCGAGCGCATGAGCGTGTCAGTGGGTCGGAGATGAACGTCGTCTTGGACCTCCAAGGTGGAACGATCGTCCAAGCGACGACGACCTCGATCGCTCCGAACACCGGCCACGTGCACCTCCTCCTGGACGGCGCACTGGTGTCGATGACGTTCGGGACGGAGCAGGTGCTCGACCTGAGCACCGTGCCTCCGGGACCGCACACCCTGACCGCCGAGTTCGTCGCGGCCGATCACCTGCCGTTCGCGCCACCCGTCACGGCGTCCGTCGACTTCATCAAGGCGGCAGGTTCGTGAGGCGGCTCGCGCACGGCCTCATCGTCGGGGTGCTCGCGGCGGCGGTCCTGACCGCTGGGGCGGGGGTCGCCTCGGCGCACGCGCTGCTGTCGTCGTCGGACCCCGCCGACGGCGCGTCCCTGCCGAAGGCGCCGAGCGAGATCCGGCTGACCTTCACCGAGTCACCGGATCCAGCGTTATCGACGATCCTCGTGCTCGATTCCGGGGGGACGAAGCTCCCGGTGGGTCCACCGACCTTGCAGCCGCCGCGCACACTGACGGCGTCGCTCCCGGCCCTGCCGAACGGGGTCTACACCGTCAGCTGGCAGACGGTGTCGACGCAAGACGGTCACGAGACGGCGGGGGTGTTCGCCTTCGGGGTGGGCCCCGTCGAAGGGACGATCGCACCGGGGGTCGCTCCGACCTTCAGCACCTCCGGTCCCACACCCTTCTCGGTCGCGGCGAAGACCGCCCTGTACGCCGGACTGATGCTGTTGGTCGGCGCCGCGGTGGTGGGGCTCGGCCTCTTCGGCGGCGCGCCCCGCTCGCTCAGGATCGTCGGGCTGGCCGCCGCCCTCCTCGCGTTCGGCGGGGCGATCGGGCTGCTCGGCGCGGAGCAGCACACGGTCGGCGTCCCGCTGAACGACTTCGTGCAGACCGCCACGGGCCGGCCCTACCTGTGGCTGGTGGTCGCGACGCTCGCCGCCGCGATCTTCGCCGTGCTCGCCGCCGCGCGTGAGCGGTGGCGCGCCGCCCTCTGGGGGTCGGGCGCGGCGGCGGCCGTCGCGATGGCGATCCGCGCCTCCAGCGGTCACGCGGCCGGCGGACCGGACCCGCTCCTGCAGCAGGCGTATCAATGGCTCCACTTCTTGGCGGCCGGTCTGTGGATCGGCGGGCTCGTCCTGCTCTTGTTGCTGCTTCGGGAGCGCCTCGGCACCCACCGACCACCGATGCAGGAAGCCCGGCGGTTCTCCAACCTCGCCGTCTGGTTGGTCGCCGTCGTCGCCCTCACCGGGGTTCTGCGCGCCGTCAGCGAGCTCGGCGGGTTGTCGAACCTCCTCGACGGCCTGCGGGCGAGCTACGGGCTGACGGTGCTCGGGAAGGTCGCGGCCGGTCTGGTGCTGATCGGTCTCGGCGCCACGAACCGTCTCCGGAACGTGGCGATCCTGGCGGAAGACGAACGACCCCTTCGGCGATCCGTCGGGGCCGAGACCGTCGTCGCGCTCGGCGTCTTGGTCCTGACCGGCGTGCTCACCGGGCTGAGCCCGCCGGTCGCCGCGGCGTCCGCGGCGACCGGCCCACCGCCGGTCGCCGGTTCGGCGACCGGCGCCGACTTCGCCACCACGACACGCGTCTCGCTGACCCTCACCCCCGGGTTCGCGGGACCGAACGCGTTCCGGGCCGAGGTGACCGACTACGACAGCGGCGCGCCCGTGAGCGCCGACGCCGTGACCCTCCGGTTCCAGTCGGTCACGCACCCCGACCTGCCGGTCTCACAGATCCGGCTGACCCAACAGATGGACCACCAGGGGATGAGCTCCCCGGGGATGGACGGCATCTGGGTCGGGCAGGGAACCGTCGTCTCGGTCATGGGGACCTGGAAGGTCACGGCACTCATCCGCTCCGGCGCGAGCACCGTGGAGGTCCCGATGACCGTGATCACGAAGTCCGACGGAACGACCTCGACGGTCGCGATCCCCGGCGCGCCGACGACCACGACGACGTCCTTCCCGGACGGCGTCTCGTTGCAGTCCTTCGTCGATCCGGCCACGGCAGGCCCCAACCCCGTCCACGCCACCGCGTTCGGGCCGAACGGCAAGGAGCTGCCCCTCAGCGGGGTCGTCATCGTGGTCACACCCGACGGCGGCGAACCGATCCGCCCCCCGACCGAGCGGTTCAGTGCGGGTCACGTCGCCGCGAACACCACGCTCGACGCCGGCAACTACGTCGTGGACATCGTCGCGACCGCTCGGGGAGGTCGGAGCTACGAATCGAGCTGGCGGCTCACGATCGCGCCCGCACCGGCCGGGTGAGCGGATCTAACCGCACGCCGCGACGAGCAGGGGGTACGGGTTGATCGCGGTTCCGATCACTCGGTACCCGTAGAAGCTGACGGGCCAATCGGCTGGGACCGGGAAGAACGGATGGAACTCGAAGTGGTCGTGTGGGGTTCCGATCGCGTCGCCGGTGTCGCCCACGTAGCCGATCACGTCGCCCGTCTTCACCGGACCGTTCGACTTGTCGGAGTAGTGGTCCACGTGAGCGTTGTACACGTATCCGTCCTGCCCGGTCACGTAGACCGCGTTGCCGCCGAGGGTGTTGTACGACGTGCGGGCCACACCGTCGAACGGTGCATAGATCTCCTGTCCCCTCGCCGCCAACATATCCACACCGGCATGCAGGTGGTAGTGCCCGGTGTACCGAGGCGCCCCGAAACCGTCGCTGAAGTACACGGGCTTCTGGACCGGGCAGATCTTCAGGATGTGCTGATACTGCGCCGGCATCGGCACCGGATCGTGGTGGCTGCTGCTCGCCGCGGCCTGCTGCGCGGCCGCTCGGATCGTGTCGGCGCGAGCCTTCTTGACCGAGCGGAAATTCTGGAAGTACTGCTCCGCGATCTGCGCGGCTTGCGCCTGGAGATCCTCTTGGAGCTGGAGATCCCTGATGATCTGGTCCTGGATCGCCTTCGCCTGTGCGAGCTTCTCCCGTCGCTGCGCTTGGAGGTCCTCCAGGTGGGCTTCGTCGAACAGGAGCTGCTGGTGCAGGTAGTCGACCTGAGCGGCGAGGTCGGCGTCGGACTGGCTCACCGCGTCCACGAACTCCACCCGGTCCGACAGGTCCACCAGCGAGGTCGCCCCGAGGAGCCAATCCAGGTTGGAGGCCGGTCCCGACATGAACGCCTGCACCGCTCGGTCGTTCAGCTGCGCGAGGATCGCGTCGTATCGGGCCTGCGCATCGGCGATCCGCTTGCGGGTCTCCAGCAGGTCGGCGGTGATCTTCTCCAGGAGCTGCTGCTGCGCTTCCACCTTGGACGTGGCGACCTGCAGCCGGGCTTGGATCGCCACGACCTGTTGCTGGATCGATTGCAGCCGACCTCGCGCCGACTCATAGGCGCGTTGGGCGTTCTGGACGTCTTGCTTGCTGGTCGGTGGGTTCGCGCTCGCGCCGGGCGCGTACCAAGACAGCGCCAGGAGCGCGCAGGAGGCTGCGAGCACGCGCAGCCCGACGGGGAAGGTTGCCTGACCTCTCGACATGCGGATCCTTACCGTATCGGCCGGGGAAGGCTGAGACCGAAGCGGTCCGCAGAGACTGCCCCGCCGGAGGGAGGGTTTCAACCACCCCGTTCGGCGGTTCGGCCGGCGCTGAGGAGCTCGGGCTCTCGGAGGGCTTGCCTCCATCCGTTGCGCTCCAAGGTATCTCGCGCACTCCTGAGAGCCTCCTGCCCGCCGACCGCCTCGGCGCCGAACAGCGATCCGGTCCACCAGACGACGGCGGCTCGCTCGTTCGGGACGATCGGGCCCGACGACGTGCGTTCCAGGGCGGAGGTGGACTTGGCCAGAGCGACCTCGCGGTCGTGCTCGGCGAGGGCGATCGCCGCCTCCGCCAGGAGCAGCGAGGTCCCGCCGGCGGGCTCCTGCTCGGCCACACGAGACAAGGGGTCGTCGAGGACGGCGCGTGCGGCCGTGAGGTCCCCCGCCAACCCCAGCGTCCGTGCGAGCTCCGCCGCGGTCGGCGTGACGAGCGCACGTTCGTTCAACTCCCGGCAGAGACCGAACGCCTCCCGAAGATCGACCAGCGCCTCCTCGATCCGGCCGGCAAGCCGGTGGACCGTCCCGCGATCGGCGAGCGCGCCGGCGAGCTCCCAACGCGCGCCGAGCCCTCGGAACCCCACGACGGCCGCGTCGGCGTGCTCCACGGCTTCGTCGAGTCCCGATGACCTCCGCAGCGACGCTGCCAGGAGGTGATGCGCGACGGCGATCGTGAAGGGTTGATCCGCTCGTTCACCGACATCGAGGGCCTCGCGTCCGACCGCGATCGCGTCCTCCTCGCTCCCCCGGCCGGAGATCACGTTCGCGATGCCGACCAACGCCTGCACCTCCGACCACGGGTCGGGGTCGTCCCGTGACCGCGCGATCTCGAGCGCCTCTCGGAACAAGGTGTCCGCCTCATCGAGCCTGCCTTGTCGATACGGCACCCACGCCGCCATGAGTAACGAACGGGACAGGGCCCGGGCCTCGCCCGCGCGACGAGCCGCCTGGATCGATCGGTCGAACAGCGCCGACGCGAGATGATCGTCGCCGCGGATCGTGGTCGTGATATCGCCGAGGAACCGAGCGCTGTGCGCCGTCACCCGGTCATCGCCGTCGGCCAACGCGAGGGCCTTGCGGAAGCGGGCCTCGGCTTCGTCGAATTCGCCGAGCCAGTAGAGCGTCTCGCCGAGCATCGAGACGATCCACGCCTCCCGGCCGTCCCAGCGATCCTCGGGCCCGGCGAGCGCCAACGCGCGCGCGTACAGATCGGCGGCGGCGCGCGACTCGATGCGGCGGCGCGCGAGGTCACCCGCGCGCGCGAGGGCGTCGACGGCTCGATCGGCGATCGATCGCTCGCCCGGGGTGAGATCGGACGCCGCCCGAGCCGCCTGCTCCAGGTGGAAGGCGACGGCTCGGGGGTACCGGTCGGCGTTCTTCGGATCGGACAGCGCGTCGGCGACGACGAGGTGCAGCCGGAGCCGTTCGCGTTTGGCGAGCGACTCGTAGGCGACGTCGCGCAACACGTCGCTGCGGAACGCCCACACGTCCGGCTCCCCCGGATCGCGGATGAGGAGCTCCTCCTCCGCCGCCTCTTCCAGGAGATCCGCATCGGGGGCCACGAGCATCGACAGCTCCGCCTCGTCGAACCGTCCGCGGGGGAAGATCGACGCCCGCCGGACGAGGTTCCGCCCGCGGGGTGAGAGCTGGTCGATCCGGGCCGCGACCACCGCCTGCACGGTCGCGGGAAGGAGCCGCGCGCTCGGAGCGGCACCTCGCGGCGGGAGGTCGCGCTCCTCGCGACGCATCATCCCGGTGATCTCGATGATGAAGAAGGGGTTGCCGCCGGCGTGTTCGGCCACCCGTTCGGCGATCGCCCGGTCGAGGTCCCCGGTCTCCATCGCCAGGCGGACGGCGTGTTCCTCCGCGAGGGGCTCGACCCAGAGGGTCGCCGCGTCGGCCAGTCCACCGGCCCAGTTCGGTCGCTGCTCGAGGAAATCCCATCGAGCGACGCAGACCACCATCAGCGGGAGGCGACGGGCCTCCCGCACCAGCTGCTCGATCAGGTCGAGCAGCAGAGGATCGGACCGCTGGACGTCTTCGAAGACGAGCACCACCGGCCCCTCCGAGGCGATCCCGGTCAGCAGCGTCAACACCCCGCTCCGCACCTCCGCGTCGTGGTACCGGTTCTCCTCACTGCCGGCCTCGCCGAACCCGAGGGTGAGCCCGAGTCGACGCACGACGCGATCCGACTCGTCCTCGGGCACGCGTCCACGCACCAGCGCCCGGAGGCGATCCATGACCCGCGGCTCCGGCGCGCCGCGTTCCTCACCGATCTCGTGGTACACCATCTGCGCGAGGGGCCAGAAGGTCACGTCCTCCTCGAACGGACTCGAACGGCCGGCGAGGACCTTCGTCCCCTCCCCGAGACCTGCGACGAACTCGTCGGTCAGCCGGCTCTTGCCGATCCCCGGCTCACCGAGGAGCGTGACGAGGTGCGCGCGCTCCCGGCTCGCGGACCGCTCGAAGATGTCGTTCAGGAGTGCCAGCTCGCGTCGCCGGTCGACCAAGCGGGATCCGGGCGCGGTCCGTCTTCGGACGCGCACGGATCCCGAGGACGGGCCGTGCGACGAGGTCATCTTCGAACCCCTTCGCTCGGAGCTCACGCTGGTCGCCGAATTCGACGAAGCCGCGAGCGAGCTGCACCGTGGTCTCCCCGGCCAGGATCTCGCCTGGCTCCGCGGCCTGTTGGAGACGCGCTCCTGCGTTGACCTCCGCGCCGATCACGATGTTGCGATCGGTCGCGGTGCCGACCGCCACCGGACCGGTGTTGACCCCGATCCGAACCTGCATCGGGAAGGGCAGATCGAGCTGGTTGCCGAGTCGTTCGGCCCGTTCGCGGACCGACCACGCGGCTCGGATCGCGCGAACCGCGTCGTCGTCGCGCGCCACGGGGATCCCGAAGACGCCCAGGACGGCGTCGCCGATGAACCCTTCGGCGACGCCGCCCACCCACGCGATCTCCTCGGCCACCATCCCGTGGTATGCGGCAAGGACCTCGCGGAACCGCTCGGGATCGAGGCGCGACGCCAGTTGGGTCGACCCCGCCAGGTCGACGAATGCCACCGTGACGATCCGCCGCTCGGCCGCGGCCTGGATCGAGACGGGCGCACCACAGTTCGGACAGAAGTTCGCATCCGCCGGGAGCGGCTCCCCGCAACGGGGACAGACGTCCGCGCTCACGGTGCCGGGGTGTACTCGATGATCTGGACAGCGTTCCCGTCAGGATCGCGGAACGTGGCGAACCGGGCGTATCCCGCGACCTCGCCCACGTGTTCATCGAACACCGCCCCGCGCTCCTCGAGCGTCCAGCGCGCGGTCTCGAGGTCCTCCACCCGGAACACGACGGTGCCCGAGGTGAGCATGGCGTCGTCGGTCGCGTGCAGCGCGAACCGGATGGAACCCGCATCGAGTTCGGCCCATCCATCTCCCTCCCGACGAACGACGGGAAGACCCACGACGTTGGAGTAGAACGCGACGGCGGCGTCCAGATCGTGGGTCCAGTAGTAGACGTGGTCGACCGAACCGATCATCGACGCGATGGTACCGGGGGCGCGGGACCTATCCCTGTCCCAGGATCTTCGCCTTCTGCACCTGGAACTCTTCCTCGGACAACACACCGTCGGCTCGGAGCCGCGCCAGTCGTTCGAGCTCGGTCGTCGCTGAGGGGGCCGCGGGCGGAGGCGGCGGAGGCCCCTGCCCGGCCGCCGAGCCCTGGTACATCCGCTTCTTGTTCGACTCCCCCTGCTCATAGATGACCTTCTGGACGGCCTCGGGATGGCGGATGTCGTCGAAGGTGTTGCGGCCGAACTCCGACGCCGACGAGATGACGAGGGTGCCGGCCCCGACCATGCGATCCAGGATCCCCTGTTCGAAGCGGACGTCGTTGATCGCCTCCAGCGGGATCTCCATCGATCGCTTGGCGATGAATCCTTGCCGGTGGATCACCCGATCGCTCGTCACCGCGAAGTTCGAGGTCAGCCACGCGATGAGCTTCGGCACCGGATAGAGGACGAGGAGGATGAGGAACAACACCCACCACACCCAGTCGGCGACGTCCGTCTTCGCGGTCAACCACGACGCGGCAACGAACCCCACGATCGTGACGATGGTGGGCATGACGAGCGCGATGGGGTGTGGCCGGAGATCGAGGACGAGCTGTTCGTCGGGGATCAACAAACGTCTGGGGAACGGCATGGCGGGACCGTACCCTGAGGACCCCGCCCGGGCAACCGCGGGGTATCAGCCCGTTCCCAGATGCTCGACCTCCCCGAACGTGACCCGAGCTTCGCCCGCATCGGTCGACAGGAGCAGGCTGCCGAAGTCGTCGATGCCGACGGCTCGACCGGTCACCTCGCGCCCATCGACGGTCTTCGCACGCACGACCTGTCCGACCGTCGCGGACAGCGAGAGCCAGGCGCTACGGACCCGCTGCGGGAGCTCGCGGTTCGCCGCCGTGTAGACCGCGACGAACCGCGTGAAGAACGCGACCAGGAGGTCCCGCTGTCCGACGGTGGTCCCGATGCCTCCCGCACCCGGGACGTCATGCGGCGGCTCGAGGTTCACCCCCATCCCGACGACCACGTACCGCACCGCCTCGTCGGCGACGCTCGACTCCAGCAGGACGCCGCCGACCTTGGCGTCGTGGAGGATCAGATCGTTCGGCCACTTGCAGGTCACGCGGCGACCCGTGGTGGCCCGGATCGCGTTGGCCATCTCGGCGCCGGCCAACAACGACAGCAATCCGATCCGGGCCGGAGCGAGCTGCGGACGCAGGACGAAGGAGAAGAGCAGGCTGCCGTCGGCGACGTCGGACCAGGCACGACCCAGTCGGCCCTTCCCTTCGGTCTGGTGCCCGGCCGAGACCAGCGTCCATTCGGGCTCGCCGGCCTCCGCCAACGCCACCGCGGTAGCGTTCGTCGAGGGAGTAACCTCGTCCGACCGCACAGGAGCCGTGACGGTGATCGCGGCGAGGACCTCCACCAGGTCGTCACGGGTCAGCACGTCGGGCTCCTCGCGAGGGGGATCGTTGATGAGGCCGCAAGGGAGAACGATACGCGAGTGACGAGGACCCCGACGAAACGACCCAAGCTGCTCGTCGCGAACCGCGGCGAGATCGCCGTTCGCATCATGCGGACGTGTCGGGAGATGGGGATCCCCACCGTCGCCGTCTACTCCGATGCCGACCGCGACGCCCTCCACGTCGAGATGGCGGACCAGTCCTACCGGCTCGGTCCCGCCCTCGCCGCCGACTCCTACCTGTCGATCGGGGCGATCCTCGAGGCGGCCCAGAAGTCGCGTTCCACGCTGATCCACCCCGGGTACGGGTTCCTCGCCGAGCGGGCGCATTTCGCCACGGCCGTCGAAGAGGCCGGGTTCACCTTCGTGGGTCCCCCACCCGGGGCGATCGAGCGGATGGGGGACAAGGCCGCCGCGAGACGGATCGCGGACGCGGCTGGGGTCCCGATCGTGCCCGGCACGCGGGAACCGGTCGACGTCGCCATGGCGAAGAAGGAGGCGCCTCGCATCGGGTATCCCTTGCTCGTCAAGGCGGCGTTCGGTGGCGGTGGCAAGGGGATGCACGTCGTCCGGGATGCAGACCGGCTCGAGGAATCGCTCAACCGCGCGTCCCGCGAAGCGAAGTCGTACTTCGGGCGTTCCGAGGTCTTCCTCGAGCGGTACGTCGATCAGGCGAGACACGTCGAGGCGCAGATCGTTGCCGACACGAAGGGCAACGTCGTGTTCCTCGGCGAGCGCGACTGCTCCGTCCAGCGACGCCACCAGAAGCTGATCGAAGAGACCCCGTCGCCTTCGTTCGACGCCGGGATCCGCGAGCGGTTCGCCGACGCTGCCACGTCGCTCGCGAGGGAAGCCGGCTACGTCAACGCCGGGACGGTCGAGTGCATCCTCGACGAGGACGGATCGTTCTACTTCTTGGAGATGAACACCCGCATCCAGGTCGAGCATCCCGTCACCGAGATGGTGACGGGGCTCGACGTGGTCGCGCTCCAGATCCAGGTCGCCCTCGGTAGCTCGCTCGCGGGCCTGGAGGTCACGCCGAACGGCCACGCGATCGAGTGCCGCATCAACGCGGAGGACCCAGGGCGGAACTTCCTCCCGGGACCGGGAAGGATCACGCGGTACGAGGAGCCGAGCGGGCCGTTCGTCCGCGTCGACAGCGGGGTCGGCGCCGGGCGCGACATCCCCGGGGACTACGACTCGTTGTTCGCGAAGGTCATCGTGAGCGGGACCGATCGGGATCAGGCTCGTCGCCGCATGCTTCGTGCCCTGGACGAGTTCGTGGTGGAAGGGGTGCCGACGACGATCCCCGTCCATCGCTGGATCCTGGAGTCGAAGGCCTACAAGACCTCCACGCACACGACGACGTGGCTCGAGCGTGCTCTGGTCGACGCGCACCTGCCGGCCCAGGCCGATCTGGAGCCCGCGACCCCGCAGCCACGCTCGACCCGCGCGCGCGACATCCTCGTGGAGGTCGACGGGCGGCGGGTGCCGATCCGCATCTTCGACGAACGCCGCGTCGCGGCCCCCAAGGCTCCCTCTTCGCACGCGGCCCACCACCGGGAGCACGTGCACGGCGAGATCCGCGCCCCGATGCAGGGGACGATCGTGAAGGTCCTCGTGGAGAAGGGGCAATCGATCCAGGCCGGTGACGTCGTGTGCATCCTCGAAGCGATGAAGATGGAGAACCACATCGCTTCGACGCGCGAAGGCGAGATCACCGAACTTCCGATCCGGGCCGGCCAGGTCGTCGAGCTGGGCGCCCTGCTCGCGGTGATCGATTGACCGGGCGCGCCGGCCGCCGCTAGGCCGGTCCGGACGGATCCGGCATCGGCACGACCGTCCATCCGCCGCCGTCCCATCCCAGCGAGAACGCGTGCTCGGTTGGAGATCCTCGCTCATACGAACCGACCGCGTAGCACGTCTGCGGATCGGGACACGCGATGGCCGAGAGCGCGCTGGACGTCGAACCGTCGGGCGACGGCGTTCGCTCGATCGCCCACCGTCTGCCGTCCCACGACTCCACCAGGCTGTGGACGTGAGCGCCCGACACCCAGGAACCGACGGCGATGCAGCGATCCGGCCGGGGACACGCGACATCCGCGAGTTCGACGTCGGGTGACGCCTCCGGGTCGGGTGTTCCAAGCACCCTCCATCTGCCACCATCGCGGATCTCTGCGAACGTCGAGAACGTCCCACCGGTATGACGCCGGAACCCCACCGCGACGCATCGATCGTGGGTCGGGCACGCGATGCCGTTGAGCTCGGTGTCGAGCGAGTCCTTCGCGTTCGAGGAGGCCTCGAGGTGCCACGCCGTCCCGTCCCATCGCTCGATGAGCGGGGCGACCCCCGTGTACATCTCCACGAGGTCGAAGCCGAACTGACCGACCGCGATGCACGACCTCGGGGACACGCACGCGACGTCCTCCAAGCTGGCGTCGTCCTCGTACCGGCGATGCGGCGGCAAGCGGAGACTCCAACGTGTCCCGTCCCACGAGAGGGCCAACGCTCGGTCCCTCCCGGCGCCCCTCCCGAACTGCCCCACCGCCATGCACATCGACGCGACACAGGAAACGCCGTTGAGCAGGGCCTCCTTGGTTCCGGGCGGGATCGGTCCCGGTTGCCGGAGCCAGGTCGACCCGTCCCAGGATTCGATGAGCGGCCGGTCGCCGGCCGAACGAGCTCCCAGGTACGGAGCCGGCACTTCTTCGCGACCGACCGCCACGCACGAGCCGGTCCCGTCACACGAGAGTGACGAGAGCTCACTGTCCACGACCGGTGAAGGCGGTTGCGGCGTCAGGAGTGACCAGGCACGGCTGGCGAACGAGGCCCCGAACGGGAGATGGACGCCGTACACGCTGTCCATGAAGCCCACGGAGACGCACGTCGTCGTTCGATCGCACGCGATCGCGCGAGGCCTGCTCTCGATCACCGGGGACGTCGTCGGGACGGCGGGGGTCGACACCCGGGCGATGATCCCCGCGCCGATCAGCGCACCGATCGCTACGAATCGCAGCGTGCGCATGCGGGGGTCACGCTGCTCATAGGGCGCTCATGCAGCCGTCGAAGGCGTACAACGGGTTCACGGCGACCCCGCCGTCGGCCGTCTTGATGTGCAGCGGCCCGATGACCGACCGTTGGCCTTCCGCCGTGTAGCAGCCGTTCGGCCGGATCGTGACGGCGTAGTCCACCTCGAGTCGTCCGATGCGCGGTCCCGTGACGTACAGCTGGCAGCTCCAGTCGTCTCCGGCGCCCGAGCTCGGTCCCGTGATCACGCTCTCCCGTTTGCAGAACGGGTAGACCTTGAACGACGTCGCATCCTCGGCGTGCCCGAGGAGCCCCTGCTGGACCACCACCAGATCGGTGAAGGTCTCCCGGACCGAACCCTCGACGCGTTGCGACGTGATCCAGGTCCGGTCGAACGCGATCCCAACGACCAGGAGCGCGGTGATCGCGACGCCGACCAGGAGACCTCGAGCGATCCTCGGCCAGCTCAACGCGGGGCGGGCGTCGCCCGCGAAGTCCCGCCGCCGGAACGAACGACGGGCGGCGTCCAGACAGAGGAACCCGTAGGCCGTGCAGACCAGGATCCCGATCCAGAGCGGCGCGAGCCGCGTCGGGGCGACCAGCAGACCATGCCAGGCCTCGAAGGGAGTCGTCAGCAGCATCGACCGGACGACGACCCCGCTCCCCAGCAGGGCCAGGAGGACCATCAGGAGCCCGACGACGGGTGGACCGAGCACCCCGGCCATGCTGTTCCTCGTCGTGACCGAGAACAGGATCCCGAGGCACGTGAACGCGAGCGTCGGGATCAGCGCGACCCCGAAGCTCTCCAGGATCAGCGCGGACGCGCGGCCGGGAGCGAGGAGCGAGCCGGAGAGGCCGATCAAGGGCTCGGTCCCCACGACCGCGATGCCGGCGACCGTGCTGCACACCGCGAGCAGGGCGACGATCGCGGTCGAGTACGTCAAAGCGGCCAACGTCTTCCCCCAGAAGACGTCGCCGCGCGAGCACGAACGGGTGAGCACCGTCTTCCACGTGGCTTGCCGGTCCTCGCTCGCGAAGATGTCCCCCGCCACGACGCTGGCGAGCAGCGGGAACCCCGCGATCCCGGCGAACCCGAGCACGACGAGCGGGATCGCGAACCCCGACGAATGGACCCACCGGCCGAAGAGCGAGTCGGCCGGGACGGATGACTGCGTGTTGATGAAGAGCGCGAACGCGAACGGTCCCACGAGACAGGCGGCGGCGGCGGCCCGCGGGAGCCACTGGGAGGTGATCTTCGCGATCTCGACGCGGTAGACGGCGCCGATGCCGCTTCCGCGCCGCCTCGCGGCTGGGACCGGTGCCGCCTGCGCCGACGCCACGCTCACGTGACGGCGCCGATCTCGTCGGGCTGGTCACGGTCTGCCGGCCGGTCGCCCTCGGCACCGGTCAACGCGAAGAACATCGATTCGAGGGCGGTCATCAGCAGCTCCAACCGGCGGACGGCGACGCCCGCCCGGCCGAGCGCGACGACGTAAGCGTCGAGAGCATCGCGATCCGCATGCACCGTGAGCCCGCCCTCCGGATCCGGAACGATCGCGATACCGGTGTCGGCACGGGCGATCTCCATGGCCCGGTCGTCGTCGCTGGTCCACATGCGGTGCGCCGGCGCGGGCGATTCGGACCGCAGGCGATCCATCGACCCGTCCCAGACGGACCTTCCGTCCTTCATCACGGTGACGCCGTCGCACACACCGTCCAGCTCGGGCATGTTGTGACTGCTGATCAGGACCGTTACCCCCTCCGCGGCGAGAGCTTTGACCAGCGACTGCACCTCCCGCACGCCCGTCGGATCCAGCCCGACCGTCGGCTCGTCGAGCAGCAGGAGGCGAGGCGACCGGAGGAGGGACGCGGCCAAACCCAGGCGCTGACGCATCCCCGAGGAGTACCCGCCCACCTTGCGTCCGGCACGATCGCTCAAACGCACGAGATCGAGCGCCTCGTCGATCCGACCGGGATCCGCACCGTCCAGCTCGGCCAGCAGTTCCAGGTTCCGCCGCGCGGAGAGGTACGGGTAGAAGCGCGGATCCTCGACGAAGCCTCCGACGCCCGGCATCGTGGTCAGTCCGCCGGCCTCCCAGTCATGACCGAGCAGGGAGATCGAGCCACCGTCGGGGGCCACGAGACCGAACAGCACCCGCAGGAGGGTGGTCTTCCCGGCTCCGTTCGGCCCGATCAGACCGTGGATCGTTCCCATGGCGATCCGCAGATCGAATGCGTCGAGCGCGGTCACAGCGCCGAAGGATTTGACCAGACCGCGAACGTCGACGGCATCGGGGGTATCAGACATGAACGACCTTCCAACCGGGGAAGCATCGCACCCTATCACCGGCCCCCCGCGGACCGGAGAGCGCTCCGATCACCCGACACGCGAGAGGAACGAGCTCACGACCTCGACGTACGTCTGCGGTTCCTCGACGAACGTCATATGCGCGCTCTCCTCGAAGAGGTAGAGCTCCGCTCGGGGAAGCAGCTCAGCCATCCGCTCCGATGCGTCGGCCGGGCACACGCGGTCGTGACGACCTGCCAGCACGAGCACCGGCTGCGTGACGTCGACGAGCCGGTCTTCGAGCGCGATCCCACCGTACTCGGCGATCGCGAAGTGGCGGAGCACCTCGGGCGCGTACACCGCGCCGGCCGAACGCCGCTCGTACTCCGCGATCCGAGGATCTCTCGGATCGCGGAAGTGGAACGGCATCTGGTCATGGAGCAGCCGTCCGACCTCGTCCGGCGTCGTGACGCTCGATTCGCGTTCCCAGGACGAGGCGACCTGCTCGCGCAGCTCGAAGGGCTCGAATGCATCGAGCGAGGCCGCAACACCTTCGAGATCGCGGACGGACGCCACGCCGCCGCTCACGACCGTCGCGAGGGCTTGGCCCGGGTAATCGACCGCGTTCTGCAGCGCCACGAACGCGCCGTACGAGTGACCGAGCACCGCGTAGCGCCGAAGCTTCAGGGCGAGCGCGAGCATGATCACGTCTTGCGCCATCCGCTCGAGCGTCCAGGTGCCGGGCGGGGTGGGCTCCGATCTTCCCTGCGCCCGCTGGTCGACCAGCAACAACCGGACGCCGTGGTCGCAGACCGGATCGAGGTAGTCGGCGAACTCGTGATGGTCGAGCCCCGGCCCGCCGTGCAGGACGATCAACGGGAGGCCGTCAGCCGGCCCTCGCTCGACCACCCACAGCGAGCAATCGTCGATCCGGATCGAGGTCCCCGCGCAGCTCATCCCCGCGGATCGCCCCAGGCGTCCCGCCCGGTGAGCCGGAACCCGGACTCGCGGA
Organism: uncultured Actinomycetes bacterium; assembly: GCA_963765865.1. Classification (GTDB taxonomy): domain Bacteria; phylum Actinomycetota; class UBA4738; order UBA4738; family HRBIN12; genus AC-51. The sequence goes on from CAVXYE010000018.1 coordinate 604,337, forward strand.
CCTTGTACCGCGCGTTGATCGAGATCAGCAGCGGCGTGAAGCCCTCGGCGATCCTGGCCATCTGCAGACCCCCGCAGTCCACCCATCGCATGCCGGGGATGTCGCCGATCAACGATCCAACGACCGCCTTGGCGTCGGCATCGTCACCCATCACGAGGGCGTCCGAGTCGACGTCCTCCTCCAGGTCACGGAGGACCTCGGCCGCGATCGTGTGGAAAGCCGCGACCAAGCGGGTGCCCTTCGGGAGGAGGGACTTCGCGAACTCGGCGGCCGAGCCGTGCCACGGCCGCAGGGCGTGGCTGGCTCGGCCGCCGACCGCCGTCATCAGCGGACTCGTGCAGTCGCACACCACCGTTCCCTCGGCGAGGGCATCCTTGATCGCGTCGTAGACCATCGCTTGGCCGGCGAACGGCACCGTGACGAACACGACGGCTTTCCCGACGACGGAGTCGGCGTTCACCGTCCCGTCGACCGTCGCGTCGGCTCCGAGGATCCCCTTCGCTTCCTCGACGCTCGCGGCCGCTTTCTCCGCGAGCCGCGAGCCGATCGTCACGTGGTGTCCTGCCTTCGCCAGTCGCAGCGCGAGCCCGAACCCTTCGGCCCCCGTCCCCCCGACGATCGCAACGTCCATGGCGGCACAGCGTAGCGGCTAGCCTTGCCGCGCCGTGGCGATCGTGACGAGCGTGATCGAGCTCCTCGTCGGGCTCGCCTGCCTCGGTCTCGGAGCCGTCGTGTGGCCGAGGAACCGGTTCCTCGCGGTCGCGCTCGGGGTCGCCGGCCTCGCGGCGGCCATCCACGCGGTGGTCGACCTCGTCTAGAGGATCCCCCGGTCTTCGAACGCCGCCCGGGCGACGTTCGCCGCCGACGTGCCCCCGACCGACCGCGCCGCGTCCACGACCTCGAGCGCCGCATCACGGAACGTGGTCGACGGGTTGAAGTGGTACTGGGCGGTGAGCACGATCGTGTCTGCCGTCGTGCGTCCGAGGGCCGTGTGGATGTCCCAGAGCGCCCGGGACCAGATCTGGCCATCGTGGTGGATCGCGCCGGTCTGGTCGTCGACCGTGAGGTCCGTGTCGACGCGACGCAGGCAGTGGGGAACGTCGACGGTGTACGAGATCGAGTCCCAGTCCGCGATGCACGTCACGCCGTAGCCGCCGGAGACCGGCTGGCTCATCGTGGCCGCCCAGTAGTCGCCGAAGCCCTCTCCGATCGAGCCCGCGTCATGCCCGACGCCGAACCCGGGCGACTCCGCCTCCTGGATCGCATGGCCGTATTCGTGCCAGATCACCTCGAGGTCCTCGGCGTCGTCGACCCCACCCTTCCCGAGCCTGATCAGGTCCTTCGTCGGGTCGAAGTAGCTGTTGTCGATCCCGTACTGGTTCACCTTGACCGTGATGCCGTCGGACTGGATGTCCGTGAAGCCGAGACGCTGGATGTACTCCTGGGCGCGGGTGATCGCGTAGTACGCCATCACCTGCTCGAAGCGCTCGTCGTGCCGGCCGTACAGGAACCGCTGGCCGGCCTCGAACGCCCGGCCGCCGGAGCCACGGACGGTGACGAAGTCGCCCTGGAGGTACCCGCTCCCATCGAGGTGATCGAGGCGGGCGATCACGTACGCGGGCTGGAGCGCCGCGTAGTCCTCGTCCTTGCGGTCGGTGAGCGACTGGTCATGCAGCGTCACGACCGGGTTCGGCAGGAAGATGCGACCGGCGGGAGTCGGCACGGTCGCGGCACCCACGCGGGTTGGAACGAGCCCGAGCACGGCCGTGGAGACGACCAAGGATAGAAACGCGCGACGAAGCATCGATCCCCTCCCCAGGTTCGACTTCGAGCCTCCGAGCCTACCCGTCGTCCCCCGGAACCTCTACGGCCGAATGGCTACGGTGGTTCCGACTTCGACCGGGTGGCTACGTTGGGCGGTACTCGCCGAACACGTCGCGCAACGCGTCGGAGACCTCGCCGAGGGTCGCGCGAGCGCGGAGGGCTTCCTTCATCGGGGGCAGGAGGTTCTCCGTGCTGCGCGCCGCCCGTGCCACGGCAGCGAGATCCGCGCGGACCGCAGCGTCGTCGCGAGACGCCCGGAGCACGCCCAGGCGTTCGATCTGACGGGCGACCTCGTCGTCCCCGATCTGCTGGAGCTCGGGCGAGGTCGTCTCATCCACCTGGAACCGGTTGAGCCCGACCACCACCCGCTCCCCTCGTTCGATCGAGCGTTGGATGCGGAACGCCGCCTCGTGGATCTCGTCCTGGTAGAAGCCCGCCTCGATCGCCGCGACGGCCCCGCCCATCGCGTCGACCTTCTCCAGGTACTCCGCCGCGGCCCGCTCGAGGTCGTCGGTGAGCGACTCGACGAAGTACGACCCGCCGAGCGGATCCGCGACCTCCGAGATCCCGGTCTCGTAGCCGATCACCTGCTGGGTCCGGAGGGCGATCGTGGCCGAGCGCTCCGTCGGGAGCGCCAAGGCCTCGTCGAAGGCGTTCGTGTGCAGCGATTGGGTGCCGCCGAGCACGGCCGACAATGCCTCGAGCGCGGTTCGCACGATGTTGTTCTCGGGCTGTTGCGCGGTGAGCGTCGCCCCGCCGGTCTGCGTGTGGAACCGCAGCGTCATCGAACGCTCGTCCTTCGCGCCGAACCGGTCCCGCATGATCCGAGCCCACAAGCGCCGTGCGGCGCGGAACTTCGCGACCTCCTCGAAGAAGTTCATGTGGCACGCGAAGAAGAACGACAGCCGCGGCGCGAAGTCATCGACGCTCAGTCCGGCGTCGAGCGCCGCCTGCACGTACGCGATCCCATCGGCGAGCGTGAAGGCGATCTCCTGCGCGGCGGTCGCCCCGGCCTCCCGCATGTGATAGCCGCTGATCGAGATCGTGTTCCAGCGGGGGATCCGCTCGTTGCAGTAGGAGAACAGGTCCGTGATCAGGCGCATCGAGGGCCCCGGCGGGTAGATGTACGTGCCCCGCGCCGCGTACTCCTTCAGCAGGTCGTTCTGGACGGTCCCGGCGAGGTCCGCGGCCGGGACGCCTTGCTCCTCGGCGACGAGCTCGTAGAGCAGGAGGAGGATCGGCGCGGTCGCGTTGATCGTCATCGATGTCGAGACCTGGGCGAGCGGGATCCCGGCGAAGAGCCGCTCCATGTCCTCGACCGAGTCGATCGCGACGCCGGTCCGGCCGACCTCACCCTCAGCGCGCGGGTGGTCGGAGTCGAGGCCCATCTGCGTCGGCAGATCGAACGCGACCGACAGGCCCGTCTGGCCGTGCTCCAGCAGGTAGCGGAAGCGGCGGTTCGTGTCTTCGGCGGCCCCCAGGCCGGCGTACTGGCGCATCGTCCACAGACGGCCGCGGTACATCGATGGATACGGACCACGCGTGAACGGGAATGCGCCCGGGTCGCCGAGGCGGTCGTCGGGATCCCATCCATCGAGATCCCGCGGCTCGTACAACGCTCGGAGCTCGATCCCCGAATCCGTGACGCGGCGCTCGTCGCTCATGCGAGTTCGGCCCGAGCCGTTCGTTCCGACATCGGCCGGAGCCTATCCCAGCCCGCCGGTCGGGTAGCGTGGAGGTCATGGACATCGTGGATCCCCGTTTCGAGGCGTACATGGCCGAGCGGCTCCAGCGCTTCGACGAGCCGGTGCTGTTGGAGATGGAGGCCGAGGCCTCCCGACGGGGTTTCCCGATCGTGGGTCGGAACGTCGGCGTCACGCTGGAGGTGGTTGCGCGGTCGATCGGAGCGAGCCGCGTGATGGAGCTCGGGTCCGGGTTCGGGTACTCGGCGTACTGGTTCGCACGAGCCGTGGGACCCGATGGCGAGGTGCATTGCACCGACGGCGATCCGGCGAACGCCGAGGCCGGCGCGAGCTTCCTCGCTCGCGCCGGCCTCGGGGACCGCGTGACGTATCACGTGGGCGACGCCGTCGAGCAGCTCTCGCTGCTCGACGGCCCGTTCGACGTCGTCTTCTGCGACATCGACAAGACGGGCTACCCCGACGCCTGGCGAGCGGCGTCCGAGCGCATCCGGGTCGGCGGGCTCTATCTCTGCGACAACACGCTCGGCTACGGATCGGGAACCGTGTTCGACGACGGCGACGGCCCGGAGGCGATCCGGGAGCACAACCGGCTGATCGCCGAGGACGGGCGATTCATCTCCACGATCGTGCCGACGCGCGAAGGTGTGCTCGTTGCGATCCGGGTCTCCTGAGCCCTCACGGGAACGCTTCCGAGTAGACTCCGCCGGGCTCGTTGGACCGCCCGTCCAACGACCTTCGACCGTGACGCGATAGCCTGGAAGGGAACGTCCCTGGGCCGAACGAGGAGCGACCGCGGCGTGGCGATCAGATCGAGGAAGTCCAAGAGCGACTACGGCTCGATCTACCGGGGCCACGAGGGCCAGTGGTCGTGGATCTTGCATCGCATCACCGGGGTCGCGGTCATCCTGTTCCTGTTCGCGCACGTCGTGGACACGGCCGCCGTCGGCTGGGGCCCCGAGGCGTACGACCGGATCACGGCCGCGTACGACAACCCGATCGTCCGGTTGCTCGAGCTCGGCCTGGTCGTCGCGGTGCTCTACCACTCGCTGAACGGCCTCAAGATCACCCTGATCGACTTCTTCCCTCGGCTGGTGTCGCGGATACGGCCGATCTCGATCGCGTTCACCGCCGTGTTCGTCCTGACGTTGATCCCGACCGCCTGGATCATGCTCGGCCAGGCCTGGGACCTCGCGCGGAAGTGACGATGGCGACCACCACGTCCCCGCGCCCGGCCGCTCCCCCCGACGCGCGCGAGCAAGCCCTTGGACGTGGACGGCCCGTCGGTGGCTTCGAGCTCTGGACGTGGGTCTTCATGCGGATCAGCGGGCTCCTGCTGCTGGTCCTCGCCGTCGGGCACACGCTGATCATGCATCTTCCCGCCGGCGGGGTCAGCCGGATCGACTTCGGTTTCGTCGCCGTCCGGTGGCAGAGCCCGTTCTGGCGGACGTGGGACTGGATGTTGCTGATGCTCGCGCTGCTGCACGGGATCAACGGACTGCGCAACATCACCCTCGACTACGTGCGTCCCCCCGGGTGGCGCTTCGCGCTCACGATGGCCTACTACGTGATCGGGTTCACGCTGATGGTGCTCGGGACGGTCATCGTCGTGACGTTCGATCCGACGCGGTGGGGGCCCGTCGGATGACCACGACGCATACGTACGACGCGCTCGTGGTCGGCGCCGGCGGTGCCGGGCTGCGCGCGGCGATCGAGCTCTCCGAGCGATGCAGGACCGCCGTGATCTCCAAGCTGTATCCGACCCGTTCGCACACCGGAGCCGCGCAGGGGGGTGTCTGCGCGGCGCTCGGCAACGTGGAGGAGGACTCGCCCGAGTGGCACGCGTTCGACACCGTGAAAGGTGGCGACTACCTCGTCGATCAACCGGCGGCCCTCCTGATGACCGAGGAAGCCGTCGAGGCGATCTATCAGCTGGAGCGTTGGGGGCTTCCCTTCAACCGGACGGCCGACGGGCGCATCGACCAGCGACGGTTCGGTGGACACACCCGCAATCACGGCGAGGCGCCGGTCAAGCGCGCGTGCTACGCGGCGGACCGCACCGGGCACATGATCCTGCAGACGCTCTACCAGCAGTGCGTCAAGCGCGACGTTCGCTTCTTCAACGAGTTCTATTGCCTGGATCTGCTGCGGGACGAGGCCGGGACGACCGCGGGGATCGTCGCGTACGAGCTCGCGACCGGAGAGCTCCACGTCTTCCGCGCGAAGGCGGTGCTGTTCGCCACCGGCGGCTACGGGCGGATGTTCCGCGTCACGTCCAACGCGCACGCGCTCACCGGCGACGGACCCGCCGTGGTCTGGCGGCGCGGCATCCCGCTCGAGGACATGGAGATGTTCCAGTTCCATCCAACCGGCCTCGCCAGGCTGGGCGTGCTCCTGTCGGAGGCTGCGCGCGGGGAGGGCGGCATCGTCCTCAACAGCGAGGGCGAGCGATTCATGGAGCGGTACGCGCCCACGATCAAGGACCTGGCGCCGCGCGACATGGTCTCGCGAGCGATCTACCAGGAGATCAAGGAAGGACGCGGCGGCGGTCCCACCGGCGACTGGGTGTACCTGGACATCTCCCACCTGGATCCGAAGGTGATCGAGGAGAAGCTGCCCGACATCACCGAGTTCGCCAGGATCTATCTGAAGGTGGAACCGATGAACGAGCCGGTCCCGATCCAACCCACCGCGCACTACGCGATGGGAGGGATCCCCACCGACACCGACGGCCGGGTCGTCGTGGGTGCGGACGAGGCCGTCGTGCCCGGCCTCTACGCCGCGGGCGAGTGCGCGTGCGTCTCCGTCCACGGAGCCAACCGACTGGGAACGAACTCCCTCCTGGACCTCGTGGTGTTCGGGCGACGAGCCGGGGACGATGCGGCGAGGTACATCGGCGAAGCCGATCTGGCCATGCCTCCCGAGCACCCCGAACGGCCCACGCTGGAGCTGCTCGACGGCATCTTGGGACGGACGACGGGCGACAACGCCGGCGAGATCCGCAAGGAGCTCCAGGACAACATGTTCGACCTCGCGTTCGTCGTTCGCTCCGACGAGAGCCTCACCAAGATGCAACAGATCCTCACGAGCCTCCGCGAGCGCTACGAGCGGGTCGCCATCACGGATAAGGGAGGTCTCTACAACACCGACCTGATGGAAACCGTGGAGCTGGGGTACCTGCTGGATTGCGCCGACGCGCTCGTCGCCGGCGCGCTCGTACGGACGGAGAGCCGCGGCGCCCATTTCCGCGAGGACCATCCGCTCCGGGACGACGCCAACTGGCTCAAGCACACCCTCGCCACGCGCGAGCAGGACGGCACGATCCGTATCGAGTACAAGCCCGTCAAGATGGGCCCGTACGTCCCGATGGAGCGCAAGTACTGATGGTGACCGCCGCGGACGTCCTCGACGCGTCGGACCGGGAACGCCCCGCGACGGAGACGATCCCGCTCACGGTCCGCGTCCGCCGTTTCAACCCCGAGGTCTCGGAGGACTCCTGGTGGGACGAATGGACGGTCCGGTGCGATCCGCTGGAGCGCCTGGTCGAGGTTCTGCACCAGATCAAATGGCATCACGACGGGACCCTCAGCTTCCGGCGATCCTGTGCGCACGGGATCTGCGGCTCCGACGCGATGCTGATCAACGGCCGGAACCAGCTCGCGTGCAAGGTCCTGGCGCAAGACGTCGCGCCGCGGGTCACGATCGAGCCGATCCGCGGCCTGGCCGTCCTGAAGGACCTGATCGTCGACATGGAGCCCTTCATGGACGGCTACCGATCGATCCTCCCCTACCTCGTGAACGACTCGGGCGAGCCGGAGAAGGAACGCCGGCAATCCCCGGAGGACCGTCACCGGTACGACGACACGACCAAGTGCATCCTCTGCGCGGCGTGCACCACATCCTGTCCGGTGTTCTGGGGGGATGCGGGCTACGTCGGGCCGGCCGCGATCGTCAACGCGCATCGGTTCATCTTCGATTCTCGAGACGAGGGCGGCCGCGAGCGGATGAAGATCCTTTCGGAGAAGACCGGCGTCTTCCGGTGCCGAACGACCTTCAACTGCACGGACGCGTGTCCGCGGGGCATCGAGGTCACGAAGGCGATCCAAGAGGTGAAGCGCGCGATCCTGTTCGAGCGCTTCTGAACCTCGCGAACCCTTACGAGATCGTGATCATCTTCGGAGGCGACCAGCCCGTCCGCAAGGTCGACCCGTTCCGGTGCAGACGCGAACGGAACCTCCAGGTCCCGGGCGACGCGTGATGGAACGTCACGCTGAGCGACGTGACCCCCGTCTTCCAGATCTTCCAGAGGCCCGCGCCGGCCTTCTTCTGGACGTCGAACGACCAGTGCGCGCGTGAGCCGGCCGCGAGCGTGATCGTGAAGACCGTGCTCGTGCCCCCGCTCGCGGGCGACACCTCGATCGGCACGCGGATCTTCCCGTGCATGTACGGGTGGATCTTGCAGTGGTACGCGTAGACGCCCGCGGCTTTGAACACGACTGGCGCCGGAGGTCGTGCCCGCGGTCAGCGTCGTCGTGCTCCAGAGTCCGACGTCGCTCGTGGACGTGTGGTTGGACGGTCCGTTGTTGTGCCACGAGACCGACGTGCCTTGCGGCACGGTCACCGGTGTCGGGGAGAACGAGAAATCTTGCACCTGCACCACGCTGGCCGCCTGCGCCGGGAGCGCCGATCAGACAGCGAGCCGACGCGAGCACAGCGATCAGAACGAAGCCTCGACGCATCGGAACGGCCCCTTTCTCCGAGAGGAACGCGACCGTACTACGGACGGCCTGCCGACTCGGTTCATCCGGTAGCGTCACGCCCGATGACGCATGAGGTCGTCCTGATCCCCGGCGACGGGATCGGCCCGGAGGTCGCGGCGGCGACCCGGATGGTCCTCGACGCCACCGGGGTCGACATCGGATGGGAGGAGCGGCCGGCGGGCGCCGGCGCGCTCGAGACGGACGGCGCCCTGCTTCCCGCGAGTACGTTGGAGGCGATCCGGCGATGCCGCACCGCGATCAAAGGACCCATCACCACACCCGTCGGCGAGGGGTTCCGGAGCGTCAACGTCGCCCTGCGGCAGGATCTGGACCTGTTCGCGGCCGTCCGGCCGGCCCGATCGATCCCCGGCGTTCGCACCAGGCACCATGATGTCGACCTCGTCATCATCCGCGAGAACACGGAGGACCTCTATCGCGGGATCGAGTTCGAACGAGGAACACCCGATGCGACCGCCCTCCGCACGAAGCTCCACGAGCTGGGCGGCTTCGAGATCCCCGAGGACGCGGGGATCACCCTGAAGCCCATCAGCGTCTCCGGCGCGAGGCGGATCGTCCGCTTCGCGTTCGAATACGTGCGGGCGAACCGCAGACGGAAGGTCACGGTCGGCCACAAGGCGAACGTGATGAAGTACTCCGACGGCATCTTCCTGGAGACCGCGCGGACCGACGCCGCCGGCTATCCGGACGTCGCCTGGGAGGACGTCCATATCGACACGCTCTCCGCGCGACTCGTTCGCTCGCCGCAGTCGTTCGACGTGTTGCTCCTGCCGAACCTCTACGGAGACATCTTGAGCGATCTGTGCGCGGGTCTGGTGGGAGGGCTGGGGCTGATCCCGGGCGCGAACATCGGATGGGAGTACGCGGTGTTCGAGCCCGTCCACGGCAGCGCACCGGACATCGCGGGCGAAGGCATCGCGAACCCCGTCGCGATGGTGCTCTCGGGCTCGATGATGCTCCGGCATCTCGGCGAGCTGAAGGCCGCGGATGCCGTCGACCGCGCCGTCGACGAGGTCCTCGGACGAGGCGAGGTCCGTACGGCCGATCTGGGCGGCGGCTCGACGACGCTCGAGATGGCCGAGGCGTTGGCGGACGAGGTGATCCGCGCCGACGCCGCCTCCTAGAGCGCGGCGAGGTCCGCGCACTTCGCGCGGATGCCTTCGGCAGCCGCGCGAAGCTTCCCGAGCTCGTCCTCGTTGAGGTCAAGCTCGACGATCTCCTCGACGCCGGCGCGGCCGAGCCGCGCCGGCACCCCCACGTAGACATCGGAGATCCCGTACTGCCCCGTCACCCAGGCGCACACGGGCAGCATCGCCTTCGTGTCGTTGACGATGGCATCGACCATGGCGACGACGGAGGCGCTCGGGGCGAAGTACGCGGAGCCGGTCTTCAGGAGCGCCACGACCTCGGCGCCCCCGTCGCGCGTCCGCTGGAACAGACGATCGAGCGTTGGCTCGTCGACGAGCTCCGGCAGCGGGCGCCCGCTCACGGTCGCGTGCCGCGGGAGGGCGACCATCGAGTCTCCGTGCGAGCCGAGCGTCATCGCTTCGACCTCCACCGGCGAGACGCCGAGCTCCTCCGCGATGAAGAAGCGCAGGCGCGCCGAATCGAGGACGCCGGCCATCCCGAGGACCCGCTCCCTCGGGAACCCACTCCGCTCTGCCGCCAGGTAGGTCATCTCGTCCAGCGGGTTCGACACCACGATCAGGATGGCGTTCGGTGAACCGGGCACGACGTTCGCGACCACGTCGGTCATGATCGCCGCGTTCTTGCCCAGCAGGTCCATCCGGCTCATGCCGGGCTGGCGCGGGAACCCAGCGGTGATCACGACGATGTCGGAACCCGCCGTGTCCGCGTAGTCGTTCGTTCCGGTGATCTGCGGCGGATAGCCCTCGATCGGCGATGCCTCCATCAGGTCCAAGGCGAGCCCCTGCGGCTTGCCCTCGATGATGTCGATCAGGCAGACCTCGCCCAGGCGCTTCTCGAGCAGCCGCATCGCTGCCGTCTGTCCGACGAAGCCACTGCCGACGACGGTGATCTTCACGTTCCCTCTCCTCGCCCGCTGTTGACCGCCCATGGTACCGACGGTCCCCGCGACGCGGAACGAGCTAGAGCCGGGCGATCACGGCGTCGGTCATCTCGGCCGTCCCCACGGCCGCGCGATCGTCGTCCGTCGACCGCAGGTCGGCGGTCACGTGGGTCCCGTCACGGAGGACCTCGACGACGGCGCCCTCGAGCTCGTCCGCAGAGGCCGTCTCTCCGACGTGCCGCAGCATCAAGGCCCCCGAGAGGAGCGCCCCGACCGGGTTCGCACGGTCGGTCCCGGCCAGCCGCGGCGCCGTCCCGTGGGTGGCTTCGAACACCGCCAGCTCCCGTCCATCCGCGCCGCCGAAGTGGGCGCCCGGCGCGACGGCGGGACCGCCGATCATCCCGGCACAGAGCTCGGCGACCAGGTCGCCGTACATGTTCGGGAGCACCAGCACGTCGAAGCGCTCGGGAGCTTGGACGAGCTGCAGGCAGAGCGCGTCGATGATCCGATCCTCGAAACCGAGCTCCGGATACTCCCGCGCGACCCGACGGGCGACCGTCAGGAAGAGCCCATCGGAGAACTTCATGATGTTCGCTTTGTGGCTCGCCGTGACCTTCGCGCGACCGTTCGTGCGTGCGTAGTCGAAGGCGAACCGCGCGATCCGCTCGCTGCCGTGCTCCGAGATCTCCTTGACCGAGATGCCGCTGTCCTGCGGAAGGACCACCCCGGTCGTCGTCGCAACGAAACGGATCACCTCCTCGGCCGCGGGCGTCCCCATCTCCAGCTCGATGCCCGTGTACATCCCCTCGGTGTTCTCGCGAACGACCACGACGTCGACCGCGTCGTACAACGACGGGACCCCTTCGTACAGTCGGCAAGGTCGGACGTTCGCGTACAGATCGAGCGTGCGGCGGAGCGCAAGGTTCAGGCTGCGCATCGCCGAGGCCGGGGGGGTCTCGACCGGGCCCTTCAGCGCGACGCGGGTCGCTCGGATCGAGTCGAGGGTTGCGGCCGGCAACGGGTCGCCGGTCCGGGCGAAGGCCTCCGATCCCATCTCCTGTCGGTCCCACTCGATCCGGACGCCGGTGGCCTCGATCGCTCGGCTGGCGGCCCCGATCACCTCGGGACCGATCCCGTCCCCCGGCACGATGGTCACGCGGATCGTCATGGCCGGTCAGGGTAGCGGCCGAGGGCATCCGACCCGACTATCCTGGGTCTCATGAGCGACAAGGGGCTGCGCGACGTCATCGCCGCGCGGACGAGCATCTCCGATATCGACGGGGCGGCGGGCCGTCTGTGGTACGTCGGATACGCGATCGAGGACCTCGCCCGCAACGCCAGCTTCGAGGAGATCATCTACCTCCTCCACAACCTCGAGCTCCCGACGAGGCCGGAGCTGGAGAAGCTCAACCGGTTCTTGATCCGAGAGCGCGAGCTCCATCCGTTCCTCGCGAGGATGATGCCGACCCTGGCGCAGAACACCTCGCCGATGTCGATGCTCCGGACCTCGGTGTCCGCATCCTCCGCGTTCGATCCGGATGGCTGGGATGAATCGCCCGAGGCCGAGTACCGCAAGGCGATGCGGTTGATCGCCGAGACGCCGACGCTGATCGCAACCTTCGACCGGGTCCGGACGGGGCGCGAGGTGATCCCACCCAACCCCGGGCTCTCGCACGCGGCCAACTTCCTGTGGATGCTCCACGGACAGGAACCGGATCCCGAGGACGCCGACACCCTCGACACCACGTTCGTCCTCTACGCCGACCACACGATGAACGCCTCCACGTTCACCGCGCGGATCATCGCCTCGACCTTGTCGGATACGTTCTCGGCGATGACCGGCGCGATCGGGGCGCTCAAGGGACCGCTGCACGGCGGTGCGAACGAAGAGGCGCAGAAGATGGCCGAAGAGGTCGGCAAGCCGGAGAACGCCGAGGCGTACGTGCGCGACCGCCTCGCCCGGAAGGAGAAGATCTTCGGGTTCGGACACGCTGTGTACAAGACGATGGACCCGCGAGCGACGGTGCTGAAGCAGGTGTGCAAGGAGCTCGGCGAGCGTCGGAACCAACCGAAGTGGTACGAGATCTTCTCCGCGCTCGAGGAGACCACCTTCGAACAGAAGGGCCTCTATCCGAACGTCGACTTCTACGCCGCGGGCGTGTACCACATGCTGGGGATCCCGACGGACCTGATGACGCCGATCTTCGCGCTCGCACGGATGGTCGGCTGGACCGCGCACGTACGCGAGCAGTACGCGGACAACCGCATCATCCGGCCCGGATCCGAGTACGTCGGGCCGCGCGATCGCACGTACGTCCCGCTCGACGAGCGATGACGGCTCCGGTTGCTCCGCCACCACCGCCACCGCCCCCCGTCGGCCTGCCGCGGCCCGGCGAGAACCTCACCCAGACGAACGGACTCGCCACGGCCTCGCTCGTCCTCGGGATCCTGTCACTGGTTCTGTTCTTCACGTTCGTGATCGCCTGGGTGCTCGGCATCCTCGCGGTCATCTTCGGAGGGATCGGGGTGAGCCGTGCGAACCAGGGAGCACCGAACCGCTCGATGGCCGTGGCGGGACTGGCGCTGGGGATCGCAGGACTCGTCGTCGGCATCCTCTTCATCGCGTTGATCACGACGTCGGTCCACCAGGTCGGTCACTTCGGTCCTTCGGTCCAGTTCTGCATGAACAGCCGGAACTGCTGAGCGTCTACACGGCCGGCCGGGGGAACAGGCCCGTCCGTTCGACCAGGTCACGCGTCACCGCATCGTGGCCCATCGCCATGATGTGGATCCCGGCGATGTCCGGGATCGTCTGGATCGCCTCGACCAGCTGGACCGTCAGGTCCATCCCGACGGCGCCCGCGTCCTCACCGGCCGCCTCGAGCGCGGCGATCGTGGGCGACGGGACACGAACGCCGGGGAGCCTTTCGTCCATGAATCGGGCCTGCTTGGCGCTCCGGAGCGGGGTGACGCCGATGATGACCTTCGCACGCTCGAACAGCCCGCGAGGGCGCATCGCATCGGCCCAGCCCGCCAGCCGTTCGGCGTCGTACACGATCTGCGTCGTGACGAAGTCCGCGCCGGCGTCGAGCTTCGACTCGAGCTTCGAGGGATCGTACGGTTCGGCGAAGGGCACATCGGCGACGCCGATCAGGTAGCGAGGAGGATCGGCGAGCTCGACGTTGGCGAGCGTCGTCCCCTCGTCCCGCATCCGGCGGGCGAGGCCGATGACCTCGCTCACCGTCAGATCACCGACGACGACGGCGTCCGGATGATCCCCCACGCCGACGGGATCACCGGAGAGACAGAACACGTTCCTCGCACCGAGCGCCCACGCGCCGAGCAGGTCTGCCGTGAGTCCCAACCGGTTCCGATCGCGAACCGTGAGCTGCACCGTCGGCTCGATCCCCGCGTCGGCGACGAAGCGGACCCCCGCGAGCGGAGACATGTGGGCGCTCGCGAGCGGGTTGTCGGTGAGGTTGACCGCGTCGACGTACCCGACGAGTCCGCGCGCATGGTCGGAAACGGGGTCCCCCGACGCTCCCTTCGGAGGCACGATCTCGCCGGTGACGGCGAAGCCGCCGCGAGCGAGCAGCGCCGCGAGACGCCCGGGAGGACGGGTCACGGCCGACCGTACGCCTGGGCCTCGGCGGCCTGGACCGTATTGACGAGGAGCATGGCCACGGTCATCGGACCGACGCCGCCGGGCACCGGGCTGATCGCCCCGGCGACCTCCGCGACCTCGTCGAACCGGACATCTCCCACCAATCCGTGCTCCGTTCGGTGCACGCCGACGTCGACGACGGTCGCGCCCGGTTTGACCATGTCGGCGCCGATCAGCTGCGGCACACCCGCCGCCGCGACCAGGATGTCCGCGCGCAGCGTGTGGGCGCGGAGGTCCCGGGTGCGGATGTGCGTCGACGTGACGGTGGCGTTGCCTCGGACCGAGTTCTGCGTGAGCATCACCGAAAGCGGAGCCCCCACCAGCTCCCCGTAGCCGACGATCGTCACCTCGGCTCCCTCCAAAGGGACGTCACATCGGAGCAGGAGCTCGACGATCCCGTACGGCGTGGCCGGGAGGAAGCACGGACCGCGACGCACCATCATGCCGATGTTCGATGGGTGGAGGCCGTCCACGTCTTTCTCCGGCAGGATCGCGCGTTGGATGTCGAGCTCCGGGAGGTGGTCCGGGAGCGGCAGCTGGACGATGATGCCGTGGATCTCGGGGTCGCGGTTCAGCCGGCGGATCGTGGCGAGCAGTTCGTGCTCCGTCACGTAGGCGGGGAGGTCGACCTGCTCGGAGCGGATCCCGACATCGGCAGATGCCTTGTGCTTCTGACCGACGTAGATGCGAGAGGCGGCGTCGTCGCCGACCAGGACGGCGGCCAGTCCCGGGATGATCCCCTTGCCGGACAACGCCTGAACCCGCTCCGCGACCTCGGAGCGGATCTGCGCGGAGGTCGCTTTGCCGTCGAGGATCCTGGCGGTCACGCCGGAATCCTACCGGCAGCGATGCCGGAGCCGGACGCAACGTCGTCAGTGGCGGAAGTGACGTATCCCGGTGAGGACGACCGCCATCCCATGCGCCTCCGCGGTCTCGAGGACCTCCTCGTCCCCCTTCGATCCGCCCGGGTGGATCACGGCCGTGCAGCCCGCCTCGGCGGCGACCTCGAGCGCGTCGGGGAACGGGAAGAACGCGTCCGACGCGAGCACGGCGCCCTTGGCACGGTCCCCGGCTTTCCGCGCGGCGATCCACGACGCATCGACCCGCGACATCTGGCCGGCGCCGACCCCCACGGTCGCCCCATCCCGCACGAACACGATCGTGTTCGACTTCACGCGCCACGCGATCGTCCACGCCAGCGACAGGTCCTCCCATTCCTCCGCCGTCGGCTCTCGCGACGACACGACCTGGAAGTCCGAGCGGGACTCCGCCGGTACGTCAACGTCCTGGATCAGCGCCCCGCCGGGGATCGTTCGGACGTCGAGGCTCAGCATCTGTTCGAGCGGGGCACGGACGACCCGCAGGTTCGGACGGGCGGCGAACGCCTCGAGCGCGTCATCGGCATACGCGGGCGCAACGACGACCTCCGTGAACACGTCCCGCATGGCGTCGGCGGCGGCAGCGTCGCAGACACCGTGGAAGGCCACGATCCCGCCGAAGGCACTGACGCTGTCGCATTCGAACGCAGCCGCATAGGAGGCCGCGCACGTTCCCCGGGCCGCTGCGCCGCAGGGGTTGTTGTGCTTCACGATGACGCACGCATGCTCGGGGAGCGCGATCGCGAGGTCGTAGGCCGCCCACGTGTCGAGCCAGTTGTTGAACGACATCTCTTTGCCCTGGAGCACCTCGGCACCGGCGAGGACGCCCGGGCCGGCGGCCTCCCGATAGAGGGCGCCGCGCTGATGGGGGTTCTCGCCGTAGCGGAGATCCGTCACCTTCTCGTATGCCAGGCCGACGAACGTCGGCAGCGCGTCGTCCTCTCGGCCGGCGAACCAGCTCGCGACGGCCGCGTCGTAGGCCGCCGTGTGGGCGAAGGCCTCGGTCGCGAGCGCGAAGCGGGTCGCGCGCGTGAGCCCCCCTTCCGAGGCGATCTCATCGATGATGGCCTCGTAGCGCTCGGGGCTGACCACGACCCCGACGGACTCGAAGTTCTTCGCGGCCGCGCGCATCATCGCGGGACCGCCGATGTCGATGTTCTCGATCACCTCGTCGAGGTCCGCCCCGCTCGCCACCGTCTCTCGGAAGGGGTACAGACCCGCGACCAGCAGGTCGAACGGCGCGATCCCCTGCTCCTCGAGCTGTCGCTCGTGCTCCGGGTTGCGACGATCCGCGAGGAGGCCCGCGTGGATCTTCGGGTGGAGGGTCTTCACGCGACCGCCGAGCATCTCCGGCGAACCGGTGACCGTTTCGACCGACGTGACCGGGAGTCCTGCCTCGGTGAGCACGCGGGCCGTTCCTCCGGACGCGATCAACTCGACGCCGCCGGCCACGAGCGCTCGGGCGAAGTCAGCGAGGCCGGTCTTGTCGTACGGCGCGAGGATCGCGCGTCTGATCGGCGTGGCGTCCGTCATGTCTCCTCCTCGATCCGCACGCGCCGGCCGTCGACCTCGATCCTCCCATCGAGCAACGCGCGCACGGCGCGGGGCAACAGCCGATGTTCGACGGCGTGGATGCGCGGTTCCAATGAGTCCCAGTCGTCGTCGGGTCGGACCTCGAGCGCCTCCTGCAGCACGATCGGACCGGTGTCCGTCCCCTCGTCGACCAGATGCACCGTGACGCCGGTCACCCGGACGCCGTACTCGAGCGCGTCGCGGACCCCGCGCATCCCCGGGAACGATGGAAGGAGCGCGGGATGAACGTTGAGCCACCGGCCCTCGTACACGTCGAGCACCCGTTTGCCGAGCACCCGCAGATAGCCGGCGCTCACCAGGGCGTCGATCTCGCGGTCCTGGAACAGATCGAGTACGGCTTGATCGAACGTCTCGCGATCGGGGAACGCTCCCGGCTCGAGGACCGCGGTTGGGATCCCCGCGGACCCGGCCCGATCCAGCGCGCGGATGCCCGGCCGGTCCGACAGCACGAGCGAGAGATGCGGCCTGATGGCCGGATCGTCCATGAGCGCCTGCAGGTTGGTGCCCGATCCGGAGACCAGGACGGCGATCCGCTCGCTCATGGAGGCGGTCATGCTACCGCCGTGGCCCACGGGCCGAGACGGTAAGCTGAGCCCCCAAGGACCGCCCAGAGCTGGAGGATCGCGGTGAAGAAGTGCCCGTACTGCGCGGAAGAGATCCAGGACGATGCGATCAAGTGCCGGTACTGCTTCAGTGACCTGACCGTTCCGCGCGCAGAAGCCATGGCGCAGAAACCCGAGCCGGTCTCGACATCCGGTTCTGCGAGCCAACCGCCGGCGTCGGCCTCCGACACGCCTGCCACGAGCGCGCCGGCGGGATCGGCCGCAGCGGCCGGGACGCAGTCCACACCCTGGGGAACGGCGGGACCGACGCCCACGCCCGAAGCGGCGACGGCGTCCGCCGTCGCGACGGGTGCGGCAACGGCCTCCGCGGACCCATCGGGGGCAGCCCAGAAGTACACGCACAGCGGGTACCGGTACGTGCTCGGCTACGGCGAGGGCTTCTTCGGCATCTGGGACCGGCAAGACCCGAGCGCTCCGACCGAGCGCTTCCCGCGGACCGACGACGGCTGGCGCCAAGCCTGGCTGCGATTCGTCGCACAGGAGCCGAACCACGTCGCCGTTCCCGATACGGGCGCGGGACCGATGGGCGGCGCACCGGCGGCCTCACCAGCGACGCCGCAGACCCAGCCCGACCCGAGCGACAGCGCGGTCGTGCAGTACACCCACACCGGCACGCGCTACCTGCTGGGCTACGGCCGCACGTTCTTCGGGATCTGGGACCGGCAGAACCCGACCACACCGGTCGAGCGGTTCCCACGCACCGATGACGGGTGGGGCCAGGCGTGGCGCCGCTACACGCAGATCGAGAACAACTTCAGCGAGGTCGGCGCCTAGCGCGCCGGCGCTCCGGCCGACCCGCGCCCCTCACCACGTTCGGCGAACGTCGATCCGATCGTTCCCCCGACCACGCCCCAGACCAGAGCGATGAGCGTCGTGGTCAGCGGCTCGACGCCGAGCCGCAGGGGGCCGCCGAGGATCGCCGACCACGGCGGGAGCACGATCGCAGCCGCCCACGCCGCGACACCGCAGAGCATCGCGTAGACCACACCGGCGAGCGCGCCGCGGAGGGCGGCCTCCGGCCGCCCGCCCGCGGCGCGCCCCGCCGACCGCCCACCGATCAACGACGCCGCCGCCGGGATCGCGAGGAACGCCAGGTACCAGGCGGGGAACCCGGCGCTCGTCGACGGAGCGCCGACGAGCGCCGCCAACCCCGCACCGATCGTCCCCTCCGTGTGGACCCCGGACAGGGTGAGCCGCGCGACCGTCATCGCGCCGACGTCGAGGGTCGTCGGGACCCCCATCGACGTGGCGAGGATCATCGTGGACTGGTTCGGCAACAGGAGCGCGTGTTGCACGACCAGGGCAGCCCCGCTCCCACCCGAACGGCCGACGAACCGGGCGTACGCGCCGGTCGCGCCCGGTTCGAGCGCGGCGAGGATCAGGAACCCGGCGAACGCCAACGCGAGGCCCCACCAGAAGGCGGCGAACCCGCCGCGCGCGGCGCCGACCCACCGCACGCCCCAACGCCCGCGCGCCTCGATCGCGGCTCGGGCGACGGAGAGACCGCCGATCGCCCCGCACGAACCACACACCGCGAGCGGCAGGACGACCGCCTGCCACAACACGGGCCGAAGGTGGTCGATCCCGAACTGGGGGAACCCGAGCGTCACGAACGGCGCGACGATCGCCATCGGGACCGCGAACCCGAGGGCAGGCGCGGCGCCGGCGATCGCCGCGGCGATCGGGCGCGCTTCCAGGCCCCGAGCCTGCTCGCGCCCGGCTCGGAAGGCGAGCACGACGACGGCGATCGCGAGCGCACCGATCGCCACCTCCAGCACGGATCCTGCCTGCGCCGCAGAACGGAGGGATGGTGTCCCCGGCCCGGTCGAGCTCCGTGCCGCGAACGTCACGCGCACGCTCGCGAGCGTCTCCGCGAGCCCGATCTTGAACCACGACCAGGGTCGGTACCAACCGCTCACGGCATACGTGAGCCACGCGATCGCCTGGCCCGCGACGAACACCGGGAGGAACACCAGGACGAAGCCGCGGCGCACCCCGGAGCGCAACAAGGCGGCGGACCGCGTGTCGGGGGGAACCTCGAGCGTGGTCGGGAACCCTGCGCTCATCCAGCGAGCCGGTCCGCGACCAGCCGGGCAACCTCCGAGGGCGTCCGCGCGACCTGCACCCCGACGGCCTCGAGCGCCTCCGCTTTCGCGGCTGCGGTCCCGGCGGAGCCGGTCACGATGGCCCCGGCGTGGCCCATCCGCTTGCCGACGGGGGCTTCGAACCCGGCGATGTAGGCGACGACCGGCTTCGCGACGTGTTCGCGGATATACGAGGCGGCGCGCTCCTCGTCGTCCCCACCGATCTCCCCCGTCATGATCATCAGATCGGTGCCGGGGTCCCCCTCGAACAGGGCGAGCGACTCGATGAACCCGATCCCGTGCACCGGGTCGCCGCCCATCCCGATACAGGTGGACTGACCGATCCCTTCGGACGTGAGCTCGTACACGATCTGATAGACGAGCGTGCCCGAGCGGCTGACGAACCCGACGCGTCCCGGGGCGCACACCTCGCCGGGGATGATGCCGACGTTCGCGGATCCGGGGCTGATCACGCCGGGGCAGTTGGGGCCGACCAACGTGGTCGCCGTGCCGGTGAGGTAGGCGTGGACCTCGGCCATGTCGCGAGCGGCGATGCCCTCCGTGATGCAGGCGACCAGACCGATGCCCGCGTCGGCCGCCTCGAGGATCGCCTCGGCGGCGAACCGCGGCCCGACGAAGATCATGGAGGTGTTCGCACCGGTCGCCTCGACCGCTTCGGCAACGGTGTCGAACACGGGGATGCCCTCCACGTCCTGCCCGCCCTTGCCGGGCGTCACCCCGGCGACGACGTTGGTCCCGTACGCCCGGTTCCGGAGCGTGTGGAACGTGCCTTCTTTGCCGGTCATGCCTTGGACCAGCAACCTCGTGTCGGCGCCGACGAGAACGCTCACGCGGCCTCACGTGACAGCCGCGCGGCCTCGGCGGCCGCCTCGTCCATCGTGGGAACCGAAACGATCATGGGGTGCACTCGCCTCGTCGATGATCCTGCGACCCTCCTCGGCGTTCGTGCCGTCCAGACGCAGCACGATCGGAACCGTGGCTTCGACCCGCGTCAGCGCCTCGAGCACGCCGTTCGCGACCACATCGCATCGCGTGATGCCGCCGAAGATGTTGACGAAGACGCATCGAACGGCCGGATCGGACAGGATGACCTCGAGCGACGTCGCCATCGTGTCGGCGCTCGCCCCGCCGCCGATGTCCAGGAAGTTCGCGGCCCTGGCACCGGCGCGCGCGACCACATCCAGCGTCGACATCACGAGCCCGGCGCCGTTGCCGATGATGCCCACCTCGCCATCGAGCTTGACGTACTGCAGACCGGCATCCTTCGCGCGCTTCTCGACGGGGTCGATCGGGAACTCCTGTGCCAGCGGGGCGAGGTCGGGCTGTCGCGTGAGCGCGTTGTCGTCGATCGTGACCTTCGCGTCGAGCGCGATCACGCGGCCGTCGTCGAGGAGCACGAGCGGGTTGACCTCTACCAGGGTCGCGTCACGCTCCCACAGCAGGTCGAACAGCTTCCGAACGACGTCGGCCGCCCCTTCGCGCGCCGCTACCGGCAGCGCTCCGGTGAGCCGGCGGAGGTGGTAGGTGCGAAGGCCGAGCAGCGGATCGATCTGGACACGCCGGATCGCCTCCGGGCGCTCGCGGGCGAGCGTCTCGATGTCCACCCCGCCTTCGGCGGTCATCATCGCGAGGTAGCCCCCGGTGCTCCGATCGAGCACGATCGACGTGTAGAACTCCTCCGAGATCGGGAGCAACTCCTCGGCCAGGACGCGGTCCACCGGGTTGCCCTTGAACCCGTCGCGGAGCATGCGCTCGGCCGCGCCGGCGGCGGCCTCCGGTGACCGGCAGAGCTCGACGCCGCCACCCTTGCCGCGACCGCCGACCTGCACCTGGACCTTGACGACCGCCGAGCCGCCGAAGGAGCGGGCCGCGTCGGCCGCCTCCTCCGGGATGCGGCAGACACGGCCCGCCGGCGTCGGGATCCCCTGGGCGCGGAACAGGTCCTTGCCCATGTGCTCGTACAGATCCATGCGGTCCTCGGATCAGCCCGTCGGCGCCCGCTCGAGCCGGCCGCGGAGCCACTCGACGATCTCGGTCGTGGTCGCGCCCGGTGTGAAGATCCGCTCGACGCCTTCGGCCTCGAGCTTGGCGATGTCGGCGTCCGGCACGATCCCGCCGCCGAAGACCAGGATGTCTTCGGCCCCCCGCTCCCGGAGCATCCGGACGACCTTCGGGAAGAGCGTCATGTGGGCTCCCGAGTGCAGTGACAGGCCGACGGCGTCGGCGTCCTCCTGGATCGCGGTCTCCACGATCTGTTCCGGGGTCTGGTGCAACCCCGTGTAGATCACCTCGAACCCCGCATCCCGAAGCGCCCGTGCCACGATCTTCGCGCCGCGGTCGTGGCCGTCCAGGCCAGGCTTCGCGACGACGATGCGGTACTTCTCAGCCATCGCGCCGAGTCTAGCGAAGCGCTCAGGTTGCGCCGTCGGGAGCCGAGATCAGAGGTTCGTCCAGTCGCCGACCGACCGCGCCAAGGTCGGTTGCCCGCAACTCCCCGATGACGGCCTCGTAGACTCGAGATCGATGGCGCGCAAGCGGATCACGATCCGGCCTCCCGGACTGAAGCCGACCACGAAGGTGGGGACGCTCGGTCCGTACCGAGGCCGTCTCGGGTTCGCGTGGGTCGTCGCCCCGGTCGTCGTCGGGATGCTGATCCTGGTCGCCGGATACTTCGCCCTCTTCCGCTAGATCCCGTCCGCTAATCTCCGGCGATGCTCGAGGCGTACTGCTGGCCGAGGTCCGTCGAGCCCGGGGAGACCGTCGCGATCCACGCCTCCACGGATCTGGGCGGCTTCGCGATCGAGGTCGCACGCGACGGCGCGAACCGCGAGGTGAGGTGGTCCGGCCGGGGCGCGGCCGGCCACCACGCCGTGCCCGAAGATGCGAGCTCGATGGGTTGCGGGTGGGCGGTCGCGCTCGAGGTCCCGGTGGGCGAAGGCTGGCGCTCCGGGTACTACGCCGTGACCCTGACCTCGGGCGACGAGCGGGCCGACGCGTTCTTCGTCGTCCGTTCGCGCCCGCAGGAGGCCGCGCCGATCCTCATGGTCCTCTCCACGACGACGTACGACGCGTACAACGATTGGGGCGGGCCGTCGCTCTACACGGACGGCACGCAGGTCTCCTCGGAGCGGCCGATGGCCCCGGGGTTCCTCGTCAAACCGGAGCCCCATCGCCGGAAGATGCAGCCGCTTCCGGACCGGGAGGGGCTCTGGTTCTTCGAGTGGGCGGAGCCGCTCGGGTTATCGGTGTGGAGCGGCGGCGCCGGATGGTGGAACTGGGAGCGGCCGTTCCTGCACTGGGCCGAGCGGAACGGGTTCGACGTCGACGTCGCGATCTCCACCGACCTCGAGGCACACCCCCACCTGCTGGACGACCGTCGGATGTTCGTCTCGGTCGGACACGACGAGTACTGGTCGTGGGGGATGCGCGACCGGCTCGACGCGTTCACCGCGTCCGGAGGGAACGCCGCGATCTTCGGCGGGAACACCTGCTGCTGGCAGGTCCGGTTCGGTGACGAACGGCGCACGATGACCGCCTTCAAGTACCGGGCCGATGAGGATCCGGTGCTCGGGACGGCGGACGAGCGAACGCTGAGCGGTCTGTGGTCGGACCGGCGCGTCGGGCGCCCCGAGACCTCGACGACGGGGCTGACCTTCACGCGCGGCGGGTACTCGCGCTACGGCCTCGGCGTTCCTCGCGCTTCGGGCGCCTATACCGTCTGCCGCCCCGACCACTGGGTCTTCGAGGGAACCCGGCTCCGGTACGGGGACGCGCTCGGCCTCGCCGATTCGATCGTCGCGTACGAGGTGGATGGGTGCGAGCTCACCACCGGCGTGGATGGGCTTCCGACCCCGACCCACGCGGACGGCGCCCCCGAGACCCTCGAGGTCCTCGCGACCGCGCCGGCACGATTGTGGAAGCGCGACGAGCAGCCGATGCGTTACGCGAACGAACCGGGGGAGCTGGAGCACGCCGCGGAGGCGGTGTTCGGCGAGGGGTGGGAGGCGAACGCCTACCGCCTGGAACACAACCACGCGGTCCTCGGTGCCTTCACCACCCCGGGCGGCGGGACGGTCTTCAACGCCGGTGTGACGGATTGGGCCTACGGGCTCGGCGACGGCGCGGTGGAACAGATCACGCGGAACGTCCTGCGGCGTCTCTCAGCGTGAGGCGCTCTCCCGCAGGTGCCGATCCAGGAACTCCAGCACGATCTCGAAGCGTTGGACGCGATGCGTGGGGCTTCCCGACCGTGTGAGCTCGTGACTCTCCGCCGGGAAGCGAACGAGCTCAACCGGGCGTCGCATGCTCCGGAGCACCGTGAAGAGCTGCTCGCCCTGGTTGATGGGACACCGCAGGTCCTCTTCCGAGTGCAGGATGAGGAGAGGGGTGGTCATCTCGGCGGCGTAGGAGAGCGGTGAGATCCTGGCGTACGCCTCCGGCGCCTCCCACGCCGTGGCTCCGACGTAGCCGCGGAAGAAGCCCGCGAGGTCGGAGGTGCCGTCCTCCGAGGCCATCTCGTTCACGGCCCGCTCCGAGATCGCGCAGCGGAACCGATCGGTGTGCCCGACGATCCACGACGTCATGTAGCCGCCGTAGGAACCTCCCATCACGGCGAGGCGGTCGGCGTCGATGAACGGGTATCGCTTGACGGCCTCGTCGACGACCGCCATCAGGTCGTCGTAGTCGACGGATCCCCATCCCGGGCCACCCTCGACCGGACCGCGGATCGCTCGTCCCCATTCCTCCGTGTAGCCCGAAGACCCGCGCGGGTTCGCATAGACGACGACGGATCCCGCGCCGGCCTCGATCTGGAACTCGTCGAAGAACCGCTGCCCGTACTGCGTGAAGGGGCCGCCGTGGACGTTGAGCACGGCGGGATACGTCTGCTCCTCGTCGAAGTCGATCGGTCGTATCACCCACGCGTCGATCCGCGCTCCATCGGGCGCCACCGCCACGAACGGCTCCGGCTCCGAGAGCGCGACATCGTTCCGGAACGAGCGCGAGATGTCCGTCAGACGGCGTTCGCCGGCGAAGACCTCCGAAGGGAGGGTCGGCGTCGTACGCGTGTGCACGAGGGTGCCGGCCCCGAGGTCGTACCCGGTCACCCAACCGTCGGGTTCGAGCACGGGCGATGGCGGCGACGAGCCGTCGCTGGGAACTCGATAGAGCGGCACGCGCCCCGCGTCTTCGATCGCGAAGATCAGTTGGTCGTCGTCCCAGAGCGGCTCGCGGATCGGCGGGTAGGGCAGGCAATTGCGATCCAGGGTCTCGGTGAGCACCGAACGCTCGCCGCTGGCCGCGATCGACCACGACCACCCGGGCGTGCCGAGGATCGTCGAACGCACCGGGCACGAAGTACGCGGCGATGCTGCTTCCGTCCGGAGACCAGGAAGGTCGGGCGTACGCGCCCTCGGTCGCGGTCAACCGCTGCGGGTCGCCCCCCGACGACGGCACGACGTACACGTCCGACGTGGTCGAAAGATCCCAGTCGTCGTGGCGGGCCGACACGAAGGCGATCAGGGAGCCGTCGGGCGACCACGTGGGGTCCAGATCCTCGAAATCGCCCGACGTGAGCTGCGTCGGTCCGTCGCCGTCCTCGAGGCCGACGATCCACACGTGATGGGTCCGCCGGACCGTCCAGCCCTCCTTGTCGAGCCGGTACTGGAGTCGGTCGATCCGGCGCGGCGGACGGACGCGATCCTCGAGGTCGTCGTCACGGTCGTGGTCACGCGCGGTGAACGCGAGACGCGATCCATCCGGCGCCCACACGGGGGCCGTCACTTCCTCCTGCAGATCGGTCAGCCGGCGGGCCTCGCCCGGCGCGTCGACCGGCGACACGTAGAGCTGCGCGAGGTCGCTGTCCCGCGCGGAGGTGAAGGCCAGCCAGCGACCGTCGGGAGACCAGCGGGGGGTCGCGTCCCGCTTGGGTCCGAACGTGAGGCGCCGAGGCTCGGTGGATCCATCGACCGTCGCCGCCCAGATCGCGCTCCGCGGCTCTCGGCTCTCTTCATCCACCCACGAGACGACGTATGCGACGGTGCCCCCATCCGGCGAGACGCGCGGATCCGCCGCGCTCCTGAGGCGGAAGACATCCCGGGGTTGCATGCCCGCCATCGTGCTCCTCCTATCCGACCTTCTTCAGCGGCGCGTACGCGAGCAGGACGCGTTTCTCACCGACATCGGCGAACCGGATCGTGGCCTCGGCATCCTCGCCGTTCCCGGTCATCTGCACGATCACGCCCTCCCCCCAACGCTCGTGCATGACGGTGTCGCCTTCCTTGACCGCGGGGGTTTCGCGCTTGGGGATGGGAGGCACCGACGGTGCCTTCCATCCCCGCTCGACCGCGACCTCGCCGCTCCGACCCGGCAGCCCGACGACGGTGTAGCCACCGTTCGCCCCCCCGCCGCGCTCCTGTCCGCCGTACCGCGGCCGGGAGCGCTGCTGGACCCGCGTCTCGGACTCCTTCGCTTCGACGAGATGCACCGGGATCTCACCGAGGAAACGCGACGGCGGGTTGTAGCTGGTCTGCCCGAACAGGGTCCGACTCCACGCATGCGTGAGGTACAGGCGCTCTTGCGCTCGCGTGATCCCGACGTACGCGAGCCTGCGCTCCTCCTCGAGCTCTGCCTGATCCGTCATCGAGCGGAAGTGCGGGAAGATCCCGTCCTCCATCCCCACGACGAACACCACCGGGAACTCGAGGCCCTTCGCGATGTGCAAGGTCATGAGCGTGACGGTCGAGTCTTCCTCTTCGTATCCGTCCTGCTCGCCCACCAGCGACACCTGCTCCAGGAAGCCGGCGAGACCGCTCTCCGGGTCCCGTGCGGCCGTTTCCATCGCCGCGCCCGAAAGCTCCTGGATGTTCTCGATCCGCCCTTGCGCCTCGATCGTGCGCTCCTCTTCGAGCTCGGCGAGGTACCCCGACTCCTGCGCCGCGAGCTCCACCATCCTCGCCGGCGTCGCACCGTCCGCCAGATGTCCTTCGAGCGCGATCATGACCTGGTTGAACCCCGCGACCGCCCCCTTCGCCCGCCCGTTCAACAGCGAGATCTCGTCGACGCGCCGGCAGGCTTCGACGACGTCGATCCCTTCGTCGCGGGCGAAGGCCTCGACCGCCGCCACCGTCTGATCTCCGATCCCCCGCTTCGGCATGTTGACGACGCGGCGGAAGCTGATCACGTCCTGGGGGTTGAGGAGCAGACGGAGGTACCCGAGGACGTCCTTGACCTCCCGTCGTTGGAAGAATCGAACCCCGCCGAATACCCGGTACGGAACGCCGACCCGCATGAAGATGTCCTCGATCACTCGGGATTGGGCGTTCGTCCGGTAGAAGACGGCCACGTCCCGGTAGCGGTGCCCTTCCTCGTCCCGGAGCCGCTGGACCTCCGACGCGACGAACAGCGCTTCCTCGTGCTCGTCGTTCGCCCGGAAGCTGACGACCAACTCCCCCGCGGCCGAATCCGTCCACAGGGTTTTCGGCTTCCGCTGCGTGTTGTGCTCGATCAAGGCATTGGCGACCCCGAGGATGTTGCCGGTGGAGCGGTAGTTCTGCTCCATCAGGAAGACCTGGGCGTCCGGATAGTCGCGTTCGAAGTCCAGGATGTTCTGGATCGTCGCCCCGCGCCACGAGTAGACGCCCTGATCCGCATCGCCCACCACGCAGACGTTCCGGTACTGGCTCGCCAGCTGGTTGACGAGCTCGTACTGCGCCCTCGACGTGTCCTGGTATTCGTCGACCAGGATGTAGCGGAACCGCTCCTGGTAGTGGCGGAGCACGTCGGGGTGGTCGCGGAACAGCCGAACCGTTTCGCTGATCAGATCGTCGAAATCCAAGGCGCCGGCGTCGTGCTTGCGGCGCTCGTACGCCGTGTACACCTTCGCGATGATCTCCTCGTAGAAGTTCGAGGCCATCTGCGCGAACGCGTCGGGCGCGATCACGCGGTCCTTCGCCTTGGAGATCGCCGCGGCCATCGCCTTCGGGGAGAACCGCTTCGGGTCGACGTCGAGCTCCTTGAGGATGCCGGCGATCAGTCGCTCGGTGTCCCCGTCGTCGTAGATCGTGAAGCTCGAAGGAACGCCCAGATGCGTGTGTTCCCGGCGGAGGATGCGGGCGCACGTTGAGTGGAACGTCAAGATCCACATGCTCCGCGCGACGCCCGAGCCCACGAGCCCTTCGACGCGCTCGGCCATCTCCCGCGCCGCCTTGTTCGTGAAGGTGATGGCGAGGACCTGGAAGGGGCTGATGCCGTGCTCCCTGATCAGGTACGCGATGCGATGGGTGAGCGCCCGGGTCTTCCCGCTGCCCGCGCCGGCGACGATCAAGACCGGACCTTCCGTATGCAGGACCGCCTCACGCTGGATGTCGTTGAGCGGCTCGAGCAGGGGGGACATCGACGAGGACATGGACAGCGAACAGTCTAGGTGGCCGCCCCGACGGGGCCGTCGGCCCGAGCGGACCGGCATCGCAGGGGTCTACGCTCCGAGGAGTGGGGAACGAAGCGCCGATCGCCGCCGGGCGGCGCGCCGTCACGGCCCTGTTCGCCGACGTGGCGGGATCGACCCGACTGGGAGCGGAGCTCGACCCGGAAGACGTCGTCGAGGTCGTCGGCGGCGCGGTCCGCCACTTCTGTGAGGTCGTCGAACGGTACGGGGGAACCGTCAAGGACCTGGCGGGAGACGGCATCCTGGCGTTGTTCGGCGCTCCGAGCGCACACGAAGACGATCCCGAGCGAGCGGTTCTCGCGGGCTTGGAGATCCAACGCGTCGCGTCGCATCACGCCCGAACCATCGCGAGGAGCGCCGGGGTCGATGCCCTCGGCGTGCGGGTCGGGGTCGAGACCGGGATCGTGGTGATCGCTCCGGTCGGCGGTGGCAGTCGGCTCGAGATGGGCGCGACGGGAGACGCCGTGAACATCGCTGCGCGGCTCCAGGCAGCGGCGGAGATCGGAACCGTGCTCGTCGGTCCGGAGACCAGGCGCCAGCTGGGCGACAGCATGCTGTGGGGTCCGACGACAGGATTCGAGCTGAAGGGGAAGCGCGACGTCGTCGAGGGAGCGGTCGCGCTGGGCAGCAGAGAGCGACCGGTGGATCTGGACGTCCCGCTCGTGGGTCGCGGCGATGAGATGGTGACACTCGCCGGCGTGATCGAGGATCTGCGGCGCGGGACCGGACGGACGATCATCATCGTCGGCGAAGCGGGCATCGGCAAGAGCCGTCTGCTCGCCGAGGCCCGCACGCGTGCACTGGACGCGAACGTGGCATGGCTCGACGGGCGATGCCGGGCATTGGAGGAGGGGACGCCGTTCGCCGGCTTCCGTGACCTCCTTCGATCGTCCCCGCCTGGCGTCGCTGGGGAGGGCGAAGCCGGATCGATCGTGCGCCGACTCGCCGAAGGCGAGCCCGCCCGCGAGGAGGGTGGTCGTTCGCCGGAGGCGCTCGCGGTTCGACACCCTCGAGGCGATCGCGACCTTCGCGAGTGGGGTGGCCCGCCGAGGTCCCGTCATCCTGTGCTTCGAGGACCTCCACTGGAGCGACCCAAGCACCCTCGACGCCGTTCGCCGCCTTCGTGACGTCACCCGGGTCGATCCGGT
The DNA here is from genome assembly GCA_963765865.1 of uncultured Actinomycetes bacterium. GTDB lineage: Bacteria > Actinomycetota > UBA4738 > UBA4738 > HRBIN12 > AC-51. The sequence goes on from CAVXYE010000018.1 coordinate 633,122, forward strand.
CGCCGTCATCGCAACGGTGCGGGTCGTGACGGAGCACGCCTCGAGGGCGCTCCTCACCGAATCCGAAGCCGATCCCTCGACGGTCGTGCTCACGTTGGGGCCGCTCGCGCAGGATGAGGAACGCCACCTGTTAGCGGAGCTCTCGGGACAGACGCTCCCGAAGGGGACAGAGGATTCGATCCTGAGCGCGTCGGACGGCGTTCCGCTCTACCTCCGAGAATTCGTGCGCTCGCTTCGTGGCGCCGAAGCGGACCGGACGGTTGAGCGTGGCGTTCCACCGACGTTGGATCGCCTGATCCTCGCTCGGCTGGATCGCCTTCCGGCTGCGGCTCGTGAGACGCTCACCGCCTTGTCCGTGTTGGGGAGAGATGTGGATCTCGCCGTCGCACGGTCATCGGTCCTGCGCGACGACCCCGACGCCTCCCTCCTCGAGCTCGTCCGTCAGGGTCTGATCGACGTCGAGGGGACCACCTGTTCGTTCTCGCATGGACTGGTGCAAGAGGTCGCGTACTCCACCCTGCTGCGAGATCGGCGCAGGGAGCTGCATCGGCGCGCAGCGGAGACGCTCGAGACGTCCTCGGTGGAGCATCAGGACGCGACGCTCGCGTACCACTGGGAGCAAGCCGGAGAGCCGGCGGCGGCGATCGCGTACCACGTGGCCGCCGCCGATGCAGCGGAGGCCGTCTCCGGCTTGATCGAAGCGTTGGGCCACGTCGACGCCGCGGTCCGCCTGGCCACCGACGTCGACGTCGATGCCGACGTCGACGTCGACGTTCCTGAGCTCATCCTTCGCCGCGCCAGGCTCCACGATCACCTCGGCAACGCCGCCTCGGCGCGTGAGGATGCCGAACGGGTCCTCGCCGCGGCCCGCGAGCGGCGCGACCGGCGCCTCGAGCTGCACGCCCTCGAGGAGCTCGGGTCCATCCTTGCCGGCGCCGTCGACTACCGGGCGGCAACCCCCTTGTTCGATGAAGCGCTTCATCTCGCGGAGGTGTCGGGAGACCGCGTGGAGCTGGTGCGTTGTCACGCGCGCCTGTCGATCGCCTGGACGAATCGCCTGCGTTTCGACCGGGGACTCGAACATGCCGAGCGCGCCCTGGCGATCGCTCAGGACGATCGATCGCCCGAGCTCGAGGCGGAAGCGCTCGATGCCCTCAAACAGGTGGAGCTCCAGATCGGAGACTTCCCTTCTGCCGAAGGTCACGCCTACGCGCTGCTCGCCTTCGCGGAACGCCGAGGCGACCTCTGGTCTGCGCAGTTCTGCCCTCTCGAGCTCGGCATGATCAAGATCGCACAGGGACGATGGGATGACGCCACGTCGCATCTCGACGATGGGTTGGGCATGAACCGCCGGGTTCGCGACGACGGGAACACGCCCGCCCATCTGGCCGTGCGCGCCTGGTTGGAGCGCTTGCAGGGTCGATATGGAGCCGGCTTGGAACTGGCGAAGCAAGCCTGGAGCGCGGCGCTGCGACAGGGCCACGCCGAATGGACGGCCTGGTCCGCCATCTACCTGGGCTCGCTCCTCCTGGACCTCGGGGCGGCCGAGGAGGCATCCGAGGTCCTGGAACGAGGGGCCTCGGCAGCCGAGCGCTCGGGCGCCGACCTCCACGGGGTTCGATGCTGTGCCCAACTCGGCCGCGCTCGGCTCGCCGACAGGCGACATGGCGGGAGCGGGCGAGGCTCTCGGACGGGCGGACGACGTCTTCGTTCGGGTCGTGCTTCCTCGCGGATCGGACCTTCGTGTTCGCTTGGGATGCGTACGTCGATGCCGCGTTGATCCGGGCGACGCTCGGAGACGGGACGAAGGCTGCCGCCGATCTCACGCCGCTCATCCGGATGTGGGAGCGCGACGGCTTCCGCGAGGCGGTCGCCGAGGGGCGCCTCGCGGTCGCCCGGCTTGCGTCGGCGGCCGGGGACCGCGAGGGCGCCGCACGCGCAGCTGAAGCCGCGCTCGACGAGGCTGGAGTCGGCGGGACTTGCCGGGAACGGCGTGGAGGGCCCACGCGTTCCTCTCGACCCTTCCGGACGCGGATCCCGACCACGCCGAGGCCGCGCGCTCGATCGTTGAGGGGTTGACCGCTTCCCTGGAAGACAACACACTCGCAAGGTCGCTGGACGACGACCCTGGAGCGAGAGCTGGGAGGGAACGAGATGACGATCGATGGTCAACGGACTGCATCACGTGACGATCCGTGTGCAAGACCCCGAGCGAGCCCGCACGTTCTACGAGCAGACGCTCGGATTCTCGTTCATCGAGCTCCCCGTCGACTCGGCCTTCGTCGCCGAGTGGAGAGGGAGCCCAACCGACGGGATGCTCCTCGCCACCCAGCTGGGAAACACGTTCCTGATCCTTGCTCCGCCCCTCGAGGGAACGCCTGATGACGACCGCTTCAGCGAACGGCGCATCGGCGTCGACCATCTGGCGTTCGGTGTCGACGATCCGGCGGTGCTTGACGAGGTGGTGACGGCACTCGAAGAGGCGTCGGATCGCCACGGCCGGGATCGAGACCGATCCGGTGCTCGGCAAGTCGTACGTCGCGTTCCGCGATCCCGACAACGTGCAATGGGAGTTCTACCTGGCGACCTGAGCGGCATGCAACCGGCGACGTCCGGCCGATGTTGGACCGGATGGCCCACGGTACCGTTCATGCTGTGAGCGCCCTGGCAACCGACGTTCCCCAACGACGCCGTCTGGACGGGCGAACCGTCATCCGATGGTTCGGGCTGCTGTGCCTGATGGGGGCGGCGTTCTTCGGCGGATACGTCGCCTGGCTCCTGTGGGGGACGGGCCTGCAGACCCAGCGGGCGCAAGACGCGCTGCGACCGGCCATCGAAGGGCAGATCGCCGATCCCCGGCCGCCCTCCGAAGGCCCGAAACCGGGATCGCAGGTCGTCCCCGGAAGCGCCTACGCCGTGATCGAGATCCCCCGGATCGGCCTGGACATGGTGGTCGTCCAGGGCACCGACTACACGTCCCTCAAGGCCGGACCCGGGCACTACGTCGACACCGCCGACCCCTGGGACGGAACCGGTCGCGTTGGCATCGCCGGGCACCGGACGACGTACCTGCACCCGTTCTTCAACCTCGATCAGGTCCTGCCCGGCGACACGATCGAGCTGCTGACCGGCTTCGGCGCCTACACGTACACGGTCACGAAGAACTTCGTCCTGCCCGAAGCGACGGCGGGGGTCGTCCTGCGGCAGACGAGCCAACCGACGCTCGTCCTCACCACCTGCAACCCGCGGTACGCGAGCTCCCAGCGACTGATCGTTGAGGCGGATCTGACGCAGCCGCCCGCCTGAGGCTGGCCACGAGGACTACGCTCAGCCCAGCTCCCCTCGGAGGGCTCGTGGCCGAGATACCGACGTCGTTCCCGGATGGATCCTTCCTCGCCGGACTCGACGCAGCCGACCGGTCCGACCTGATGCGCGAAGGTCGTCCGATGTCGCTCCCTGCGGGCGCCACGTTGTTGTTCGAGGGAGACCTGTCCGATCGCGTCGTGGTCGTCCTGACGGGTACCCTCCGCGTGTTCTCGACGGCAGCGACGGGGCGTGAGGTTCTCGTCACCGTCGCCGGACCGGGGGAGATCCTCGGAGAGATGTCCGCCTTGGACGGCCAGCCGCATTCGGCATCCGTGAACACGGTCGACCCGGCGGAGGTCGTCCTGGTGCCCGCCGACGTGTTCCGTTCCATCCTGGGATCGAACGCGCGGATCGCGACGGCCGTGGCGCTCCGGCTCACGCGGGAGCTCCGTCGCGCCGTGCGGCAACGCGTCGACCTCGAGGCGTACGACGTCCCGGCCCGCTTGGCCCAGAGCCTGGTCGACCTCGCCGAGCGGCTCGCGACGGGCGGCGAGGAGGTCGAACTTCCCATCTCGCAGCGCGAGCTCGCCGAATCGTGCGGCGCCTCGCGTGAGGCGGTCACGAAGGCGCTCGGGACGTTCCGTGCGCGAGGCTGGGTTCGGACGGGCCGGCGATCGATCACGGTCGTCGACGTCGAAGCCCTCCGCTCCCGCAGTACCTGAGGGGGCTCGGCACGGGCAGGAATACCCAAGCGCGAGGGTCATCGTCCCTCGGTCGGGCGAAGCCGCCGCCCTACCTTCGTGCCATCGAGGCGGACGAACCGCCCGGCGGAAGGAAGGAGGAACGGCGATGCAGGCACAGGTGGTCCACCAGCGCAAGGTGTCCATCCCGTGGCTCCCGGCGCTGATCGCCGCGCTCGTCGTGGGAGGGATCGTCCTCACCGCGCAGCTCGCGATCGACCGGACGGGAACGAACGCTCCCGCGATCACCGTGGTCCCGGGGACCGTGACCACGGTCGACCGAGAGGCCAACGCGCAGAAGGCGGGGATGGTCGAGGCCGGGTACACGAACATCTCCGGGATCGAGGCGTCCACGGTCGGAGCCTCGAAGACTTCGGGTCTGCACCCGCGGACGAAGTTCGGTGGCTCGGTCGGAGGGAACTCGACCGAGGGCCGGGACGCAGCGCTCCAGGCGCTGATCACCCGGATCCAGCTCCAACGGAAGGGGAACGCGCTTCCGTGATGCCATCGAACGCGGAGGCTGATAGGGGCCGCTCCGGAGGAGCGGCCCCATCCGTCTCAGGCCCGGAGCCAGGATGGTGGCACCCGGACGGCCGTCACGGCCGCCCGGGCGCAGACGTCGCCGCCCGTGACGAGCGTGCACTCGACGAGTGTCTTCCGCTCGCCGCGCTCGACGACCCCGGCATGCAGTTCCACCGGTGCGTCGATCGGAGCCGGCGCACGATAGGTGACGTCGAGCGAGCCCGTCGCGAACCAGATCGTCTCCCCACGGCCGATCGCACGTCCTTCGTGCCGATACGCGTCCGCCACGGACGTGCACACCCCGTGGCAGTCGAGGATCGTGGCGATGATGCCGCCGTTCAGGACGTGCCGGGGACCCGCCATGTGCTCGGCCCTCGGACGGAACGTCGCGATCGCGAGCTCGGGATCATCTGCCGACCACCTGCTCTTGAGCCCGAGGCCGGCCGGGTTGTCGGCGCCGCAGCCCCAGCAGTGGTTGAACGGCATCAGGTCCTGGAACGCATCGCCGGCACCGTCGGCCGGCCCTACTCCCATTCGATCGTGCCCGGGGGTTTGGAGGTGATGTCGTACGCCACCCGGTTCACTCCCGGAACCTCGCGAACGATGCGTTGCGCGATCCGGTCGAGGACGTCGTGCGGCAGGCGCGCCCAGTCGGCGGTCATCGCGTCCTCGGAGGTCACGACGCGGACGATGACGGGGTTCTCGTAGGTCCGGCCATCGCCCATCACCCCGACCGTATGCACGTCGCCGAGGACGACGCAGAACGCTTGCCAGGTATCCCGTTCCAGGCCGGCACGACGGATCTCGTCGCGGACGATGCTGTCCGCGGCCCGGACCTTCTCCACGCGCTCCCGCGTCACCTCACCGACGATCCGGACGGCCAATCCCGGTCCGGGGAAGGGTTGGCGTTGGACGATCTCCTCCGGCATGCCCAACTCCTCACCCACCTTCCGGACCTCGTCCTTGAAGAGATCCCGGAGGGGTTCGACGATGCCGTCGAAGTCGATCTGGTCGGGCAACCCGCCGACGTTGTGGTGGGTCTTGATCGTGGCTCCCGTCTTCGACCCGCTCTCGATCACGTCGGGGTAGAGCGTCCCTTGCACCAGGAAGCGAGGCGCCGTGTGCGGGCCCGCAGCCTCCTCGAAGGCACGGACGAATCCCGCGCCGATGATCCGCCGCTTCGTCTCGGGATCCGTCACGCCGGCGAGGCTCGCGAAGAAGTCGTCGCCGGCCTTCACGTGGATGAACGGAACGTGCAGGTGCCGAGCGAACGTCTCCTCCACCTGCTCGGGCTCGCCCTCGCGGAGCAGGCCGGTGTCGACGAACACACAGGTGAGTTGATCGCCGACCGCGCGATGCACGAGGAGCGCCGCGACGCTCGAGTCCACTCCCCCGGACAACGCGCAATAGACCTTCGCGTCGCCGACCGTGGAACGGATCCGCTCGACCGCGTCTTCGATGATGTTGGTCGGGGTCCAATCGGGGAGCAACCCGCACCCGTCCACCAGGAACCGCTTCATGACCGCCTGCCCGTTCGACGTGTGGGACACCTCGGGGTGGAACTGGACCGCGAACAAGGCCCGGTCGGGATCTTCCATGGCGGCGATCGGGATCTGGTCGGTGGAGGCCGTGACGCGGAACCCTTCCGGAGCCCGCGTGACGGCGTCGCCGTGGGACATCCAGACCGTGTCGGTCGCAGGGAGGTCGCGCAGCAGCAAGCTCGGCTGCGACACGTGCAGGGTGGTCGCCCCGTATTCGCGCTGCCCGGTCGCCGCGACCTCCCCACCCAACGCCCGCGCCATCAGCTGGTGCCCGTAACAGATGCCGAGGATCGGCACGCCCAGCCCGAGGACGTCCGGATCGAGCTGCGGCGCGCCCGGCTCGTAGACGCTCGCGGGTCCTCCGGACAGGATGATGCCCGGCCGGCCGTTTCGCGGCGAAGCCCTTCGCGTCCAGATCGTGCGGCACGATCTCGGAGTAGACGTGTGCCTCCCGGACCCGCCGCGCGATCAGCTGCGCGTACTGCGCCCCCAGGTCGACGACGAGGACCGGCCGGGGCTCTTCGGGCATCGGCTAGTGGCCCATCCCCACCCGCTGCTGGGTCTGGTAGGTCTTACCCTCGGTCTTGATCGCCGGGGCGATCACCAGCTCCGCCTTCTGGAACTCCTTGATCGTCTCGTATCCGGTGGTGGCCATCGACGTCGCGAGCGCCCCGAAGAGGTTGAAGGTGCCGTCGTTCTCGTGTGCCGGCCCCACCATGATCTCGCGGAGCGACGCCACCTGCTGCGTCTTGACGCGCGCACCGCGAGGAAGGGTGGGATGGAACGTCGCCATCCCCCAGTGGTAGCCGCGGCCGGGTGCCTCGAACGAGCGCGTGAGCGGCGAACCGATCATCACGGCGTCCGCCCCACACGCGATCGCTTTGGCGATGTCGCCCCCGGTGCGCATGCCACCATCCGCGATCACGTGGCAGTACCGCCCGGTCTCGTGTTGATGCTCCCGCCGCGCTGCGGCCGCGTCGGCGATCGCCGTGGCCTGCGGCACGCCGACCCCGAGGACGCCCCGGCTCGTGCACGCGTTCCCCGGTCCCACGCCGACGAGGACGCCGACCGCTCCGGTCCGCATCAGGTGCAACGCGGTCGCGTACGATGCGCACCCTCCCACGATCACCGGGATGTCGAACGACGGGACGAACTCCTTGAGGTTGAGCGGCTCGTGCTGGCTGGAGACGTGCTCGCCCGAAACGACGGTTCCCTGGATCACCAAGATGTCGAGCTCTGCCTCGAGGACCAACTTCGCGTAGCGCTCGACGCGCTGTGGGGTGAGCGAGGCACTGGCGACCACGCCGCCGGCCTTGATCTCCTGGATGCGACGACCGATCAGCTCCTCGCGGATCGGCTCTGCGTACAGCTCCTGCATGCGCCGGGTGGCCTTGTCATCCGGCAGGCCGGCGATCTCGTCGTAGATCGGATCCGGATCCTCGTACCGGGTCCACAGCCCCTCGAGGTTGAGACACGCCAGACCGCCCAGCTTCCCGACCTCGATCGCCGTTGCCGGTGAGACGGCCGCGTCCATCGCCGCGGCCATCATCGGCAGACCGAACGTATACGCATCGATCTCCCACGCGATGCTGACGTCCTCGGGGTCGCGGGTCCTCCGCGACGGAACGATGGCGACCTCGTCGAACCCGTAGGCCCGCCGGGCCGTCTTGCCGATGCCGATCTCGAACTCCATCCGCTTCCCCCCAGAGAACGCGAACGCCCACCCGTCGCCGGGTGGGCGTCCAAGGCCTACATGGCGAGAGGGTAGCAGACGACCCTTCGCGCCTCGGGAGGTTACGAGGAGCGGACGGCGTCGAGCGCTCGCTCGGCTTGTGCCAGATGGAACCGGTCGTGCCCTGCGATCAACCGGAAGGTCAGTTCGTAGCTCTCGGGCCCGCGCTCGGCGTGCATCCCGATGCGATCCCTCCGCTCTTCCGGCGTCCGATCCCAGAGCGCGAGGTTCGCCGCGCGGAGCGGTTCGAACAAGGACAGCAGCTCGTCGGCGGACTCGGGCGGGCGATGGAGCTGGTCGACCCACCGATCCTGGTCGTAGCCCATCAGCGGCGGACGATCATGAGCCAGGATCCACCGGTACCGCCCGCTCACGACGAGCTCGGCGTCCGTGATGTGCGCGAGGCATTGCACCACTGACCACTCCGTCGGCTCGGGCGCCGTCGTCGCGTCCGCACCGGCGCTCAGGAGCAGGGCTCGGACCGAGGCCGCGGTCGCCGACTGCACCGCGGCGGGATCGTCATCGCCGAGCAGACCCAGCAGGTGCCGCTGGTACCCCGCGGGGTCGGCGATCGGATCGGGCGAGACGGGCCGCACGAGCGGGATGGTAGCGAGGCTCAGTGTTCCTTGACGACGTGCCCCGACTCCTGGACCCGGAGATCGGTCATGCCAGAGTGCACCCGGTCGCCCTGGATCATCGGCTGGTCACTTTCGAGGTACCCGAGCGCAGCCAACGTCGTGAGCACACGCTGCAAGGACGCTTCGGGTGTCTCCACCATCGTGTCGACGACGAGCTCGGGGTGCTCCGGTGCTTCATACGGGGCATCGGGATCGACGCCCGTGAATCCGGCCAGCTCCCCCGCCAAGGCCTTCTTGTAGAGACCCTTCGGGTCGCGGTTGGCCGCGATCTCCGCGACGGTCGCATGGACGTAGACCTCGACGAAGTCCCCGATCTCCGCGCGGACGGCATCACGGGTCTCCCGGTACGGACTGATGGGGCAACAGATCGTCGCGACGCCGTTGCGCGTGAGGAGGTTCGCGACGAACCCGATCCGCATGATGTTGAGATCCCGGTCCTCCTTGGAGAAGCCGAGACCTTTGGACAGGTTCTGGCGCACGACGTCCCCGTCGAGGATCTCCGTCTTCATCCCCCGAGCCTGGAACTCGTGATACAGCATCTCGGCGATCGTGGACTTCCCGGCTCCCGAAAGGCCGGTGAACCAGATGGTGAACCCGCGGTGCTCGGTCATGGGAGGAAGCTCCTTCCGGCGGCCCCAGGCAGCGCCGTGGATGCCTCGATGTCGTAGAGGGAAAGGATGGTCGGCCCGACGTCGACGAGGCGGAGCCCCTCCACCTTGCCGGTGGGCTGACCGGGGGCGCCGCTCATGACGAAGATGCCATCCCGGTCATGGTTCGCCCCATCGGGGCCCGTGTCGTTCTCGTACGTGAACAAGCTCGGGTTGCCGATCGACCCCACGGAGCGCCACGCCAGGTCGCCGAAGTAGACGAGGAGGTCGGGGGCGACCCCGCGAACCTCGGGGTAGACCTCCTGCGGCTTGAGGACCTTCGTCCCGAGTGGGGTACCGTCCGGGCCGGGCCCGGCCTCGAGCTTCTGGATCAGTTCGTCACGGGTCTCCTCGTACCGCGAGGGATCGACCACGCCGTGCTCCTCGCGACCCTTGACGTTCAGGAACAGCCGTCCGTAGTAGCCGCCATCGCCCCATGCGACCGTCCGGGTCCAATCGACCGATACGTCCTTGAACGGGACGGGACCTCTGGCGACCGGCTGATCGAGCGCCAGGTATCCCTCCTGGATCAGCCAGTCGTTGAAGCACAAGCCGCCCATCATGGGACGGGCTCCGTGATCGGACATGACGATCGTCACCGCGTCCTCGGGGATCAGCTCGACCAGTGACGCGAGCTCCCGGTCCAAGAACCGGTAGTAGTCCTGGAAGACGGTCTGGTACTTGTTGCCGGGCTCGTGGAGCGGGTGGGTCGGATCGACGTATTGCCAGAAGACGTGATGGAGCCGGTCCGGGGCGATGTCGCAGAGCATGAAGAAGTCCCAGGGCTTGTTCTGGATCAGCCTGCGCCCCACCCGGAACCGGCGCTCGGTCATCTTGAACACCTGGTCGAGCGTGACATCGAAGCCGGCCGTCCGGAAGTTCGGGATGTCGAAGATGTACTGGCCCTTCCCCCCGAGCTCCTCCTCGATCTCCGCCTCGAGATCCTGCGGGAACGCGTACCGGTCAGCGGACGGCGGTGTGAGGAAACACCCCACGCGCCACCCGGGGAAGTCGGCGGGGGGCGGATACGAGGGCGGCACGCCGATCAGGACGGAGCTCATGCCCTTCGCACCCAGCGCGTCCCAGACGGCGGGCTCCTTCACCGAGCCCGCGTGCGCGATGGAGAGTCCGTCGTAACTGGTGTCCTTGCGGTTCCGGAACCCATAGATCCCGAGCTGCCCCGGCGTCTGGCCCGTCATCGCGCACGCCCAGGCCGGGACCGTGATGGGAGGCGTGATGCTGGCGAGGTCGCCGTACATCCCGTTCTCCATCAGCTTCGCGATGGTCGGCACCTCGGCGCGGAGGTCGTCGAACAGGAGCGTGGGGGTCGCACAGTCGAGCCCGATGACAGCGACCCTCGGGCCCTGCTGCATGTCGCTCGTTCCCCTCCGCTCGCGGTCCGATGGGCGGACGGCGGGCGCGCTCGCGCCCCAGGAGCCATCCGCGGTTCGCGTATCCTACCAGCGACTTTGGGCCCCTTCGGGCCCCGAGCTCGGCGGAGGAAGGGCCCGAGATGGCGTTCTTGCGACGCGCGCTGCAGCTGTTCGCGGCCGTCTGGGGCGCGAGCGGACTCGCGATCGCGTTCGTCCCGCGATGGATCCTCGTGAGCTGGTTCGAGCAGGTGCCGTACCCCGACTACACCTACGTCCGGATCTGCGGCATCGCCGCCGTGACCTCGGCGGCGCTGGCGTTGATGATCTCGCGCCGGCTGGACGACGTCTGGTGGTGGTCCTGGGCGTTCGTCCTCGAGACGGGCCTGACGGCGGTCGTGACCACGCTGCATGCGATCGGCTCGGTGCCGGCCGGATCCGCATCGTGGTTCTGGTGGATCTTCGCGATCACCAACATCGTGCTGGTCGCGACGCTCGTGTCCGGCATCGGTCGCGCCGGCACCGAGAAGCCGATCGTCTGACCCTGTCGGGTGTCCGAACCGGATACCCGCCGTATCGTTGATATCCGTGGATACCGCTCCATCGACCAGGACGAAGACCGCCGGCGAGGCGAGCGACGATGCCGTGATCCGAGCGACGCAGCTGACGAAGGTCTACACGACCGGCGTCAAGGCCGTCGACGCCCTCGACCTGGAGGTCCGAACGGGCGAGATCTTCGGTCTCCTCGGCCCGAACGGCGCGGGCAAGACCACCACCGTCGGGATGCTGACGACGCGCGTGATCCCCACGTCGGGCTCGGCGATCGTGGCCGGCATCGACGTCGTCGCGGACCCACCGTCCGCGAAGGCGCGGGTCGGCGTGGTCTCCCAGACGAACACGCTCGATCGCAGCTTGACGGTCCGGGAGAACCTCTACTTCCACGGCCGGTACTTCGGCATGGGTGCGCGGGCCGCGGCCCGGACGGCGGATGCGCTCCTGGAGCTCTTCCGCTTGTCCGACCGAGCCGACGCCGACGTCTCCACCTTGTCCGGCGGGATGGCACAGCGTCTGCTGTTCGCCCGGGCGGTGGCGCACCGGCCCGAGGTCCTGTTCCTGGACGAGCCGACATCCGGGCTGGATCCGCAGTCCCGGCTCGCCCTCTGGGAGATCCTCGGTCAGATCCACCGAGAGGGCCAGACGATCGTGCTGACAACGCACTACATGGAGGAGGCCGACAAGCTGTGCCAGCGGGTCGCCATCATGGACCACGGCCGGATCCTGGCGCTCGACACGCCCGAGGACCTCAAACGGACCGTCGGCGGCGACACGATCGTTCGGATCCAGGCAGGTGATCAGCCGGACCGGCTGGCGGCCCACCTGCGGGACATGGAGGGCGTGACCGGGACCGCGGTCCTCGGGGAAACGGTCCAGCTCACCGTTCGCGGCACGACCGGGCTGCTGCCCCGCGTGATCCAGGTTGCCGAATCCGGCGGGTTCTCGGTGCGCGACGTGTCGCTCGACGAACCGACCCTCGAGACGGTGTTCATCAACCTCACCGGGAAGGACCTCCGCGAATGAGCGCACCGACGACCACGGCGATCGAGGGCCTTCCGGACACCGGGACCTTCCGGAGCACGCCGACGACAGCGTTCGGCGCGCTCGTCCTGCGTGATCTCTCCGTGCTCCGCAAGGAGTTCGGGCAGTTCATCGCACGGACCGTGATGCAGCCGCTGCTGTTCGTCTTCGTGTTCGCCTACGTGTTCCCCAAGATCGGTCAGGGCGTCGGCGGAGCGGCGGGATCCGCCGCGTTCTCCAGCATCCTGGTGCCGGGCGTGGTCGCGATCGCCTGCATCTTCCAGGGCATCCAGGCCGTCGCGCTGCCGCTCGTTCAGGACTTCGGATATAGCAGGGAGATCGAGGACCGGGTCATGGCCCCGCTCCCCGTCTGGAGCGTTGCGGTGGAGAAGGTGGTGGCCGGCGCGCTCCAGGGCCTCGTCGCGGCCGCGATCGTGTTCCCGCTCGCGATGTTCGTCCCCGCAACGCCTGTGCACCTCGACGTTCGGCTCGGGCTCCTGCTCACGCTGCTCCCCCTCGCCGCCGTGAGCGCCGCATCGCTGGGGCTGGTGCTCGGCACCCGGGTGAGTCCGCGACAGGTCCCGCTCCTGTTCGGGATCGTGGTGATCCCGATCGTGTTCCTCGGGGCCACCTACTACCCGTGGGCGAACCTCACTCCGATCCCATGGCTGAAGGCGGTCGTCCTCCTGAATCCGCTGGTGTACATGAGCGAAGGGATGCGGGTGTCGTTGACCCCGCAGGTCCCGCACATGTCCTACTGGGCGATCTACGGCGGGATGATCGGGTTCAGCGCGCTGTTCCTCGCGCTCGGGATCGACGGGTTCCGTAAACGGGTGTTGTCCTAGCCGGCGCCTCAGCCGGCGACACCCTGGGTCGTGGAGCCGGGCGGGTCGGCCGCGAGCCGAGCGAGCGCGAGCCGGTCGGCGGCCTCGACGGTGGTGATCCGCTCGGCGTCTGCCGTTCCGAAGATGCCGGCCAGGGTCTCGCCGATCCCCGCCAGCCGCGCGCGCATCCTCGCCTCGTCCCACCCGAGCGTCTCGTAGCCCGCCAGGTGGATCACGCCGCCGGCGTTGATCACGTAGTCGGGGGCGTAGAGGATGCCGCGCTGCGCGAGCAGCGCGGCATCCTCGGAGGTGCCGAGCTGATTGTTCGCCGCTCCGGCGACCACGCGACACGCGAGCCGCGGGATCGTCTCCGGCGTGAGCACCGAGCCGGCGGCGCAGGGCGCGAAGACGTCGCAGGCCGTGCCGACGACCGACTCCGGTCCGACGACCGTGCCACCGACGCGATCGGCCGTCTTCTCCGCCCGTCCCTCATCGACATCGGCGATCAGGACCTCGGCGCCGGCCTCGGCGAGATGATCGGCGAGCCGGTCGCCGACCGAGCCCGCGCCCTGCACCAGGATCACGGTGCCATCCAGATCCGCCGAACCGCTCGCATAGCGCCATGCCGCCCGGATGCCGTGGAACACGCCCAGCGCCGTCCCCGCCGCAGGATCTCCCGAACCACCCCGTTCCCGCGAGCGTCCGAGCACGTGCGTCGTGCGCTCGCCGATCACGTCCATGTCCGGGGCGCCGGTGTTCATGTCCGCCGCCGTGACGTAGGTCCCGCGGAGCGAGTCGACGAGGGCCGCATATCGGAGCAGGATCTCGCGGCGCGCCGACGAGCCTGGTGGCGGCACGGTCGGGACGGCGAGGACGGCCTTGCCGCCTCCGTACGGGAGGTGGGCTGCCGCCTGTTTGAAGGTCATCGCTTGTGAGAGGCGAAGGACGTCGCTGAGACCATCGCCAGGAGCGGCGTACGCCTTCATCCGGGTGCCGCCCATCGCGGGCCCGAGCACCGTCGAATGCACACCGATGAACATCCAGGTCTCGGTCGGGCCGTCGAAGCGGGTGACGAGCTCTTCGCCGTCCCAGCTCGCGAGCAGGTCCTCGAAGCCCACGGAGCGAGTCTAGAGCGGAGGGTGGAAACGGAAGCGGCGGGCGCCTTCGGCGCCCGCCGCGATCCGTGACTCGCGTGTTGTCCTAGGTGATGAACACGCTGGTCGAAGCATTGCCCGTGCAGATGAAGCTGTCCGGTGCGTTGAGGATGCCGTCGCCGTCATCAAGCCATGCACCGGTGAGGCCGATGACGGTTGACCGTGTCGTTGGGCGTGGCCGTCGCCTTGGCCTTGATGCCGACCTCGATCCTCGACGTCAACGTGACCGCCTTCCTGTCAGCGATCGGGTTCAACGTGACGAATGCTTTCCACGTCACGCCTCCGCCGGTGATCCCGCTGAAGCTGAAGCCGGACGTATCGCAGTCCGTCCCGATCGAACCCGGGAGCGTAGACGAGACAGGCATGTTCTGGGGCCCGCCGAACTTCCCGTTCGCTCCCCAGACCGCCTTGCCGACGCCCAAGTCGGCTGGCGTGTCCACTCCGACCAAGACGAACTGATATACCTTCGTTGAAGCCAGTGCTCTGCGTGGACGCAGGCCTGACGACGAATTGCGCGGTCGTTAAGTGCCCGGGCGCGAGCGCTCCGTTCAACAAGCTGAAGCTCTGCAATGAGAAACACGAGCTCAGCACCAACACGAGCGGGATCGCGACGAGACCCAAGAGCCTCTTCTTCATACGGAACCCCCTTCGTAAGCGTCCGGACGGCCGCTCCGTTCGCGCATCCTGGCACCCTGACCGAAGGTCGACAACACGCGCTGGGAGGGAGAAGCCAGAGGGCGGGGCATGCGCCCCGCCCTCCGGTGTTCCTGGCCCGTCGGTCCCTAGTGCATGTGGCCGCCGCCCGCGGGCGCCGGCTCTTCCTCCTCGGGCTTCTCGACCACCGCGGATTCCGCGGTGAGCACGATGGCCGCGATGGAGGCGGCGTTCTGCAGCGCCGAGCGGGTGACCTTGGCCGGGTCGATGATCCCGGCCTTGACCATGTCGACCCACTCACCCGTGGCCGCGTCGAAACCTCGGCCGTCGCCTTCGGTACGGATCTGCTCGACGATGACCGCGCCCTCGTACCCGGCGTTCTGGGCGATCCGGCGCGCCGGCTCGGCGAGCGCGTGGCGGACGATGTTCGCGCCCGTCGCCTCGTCGTCCATCAGGTCGAGCTTGTCGAGGACCGCCTCGGCGCGGATCAGCGTGACGCCGCCGCCCGGGACGATGCCCTCCTCGACCGCAGCGCGGGTCGCCGAGACGGCGTCCTCGATGCGGTGCTTCTTCTCCTTGAGCTCGACCTCGGTGGCAGCTCCGACCTTGATCACGGCGACGCCTCCGCTGAGCTTGGCGAGGCGCTCCTGAAGCTTCTCGCGATCCCAATCGGAGTCCGTCTTGTCGATCTCGGCCTTGATCTGGTTGATGCGGCCCTGGACGTCCTCCTCGGAGCCGGCGCCCTCGACGATCGTCGTGTCGTCCTTCGTCACGACGACCTTGCGCGCCTTGCCGAGGAGATCCATCGTCACGTTCTCGAGCTTCAGGCCGACCTCTTCGGAGACGACCTGCGCCCCGGTGAGGGTCGCGATGTCCTGGAGCATCGCCTTGCGACGATCGCCGAACCCCGGAGCCTTGATGCCGACCGCGTTGAACGTCCCGCGGATCTTGTTGACGACGAGCGTCGCGAGGGCCTCGCCGTCGACATCCTCCGCGATCACCGCGAGCGGCTTGCCGGTGTTCAGCACCTTCTCGAGCAGCGGGAGGAGCTCCTGCGCGCTGGAGATCTTCTTGTTCACGATGAGCACGTACGGCTCCTCGAGAACGGCCTCCTGGCGCTCCGGATCCGACACGAAGTAGGGCGAGATGTACCCCTTGTCGAACTGCATCCCTTCGGTGAACTCGAGCTCGATGCCGAAGGTGTTCGACTCCTCGACCGTGATCACGCCGTCCTTGCCGACCTTGTCGAGGGCTTCGGCGATCGTGGTCCCGATCTCGGTGTCCGCGGCCGAGATCGCAGCGATCTGCGCGATCTCGTCCTTCGACTCGATCTCCTTGGACTCGTTCTTGATCGCCTCGACGGCGGCCTCGACCGCCTTCTCGATCCCTCGCTTGAGGGCCATCGGGTTGGCGCCGGCGGCGACGTTCTTCATCCCGCCCTTGACCATGGCCCGGGCGAGTACCGTCGCCGTCGTGGTGCCGTCACCGGCGACGTCGTTCGTCTTGGTGGCGACCTCCTTGGTGAGCTGGGCGCCCATGTTCTCCCAGGGGTCCTCCAGCTCGATCTCCTTGGCGATCGTGACACCGTCGTTCGTGATGGTGGGTGCGCCCCACTTCTTGTCGAGCACCACGTTCTGGCCCTTGGGGCCGAGCGTGATGGCGACCGCGTCGGCGAGCTTGTCGACGCCGGCCTCCAGGCCGCGCCGTGCTTCCTCACCGAACTTCAGCAGCTTCGAAGCCACGTGGGCCTCCCTTACTTGCCGGCGACGGCGAGCACGTCGCGGGCGGACAGGATGAGGTACTCATCGCCGTCGACCTTGACCTCCGTGCCGCCGTACTTCGAATAGATGACCGTGTCCCCGACCTTCACGTCGAGCGCGACCCGTCCGGTGCCGTCGTCGTTCCACCTGCCGGGACCCGCCGCAACGACCGTGCCCTCCTGGGGCTTCTCCTTGGCCGTGTCCGGGATCACGAGGCCCGAGCTCGTCGTCTCCTCGCCCTCGTTGGGCTTGACGACGATCCGGTCCTCCAGCGGCTTGAGCTTGAAGTCCGCCATCCTCGACTACCTCCTCCTTCGGTCTTCCCTGCCGTCCGGTCCGGGGTCGTTAGCACTCCCCGACCTTGAGTGCTAACAGGATAGCCAGGCGAGTGCCAACCGGCAACGCGGCCGTGGAGAGCCCGTGACTCAGGAGTAGTCGACGTGCAGGACCGGGGCGAAGGTCCCGTTGAAGGATTCGGCCGTGCGCACGCCCGTTCCCGTGATGATGAAGACCATCGCGTTGCCGGAGGCCCATCCTGCCCGGTTCACGAGCTCTTGCATGACGCTGCTGAGATCGGCGGTCTGTTCATCCGAGCCGTGCGCTCCGACCGTTGCCCAGGGCGCCGGGACCCATGCGACATCGGCCGTCGTTCGCGGACGGGAGGAGATGTTGTTCGTGGTCTTCGCGAACGTGGCGGGGTTGTCGGCGGCCTGCCCCTCGATCGTGAGGGAGGCAGCCGCCGATGGTCTTCGTGTTGCACTGGAACTGGATGTAGGCGTTCTGGATGGTCGCGCCCTTCGGTATCGACAGTCCGGCGAATCGAAGCCCCACGGTCTGGTTGACCCCGGCGCGATTCACGATCTTGAGGACCGGGTTCGCCAATGCCACGGTTCCGCCCGATTGTTCGGCGTCATCCGCGCTTGCCGCGATGGGCACCGTGAGCGTGGTCACCCCTTCGGGCAGCACCGTCACCGATGACGTCGTCCGACGCTTGAAGAGCGCTGTCGTCCCCGGTCAGCCGGAGGACATAGGTCCCGGCGGTATCGAACGACACGGTCGTCGTCGGGGAGCTTGGCGTCGGTGAACGTCGCGGTCCCGGGCCCGCTCACCTGCGACCAGGTGTCCGTGACGGTGGCCGGCGGGTTCGGGAGTCCGTCATCCGTCACGGAGCCCTGCATCGTTGCCTGCGCGGGGAGCTGTGACCTGTTGATCCGGTCCGGCGTTCACGACCGGCGCGCTGGTTCCCGGTCGTGCCGCAGTCGACCGACCCATCGTGGAGATCGGTCCCGTTGACGTCCTGCCACTGCCAGCCGATGCTCGTCGCCGCGTTCCCGTTCCCCGCACCGTTGAGCGTCAGATCCAGCAGTCCGGCCGTCTTCCCCTTCGACCACGCGATCCGGGCGCCGGGCGGCACGTTCGTGACGCCGGTCAGCCCGTGCCCACCGGACCCGGCGATCAGCTGGACCATGTGGGCACCTGGCGTCCCCGCGGTGAAGTTCCGATCGAGCGGCTTGTACTGCTGCATGTTGTGCTGGTGTCCGTTGAGGACGAGGTCGACGCCGTTGTCGGCGAGGAGCTTCCACATGTCGCTCTCGTTGGAGGCGATCGTCGTGTTGCTCGTGACGGCGGGCTCGTGGTACATCGCCACGACGCAGGCCGGGTCGTTGGGGTTGGTCAGGACGCTCTTCGCGAACTGATACTCGGGCTTGGTCGCGGTCATGTTCTGGCTGGAGTTCAGGTCGAGGAACAACACCCCACCCCACGTCCACGACGTGAAGACGGGGTGACCGTGCCAGTAGTCCATCCACGCCGGGATGTTGACCTTCTCGTGGTTCCCCAGCGTCGGCTGGGTGGTATCCGCGGTCGCGCCCCAGAGCGTTCCCTGCCCCGGATGGTCGATGTTCGACACCCCGTAGTGGTTCAGGTTCTCGGTGAACGTCCCCGTCTCGTAGATGTCACCGAGGAACAGGAACAGCGGCGGATCGACCGCGGCGATCCGGTTCGCCAGCGCGTTCGACACCGCCTCGTTCGAGGGACCGTCACCGGTCGCCAGGATGTGCGGGTCGTTCGCACCCGTCCACGGTGCCGGGAGGTAGCTCGTCCAGTCGTTCGGGTTGTGCTGGAAGTCCGTCGCGTTCCCGTTGCTCAGCGTGACGGAGATCATGACGGCCGCCGAACCGATCGAGCCTGCCTGCACGGACAAGGTGCCCGAGCCGTCGAGGTACTTCTGGGTGGGCCACACGAACGAGTAGTCGTTGGTCGCCGGTGAGGGCGCGAAGATCTGCATGAGCTGGATGGCGGCCTTGCCCGACGGGATCCATGTCGCGAACACGAGGCCGCTGTTGGGCGCGTTCGTGACGGTGACGGTCTGCTCACCGGTCAGGGTGCTGGCAGCCGTCACGCAGAGGGTGTGGCCGCTGGAGGTCCCGCAGTTGCTGCTGGCCTCGGCGTTCGCTGGGATCAGAACGGTTGCGGCGACGAGCACCGAGAAGACGCCGAGAGAGGCCAGACGTTTCCGCGACGATCCGATCACGAACCGGCTCCCCCCGTTCGGACCCATCCGGTTCTTGATGGCTTCACGTCGATCCCCCCATGTCTGTCTGTCTGTCTCTCGACGACCGCTCGAGGTTGCGGGCGCACGCCAACAAGAGCCTGGCCGGCCCCGGTCACCGAGAGGCTACGCGGGCGGGGGGGGTGCGACATCGCGCACCTGGTGTAGCCGACGTACGCAATCGCGTACGTCGGTTCAGCACGTTGCGTCGCACATGGCACGGGGAGGAGGCTCCTCTAGGCTTCGGACGAACCCGTGCTTGCCGGAGTGGACCCCGGCGAAGGAGAGGAAGGGAACGGCATGGAGGGAGAGCTGGAAGACGGTGCCGTTCCCGCCACCGAGCGGAAGCGATTCCTCGCGAGCTTCGATATCGAGGACTGGTTCCACGCCGAGAACGTCCGGGGCAGCCTCCCGACGCACGATTGGGATCAGCTCGAGTCGAGGCTCGAGCCCAACGTTCACGAGCTGCTGGATATCCTCGCCGCCGCTCAGGCCCGATCGACCTTCTTCGTGCTGGGCTGGGTCGCCGATCGCTTCCCCGGGGTCGTCCGACGGATCGTTGACGAGGGACACGAGGTCGCGAGCCACACCTATCTCCACCGGAACCTCAACCAGCTCCCGCCCGATGAGGTCAGGGAGGAGCTCCGCCGGTCGAAAGACCGGCTCGAACAGGTCGCCGGGTCGGAGGTTCGGGGCGTCCGCGCGCCCAACTTCTCGATCAGCGACGTCGTCCTCGATCTGATCGCCGAAACCGGCTACCGGTACGACTCGAGCTACTTCGGGTTCGAGCAGCACGATCGGTACGGGAAGCTCTCGGCGGCGATCCCGCCGGGTGAACCCGTGACCGAGGTCCGGCCGGGCTTGTTGGAGATCCAGATGACCCGCGTCGCGATCGCAACCGCGCAGGTGCCCTGGGCGGGCGGGGCGTACTTCCGCCTGATCCCGTATCCGGTGTTCCGATGGGGTGTCGCGAAGCACCTCCGCTCGAACCCGTGGTTCACGTTCTACTTCCATCCGTGGGAGCTGGATCCGGATGAGGTCCCGCCGTCGGGGATGCCGAGGTCGCTCCGCTTCCGCGCGTACACGGGGCGCCGGCGGACGCGACGCGATCTTCGTCGGCTCCTCGCGGAGTTCGGGTCGTCTCGGATCGACGAGGCACTGCGCGGCCTCGGCTATCTGCCGTCGGGCGGAGCGGAGACGGCCTAGCCGCCGTCGCCGCGGAGCAACACGCCGACGGTCCGAACGATGATCACGAGGTCCCGCCAGACGGACCAATTCTCGATGTAGTAGTTGTCCAGGCGGGCTCGCTCCGGAACCGCGTCCAAGCCGCGGGACCGACCGTGGATCTGCGCCCATCCGGTGATCCCGCCGAGCACGCGGTGGCGGTCGTCGTAGCGCGACACGGTGGCCGCGAACTGATCGGTGTAGTGCGGCCGCTCCGGTCGAGGACCGACGATCGACATCTCCCCGCGAAGCACGTTGAACAGCTGCGGCAGCTCATCGATGCTGGTCATCCGGAGGATGCGACCGACGCGCGTCACCCGGTCGTCCTCGCCCGCGAACCACGCCGTATCGGAGTCGTCGTTCACGTACATCGTCCGGAACTTGACGATCTCGAAGAGCTGGCCGTTGAGACCGACCCGCTTCTGTCGGAACAGGACGGGTCCCGGACTCGACATCCGAACGGCGAGAGCGGCGATCGCGAGGAGCGGGGCCGTGAGCAGGAGCAGGAGCGAGGCTCCGGCCAGGTCGAAGGCGCGCTTCTCGAGCCGGGCGGCGGAACGCAGGGCCGGGCGCCGGAGGTGGAACAGAGGGATGCCGCACACGTCATCCACGGCCGCACCCTGGGGGATCCCGCTCAACTCGAAGAAGCGGGGAACCACGTGGATCTCGGCCGGCGTCCGCTCGCTGGCGCGAAGGACGGTGGCGAGATCCTTGTCGTTCGTACCACCGAAGGCGACGAGCACCCGGCTCACGGCGTGCTCCTGCACCACGTGATCGAGCTCTGTGCACTCCCCCAGGAACGGAAGGATGTCCGACCCAGCATCGGTCCGTCCCAAGAAGCCGACCGGCCGGAGCCCGAACTCCTGGTGCTCCAGGAGCGTCTTCGCGAGGCCGCAACGGCAAGGTCGCCTTCCCCGACGATCAAGGTGCGTTCGGATGCGACGCCCCGCGCCTTCGCCGCTCGCGCCAGGGCGTACGCGACCGCCCGTCCGATGATCACCGCGATGACGCAGAGCGGCACGATCGGCGTCAGGCTGCTCAGGTGGGCTTTGAGGTCGATCCACGGAAGCCTGCCGATCGCCCCGACCGACACGAGGAGCAGCAGGGAGAGCGCGACGCGACCCAACAACCAGGCGGCGTCGTCGCCGAGACGGGGGTTGATCCGGAAGACGCGAGAAGAGTCGCTATTGAGGATCAGGAAGGTGAGGACGGCGAACACGATCCCGATCGGACGGAAGGTGATGAGGGAGATGGGGCCGAACCCGACGAACAAGCACACGCTTCCGAGCGCGGCCGCGTCGGCGAGGGGCAGGAGACTCGAAAGGGGAGGACGGAACCGAAGGGCGCGCGGTGGCTCGAAAACCACTTCGAGGGGTTCGCGAACAGCCATCGGTCATGCACCGCCGCATGCAGCAACAGACACGGTTCCGGTGATCGTGTTCTCCATGCGCCCTCCAGCAGCTAGGAGAATGAGTCTGGCTGTCCGGTCCCTTCCAGCGCATGCGCGTTTCGCCGTAAGAAACGTACCGAGCCGATGCGAGCCGTCGGTTCTGATCACTGGCGCGGCGGTGACGCTGATCCGCGCTGGTGCGTCTGCGCGCTCGCGTCACGCATCCGGTGTAGCGGGGCTACGTTCACGGGCGTCGATGCGCGCGGATCGGTTCGCTCGCCGAACGCGGGCAGGTCGGCCCTGGACCGGGAACCGTAGCCCAGGTACGGCGTTCATCAGATGGCCGCCTGGGCGGCGCCCGCGTACCGTTTCACCGCAAGGACGAACGGAACGCGAAGCACGGAGAGCGCAGCATGACGGAGCGATCGGAACGCGCATGGAAGCACGGTCGATGACGGCTGCCCTCCCCTCGATCGCATCGCCGCGCTTGATCGAAGTTGCCGGCGTGGCAGGTGCCGGCAAGTCGACGCTCACTCGATCGATCTGCGAGCGGCCCGGGTTCCACGTCGGGCGGTTTCATCCACACGCGGCGCCCGTCCGATCTCCTCCAGGTCCTCATCGGCGCCCCGCGATCGCTGCCGATCCTCGTGAGCGGCGGCTGGAGCGCGCCCCGGATGAGTTGGGCGGAGTTCAAGCTCATGATGTACGTGACGCGGTGGCGATCCGTCTTCCGTCGAGATCGGGATCGTCGCGACGGCATCACGGTGCTGGATCAGGGGCCGATCTATGCGCTCGTTCGTCTGAAGGCCGAGGGCAAGCCGTTCACGACCACGCGGGCGTTCGAGCGCGTGGTGGGACGACATGCTTCGGCTGTGGGCTGCGCGAGCTCGACGTGATCATCTGGCTGGACGCACCGGACGAGGTCCTGCGGGATCGGATCAACGGACGAGCCCAACACCACCGGCAGAAAGGCCGGCTGGCCGATGAGGCGCACGGATTCCTCGCTCGCTATCGCCTCGTCGTTCGAGGGTGCACTCCGCACGATGGAGGCTCTCGGGACCCCCGAGGTGCTCCGGTTCGACACGGAGCGCACGTCCACGGCGCAGCTGACGAGCACCATCCAGCCGATCTTGATCGCTCATGCTCGAGCCTGACGCCCGACCGTCGGTGACGGCCAACCGTGGCGAGCACCCTGCTTCGATGCTTCGGGTCCTGCACGTGATCCTCATGCTCGGCGAGACGAACAGCCAGTACAACGAGCAGTGCCTCCCGTTGATCGGGCAGCGCGATCTCTCGATCTGCACGTACTTCGTGCCACGTCTGACCCCTCCTCCGGAGATCACCCTGTACGCCGGCGATGGAACCCTTCGAGGGTTCTTCCGCGGCTTGAACCGGGCATTGAGCGCCGGGACGTACGACGTCATCCATGTTCACGCACCGCAGACCGGGGTCTTCGTTCCGCTCGGCGTGCTGGCACGACGCCACCCAGGGCGACTCCTCCGCTCGCTCGTCTACACCGTGCACGATTCCTTCTACGACTACCGGCCGCGGGATCAGGCGATGATGCTCGTGCCCCTGGCCGTCTTCGACCGGGTGGTGTTCTGCAGCCGTTCGGCGTACGAGAGCTTGCCTCGGGCGCTGCGATGGCTCGTGGGGCGTCGCTGGCGGCTCGTCCAGAACGGAGCGGACACCGATCGGGTCGACCGGGCCGTCGCGGCGGCGCCGCGCGCCGGAACGGACGGACGCTTCACGGTGATCTCGGTCGGTCGCTTGGAATCGGTGAAGGACCCGCTCGCACTGCTCGAGGCGTTCGCGCGCGCCTTCGGTCAAGACGGAGACGCCCGGCTGGTCTTCATCGGCGCGGGCAAGCTCGAGGAGACGTTGCAGGCGCGCACCGACCATCTCGGTCTCCAGTGACCGCGTCGACCTCACCGGCCTCATCCCCCGGGACGACGTCTTCGTGTCGTACGCCGAGGCCGACGTCTTCGTCTCCACATCGCACGGTGAGGGACTGCCCGTGGCCGTGTTGGAGGCGATGGCGGCGGGCTGCCCGGTGATCCTCTCCGACATCCCTCCCCATCGAGAGGTCGCCGAGGATGCCGAGTTCATCCCGTTCGTCGCCCCGGGCGACCTCGAGGGATTCGCACGGGAGATCCGGCGATACGAGGAGATGTCGCCGGAGGAACGGCGCGCGATCGGACGCAGGTGCAGGGCTCACGTGTTGGAGCGGTTCACGCTCCCGATCATGCAGGCGACCACCGAGGTCGTGTATCGAGGGTCCGGTCGTCGCGTCCGGGCGGGACGAACGCCATGATCGTCGAGTTCATCGGCTGCAGCGGCGCCGGCAAGACGACCCTGGCGGATGCGATCGAACGGATCGGGGGGCCTCGCTCGACGATCTCCGGCACCGGGCTCATCGTGGACCACCCCGGCGTGCGGTGGATCAGCGATCCGACCGCCGTCAACCTCGCTGGCCGACGTGATCTCCTTCCCGCCGTTCCTCCGTGCGCTCGGCCGCCAGAAGGACTTCGTCACGTTCGCCTTCGATCGATTGCAACGGCACGCTCCATCCCCCTTCGCGAGATACAACTACATGCTCAATGTCGTTCGGAAGCTCGGCGTCAACGAGATGGCACGACGTGCGGCGGAGCGGAAGACCGTCCTGATCGACGAAGGCGTGGTGCTGTCCGCCTACCAACTCTTCGTGTACAGCGATGCGCCGTTCGGCCATGTCGATCTCGAGCGGTTCGCTCGGTTGGTGCCGTTGCCGGATCGGATCGTCTACGTGCGAGCGCCGATCGACCTCTTGGTCGATCGCGCGATGACGAGGCCCGACCAACGCCGAGAGCTCGCCGGGCGGAGCCCGGACGAGCTCCGGCGGTCCCTGGAGCGGGCGATCGAGCTCTTCGACGGCCTGGCGATGACGGAGCCGATCCGCGATCGGCTCCTCACCGTGGACATCGGCGATGGTTCCGCGCGAACCCGTGATGCAGCCGTTCGAGAGGTCGCTGCGCTTCGTGAGCCCGCCGGTCCGCTCCCCCGCAGGCGAAGGGTTCCGACGATCCCGAACGGCCCGCCGCCGTCGAACCGGCCGGAACGAGGCCGCGGATCGGCTTGATCGCGTTCGTCGGTTCGGAAGCGAGCGGCAAGTCGACGATCCTCAACGAGGTGGGGAGCTGGCTCGGCCGCGATCACGTGGTTCGCCGGATCCACGCGGGCAAGCCACCGAGCACGACCCTCACCTACGTCCCTCACGTGCTCCTTCCGGCCCTCCGACGCTTGTTCCCGGAGCAGCGCTCGCTCCGGGTCGAGGCGCGGTTCGACGCGGATCCGCGAACGCGGCGCCGGTATTCGCTGCTGTTCGCGCTGCGCTCGGTGATGCTGGCCTACGAGCGGCGAGCGGTCATCACCCGGACCGTCGCTCGATCACCGAACGGAACCGTCGTCCTGAGCGATCGGTATCCGTCTCGCAGCGGAGGGAACCCGGATGGACCGCAGCTCGGGCATCTCCCGCTCCCTCCGAGCCGTCTCTCCGTTCGTCGCGTCCTGGCAGCGCTCGAAGATCGCCTGTACCGGGACATCCCGACGCCGGACCTCGTCTTCCATCTCACGGCCCCGCTCGACGTGACGCTCGCTCGCAACGCCGCTCGCGCGAAGAACGAGCCGGAGGAATACGTGCGGTTCCGCCACGCGATCGCTGCCGATCTCCGGTTCGATGGGACGATCGTGCATCGGATCGACACCGACAGGGAGCTCCGCGACGTCCTGGACGAGATCGAGCACGCCATCGACGAGGCGTCCGCGGATGCGGAGGCAGGCGCGTGGCGCGGCTCCGGATGAGCGCCGGGTCGTCGGCATGCACAGCCTCGAGGAACGGCCGGGAAGGGGATCCAGCTCCGTGACGCTTCCGAACTTCATCGTCATCGGCGCGGCGAAGGCTGGAACGACCGCGCTCCACTGGTACCTCGCCGAACACCCGCAGGTGTTCATGACGCCGGTCAAGGAGACGAACTACTTCGCCTTCGGCCTGGACGACGAGGGCCGGCTCCTCTACGGCGATCCGGAACTCCATCGATTCCCGATCCGGTCCTTGGAGGAGTACGAGCGCTCGTTCCACGGCGCCGGGGGGGCGGTCGCGGTCGGGGAGGCCTCTCCCATCTATCTGGAAGCTCCGCGAGCCGCTGCCCGGATCGCGGAGGTGATCCCCGGCGCTCGCATCGTGTGCGGCATCCGTGAACCGGTCGACCGGGCGTACTCCGATCACCTGATGTACCTGCGATCGCGGGGGCGCCGCCTCGACCCCGAGCGGGACCTGGCGCCGTCCGCCGCGTGGGCAGCTCCGGACTCCCATTGGATGCAGATCAGCCGGTACTACGAACCGCTCCGACGGTACTTCGACGCCTTCCCGCGTCAGCAGATCCACGTGTTCCTGTTCGATGACCTCAAGAAGGATCAGGCCGGCGTGGTTCGCGACCTCTATCGCTTCCTCGGGGTGGACCCCGGATTCGCGCCGGACTTCGAGACCCCGCACAACATCGGCGGGATGCCGTCGAGCATGCTGGTCGAGAAGGTCCTCACGAGCGGACGGCTCAAGGAGGCGCTCGAGCCCTGGGTGCCGAAGCGCGCGGCGGACCTGGCGAGACGGGTCCGCACGCGGAACATGCGCCGGCCGCCACCCCTTCCTCCCGAGCTCCGGGCGGTGCTGCTGGAGAACTTCCGCGACGACATCGACAAGACCGCCGGTTTGATCGGGCGGGACCTGAGCTCCTGGCTGCGGTCGGGATGACCCGATCGCCCGACTCAGCCCACGAGCGCCTCGACGACCCCGCGCGTTGCCCTGCGCCGGTAGAGCTGCATGGCCGGCTTCAACAACCAGCGCTGCTTGATGCCGTACATCGCCAGGTTCCGTCGGTTGAAGCCCTTCCGTCCTTCCTCGCGGAGCGCTCCGACCGACTCCGGCAGTGAGGGCCCGTACTCCTGTAAGCTGGGCCGGGAACACCTCGCGCTTGACGTGCTCGTAGAGCTCGAGGTCGGCTCGATTCGCCTCGACGAGCATCCCCCGCGTGCGTTCGTCCGCCAGGAGGTCCTTCGCGATGTTCGAGCTCTTCGCGACGTTGACGGGCGCGTAGCGGATGTCCAGATCGGGTGCGCGAAGGGCCTGCAAGAGGATCATCGATTCGTCGAACGCCTCCGTGAGGCCGACGAACATGTTCTTCCGGCCGATCACGGCGATCGCGTCGTTGGCGTCGGGCGTCCCACCGATCCGCTGCGTCTGGGCGTTGCGAGCCCAGTCCTTCTGGATCCATTCCTCGAACGACAGGTCGCTCCGCTTTCGATGGTCCAGGCGGTACTGGAAGCGCGACGCGCAGAGCGCGATCGGCTCGCGGAGGAACAGTCACGTATCGGAGGTCGGTGCCCGCTTCCTCCAGGTCGATGTGTCCGCTGATGCGATGTCCGGCGATGCTCGCGAGCCGCGGGTAGAGACGGCGGACGCGCTGCAGATCGCTCGTCGAGAAGGGCGGGTCCGTCCACGGCCCGTGCCACGGCTCGACATCGCAATGACGTGTGCCGTACGAGCTCCGGAGGATGTAGCGCAGCGTCGTACCGGCGGTCTTGTTGATGTGGATGAACACGAGCACGCGTCGCCGGCCGCTCATGGCCAGTCGAACCCGAGGTGATGACTCGCGGATCCCGCGACCCGCGCGATCGTCTCGAGGTCGCCCTCGCTCAGCGTCTCCCGCCACGTGCGATCCTCGCGGATCTCGGAGACCGCGCTGAGCCGCATCGAGTTCCCGATCACGTGCTGCTCGGTCGTCTGCAGGTAGCCGGACAACGGGACGGGGTCGACCCCGATGAACCGCGCCACCCGGTCGAGGGTTCCTTGGGGCTCGGCGCACAGCTCCTCGTAGTGGAGCGGCATCCACGCGTCGGCGGGGAACGAGCGTCGGAGGCGGTCGGCCTCCGCGTTGGCGTGCCTCCATCGGCGGGCGGCCCTGGTCACGTCGACGCCCGTGTGCTTCATGATGCTCGCCGAATTCCCGCGTGGATCACGAACGAGATGGATGACCTTCACGTCGAGGCGGGGCGACCCGGCGAGGTACCGAGGGCGCTGATGGTCGCGAGCGGTATCCACGAACACCGGCTTGTTCGTTTCGTCGAGGACGGCTCTGGCCAGGCTCCAACTCGCCAGCCTCGCCTCGGCCACGCGTCTGCGCACCGGCCCGGTCCTGCCGATCGTCGCGTCGCGGACGGCGTTCAACCCCACGTTGCCGAGCGAACTCACGACGATCCCGTTGAGCCAGCGACGGTTCGAGATCCGCACGTGGGTGTTCCAGTAGTTCTTCTTGAACACCGTGACGGGATGTCCCTGCTCCGTGGTCCGGTCCGCCACCCGATGCCAGAAACCGCATTCCAGGAACCGGGTGCCACACGAGCACACGTAGGTGTCGAGGTCGACCTTGGCGGTGAGCCCGGTCGCGGCTCCGATCGACGCGCACGACGGATGGTTCGCCAGGAGCATCCCCAGGAGGGTGGACCCCGTGTAGGGACTTCCCGGCATGCTGACGTACCGGACGGGCGTCCTCGTCGCCTGGGCAGGACCCGTCATGCGCCACCGTCCTCACCGGCGATGAGGTCGCTCGGTCGAGGGCGTCCGCGCCATCGACCGGGGACGGTCGGGCGATGGAGACGGATGGGTGCCCCGTCGCACGAGGTCGGACCACAGCTGGAGGTTCCCTCGCATCGTGCTCGCGAGGTCGAAGGAGGCGCTGCGCGCCCTCGCCGCGCGCCCGAGCTCCCGTCTCCTCGCGGGATCGCGAAGGAGCGAGTCGATCCCCGCTGCCAGCGCCGTCGGATCCTCGGGCGGCACGATCACGGCGGCGTCTCCCGCCGCCTCTGCGCCGGAGACGTCGGTCGCCACGATGGCCGCCCCGGACGACATCGCCTCGAGGAGCGCAAGCGACATCCCCTCCCAACGGGACGGGGCGATGACGATGTCCGCGGCACGGTACTCCGGGGCGGTGTCATCGACGGGTCCGCGCCACTCGATCCGATCCATCACGCCCAGCGACGTGGCGATCCGTTCGAGCCGGATGCGCTCCCCATGACTGCTCTCTCCCCCGACGAATCGCAGCCGCGCCGTCCGATCGGCCACCAGCGCCAGGGCGCGGACCGCGACATCCTGACCCTTCTGCTCGCTCAGCCGTCCGACACAGACGATCAGCTGCGATCCGTCGACCCGTTCGGCGCGCGGCCCATCCGGCGAGAATCGGGCGCGGTCCACCCCGTTCGGCAGCAGCAGCACGGGGGCATCGGCGCCGAGCACGGTCCGCCCTTCGGTCGGCCTCCCGCTCCGACACGGCGACGATCGCGTCGCAGCGACCGGCGAGCGCGCGCTCGATCCACCGGTAGAGACCCGACCACCGGCCCCCAACGAGCCACGACCAGTAGTGCGGCGTCATCACGACGACCGGACGGTCGCGGCGCCCGATGGAACGGGCGGCGACGCGGCCCAGCGCGGACGCCTTCGACGAGTGCAGATGCACCACATCGCGTCCACGCGCGAGCCCCCGGAGCGTGAGCACGTCGAACGGATCCCGGATGGACGGACTGCGTGCCATGTCGAGGGAGCGGTGCCGAGCCCCAGCAGCTTCGACCCAAGCCTGCAGCGGGCCTCTGGCCGATCCAGGGCTCACGACGGTGACGGCGTGTCCGGCGGCGACCGCGGTCTGCGTCAGCTGGCGGACGTAGATCGCGACGCCGTAGTCGACCGATTGCGACACGATCAGGACGTCGAGCGGTCGATTCCGCGGACGATCGCCGAGGCTCGGTCCTCCCTTCCACCCATCCGCGCTCAGCCCCTCCAGCTGCTCAGATCGATGCCCAACGATCCTTCCAACGCCTCGAACTCGTCGAGGTATCGCTGGCTCAGCTCTTTCTTCAGCTGATCGTCCAGCTTGGGGACTCGATCGCCGCTGGTCATGAGGCGGCGCATGCCCAGTCGTCCACCGAGGTCCACGATGGATTCCAGATGCCGCCGCCGAAGTCGTCGGCCGGTCTTCACGGCCACGCTGGAGATCGAGCGGAACCTCGGCACGCTGCTGGCGTTCACCCGCTCGGATCGACGCCGGGAAGCCCTCCTCCGTCACGCCGAGGAAGGAAGCGAGATCGGCGCGCACGGTGCTTCCTTCGGAGACCGCCTCCTCGAAGACGAGCGGGAGGAGCTGGCCTCGAGGGAACCGCTGGAGGTACCTCGTGAGGTACGCGCTGTAGAAGCCCATCTCGAGTGCTCTCGGCCTCGTTCGGATGAACTCCTCGAACGATCCCCGGAAGTTGCGCCGCTGGAGGATGAACCCGTACTGGGAGTACGCCCGATCGACGGGATGCCTGAGCATGACGAGGAGCTTCGCCGAAGGAAGCACCTTCCAGATCCGATCGGGGCACACGGGGTCGTACAGGTATTGGGGGGAGATCTCTCCGATCGCCCCGTACCTGGCCGCCTCGTCGGGGGGACAGAAGAACCCCTCGTACCAGTCGGGACCATGCTCGAAGTGGCGGTCGAAGAATCGCACCTCCTTCCGACGGGTCGGGAGATACACCTGCGGATGCCCCTCCAACAGCGTGTGGAGCCAGGTCGTTCCGGCTCGAGGAACGCCGATCCCGACGAACGTCGGGAGCGTCATCGAGCGGCACCTCGGACCAGGATCGGTCCGGACGCCAGCTCGTGGGTGGCGCGCATGTCGAGCTCGGCGTCGCGCCGGTCGCGGGATCGATCCTCGGGTGTGGGCCGGAGCGCCCCGGCCGCGATGATGAGGGTCATGAACAGCCAGGTCGTCTTGCGATGCTCCCACGTCAGGGTGGACGCGCCGATGGCCCAGACCGCCAACACGGTCAGCCAGAACCTCCGTTCCCACTTCGGCTGCCTCCAGGCTGTTCGGAAGACGATCCACAGGATGGCGGCGAACAGGACGAATCCGACGAGCCCCTCCTCGACGAGGACCGACAGGTACGTGTTGTGGGCGACCTTGTCCAGCGTGTTCACGGAGCGGTATTGGTCGGTGCCGACCCCGAAGAGCGGATGTCGGAGAACGCGGCGAAGCCCTGCTTCCACTGCTCGGTCCGACCGTTCAGATCGCCCTGGGTGATCTCCGTCCCCGTCGTCCCCAATCGCTGGAACGACTTCAACGGCTTGACGATGGGGATCACCACGAGCATCGCCGCGGCCAAGATGAAGATGACGGCGAGCCGCGCGGACGGCTTGGCACGGGTGAGGAGCGCGAGACCGAACAGGAGGCCGACCGCTGCCGCGATGGATGCCGTCCGCGTCCCGGACAACGCGATCCCGATGAACGCGGCAGGCAGGTAGCAGAGGTTCACGAGGCGAGCGCGCCTCGACGTCTCGGGTGCCGCGGCGAGGTAGCACGCCACCGGCACACCGAGCGCCACGATGAACCCGTACCCGTCCGGATTGGTGTCGCCGACGGCGAATCGATCGTAGTGCGTGTAGTAGGCGTGCGAACCGAGGTAGTTGATGAATGCACCGCCGATCGAGACGTACGTCCCCAGCACGTACGCCTGGAGACCGGCGAGGATCGCGGGCCGCGTCCGGTAGAGGTCCCAGATGATGAACGTGAAGATCAGCGATTGGATCCACCGCAGAACCGCACCCGCGCTCTGCACGGGATCCGCGCTCCAGTACGCCGTGATGGCCACCCAGATGACGAAGACGCTCGTCACCACCAGGAAGGTGACGGGCCTCCGCATCTGACCCGTCATCGCGACCAGCGCGATCCAGAGCGCCGTCACGATCAGCCCCATGATGGTCGCCGCGGTGCCGAACCCGGGGAGGTGGAAGGCGCCTTCCCAGGGGATCGTGAAGATCATGACCGAGCGACAGCCAGTAGACGATCTTCCGCACGGCCTACGCCCCCACCAGAACGTCGAGGTACCGCCGCACGACGGTCTCCAGCTCGTACGGCTGCCAACTCTCCGCGGGGGGCGGCGGCACGTCGCCCGCGAGCGCCGCGGCGATCCCTTCCGCGAGCGCTTCCTCGTCCCCCACCGGCACGAGCAGGCCGTACCGCCCGCCCTCGAGGATCTCGCTCGGCCCGCTCAGGCAGTCCGTGGCCACGACCGGCGCGCCACAGAAGAGCGCCTCGATCAGAACGGACGGGAGGCCTTCCCATCTGGACGAGAGCACGAACGCGGCCGCGCCGACCATGTACGGGTACGGATTGCCGACCCAGCCCGGCAAGCTCGACGGATGCGTTCAGGCCCAGGGTCGATACGAGGGCTTCGAGGTGGGGCCGTTCGGGTCCGTCGCCGAGGATGAGCAGGCGCGCGTCACCTCGTTCGAGGACGCGGGAGGATGCGCGGATCAGTGTCCCGAAGTCCTTCTGCTGCGTGAACCGTCCGACGGCGAGCAGCACCGGCGGCTGCCCGGGTCCGAACCATGGATGATCGAGCGGCTCGTCCGCCATCGCGCGCAGCTCCGGGGTGACGATGGGGTTGTGCACGACCTCGACATGCGCCGGCCGCAATCCCGCCGTATGGACGAGGTCGTCGGCCGTGCCCTGGGCCACGGACACGACACCATCGGCCCACGGGTAGAAGCGCCTGATCAACCTCGGCATCTGGCGATGGCGGCGGCGGGGCGAATGCGCCGCCTCGAGCGAGAGCGCGTTCTGCTCGTTCACGACCAACCTCGTGTCCACGCGGGAGAGCGTCCTGGCCCAGATGCCGACGATGTTGACGTAGTTCATCGACGTGAGCATCGCGGTCGGGCGCTCACGGCGGAGGTAGCGAACGAGGCCAGGGAGGCTCGAGAGCACGCGTTTGGCTCGGAGGTCCACGATCCTGACCGCGTCGGGAACTTCGTGGAGGTAGTGGCCCTCGGCTCGGCTGAGGACCAGGTCGACGTCGTAGCCGTGCCCCGCGATCCCTCCGGCCAGCTTGAGCATCGCCCGCTCGGCCCCGCCGCCGTCCATGTTGGCGGTGAAGATGGCAACCCGCTGCTTCGCGATCGTCGTCACCCCGGACGCACTCATACCATCCGCACCACCTTGCGGAGCCGCCGCCACACCGTCCGCCGCATCGACTCCGATAGGCCACCGAAGTAGGCCAGCAGCGCGACGCCCGATGCCGTTATCCCGCCACCCAGCACGAGCACCACCCATGAATGCGTGTGCACGACGGTACCGAGCAGCCGTCGCGATCCCGAAGATCGCCGCGGTCGCGAGCGCGGGCCGGACGACGCCCCGCAGCTGATCCTCCGGCGGGATCCCCAGCATGCGACCGATCATGAACGGATAGCCGACGCTCTGGATCGCGCGACCCAGGATGAACCCGATGACGAGCCCGATGATCCCCCAGTCGAGCGGGCCGAGGAACAACCAGCCCAATGCGACAGACACGGCGGCCGAGAAGGCGCCAAGCTCCGTCTTGTGCCGAAGATCGAGGGTGAGATCGATGATGTTGGTATCCGTCCTGATGAGCGAGAACTGCAGCACGGACAGCACGATCATCAGCATCGTTCCCGCCCCGGGGTAGTACTGCGGCCCGACCCAGAGCCGGAGGAACGACTCCTCCCAGATCAGGATCGCCGCGCCTGTCGCGATGCTGAACAGCCACACCAGGCTCATCGTCTCGTTCCGGATCTTGATCGCGCGGGGAAGATCTCCCGCGCCGACGAGCCCTCCGAGTCCGGGCATGATCGCGAAGATGATCGTGGCGACCGCGACGACGATCGCCTGGGGGACGAACCGAGCCAATGTGTACGTCGTCACCAGCGTGGGCGATCCCGCGATCCCCAACACGACGACGTCGCTCGCGAGCATGACCGTCATCACGAGGTTCCACAGGAGGAACCACCAACTGAGCCCGATGAAGCTTCGGATCTCGTCGAAGCGGGGGCGCGCGATCCCGAACCACCCCACCCGTGACTTGGCGATGTAGACGTACGCGACACCCCACAACACGGTCCCGGTCAGGTCCGCAACGGCAAGTCCGGGGACGCCCCATCCCAGGTACGCGGCAACCGCCAGCAGGCTCTTGCTGATGAACACCAGCACGACGGTCAGGCCCAGCCGCTTGTAGCCGAGGTTCTCGCCTTGGAGGACCGACTGAGGCAGATAGAACAAGCTGAACAGCATCGCGTCGACGACCAGGATCCCGGCGGCAAGACGCACCGTGTGGTACAGGTCTTGGGGAGCCCCGAGCCAGACCGGCGCCATCCACGCGAGCACCCCGCCGATCACCGCCAGGATCGGGAGGAACAGGATCGAGACCGCGAGGGCGTTGCCGACCTGTCGACGCTTGAAGTCGTAATCGGTCGATCGCTGCTCGTGCGCGATCGTCCACTTGAGCGCTTCCCCCGGCCTTCCGCTCGCCGGCGAGGCGTGTCCGATGAGACGTTGGAGGAACTGCCAGACCCCGAACAGGTAATCACCGAGCTTCGTCAGGAGGAAGGGGCTGATGAGCAGGCCGGCGATGATCCGCGCGACCTGCTCCGCCGTCGATGCGGCCGCGTTGAGCGACGCCTTCTTGGTCAGGCTCCCATCGGAGATCAATCGCGAGATGAGCCGTCCGAGCGCCCCGCGCTGTTCGGGGGGCTCAACGGTGGGTGAGTCGTCGTCGGGGATGCCTCGCGGCTGCGTGCGCACGGTCAGACCCTCGACCAGACGATCGACTTGATCTCGGACAGGACCTCGTCCCGCGGTGCCCCTGCGTCCACCACGATCGCCGGCGTATCCGTCCAATCGACCTGCCAGATCTCCTCCGAACGAGGCCGGACGGTCGATTCCGGTTCCACACCGGCCTTGCGTTGCACCGCGATGTCGGGGTGCACCCGGAGCACGATGAGGATGTCGGGATAGCGGATCCGGTCGTAGTACCCCTTCTCGCGAGCCGCGAGTGCTCTCGCCAACCCGCCCCAGCGCCCGGGATCCGTCGTCCGTGCCGTCACCGCCCCGTCCATGCCGGACACCTGCGGAAGCGGGTAGCGATCGCAGATCACGATCTCGCCCGTTCGACGCCGAGCGCCGGGCCCGACGGTAGGTACGCGATCGGTCCCGTGCGGTCAGCACCTCCCACACCAGACGTGCGCGGTCCCGCACGTCCATCGACGCGCCGTCGGTCGCGAGCGTCGACCGGAGGCTCGTCGCCGAGGAGGTCGGTCGGCGTTTCACGGAGGCGACGACCTTCATCGAGCTCTTGACGGTGGCGCTCAGCAGGGACCATCCCGGTTTGCCCATGTGGACCGTGACCGCGAAGAAGTTCTCCGTCGCGAGCCAGCGCGTGAGACCCTCGAGGGCGGTGGTCTTCCCGGCTCCGTCCCCGCCGACGATGCCGATCAACACCCCTCCCCCGGCGAGACGATGCGCGACGGGCCCGCGCCGGAACACCTTGCGCCGAGCGAAGGTGCGGAACCGTCGCCACATCCTCAAGGAGGTGTCGACGGCACGTGGCCGGCGAGCCCACACGGCGAGCTCCGCTTGCAGCCTGCTGGCGGTCCTGATGCGAGACCACACGGAGGCGCCCGGCTGCACCGAGCGCAAGCACCGGTCCCAGAGCTCCGGGCGGACGAAGGGGATATGCCGGCCCAGCAGGGCCCAGACGTCCGCGAGATCCACCCGCGCAACCAGGTCGTCGAGCTCGCGTCGCTCGCTCTTCGACAACGACGATTGGAACGTCAGGAAGGCGTCCCATGTGCAGTGCTTGATCACCATGCGGATCAAGAAGAGCCCCAGCTCGAACTCAGGAGCGGGAACCAGGAACGGCGCCACGGGCCGGGCCGATGCCAGATAGGCGGCCTCGATCGGCAGGTGGTAGTTCTTCGTCATGTCGTCGCCGATGACGAGCTGATAGTGCGCGTGGATGTGGACGAAGTGTCCGGATCTCCGGTCGACCCCGTAGGAGTGATAGACACCCGGCAGCTCTTTCCACCGCGGCAGCTGGGCGTCCCTGAACCCAAGGTCTCGGAGGACGCCCTCGAACCGGCGGGCGTCCGAGCGAAGGACGAGGAGATCGAGATCGTTCTCTCCGCTGGCCGACCGATCGAGGGACTCGTTGCTCTTCCAGTGGCAGTAGCGGATCCCCGCGTCGTGGAGAGCGCGACAGAGGGACGAGACGAGCTCGAGCGCCTCCCCTGGAGCATCGACGTCCCGCAGCGCCGTGCTGTCGCCAGCTGTCACCGATCGATCGATGCCCGCAACGTCACCCGCATGCATCGCGCTATCCCCGGCTGGACCGACATCGGGCGCGTCGGAACGAGGCTGATGGAGGGCCATCGAGGGACGAGATGGCACCCGGTTTCGTTCCCGCTGACATGCGTGCTCCACGGACTCGGGGTCTTGCCAGCAGGCTATGCGGGCTCGCCGCCGGCAGCACCGGCACGATGACGTAGCGACCCTACGACGTTCGCACGATGGTGCGGCCCCGTCAGCGCACTACGTTGACGGTCCCAACCCCGAGCACCGTAGACGCGAGGAGCATCTATCTACGCCGAGAACGCGAAACGGGATCATGAACGGATGACGAACGCACCCAGGGAGCTCCACCCGGTCCCCTCGGAGGGAACGCTCGACATCCGGGAATTCATGAGCAAGGTCGGCCGCCACAAGTGGCTGATCCTCCTGGTGGCGGCGTCCGTGACCCTGCTCGTCGCGATCTACTCGTACTCCCGCCCGAGCGTCTACGAGTCGACTGCACAGTTCCTCGTCCGCCCGACCCTCGTCCAGCCGCTCCAGTCGAACCCCTTCGACACGGTGAGCATGCCGACCGAGATGCAGCTGGTCACGTCGGCACAGGTCGCGGATATCGCCCGCGAGACGATCGGGGGCACCTCACCCTCCAAGACGCCCTCGATGGTGTGTCCGTGACCAATCCGGCCAACACGCAGATCCTGGACATCTCCTATTCGGCTCACAGCCCGGCCGAGGCTCAAGCAGGGCGCGCAAGCGTTCGCCGAGGCTTATCAGACGTACAAGCATGATCAGGCGGTCAGCACGATCAAGACGTACTCCGACACGATCCGAGCGCAGATCACCGACCCTCGACGGCGAGATAGCGGATCTCAACACGCAGATCGCAGCGTCGACGGATCCGGCTCGAGCAGCAGTCGCTGACGGAGCAGCGCAATTCCCTGGATACCGTCAAGGCTCACCTCGCAGAATCAGCTCGCGACGGTCGCCACCCTCAGCACCGACCCCGGGCAGGTGGTCGAGGATGCGCTCCGGCCGACCTCACCGGTCAGCCCGAAGCACAAGTTGGACCTGGCGCTCGGGCTCCTCCTGGGCTTGATCGCCGGTGTGGTCCTCGCGTCGCTCCGCGACCAGGCGCGGGACCGCATCCAGGCTCCGCCCCTCGTCGCCAGGTCCCTCGATGCTCCGATCCTGGGCTCCATCCCCCGCACGCACCGGCTCCTCGTCGGAACCGCTCACCTCGCGTCGGTCGACGAACCCCATGGTCAGGCCGCAGAGGCGTACCGGACGCTGAGGACCAACCTGCTCGCGGTCTGTCGGGAATCGAAGGCGAAGACGATCCTCATCACGAGCGCCCGTCAGGGCGAGGGCAAGACGAGCACGGCCGCCAACCTGGCGGTCGCGCTCGCGCAGGCCGGGCGATCGGTGGTGCTGATCTCCGCCGACCTTCGCAACCCGCGCGTCCACGCCGTGTTCGGGATCGGGAACGAGCAGGGACTCGGGCAGGTCCTGGAGGGAACGCTCCCGCTCGACGAGGCGATCGTGGAGACCGATCTCGCCGGAACTGCGCATCCTGCCCAGCGGGCCGGTCGACGCCGTCGACGAGCCCGTCGAGCTCCTGCAGTCCGATCGCATGGGCGAGGTGCTCCAGGAGTGCTGCCGATCGGATTTCGTGATCGTCGACGGTCCGCCCATCTTCCCGGTCGCGGACAGCCTGGTCCTCGCCGACCTCGTCGACGGTGTCCTCTTCGTGACGGACGCGCAGTCGAGCACCCAAGCGAGCGTCGCCCAGTCGCGACGCCAGATCCATCAGGTCGGCGGACGCATCCTCGGCGGGATCCTCAACCGCGTGCCCACGACCTGGAGCGCGAACGGTTACGACGCC
Source organism: uncultured Actinomycetes bacterium (assembly GCA_963765865.1). Taxonomy (GTDB): domain Bacteria; phylum Actinomycetota; class UBA4738; order UBA4738; family HRBIN12; genus AC-51. The sequence goes on from CAVXYE010000018.1 coordinate 670,833, forward strand.
GACCATCGGCTGGCGCGGTCTGCTCGGTCGGCACCTGCTCCGGAGGAACGGCTCGGCTCTGGACGGGATCCCTGAAGATGCCGGGGCACCCGCGAACAACTGAGCCGCGAACGCGTGCGTCAGGCTCCGGTCCGGATACGTCGATGGGCGTAGGCAACGTACGGCCCCCGCCGGTCGGCCCTGCTTCTCGGTCCACATAATCTGACGGCAGAGGGAGGAGTTGCTGTTGAAGGTCGCGGTGATCGGAACCGGCCACGTGGGATTGGTCACGTGCGTGACCTTCGCCAACATCGGGCACGACGTCGTCGGGACGGACGTGGACTCCGAGAAGATCGAGCTCCTCACCAGAGGCGTCAGTCCTTTCTACGAGCCCGGGCTCGAGGAAGCGATCAAGACCGAGACCTCATCCGGTCGATTGACCTTCACCCTCGATGCGGCGGGCGCCCTCGCGGAAGCGGAGGTCGTGTTCATCTGCGTGGGCACACCTGCGCGCGCCGACGGCGAGGCGAACCTCGTGGCGATGGAGCAAACCGCGAGTCAGATCGCCCGCCACGCGCACGACGACGTCGTCGTGGTGGAGAAGTCGACGGTTCCCGCCGGGACGGCAGATCGGGTCCGGACCACCCTCCAACGAGAGGGCAAAGGCCTCCGGTTCCATATGGCATCCAACCCCGAGTTCCTTCGAGAGGGGATGGCCATCCACGACGCCCTCGAACCTGACCGGATCGTGGTCGGCGTCGAATCCGCCCGAGGCCTCGACGTCCTGCGCCGCCTCTACGGTCCCCTGCTCGAGGCCGGCGCTCCACTGATCGTGACGGACATCCGGACCGCCGAGCTCGCGAAGCATGCCAGCAACGCGTTCCTCGCGCTCAAGATCTCGTTCGCGAACGCGTTGGCTCGCGTGTGCGAGCACGCCGGTGCCGACGTCACCACGGTCGCCGACATCATGGGAGCAGACCCCCGTATCGGGCGTGCCTTCCTCAACGCGGGTCTCGGGTACGGCGGCTACTGCTTCCCCAAGGACGTCGCCGCTCTCAAACACCTCTCGGAGCGCTTCGGGTACCCCTTCCCCTTGCTGAGCGAGGTCGAGCGGCTGAACGAGGAAGCGGTCGAAGCGGTCGCCGCGAAGCTGCGGGAGGCGCTCTGGAACCTGGAAGGCAAGCGGATCGCGATCCTGGGGCTCGCGTTCAAGCCCGACACCGACGACGTCCGCTTCTCACCCGCCCTTTCACTCGCCCGGCTGCTCTTGGCTTCCGGTGCCCAGGTGGTCGGCTGTGATCCTCGAGCGGCCGGTGGAGCGAAGGATGAGCTGCCCGAGCTCGAACTCGCGAACGACGTCTACGAGGCCGCCACGGGGGCCCATGCGCTCGTGATCGGAACGGAATGGCCGGAGTTCCGCGGGTTGGAGCTTTCCCACCTCCGCGAGGTCATGACCTACCCGCTGATCGTCGACGGGAGGAACCTGCTGGACCCGGCGGATCTCGTCGGCTCGGGCTTCTGGTACTACCCGACGGGACGTCCGCCCGTGATCCCTGAGCACGTCACGACCGGAGGGCGGGTCCGATGACGGCAGCCGGAGTGCTCCGGCGCCGCGGCAGCCGACCCCACTGCGGTGAAGACCGGCCGCGCCGTCGTTACGGGGGGAGCCGGATTCGTCGGCTCCCATCTGTGCGATCGCCTCCTGGCCGAAGGTTGGTCCGTCGTCTGTATGGATTCGCTCCTGACCGGCAACCGGGACAACATCGCATCATCCACGGCGACCGGTCGATTCAGCTTCGTGGAAGCTGACGTCACGGCCGAGCTGAACGTCGATGGCGACCTCGACTGGGTCTTCCATCTCGCTTCTCCCGCTTCGCCCCGTGACTACCAGGAGCATCCGATCGCCACGCTGAAGGTCGGCGCCCTCGGAAGCCTCAATGGCTTGGACCTGGCGCAACGCAAGGGCGCGGGATTCTTCCTCGCGTCCACCTCAGAGGTCTACGGCGATCCGCAGATCCACCCACAACCGGAGAGCTACTGGGGCAACGTGAATCCGATCGGGCCGCGCTCGGTCTACGACGAGGCCAAGCGCTTCGCCGAGGCCGCGACCATGGCCTATCACCGTGTCCACGGCCTCCCGGTGCGGATCATCAGGATCTTCAACACGTACGGGCCCCGGATGCGGCGGCACGACGGGCGCGCGGTGCCGAACTTCATCGATCAGGCGCTCACCGGCCAACCGATCACGGTCTACGGCGATGGGTCACAGACCCGTTCGCTCTGCTACGTCGACGACCTCATCGAAGGGATCTGGCGCGTCCTCCAAGCCGACCTCACGGGACCGATCAACCTCGGAAGCACCGAAGAGGTCTCCGTGCGGCACCTCGCGGAACTCATCCGCTCTCTGGCCAACAGCCCATCCGAGCTCGTCTTCGAAGAGCGCCCCGTCGACGACCCGGAGGTCCGGCGCCCCGACACGACCCTCGCGCGGGAGCTCCTGGGTTGGCAGCCTGTGGTCTCGCTCCACGACGGCCTCCAGAAGACCTTGGATGCGCTGCGAGATGCGTCGGAGGTGAGCGTCGGGCGTCGACGCCGGAACGATGATGAGCGGTCCGCAGGGACCGCTACCGGTGCCCTTCGTTGGTGGCCGCGACGACGTGCAAGCCGTCTGATCTGACCAGGTTGGCGAGCAGACCGCTCTGCATCACGAAGGCGGCAGCCTCGAGCCGCGAATGCACCTCGAGTTTGCCCAAGATGTTCTGGATATGCGTCCTCGCGGTTTGCGGGCTGATGACGAGGGACCGAGCGATCGAGTCGTTGTCCGAGCCTTGGGCGAGCAGCGCCAAGACCTCCCGCTCTCGGGTCGTCAAACGAGCGATCCTCTCGAAGCCCCGATCTTGGTCGCGCTTGCGGCGCAGCAGGTCGCTGAGCAACGGACCGAGCATCCCGGGCGGCACGAGCGTGTCGCCGTGATGGACCGCCTTCGTGGCTTGGATCAGCTCCGCGAGCGGAGACTCCCTCGTCAGGTACCCACTGGCGCCGGCATCGAGGACCTCGATCAAGCTCCGGTAATCCTCTCGCGCGCTCAGCACCAAGACCTGGCACTCGGGTACACGAGCCTTGATGGTGGCGGTCGTCCGGGCGCCGTCCGACATCGGGAGATCCACGTCGAGGATCGCCACGTGGGGCAAGGAGCGCTCCGCCTCTGAGACGGCCTCCAGGCCGTCCCGCGCCTCGGCGACGACGTGGATCTCGGCCTCGCTTTCGAGGACCGCCCGCATCGCCTCACGGAACAGCGCATGTCGGTCGGCCAAGAGGACCCGGATGCGGTCCGGTCGTTGCGTCAAAGCACCCTCTCCCTACGTCAGCGTTCGCTGGACGAGGCTGACGTTACCCACCACCCGCAGCCGCGGCACGCACCGGAAACCGTATCGGAGATACGGCGTTCGCATGAGAGCCGTAATGCCGATAGAGGAGCCGGCCCGGTGGAGCCCTCAACCAGCCGCCGCGTTCGGGGAGCCGGGGTCGTAGGGGGCGGTCGCGCTCGAGGGAAGGGGCACGAGGTGATGACGGACGGCCATGGTCGCGGCCTCGAGGCGCGAATGCACCTGGAGCTTGGTCAGGATGCTCTGAACATGGGTTCGGACGGTATTGCGGCTGATGCCCAGTCGGCGCGCGATCGTGCCTCCGTCGGCCCCCTCCACGAGGAGGCTGAGCACCTCCCGCTCGCGCGTGGTGAGCTGAGCGACGAGCAGCGAGATGCCGTCGGAGGTGCCACGACGATGACCTGCTGAGACGAGCCGATGGGGAAGGATCACCTGGCCTTCGACGACAGCTTCCATCGAGCTGATGAACCTGCCCACCGGTGTGTCCTTCGTGAGATAGCCGCGGAATCCGGCGTCGAGAGCGTCATCGACCGCTCTGCCGTCATCGAGTGCCGTGACGGCCACCAGCTTCGTCTCAGGCCATCGCTCCAGGATCTCCCGTCCCACCGCGAGGCCGCTGCGGTCTGGAAGGCCGATGTCCATCAGGACGACATCGGCGTGCTCCGTCTCGAGGAACGCGATCGCGTCACGCCCGTTCGTGACGGACGCGCTCACGCCCATCCCGGCGTCGCGGAGCGCCGCACCGATCGCCTCAGCGAACAGGACATGATCATCAACGATCAGGACGCGAATCGTGGCGCCTCCCTTCGATCGACGGGTAGGACCATCTGGAAGTCTGCGCCGGAAGATCCCGGGTCCACCCAGATCATCCCTCCGTGTGCTTCGACGACTCGACGGGTGATGAAGAGCCCGAGACCGCTGCCACGTCCTCGTCGGGAACCCGCCTCGCCTCGGACGAATGGGTCGAAGATCGATTCCCGTTCCTCGGCAGGGATACCGGGGCCCTGGTCGCGAACGCTCAGCCGCAACCTGGGTCCCTCGTCCACGATCCGCACGACGACGGGGCTTCCCGGGTCGGAATACGCGACGGCATTCCGAACCAGATTCGCAACGGCCGCCCGGAGATGCGTGGGGTCGACCTCAGCCATCGCCGGACGCGGCGCGATCACCTCGATCGAGTGGCTCGTGATCTCCTTCCGATACGGATCCACCGCGGCCTCCACCAGCTCGGTCACGTCCTGGAAGCTGGGGCTGAGGGGGCGGCTCCCGACGGCCCATCCGAGGATCTCTCCCATGTCCCCGACCAGTTGCTCCAGCTCGCGAAGCGATGATGCGAGGAGGGCGTCGCCTCCGGATGACCCCCGAGCGGCGAGCAACTCCAGCGCCGCCTTGATGCTGAGGAGCGGGCCGCTCAGCTCATGGGCGGTCCAGGCAAGCCCAAGGTCGATCTCCATGTTCCGACGTCGTTCCCTCGCCGTGGCCGCGAGCAGGGGCAGGATCTCATCGAGCAACGCGCCGACCGATCGGACGCGGGGCCTGAGCTCCGCCTCCGCCGCTGCCCACCATGAGGACCGCGCGAGCGACCTCGTAGGCGGTCACGTGCTTCGCACCCACCGCCGCGCCGAACCGACGCCGCAGAGCGGTTCGCTCCGGGGCCGTCAGCATCGTCCACGCCGGGATCGTCCCCATCCGATCTTGGAGGTTCTGCCGCTCGCTGGCTCTCACCCCGGATGCGACCGAGAGCTCAAGCGTGCCCTGATGCTCGCTCCACCAGAAGCCGACCGGAACACCGGATCCCCGGCTGATCGAATCGGCCGCGATCTGGAGTGCCGCTTCTGGCTCCGCGACCCGTAGAGCTCGCGCCTGAGCTCGGCATCCTCCTCGAAGGAGACGAGCGCTCGACGGAGTCGATCCCGCTCAGCGGTCAGCTCGTGGATGAGCCTTGCCGACGAAAGAGCTGCGGGCTCCACGTCGTCCTCGATCCTCGTCCCATCGGACGTCTCGAGTTTGGTCAACCGTTGATCAACGATTCCAGAATGAGATATGCCCCTCCGCATGTCCCTCCCTCGGCCGGGGGAACCGAGCTGGCCCGGTGAGAACCGCACCGGCACCTCTTTTTCCCAATATCGACGAACCGAAACGTCTGCCAGATGGACGCGATCCCCGGAGGGCCCCTGTTCAGGGGGTGCCTTACCGGTTGATCAGGCTAATCCGAATAGCGTAGTTGCGACCCTACAACGCATATCGCGTTCTCGCAAGAGGGTGACCGTCTTACGTCAAAAACATGTCCAGAGAGTGAAGACCAATCCTGTGCGCCAAGCCTTCCCGACAGCGTACGGGGGCTGCCGAATGCCCTAGGACCGCGGAGAGCGTTCAAGTACGGTTTCTTTGCGAGCAATCGTCCGCCCTGGCCACGAAAGATACGGTCACGGTCCAAGTCTCACCGCATAGCAACGACGACGTAGCTGTTCTAGAGTGCGGACACCTTCCCAGGACCGAGTCGCGCAACGGCGAGGACGCGGAACATGGCATCCATGGCCCTGGAGATCGGGCGAGCCCTTCGGCGCGCGCGGCTCGCGCGCGGGATGACGTTGAAGCAACTCTCGGTCGCCTCAGCGGGCCGTTTCAAGCCGACGTCCGTCGCCGGATACGAGCGCGGGGAGCGCAGCATCTCGGTGGTTCGGTTCTGCGAATTGTGCCGGCTGTTGGGCGTGCCGCCCGACCGGCTCCTCGGAGAGATCCTTCGGGCGGCCCGCGCCGATCCGGACCTCGTGATCGACCTCACACAGCTCGAGAGGCTCGGACCCTCGGAGGGTGAGCTGTTCGCCGGCTTCGTCCAGCAAGTGGCGTCGCTCCGCGGGTCAGGGGACATCGAAAGGATCACCCTGCGGGCCGGAGACATCGAAGTGCTCGCGTCAGCGTCCGGCCGGCGGCCGGACGAGCTCAAAGAGGTACTCGGTACGGCCCATCGGGGCGCGGAGCGACAGGATCCTCAGGCCGAACGGCGCTCGTAACGGGCACTGAGGTAGGCAACGGTCTCTCGGAGACCGTCCTCCAGACCGGTCGTTGGGGACCAGCCGAGCGCCGAGCTGGCGAGACCGTTGTCGAGCGCGATCCGCCGGAGCTCCCCCGCCGGCTGTGGACCCGATCGCGCGTCCGGGCTGACCCCGACGATCGACGCGAGCATCTCGTGGATCTGATTCACGGAGGTCTCGATGCCGGTTCCGATGTTCACGAGCGTGTGCGGTGCGCGATCGAGGGCGAGGACGAAGGCCCGAACGGTGTCGTGGACGTAGACGTAGTCACGGGTCTGCTCACCGTCTCCGAACACCACCGGCTTCCTGCCCGAGAGGAGCGCGGAGGCGAAGATCGAGATCACGCCTGCCTCGCCGTCGGGGTCCTGGCGCGGGCCGTACACGTTGCCCAGGGCCAAGGCCGTGAAGTCGAGGGATCGCTGGGCGGCGTAGAAGTCGAGGTACCCGAGGACCGCCTTCTTGCTGATGCCATAGGGAGATTGCGGATGCGACCCGGTCGCCCGGGCTTCCGTGACGGGCAGATCTGATGGCTCGCCGTAGATCGTCCCTCCGGACGCTGCGTAAACGATCTTCCGGGCGCCGGTCGCGGCCGCGCACCTGAGCACGTTCAGCGACCCCAGGATGTTGACGCTCGCATCGTGATCGGGATCCTCGAGCGAGGGACGTACCCCTGACTGCGCTGCCAGGTGCATCACCACCTCCGGCCGGTGAAGCTCGAAGGGTTCCAGCAGCGCATCGTCGCGGATGTCGACCCCGACGAACGTGAACGCGCCGTCGTCCTCGGCCGCCGCGAGGTTCTCTCTCCTCCCGGTGGCCAGGTTGTCCACCCCGACCACCCGGTGCCCCCCGGCGAGCAGGTGATCGCACAGGTGGGATCCGATGAATCCTGCGCTCCCGGTGACGGCGACGGTGGTCATGAGCGTCCCACCAGCCGCTAGGGGGTCGTGACGAACTTCAGCTCGAACAGTCGGCCGTCGTTCTCGTTCGGGTTCACGTTGTTGTCGACCCCGCTGGCGGTCAGGTACAGGCGACTCCTTCCGCCGTCCGTTCCCGGAGCGAAGGTGATGCCCGAGGCCGAGACGATCCCGAGACCGGTGAGGTCGATCTTCTGGATCAAGGCGCCCTTCATCGTGGTCTCGAGGATGAACCGCTGCCGGCTGCTGACGATGAAGAGGTGCTTGCCCCTGACGGCCACATCCTCGGCCGTCGTGAACCCGTACTTGTGGGTCCCGAAGCTCCGCACGGTGTCGTCTCGGGTGCCGAACCTCAGGTCCTTGCCGGGGCGGATCTTGTACACGCGCCGGTTGGTGGAGTCCGAGACGATCAGCATGCGCTTCGAGCCGAGCCACGCGAGGCCCTCCGGGTCGAAGGATCCGAAGCGATGCGTGTGCAGGACCGTCGCGACGACGTCGTCGCGGGTGCCCAGTCTCTTGTCTTTCCCGCGCCCGACCCGGAAGACCCGATCGAGATCGTCGTCCGTGACGTAGAGCACCCGGTGCGCGTTGTCCCACGCGAGGTCCTCGGGCTCGTGCGTGAACTTCTTGAACGTCCCGGTCGTGGTGAGCCCTCCGCCCCGCTTCGCGACGAAGAGGTTCCTGCCCTTCCACAGGGCCGGCATCTCATCGACTTCCGCGTCCGAGATCAGCAGCCGCTTGGCCCTGGGGTTGTACGTCAGACCCATCGGATCGGGACTCTTGGTGGGCCACGAGGAGGTCATCGTCACCCTGACGAGTGACGCTTTGGTGGCGGCCGAGGCCGGCACGGTCGAGGGCAGCAGTGAACAGACGACGGAGATGAACAGGGCGGTTCGCAGGGCTCTCTTCATGGTGTACCTCGTTGTCGGGGAGTAGGAACCATATGTTCTGCGGAGCCACCGACCATCGGCCGAACGGCGTAGATGGCTTGGTTCAGCCGGACGGCGCTCCCCGACCCGAGGTGTCCGCGAGGGCCGCGGTGGGGTGCCGGCGAGGCGAAGCCTCGCCGGCACCCCACCGCCCTCCGCGGTTCAGTTCAGCTTCTGCAGGACCATCTTCGTGAGGAGGCGCTGGTGCCACGTGTTCCAGAAGTCGGCGTGCAGGGAGCCACCGGGAACCATCGCGCCCATCATCATGTCCGACACCAGATGGCACCGGGCGATCTTGCAGTTGGAGATCCCGTAGCGGATGTTCACCTTGATCGCCGGCAGTTGGACGGGGTGGTTCTTCGGGCAGCCGGTCTTGTGACTCCCGTAGGCGACGTGGCTCCGGTGATCGGCCGAGTCCGTGACGATCCTCCCCGCCTTCATCCTCCCGCACATCGGGAAGATGATCTCCCCGCGCACGTACGTGTGCCCGACGGACCTTCCTGAGCAGTCGATCCGGGCCGTCTTGGACAGCGCGGTTCCGTCGCAGTTCCAGCCGGAGTACCGCCCGATGGAGTCGACGCCCCCGGCGATCATCCGGAAGTTCTTCGGGAACGGGTTGGTGCGCCGCCCGGGAAGGAGGCCCGACCGGTAGTAGATCTTGATCCGTCGCGGCGTGACGATCGTCCCGTTGCCGCGCATCAGGGTCGGCGCCCAGTACGCGGCGGTCTCCCCTGCCATCTCACAGTTCGTCCTCGCACGGAGCATCGACCGGTAGGTCGAGAACGCACCGGTGCTCTTGTTCCCGAAGAAATCATGCATGTGAGATGCGCCGGGTTGCCTCGGGTAGACGATCGGATCGTCCTTGGCTCGATGGGCGAAGAGGCAGTCGATGATGAACTTCTGGTCGGCGGACGCGGCATGGGCGGACGTCGCGAACGGGACGATCAAGGTTGCCACCACGATCGTGGTGAGGATCAGCGATCTCCGCACGATTCCCTCCTTCCGGCGTCGCGGCCGCCGCACGCGCGGGCCTGCGAGCGCTGGGGTGTTGTATTCGCCGGGTTGACTTCGCCCCTCGATGGCTCACGTAGTTGAGCTGTGATCCGTACCAGCTGCTCGAGCACCGACTGGTCTCAGGTGTTCCAGAAGTCGGCATGGAAGGTGCTGCCGGGCAGATCGCCCATGTCGGAGGAAGAGGAGCACTCCGCCGCGATGCGGCTCGAGACCCCGGCCCACGGTCTCCCCCTTCTCGGTTCGCGACCCGGCCAGACCGTCGGGCCTCCCTACTCCCCCCTTGTCGGCGCATCTGACGGTGGACCTTGAATCCCAACGGTGCGATCACAGTCAGGTCTTGACGGGAACAGAGAGTCGGCGGGATCACGACGGCGTCGGCACGTCGCGGATCGCGATCCGATCTGAGGGGAAGCCCGAACACCGCGCGGACGCTACAGGACCGGTCGTCGGATCGGAACCAGGCGGAACCCGGCCGACACCTCGAGCCGTTCACATGCCTTGCACGGGATGCACCCATCGGCGCAACAGGGCGCGGGCGGCCGACGGGGCACATCCGCAGGCCGGCAACGATCCTCGCCGCACGATCCGTCGCTAAACGTCTCCGGACGTCGAAATCGCGTGAAGATCGCCGCGTTCGGCACCTCGTCCGGCCATCACACTGCGAGGAGCCTGCGATACCCCATGGGGGTATGCTCTCGCGCGACCCGAGGAGGTCTCGATGGTTGGCTATGACGACAACAAGGATCGGCTGCTCGTTCGGCTTCGCCGGATCGAGGGTCAGGTTCGCGGGATCCAACGGATGGTTCAGGAGGACACGCTACTGCATCGACATCCTCACGCAGATCACCGCGATCACCGGAGCGTTGAACAAGGTCGCCGTGTCGTTGCTGGAGGACCATCTCGGACATTGCGTCGCGGACAGCCTCGTCGCAGGAGCGGACGCCGACGCGAACGTGCGCGAGGCGGCGCTCGCCGTGCAGCGTCTGCTGCGGGCTTGAGCGGATGATCGACGCCGTCATCCACGCGCTCTCCGTCGCCTTCGGCATGACCTGGGAGATCCTGTGGCCCCTGATCTTGGGGTTCACGCTGTCGGGCATCGTCCAGGCCGTCGTGTCCAAGCGGGAGATGACGAAGCTGCTCCCCGACGACTCGCCTCGCACGCTCGCCGTCGCGGCGGGGCTCGGCGCGGCCTCGTCGTCCTGCTCCTACGCGGCGGTGGCGCTCGCGCGATCGCTGTTCAGGCGCGGCGCCGACTTCACCGCCGCCATGGCCTTCGAGTTCGCGTCCACGAACCTCGTGATCGAGCTGGGGATCCTGCTCGCGGTCCTGATCGCGTGGCAGTTCACGGCCGCCGAGTTCGTCGGCGGCATCGTCATGATCGTGATCCTCGCCCTGATCTTCCGGCGCGCCCTGTCGCCGTCGCTCGTCGAGGAGGCGAGGGCGAACGCCGACCGCGGCCGTGCCGGGCGGATGGAGGGCCACGCGACGATGGACATGAGCATCGCGGACGGGTCGCTCGCCTCTCGCCTGCTGTCGGATCGAGGCTTCACGGCGACGAGCCACTTCTTCGTGATGGATTGGGCATCGATCTGGATGGATATCGCGATCGGCCTCCTGGTCGCGGGCGCGCTCGCCGCGTGGGTCCCGGAGTCCTTCTGGCAGGCGTTCTTCTTCGTCGATCACCCGCTGGTCGCGAAACTATGGGGGCCCCTGGTCGGGCCGCTGGTCGCGATGCTCTCGTTCGTCTGCTCGATCGGGAACGTCCCGCTGGCGGCCGTGCTCTGGAACGGCGGGATCAGCTTCGGGGGCGCGATCTCGTTCATCTTCGCCGATCTGATCGTGATCCCGATCCTTCGGATCTACCGGAAGTACTACGGGAAGCGGATGACCCTGTTCCTGTTCGTGACCTTCTACGTCACGATGGCGGCGGCGGGCCTGATCGTCGAGATCCTGTTCGGTGCGCTGGGGTTGATCCCCACCGAGCGGAACGCGCAGGTCGTGGAGTCATCGGTCAGCTGGAACTACACGACCGTGCTCAACCTGTTCTTCCTGACGATCGCCGCCGTGCTGGTCGCTCGGTTCCTGCGGACGGGAGGCCCAGCGATGCTCCGCGCGATGAGCGCACCGCCGAGCTCAACCGCCGCGGCTGCCGGACCAGCCGTCTACACGTGCCCGATGCATCCCGAGATCGCGCGACACGAACCCGGGACGTGCCCCATCTGCGGCATGGACCTCGTCGGAACGCCGCCGGCAGGATCCGCGCACGGTCCGTCCGGTCACTGATCCACCGGATCGAACCGCGAGAGCGAGAACGGCCCGATCGTCACGCCCGTCACGCGGCCGTCGCCCCGCCGATGGAACACGACGGGCTCGCCGGATTCCCGGACCCCCGGCTGGACCGTGAACCGGTCCGGTCCACCCACCGGAGCGAGCGTCGGCCGCCACTCCGGGATCTCCGGATCGATGAAGGTGAGCGCGCCGTCGCGCCATTCGAGTCGGAAGAGGAGCGGCTCGTCCTCGGCGTGGCCATACAGACCGATCAGGGCGCGATACGCCTCCGGTGTCGGAGGCGGCACCTCGGCAGGTTCGACCGCCTCCGCCGCGGCTCGGAGCGCGATGGACGCGAGCGTCATCGCCAGCTCGTCCGCGTCCGCGATGCCGTTCAGGAGTGCGATCGCCCCGACGGGGGCTTCGCCCCGGTGGAAGCAGACGTTCGTGATGAACCCCGGGAGCCCGCCCGAATGCTGGATCCAGGTCACGCCGTCCTTCCGCTTCGCGTACCACGAGATGCACCATGCCTCGGTCCACTCCTCGTCGCCGAGATAGCGAGGACGGTGCATCTCCTCGAGCGTCGAGCCGGCGAGGATCTGGCCGCCGCCCCGCGCACCCCCGCCCTCGAGGAACTGCACCCCGACCCAGCGAGCCAGATCGTCGACGCAGGACCAAAGGCCGCCCTCGGCGAAGACGTCCATCCCCCACGGGTTCGCCGGTCGGAGCTCATCGGACATCCACCGCCCCTGGTATCCGACGGCGCTGCGGGCCTCGAGGTCCTCGCGGAGCGGGTCGAACGACGTGGCATCCATCCCCAGCGGATCGAGGATCTGCTCACGGACGTAGGCGACGTACGGCACACCGGAGACGCGGGCGACGATCTCCCCCAGCAGTTGGTACCCGAGGTTCGAATACTTCTGTTGGGTGTTCGGTGGGACGCGGGTTCCGATGTCGCCCACGCGGGCGAGGTTCCGCAAGCGGTGAACCCTCGTACCGGTTGAACGTCCAGTCGGTGTCCGGAGGATCGCCCATCAGCCCCGACTCGTGCGAGAGCAGGCGCCGGATCGTGACCGTCTCCACAGCACCGAACGGGCTGATGGCATCGCGCAACTCCGGAAGGTGCGCGACCGCGGGATCGTCCAGGTGGAGCTTTCCCTCGTCCCGGAGCTGCATGATCGCGGTGCCGGTGAACGTCTTCGTGATCGAGGCGATCCGGTAGAGCGTCCGTCCGTCGGGGGCGCGGCGGCCGGCGAGATCGGCGAAACCGTAGCCGCCGGACCACACCAGCTCATCACCGACGACGACGCCGGCCGCCGCGCCCGGCAGGCGATGCTCCCGAACGAACGAGGCCACGGTCCGCTCGAAACGCTCCCCCAGGTCGGCCACGGCCGACACGGGACCCGCCATCACACGCCCTTCAGGTACGCGACCGTCTCGGCCAGTCCGTCCTCCAGGTGGGTCCAGGGCTTCCACGCGAGCGCTGAGGACGCGGTGGAGATGTCGAGGGCGCTCCTCCGCAGCTCGCCGGGCGGGAGCGGGCCGTGCTCCGGCTCGCCGTCGAACCCGATGATGTCCGCGAGCAGGCGATACAGGCCGTTGACGCTCGTCTCCAGGCCGGTGCCGATGTTCACGAGCTTCCCGGACCCTCGATCGATCGCCTGCACGAACGCGTGCACCACGTCGTCGATGAAGACGTAGTCGCGGGTCTGATTGCCGTCCCCGTAGATCGTCGGGGTTCCGCCGGCAAGCATCGTCGAGGCGAAGATCGAGACCACGCCGGCTTCGCCGTGAGGATCCTGCCGCGGCCCATAGACGTTGGCGAGCGCGCACGCCGTGTAGTCCATCCCCCGGTACCGCTGGTAGAAGCCGAGGTAGTCCAGGGCCGCCTTCTTCGAGATCCCGTAGGGGCTCAGCGGATGCGAGCTCTGCGCGGCCGTCTCCTTCGCCGGGATCCGTCGTGGCTCCCCGTAGATCGTGCCCCCGCTCGCCGCGTAGATCACCTTCCGGGCGCCAACCTTGATCGCGCATTCCACGACGTTGAGCGTGCCCATCAGGTTGACGCTCGCGTCGAGCATCGGATCGTCGAGCGAGGGCCGGACCCCGGCTTGCGCAGCGAGGTGGAAGACGACCTCGGGCTTGTGCCGTTCGAACAGTGGCAATAGGCCGTCCGCGCGGACATCCATGTTGAAGAACGTGTATGCCTTGCCGTAGCCGCGCGCTTCTCCGAGGTTCGCGATCCGCCCGGTCGACAGGTCATCGACGGCCACAACGCGGTGGTCTTCCGCCAGCAGCCGGTCGGCGAGGTTCGAGCCGATGAACCCGGCGCCCCCGGTCACCAGGACGGTCGTCACGTGGCCAACTGTAGGTTCGGGTCCGCGGGGATGTCCAGCGACGTGCGTTCTCCCCGAGCCAGTCTCGCGGCGCCAACGCATGCGATCATCGCCGCGTTGTCCGTGCACAGCTCGAGCGGCGGATACAGGATGCGGAGCCCATCCGCCTCGCCGACGGTCTTCAGCCGCTCGCGGAGGCGGGTGTTCGCGACGACACCTCCGCCCAGCAGCACCGTGCGCACGCCGGTCAGTTCGGCGGCAGCGATCGTCTTGGACACCTGCACATCGACGATCGCCTCCTGGAACGACGCCGCCAGATCCGGCACATCGATCTCGCGGCCGGCAGCCTGTTCGGTCCGGACGTAGCGCAGCACCGCGGTCTTGAGTCCGCTCAGCGAGAAGTCCAGATCCCCCGACCCCTCCATGGCTCGCGGGAACCGAACGGCGTCCGGATCGCCGGACCGCGCGGCCGCGTCGAGCGCCGGACCGCCGGGGAACCCGAGGCCGAGCAGCCGCGCAACCTTGTCGAACGCCTCGCCGGCCGCGTCGTCCAGGGTCTGGCCGAGCACGACATGCCGGAAGAGCTCCGGGACGTGGACGAGCATCGTGTGCCCGCCGGAGACGATCAGCGCGACGTAGGGGGGATCGGGCGGACCGTGCTCCAGGAAGTTCGCCCAGTAGTGCCCTTCCAGGTGGTTGACGCCGATCAGGGGCGCGCGGACCGCGAGGGCGATCGACTTCGCCGCGGCCATCCCGACGAGGAGCGCGCCCACGAGTCCGGGACCGATCGTCACGGCGACGCCGCCCAGGTCGCCGAAGTCGCATCCGGCCCCGTCGAGCGCGTCCGCCAGGAGGGGATTGAGCGCCTCGACATGCGCCCGCGCGGCTACCTCGGGCACGACCCCCCCGAACCGCTCGTGGAGGTGTTCCTGGCGCGCGATCAGGTTGGAGCGGATCTCGAAGCCGTCCTCGAGCACCGCGACGGCCGTCTCGTCGCAGGATGTTTCGATCCCGAGCGTGATCACGCCGGGCGGATCCCGTCGGGCAACGACGCCACGATCGCCTCGAGGCGCCGACCGGTACGCCGCGTCGCGGATGTCGTCCGTCCACATGATCAGGGCGTCTTCGTGCAGCTCCGCGTAGTAGTTGCGACGGATCCCCACCGGGTGGAACCCGAAGCGCGCGTACACGCGCTGGGCGCGCCAGTTGGTCACCCGCACCTCGAGGGACACGGCGCGGCCCCCCATCTCCTTCGCGACGAGGAGCTGTTCGTGCAGGAGGCGCTGGGCGATCCCGTGACCCTGGAGCATCGGATCCACCGCGATGTTCGTGATGTGGGCTTCATCGCCGTAGCAGATCAACCCGGCGTACCCGGCCACGTCCCGATCCATCTTGGCCACGAGGTAGTTCCGGTTGTTCGGCTCCGTCATCTCCGCCACGAACAGGTTGGGCGACCACGGCCGCGCATAGGCCTGACGCTCGATCGCCATGACGCCACGGAGGTGGCGGCGACGCATCTTGACGATCTCGAGCCTAGGCGTCGCCGGCTCGGCGGTCCCACGCGATCTCAGCATCCGACTTCCTCAGGTACAACGGGGCGACATCGAACAGCCGATCGTGCTCCTCGCGAAGGAACCGCGGGGCGGCGAGCTCCACCAGCGAGGCCGCGTCCGGGTGTGCGAACGCCGGGGACGCGATCTCGAGACCACCGCCGCGCTGTTCCGTGAGCACATCTCGGTACAGGATGGCACCGTCGCCAACGGCGAGCACATCGCCCGGGACGGCCTCCAGGTCCGCAGCGAGATGGTCCGGTGTGGAGACCGAGTACTCCGACACGCGCATCACCCCGCCGGGGACGGCGTTGTAGGTGGCGCTGAACACCTCGCCGCGCCGGGCGTCGACGACCGCCACGATCCGCCGGTTCGTGAAGCGGACCGGGTAGGCCAAGGCGTCGAGGCTCGTGAAGCCCAAGATCATGCCCCGCGTGACCTGGGCGAGGGTCTTGGCCGTCTCGACGCCGACGCGCAGGCCGGTGAACAGACCCGGGCCGATGCCCACGGCGATCCCACCGACCTGCCCGAGCTCGATGCCCGTCCATCCCAGGAGCCGTTCGAGGGCCGGCGTCACCGATTCCTGGCGCGCGCGGCCGGTCACCTGGATCCGCCCGAGGATCTCCTGCTCCGTGCCGATCGCAACGGAGACCTGGGGGGTCGACGTCTCGATGCCGACGACGATCACCCCTCGGCGCTCCAGGGATCGGTCACGGCCGCGAGCTGGTCCGCCCGCTCGAGCCACGAGGCCCCTGCGGACGTGATCGTGATCCGGCGAGCATCGGTCTCGCCGGCCGGATCTTCGGTCGTGAGCTCCACGCGGAGCCGGTCGTCCGGGAGGAGCTCCTCGACCGCGTCCCCCCACTCGACGATCAGCACGCAGGCGCCGCCTTCCAACTCGTCGAGGGCGAGGTCGACGACGTCCTGGACCCGGTCGAGCCGGAAGACATCGACGTGGGCGACGGGGACGCGGCCGGTGACGTACTCGCGAACGAGCGTGAAGGTCGGCGATGCGACGTGCTCAGTCGCCCCGAGTCCGCTCGCGATCCCCCGGACGAGCGTCGTCTTGCCCGCACCCAGCTCACCCGTCAAGACCAAGACATCGCCGATGCGCAGGAGCGGCGCGATCGCGGCTCCGACCCCGCGCGTGTCGTCCGCCGTCGCCGTTCGCAGCAGCAGCTCCACCTAGAACAGTTCCATCTGTTCGTCCCCGACCGGCGACGGGGCGGGCGTGCCACCGGCCGACGGCGCGGCGGGTCCCGCCGGGTCCCGCACGACCGGCTCCGGCCGCGCAGCGGCATCCAACGTCCGTCGGATGAGCGCGAAGTCGTCCTGCAGGTCCACGAACTGCCGGCTCTTCTCTCCCCCGCCGTGCAGGATCGCCGCCGGATGGAAGGTGGGGATCACCTTCCTGCCGTGCCAGCCGTAGACCCCGCCACGCATCGAGGTGATGCCACGGTTCGTGTTCAGCACGAACTTCGTCGCGAAGTTCCCGAGGGTCACGACGACGACGGGCTGAACGATCGAGATCGTCTCGATCAACCACGGTGTGCACGACTCGATCTCATCGGGGAGGGGATCGCGATTCCCCGGTGGGCGGCACCGAAGGACGTTCGCGATGTACACATCCTCACGCCGAAGTCCGATCCCGCCGAGCATCCGCGTGAGCAACTGTCCGGCGGCGCCGACGAACGGCTCCCCTTGCTTGTCTTCGTGGAAGCCCGGCGCCTCGCCGATGAACAGCAGATCGGCCGCGGGGTTCCCGACCCCGAAGACCACCTGCGTGCGACTCTCCGCCAGTCGGCAGCGGGTGCACGTCGAGGCCTCGGCCGCGACCGCTGCGAGCGTTCGGCTCATCCGCCGGCCTCCCGCCCGCCCTTCGGGCGCGCGGGCGTCCGGCGGCGGGATCGCGGGCGTTCGGCGGCCGGCGCCAGCACCGCGCGGGCGAACCCGCTGAGCTCGCGCACGACGACTTCGGGCGTCTCGAGCATGGGGATGTGGCCGGCGTCCGGGATCACGACGAGCCGCCCCTCGGGGAGCGCCCCCGCGAGCGCCACGGCGCCCGCCGGCGGGGTGACGCGGTCGTGCTCGCCAACGAGCACGACCGCCGGCACCCGGACACGCGGAACCGCGTGGCGAAGATCCATCTCCATGAGCTCGGGCAGTGCGTCGGTCCAGACCTCGGACGCCGTGCTCTGGGCGAGGGCGACGACGTGGTCGACGACGTCCTTCGGCGCGTTCGGGCCGAACTGCGTCACGCGGGCCACGACGCCGCTCAGCCCGGTCGGGCCCGCGAGGACGACCCGGCGAAGCCCATCGACCCGTTTAGCCGCAGCTTGCAGCGAGCCCAGGCGGGGCCGGAGCAGCTCCGTGACGGATCCCATCGCGCCCCCCAAGAGATCGGAGGACGCCGCCCCGATCAACGCCACGCCGGCGATGCGTGGACCGAACAGCTCCGGGCGTTGCTCGGCGAGCGCGAGGATCGCGACCGCGCCCATCGAGTGCCCCACGACGACGGCCGGGCGATCCGGCGCGACGGCGTCCAGCACGGCCGCGAGGTCGCGGCCCATCGCGCGCAGGCTCAGGTCGCCGTGGGCCGCCCGACCGCTGGCGCCGTGCGACCGGAGGTCGAGCGCGATCACTCGGAAGTCCTTCGCGAGGTCGGGCCAGACGGCCCACCACGCCGACATATCCAGGCTGAACCCATGCGCGAGCAGGACGATGGGGGCGTCGGGGTCGCCCGCGGCCCGGACCGCGAGCTCGGTCCCGTCGAACGAGGCGACCGGCCCCAGATCCTCGGGCGGAGGGGGGCCGAGCGGTTCGACCTCACGCGGATGCCTGCGCCGAACGAGCGCACTCCCGATCACCCCGGCAGCGAGTGCGCCGGCCACCACCCCCGCCGAGACCGCCGCGGTCCGCGTCTTCATCCGCGGTGGTCCCTGGGCACCCGCGGCCCGATCCGCGAAACGATCTCGTACGCGACGGTGCCGGCGCTCGCGGCCAGCTCCCACGCAGAGACCTCCTCCTCGCCCTGATGGCCGAGGAGGACGACCTCGTCGCCGGCGGCGACCTCGAGGTCGCCGCAGTCGACGATCACCTGATCCATCGTGACGGTCCCGGCGACCCGGCACCGCCGACCCCGGATCAGGACCTCGCCCGTCGTGGATCGCGGATACCCGTCGGCGTAGCCGACGGGTATCGTCGCGATCCACGACGGGCGTTCGAGCTCGTAGCGCAGCCCGTAGCTGAGCCGCTCACCGGCGGCCAAGCGCTTGGCGTAGGCGACCCTCGAATGCCAGCTCAAGGCGGGGCGCAGGTCGTACTCCTCACCGACCCCCGGGGCCGGCGGGATCCCGTAGATCGCGATGCCGGGACGGACCAGATCGAGGTGCGCCTCCGGGTGCCGCAACAGCCCGCCGCTGTTCGCCGCATGGAGGTACCGCGGCGCGATGCCGTCGGCACGGCCCGCCTCGGCGACGCCGGCCAACCGATCCAGCTGCATCTTCGTGGTCACCTCGTCGTCCTCACTCTTCGCCAGATGGGTCCAGAGCCCCTCCACCTCGAGACCGGCATCCCGGACCTCCCGGAGGAAGGCGGGCGCGGCCTCGAGGGGCCAGAGCCCAACGCGGTGCATACCCGTGTCGATCTTGACGTGCACCGCCACTGGGCCCCGCGTC
Source organism: uncultured Actinomycetes bacterium (assembly GCA_963765865.1). Lineage (GTDB taxonomy): Bacteria > Actinomycetota > UBA4738 > UBA4738 > HRBIN12 > AC-51. The sequence goes on from CAVXYE010000018.1 coordinate 689,918, forward strand.
GCAGCGGCGAGCCGTCGGAGTCCTGGTCTCGAATAGAGGGTTGGCGTGAGCCGGTGTGCAAGCAGGACGGCCTCGGACCCTTCCGGCGCCTCGGAGAGCACCAGGATCGGAGCCTCGATCCCGGCCATCCGGAGCCGGAGCCCTTCCTCGACGAGCGCCACGCCGAGCCACGTCGCGCCCGCGTCGATCGCCGCCCGCGCGACCGGCGCGTCCCCGTGTCCGTAGGCGTCGGCCTTGACCACCGCCATCAGCTCGGCGCCGGCCGGGGTGAGCGCCCGGACGTTGTGACGGACGCGATCGAGATCGACCTCGACCCACGTCGGGCGGAACCGAGGACCGTTCACCGTGCCTGTGCCCTGGTGGTCTCGATCGCCTCGGGCAGCCGCTCGGCGACGTCGCCGGCGACCGTTCCCTCCGCGAGCGCCCGACCGGCGGCGATCCCCGCGAGCCCGTGGAGGTACGCACCGGACCACGCGGCGGCGAACGGGTCGACCCCGCGCGAGAGCAATCCACCGATGGCGCCGGTCAGAACGTCCCCGGTCCCGGCCGTGGCGAGCACGGGCGATCCCGTCGGGTTGATGCGCGCACCGCCGTCGCGAGCCGCGACCACCGTCCGGCTCCCCTTCAGGAGGGCGACCGCGTCCGCGCGCCCGGCGAGCCGGCGCGCGGCCGCGAGGCGGTCGTCGTCGCGGGCGTCCATGAGTCGCGAGAACTCGCCCAGATGCGGTGTGAGCACGGCCTCGCTCTTCCGGTCCGAGAGCGCATCCACTTCACCGGCGAACGCGTTGAGCCCGTCCGCGTCAAGGACGAACGGGACGGGACACTCGCGGACCAGCGACCGGATGAAGGTCCTCGTCTCGGGATCCGTCGTCAACCCGGGGCCGAGCGAGAGCGCGTCGGCATCCCGGACCGCCGCGTGCACCGCCTCGAGGGCGGCCGGCGCGACCGTCCCCTCCTCGGTCTCCTCCAGCGGAACGAAGACCGTCTCCGTCAGCTCCGTCTGCACGGTCGCGAGGATCGAACGGGGGACGGCGACGATCACATACCCGGCGCCCACCCGGCTCGCGGCGCGGGCCACGAGCTTCACCGCTCCCGTCATCCGCCGAGATCCGGCCACGACGACGAGCGTTCCGCTCGCCCGCTTGTGCGCATCGGTCGCGCGACCCGGAAGGATCGAGACGACGTCTGCCGGCTCGGTGAGACCCGTCGTCGTGGGGATCAGTTCGTCGGGGAACCCGATGTCGACCACGCGTACGTCGCCGGCGAAGTCGGCTCCCGGCAGCAGCACCGATCCCGTCTTCGCGGCCCCGAACGCGACGGTCAGGTCGGCCCGGACCGCGACCCCTTCGACCGCGGCGCTCGTCCCGTCGACGCCGCTCGGGATGTCGACGGCGACGACCGGAACGTGCGCCGCGTTCAGCCCGTCGATCGCTTCCGCCCAGTCATCCTCGGGCTCGCCGCGGAACCCGGTGCCGAAGATCGCGTCGACGGCGACATCGGCGCGATCGAGCTCGCGGCCGAGCGTCGCGGGATCGAACCGCCGCACTCGGACCCCCGTCTCAGCGAGGCGCTCCAGGTTGGCCGCTGCAGGCTCCCGCGATACCGCGGGATCCTGCAGCACGATCGCGACCACCCGCATCCCCCACCGCGCGAGATGACGCGCGGCGACGAACCCATCGCCCCCGTTGTTGCCCTTGCCGCACACGACGACGGCGCGCCGGCCGTACGCACCGCCCGTCAGATCCGCGCACGCTCTCGCCACGGCCCAGCCGGCGCGTTCCATCAGGTCCTCTGCCGTAACGCCCCGCGCCTGCGTCGCGCGATCGAGCTCGACCGCTTCCCGTGGTGAGAGCACGGGTTTCATCCGTCGATCACTGCCATCGCGACGGCGACCGCGCTCGCCCGCTCGTGGGTGAAGGTGATCAGCACGCGGGAGACCCCGAGCGCGTCGGCCCGGCGTTTGGCGTTCCCGGCGAGGAGGACGGTGGGGGCGCCGGACGATCGTCGGGTGATGCTGATGTCCTGCCACCGGCGCCCCCGGTACCCGCCGAGGGCCTTGATGACCGCCTCCCGGGCCGCGAAGCGCCCGGCATAGGACTCCGCCGGGCGTGCCTTGGCGTCGGCATAGGCGGTCTCTTCGGGAGTGAACACCCGCGCCCGCATCGTCGGATGGCGGGTCAGGGCCCGCTCCATCCGCGCGATCTCGCAGATGTCGACGCCGAGGCCGACGATCTCCACGGCGCAAAGGCTAGCGGGTCGGCCCGGGAGGGTCAGCCGGGTCGGGGGGCGGAGGCTCGTCCGCGCCTTCGGTGTCGATCGATCCCACGGGAGCGGTCCCCCGCGGTCGTCCGCTCCGACCTGCGAGCGACAGGGCGAGCGCGATCCCGGCTACTCCGACGAGCAACCCGAGCACCACCGCCTGCCACCCGAGGCCGGGCGAGGACGCTGGCGGAGGCGGCGGGACGACCGCCGAGGGGGATGGGCTCGGTCCGGGGCGAGGCGGATGCGGGGAGGGCGCGACCGCCTCGAGATCGGCTAGCGAGACCAACGAACAGCTGTCGGTCGTCCATCCATCACTTGGCCATCACCTTGGCCATCACCTTGGCCATCGCCTTGGCGATACAGGACGACCGCGACACGGGTATCACGCGGATACGCCACGCCGCAGGTGCTCCCGCCTCCGGAGCCGATCGGCTCGGTCACGTTGACCGACGCATCGAGGGCTCCCTTGAAGACGCCCTCCACCGCGAACGTCTGCACCGTGGTCGTCGGCTCGATCTGCTGTTCCGCGACGACCGTTCCCACGAACGCGGCGTCCGCTCGACGCAGGAGCTCCTTCGGCGTGCGGGGCACGCAGCTGCACGCGGAGCAAGGGGTCGCCGTGCCGAACACGGCCGGCGCGGCGAGGAGCACCACCACGGCGAGGCGGGCGGCCGCTCGGAGCACGCCCGGACGCTACTCGACGGTGACGGACTTCGCGAGGTTGCGCGGCTGATCCACGTCGCAGCCACGAAGCACCGCGACGTGATACGCGAGCAGCTGGAGCGGCACGGTCACGACCACCGGGGAGAGCAGCTCCGGCGTCTCCGGCACCTCGAGCACGTGGTCGGCGAGTCGAGCGGCTTCGGTGTCGCCCTCGGTGACGATGGCGATCACCGACGCACCGCGAGCCTTCACCTCCTGGATGTTCGAAAGCATCTTGGGGTAGACGTGGCACCGCGTTGCGATCGCGACGACGGGGACGCCGTCTTCGATCAGGGCGATCGGCCCATGCTTCAGTTCGCCGGCCGGGTAGGCCTCCGCGTGGATGTAGCTGAGCTCCTTCAACTTGAGCGCGCCCTCGAGCGCAGCCGGGTAGCCGGTATGGCGCCCGATGAAGAGCACGTCGCGCGCGTCCGCGAGTCGTTCAGCGACCGAGCGGACACGGTCTTCCGACGCGATCGCGCGTGCGACCTTGGCGGGCAGCTCGTCCAGATCGGCGAGGACCTCGGAGATCTCCTCCGGGAACTTCGCCGCCCGGACCTGCGCCAGGTACAACGCGACGAGCTCCTGCGCGACCATCTGCGTCGAGAAGGTCTTCGAGGCCGCCACCCCGATCTCCGGTCCCGCGTGCGTGTAGAAGACCCCGTCCGCCTCGCGCGCGAGCGACGATCCCACCGTGTTCGTGACGGCGAGCACCTGCGAGCCTTGCCGCGCTGCGTGCCGGGCAGCTTCGAGGGTGTCGATCGTCTCGCCGCTCTGGCTGACGGCCAGCGTCAGCGTGTCCGGGCCGAGCACCGGATCGCGATAGCGGAACTCGCTCGCGATCTCGATCTCGACCGGCAGCCGGGTCCAATGCTCGATCGCGTACTTCGCGACGAGCCCGGAATGGAAGGCCGTCCCGCAGGCGACCACGAAGACCTTCGATACCTCGCGCAGCACGTCGTCGGGGACCCGGAGCTCATCGAGCTGGAGGCCGCCGGCGTGGACGCGCCCGGCGAGGGTGTCCCTGATCGCGGCCGGCTGTTCGTCGATCTCCTTGCGCATGAAGTAGGGGTAGCCGCCCTTCTGCGCCTGGGCCACGTTCCAGTCGACCTCGATCGGTTGAAGCGGGACACTGGCTCCATCCAGATCCATCGCTGCAACGCCGTCGCGCGTGAGCGAGACGATCCGGTCTTCGTCGACCGGCGCGATGGTCGGCCGATCCGCGCGATGGGTCCCGAGGAGTGCCGGGATGTCGGACGCGAGCATCGCCTCCCCGTCGTCCCACATCGCCACGACCAGCGGCGACGACACCTTGACGCCCACCAGTTCGTCCGGATGGTTCGAGGAGAGCACGACCAGGGCGTACGAGCCCTCCAGCTCACCGACGGCCATCCGCACCGCGTCGGCCAACGAACCGGCGTCGGCCAGCTTCTCCTCCAGCAGGTGCGCGACGCACTCCGTGTCGGTTTCGGACGCGAAGACGTGGCCCTGCTTGTCCAGCCGGGCGCGCAGCTCCTGGAAGTTCTCGATGATCCCGTTATGGATCACGGCCACCCGGCCCTCGCAATCGAGGTGGGGGTGGGCGTTGCCCTCCGTCGGCGCACCGTGGGTCGCCCAGCGAGTGTGCCCGATCGCGATCGTCGCCGGCGGGGCCGGCCGGTCGACGAGCAGCGCCTCCAGCTCCGCGAGCTTCCCGGCACGCTTGCGCACCGTGAGGGCCCCGTCGACCACCGCGATGCCCGCGGAGTCGTAGCCGCGGTACTCCAGCCGGCGCAGACCCTCCATCACGATCGGGAGCGCTTCGTCCCGACCGACGTAGCCGACGATCCCACACATCAGATGGGCAGGGTATCAGCGAGCGATCAGCCGATGGGTGTCCCTCATCGGAGGGCGATGCGGACCGCGTCGGCGACGGCTTCCGCATGGCGCTGCGAATCCGCCTCCGTCTGCGATTCGACCATCACACGGATCAGTGGCTCGGTGCCGGAGGGTCGCACCAACACGCGACCGCGGTCGCCGAGCTCGGCTTCGGCGCGGGCGATCGCGCGCTCGACCGCTTCGGCATCGACAGCCGCCCCCCGGTCGGAGAGGGGGACGTTGATCATCACCTGGGGGTAGCGAAGCATCGCACGAGCGAGCTCCCCGACCGAGACGCCGTTCGTGGCCGCCAGCGACAGGAAGCGGACCGCCGTCAGCAGCCCATCCCCCGTCGTCGCGTGCTCGCGGAAGATGACGTGCCCGCTCTGCTCCCCCCCGAGCATCGCGCCTCGCCGTTCCATCTCCTCGAGCACGTATCGATCACCGACCTGCGCCTGTACGAGCTCGATCCCCGCGTCGCGCATCCGGTGCACCAGCCCGAGGTTCGACATCACCGTCCCGACGACGACGTCCCCCTTGAGCGTTCCCCGCTCCTGCATCGCCAGGGCGCTCGCGGCCAGGACCTGGTCGCCGTCGATCACGGTCCCCTCGGCGTCGGCGAACAAGGCTCGGTCCGCGTCGCCGTCATGGGTGACCCCCGCGTCCGCCCCGAGCCGAACCACCTCCGCCGCGACGACGTCCGGGTGCAGGGCTCCGCACCCGACGTTGATGTTGCGACCGTTGGGCTCGGCGTTGATCGCGACGACCTCGGCACCCAGCCGGCGCAGGACCTCGGGCGCAACGGCCGACGCCGCTCCGTTCGCACAATCGACGACGAGCTTCATCCCGTCGAGCCGGGCCTCCGCCGCGGCCTCCAGGTGAAGCAGGTACCGCTCGCGGCCGTCCGGGACGTCCGACGCCCTGCCCCGAGCGGACCCCGAGGGGAGATCCCGTGACAGATCCGCCTCGATCTCATCTTCCAGATGGTCGGGAAGCTTCATCCCTTCGCTCGAGAAGAACTTGATCCCGTTGTCCGCCGGTGGGTTGTGGGAGGCGCTGATCACGACGCCGCTGGAAGCTTCCAGATCGACCGTCATGAACGCGATCGCCGGCGTCGGCTCGACCCCCGCCAGGAGAACGTCGCCGCCCGCGTCGAGGATCCCCTCCGTGAGCGCGTCCTCGAGCCAGGCACCCGACTCGCGGGTGTCCCGCCCGACGACGAACGTCGGCGGTTGCGTCGCCCCGTGGCGGCCGAGCACGGCGACCGCCGCGCGACCGAGCCGGTAGGCGAGGTCGCGCGTCAGGTCGGTGCCGGCCACGCCGCGGACGCCATCGGTGCCGAAGAGCCGTCCCATCAGGACGGCACGTTACCCGAGGAGCTCCGTCATCAACGCGCGAACCCGGGCGTCGATCTCATCGCGGATCGGCCGGATCGCCTCGACGGGAAGGCCCGAAGGATCCGGAAGGTCCCAGTCCAGGTAGCGCTTCCCGGGGAAGACCGGGCACGCGTCGCCGCACCCCATCGTGATGACGACGTCGGAGGTCTCCACGGCGTCGGTGGTCAGCGCCTTGGGGAACTCGTGGGAGACGTCGACGTCGACCTCTCGCATCACCTCGACGACGGCAGGGTTGACCTCGTCGGCGGGCGCGCTCCCTGCGGAACGGACCACGATCCGGGGACCGGCGTACTTCGCGAGGAGGCCTGCGGCCATCTGGGAGCGCCCCGCGTTGTGCACGCAGACGAACAGGACCTCGGGGACACCGTTCATGTCGTTCGGGGGCGAGTGATCTCCACGAGCAGGTTCGCGTCCGTCGCCGCGGCCCACACGGTCCCATCCGGTCCGATCGCGATGCCGTCGGCTCCGACGGCGCCGCCCGGCATGACGACCCGCCGGATGAGCGCGCCATCGGGACGAACGTGCAGGATCCAGCGCCCCGTGGTCGTCAACCAGATCGTGCCGTCCTTCGCGATGGCGAGGTTGTTGATCGCATCGTTCCCGATGCGAACACCGACCGTCTGGACGGAACCGGACGCGTCGACCCTGCCGATGCCGATCTTGGGGAGCGTGACCCATACCGAGCCGTCGGGGCCGGTGGCGATGCTCCGCGGCACCGATCCGTCCCGAACCCGGTGCTCGTCGATCATCGGGGTCCCATCCGAGCCGGTGATCGTCCCGATCGAACGGGTCCGTGGGTCCGTGAACCAGATCGCCCCATCGGGCGTCGCGGCGATGTCGTAGGGACCGACGAGCTCACGGGTGCTCGTCGGCGGCGGGACCGGGAAGGCCGCCACCTGGCCCTGTTGATCGATGCGCACGACGACCCCGAGGTTGACGTCGGTGACCCACATCGACCCGTTCGGGTCCTCCACGGCGGCGACCGTTCCCGCCGTGTCCACGATCGGCGAGAAGGAATTCACGGTGCCGTCGGGCAGCAGCCGGCCGACGTTGCCGTTGGGGTAGCCCGTGAACCACACGGAATCGGATGGTCCCGGCGCGAGCCCGAAGGCGCCCGAGTTCGGGAATTTGGCATCGACCTCGTACCGGATCAGCTTCCCGTCCCCGAACGCGTCGACGGCCCCCTTGTTCTGCTCGGTGATCCATACCGCCGAAGCGGTCACGGCGACATCTCGGGGGCCCGCGTAGGGATCGGGAAGCGACCACGCGACCACGCCGTTCCCCACGACGCGTTGCAGCCGGTCGATCGTCACCGGGACGGCCTGTGACGGTGGGAACGGCGCGGCGGCGGCGGGCTGCGGATGATCCCGGGCGCCCAGCAGCGCGGAGAGCAGCACGGCCACGAGGATCGCCGCGGACGCGACGGCGCCGACGGCGGCCGCGCGTCCATACCCTCGCGACCCGGTCCTCGCTACCGTGCGCGCCATCGGGCGCACGGTAGCAATCCACGAACGCACGGACGGCGACCGGTCGGGGAACGGACGGTGAACGGCGAGGGCCCGGCCGTCACCGGCCGGGCCCTCCCCACCTCCTCGATCGAGCGCCTCGGTCAGGTCGCCGCAGCGTCCCGACAGTAGCTCGTACCCGTGAAGCTGGTTCCGCCGATCGCCCCGGATGGGATCGGTGCGATCCCGTCACGCTTCAGCGTGCCGACGATCTCCGTCCGGTAGTTCACCCCGGTCAAGGGGTTCACCACCGAGTCGGTGCGACACAGGAACCCCTTGTTCGGGGAGAGGTAGTCGAGCGTCGCCACCTGACGCGCGGTCAACCCGCAGTCCACCGTCCACGTGTTCTGGTCGTTGAGGTCGACCCCCGTGACGGTGGTCCCGTCGCGGCCGGTGCAGCTGCTCGAGGGCAGCGGGTTGGGGAGCAGGAAGTAGTCGTACCGGTACGACCCCATCGGGTACGCATTGGGACCGCTGACCTGCGCCATCGACTTGATGGTCGGCTTGATGCCGTTCACCGATCCGAGCACGCCCAGCACAGGTGCCGACGCTCCCCGATTCTGCACGAACCGCAGGAACGCGTACGGGAACAGGGCCGTCGACTGGAACGACTTCTTCGTCCCCTGCTGGTTGCAGATGGGACGGGCCTGGTTCTCCACCAGCACGTGCTCGCCGTTCGAAGGGTCGCCGTCCTTGTACTTGGCCGGGACGCAGTTCTGCAACGCGCTGGCGTCCGTGTAGGTGGCCGCGTTCGCGGGGTCGATCTTCTGGAGGAAGTCCTTCCCCGAGCCCGATCCGGCCTGCGTGGCGAAGATGTCGATCGTCCCCGCCCCCGGACCGCCGACCGCCGCTCCGATCGAGTTCACCTTCGTCGCGGACCAGTTGATCAGGCAGCTCCCGGTGCCCGTTCCGATGAACGCGCCCTTGAGTCTCGGGAGCGTGGCGTTCGGAGTCGGGACACCGGCCTTGGTGTGCGCGACCAGCTTGTTGTTCCGTCCGACCCAGTACGCCGCGCCATCACGTCCGTAGGCGACGCCGTACGCCGTGAAGCCGGCCACGGAGTAGGTCTGCTTGGACGATGCGCGCCCGAAGTCCGAGGACAGAGCAGGGTTCCCCTGGGTGTATTGGGTCAACACCTTGGTGCCGCTGCCGGAGCCCACCGGGTACGCCTGCACCGCCCGGTCGTGGTAGAGGTTCCCCCTCACGACGATGTTCCCGCTGTACGGCAGCACGCCCGGATCGCCGGGAGTGATCCCTCCGGTGTCGTTCGGGTCGAAGCAGAGCTGTTGGTAATTGCTGAACGCCGTGCCTGCCGAGGGGATGATCGCGCAACCGACCGCCTCGTTGTACACCTGATCGAGATCGTTCTGAACCTCGTACAACGTGTCCGAACCGACGCCGGTGATCGTCTGCGACACGCGAGTGGTATCGACGTTCACCGCCAACGCGACACCGCTCGATCCGGCGACGAGTGCGACGGCGATGCCCGTGCCGGCGACCGCGCGGAGCAACGACTTCCGCATGCGGACTTCCCCCTTTCGACCGCCGGATCCTTCGTCCGGCACGGCGTCAGCCTTGCAGTCGAACCCGTCCTGACGGCGGCCCGGGAGGGAACGAACGATGAACGCGAGGGAACGGGAAAGCGGAGCCGCCGTGCTCAGAGGGTCGGTCAGAGGGTTGCCGGAAGGAGGCGCGCCATCATCGCGAAGATGGCCCACAGGAGGGCAACGGCGATGGGGGTCATCAGGAGACGCGCGACGCGTGGAGAGATGCGGCGGCTGTACCAAACGCCGGCAACGCCGGCCGCGGCCAGCACCTCCAGCCAGAACAGGAGCGGAGCCGCGGCCCCCGGCTCCCCCGTCAGCCCCGTCTGATCCTGGGGAACGACCGGCACGACGGCCGCAGGCCCGGGCGCGGGAGCCGTGGTGAGCTTCGCGACGACGACGAGCCGACCCGACGCCCGATAGGCAGGCGTTGACGTCACGAGCGTCAGCTGGTTCGTCGTCGAGCCACCGATCACGTCGGCCTGGCCAGGCATGACCGAGCCGACGGACGCGACCGTATAAGTGAAGGCGCCCTGCCCGGTGGCGACCTCCACGGTATCCCCGGGTTGGAGGATGCCGATCGAGTGGAAAGGGCCACCGAACGCCGAGCGGCGCCCGGCGATGACGCTATTGCCGGCGCGTCCGGGGAGAGGACTGCCGGGGTAATGGCCCGGCCCTCGCGTGAGTTCCGAGGCCGAAGTCCCTTCCACGACGATCTGTTGCACACCGATCGAGGGGATGGAGAGCAGGGCCACGGGTTGGCCCGGAGCGGGCTGCCAGTCGGGGACGCTCGCAGGACCCTGTTGCGTCAGCGACCGGAACTCAGGAAGGAGCAGTCGCTGGCTCCGGATCTCGGTGATCCGGGAGGCGCCGAAGAGGTAGAGCAGGAACAGCCCGATGAACGCGGCGACCCCGACGGCCGCGATGCCCACGATCCGACGAACCCTCCCCCCCGTACGAGCGTGAGCTTCCGGAGCGGGGGCCTGCTCGAGCTCGGTGAGATCGATCGTGGTCGGTTCCTCCATCGTTCTCATCCTGCGCCCCCTTCCGGCGAGCGATGGCGGCCACCGTACGGGACGGCGGCGCGCAATCGCGAGCCGAACCCCCGGTACCAACCGTCGGAGGAGCTGAGGAGGAACGCTATGCCGATCAGGAGGCACAGCCCGCCGAGAACGAGGAGCGTCGGGAGGATCAGTCGGGAGGAGGCGGCGATCAGCTGGGTGGGCGGTGGCGGCGGCGCCGCGTAGATCGCGAGCTGCGTCGGCGCCCGACTGGTTGAACCGCCGGTCGGTGACGGAGCCGATGGAACCGGCTGTGGCGGGACCGATGGGGCGGGAGCCGGAGCGACGCTCGGCGGTGGCGTGTTCGGCGGCGGTGGCGGGGACGTCGGCGGTGGCGGGGAGGGCGGCGGTGGCGGGCTGGGTGGCGCCTTCATGATCTGCCCAGCGAGGGTCTTGGTCTGTGCACGGAGCGCCGCCGGGAGGGGCACGTAGCCCTCCGGGAGCGATCCCTGCCCGGGCCCGGCGGCGAAGGTGAGCAACGCCGAGATCGCAGCGACCTTCTCCGCCGTCGGAGGGTTCTTCGTTGATCGGGCGCCGTGCGGGATCGCTGCGTAGCTGATCGTCGGGATCGGCCATGCGCTCGGGTCCTCGCGGCCGTAGCTGGGCCGGAGCAAGCCGAGGTCGTCACGCACCATGTGGTGGATGCCATGAGCGATCGTCTGACTCGTGGCCTTGACCACCTTCCCGTCCGGGTACTTGATGCGGACCGCCGGGAGTTGGTAGCTGGATGCCCAGGAGGAATCGACGTATCCGATCCAGCCGTAGGTCGACGTGGAGATGACATCGCCGTCGCCCCGCGCGATGATCCGCGCCTCACCGCGAGCGCCCGTCACGAGGTCGATCTGACCGAGCGAAGGCAGGATGTCGGTCGGTCCCGAGGCGAACGGATTCGGCGTGCTCCTCCTGCCTCCGGCGATCCAGGTGTTGCGCGCGTTCGCCCACATCCAGCTCGTCATCGCGAGGGTGTCTTCGTTGGCCTCTCCCCGGCCGACGGTCGCGATGAACGTCGGGAAGGCGACCCCGGGATTCAGTCGATGGATCTCCTTGTCCAGGTACCACTGCGTGAGCTGGCCCGTGAAGATCTTCGCGAGCAACGTCGGCGTCAGCGTCAGGGTGGACACCTGGCGCCCCGTCCGTTGATCGAACACGCGGTACGCGAAGACCAGACCGGACGCTGCGACCGGTGCGTAGGCAACCGTCCCCCCCGCGGTCTTGAGCGCCGCCCGTTGGGACGCGTCCATCGGCCCCGGCACCACCGCGAGGTCGACCCCGGAGAGACCTCCCTGGATGTAATCGTTCAGGGAGGTCGCAGCAGGCTGGAGCGTGTAATCGAGGGAGATGTTCTGGGGAGCAGCGCATACCTTGACCGACCAATCGAACTCCACCAGCCGGAAGCCGGCGGATCCGCCCTCGGCGGTGAGGGGGGATCCGTCTACAGGGCACGCGAGCGGCGGGGTCGCGAACGAGATCGGTAGTTCCGTCATCGTCGTGAGATGGGACGGGTCGGTGCCGACGAACAGCGAACAGGGGTCCCGATAGTCACACGTGATCGTCTTGCCGACGATCGGATCGAGGTTCGGCTTGACGTTGATCAGACCGATCGCTACCTGCGCGACCGCGCTCCCGGATCCGGTCTTGTCACTCAGGCCGAGGGTCTCGATGCCGGGACACGCGTCCCCGCAGGTGCTCGTGTAACCCGGTTGGGCGCACTGCGAGCCTGGGTCCGTCGCGCCGCGCACGCATTCGCGGAGGTAGAGCACGGAACCTCGGGGCAGGTGGGACCACGTGACGTTGACGAACTGCCCGTCACCCGTGAAGTCGAGCAGGCCGGCGCGCGGCTGGATCTTGACGACAGGTCGCTGGGCACCTTCGGCCGCGAGGGGCACGCAGATCAGGAGCAGCAGGGTGCAGGCGCAGATGATCCGGGGAACCGATCTCCTGGGGGCGCGCAGCATCAGCCAGCCAAGGGTCCGACCCCCCGGCACCCGTCGTCAACGGTCGATGGCTGCCTCGAGCCACCTTTCCACACAACGACCTTGCCTGTTCACCGTGCGTTCACCCAACGCTTCGAAGCTGTCTCGCGCGGGCGCCAGTCGCCCGACCATCAAGGCAGATGCAGACGACCGAGGAACGTCCCCAGGCCGGCATCCCCGCACGCCGAAAGGTCGTGGTCGTCCGCACGCCCTCCGACCGGGTCTTCCGGCGACTGGCGTCATCCGCTGGAGCACTGACGCTGGTGATCCTCGTGCTGATCGGGTTGTTCCTCTTCTTCAAGGGCCTGCCCGCGATCAAGGATCAGGGGCTGGCGTTCTTCACGACGCAGGTCTGGAACCCGCCTCCGCGCGGCAACGAGTTCGGCGTGGCAGCGATCCTCTACTGGACGGTCGTGGTCGCTTTGATCGCGCTGGTGATCGCCGTGCCGGTATCGATCGCGGCGGCTCTGTTCGTCACCGAGTTCGCCCCGAGGCGCGTGCGGCGTCCCCTGACGTCGCTGATCGATCTGCTCGCAGCTGTTCCTTCGCTGATCTACGGGATGTGGGGCGCCGCGTACCTTCGTCCCCGCATGGTTGGCATCTCCGAGTGGCTCGGCAAGTATCTGGGCTTCCTTCCGATCTTCAAGCCGACCACGGCCTTCCCGATCTACGGCCCGTCCGCCTTCGTTGCGGGCGTCGTCGTCTCCTTGATGGTCGTCCCGATCGTCACGTCCGTGGTTCGGGAGGTGTTCACGCAGGTACCGCCCGGTGAGAAGGAGGGCGCGCTTGCCCTCGGTGGAACCCGCTGGGGGATGGTGCGGGCGGTGGTCCTTCCCTTCGGCCGCGGAGGCATCATCGGTGGATCGATGCTGGGTCTCGGACGGGCCCTCGGCGAAACGATCGCGATCCTCCTCATCGTCAGTCCGCTCTTCCAGATCCGCGCGAACATCATCGAGGCAGGTGCGATCCCCGTGGCGCCGCTCATCGCCAACAGTTTCGGAGAATCGAGCGGGATCGCCCTTTCCGCATTGCTCGCGGCAGGATTCGTCTTGTTCGTGGTGACGCTCCTCGTCAACGTCGGCGCCTCCACCGTGATCCAGCGCTCCCGCTCCGGCAGCGGGGTCGAGATCTGATGCGCACGGGTTCGGCGCCACCGCTCGCCGTCGTGGCCGAGGTCAGCGAGCCGATCAGGATCCGGCCGCGCTCGTTCCACCCGCGTGATCTCGCGACCGTGGTCGGGTGCGCGGCGGCATCGCTCGCGCTGACGTGGCTGGCGTACTCGCAGATCCTTCCCTTCCAGGGGCTGCCGGGGTTCCTCGTGATCTGGGCATCGTTCGATTTCCTCATCTATTACGTGGCGGTCCGCGAGACACAAGGCCCCGTCGTCGCGCGGGATCGCACGATGGCCGCGATCGTGTCGGTGGTCGCGATCGCGATCGTGATCCCCCTCATCCTGATCCTCGGCTACGTCACCCTGAAAGGCTTGCGGTTCCTCCGGGTCGTCTTCTTCTCGACCACGATGGCGTCCGTCGGGCCGGAGGCGCCGTCGACCCAGACCGGCGGCCTCCAGGCGATCGTCGGCACCTTCGAACAGGTCGGGATCGCGATGGTGATCAGCGTCCCGCTCGGGATCCTCACGGCGGTCTATCTGAACGAGGTGAAGGGCGGCTCGCGCGCCCGATCCGGATCTTCGTCGACGCGATGAGCGGGGTCCCGTCGATCGTGGCCGGACTCTTCATCTACATCGTCCTCGTCGCCAACGGCGCGGGGTTCTCCGGTTTCGCGGCAGCGCTCGCGCTGTCGGTGCTGATGCTTCCGACCGTGACCCGAACCAGCGAGGTCGTCCTCCGACTGGTGCCGGACGGCCTCCGAGAAGCCTCGCTCGCGATGGGTGCGCCCGAATGGCGCACGACCTGGGGCGTGATCCTGCCCACCGCGCGGACCGGGATCATCACGGCGATGATCCTCGGCGTGGCGCGCGTCGTCGGCGAAACGGCGCCACTGATCATGACCGCGTTCGGGAGCGCCACGTTGAACGTGAATCCCTTCTCGGGACCGCAGGCGGCTCTCTCGTTGTCGTCCTTCCAATTGTTCGGCTCATCACAGACCGCCGACGTCGAGCGCGCCTGGGTGTTCGCGTTCGTCCTGCTCGCGCTCGTACTCATCCTCTTCGTCGCCGCTCGCCTCCAGGGCGAGCGGCGACGAGGCTGACCACGGAGATCGAACGGAGGCCCTGACGGCGATGGTGCAGACCCGCGATCGGCTGGACGAAGCGCTTGGCGATGCGAGCGCCCCGGCCACGCTCAGCGCCCACGATGTCCACGCGTGGTTCGGCGACCACCACGTCTTGGGTCGGATCAGCTTGGAGATGCCGGCGAACTCGATCACGGCGCTGATCGGTCCATCGGGCTGCGGGAAGTCGACGTTCCTCCGCATCCTGAACCGGATGCACGAGCTCGTTCCGGGGGCATCGCTCGCCGGCGCGATCGAGCTCGACGACGTCGACATCTATGGCTCCGACGTTCGGGCCACCGAGATCCGCCGCCGGATCGGGATGGTGTTCCAGAAGCCGAACCCGTTCCCCGCCATGACGGTCGCGGAGAACGTCCTCTCCGGTCTGAAGCTCTGCGGGATGAAGACCGATCGATCCGGACGGCGTCGTCGAGCACTGCCTCGAGCGAGCGGACTCTGGAACGAGGTGAAGAGCCGGCTGGATCAACCCGGCGGGCGCTCTCGGGCGGTCAGCAGCAGCGACTCTGCATCGCCCGTTCGCTCGCCGTGGAACCCCAGGTCCTGCTGATGGACGAGCCCTGCTCGGCCCTCGACCCGACGTCGACGCTCCGCATCGAGGAGACCATGCACGAGCTCGTCAAGAAGATCACCATCGTGATCGTCACGCACAACATGCAGCAGGCGGCGCGGATCTCCGACCGTTGCGCGTTCTTCAACGTGGCCGAGGGCTCGCCGGGTGGGATCGTCGAGTCGGGGCGACCGAGACGATCTTCACGAACCCCACCGACCCCCGCACCGCGGACTACGTGCAAGGAAGGTTCGGATGAAGCGGCGTCGGATCGCCAGGGTATCGGCGTTCGTCACGTCGTTCCTGCTCGCGATCGGGATGCAGCTGGCGACGCTGTCGCCCGCGCGTGCCGACGGTCCCGCGATCCTCGGTGCCGGTTCGACATGGTCACAGATCGCGATCGATCAGTGGCGAGCGGACGTCTACCGGTACGGACTCCAGGTGAATTATCAGGGTGTCGGGTCGACGACGGGTCGGCAGTTCTTCGCCGCAGGGACGGTCGACTTCGGAGCGTCCGAGATCCCGTTCCAGATCCCCCCGGATCCGCCGGTCCAGCGGTCCTTCTCGTACCTGCCGGACGTCGCGGGCGGGACCTCCATGATGTACAACCTCCAGGATCCGTCCGGCCAGCAGATCCGTGACCTGCGGCTCACGCCGGCAACGATCGCCGGGATCTTCACCGGCAAGATCACGAGCTGGTCGGATCATCGGATCCAAGCGGACTATGGGAAGCCATTGCCGAACATCCCGATAAGGGTTCTCGTCCGATCGGATGGCTCGGGCACATCGGCCCAATTCTCCGCGTACATCGCTGCCACCGACGGAGCCGCGTGGCGGAGCTTCTTGACCGCGTGCCACCAGTCGTACCAGTCGTACACGTCGTTCTGGCCCTACGGTCAACCCGGATGCCTGCAAGCCGCGATCGGGCAGCGCGGCTCCGACGGGATCGCCAACTACGTCGCCAACCCTGGCTTGGGTAACGGAGCGATCGGCTATCTGGAGGCGGCCTACGCGGTCAGTCGAAACTTCCCGGTGGTGGCCGTCAAGAACGTGAGCGGCAACTTCACGTTGCCGACGGCCGCGAACGTCGCGATCGCTCTGCAACACGCGAAACTGCATCCAGACTCCACGCAGGACCTATCGGGCGTCTATACGGCCCCGGAGCACTGGGCGTACCCCATCTCTTCGTACTCGTATCTGATCGTGCCGACCGACGCGAGCATCTCGGACGCCAAGGGAAGCGTCTTGGGCCAGTTCATCATCTACCTCGCGTGCACGGGCCAACAGGCCGCGGCGAGGCTCGGCTACTCACCCATGCCGAAGCAGCTCGTCGGGTTCGCGTTCGATGCGGAGCGGCGGATCCCCGGCGCGCCCGCTCCTCCTCCGATCGACGCAGCACATTGCCAGAACCCCACGATCACCGGGGCGTTCCAGAGCGCAGGGGGCAACAGCCTGGCGGGCTCGGTGCCGTGGGCACCGTACAGCGGCGGGACCGGCGGCGGGGGTGGCGGTTCGACGGGAGGCTCCGGAGGATCAACCTCGGGTGGCACGAGCGGAAGCGGAAGCGGAGGGACGGGTGGATCCGGATCGACGGGCGGCGTCTCCGGATCCGGACCCGGCTCCACATCCGGGTCGGTCGGCGCGAACGGCACGATGACGATCACGACGTCACCGGCAGTGCTCAACGAGGCCGCTCTCGGCCGACTCAAGAAGCTCGCCGACGCCCAGGTCGGGGGTCTGCGACTCCGGAGCGTGCTCCCGCTCGCGCTGGCGGCGGTCGCTGTGGTCCTGCTCGTCTTCGGGCCCCTCCTGTTGCGACGCCGAACCGCCGACGACTGAACATGGTCCGCGCCGTCGTGGGACCATTGGGGCCATGGATGAGCTCGTTCAGGTGTATGCCAGCGGGGACACCTTCGCCGCCGAGCTGATGCGAGGACGACTCGAGGCCGAGGACATCCCGGTGCTCGTGAAGGGAGAAGGCGAAGGCCCCTATCGGATGGGGCCCTTGTATCTCTGGGTGTCGGCCGAAGATGCCACGCGAGCCCGCGTGATCGTGGAGGCGGTCGAGTCGGGTGATTTCGCCCTGGCCGACGAGGAAGCTCCCGCCGAGTCGTCGGAGAGCACCGGGGAACGCCCCCCGGCTTGAAGCCCGATCCCCGCAGGGATCAGCGCTTCGAGTACTGCGGCGCCTTACGGGCCTTCTTCAGGCCGTACTTCCGGCGTTCCTTCTCACGCGCGTCGCGGGTGAGGTACCCCTCGGCCTTGAGCTGCGCTCGAAGCTCGGGATCCAGTTCGATCAGGGCGCGGGCGACGCCGAGCTTCACGGCCCCCGCCTGGCCCGCAACGCCCCCACCACGGATCGACGCGACGACGTCGTAATCCTTCTCGCGACCCACCAACCGCAACGGCGCAACCGCGACCATGCGATGCACGCGGGTCGGGAAGTAATCGTCGATCGTCCGCCCATTGATCGTGAATGCACCGTCGCCGGGGGTGAGGCGCACACGGGCGACCGATTCCTTGCGTCTTCCGGTCCAGAGCTTGACTGGGGTCAGGGCCACGGAACGATCACTCCTCGGTCTTCGCAGGCTTCTTCGCCGCGGGCTTCTTCGCGGTCGTCTTCTTGGCTGCGGGCTTCTTCGCCGTCGGCTTCTTGGCGGAGGTCTTCTTGGCTGCGGGCTTCGACGCGGTCGACTTCTTCGCGCCGGACGCCGCCTCGTTGCTCCTTGGCTGCCGGTTTCGCGGCGGCACGCTTCTTCGCGCTCGACTTCGGGGCGCTCGACTTCGGGCCGGCGGATCTCGCGGGGCGTTCCTTCGCCGTCGTCGACCGGCCTTCCGCCGGCGCCGCGTCCTCCCGCTCGCGCGAAGGCGGCGCCGTTGTCTCCGTCCGGCTCCTCACCGCAGGCGCAGGCTTCGCGGCAGGCAGCCCCGACCAGGCCGGGCGTTGGCCGACGGCCAGTTCGACGGGCATCTGCGCCGCGTGCGGATGCTCGGCGCCCGCAACGACGTGGAGCTTCTTGATCTGCTGCCGACCGAGACGGTTCTTCGGGAGCATGCCCCGGACGGCCTTCTCGACGGCCGCGACGGGCCGGGTCGCAAGGAGGTCGGCGTAGCGGATCCCCGTGATCCCGCCCGGGTACCCGGAGTGCCGATAGGCGAACTTGTCCTGTGCCTTGTTCCCGCTCAGCTCGACCTTGTCCGCGTTGATCACGACGACGTGATCCCCCGTGTCCATGTGGGGGGCGAAGATCGGCTTGTGCTTGCCGCGCAACAGCGTGGCCACCTCGCTGGCGAGGCGCCCAAGCACCTGGCCGCTGGCGTCCACGACGTACCAGCTGCGCTCGATGTGCTCAGGCTTGGGAGAGTAGGTCTTCATCATGAAAGATGCCGGCCCGGGAGGGCCGACCGGACACCCAGGCTACCTGCGGAAACGCGCCCGCGTCAAAGCGTTCGACCTGCGCTGATCCAGTTCCTCCAGCTACCCGATCTCAGGTAGGTAGATATCACGGACCGCGGGTCTCCGCCGTGCGTCCGGAGCAGCCGAAACTGATTCCAACGGAACGGAGTGGAGTGGGTCATGGCGAGCAGCATCGGAAGGATGAAACGCCTCCTCGTGGCGATCCTCGTGGGCACCGTGGTGTTCGGCGCGGTATACGGGTTCGCCGCCAGCCTCAGCGTTGGCTCGTCGTCCCTCGGGGCTGGGACGTCGGCGGTCGCGGCCTGTCAGAGCGGCACATTGACCGCCTCGTTCGCGGTGACCTACGACCCATCGATCCCGGCCTACAAGGTCGGGATCGTCACCGTCAGCGGCCTCGACACCTCGAGCGGGCATTGCGGGTCCAAGTCGTACAAGGTCACGCTGACCGGGCCCGGGGCCTCCAACGCCTCGCTCGCCGAGACCACAGGAACCACGCCGAGCTCGGGAACGACCTTCAGTCCGGACTTCACCACGAGCAACGTGAACGCTGCCAGCGTCACGGGGATCCACGTCGTCATCAGCGGATAAGGGAAGAAGGAGCGAAGACATGAAGCGAGCACTGACAGCGGCCGCGATCGGCCTTCTGGTTTTCTCCGGCGTGTACGGCTTCGCAGCCAGCCTCTCGGTCACCTCGG
The DNA here is from genome assembly GCA_963765865.1 of uncultured Actinomycetes bacterium. Lineage (GTDB taxonomy): Bacteria > Actinomycetota > UBA4738 > UBA4738 > HRBIN12 > AC-51. The sequence continues at coordinate 709,132 of CAVXYE010000018.1, forward strand.
ACAGCTTGGGCGCGGGCTCGAGCGCGGTCGCGGCCTGCCAGGCCGGCGCATTGAACGTGACGTACACGCCCTCGTACCAGAGCACGATCCCCGGGTACGAAGCGACCACCGTGACGGTCAACGGGCTGAACGAGACCGCCGCGTACTGCGGTGGCAAGGCGATCCGAGTGACCTTGACCGGGCCGGGCGCGTCCAACACGTCTCTCGGCGAGCAAACGGCGACGTTGCCGACCGGTGCCGGCACGACCCAGGCCTTCACGTTCGGCGGCGTCAGCGCGGCGAGCGTCACGGGCGCGCACGTCGTCATCAGCGGCTGAGGATGGATCTCCGGTGAGGAGCGGACCTCCGGGGCCGCTCCCTCACCGGGAGGCGACGACATGCGACGCAGACTGGGAGCGGGGATCGGGACGACGGCCATCGGGGCCGTCGTCCTCTTCGCGATCATCGGCCATGCGACGACCATCGGAACGGCCAGTACCACGGTGGGTGCCGGGCGGGCGAGCGTGGCGCGGTGCGATACCGATGGGATCACGGTCACCCAGGTACTGACCGGGAGCAACGTGACCGTCGTCGCCGTCGCCGGTATCGCCTCAGCGTGCGGCGCCGGTTCGCTCTCGGCAACCATCAACAACGGGTCGACGAGCAGCACGGGGGTCGCGACCGTCCCAGCGGGCGGAGGATCGATGACCGTGACCTTGGCTTCGGCTGTCGGGGTGAGAGATTCGGATGAGATCGATGTCGCGATCACGGGTCCCTGACCGCCGACACCTCCTCGCTGCCGGCCGTGTGCTAGCGGTGGTACTGCTCTTCTATCCCTTCGCGCACGCGAGCGTTGGGTACGCTTCGTCGCTCACCGTGGCCTCGACGAACTTGACCGTGTACGCGACGTGCACGCTCAGCGGAACGACCGGCGCCAGTGCGTCCGTGAAGGATTCCTACGTGGACGAGAACGCGCCGACCACGACCAACGGCAGTGCGGCGACCATGAACAGTCAGTCGCGAAACAACCGGAACCGTCGGTCATACATCTCCTTCGATCTAACCACCTGCGCGCCGAGCATCCCCAGCTCCGCGATCGTGACCGGCGCCACCCTGCGGTTGTGGGTGACCGCGGTCCCGGTGGCAACCTGTCGGATCGAAGATGTGTTCGCGGTCACTTCGGCGTGGACGCAGTCAGCCATCACGTGGAACAACCAGCCGTTCGGCACCGCGATCAACAGCCCTGCGTCGGGCGCTCGGACGGACTCCATCACGATCGGGAGCGGTGCCGGATGCACGATCGGCTCTGCCGCGCAGTACGTTCCGTGGAACGTGACCACGAACGTGGCGAACTTCGTCTCGGGGAGCGCGACGAACTTCGGATGGATGATCCGAGACGATGCCGAGGGCGCCAACGGCTTGGGGTTCACGGTCACGTTCTCGACCTCCGACGCCGCCTCGGTTCCTCAAGCGCCTCAGCTGGTGGTGACGTATAAACGATGAGCGAACGGGGGCGGAGGCGCCGACGGCTGGTGGCGAACCTGGCGTTCGCCATCCTGTTCATGGCCGCCTGCGCCGCATGGTTCATCACGTTGCGTCCGGCGCCATTGGGTGGACCGGCAACGTACGTGATCGTGCGTGGCGTGAGCATGGAGCCCACGTATCACGCCGGAGACCTTGTCATCGTTCGTCGCAGACCCGTTTACCAGGCGGGCGACATCGTGGCATACAAGATCCCCGCAGGCGAAGTCGGCGGTGGACTGAGCGTCATCCACAGGATCGTCGGCGGCTCGGTCGAGACGGGCTTCAGGACCAAGGGTGACAACAACGCAGAGAGCGACCCATGGCGACCGACGCCCGGGCAGATCGAGGGAACCGCGTGGCTGGTCCTTCCCAAGACGGGCGCCATCATGTCGAGCCTCCGCGCTCCCATCACGTTGGCGTCGCTTGCAGCGGCGGCGGCCGTCGCCATGGTCATCTACCGGCAGGGCGGTCAAGAAGAACCGGAGCATCGAGGCCGCGCCGGACAGAGGACTGCGGAGCGCGGCAGCCAGAGGCGTATCCGCGCGACCTCCTCGACGAGATCGGGTTCTGGCTGATCCCGGCCAAGGCTCGGGCGACCGCGTGCTCATCTATCCAGGCTTGCGCGCTCGAACGATCGCCCCGTGCATCCCGTCCGTGAGCTCATGCGTCGCCTCGACCTGGATCGTCGATGAGCCCCGCGGTGACCAACAGCTCTCGATATTCGGCGAAGCTGAGGGCTCCGGCGATGCACCCAACGTACGAGCCCCGTTCGGCTCGGTCGGCGGGCGTCAGCTCGTCGTCGGCGACCACGTCGGAGACCCCGACCCGCCCGCCCGGCTTCAGCACCCGGGCGATCTCTCGGATCACAGCCGACTTGTCGGTGGACAGGTTGATCACGCAGTTCGAGATCACGACATCGACGGTGTTATCGGGAAGCGGAACGTCCTCGATCAGTCCCTTCAGGAACTCGACGTTCGCGGTACCGGCTTTCGCGGCGTTCGCGCGAGCGAGGTCCAGCATCTCGTCGGTCATGTCGAGGCCATAAGCGAGCCCGGTCGGCCCGACACGCTTCGCGGAAAGCAACACATCGATCCCGCCACCGCTCCCGAGGTCCAGCACCGTGTCACCCTCATGGAGTTCCGCGACCATCGTCGGGTTCCCGCATCCCAAGGAGGCCAAGACCGCCTCCTCGGGCAGCTGATCCCGCTGGAGGACGTCGTAGAGCTGCGGGCCGAGCCCCTCCGCAGGGTCGCAACAGCCCGACGCGTCGGCGTCCGATGCCGCGCCCCGTCCCTCGGCGACGGCCGTCGCGGCCGAGGCGTACCTCGCCCGAACCTCCTCGCGGAGCTCATCCATCACCTCACCCCCAGTTGGGCCGAGGGTCCCGGCACGGCCGTTCGTGGATCCAGTGCGCCTCGCAGCAGCTGCAGCGGCTCCGGCTCGATCCGGTAATACGCCCATCGCCCTCGCTTCTCGCGATGAAGGATGCCCGCGTCCGTGAGCACCTTCAGGTGATGAGAGACCGTGGGTTGGCCGAGGTCGAGCTGATCGGTCAGGTCGCACACGCACGATTCCCCGCCCTGGCTCGCGGAGATCAGGCTGACGAGACGCAACCGGGCAGGCTCGGCGATGACCCGCAACGCCTCCGCCAGCCGCTCCGCCTCGGTCTCCGAAAGGGGCGACCCGACCAGCGGCGGGCAGCACGTCTGATCGATCTCTTGGATCAAGCGCATCGTGTGGACATATTGACAGTCATCGATATATCCGTCAACGTATCGACGGTCATCGATGGAAGGGGGTGTGCCGTGAGGTTCGACGATCCGTGCTGTCCCCCGGCTGCTGCCCGCCAGGTTGCTGCTGAGCGTCCGTGAGACGACCGGAGGCGATCAGCCTCCGGTCGTCTCACGGACGGGCCGGCCGTAGATGACGCGCTCGAGGGTGAGACCGTGCGGCGGCGCGATCTGTGGCGCCGCCGCACGGTCCCGCGCCGCGCAGGATCCGATCGACCGCATCCGGTTCGAGGCGACCGGTACCCACCGTCACCAGCGTTCCGACGAGTGAGCGCACCATCTGATGCAGGAACGCGTTCGCACGGAACGCGATCGTGAGTTGATCTCCCGCGCGTCGCACGGCGACGCGTTGAAGATGGCGGACCGTCGACCGTCCTCGTCCCGGGTTGCGGCAGAACGAGGCGAAGTCGCGTTCGCCGAGGAGCAGAACCCCCGCCCGACGCATCGAGGGCACGTGCAACCGGCCGGGACGATGCCAGGCGTACCGCGCCGTGAACGGATCGGCGACATCGCCGGTCGCGATCGCGTAGCGATACTCCCGGGCGGTTGCGGAGAAACGCGCGTCGAACCCGCCGGGCGCGTCCGAGGCCTGCCGGACGACGAGCTCGGGGCCGAGGATGGCGTTCACGGCGTCGCGGATCCGATCCGGGGTCAGGGTCGTCGTCGTCGTGAACGACGTCACCTGGCCCCGAGCGTGAACACCCGCGTCCGTCCGGCCGGCCACGGAGAGCTTGATGGGCTCGTTCACGATGCGACCGAGCACGCTCGAAAGCTCGCCCTCGACCGTCCGGATCGACAGGTCGCGCTGCGCCGCCCATCCCCGGAACCCGGTCCCGTCGTACGCGAGCAACAGACGCACGACCCGCGTCATGGGACGGGCGATGCCACCGGACCGCCTACGCCGAGCGCTCGACCAACTCGATCCTGGCCATGGGCGCTCCGTCGCCCTTGCGAGGCCCCAGCTTCAAGATCCGCGTGTAACCGCCCTCGCGCTCCGCGAACCGGGGGCCGATCTCGTGGAACAAGGTCGCAACGATGTCGCGGTCGGGGATCTCCTTCAGCACCTCACGGCGCGACGTGAGGTCTCCCTTCTTGGCCTTCGTGATCAGGCGCTCCGCGTACGGCCGCAGCTGCCGAGCTTTGGCTTCGGTCGTCGTGATGCCCTCATGGACGAACAGCTGCTTCGCGAGCGTGGAGAGCATGAGCCGTTGATGTGCGGGGCCGGAGCCCAGCCGAGGACCCTTCTTGGGTGTCGGCACCCGACCTCACTCCTCCCGAAGACCGAGCCCGAGCTCTTCGAGCTTGAGCTTGACCTCGTCGATCGACTTCTGGCCGAAGTTGCGGATGTCCATCAGCTCCGATTCGGACTTCTGGACCAGGTCGCCGACCGTGTTGATCCCCTCGCGCTTGAGGCAGTTGTACGAGCGGACGGAGAGGTTGAGCTCCTCGATCGTGATCTGGTAGTCGCTCGGCAACTCCTCGTCCTCCGCGGGACCGACGGAGACGCTTGGGGCCTCCGCGAGGTCGCTGAACAGCTGGACGAGCTCGAGCAGGGTCCCGCCTGCGGAGGCGAGCGCCTCCCGCGGGGTCACCGAGCCATCGGTCTCGACATCGAGGATCAGCTTGTCGCGGTCGGTCATCTGCTCCACCCGGGTGTTCCCCACGGTGTAGCTGACCTTCCGGACGGGCGAGAAGATCGAGTCGACGGGGATCACGCCGATCGGATCCCGCGCCTTCTTGTTCTTGTCCGCGATCCGGTAGCCGACGCCGCGCTCGACCGTCATCTCCATCTCGAGCGAGCCGCCCTTGCCGATCGTGGCGATGTGGAGGTCAGGGTTCAGGATCTCGATCCCCGCCGGCGGTGCGACATCGCCGGCCGTGACCTCCGAGGGCCCCTTCGCCTTGAGGTAGATGGGCGTGGGCTCGTCCAGGTCGGAGCGAACCACGAGCTCCTTCAGGTTCAAGATGATGTCGGTGACATCCTCCGTCACCCTCTCCACGGTCGCGAACTCGTGCAGCACGCCGTCGATGCGTACCGACGAGATGGCGGCGCCCGGGATGGACGACAGCAGGGTACGGCGCAGCGAATTGCCGACCGTATAGCCGAAACCAGGCTCGAGGGGTTCGATCGTGAACTTCGAGCGGGTCGGCGAGATCACGTCCTCAGCGATCTGAGGTCTCGCGACGATGAACACAGGTGCATCCCTCCTCGGTGGGGGATCATCCATTCATCCCCACCTCTCGGAACTCCCAGCCGCTGTTCGCGGTCGGGTACCGCCGCTAGACGCGGCGGCGCTTGCGAGGCCGGCAGCCGTTGTGCGGCACCGGCGTCACATCTTGGATCCCGGCGATCTCGAGGCCCGCCGCGGCGAGCGAACGGATCGCTGTTTCTCGGCCCGAACCCGGGCCCTTCACGAACACATCCACGCGCTGGAGTCCGTGCTCCTGCGCGGCCCGGGCGGCCTTCTCGGCGGCGAGCTGCGCGGCGAACGGGGTGGACTTCCGGGAACCCTTGAAACCCACGTTCCCGGCACTCGCCCAGCTGAGCGTGTTCCCCTGCTGGTCGGTGATCGTGACGATCGTGTTGTTGAAGGTCGACTTGATGTGGGCCTGCCCGTGCAGGACGTTCTTCTTCTCGCGACGCTTCGTCTTCTTCGCCTTGGGCTTGGCCATGCGGTGCAGGCTCCCTTTCCCCTACTTCTTCTTCGCGATCTTCTTCTTGCCGGCGATCGCCTTCTTCGGTCCCTTGCGGGTCCGGGCGTTCGTGTGGGTCCGCTGGCCGCGGACCGGAAGCGAACGACGGTGCCGGATGCCCTGGTAGCACCCGATCTCGATCTTGCGCTTGATGTCCTGCGCGACTTCCCGACGGAGATCTCCTTCGACCTTGAAGTTCCGGTCGATGAACTCGCGGATCTTGAGCACTTCTTCCTCGGAGAGATCGCGAACCTTGGTGCCGCCCTCGATCGCGGTCCCGCTCACGATCTGATAGGCGCTGGTGGGACCGATGCCGTAGATGTACCGGAGCGCGATATCGAGCCGCTTGTCCCGAGGGAGGTCGACGCCGGCGATCCGTGCCATGTTCGGAGAGCTCCCCTCTCTAGCCTTGCCGCTGCTTGTGCCGTGGGTTGGAGCAGATCACGAGGATCCGCCCGCGCCGGCGGACGACCCGGCAGCGGTCGCAGATCCTCTTCACCGATGGTCTGACTTTCATGGTGTGCCTCTCATCTGTACCGATACACCACACGACCCCTGGTCAGGTCGTACGGCGACAACTCTACGCGCACCCGGTCGCCGGGGAGGATCCGGATGTAGTGCATCCGCATCTTCCCGGAGATGTGGGCGAGCACCTTGTGCCCGTTCTCCAGCTCCACCCGGAACATGGCATTGGGGAGGGGCTCCACGACGGTCCCCTCGACCTCGATCGCATCGTCTTTGGCCACGCTCCAGCTGATCCTCTGTGTCGGGACCCGTCCCGAGGGCGCACGGAACGCGCCTCGGGAGGGCAGGAAGCGAGTATACGGCCAGGTCAGGCGATGCGTCCACGCGCTACGCGCGCTTGACGATCGCCTTGACGGCGTCCAGACGGGTCGTTTCATGGTCAGCGGACGTCTTGACCAGGATGGATCGGGCCGTCACGGCCGTCGAGCCCACCTTGACGGTCATCTTGAGCACCGATCGAGTGCGCCGCGGCCGAGGGTGACCTTGTAGGTCCCGGCGACGACCTTGCTCGTGATGTTGGTCGTCCCTGCGAAGTAGGTCACGGAATATCCCTTGCCGGAGCCGCCACCCAGGACCGTGAGCGGGTCCGTCCCGGATCCGTCGTTCTCGATGCGGATCTTGAAGCTGACGGTCTTGCCCACCGCCGCTTTCAGCGTCTTCGTCTGGTTGGTGCCGTTCGCGTTGTAGATGTCGTTGCCGACGTAGGTCGTCCCGGTCGCGATCTGGTTGTCGGGCCGGTGGGTCTGGGTGTCAACGGTCCAGCTCCGGTGCGCCGGGGAGCTGTGGTTCCCCAGGTTGTCGACCGCGAAGACGTAGAAGGTGTGCTGTCCGGGCGAGAGGCTCGTGTACCCGGTCGGGGAGGTGCACGGCGCATAGGACCCGCCGTCGAGCTTGCATTCGAACGTCGCGCTCGCGTCCGCGGAACTGAACGCGAAGGTCGCGTCGGTCGACTGCGACCTATCCGGACGGGCCGGACGTGATCGAGATGGTGGGTGGCGTCGTGTCGATCATCCAGGAGTACGAAACGGCGACTGCTCACGTTGCCCGGCCGGGTCGATCGCCTTCACGTGGAACACGTGGCGTGCCGGATGCCAGGCTGCTGTATGCCTTCGGCGATGAGCACGACGAGTAACGTGGCGGAGTCCCGGGCGCACAGGAACGTCGAGCCGCCTTCGTTCGATGAGAACGAGAACGATGCGGTCGTCGAGCCGGTCGGCGACGTGGGTTTCGCGGTGATGCTCGCCGTCGGGGGCGTCGTATCGATCGTCCAGGGTACTGGCGTCGGGTTCCCATCGAAGCCGAGCGAGTCCGTCGCATAGGCGTAGAAGGTGTGCGATCCCTCGACCAGTGACGAGTATAGGTCTTGGGGCTCGTGCACGGCGCGTAGCCTCCTCCGTCGAGCTTGCAATGGAAGGTCGCGCCCGGCTCGTTGGCCGTGAACGTGAACGAGGCCGAGCTGCTCGGTGTCGAGGCCGCGGGCCCGGTGATCGTCGTGTCGGGACCGTTCTTGTCCTCGAAGACCTGGACCCGATTGTTGGCGGAGTCGGTGACCAGGATGCGGCCGGTCGAATCGATCGCGATCCCGAGCGGAGCGCTCGAACTGGCCGGTCTCGAGGCCGATTCGACCCCCCGAGCTTCGAGAGGAACGCGCCCGCCGTCGTGAAACGCTCGATCCGGTTGTTGCCCTTGTCGACCACCCAGACGGTGCCGTCCGCGTCGATGGCGAGATCGCTCGGCCCCGTGAGACGCTCCATCGCCGCTGCCGGAGCTGCCCCACTTCGCCAGGAACGTCCCGGTCGGGCTGAACTCCTGGATCCGGTTGTTGCCCGCTGTCGGCGACCCAGACGTTCCCCGAGCCGTCGATCGCGATCCCCTTCGGCGACTTGAAGTTGCCGTCCTCCGTCCCGAACACTCCCCACTTGCGGAGGAACACGCCGGACGCTGAGAACTCTTGGATCCGGTTGTTCCCCGTGTCCGCGACGTAGACGTTCCCGCCCGCGCTCGACGGCGATCCCCGCCGGATCCGCCACCTGACCGTCGTTCGTGCCGGCGCTCCCCCATTGAGTCGACGTAGTTCCCGGATGTGTCGAGCTTCTGGATCCGCTGATTCGTCGTGTCGGCGACGTACAGGTTGCCGTCCGGGCCGATCGCGAGGGCGCGGGGTCGTTCAGCTTCCCGTTCGTGTTGCCCGTCCCGCCGAACTCCGCCAGGAGGTTCCCGTCCGCGTCGAACTTCTGGATCTGATCGGTCGCCTTCTTCGTGATGTACACGTTGTCCGACGCGTCGACGGCGATCCCGGTCGGCACGTCGGGGACCCCGCTCCCCGGGTATTCACCCCACTCGATCTCGGCAACACCGGCACTGGAGAACCGCTGGACACGCCCGTTGCCGGTGTCTGCGACGTAGACCTTGCCTCTCGGCGCGATCGAGATCGACTGAGGGGCCGACAGCACGCCGCTGCCGTAGGTTCCCAGGAGCGTGGCGCCCAGGTTGTCGTACTCCTTGATCACGTTCCCCGTCGTCGTGACCCAGATGTTGTCCGATCCATCGACGGCCACACCGACCGCTCCGCCGAGCGCCCAGGACGTGAGCGGCGCGCCCGAGGTGTTGAACCGATAGATGTTGTTGTTGCCGGCGACGTAGATCACGTCCGAGCTGTCGACGGCAACGCCGGTCGGGTTCAACGTGCTCCACTGCGTCAAGAGGTTGCCCGAGGCGTCGAACTCCTGGATCCGGTCGTTGCCCGTATCGGCCACGTACACGTTGCCGAGCGAGTCGACCGCGATGCCTTTCGGGTGGACGAACTGACCGTTCCCGGTTCCGTAGGCCGCCCCAGCTCGTTACGTAGTTGCCCAGGCCGTCGAATCGCTGCACCCGGTTGACCGAGTTGCTGTACCGCTCCAGGACGAAGACATCACCGTTCGGAGCGACCGCGACGGCGGTTGGGTCGTACACCTTCCCGACCGCGACCGGTCCGGTGGCGGGCCCCGGGCCGGCGATCACGTCGAGGAACGTGCCGTCGGCGGAGAACTTGACCAATTGATCGTTGACCGTGGTGCCGACTGACGTTCGGATCCGCGACGTAGACGTCCCCTGAAGCGGCGACCGCGACGCCTTCCGGCGCGTTGAGTCGAGGCCGCCCGATCATCCCCATGAAGGTCAATGGATCGCTGGCGCTCGCCGGGGTCACCAGGGCCGTGGTCAACATGCCTGCAGTGATGGCGACGACGACGGATACGCTCATGAGACGCTTGAGCGTCCCGCGAGGGGACACGACGAACTGGCTCGGACGTGCAGTCACCCTTGAGTTGTCGGCTCGGGAAAGAGGCTCCTTAACCCGAGGCGAGATCCCTTGCCACGCCGGACGAAGCGGCGAGTCAGTCCCGGGCCGTCAAGACCTCGTGCCCGTCCTGGGTAACGGCGACGGTGTGCTCGAAATGCGCCGACAGGGACCCGTCGGCGGTCACCACGGTCCAGCCATCGGGCATGACCGCGGTCTCGTCTTCGCCCAGGTTGAGCATGGGCTCGACGGCGACGACCAGACCCGGCCGGAGCTCCGGCCCGCGTCCGGGCTTGCCCCAGTTCTGGATGAACGGGTCCTCATGCATGGCCCGGCCGATCCCATGGCCGCCGTACTCCCGCACGATCCCCATGCCCTCCTGTCGAGCGACCGTTTCGATCGCGTTGCCGATGTCGGAGAGCTTTCCGCCGGGGGTGATCACGGCGATGGCTGCGTCGAGCGCGGCTTCGGTGGTCTTGACCAGCCGCTCCGCCTCGGCGCTGGGGGCGATCCCACCGACGAACACCGTCACGGCGGAATCCGAATGGAACCCCTGCCAGATCGCGCCGAAATCGAGCGAGAGCACGTCCCCTTCCTGGAGCCGACGCGCCGAGGACGGGATCCCGTGCACGATCTCATCGTTCACGCGAGGCGCAGATCGTTGCAGGGAAGGGCCTCGAGGAAGCTCCTCGATATCCCTTGAAGGAAGGGGTCGCGCCCTGCTCGGCGATGTACTGCTCGGCCACCCGATCCAGGTCGAGCGTGGTCCGGCCCGGGGCGACGGCCTCGAGGACGCGGCCGATCGTGCCCGCAACGATGCGACCGGCCGTCCGCATCTTGTCGAGCTCGTCGGGTGATTTCCGGATGATCACAGGGCTTCCCTCGCTTCAGACCGCGTCACCGAGCGCCGCGAGCATGCTCTCCGTGACGGAATCCATCAGCGCCTCGGCATCCACCTCTCGGAGCAGCCCGCGCTCCTCGTAGTAGCGCTCGAGGGGCTCGGTCTGCTCCCGGTAGATCGCGAGACGCCGTTTCACCGTCAGTTCGTCCTCGTCACTCCGCTTCTCCAGGGGGGTTCCGTCGACGTCGCAGACCAGATCGTTCGCCGGCGGCTTCCACTCCTGATGGTACGTGCGCTTGCAGGTAGGGCACGTGTAGCGACCGGTGATGCGCCGGATCGCCGTGGGGTCGGAGATCGTGAACTTCACCACCGCGGTCAGGGGCGTCCCCAGCTCCGCGAGCGCAACCTCCAGCGCCTGTGCTTGCCTGACGGTGCGCGGGAAGCCATCCAGGATGAACCCCTTGGAGGCGTCGGACTCGCCGAGACGCTCCTCCACCATCCGCACGACGAGGTCGTCCGGGACGTATTCGCCCCGGTCCATGTAGGTGCGCGCCTCGATGCCGAGACGGCTCCCCTCCTGCACGTGTTCGCGCAGGATGTCGCCGGTCGAGATCTGGGGGATGTCCAGGCGCTCCGACAGGATCCGGGCCTGTGTCCCCTTGCCGGCACCGGGGAGTCCGAGGAACACGAAGCGCATCGGGCGCTCCCTCCGCTACCGCAGGAAACCCTCGTAGTGCCGCATCATCAACTGCGACTCGATCTGTTTCATCGTCTCGAGCGCCACACCCACAGCGATCAGGATCGACGTACCTCCGAACGGGAACTGCTGGAAGTTCCACATCGCGAGGACGATCGTCGGGATCAGGGCGATGGCCGCGAGGAAGAGCGAGCCTGGCAGCGTGATGCGGACGAGGATGTCGTTGAGGTAGTCGGCCGTGGGCCGCCCGGGCCGGATCCCGGGGATGAAGCCGCCCTGCTGACGGAGGTTGTCGGCCGTCCGGACGGGGTCGAACTGGATCGCCGTATAGAAGTAGCTGAAGAAGACGATCAACGAAGCAAGGATGAACATGTACAGGATGCTTCGTTGGTTCTGAACGTACTTGTTCACGAAGTCCGAGAACCATTGCCCGTGGTAGACGCTCGCGATCAGCACCGGGAAGTAGAGCACCGACGTCGCGAAGATGATCGGGATCACGCCGGCCTGGTTCACCTTGAGCGGCAGGTACGTGCTCCCACCCATCGTCTGCTTCCGCCCGACCACGCGCTTGGCGTATTGGACCGGTACCTTGCGCTGGCCCTGGTCCATGTAGACGACCGCGACGATGATCCCGAAGCCGATCAGCAGGACGACGATGAACTTGCCCCAGCCACCCGCCCGGAGGATCGCGCTCCCTTCGAACGGCAGGCGACTGATGACGCTGGTGAAGATCAGGATCGACATGCCGTTGCCGACACCACGTTGGGTGATCAACTCGCCGAGCCACATGATCAGCGCCGTGCCCGCGGTCATGGTGAGGACGATCAGCAGCACGTTGGGCGGCTTGAACGTTCCCGCCGGGAAGAGATCCGGGATGTTGTTCTGTCCGGAGTGGAACAGGAACACCAGGCCCGTCGACTGCAACAACGCGAGCACGACGGTCACGTAGCGCGTGGCCTGATTGATCCGCTTGACGCCCGCCTCGCCTTGGTCCTGCCACTGCTGGAGCTTGGGGATCACGACCGTGAGCAGCTGCATGATGATCGAGCTCGTGATGTACGGCATGATCCCCAGCGAGAAGACCGAGAACCGGTTGAGGCCGCCGCCGGAGAAGAGGTTGATGAAGTCCAGGAACCCACCCGAGCTCGCCTGGTTCTGCAGCACGCTGGTGTCGACCACCGGGACGGGGATGTGTGACCCGAACCGGTACAGCGTGATGATGAACAGGGTGAACAGGATCTTGTTCCGGAGGTCCGGGATCCTGAACGAGTTGAGGAACGCCTTCAGCACGGCGGCATAAGGGTACCCCGGATCACCCTGACGTCATCCACCCAACGTCTCAACCCGACCGCCGGCCGCCTCGATCTTCGCCTTCGCTGCAGCGGAGAACGCGTGCGCCTTCACGGTGAGCGGCTTGTCGATCTGTCCCCTGCCGAGCACCTTGACCGGGCGGCCCTTGTGGGCGAGCCCGTGGGCGTAGAGCGCTTCGGGCGTCACGTCCGCGTCGAAGTAGGTCGCGAGCACCTCGATGTTGACGGGCGTGTATTCCTTCCGATTCGGGTTGGAGAACCCTTTCAGCTTCGGGACGCGCCGCTGATACGGCATCTGGCCGCCCTCGAAGTAGGTCGGGACGGTCTTCCGCGCCCCCGTTCCCTTCGTGCCGCGCCCCGCGGTCTTGCCCCGAGCTCCTGCCCGGCCACGACCCACCCGGGTCCGATCCGTCGAGGCGCCCTCCGCCGGGCGGAGATGATGCAGCTTCATCCTTCTCCCTCCCCGTTCGAACGGCGCTTCGCGCTACGGCCGACCTCTTCGACGGCGACCAGATGCCGAACCTTGGCGATCATGCCCCGGATGTCGGGCCGGTCTTCCTTGACCACGCTGTCGTGCATGCGTCGCAGGCCGAGCCTGCGGACGGTGTCCTTCTGGCCCTTCGGCCGGCCGATGACGCTGCGCACCTGCGTGACCTTGATCTGACTCACCGCGAGCCTCCGGGCGAGGGCTCGGCGACGCCGTACTGCTCCTGGAGGGCCGCCGCCCGTGCGGCGTTGGTGCGCTCCTCAGCGGAAGCGATCGCGTCGACCATCGGCTTGGGAGCCACCTGGTGGACCTGGCGGCCGCGGCTGCGGGCGACCTCCTCGGGCTTGCGCAGCGCCTGCAGTCCGGCAACCGCCGCCTTCAGGATGTTGATCTGGTTCGATGAGCCGAGCGACTTCGACAGGATGTCCTTGATGCCGGCGCACTCGACCAGCGCCCGGACGGCGCCCCCGGCGATCACGCCGGTCCCCGGGGCCGCCGGCTTCAGCATGACGACGCCCGCTCCCGCCTCGCCGACGATCTCGTGCGGGATCGTGGTGCCCATCATCGGCACCTCGAACATCTTGCGGCGCGCTTCCTCGACCCCCTTGGCGATCGCGGACGGCACCTCCTTCGCCTTGCCGTAGCCCACGCCGACGCGGCCTGCTCCGTCGCCCACGACGACGAGCGCCGCGAAGGAGAACCTCCGGCCACCTCGAACGACCTTCGCCACGCGGTTGATCGAGATGACCCGTTCCTCGTACGGGCTCTTGTCTTCGTTCCTGGCGTCGTAGCGTCGCATCAGATCTGCAGACCTCCCTCGCGCGCACCATCGGCGACCGCAGCGACGCGGCCGTGGTACAGACGCCCACCGCGGTCGAACACCGCGGATGCGATGCCGGCTTCCTTGGCGCGACCCGCGATCAGCTCGCCGACCGCCTTCGCGCGCACGGTGGGTGAGTCACCCTGGACCTCGGTATCGGAGGCCGCCACGAGCGTCGCCGCCTGCACGTCGTCGATCAACTGCGCGTAGATGTGACGGTTGGACCGGTACACCGCCAGACGTGGGCGCGCGGCGCTGCCCCCGATCGCTTTGCGAACGCGGGCGTGGCGACGCAGGCGCGCCGTTCGCTTGGTCTTCGCGTCCATCAGGCCGCACCTCCCTTCGCTGCCTTGCCGGCCTTCTTCCGTACGTACTCGTTCTCGTACCGGATCCCCTTGCCCTTGTACGGCTCGGGCTTGCGGATCTTCCGGATATTGGCGGCCATCTCGCCGACCTGGGCCTTGTCGTTGCCACGAACCACGATCTGGGTCGGCGTAGGCACTTCGAACTCGATCCCGTCGGGTTGCTCCACGAGCACGGGATGGGAGTATCCGACCTGCACCTCCAGATCCTTCCCCTTCAGGGCCGCTCGATAGCCGACCCCGACGATCGCGAGCCGCTTCTCGAACCCGTCGGTGACGCCCACGACCATGTTGGCGAGCAGGGATCGGGTGAGGCCGTGCAGGCTCCGGTTGAACCCCTCGTCGTCCGGCCGCTCGACCCGAGCCGTGCCGTCCTCGACGACGATCCGCATGTTGGCATGCATGGTCTGGGTCAGGGAGCCGCGCGGCCCCTTCACGGTGACCACGTTGTCTCCGCCGACCGCGACCTCGACGCCGCCCGGCAATGCGATGGGTTGTTTCCCGATCCTGCTCATCGTCCCGCTCGTTCCCCGTCCCTCACCACACGTATGCGAGTACTTCGCCGCCGATGCCGTTGCGCGCCGCGTCCTTGTCCGTCATCACGCCGTGGGACGTGCTGACGATGGCGATCCCGAGCCCCCCCATCACACGGGGCAGGTCACCACGTCCGCGGTAGATCCGCCGGCCGGGTTTCGAGACACGCCGAAGACCGGTGATGGTGCGTTGCTTGCGAGGCCCGTACTTCAGACGGATCCGGAACAGCTGGTGCACACCCTCCCCTTCGCGTTCGTACCCGCCGATGAACCCTTCGTGCGCAAGGATGTCGAGCACGGCTTTCGAGAGCTTGGACGTGGGAGCCACCAGCTCATCCTTGTACGCCGTGTTGGCGTTGCGGATCCTCGTCAACAGGTCCGAGACCGGGTCCGAGACGTTGGAAGAGAACTTCGCCTTCTTCGCCGTGGTCGTCGTGCTCGTCCTGGTGGTCGATGCGCTCACCATGAGGCCTTCGTCACCCCCGGGAGCTCCCCCAGATGCGCCAGCTCACGGAAGCAGATCCGGCACAGGAGATACCGCTTGTAGACCGCACGAGCCCGGCCGCAGCGCCTGCAGCGGGTGTACGCGCGCACCCGGAACTTCGGCTGCTTGCGTTGCTTATTGATCAGGGCCTTCTTCGCCATCCGCCTCTACCTTCTCCGCTTCTCAGCTCGCGCGTTCCGCAGGTTCACCTGCGAACGGGAATCCGAACGCCGCGAGCAGCGCCCGGCCCTCGCCGTCGTTCCGCGCGGTGGTGACGATGGTGATGTCCATCCCGCGGACCTTCAGCACCTTGTCGTAGTCCACCTCCGGGAAGATCAGTTGCTCGGTGACGCCGAACGTGTAGTTCCCGTGGCCGTCGAAGGAGCCGGGATCGAGCCCGCGGAAGTCACGGATCCGCGGCAACGCGAGCGACACCAAACGGTCGAGGAACTCCCACATCCGATCGCCGCGAAGGGTCACCTTCGCGCCGATCGACATCCCCTCGCGAAGCTTGAACCCGGCGATCGACTTGCGGGCCTTCGTGACCACCGGCTTCTGGCCCGTGATCGTGGTCAGGTCCTCCAAGGCCGCATCCAGCATACGGCCGTCCTTGATGGCGTCACCAACGCCCATGTTGACGACGATCTTCTCAACGCGCGGAACCTGCATGACGTTGGTGAAGCCCAGCTCGTCCTTGAGCGCCGGCACGAGCTCGTCGCGGTACCGCGCCTTGAATCGCGGAACGTAGGCCTCAGCCATCGTGGAGCTCCGAATCACACTTCTTGCACACCCGAACCTTGATCCCGTCCGCGTTGAGCCGGTGGCCGACCCGTGTGGCCTCGTGGCAGCTCGGGCAGATCAGCTGGACGTTGGAGATGTCCACGGACATCTCAACGTCGATGATGCCGCCCTGCTGCAGCTGCTGGCCGGTGCGGGTCCGCTGCGCGCCCGTGCGGGAGTGCTTCTTCGCGAGGGCGACGCCGTCGACCATCACCCGACCCTCGAGCGGCATCACGCGGACCACCCGGCCTTCCTTCCCGCGATCCTTGCCCGAGATCACGCGAACGTTGTCGTCCTTCTTGATGTCGACACCCGGCATGGCTACAGCACCTCCGGAGCGAGAGAGATGATCTTCATGAACCGCTTCTCGCGCAGCTCCCGGGCGACCGGCCCGAAGATGCGCGTCCCGCGGGGGTTCTTCGCGTCCGTGGTCAGGATCACGACCGCGTTGTCGTCGAAACGGATGTAGGAACCGTCCGGTCGCCGGCGTTCCTTGGCCGTGCGAACCACGACCGCCTTCACGACCTCGCCCTTCTTCACCGCGCCGTTCGGCAGGGCGTCCTTGACCGTCCCGACGATCACGTCGCCCACGCCGGCGTAGCGACGCGCCGAGCCGCCCAACACCCGGATGCAGAGGACCTCCTTGGCACCCGTGTTGTCGGCGACCTTGCAGCGCGTCTCCTGTTGGATCACGACTACTTCGCCCTCTCGACGACCTCGACGACCCGCCACCGTTTCGTCTTGCTGACCGGACGGGTCTCGGTGATCCGGACCGTGTCGCCCACGTGCGCGTCGTTCTGCTCATCGTGCGCGGCGAGCTTCGAAGACCGGCGAACCGTCTTGCCGTACAACGGATGCCGGACCTGCCGGTCGATGCGCACGACCACCGTCTTGTCCATGCCATCGGAAACCACCACGCCGACGCGCACCTTGCGCCGGCCGCGATCGTTCGCGACGTCCTTCGTCGTCGTCGGGTCGCTCACTCGACGTCCTCCTCAGCCACATCCTCGCGCGCTTGCGCCGCCTCGATCCTGTCGAGCTCGAGCTCCCGCTCGCGGAGCACCGTCGCCAGACGCGCGACGTCGTGGCGCAGCTCCTTGAGCCGCGCCGTGTTGTCGAGCTGCCCGGTCGCCAGCTGGAAGCGCAGGTTGAAGAGCTCTTCCTTCGCACTCTCGATCCGGACGTACAGATCGTCGTCGGGCAGCTCGCGGAGCTCGACGGCCTTGCTCGGCATCGTTACTCACCCACCCTGGTGATGAACTTCGTCCTGATCGGCAGCTTGTGCTGCGCTCGCAACATGGCCTCGCGCGCGAGTGGCTCGTTGACACCCGACAGCTCGAACATGACGCGACCCGGCTTCACGACCGCGACCCAGCCCTCCGGGTTGCCCTTCCCGGAGCCCATGCGGGTCTCCGCGGGCTTCTTCGTGACGGGCTTGTCGGGGAAGATCGTGATCCACACCTTCCCACCCCGCTTGATATGACGGGTCATCGCCACGCGGCTGGCCTCGATCTGACGGTTGGTGATCCAACCCGGCTCGAGCGCGACGATCGCGTAGTCCCCGTACTGGATCTCGGTATGACCTTTGGCCTTGCCCTTCATCCGGCCCCGGTGCACCTTCCGGTGCTTCACGCGCTTGGGTGCGAGCATCAGGCGTCACCGCCCTCGGTGTCGCCGGCGGCGGGTGGCTCAGCTGCAGGTGTCTCGCCCGCGGCTGATGTCTCGCCGGCGACTGCTGATGTCTCGCCAGCGGCTGATGCTTCGGCCGGCGCAGATGGTTCGACCGGCACCGGTGTCTCAACGGGAGCTGCGTCGGCTGCCGGCGAAGCCACGCCTTCGGCGATGGCGGGTTCGATCGGAGCCTCAACGGACGCCGGCTCGGCCGGAGCCTCGGTTCGAGGTGTCGGGCGCGCGCCGCCGCCGCCGCGCGCACGTGCGGTCGCGCGCGCGCGGGCCCGCTCGGTCTCCTGCTCGCGGTAGGGAACCTCGTCGCCGTGGTAGACCCAGACCTTCACGCCGATCGCACCCATGGTGGTGCGAGCCTCGGCGGTGCCGAAGTCGACCTTCGCGCGGAGGGTGTGCAGCGGGACGCGACCCTCCCGGTACCACTCCTTGCGGCCCATCTCGGTCCCGCCGAGACGACCTGCCGTCGCGACCCGCACCCCGAGCGCGCCGGATCGCATCGCGGTCTGGACGGCTCGTCGCATCGCGCGACGGAACGCCACGCGTCCGACGAGCTGTTCCGCGACGCCCTGAGCGAGGAGCGCGGCATCGGTCTCGGGCCGAACCTCGCTGGATGCCTGGTTCATGTCCTCGACCTTCACATCGACCCGCTTCTTCGTGTACCGCTCGATGTCCTTGCGGAGTCGGTCGACCTCGACGCCTTTGCGGCCGATCACGATGCCGGGACGCGCGGTTCGGATGAAGACCCAGATCTGGTCGCCCTTGCGCTCGATGTCGATGGACGAGATGCCGGCTCGCGTCAGCCGGGAGCGGATGTGCTTGCGGATCCAGATGTCCTCGTGGAGGTGCTCGGCGTAATCACGCTTGGCGTACCAGTTGCTCTTCCACGGGTAGATCACCCCGAGCCGGAATCCGTACGGATGGACCTTGTGTCCCACTAGCCCTCGTCTCCTATCGTCTCCACGACCAACGTCACGTGCGCCGTGCGCTTCCGGACGCGCGTTGCGCGTCCGTACGCGCGCGGCCGAAACCGCTTGAGCGTCGGACCCTGATCGACCCAACCGCGCGCCACGACCAGGTTCTCCGCGATCACGCCCGGGTTCTGCTCGGCGTTGGCGATGGCCGAGTTCAGCAGCTTCTCGACGTCGTTCGACGCACCGAGGCTCGAGAAGCGGAGGATCCGCCGAGCCTCCTCGACGTGCTCGCCCCGGATCAGATCGACGACGCGCCGCATCTTCCGAGGCGACGTCCGCACGTATTTCATGGTGGCGCGCGACTGCGGCATCTACCTCGCCCCCGTCCGTCGCTCATCGCGCGCGTGGGAGCGGAAGGTACGGGTCGGCGCGAATTCTCCGAGCTTGTGCCCGACCATGGACTCGGAGACGAACACGGGGACGTGCTTGCGCCCGTCGTGCACCGCGATCGTATGACCGAGCATGTCCGGGACGATCGTCGAACGGCGGGACCAGGTCCTGACGACCCGTTTCTCGCCCTTCTTGTTCATGTCGTCGACCTTCTTCATCAGGTGCTCGTCGACGAACGGACCCTTCTTCACGGACCGTGGCATCAGTTCCGACCCTTCCCTCGGCGCCGGACGATGTACTTCGTCGACGCCTTCTTCTTCTTCCTGGTGCGGCCTTCCTTCTTCCCCCACGGTGAACTGGGGTGGCGTCCGCCCGACGACTTGCCCTCGCCGCCCCCGAGCGGATGGTCGACGGGGTTCATCGCGACGCCGCGAACGGAAGGGCGCTTCCGTTGCCACCGGGCGCGACCCGCCTTGCCCAAGGAGATCAATTCATGCTCGGCGTTCCCGACGGCGCCGACCGTTGCCTTGCAGGCCGATGGAACCAACCGCGTCTCACCGGACGGGAGCCGGAGGGTCGCCATGGCGCCCTCCTTCGCCATCAGCTGCACGCTGGCGCCCGCCGAGCGAGCCATCTTGGCGCCCGCGCCGGGCTTCAATTCGATCGCGTGGATCACGGTACCGACGGGGATGTTGCGGAGTGGGAGCGCGTTGCCCGGCCGGATCTCCGCCTCGGATCCCGACATCAACAGGTCGCCCTGGGCGATGCCGTCGGGTGCGAGGATGTAGCGCTTCTCGCCATCGACGTAGTGCAACAACGCGATCCGGGCGCTCCGGTTGGGGTCGTATTCGATATGAGCGACCTTGGCCGGCACCCCGTCCTTGTTCCGACGGAAATCCACGACCCGATACCGGCGCTTGGTCCCGCCGCCTTGGTGACGTGCCGTGATCCGGCCGTGGGTGTTCCGCCCGGCCTTGTTCCGACCTTTCGCGACGAGGGACTTCTCCGGCTTGGACCGGGTGAGCTCGTCGAAGCTGGACACGCTCGCGCCGCGCCTGCCCGGTGTCGTCGGCTTGTACTTGCGGACCGCCATCGCTTATTTCCCCGTCTCGAAGATCTCGATCGCGTCGCCGTCGGCCAGCGTGACGATCGCGCGCTTCTCGTCGCCTCGCTTGCCCTTGGTGAAACCGCGCCGCTTCACCTTGCCGTGTCGGTTGAGGGTGTTGACGGAGGTCACGCGGACGTTCCAGATGGACTGGACCGCCTCCTTGATCTCCGTCTTGTTCGCCCGCTTGTCGACCAGGAACGTGTAGGAGTTCTGTTCGAGCCCCGCGTAGGACTTCTCGGAGACCACCGGCCGGATGATCACGTCGCGGGCGGACTTCACGAGTCCTCACCTGCCTCCGTCTGAGCGCTCGCCGCTGGGGCCGCCACGCCCTCGAGTGCATCGAGCGCGTCGGTGGTCACCACGATGCGATCGGCGAGCAAGACGTCGTAGGTCCCGAGGCCGCCCGCGTAGGAAACACGAACATGCACGAGGTTCCGGAACGACTTCTCGACGGCGCCGGTGTCGGTCGGCTGAGCCAGGACGAGGAGTATCCGTCCCTCCACCTTCAGGGCGTCGAGGATCTCGACCGCTCGCTTCGTCTTGGGCTCTTCGAACGAGAGGCCATCGATCACCGCGAGCTTGCCGCCCACCTGCGCGTCGGTGAGCGCCGACCGGAGCGCCCCGCGGCGCATCTTCTTGTTGATGCGCTGGTCGTGGTCGCGAACCACGGGTCCGTGGGCGACGCCACCGCCGGCCCACTGCGGTGCCCGGATCGAGCCCTGCCGTGCTCGACCGGTCCCCTTCTGTCGCCACGGCTTCTTCCCCCCGCCGCGCACGTCGCCTCGCGTCTTGACCTTGTGCGTGCCGGCACGGAGCTTCGCCATCCCCGCGACGACCACCTGATGCATCAGGGGCACGTTCACCGGCGCCTCGAAGACATCGGTCGCGAGCTCCCGCGAACCTGCCTTCTTCCCGGTCGCGTTCAGCACGTCGATCGTTGGCATCGCGATCACGCCCCCTTCCCCGCCGGGGACTTGACGGCAGAACGCACCATCAAGAGGCCGCCGTTCGGGCCGGGTACCGCGCCTTTCACCAAGAGCAGGCCGCGCTCCGGGTCGGACCGGACCACCTCGAGGTTGAGCACGGTCACCCGCTGGTTGCCGGACTGTCCGGCCATGCGCATGCCTTTGAAGACACGCGACGGGGTGGCGCACGCGCCGATCGACCCCGGCGAGCGGTGCTTCTTCTCGACCCCGTGGCTTCCCTTGAGCCCGGAGAACCCGTGACGCTTCATCACGCCCGTGAACCCCTTGCCTTTCGACACCCCGACGACGTCCACCGTGTCTCCCGGCGCGAAGACGTCGGCCCGTACCTCTTGGCCGAGGGTGTACGTAGCGGCGTCGTCGGTCCGCAGTTCGACGAGGTGGCGGAGCGCCTCGGTCCCTGCCTTGTCGAAGTGGCCCTTCGTCGGGCGGTTGATGTCGCGGGGACGCATCTGACCGTAGGCGAGCTGGACCGCATCGTACCCGTCGGTCCCCTGGCTGCGGACCTGCGCGACGACGCACGGACCGGCCTTGATCACCGTCACCGGCACGGCGCGGGTCTCGTCGAAGATCTGGGTCATCCCCACCTTCTCGCCCACGATCCCCTTGACGTCACCCATCGTGGCCTCAGAGCTTGATCTCGATGTCGACGCCGGCGGACAGGTTCAACCGCTGCAGCTCCTGAACGGTCTTCGAGGTCGCATCGACGATGTCGATCAGCCGCTTGTGCGTGAGCATCTGGAAATGCTCGCGGGAGTCCTTGTACTTGTGCGGCGACCGGATGACCGTGTAGATGTTGCGCTCGGTCGGAAGCGGCACCGGGCCGACGACCTTCGCGCCGGTGCGCTGGACGTGTTCGACGATGTCGCGCGCGGCGACGTCCAGCATCCGGTGGTCGTACGCCCGGAGCTTGATCCTGATCTTCGGTCCCGCCATCGATGCGCCTTCTCTCTCGTCCCTACTTCACGATCGTGGTCACACGACCGGCGCCCACCGTGCGCCCACCCTCGCGGATCGCGAAGCGCAGGCCCTCTTCCATCGCGATCGGGGCGATCAGCTCGACCGTCATCTCGACGTTGTCCCCCGGCATCACCATCTCGACCCCACCGGGGAGGTTCGCGGTGCCGGTGACGTCGGTCGTGCGGAAGTAGAACTGGGGGCGGTAGCCGTTGAAGAACGGGGTGTGGCGCCCACCCTCCTCCTTGGAGAGCACGTAGACCTGGGCCTCGAAGTTCGTGTGCGGGGTGACCGAGCCGGGCTTCGCGAGGACCTGGCCGCGCTCGACGTCTTCCTTGTCGATCCCCCGAAGGAGCACCCCGACGTTGTCCCCCGCGCGCACCTCGTCCAGGAGCTTGCGGAACATCTCCAGGTCGGTCGCCGTCGTCTTGCGGGTGTCGGTGATCCCGACGATCTCGACCTCGGCCATCTTCGCGAGGGTCCCGCGCTCGACCCGGCCCGTGACGACCGTGCCGCGTCCGGTGATCGAGAAGACGTCCTCGATCGCCATCAGGAAGGGCTTGTCGACGTCGCGGACCGGCTCGGGGATGTAGCTGTCGCAGGCCTGCAGGAGCTCGTCGATCGTCGCGCCCCAGGTCTCGTCCCCCTCGAGGGCCTTGAGCGCCGAGACCTTGATCACCGGGACGTCATCGCCCGGGAACTCGTAGGACGAAAGGAGCTCGCGGACCTCGAGCTCGACGAGGTCCAACAGCTCCGGGTCATCGACCATGTCGCACTTGTTGAGCGCGACCACGATGTAGGGGACCCCGACCTGGCGGGCCAGGAGCACGTGCTCGCGGGTCTGGGGCATGGGGCCGTCGGCGGCCGAGACGACCAAGATCGCCCCGTCCATCTGGGCGGCGCCGGTGATCATGTTCTTCACGTAGTCGGCGTGCCCGGGGCAGTCGACGTGGGCGTAGTGGCGGGCGTCGGTCTGGTACTCGACGTGGGCGATCGCGATCGTGATCCCGCGCTCGCGCTCCTCCGGCGCCTTGTCGATCTGGTCGAAGGGGGTGTAGTCGGCCAGACCCTTGTCGGCCTGGCGCTTCGTGATCGCGGCCGTGAGGGTGGTCTTGCCGTGGTCGATGTGCCCGATCGTGCCGATGTTCACGTGGGGCTTCGTGCGCTCGAACTTCTGCTTGGCCATCTGCCGTAGCTCCTTGGTCTACTCGCCGGTCACCCGGGCGATGATCTCTTTCGCGATCTGCACCGGGACCTCGTTGTACGCGTGCAGCTGCATCGGACTGTGCGCGGCCCGACCCTGGGTCTTCGACCGCAGGTCGGTCGCGTAGCCGAAGAGCTCCGCGAGCGGCACGACCACGCGGATGATCTTCTGACCTGCGCGGTCGTCGATGTTCTCGATGCGCCCCCGGCGCGCGGTGACATCGCCCATCACGTCGCCGAGGAACTCCTCGGGTGTGGTCACCTCGAACTCCATCACGGGCTCGAGGAGTGCCGGCGACGCCTTCTTGGCGGCTTCCTTGAGCGCCATCGAGCCGGCGATCTTGAACGCCATCTCGGACGAGTCGACCTCGTGGTACGTGCCGTCCGTCAGGGTCGCGCGCAGATCGACGAGCGGATATCCCGCGAGGACGCCATTATCCATCGCTTCCTGGATGCCTTGGTCGACCGACGGGATGTACTCCCGTGGGATGGATCCACCGGTGATCTTGTTGATGAACTCGTAGCCGCCGCCGGGGCCCGTCGGTTCGAGGTCGATGACGACGTGGCCGTACTGACCGCGACCGCCGGTCTGCCGCACGAAGCGCATGTCGACCTTGTGGACGGGTCTGGTGATGGTCTCGCGATAGGCGACCTGCGGCTTCCCGACGTTCGCATCGACGTTGAACTCGCGCCGGAGCCGGTCGACGATGATGTCGAGATGCAGCTCGCCCATCCCCGAGATGACGGTCTGCCCGGTCTCTTCGTCGAAACGGACGACGAATGTCGGATCCTCGTCCGCCAGCTTGCCCAGACCGCCGCCCAGCTTGTCCTGGTCGGCCTTGGTCTTCGGCTCAACGGCGACGCTGATCACGGGGGTCGGGAAGCTGATCTGCTCGAGCACCACCGGATGATCCGGGTCGCAGATGGTGTCCCCGGTGGTGGTGTGCTTGAGGCCGACCACGGCGACGATGTCGCCCGTGTACGCGGCTTCCATGTCCTCGCGGTGGTTGGCGTGCATCTGCAACACCCGTCCGATGCGCTCCTTGCGATCCTTCGTCGCGTTGAGCACGTGGGATCCGCTGTGGAGCACGCCTGAATAGACCCGCAGGTAGGTCAGCCGTCCGACGTACGGGTCGGACATGATCTTGAACGCGAGCGCGGAGAACGGGTCCGCGTCGTCGGGCTTCCGCTCGACGCGGTCGTTCTCCTTGAAGGGAAGATGGCCCTCCACGGGCGGAACGTCGACGGGGCTCGGCAGGAAATCGACGATGGCGTCCAACAGCAGCTGGACGCCCTTGTTCTTGAACGCCGAGCCGCACAGGACCGGAACCCCGAGACCCTGGAGCGTCGCCGCCCGGATCCCCCGCTTCAGCTCCTCGACCGTGGGCTCCTGCTCATGGACGAACTTCTCGAACAGGGCCTCGTCGTGATCCGCGAGCTTCTCGAACAGACGGTGACGGGCCTCGCGGGCGGCATCCAGGTAGTCCGGCGGGATCTCGGTGTCCTTCCACTCCTCGCCCATGTCGCCCTCCCAGTAGTGGGCGTTCATCTGGACGAGGTCGATGCAGCCATGGAACTCGGACTCGCTCCCCCACGGCAACTGGAGGACAAGCGGGTTGGCATTCAGGCGGTCGACCATCATCTCGACCGTGCGATCGAAGTTGGCACCGGTTCGATCCATCTTGTTGATGAAGGCGATGCGCGGCACGTTGTACCGGTCCGCCTGGCGCCAGACGGTCTCGGACTGTGGCTCGACGCCGGCAACCGAGTCGAACACAGCCACGGCTCCATCCAGGACGCGGAGGGAGCGCTCGACCTCCACGGTGAAGTCAACATGTCCCGGGCGTGTCGATGATGTTGATCCAATGACCCTTCCACTGGCACGTGGTTGCAGCCGAAGTGATGGTGATGCCGCGCTCGCGCTCTTGCGCCATCCAGTCCATGACGGCAGTGCCCTCGTGGACTTCGCCGATCTTGTAGGCGCGCCCCGTGTAGTACAGGATCCGCTCGGTGGTGGTGGTCTTGCCCGCGTCGATATGGGCCATGATCCCGATGTTGCGCGTGCGAGCGAGAGGGTACTCGCGGATCGCGAGTCCCTTCCCACCCTTCTTGACGTCCTGTTCGGTCGTCGTCACGTGCATCATCTCCGTGGGGTTGGCCGCCATCAGCGGGACCCCTGGTCAGCGGGAACCCGCCCGGGGAGGCGGGTCGTGAGGTTGTCTTCCATCACCAGCGGTAGTGCGCGAACGCCTTGTTGGCCTCGGCCATCTTGTGCATGTCCTCGCGGCGCTTGACCGCGGCACCGGCCCCGTTCGAGGCGTCCATGATCTCGGCGACGAGGCGTTCAGACATCGAATTCTCGCGGCGTGCACGACTGAAATTGACCAGCCAGCGCATGGCCAGCGTGGTGCCGCGCTGAGGCTTCACCTCGACCGGCACCTGATACGAAGCGCCACCGACGCGCCGAGACTTCACTTCGAGGAGCGGACGGACGTTCTCGACCGCTCGCTTGAGCGTGATCGCCGGGTCGTTCGCCGTCTTCTGGCTGATCTGTTCGAGCGCGTCGTAGACGATGTGCTCAGCCACCGTCTTCTTCCCGCTCAGGAGGACCCGATTGATCAACTGGGTGACCAAGGGGTTCTGGTAGACAGGATCCGGCTGGATCGGACGGCGTACGGCAGGGCCTTTCCGGGGCATGCCTACTCGCCGCCCTTCTTCGCTCCGTAGCGCGACCGAGCCTGCTTCCGGTTCTTCACGCCCGCCGTATCCAACGTCCCGCGGACGATCGTGTACCGGACACCACCGAGGTCCTTCGGACCGCCGCCGTGCACCAGCACGATCGAATGCTCCTGCAGGTTGTGTCCTTCCCCGGGGATGTAACAGGTGACCTCAACGCCCGTGGTGAGCCGGACGCGAGCGACCTTCCGCAGGGCCGAGTTGGGCTTACGGGGCGTGATGGTCCAGACACGAGTGCAGACACCACGCCGCTGAGGGTTCGCCTTCAGCGCGGGGGCTTTGTTCTTCTTCTTCGGGGTCTCGCGACCCTTCCGCACGAGCTGTTGGATCGTGGGCATGGTCCTCTCGTCTGCACTCTGTCGTTGTCAAACACCGGAGCTGGGTAGGAACCGCAGCTCGCGAGCCGCTCCTGCTGCGCACGCGCCATGGAGGGAGCGACCGCATCCGGTTGTTCGAAGCACGCTCGACAGGCTCGCCCAGCCGAAGCGCAACCTCTAAGGCTATCGACCTACTCCCCGATGCGTCAACCGCGCACGGAAAGGCCGTTGGGCGGAGTGCCTGCCACCCAAGCGAGGTGCAGAG
Organism: uncultured Actinomycetes bacterium; assembly: GCA_963765865.1. Lineage (GTDB taxonomy): Bacteria > Actinomycetota > UBA4738 > UBA4738 > HRBIN12 > AC-51. The sequence goes on from CAVXYE010000018.1 coordinate 735,794, forward strand.
GAAGTGTAGCGGAGCAGCGGTCCTCGCGCCCCGTTGGTAGCGTGCCCACATGCCGATCGACCTCGAACGGATGCGCGCCGCCGCTCGACGAGCCGCCCTCGTGGGCGGCGACGTGATCCGCGCCGGACGCCGGCCCTCGGAGGGTGAGGCGAAGGGACTCCCGGGCGATTGGGTCACCGAGGTCGACCTCGCGAGCGAGGCCGCGATCAGGTCGTTCCTCGACGAGGAAACACCGGACGTCGCCATGCTCGGCGAGGAGTCGGGGGGCGTGACCGAAGGCCTTCGATGGGTCGTCGACCCGCTGGACGGCACGACCAACTTCCTCCACCGCTTCCCCGCCGTCGGGGTATCCGTTGCGCTCGTGGAGGACGAGGTCCCCGATGGCCGGCGCAACCCATGCGCCGTTCCTGGGCGATACGTGGCATGCCGCGCGTGGCGCTGGAGCGATCTGGGAACCTGCCGGCGGGGCCGCCGGAACCGTGCCGCGTGTCGGAGCGTCCGCCGGAGCAAGGAGTGGTCGGGACGGGATTCCCCTTCCGCCGGAAGGACCGGCTTCCGAGATACCTCGCCGCGTTCAGCGCGGGCGTTCGACCGATTCGAGGATCTCCGCCGGCCCGGGCGCGGCATGTCTCGATCTCGCCTGGGCCGCGTGCGGGGTCTTCGACGGCTTCTTCGAGCTGGGGCTCGCGCCGTGGGACGTCGCGGCGGGCGGCCTCCTGGTGGAGGAAGCGGGCGGACGCGTCACCGACTGGGAGGGCGGTGCCGACTATCTGTCGGGCGACATCCTGGCTGGCTCGCCGGCGGTCCATGACGAGCTGCGACGGATCGCGAGGGAACTTGGGCCGGCGTGACCGCGACCGGATCCGGCGGTGGGCCGAGGGACTCGTGGAGGAGCACGGGGCGGCGGTCGCGCGTCTGATCGGCCTCGACCCTCCCTTGCCGTCCGTAACGATCGAAGTGGATCGCGACGGACCTCCGGGTGTGACCGGCGGGCGCACGATCACCCTCAGCGAGCGTTGGTTCCGCGAGCATCCGGACGACGTCGGGTGCGTCCTCCACGAGCTGGCACACGCGTACATGCTCGCCCCCGACTACGACGCCTCGACGATCTGGCTGATCGAGGGCATCGCCGATCATGTACGCGATGTCCTCGGGTTCGATACGTCGTGGACGTACGCGCACTTCGAACCGGGGAAGGCGACCGCCGGTTACCAAACGACGGCCGATCTCCTGGCGTGGCTGGAGGAGCGTCGTCCGGGCGCCGTCGCGGCGCTCTCCCGTCACCTGGCCGATGGCAGCTACCGCGAGGACCGTGTTCGCCGAGGTCGGCGGGGCGCCGCTCGCCTCCTTGGTCGCCGCGTACGAATCACAACGTGCCGCCGGCCGGCGGTGATCCCTGACCTGGGCAAGGTACGGCAGCGCGGACGCAGAAGGCGCCCCCGTTCGGGGGCGCCTTCCGCTCGGTACCACCTTCACGCCTGACGCCGTCGACGGCGTCAGTCTTCCGTGGCGGCGTTCCCTCCCAGCATCCGCTCTGCTTCCT
>CAVXYE010000019.1:0-86075 GCA_963765865.1 uncultured Actinomycetes bacterium
GGACGTGATCGTCGTCTGCGTGCCGACGCCGCTGCGCGACGGCGCGCCCGACCTCGCCTACATCGAGGCGGCCGCGCCGGACGTTGCGGCGCGTCACGTCCGCGCCGGGGCGCTCGTCGTGCTCGAGTCGACGACGTACCCGGGCACGACCGAGGAGCTGCTGCGGCCGATCCTCGAGACGGTCGGGCCTCGCGCCGGGCAGCGACTTCTTCCTCGGCTACTCGCCCGAGCGCATCGACCCCGGCAACCACGACGTGGACGTTCGTGAACACGCCGAAGGTCGTCGCCGGCGTCGACGCCGAGTCGTCGCTCGCGGCGGTCGAGGCGTTCTACGGCGCGCTCGTCGACAAGGTCGTGCCCGTCGTCGCGGCCGCGCGAGGCCGAGCTCGCGAAGCTGCTCGAGAACACGTTCCGGCACGTGAACATCGCGCTCGTCAACGAGCTCGCGATGTTCGCCGCGAGCTCGGCGTCGACATCTGGGAGGTGATCGACGCGGCCGCGACGAAGCCGTTCGGGTTCATGCGCGTTCACGCCGGGCCCGGGCGTCGGCGGGCACTGCCTCCCGATCGACCCGTCGTACCTCGCGTGGCGGGTCCGGCGGGAGTCCGGCCGACGGTTCCGCTTCGTCGAGCTGGCGACGACGTCAACGCGCACATGCCCGAGTACGTCGCCGCGCGGGTCGCCGAGGCGCTGAACGACGACGGCCGCCCGATGAAGGGTGCGAAGGTGCTCGTGCTCGGCGTGGCGTACAAGCCCGACGTCGGCGACATCCGCGAGTCGCCCGCCCTGGGCACGATGCTGGCGATGCGCAAGCGAGGCGCCGACGTCATGTTCCACGACCCCTACGTGGAACGCGTACCGCTGAACGGAGGGACGCTCGACCGAGCCAGCATGGACGAGGGCGTGCGCTCCGCGGACATCGTCGTGCTGCTCACCCCGCACAGCGTGTACGACCTCGAGGCGCTCGCCGAGCAGGCGGAACTGATCTTCGATGCTCGGAACGCCTATCGAGGCGAGCGGCGGCCGAACGTCGTCCCGCTGTGAACTACCTCATCACCGGCGGCGCGGGGTTCATCGGATCGCACCTGGCCGACCGCCTGATCGCGCGGAACGATTCGGTGGTGGCGCTGGACGATCTCTCGACGGGTTCCGTCGAGAACGTGGGCCACCTGAAGGACGAGCGGCGCTTCCGGCTGGAACACGGCTCGATCCTGGACCCCGACATCGTTCGACGACTCACCGCGGAGACGGACGCGGTGGTGCACCTGGCGGCGGCGGTCGGCGTGAAGCTCATCGTGGAGCGGCCGCTCGAGTCCTTCATCACGAACATCCGCGGTACCCAGGTCGTGCTGGAGGCTGCCGCCGACAGCGGGAGGAAGATCCTCTTCACCTCCACGTCGGAGATCTATGGGAAGAACACGAGCGGGCCGCTCCACGAGGACGCCGACCGCATCTTGGGCTCGCCGCTGAAGTCCCGCTGGTCCTACAGCGCCGCCAAGGCCGCGGACGAGATGTTCGCGAACGCGTATTGGCGGGAGCGCGGCACGCCGACGATCATCGTCCGGCTGTTCAACACCGTCGGCCCTCGCCAGACCGGCGAGTTCGGCATGGTCGTCCCCCGCTTCGTGCGCCAGGCGCTCCGCGACGAGGACCTCACGGTGTACGGCGACGGCACCCAACGGCGCTGCTTCTGTCACATCGCCGACGTGGTCGATGCGCTCGTCGACGTGATCGATCATCCGGGAGCGGTCGGCGGGGTCTTCAACGTCGGATCGCAGACCGAGATCACGATCGACGACCTGGCGGATGCGGTGATCCGCATGACCGGATCGGGCTCGGGAGTCATCCACATCCCGTACGACCAGGCCTACGAGCCCGGCTTCGAGGACATGCAGCGACGGATCCCGGACACGACGCGGCTCCGCGAGCTCACGGGTTGGACGCCGATGCGTTCTTTCGAGGAGATCCTCTCCGACGTGATCGCGTTCGAACGGGCTCACCGAACCTCGCACGACCAGCGTTCCTCCGCATAGCGCGCCGTCACGCGAGGCCGTGGCGATCCCTCAGATCAAGGGTTGTATCGCACCCAGAACGCCTCGGCGGTCTCCGGCGTTCCGGCGAATCGAGCCGAATCCCCATCGACGATGACGCCGGGCGAAGACGCCTGGACCTGGGCGCCAGGGGGAAGCTGGATCTGGATGATGAACGGCCCAGGTCGAAGCGAGGGCTGGGGCAGGTAGTCGATCCGGAATTCGCTGAGGCCTCCTACGTCGGTCACCGCGTGCGGGGCGGTGTAGGACGCCGTGAACGACATGCTGCCGCCTGGGTTCGCCCTCAGGAGCCCCGTCGCGACCGGGTGCCCGAACTCGTGTTCGACGGAGGTGACCGATGGTCCGGTCGCCGTCGTTCGAACGTGCGCGGCGTCCACCGGCAGGTAGACGTTCGCGATCGCCGCGTAGTACCCGACCGGTTCTCCTTCCTGGGGGGTGCCGAGCAGCGTCGACGCGGGCCCGTGGGGAGCTCCGTTGTGGAGCGTCACCGTGGTTCGGATCTCAGCGGATCCGTCGCCGGAGAGCGTCACGACGTCGGAGACCGACTTCCTCGCGAAGAAGCCGGCGCGGCTGCTGACGAAATCCTGCCACACGACGTACAGGGGGTTGGTGCCGAGCGTGGCGCGTCCGGATGCGCCGAGTCGATCCAGGACCGACTCGTCGCGCGCATCGGTCGCGAACACTTGGAAATGCCGCTCTTCGACGGACGCCGACATGGCGCTCGCGAACACCTGGGAGTCGGGTTCCCTCGAGAGCAGAGCGTGCCATACGTCCAATCCGATCTGTCGCTGAACCGCGTTCGACCGCCGAGCACCGGGGATCGTGAAGGTGTCGCGGTTGAGCACGTCCACCACGTTGGAGGCCGTGATCGGCGTTCGCCAGGCCGCGCTCGTCACGGGGCCGATCGCCTGGAGGATGTCCGACATCCAGACGGTGTCGACCGCGACCACGCCGTCGACCTTCCCGAGACCGATCTGCCGGGCCATCTCCATCAGGATGCGCGAGGTCGTCGGGAAGTCCGGGGAGTAGTTGGCGGCATGGAGGTACCCCTGCACCCCATACCGTCCGTAGCGGCGCACCACCTCGGCGGGAGCTCGGACGGGTCGGAGCTTCCGGACGTCCGCCGTCGCCTTCAGCCCAGACAGGTGGATCCGGCCCGCGTCGGCTTCGAGCACGCCGACGAACCCCAGGAACCCACCGGCACCCCGTGGGGCGGAGAGGTTTTGAAGGGCCAGGAGGTATCGTCGCGGCCCACGGCCGCCCAGCATGTTCGGCAGCACGTGGACGACATCGTCGGCCGTCCTCACCACGCGCGCTCGATCGTCGAGCGTCGAGCGCGCGGAGTCGACCCGCGAGCGTAGGGACCCGGCGAGCGCGGAGACGTCGATCCCCTCCACCTGCATCTGGGCGTCGGACAGGAGCTGGGTCGCCCGATCGAGGTGCGGGGTCGCCGCGGCGATCAGGGAGAGATCCACGTCGCCGGCGGCGGCGACGCCGGGGAGGCCGGAGCCGGTCCAGCCGGTCGATCCCGCCGCCTGCACCAACTCTTCGCCGGACGTGGCGGTGAGTTCCGCGGCGTCTGCCAGCGCGCCGATCGCCGCGACGTGATCGCCGCCGACGGGGAACAGACGGAGGAGAGCGACCGAGGGATGGCGACCGAAGCGCCCCGCCACCGACGCGGCGACTCCTCGCCTCTTCGAAGCTTGCCTGCGCCGGCCCGACGTCCCCTCGCTCCAGTGCCGAGACGCCCGCTTCGAGATCGACCCGTGCCGCCGACAGGTGCCGGGTGGTCGAGAACGTCGCCCACGCGAGATCGAGGAATCAGCAGCACGAGGGCGATCCCACCGATCAGAAGCACGCGACGGAGGGGCCGACGCGGTCCGCGGCGACGAGCCGCGTCGCCTTGCCTGCACTCGGCTCGTCGGTACCCGGGTTGTGGTCGGTGGGATTGCTTCCGGCGGACGACCCACGGCCTCGAGAACCTACCCGGGGCGCGTCGGACCGGCAAAGGGGGTGTGGCATCCAGCGGGGGATTTGCGGTCCTCTGCTGGGGGCGGGTAGGGTGGTCGGTGGCCTAGCTCGCGGTCTGCAGGTCGGCGATGAGCGAGCTAGAAGGGAGGCCAGCCGTGAAGGTCCTGGGCAGGTGCGCCATCGTCGTCGCTCTCCTCAGCTCTTTGGTTCTGGCAAGTCCGGTGGAGGCGGCGAACTTCACAGCGAACACCTCGCTCGGCATCATGGTGAGCAGCACTCACATCCAGAAGGGGCAAAACGTCAAGGTCTTCGGCCACCTCAAGTCGCCGAAGACGGCGTGCGTGAAGGACAAGAAGATCCAGCTCTTCTCGAAGGCGAAGAACAAGCCGTGGAAGCAGGTCGCGCACACCCAGACCAAGAACGACGGGTCGTACTCGTTCACGCGGCACCCCAAGAAGACGAAGAAGTTCAAGACGAAGTTCCCGGGGAGTACGACGGGCGTCCACCCGAACGAGCACACGTGCCTGTCGAGCGTGTCCGTCGTCAAGAAGGTGAAGGTCACCTAGGGTCGGGTCCGACGGGGTCCCGGACCCGCTGGGATCATCGGCGAAGCGAGTTCCGCATCGGGCCACCGATAGACTCGCAGTTGCGCCATGGCTTCGATCCTCATCGTGTGCACGGGCAACGTCTGCCGGTCTCCGATCGCCGAGGCGGCGCTCCGCGCCGCGCTCACCGAGCGCTTCGGCGAACCGCGCACCCGCCGTGTCGTCGGCGGGCACCGCCGGATGGGAAGGGTCCGGGGCTGTCAGCGGATCGGTGGAGGCCGCGGCAGAGCGCGGGCACGACATCGGCGACCATGTGGCGCGGATGCTCACTCCGGCGATGGTCGGCGACGCCGACCTGGTCCTCTGCATGGCCGCCGAGCACCGCGACGCGATCCGGTCGATCGCGTCCGACGATGCCGAGCGCGCGCGTTCACGTTGAAGGAGCTCGTCCGGCTGCTCGAAGAGCTCCCGCCGGCGGCCGGCGCGGACCCCGAGGCGCTCGCGGGCCGAGTCGCCGAGGCCGCGGCAGCCCGCCGTTCCGGCGCCGCCACGAACCCATGGGACGAGGACATCGTGGACCCGCTCGGGCTTTCCATGGAGGCGATCCGCGCGGTCGCTTGGGAGATCGACCAGTGGATCGAGCGCCTCGTGGCCGGTCTCTACGATCCCTCGGCCGCCCGAAGGGTGCTCTGACACGGAAGGGGCGCCCGATACGGGCGCCCCCTTCCGTTGCCGTGCCACCCTCGCGGGTGACGCCGCGGAGGACGTTCAGTCTTCGGTGGCGAGCGTTCCCTCCGAGCATCCGCTCTGCCTCCTCGCGCGTGATGCCCACGAGCGCGGGTTCGCCGCTCTCCGCGGCCGCAGCCTCGGCCATCTCGCGCTGGCGCTGGAGCCAGTACTCGGGGATCGCCTCGGGCTTGATCCGCACCTGGATGTTGCGGTAGCGATGCATACCCGTGCCCGCCGGGATCAACTTCCCGATGATCACGTTCTCCTTCAGCCCGAGCAGCGGATCCGACTTGCCCTGGATCGCGGCATCGGTGAGCACCCGGGTGGTCTCCTGGAACGAGGCCGCCGACAACCACGAGTCCGTGGCGAGCGACGCCTTCGTGATCCCGAGCAAGACCGGTCGGGCGGACGCGGGGATGCTGCCGTTCTCGACCACTTCCGCGTTGCGATCCTCGAACAACCGGCGGTTGATCAGGTCGCCCGGCAGGAAGTCCGTGTCGCCCGGCTCGATGATGTGCACCTTGCGGAGCATCTGTCGTGCGATCAGCTCGATGTGCTTGTCGTGGATCGTCACACCCTGCGAGCGGTACACCTGCTGCACCTCGTCGACGAGGTGCTGCTGGAGCGCGAGGACGCCCTTGACGCGCAGGATCTCGTGCGGGTTGACCGATCCCTCGGTCAGCTGCTGGCCGACCTCGACCCGGTCCCCCGTCACGACGGTCAACCGAGCCCGGAACGACACCGGGTACTCGACCATGTCGCCGTCCTCGGAGGTGACCCGGATCCGCCGGACATGCTTCTCGTCGTCGTCGTCGATCTGCACCTCACCGGCAAGCTCCGTGATCTGCGCCTCGCCCTTGGGCTTGCGCGCCTCGAAGAGCTCCTGGACGCGGGGCAGGCCGTGGGTGATGTCCTCCCCGGCGACTCCGCCGGTGTGGAACGTCCGCATGGTGAGCTGTGTCCCCGGCTCGCCGATCGACTGGGCGGCGATGATGCCGACGGCTTCGCCGATGTCCACCAAGCGGCCGGAGGCGAGTGAGCGTCCGTAACATGCGGCGCAGACACCGACCTCCGCCTCGCACGAGGTGACCGACCGAACGCGGACCTCGAGGACGCCGGAGTCGACGACGACCTGGGCGGTCTCGTCCGTCAGCTGTTCGCCGGCCTTCGCGATCTTCTTCCCATCGACCTTGACGTCCTCGGCCAGGACGCGGCCGAACAGCGACGTGTCGACGTGAGCGTGCTTCGTGATGGTGCCGTCTGGTCGACGAACGTTCACGACCGCGGGGATGGAGCGATCGGTCCCACAGTCCTCCTCGCGGACGATCACCTCCTGAGCGACGTCCACCAGCCGGCGGGTCAGGTAGCCGGAGTCGGCCGTCCGCAGCGCCGTGTCGGCGAGACCCTTGCGGGCGCCGTGGGTCGAGATGAAGTACTCGAGGACGGACAGGCCTTCGCGGAAGTTGGACTTGATCGGCCTGGGGATGATCTCGCCCTTCGGGTTGGCCACGAGCCCACGCATCCCGGCGAGCTGACGGATCTGCATGATGTTCCCCCGTGCGCCGGAGTTCGCCATCATGTAGATGGGGTTCGTCGGGCGTGAACTGGGCCTCCATGGCCTCCTTGACCTCGTCCGTCGCCTGCGTCCAGATCTCGATCAGCTCCTGGCGGCGCTCATCGTCGGTGATGATGCCGCGGCGGTACTGCTGCTCGACCTTCTGGGCGCGCTTCTCGTGATCGTCCAGGATGGCGGCCTTCGTCGGCGGCGTCGTGACGTCCTCGATGCCGATCGTCACGCCCGCGCGGGTCGCGTAATGGAACCCGAGGTTCTTCAGGTCATCGAGGACCTGCTCCACCTGGGCACGGTCGTAGCGGTGGACCACCTCGTCCACCAGGCGAGCGACGTCGCCCTTCAGCACTGGCTGGTTCCGGAATTCGAAGTCATCGGGGAACGCGGCGTTGAGCATCGCGCGGCCGATGGTGGTCCGCACGACCGGCGCGCGATCCTTCCATCCCTCGGCGGCGGGGTCGTAGCCCTCCGGCAGCATCTCGGCGGGGAGCGTCTTTCCCTCGAGACGGATACGGATCGGGTCGTGGAGGGAGTGTCCGCGATCGAGCGCGAGCAGCGCCTCCGACACCGACCCGAACGCCGGGGTGTCCTCGTCCTTCCGGTCCTCGTTCTGGGCGAGTGAGAGGTAATAGAGCCCGAGCACCATGTCCTGGGTCGGGGTCGCGATCGGACGACCGTGTGCCGGGGAGAGGATGTTGTTGGTCGACAGCATGAGGATCCTGGCTTCGGCCTGCGCCTCAGCGGACAGCGGCACATGCACCGCCATCTGGTCCCCGTCGAAGTCGGCATTGAACGCCGTGCACACGAGCGGGTGGATCTTGATCGCCTTGCCCTCCACGAGCACGGGTTCGAACGCCTGGATCCCGAGCCGGTGCAGCGTGGGCGCCCGGTTGAGCAGGACGGGGTGCTCGCGGATGACCTCTTCGAGGACGTCCCACACCTGTGGGCGGGCGCGCTCCACCATCCGCTTCGCGCTCTTGATGTTCTGCGCCAGGGCCTGATCGACCAGCCGCTTCATCACGAAGGGCTTGAACAGCTCGAGCGCCATCTGCTTGGGCAGACCGCACTGGTGCAGGCGGAGCTCCGGGCCGACCACGATGACCGAACGCCCCGAGTAGTCGACACGCTTGCCGAGGAGGTTCTGACGGAAACGACCCTGCTTTCCCTTCAGCATGTCCGAGAGGGACTTCAGCGGACGGTTCCCCGGCCCGGTGACGGGCCGGCCGCGCCTGCCGTTGTCGAACAGGGCGTCGACGGCCTCCTGGAGCATCCGCTTCTCGTTGTTGACGATGATCTCGGGTGCCTGGAGGTCGAGGAGTCGCTTCAGCCGGTTATTCCGGTTGATGACGCGTCGGTACAGATCGTTGAGGTCCGAGGTCGCGAACCGCCCACCATCGAGCTGGACCATGGGGCGGAGGTCCGGCGGGATGACGGGGATCGCGTCGAGCACCATCCCGAGCGGGTTGGACTTGCCCTCAGCGAAGTTCGACGCGACCTTCAGCCGCTTGATGGCCTTCAGGCGGCGCGTACCCTTGCCGTTCTCGATCTGGTCCCGGAGGCTCTCGGCTTCGACCTCGGTGTCCATATCGGCCAGCAGCCGCTTGATGGACTCGGCACCCATGCCGCCGTCGAAGTAGTCGCTGAACCGCTCGCGGAGCGAACGGTAGACGTTGTCGTCGGCCACCAGCTGCTTCACCCGAAGACCCTTGAATGCGGTCAGGACGTCGTCGAGGTGCTGGGAGTCGCGGCCGGCAGCCTCGTGGATCCTCTCCACGTCGCGCTGCGCCTCGCGCTTCGCGGCGGACAGCTGAGCGCCCTTCGCGCCTTCGGCCTCCAGCTCCTTGAGCCGGTCCTCGAGCTCCCCGAGCCGCTTCTTGACGTCGTCGTCTCGCTCGGTGTCGATGTCGCGCTTCTCCGCCTCCATCTCGGCCTCGATCTCGGGCAACGCCTTGTGGCGGCGGTCCTCGTCGACGCGGGTGATCACATAGGCGGCGAAATAGATGATCCGCTCGAGGTCCTTGGGCGCAAGGTCCAGGAGGTACCCCAAGCGCGACGGAACGCCCTTGAAGTACCAGATGTGCGTGACCGGCGCTGCGAGCTCGATGTGGCCCATGCGGTCACGCCGAACCTTGCTGCGCGTGATCTCGACACCGCAGCGCTCGCAGATGATCCCCTTGAATCGCACGCGCTTGTACTTGCCGCAGTGACACTCCCAGTCACGCGTCGGGCCGAAGATCCGCTCGCAGAACAGACCGTCCTTCTCCGGCTTCAACGTGCGGTAGTTGATGGTTTCGGGCTTCTTGACCTCGCCGTTCGACCACGCGCGGATCTGATCCGCGGTGGCAAGGCCGATCCGAAGCTCATCGAAGAAGTTCACGTCCAACACTTAAAAGCTCGCCTCCTCGCGTGGCTCGCTCGTCATCTGGTTCAACGGTTCGTTATTCCCGCGGGTCACTCGAAATCCGCCCCCGCCGGCTCGCGACGGCTCAGGTCGATCCCCAGCTCCTCCGCCGCGCGGAACACGTCCTCGTCGGTCTCCCGGAGTTCGATCTCCTCGCCCGCCGCCGAGCGAACCTCGACGTTCAGGCAGAGGGACTGCATCTCCTTGATGAGCACCTTGAACGACTCCGGGATACCCGGCTCAGGGATGTTCTCGCCCTTGACGATCGCCTCGTATACCTTGACGCGGCCCAGCACGTCGTCCGACTTGATCGTGAGGAGTTCCTGGAGGGCGTACGCGGCGCCATAGGCCTCGAGCGCCCACACCTCCATCTCGCCGAACCGCTGTCCACCGAACTGCGCCTTCCCGCCCAGCGGCTGCTGGGTGATCATGGAGTAAGGCCCGGTTGACCGCGCGTGGATCTTGTCGTCGACGAGGTGCAGGAGCTTCAGGATGTAAGCGACGCCGACCGTCACCGGTTCCTCGTACGGCTCGCCGCTGCGGCCGTCGAACAACCTCGCCTTGCCGACCTCGTCCACCTGACGGAAGCCATCCCGGTTGGGATGGGTGGAGGCCAGCGCCTCGAGGATCTCGTTCTCCCGGGCGCCGTCGAACACGGGCGTCGCAACGTGGACGGGCCCCTGGAAATCCGACCCGCCCTTGCTGAACCCGTTGAGCGCGGCCCATCCGAGATGCGCCTCGAGCACCTGGCCGAGGTTCATCCGGGACGGAACACCGAGTGGATTGAGGATGATGTCCACGGGCGTGCCGTCCTCGAGGAACGGCATGTCCTCTTCGGACAGGATCGTCGAGATGACGCCCTTGTTCCCGTGGCGGCCGGCGAGCTTGTCCCCGTCAGAGATCTTCCGCTTCTGGGCAACGTAAACGCGGACCAGCTGGTTGACCCCGGGCGAAAGCTCGTCGCCGTCGTCACGGCTGAAGACCCGGACACCGATCACTTTGCCCGACTCGCCATGCGGAACCTTGAGCGACGTGTCGCGCACCTCGCGCGCCTTCTCACCGAAGATCGCGCGCAGGAGTCGCTCCTCCGGTGTGAGCTCGGTCTCGCCCTTGGGAGTGACCTTTCCAACGAGGTAGTCCCCGGTGGTGACCTCCGCTCCGATCCGCACGATCCCGCGCTCGTCGAGGTCCTTGAGGATCTCCTCGGAGACGTTCGGGATGTCGCGCGTGATCTCCTCGGCACCAAGCTTGGTGTCGCGCGCGTCGACCTCGTGCTCCTCGATATGGATCGACGTCAGCACGTCGTCCTTCACGAGGCGCTCCGAGATGATGATCGCGTCCTCGTAGTTGTGGCCCTCCCACGGCATGTACGCGACGATCAGGTTCTTCCCGAGCGCGATCTCACCCGCCTCGCTGGAGGGGCCGTCGGCGATCACCTGGCCCTTGGCCACGCGATCCCCGATCGTCACGACCGGCTTCTGGTTGATGTTGGTGCCCTGGTTGGAGCGCCGGAACTTGACCAGGTCGTAGGTCCGCAGCGATCCGGAACGCTCCTTGACCACGATCTGCTCGGCGCTCACGTCTTCGACGACGCCAGCTTCCTCGGCGAGCGCGACATCTCCGGCATCGACCGCGGCGCGGAACTCCACGCCCGTGCCCACGAGCGGGGCCTCGGCGCGCAGCAACGGCACGGCCTGCTTCTGCATGTTGGCGCCCATCAACGCCCGGTTCGCGTCGTCGTGCTCGAGGAACGGGATCAGAGCGGCCGGCACGGAGACGAGCTGCTTCGGCGAGACGTCCATGTAGTCGACGTCCTCCGGTGAGACCGAGTCGACCTCGCCGCCCTTGCGACGCACGAGCACGGACTCGCTCAGGCGGCCCGTGGTGGTGTCGTAGGGCGAGTTGGCCTGGGCGATGACGTGCCGGTCCTCTTCGTCGGCCGACAGGTAGTCGATCTTGGTCGTGACCTTGCCGCCTTCCACGCGGCGGTACGGGGTCTCGATGAATCCGAACTGGTTGATCCGCGCGAAACTGGACAGCGACCCGATCAAGCCGATGTTCGGACCCTCCGGGGTCTCGATCGGACACATCCGCCCGTAGTGCGACGGGTGCACGTCACGGACCTCGAACCCCGCCCGCTCGCGGGACAGACCGCCGGGACCAAGCGCCGAAAGGCGTCGGCGATGCGTGAGCCCGGACAGCGTGTTGGTCTGGTCCATGAACTGCGACAGCTGCGACGTCCCGAAGAACTCCTTGATCGATGCCACGACCGGTCGGATGTTGATCAACGTCTGCGGCGTGATCGCCTCGACGTCCTGGGTCGTCATCCGCTCCTTGACGACCCGCTCCATCCGCGAGAGCCCGATCCGGATCTGGTTCTGGATCAGCTCGCCGACCGACCGGAGACGGCGATTGCCGAAGTGGTCGATGTCGTCGGGGTCGAACCCCTCGGCGCCGGCGTGCAGGTTCACGAGGTAGGCGACCGTCTTGAGCATGTCCTCGTAGGTGAGGATCCCCTTGTACTTGGGTGCCCCCGGCTCCGGTCTCGTCCTTCGCTTGGGGCGCCAAGATCCGGTACCGGAACTGCTCCCACGCCTTCTTGTCCGGGTTGTCGAGCTCCGCCTGCGGCGCGGTGATGCGCACGCAGCTGCTTCAGCAGCTCGCCCTCCGCGGGACCGAGCTTCTTGTCGACCTTGTGACGACCGACCTTCGCCAGGTCATAGCGCTTCGGGTTGAAGAAGAGGTTCTCGAGCAGGGTCTTCGCGCTCTCGGCCGTCGGCGGCTCGCCGGGGCGAAGCTTGCGATAGATGTCCTCGAGCGCCTCCTCCTGGGTCTGGACGTGGTCCTTCTCCAGGGTGAGCTTGATCGAAGGAGCGTTGTTGAAGAGCTTGAGGATCTCGTCCTCGGACCACCCGAGCGCCTTGAGCATGACCGTCACGTTCTGGCGGCGCTTCCGGTCGATCCGGACGCCGACGGTGTCCTTCTTGTCGACGTCGAACTCGAGCCACGCACCGCGGCCCGGGATGATCTTCGCGATGAAGACGTCCTTGTCCGTCGTCTTGTCCAACTCGCGGCTGAAGTAGACGCCGGGTGAGCGCACCAGCTGGGAGACGACGACGCGCTCGGTCCCATTGATGATGAAGGTGCCGTGGTCGGTCATCATGGGGAAGTCACCCATGAAGACCTCCTGCTCCTTGATCTCGCCCGTCACCTTGTTGACGAAGGTGGCCTCCACGAACAGGGGGCGGGAGAAGGTGATGTCCTTATCCCGGCACTCTTCCTCAGAGAATTTCTGCTCGCGGAATTCGTGACGACCGAAATAGAGCTGGAACTGCTCGGTGAAGTCCTCGATAGGGCTTACCTCTTCGAGGACCTCCTTGATCCCTTCATTCAGGAGCCAATCGAACGACTCCCTTTGGATGGCGACGAGATCCGGCAGCGGTAGGACCTCATCGAGCTTGGCGAAACTGACACGGTTCCGGGTCGGAACGAGCTGGTCAGGCAAATCTGGATCCCTCCCAGGAGGCTCTGGTGCGCACAGCAGTAGGGCGCGGTGGACAGCACGGCAAACGAGCAGTCTACGCACCGCCATGGCGTGCGTCAACCGCACCCGCCGGAACCCCGGCTGGGCTGGCGGGCACGGTACGCCTTTCGCGGGCGCCGGTCAACCCGCCGGAGGGCCTATACCCGCGTCATCCTGGGGGAATGGCTCAGCGGGCGCGGCGGTTCAGCCGACCCGGACGACCGAGTCTTCCGTTGCCGCCTTGTCGATGCCACCCATCGAACGGACCATCTCGGCGAAGGCCACCCCGAGCTTGCGAGCCTGATCCTTGGATCCGATCGCCACCCCGCGTTCGCCGAGGACGTTGAAGAACTCCTCCATCGCAGCTCGCTCGTCACCGAGCAACGAGGCCTCGGACACGTTCAGGGCGCGTGCCAACCGGTTCAGCGTCTGGATCGATGGCTCGACGTGCCCGTTCTCGTAGCGGGACAGTCGGGCCTTGGGGATCCCGGAGAGCTCCTCGAGCTCGGACTGGGAGAGCCCAGCCGAGAGACGAGCCTCGCGAAGCCGGTTGCCGAAATGACGCCCTTGGTCCATATCTGCCCCCTCGGTCGCTTGCGTGGCTGCTGCCCGGCCGGAACCTAACACACGGGTTGCGCCGATGTCGCCGGCGGCTACAGCCCAATGTGTCCAAGGGCGGGGCGCGGCGGTTCCCGGCCCGCCCTCGCGTTGATCGAAGCGCGCGATGTCGTCTCGACTACTTGACCTCGACGCTCGCGCCCGCGGCCTCCAGCTGCTCCCGCGCCTTGTCAGCCTGCTCCTTCGCGACCTTCTCGAGGACCGGCTTGGGCGCGCCATCGACGAGGTCCTTGGCTTCCTTCAGCCCGAGGCTCGTCAGTGCACGCACCTCCTTGATCACCTGGATCTTCTGGTCGCCGGCTCCCGTCAGGATCACGTCGAACTCCGTTTGCTCCTCCGCCTCTTCGCCGCCTGCAGCGGCGCCAGGGGCGGCCACCATCATCGGAGCCGCGGCCGCGGCCTTCACATCGAAGGCCTCCTCGAACGCTTTGATGAACTCCGACAGCTCGAGGAGGTTCATCTCCTTGAACTGGTCGAGGAGCTGATCCGTGCTCATCTTCGCCATCGTCAGTCACTCCTTCCCGTCATCGTTGGTTGGATCGGCAGCCTGTTCTGCCTCGGGCGCTTCTGCCTCGGGCGCTTCTGCCTCGGGCGCTTCTGCCTCGGGCGCTTCTGCCTCGGGCTCGCCCGGCAAGGTCGCCTTGTGCGCCTCCAGCAGGGACAGGAACCTCGATTGAGCCGAAACGAGCGTGGCGGCGGCGCGCGCGATCTCGCCCTTCAGGAGGCCGGCGATCTTGGAGAGCATCACCTCTCGGCTCTCCAGGTCGGCGAGGCGATTCGCGTCGTCGGCCGAGAGCACCTGCCCCTCCATGTACCCGCCCTTCAGGACGAGGGTGGGGAACTGCTTGGTGGCTGCCTTGATCTTCTTCGCGGCGCTCACGGCGTCGCCATCGACGAACGCGACCGCGGACGGCCCGGACAGCAGCTCGGTCAGCTCCAACCCCGCCTCGGCAGCTGCGCGCTGCATCAGCGTGTTCTTGACCACGGTCAGGCTGGCGTCAGCCTCGCGCAGCGTTCGCCGGAGCTCGGTGATGTCGGACACGGTCAGGCCGCGGTATTCGGCGAGCAGCAGGGCCGCGGACCCTTCGATCCGGCGTTTGAGCTCGGCCACCCGTTCGAGCTTCTCGGTTCTCGGCATCGCGCCTCCTCGGAGATGAAAATCGCGTCTCCGCAGACAGCGGAGACGCGCACGGAGGCTGCCATCTCAGGTTCGCTGCCTCGGCAGGTACCCGGAACGGGATTGTGCGCTCGGGAGCGCCCCTGCTGTCTGCGGCTCGCCCAGGATACGGGGGCCCTCCTGGGACCGACAAGCAGTGCCGACTCGGCCTTCCATCCGCAGTGCTCCGGAAAGCGGTCGTGCTTCGTTTTCCCCAGGTCTCCCGTCTAAAGACCCCTTCGACCTCGGTCGAAAGTCTGAGAGCAACCGCTGCTCCAGCGGTTCAGATCTGCGTGCATGTTCGGCACGTGGACCTTCGAAGCGTGGAAGAGGTGAACGTACGTGCCGGGCGAGATGGACGAGATCGTTGCGGAGTTCCTCGTCGAGAGCTACGAGAGCCTCGACCGGTTGGACCGCGACCTCCTCGCACTCGAACGAGACCCCGGATCCCGTGACGTGCTCGCGAGCATCTTCCGCACCATGCACACGATCAAGGGCACCTGCGGGTTCTTGGGCTTCCTCAAGCTCGAACGGATCGCTCATGCGGCGGAGAGCCTCTTGGCGGGTGTCCGAGACGGGTCCCTGGCGATCACGCCGCAGACCGCCGGCGTGCTCTTGGCCACGGGCGACGTCTTGCGGCTGATCCTGCGACAGATCGAGGTGAGCGGCACCGACGGCGACGACGACCATGATGCGCTCGTCGCCGAGCTCGAGCGGCTACGGATGGCTCCGGCGAGCGTGGATCCGACGACGACGGCCGCCGAGGCGACGCCCAAGCCTGCCGCGCCGACGCGAGGCGCCCGCCCGCGAAGCGCCTTCACGGACACGACGGTCCGGGTGGACGTGGGCTTGCTGGACCGGCTGATGACCCTCGTCGGCGAGCTGGTGCTCGCACGCAACCACCTCGTCGAGCTTGCGGTCGACCGGCCTGATCCTTCGCTCGCGTCGGCAACCCAGAGCGTCGACCACATCACCGCCGAGCTTCAGGAAAGCGTGATGAAGACGAGACTGCAGCCGATCCGCACGGCGTGGAGCACCTTCCCCAGGGTCGTCCGCGACCTCGCCGTCGCGCTGGACAAGCGTGCCCGGATCGAGACCGTCGGCGATGACACCGAGCTGGATCGTTCGATCATCGAGGCGATCAAGGACCCCTTGACGCACATCGTGCGCAACGCGGTCGACCATGGCATCGAGGAACCCGAGGTGCGGATCGCGGCAGGCAAGCCCGCGGAAGGTGTCGTGTCCGTCCGGGCCTACCACGAGGGCGGCCAGGTCACGATCGAGGTGTCCGATGACGGCGGGGGGATCGAGCTGGAAGCCGTCAGAGCGAAGGCGGTCGAGCTCGCCTCCATGACACCGGAACAGGCGGCGCGGATGTCCGAACGAGACGTGGTCGATCTGCTCTTCGTCCCCGGGTTCTCGACGGCGGACCATGTGACGACCGTCTCCGGCCGCGGCGTCGGGATGGACGTCGTTCGCACCAACATCGAGCGGATCGGCGGAAGCATCGACGTCTCCAGCCGGTCGGGAGAGGGCACGACCTTCAAGATCCGGATCCCGCTCACGCTCGCCATCATCCCCGTGCTCATCGCCACGGCCGCCGACGAGCGCTTCGCGATCCCTCAGGCCAACCTCCTCGAGCTCGTCGGGATCGTGCCGGGATCGATCGAGACCCTTCACGACGTCCCCGTCTTCCGTCTCCGCGACCGGTTCTTGCCGGTCGTCTCCCTGGCGCGCGAACTCCACCTGGACGATGGCGTGGAGGAGTCACCCGCGGGACGCTTCCTCATCGTGCTTCAAGCAGACGACCGCCGGTACGGGCTCGTGGTCGACGGACTCAGCGACCCGTCCGAGATCGTGGTGAAGCCGCTCGGGTCGCACTTGAACGGGCTCGAGGTGTTCGCGGGCGCGACCATCCTCGGCGACGGCCACGTCGGGCTGATCCTCGATGTGGTCGGTCTCGCCGATCGGGCGGGGGTGGCCGGCGCCGTCCACGAGCGAACGCTCGACCTCGAACGGCACGACGAAGGACCGCACGACCGTCGGGCGTTGCTCGTGTTCGCCGGCCCGGACCGGCGGCCGTATGGCGGTTCCTCTTGAGCTCGTCGATCGCCTGGAAGAGTTCCCGCGCGCGGTCGTCGAACGTTCGGGGTTCGCTGAGGCGGTCCCCTACGGCGACCGCATCTTGCCCCTCGTCCCGGTGGACGACCTCTTGGACGAACGGCGACGGGAGCCGCGCCGGGCGGGCGAGGACATGCCGGCCGAGCTTCAGGTCTTGGTTCACCGTCGAGGCGACGACCTCGTCGGGCTCGTCGTGGGTCGGATCATCGACATCGTGGAGCAGCCGCCCGAGCTGCAGGCTGCCAGCCGCGCCGGTGTGAGCGGCACGATGTTCGTCCAGGGGCGGATCACCGAGATCATCGATCTGCCCGCCCTGCTCGAGGCGCGTGAGGATCGCCGTCGCCTCGACGTATCGGCGAGTTCGGGAGCCGCTTCGTGAAACGGCTGGCCACGTTCACGGTCGATGGTCGCTCCCTCGGCGTCGACGTCGCGAGGGTTCGAGAGGTGCTGCGTCCCCACGAGCTGACGCGCGTGCCGCTCGCGCCGCCCCAGATCGCTGGGTTGATCAATATCCGCGGCGAGATCGTGATGGCGTTCGATCTCCGCGAGGCGCTCGGGCGGCCCCAGCGCGAGAACGACCAACGACCGATGAACGTCGTCGTGACGACCGAGCACGGCCACGTGAGCATGCTCGTCGATGCCGTGAGCGATGTGCTCGAGGTGGACGACGATGCGTTCGAGCCGCCGCCGTCGACGCTTCGAGGGGCCGGCCGGGACGTGATCCTTGGCGCGTACAAGCTCGACGGCGGGCTCCTCCTGGAGCTTGACCTGGATGCGGCGATCGGAACCACGAACCCCTCGGGGATCGATGCGGAGGTGGACGACCGATGAGGTTTGGGCGGAAGAAGGGTCGCGACGCGGGCGTGGGGCAGCAGGCCTCTCAACGAGCGAAACGGTTCCGGTGGACCGTCAGCCGGAAGATCATGGCGCTCGGACTCGCGGGCCTGTGCGCCGCGCTCGCGGTGATGCTGGTTCAACGAGTGGCGATCCGGTCGCTCGCGGCAGCGAGCGACCGGACGGCGGCGACCGCCATCGCCGTTCGAGCGGGCATGCAGGCAGACATGATGCAGGACGCGATCCGCGGCGACGTGTACCTCGGGATGCTCGCCGGAGGTCCGGAACCGAGACTCGACGCCACGACGATCGAACGAGACGGTCAGACGCTGCTGGGCAGCCTCGCGGCCGCGCAGGCACAGCTGCAGGATGACCCCGACATCGTCGCGCGGTTCCGGATCGTCGTGCCCGGTGGCCAAGACCTACGTCGATGACGCGAAACAGCTCGCGCTCCTGACCGGGACGGATCGTTCGTCGGCGCTCGCGCAACGCGACACGTTCGAACAGTCGTCGCAGGACCTCCGGTCGATGCTGAGCGACCTCACGGACGTCATCCAGGCACGAGCCGCACAAGCCGCGAGCGATGCGAACGCCGTCGCCGAGCGTGTGCAGGGGATGCAGATCTGGTTCACGATCGCGGTCTTCGCGGGATTCTTCTACGCGGCCCGGCTCGTCTCGCGCGGCATCACGAAGCCGCTCGCCGAATGTGTCGTCGGGCTCGAGTCGCTCGCCCAGGCGGACCTGACGAGCGAGGTCCGCGTGACGGGATCCGATGAGGTCGCGCAGCTGGGAGCCTCGTTCAACAGAGCGGTCGGCGACCTCTCCACCGTCGTCCGGCGGATCCGCGAGTCCGCATGGACGCTCGCTTCTTCCTCGGAAGAGCTGTCCGTCACGAGCACGCAGATGGGCGCTTCGGCCGAGGAGACGTCCGCCCAGGCGAACGCGGTGTCGGCGGCGGCGGAGCAGGTCTCGGCCAACGTGAACACGGTGGCGGCCTCCGCCGAAGAGATGTCGGCGTCGATCCGCGAGATCGCCTCGTCGGCTCACGAAGCCGCTGATGTGGCCGCTGAGGCCGTCACCGCCGCGGGATCGACCAATGCGACCGTGCGTCAGCTCGGGGATTCTTCGGCCGAGATCGGCGAGGTGATCAAGGTGATCACCTCGATCGCCGAGCAGACGAACCTGCTGGCCCTCAATGCGACGATCGAGGCCGCCCGAGCAGGCGATGCGGGCAAGGGGTTCGCCGTCGTCGCGAACGAGGTCAAGGAGCTCGCGAAGGGGACGGCTGCCGCGACCGAGGAGATCGGCCAGAAGGTCATCGCGATCCAGGGCGACGCCCATGCCGCGATGGCCGCGATCAACCACATCTGCGAGGTCATCACGCGGATCAACGACATCCAGGGAACGATCGCGTCCGCGGTCGAGCAGCAGACCGCGACGACGAACGAGATCACCCGGCACGTGACCGAGGCGGCCACGGGCGCGGGAGAGATCGCCGCGAACGTCACCGGGGTGGCGCAGGCGGCTCAGGACACGTCGTCGGGGGCCGCGTCGGCGCAGGCGGCCGCCCAGGACCTCGCGCGATTGGCGGAGGAGCTCAGCCTGACCGTTTCGCGCTTCGTCGTCGAGGGGTCGGCGCGGCTCCGTCGGATGCCCGCCGCCCGCGGTACGGACACGGACACGAGAGCCGGCTTCGAACCGAGTCTGGCCGGGGCGGGACGGGGGATGACGGGCGGGAACGGCATGGGAACCGCGGGATGACGCGGATGACGGATCGGCAGGAGATGGAGGACACGATGCGAGCACTGGTGATCGACGATTCGAAAGCGATGCGGATGATCCTCAAGCGCGAGCTCGTCGCGCTGGGCTTCGAGGTGTTCGAGGCTGGTGACGGCCAAGAGGCGCTCTCACGGCTGGCCGAGCTCGGTGCGGTCGATGTCGTCCTGGTCGACTGGACGATGCCCGGCATGGACGGGATGACGTTCGTGCACCAGGTCCGCGCCGAGGCCGCCTACGAAGAGATGCGGGTGGTCATGATCACGTCCGAGAGCGACCCGGCGCAGATCTTCCACGCGCTGATGGCCGGGGTCGACGAGTACGCGACCAAGCCGATCACGCGGGAAGCGCTCGCCGAGAAGCTCGGCCTGGTCGGTCTGGTCGAACAAGACTGATGGGTCGGCCACGCGTCCTGGTCGTCGACGACTCGGTCGTCGCCCGCCGTCTCGTGTCCACGGCCCTCGCATCCGAAGGGTCCGTCGAGGTGGTCGGCGTGGCGCCGGACGGCCGCGTGGCGTTGGCCAACATCGAACGGCTGCGGCCGGACGTCGTGACGCTCGACGTCGACATGCCGGTGATGGACGGCCTGGAGACCCTCGAGGCGATCCGAGAGCGCTGGCCGCATCTGATCGTCATCATGTTCAGCACCTACACGGCACGCGGCGCGCAGATCACGCTGGACGCGCTGGCGTTGGGCGCGAACGACTACGTCGTCAAGCCAAGCGGAGCCGCGAGCCCGACCGAGGCGATGGGAAGGATCCGCGAGGAGCTCCTGCCGAGGATCCTCACGCTGCACCCGGGCGCGCCCCCCGACGGCACGACCCGTCCAACGGTCGTCGCCGAACCCGTCTCGCCGGCCACCGGACCCGCGGCCCGCATCGACGTGATCGCGATCGGAGTGTCCACAGGGGGACCGACGGCCCTCGGAACGGTGCTCCTCGAGCTCTCTTCGCCCTTCCCCGTTCCCGTGCTGATCGTGCAGCACATGCCACCGATGTTCACACGGGTCCTGGCAGAGCGTCTGGACCGCACGTCGGCGCTGCGCGTGGTGGAGGCGGCCGACGGCCAGGTCCTGGACGCCGGCGGGGCGTGGCTCGCGCCCGGCGACCGCCACATGACGGTGGAGCGCGCCGGAGCGCAGGTGCGGATCCGCACCGACGTGGGTCCCCGCGAGAACTCCTGCCGCCCATCCGTCGACCCACTCTTCCGCTCCGTCGCCGAAGCGTACGGACCCAACGCCCTCGGCATCGTGATGACCGGGATGGGGAGCGACGGGATGCGGGGCGCTCTGCAGCTCCACGCAGCGGGGGCCCGTGTGATCGTGCAGGACGAAGCGTCGAGCGTCGTGTGGGGCATGCCGGGGTTCGTCGTGCAGTCGGGGATCGCGGACGCCATCGTCCCGCTGGCGGGACTGTCCGCCGAGATCGAGCGCCGGCTCGATGTCGGTCGTGTCCGGGCGCCTCTGCGATCACCGGTCGGGGTGGGTCCCTGATGCTCGCGGAACGGGACTTCCGGTACATCCAAGACCTCGTCCGTGAGCGAGCCGCGATCGTGCTCGATCCGGGGAAGGAGTACCTCGCCGTCACCCGCTTGGATCCGCTCGTACGCCGTGCCGGACTGGGTTCGCTCTCCGAGCTCGTGACGGCCCTCCGCGAGGAGCGGACGTCCGCGCTCCATGAGGAGGTCGTCGATGCGCTGACCACCAACGAGACGACCTGGTTCCGGGACGTGCATCCGTTCGAGCGCCTCCGTACGCACGTGCTGCCCGACCTGATCGAGCGGAAACGGCTGTCGCGCACGCTCTTCATCTGGTCGGCCGGTTGCTCGAGCGGCCAGGAACCGTACAGCCTGGCGATGTTGCTCCGCGAGGACTTCCCCGAGCTGGATGACTGGCAGATCTCGATCGTCGGTACCGACGTGTCCGCCGCGATGCTCGAACGAGCACGGGCGGGGTTGTACGGACAGATCGAGGTCAACCGCGGACTGCCGGCCCACCTCTTGGTGAAGTACTTCCATCGGGCGGGGGTGCGATGGGAACTGGACGAGCGGATCCGTTCGATGGTCCGGTTCGAGCGGCGGAACCTCATGGGGCCGTGGACGAACCTCCCCCCCATGGACCTCGTGCTGATGCGCAACGTGATGATCTATTTCGACCTGGCGACCAAGCGGGAGTTGTTGGCGCGCGTCCGCGACGTGCTGGCGCCGCACGGATACCTGCTCCTCGGATCGTCGGAGACGACCTTGCACATCGATGGAGCCTTCCGTCGGGACGCGGTGGCCGCTACCGGGTGGTACCGCAAGGAACAACGATCCCCCGTGCGTACGGGGCAGGGATAAGGAGGACGGTCATGGAATTCAGTGCGGAGGATCTCGGTCAGATCGTGAGCGACATCTGGACCTCGATGCTCGGGTTCCCGGTCCAGGCGAGGAGCGCGCCAGCCGAGATGAACGGGACCAGGCACCTGTCGGCATCCGTCCAGATCTCCGGCGGGTGGGACGGCACGGTCTTGGTCAGCTGCGCCGAGGGCCTGGCGCGCAAGGTGGCGGCGACGATGTTCGACGTCGAGGAGAACACGACGACGGACGACGAGATCCGCGACGCCCTCGGCGAGGTCGCGAACATGACGGCGGGCAACGTCAAAGCGCTCGTCGAGAGCTACTGCAGGCTGTCGCTCCCGATGGTCGCCGAGGGCCGAGAGCTCGCGATCAGCATCCCCGGCAGTCGCGTCGTCGCGCAAGCGTCGTTCGACTGCGACGACGCGCCGCTCACGATCGAGGTGTACGAGAAGGCGGCCTGATCCCAGGGATCCCTGCCCCGTGGGAACGGAAGGGGCGCCGCCCGCGAAGCGGGCGGCGCCCCTTCTTTCGTCCGGTGGGGCGACGGCTACGCCGTCGCCCCACCCCCATCCACACCCTTCGGCTTCGTCGGGTCGATCCGGATCCCCGGCCCCATCGTCGTGGAGACGACGAGTGAGCGGATGTACCGCCCCTTCGCCGAGGACGGCTTCGCTCTCAGGATCTCGTCGACGACCGCGAGGTAGTTCTCGAGCAGGGCGCGCTCCTCGAACGACTTCTTCCCGATCACCATGTGCACGTTGCCCGTCCGGTCGGCCCGGTACTCGATCTTCCCGCCTTTGATGTCCGCGACCGCCTTCTCGATGTCGTTCGTCACGGTCCCGGTCTTCGGGTTCGGCATCAGCCCCCGGGGTCCGAGCACGCGGCCGGCCTTCCCGACGGAGGCCATCATGTCGGGCGTCGCGATCGCGGCATCGAAGTCGATCCTCCCCTTGATCACCTCGTCCACGAGCTCGTCGCCGCCGACGACGTCGGCCCCGGCGTCGCGGGCCTCACGCCCCTTGTCGCCCTGGGCGAAGACGGCGACCCGGACGGTCCTTCCGGACCCGTTCGGGAGCGTGACCGTGCCCCGGAGCGTCTGATCCTGCTTGCGGGTGTCGATCCCCAACCGGAACGAAGCCTCGACCGTCTCGTCGAACTTCGCGGCGGGGAGCGACTTCACGAGGCCGATCGCCTCCGCCGGGGTGTGCTCCTCGGCATGATCGAACGCGGCGGTGGCCTCGCGGTACCGTTTGCCCTGGACCGTGGTCATGCCTCGACCTCCACACCCATGCTCCTGGCGGTGCCCGCGATGATGCGCGCCGCCATCTCGACATCGTTCGCGTTGAGGTCCGCCATCTTCTTCTGCGCGATGTCGATGACCTGGGCGTGAGTGAGCGACGCCACCTTGTCCCGGTTCGGGACACCCGACCCCTTCTCGATCCCCGCGGCCTGCTTGATCAGTTCCGCGGCGGGCGGCTGCTTGAGGATGAACGAGAACGTCCGGTCTTCGTAGATGGTGAGGACGGCCGGGATGACCTGGCCCGCCATCGCTTGGGTCTGCTCGTTGTACTGCTTACAGAACTCCATGATGTTCACGCCGTGCTGACCGAGGGCGGTGCCCACCGGCGGCGCCGGCGTTGCCTGCCCCGCCCTGATCTGGAGCGTGACGGTCGCGAGTACCTTCTTCTTCTTCGGCGGCATTGCCTCACGCCTTCCTGCGGTTCCAGCGGCCGGGTCCGACCCGGCCTCCCGCTCGTCTCGTGATCTTCGGCCCTTAGACCTTCGCTACCTGGTCGAAGGACAGCTCGACCGGGGTCTCCCGGTCGAAGATGTTGACCAGCACCTTGAGCTTGGCCTGGTCGGGGTTGATCTCGCTGATCGTGCCGTTGAAGTCGGCGAACGGACCGCTGATGATGCGGACGACGTCGCCTTCCTCGAACCCGAGCCTGACCTGCGGCTTCTGCTCTTCCTTCTTCACGACGAGGATCTTCTCGACCTCGCGCTTGGAAAGCGGCGTCGGCTTGGATCCGGTGCCCGCCGACACGAACCCCGTGACGCCCGGCGTGTTCCGCACGACGTACCACGAGTCGTTGTCGTAGAGCATCTTCACCAGCAGGTAGCCGGGGAAGACCTTCTTCTGCACGACCTGCTTCTTGCCCGACTTGATCTCCATCACGTCTTCCATCGGGATGTGGACGCGGAAGATCTTGTCCTCCATCTGCATCGTATGGATCCGGGATTCGAGGTTGGCCTTGACCTTGTTCTCGTAGCCGGCATACGTGTGCACCACGTACCAGTCGCCCGGGCCTCGGAACGGATCGCCGCTGCCCGCGTCGGCCGGCTCCGGGGGAGCCTCCGGCGCTGCCTCGGGAACGACCACGAGCTCCTCGTCGGGCGTGGCCACATCGTCGGGCGTGGAGCCGCCTCATCGGCCGGAGGACCGAGCACGGTCTCGACGACATCCTCGGCGGTCTCAGCCTCCACGACCGCTTCTTCGATGAGCTCCGTGATGACCTCGTCGGCTTCCTGGTCGATCCGCTCGGCGGCCGCGAAGTCTCCGTCCGCCACGGCCTGTTCCTCGGCCGCCTCTGCCGCCTCCGCGACCTGGGTCGCGACCTCGACGCGAGCCACGGCGTCGTCGTCGAGGACGGCGGCGGCTTCCAGCGCGTCACGCAGCTCTTCGTCGTTCGGGTTCTGCTCGTCGTCCACGATGGATCCTCTACGTCTTCTGTGTCCAGGGAGCGGGCCGGGACCGGCCTCGGCGGGCGGCGGAAGAGCCTCGGAGCGCCCGTGGGGCGCGCTCCCGCCCAGCGCGGACCAGTATAGGTGGGCGGCGGAAGACCCGGCAAAACGGTCGTCCGGACGCTGCCGGAACGCTCAGTCGAGCAGGTTGAAGATCAACTTCGCGAAGACCCAGTCGATCGCGAACACGAACGACGTCAGGACCGTGATCGTGACGAGGACGACGACCGTGTAGGTGATGAGCTCCTTGCGGGTCGGCCAGTCGACCTTCTTGAGCTCGAGACGGACCTCACGCAGGAACTGGCGAACGCCGGCGCGCTTGCGCTTCTCCTGCTGCGCCGCACGGCGGGTCGTGGCGGGCGGTGCTGCGCGACGATCGACGCCGGACCCCTTCTGGAGGCGTTCGGCCTTCTCCTGCGCTCGCTTCATCTGTCGGTTCATGCTGCTCCCTTTGCAGGCGCGGAGGGACTCGAACCCCCAACCCCCGGTTTTGGAGACCGGTGCTCTGCCAGTTGAGCTACGCGCCTTCGGCGCCGGTCCCCGAGGTCGGGGCCTCGGGCGCCTCAGTATAGCCCCGGCAGGTGGTCGCGGAACCCCCCGCACCGCGCGCGCATTTCCCCATGTCGGCTACGTGAGTCCGCGCGATCTCGGCCCTATGCTTCGGCGGACGACGACCACGCGCGGCCCCAGACAAGCGAGGGCGTCCGATGAGTACGAGTGGTTCTTCCCCCTCCGCCGAGGAGCCCGGGCTCTTCCGGCGCGGGTTCTTGCCCCGTCGCGAGCCGGTTCAGACCGAGCCCGTGATCAGCGAGCCCGAGGCTCGGTTGGCGGAGCTCTTGCAGCGCGCGGTCGACGATCGGCTGGATGAGGGCATCCGGGCGATCGAGGAGCAGGCGACCGGGCTCATGCGAGAGGTTGCCGGCGAGGTTTGGCGGTCCTCCGCGAAGGATGTGCGTCCCGAACAGGAGCGCATCGTCTCGATCCTGTCTCGCGATCAGGCGATCCGGTCGTTGATCGCCTCCTCCGACGAGCGGTTCCAAGCGCTCGCCGTCCGCAGCGCGAGTCTCGAGGACCACCTCCAGGAGCTGGCGGACTCCGAGCGCAGGACGAGAGCGGCGATGGAAGCCACCGCACACGCGATCCGGGAGATCGCCGACTCCCCCACCCTGCACGGCGTCGAGGCCGTGCGGACGCAGCTCGAGATGGTGGAGCGACACATCGCCGAGGCGTTCGCGCATTTCGACCAGCGCGACGAGGCGATCGCGACCGAGGTCCTGGGCCAGGTCCGGGACCACGGGGAGTTGATGACGCGCGAGACCACCCGGATCGTCGAGGCGATGCAGGCCTACGTGCAAGGCGGCACGGAGACGGTCGGGCGGCTCGCACAGCGCATCGAAGAGCACGCGAAGCTGTTCGTGCTGCAGGACCACAACATCGTGGAGCACGTGCGCGAGGTCGTTGAGGAGCAGGCATCGGAGCTGACCGAGCAGGTCGCGATGGTTCGCGAGAAGGTGGGCCTCCACGGCCGCGAGCAAGAGCAACTCCGAGCCTCCCTCGAACGGGCGATCGATGCCCGGATGCGCGGGCTCGCCGAGCTGATCCGCTCGGATTCGACCGCCCTGCGCGGCTTGATCGAGGATCGCGCCGGGATGATGGTCGCATCCGGTGACGGTGCGCTCGACGCGGGACCGCTGGTCCGGGTCGTGGACGATCGCATGGCCGCCCTGGAGCACATCGTCGAGGAGCGGATGGCCTCGTTGGAGCGAACGATGGGCGAGCAGGTGCTGGCGCTCTCGAGCGCGACGAGCGCGAGCGTCGAGCGCAACGTCGAGCGGATGGCGGTCGCGGCCGGCTCGGTCGACGGCCTCGACGAGCTCATCGCGGAGAGCCAGCAGTCCTTCGAAGATCGGATGATGAACCACATCGATGAGCGCGCCGGGGCGATCGCGAGGCTGATCCGCTCGGATTCCCAGGCCCTCGCGGACCGGATGGCCACTTTGGCGCCGGCCGGCGGCACGACGGAACCCGCCGTCGACGGAGAGCTGGTGCGCCAGCTGATCCGTTCGATCAAGGAGCTCGAGGCCGGGATGGCCTCGGACACGGCGGGATCGGTCGATCGACGGTTCCAGACCCTGTCGGATCAACTGCACAAGGAGACGCAGCTGCAGGCGGAGGCGATGCTCAAGATCGCCGAGGTCCTGGGCGAGAAGATCGACCGGTTGTCGATCCGGGTCGACGAAGGGGTCGGGAACGATATCCAGATCGTGGTCGACCGGATGTCGGACGCGATCAGAGCGATGTCCACGGTGCGGCGGGAGAGCGCGTAGCGCTCAGGCGAGCCGGACGCGCGCCTCGCCCTTCTTCACGGGCCATTCCGTACGTCCGTTCCGCTCGACGGTGACCCAGGCCTCGAGCACGGCGATCGCGGGTCGGTCCTCGATGCTCCGCACACGCCCGCCCGCAACGATCGTCTCGCCGATGAACACCGGCGCCCGGAACTGGGCGGAGATGGCGAGCACGGCATCGGCCTCACCCGCCCATGCCACGATCGCCGCAGCCATGTGGCCCATGGTGAACATCCCGTGGGCGATGACCCCTGGGAACCCAGCCGAGCGGGCGAACGCGTCGTCCTGATGGAGCGGGTTCTGGTCGCCGCCAACGTCGGCGTACGCCTTGACGTCTTCGCGCGTGACGACGCGGGCGAGCTCGGGAAGCTCCTGCCCGACCGAGACCGTCGCTCTGCCCCTCACACCCCGGCCGCCCGCTCGACCATCTGCGAACGCGCCGTGCAGACGACGACGCCATCGGCGTCCTCGAGATCCATCGCGATCGTCACGAACCCGTTCCCGCCTCTGATCCGGATCGACTCGATGCGCGCGCGGACGGCGAGCTCCTCGCCCTCGTGGAGCGCGCGCCGGAACGCGTAGGTCTGCGAGCCGTGCACGACCCGGGAGAAGTCGAGATCGAGGTGCCGGTCGGCGACGATCTGCGGGAACGCGGCGAACTCCGCCGCGGTCACGAAGGTCGGCGGAACCCCCTCGCTGATCCCGAACAGCGATCGGAAGGCGGCGACGCGCGGCGGGTCGACGACGAACGGGACTGCAGGGTAGGTCGTTCCTTCGGCGGCGGGATTCATCGTCGTCGGGGTTCCTTCACCTGCTGTCCCCCTGCTGGGGGACGCAGAAATCGGTCCTGAGCCTACACGGAAGGCCGCACACCCCGGCCTACCATCCGCAGATGGCCCGCACCAGACCGGACGGCGACGCGCTCGCGTTGCACGATCCCATCACCGTCATCATCGCCGACGATCACCGCTCGTTCGGGGAGGCGCTGCAGATCGCGCTCGACAAGGAACGAGACCTCAGCGTCGTCGGGGTCGTGGACCGAGGCGATGACGCCGTGCGGGTGACGATCCATGACCAACCGGACGTGGTGCTGATGGATCTTCGGATGCCCGATCTCGACGGGCTCGAGGCGACCCGCCGGCTCCGGGAGGAAGGCTCGCACAGCGCCGTCATCATCCTCACGGGAGAGGCCGACGACGTCTCCCTCGCCCGTGCGATCCAGGTCGGGGCGAGGGGGTTCCTTCACAAGACCGCTCCCATGATGGACGTCGTCGAAGCCGTCCGGCGCGCCTCTCGCGGCGAGCCGCTGCACCGGCCGGCCGAGGTGAACCAGGCGATCAAGACCATGCGAGCTCGCTCGAAGCACGACGTCGAGCTCGAGCGGCGGGTCGAGCGCTTGACGCCTCGAGAGATCGAGATCCTCCAGGCGATGGCCGAGGGCCTCGCGCCCGAGCAGATCGTGGAACGGCTCGGCATGAGCCGGCACACCTTGCGGACGCACACGCAGAACATCCTGACGAAGCTCGGCGTCCACTCGAAGACGGATGCCGTCGTGGCAGCGATCCGGTTCGGCAAGGCCACCCCTCCCGGTCTTGCCGTGACGGGTCGTGACACGCTCGAGGCCGCCCGTCCGGGCGGCCTCGAGCGTGTCGTCTAACGGTCCAAGCGTTATCGGGTTTCGCGGTGCAGCGTATGCCTGCGGTCCCACCGGCAGTACTTCATCAGCTCGAGCCGGTCGCGGTCGTTCACCCGGTTCTTCACGGTGTTGTAGTTGCGCCGCTTGCACTCGTTGCACGCGAGCGTGATCTTCGGACGGTTGCCTTCCTTCTTCGCCATCGCGCTTCGCCCTGTCCCCCGCCCTACTTCACGATCGTGGTCACGCGACCGGCGCCCACGGTGCGCCCACCCTCGCGGATCGCGAAGCGCAGGCCCTCTTCCATCGCGATCGGGGCGATCAGCTCGACCGTCATCTCGACGTTGTCCCCCGGCATCACCATCTCGACCCCACCGGGGAGGTTCGCGGTGCCGGTGACGTCGGTCGTGCGGAAGTAGAACTGGGGGCGGTAGCCGTTGAAGAACGGGGTGTGGCGCCCACCCTCCTCCTTGGAGAGCACGTAGACCTGGGCCTCGAAGTTCGTGTGCGGGGTGACCGAGCCGGGCTTCGCGAGGACCTGGCCGCGCTCGACGTCTTCCTTGTCGATCCCCCGGAGGAGCACCCCGACGTTGTCCCCCGCGCGCACCTCGTCCAGGAGCTTGCGGAACATCTCCAGGTCGGTCGCCGTCGTCTTGCGGGTGTCGGTGATCCCGACGATCTCGACCTCGGCCATCTTCGCGAGGGTCCCGCGCTCGACCCGGCCCGTGACGACCGTGCCGCGTCCGGTGATCGAGAAGACGTCCTCGATCGCCATCAGGAAGGGCTTGTCGACGTCGCGGACCGGCTCGGGGATGTAGCTGTCGCAGGCCTGCAGGAGCTCGTCGATCGTCGCGCCCCAGGTCTCGTCCCCCTCGAGGGCCTTGAGCGCCGAGACCTTGATCACCGGGACGTCATCGCCCGGGAACTCGTAGGACGAAAGGAGCTCGCGGACCTCGAGCTCGACGAGGTCCAGCAGCTCCGGGTCATCGACCATGTCGCACTTGTTGAGCGCGACCACGATGTAGGGGACCCCGACCTGGCGGGCCAGGAGCACGTGCTCGCGGGTCTGGGGCATGGGGCCGTCGGCGGCCGAGACGACCAAGATCGCCCCGTCCATCTGGGCGGCGCCGGTGATCATGTTCTTCACGTAGTCGGCGTGCCCGGGGCAGTCGACGTGGGCGTAGTGGCGGGCGTCGGTCTGGTACTCGACGTGGGCGATCGCGATCGTGATCCCGCGCTCGCGCTCCTCCGGCGCCTTGTCGATCTGGTCGAAGGGGGTGTAGTCGGCCAGACCCTTGTCGGCCTGGCGCTTCGTGATCGCGGCCGTGAGGGTGGTCTTGCCGTGGTCGATGTGCCCGATCGTGCCGATGTTCACGTGGGGCTTCGTGCGCTCGAACTTCTGCTTGGCCATCTGCCGTAGCTCCTTGGTGCCGTCGTGGTGGTGGTCGTCTCGGGTCGTAGCGGGGGCGGGACTCGAACCCGCGACACAGCGATTATGAGCCGCTTGCTCTACCTCTGAGCTACCCCGCCCCCAGCAGCCCGTCAGTTTACCTGCGGGAACGGGCCGCGCCACGACTCGCAGGCCGAGCTCCCGGTCGATCGACCTCGAGCCGCGAGTGGGAATCGAACCCACGACCCCGGCCTTACCATGGCCGTGCTCTGCCGACTGAGCTATCGCGGCGGGGGATGCGGACGACGTGACAGACGAACTCCACCCGGCTGCTCTCCGCTCGTGGAAGTGTAGCCAGAGAGTTCCCTCGGCGACGGGACGGGGCTCGATGCGTCTGCCCTGGCCGCAGGGCGTGCCGTTCAGACCGACGCAGATCGCGCGGACGAGCGCTGCTCGAGGATGCTCTGGGCGAACACCGCCAGCCCCACTCCGACGACCTCCGCGAGCCAATCGCCCACGTCCCCCTGCCTGTTCGTCGTGGATACGCTCTGCAGGATCTCGATCATGGCTCCGCATGCGAGCGCGCCCGCCGCGATCAACCATCGCGCGCCGGGGAAGCGGCCGGGACCACGTCCGGGTCTCCACACCGCGGCCAGCAAGGTCGCCAGCATCGTCACGAAGTACGCGAGCGCGTGCTGCACCTTGTCGATCCCGTGCCCCAATCCTGCGCCCGGCGGCTCGACGAACGACCAAACGACGGTGGATGCGATCGAGAGGGCCACGACCGACCACAACACCAGGTCGAGCCGATGTTCGCGACGGCCAGGATCGGAGATCGGACCGACGGATGTCATGGCGGGACCGTAGCAGCGCCGCGGATGAGGCTCAGGGAACGCCACTAAAGCGCCATCACTTCTTCGTAGATCGCGATACGCGCGCGCCCGCTCATCGATCGAGCACGGGTTCGGCCCACTCGGCCCGAGCCGCTCTTTGGCCGCGTCGCGCTCCTCCGAAGGGATCCAGGTCGGTCGACACCTCGGTCGCTGCTCCGCCGGAACCGCTGGTACTGCGCGAGGACCTGCTCACGCGAGACGAAGCCCGACTCGAACCCGAGCAGGGTCGAGGACCACTCGGCGATCGTTGTCGGCCGTTCGCTCATCAGTTCGAGCACCTGTCGCTCGTTCTCCTCCGTTCGATCGAACTCCTCGAACGACGTGCCGAACCTACCGTTCACGTCGCGGATCACGCCGCCCATGTCGGCCGTTACCCGCCCGAATTCCCCCACGACGAACGCATCGCGGCACGGAGCGCCGCTCTGATAGAAGCGCCTCCACGAGACGAGGGCGTCGCGCACGGTCACGCCAGGCTCCCGGACGACCTGCGAGAGCACGGCTCCTTCGGGGTCGCGGACCAGCAAGATCGTGGGTACACCCCAACGCGCGGCGGCGGCGATCTGGGCCGGTGCGTGAAGGTGATGCGCCATACGCACGGGCTTCGTCTGCGCGAGCTGGAACGCGTAGACCGCGTAGGTGGTCGCCGAGCGCGTATACCCGTCGACCACGAGCTCCGTATGGGGCGTCACGACCATCGGGCTCGGGCCGGGATACCGGCGCCGGGCAAGGGGGAGGTAGAGCGATGGATGTTCCGAGAGGTAGCGTCGCAGGACGTGCCGCGGATGGGCGAACCGACGAGCCACCGCATCGTTCGCGGCGGGCGAGGTCGCTGTCGCCGGTGCCCCCTGGGCCCGGAGCTCCCTCTTCAGTCGACGTCTCCGCCCTCGGGCAGAGAGATCGAGATGTCCTCGCCGATATCGAATCTCGAGAGAGAGCCACGGCTGAGCGGGATCCGCCACTGTTCCCCCTCGACGTGTTGCGTGGCGGCGACCGCGAGCCGGATCATGACCGCATGCGTGACCGCAACGACGATCTCTCCCCGGTGACGCGATTCGATCAGCGAGATCGCATCGAGGATCCGCTGCTGTCCGTCTCGCAGACGCTCCCCCGCCGGACACACGGCGGTCGACGGCGACGTCCGGTAGGTCTCGAACGCCTGCGGGTCGTACATCTGAGCCTCGCTCGCCGTCAAGCCCTCCCACGCGCCATAGTCGATGTTGTTGAGGCCGTGGAGGATGCGGATGTCAGGGACGCGGACCTCGTCCGCGATGATCTGGGCCGTGGCGATCGTCCGACGCAGCGGTCCCGTGTAGACGGCCTGCACGCCCATGACCGGAGAGGAACCGGGCAGCATCGACCGCATCCTGGTACCCCTGCGCGTCGAGCGGCACATCCCGACGACCCCGATAGCGGTTCTCGACGTTCATCGTCGTCGTGCCGTGACGCACCATGTAGAGCGTGCAGACTTCATCCGCGGCCCGCGTCGAGACGGTCGCGGGAGCGTTGCGCAGGACCGCCATCTCTTCCCTCCCCCGTTCCTTCGGCAGTGGATCTCAGGTCGTGGCGGCCCGACGTGATGCAGGCGCTCACCGTGCATGCCGACGTTAGGAACTCGGGCGCACGGGGGAACGGTCGAAACGGTGTAGTTCGCTACACCGGACGGACGGATGCGAGGGATAACCCAGCTCAGCGCGGCCCGCGCTCCAACTCCTGCACGATGTCGTTCTGCGCCACGAACATCGCGGCCTCAAGGCGCGAGTGGACCCCGAGCTTCGTCAGCACGTTCTGGATGTGGGTCCGAGCGGTGAGTGGGCTGATGAACATGGCCGAGGCCACCGTGGCGTTCGTGGCTCCTGTCGACAGCAGCGCCAGCACGCGTCGCTCGCGGTGAGTCAGGCGTGAGATCCGTTCGAGGGCGTCCTCGCGGATATCGTCGCTGCCCAGGAGGCGCTGGACAACCCCGGCGAGCATCCTGCGCGGGATCGCCATCTCTCCACGGTCGACCGCGCGGACGGCCGATATCAGCTCGGTGACCGGCGAGTTCCGGCTGACGTACCCGTTCATGCCGGCGCGGACCGCCTGCACGACGAACCGGTGGTCGGCCCCGATACCGATGCACACGACGGCGGGAGCGTGGGGCTGCGCGCGGACCGTGCGCACGGTGTCGATCACGTTCCCACCCCCGAGCGCCGCGTCGATGACGGCGACGTGCGGCCGAACGCGCGCCGCTTCGTCAACGATCGCGGCACAGGAGTCGAGGGCCACGACCACCGATAGATCGGGCTCGCGCTCGAGCGCCGACCGCACGCTCTCACGGAACAGGACATGGTCGAGCGCGACGAGGACGCGCAACTCACCGGGCCGCGCAACGTCGCTCACAGCCCTCATATGGGCGACCGTCATCGTGGGCTCGACGGTAAAACCGGCGAGGAACCGCGAAGCCCTCATC
This sequence comes from uncultured Actinomycetes bacterium, assembly GCA_963765865.1. Lineage (GTDB taxonomy): Bacteria > Actinomycetota > UBA4738 > UBA4738 > HRBIN12 > AC-51. The sequence continues at coordinate 33,085 of CAVXYE010000019.1, forward strand.
CGGGTGTAGTCCGACTACTGTGGCCTGAGGAAACGGTCGCCGCCTTCGCCAGCCTCTTCATGCCGGACGCTTGTCGGCCTTCCGGCGTGTCGTCCGGACCGAACCCTTGCCCTCGCCAGCGAGGCGGGCGTCGGTGAGGGGACCTGGCGTGGCGGACGGGGAGGGTGAGCGGAGCGTGCTCAGATCCACGAGTCCGACCCGTACGGCGAGGGCCGCGGCTTCCAACTGCGAGTGCACGTGGAGCTTCGCGAAGAGCGATTGGATGTGGGAACGAACGGTATTGATACTGATGCGAAGTTCTTCGGCGATCTCGTTGCCGCTCGCTCCTTCAACCAGGAGCTCAAGGACCTCGCGCTCTCGGCGGGTGAGGTCGACCACTTTTTCGAAGCCACCCCGTGTCCGCCTCTTCGGGCGTCCGCCGACCACCAGCACATCCTCCGGGCGACGGGTAGTGACGACGTCCACGAGCGCGGAGACGAAATCATCAAGGGGGACCTCCCTGGAGATGATCGCGCAGAATCCCTCACGGAGCAGCTCGTCGATCGGATGAGCGGCGGCGTCGGCGGCGATCGCCACCAGGACCGTCGCTGGGCTCGCCCCGCGGATGGTGGCGCCAGCGTCGGAAACGCCGTCTCCGCCGAGATGATCGAGGGCGACGAGAGCGACGTCGGGCCCCTCGCGGGCCGCGATGGCCGCAGCTTCCTCGAGCGAGGCCGCCACGCCGGCGATCTCGAATGTATGGTCGACCGCGACGCAGAGCGCGTCGGCGAACATCAGATCATCCCCCACCACCATCATCGAGACCACCGTTGCCCCCCGGTGCGTTGTTCGAGGACGAAAAGCTACAGCTCACAGGGGGTCCACACATAGGCCAGATACGCCAGCCTTTGTACTCCCGATGGGGGACATCTCCTACTCTAATCGTCGTAGGGAGCGGCCTACGCCGGAAGGCCTAGAGGGGGTTAGGACGCGCACCGTGCTCCCCCGCGGAACGAGCGTTGGCGCGACCGGAACGAGCGAGCGGTAGACGTCGAGGTATCGCTCTTCCTGGCGCTCCCACGCCAAGACGCTGCGGACGCGTTCGACGCCGGCACGACCCATCTGCTCCGCCCGGGTCGGGTCCTCGATCAACCGGGCGATCTCGTCGGCGAACGCGGATATATCACCCTGCGGGACGTAGGAGCCGGCTTCGCCGGCCATGGCTCGTGTTTGTGGCAGGTCGAAGGCTACGAACGGGAGTCCGAACGCTAGGTACTCCATCACCTTCACCGGGGACACCTCCTCTTGGAGGTTGGCGTCGATCCCGATGTCCGCCGTGGCGAGGTAGGCGAAGCATCTCCCTTCGTCGAGCCAACCGGGGAACGCGACCCGTTCCTCGATCCCGAGCCGGCACGCGAGCGCCTTCGCATCATCGAGCGATTCCCCGTCACCGATGAACGCGAACCGGACGTCCCGCCGGCCGAGGCGATGGACCACGTCGGCCGCGGCGCGGAGTGACAGATCCAGGCGATCCTGCGCGCCCATCACTCCGACCCAGCACACGAGGTGCGTCGCGCCTTCGCGCAACAGCGGATCGGGCCGCGCCTCCGCGACCCTCGCGAGCACCGGGCCGTTCGCGACGATCGTCACCTTCGCGGGATCGAGGCCGCCTCGTCCCACGATCGCGTCTCGCAGCGACTCGTTCACGCACAGCACGCGGTCGGCGTGCCGCCACGACGTGCGCTCCAGGATCCTGAGGATCCTCGGGAGGGGACCAGTTCGGGCGCCGAAACGGGCCGCGAAGAGCTCGGGGGACAGATCCCGCTGGTCCGCCACGTAGCGGACCCCGAGCAACCGGAACGGGAGAGCCAATACCGGTGACACGTCCGGCGGCTGTCCTATCTGGATCGCACCGAAGGGGTCGCGCGCGTACTGCCGGGCCGCGAGCACCAGCCACGCCGCGAGAGACCATGCGTACTCGAGGAGATATCCGACAACGCCAGACGCTTCCCGTGGCGCTCGGTACTGCAAGAGGTGCACGCCGGCGGAAGCGAAACGGGCGTTCTCGGGATCGCGCTGCGTGAGGACGGTGACGCGCCGGCCGGCGCGAGACAACGCGTCAGCCTGTTTGCGTGCCCGGTGGTCGCGCGCGAACGGTACGTTCTCGATAACGAGCAGGACATGGCTCCGCCGGCGGTCGCGACGTCGCGTCATCCGCGCAGCTTCTCCTTCAGCGACGATCGGAGCGCGATCGGTGTCGAGCACACCGCGAGCAACGCGAACAGCAGGTCGGCGGAGCCACGGTACGTGAGGTGTGGGTCGATCAACATGAGGAGCACGATCATCACGAGCGAGGCGAACGCACTCGTGGCGGCGATCGAGGCCATGCCGGCGTTCGAACGCGCCACGGTCGCACACAGTCGGAGCGCCTTGCCCGCGAACACCAAGAACGCGACCACGAGCGGGATACCGCCGGCCCAGAGCAGCCACGTGTAGCCGCTCTCGATCCATACGAAGCCGGTCGCCATCGAAGAGGTGGCGACGCGCGCCGCCGGGCGGACCCCGAGGAGGAAGTTGCCGTGGGAGAACAACACGGGCCAGAAGTAGTTCGTCAGGTTGAATAGGCGGCCTTGCCACGACAATGGGAGCCCGCTCGACGACTGGAACCCCTCCAGGCGGCGTTGGATGACGGGCCCCAGGAGGAAGACGGCGATGAGGAGGCCGGGCAGCAATCGCAACAGCAGCCCGGAGCGTCGGCTCACCCAGACGAGCGCGACGAGCACCACGACCAAGCCGACGATCGCCGAGATCTCGCCGGAGGCTACGATCCCGGTCGTGAAGAGCGCCGCGATGCCAGCGGCCAGCCATCCCCACCCACGCGAGAGCCGTGGCCAGGCGGCGAGCACGATCCCGAGGTCGAGGAGGAGCAAGTCGGCTGCCGCGATCGGCAGCGCGAGGGTCGAGCCCCCCCGGCTGTTCGTCAGCGCGTCCGTGTTGCCGTAGGGGCTGTAGAGGGACGACAGCAGCCTCGGCACCCCGAGGAGCTGGAGCGACTGAACGATCCCGACGATCGCCACGACCAGCCCGGTGGCCACCGAGATGACGAGGAGGTTGCGGATCTCGCGGTCGGTCCGGATGCTCGCGCGCACGATCAGGAACAGTCCGTAGTACTTCCAGATGATGAGTCCGTAGAGGACATCGTCCTGCACGACCGCGACCCCGCGGACGAGCATCCACGCGATAGGGAGGATGGAGCTGGCGACCGCGAGCGCGAGGATGGCCGCGTCGAGCGGACCCATCCTCCAGCGCGATCGCCCCCCGTCACGCGCGAGGATCAGCGCGCGCGAAAGGAGGGCGCCTCCCGCGAGGAGCTCGAGCGCCTCAGCCGGACGGAGCACCGGGATCAGCCGTCCGCGGTCGATCCCGGCGACGAGCGGTGTCACCCCGACCAGCAGATACGCGGCGAGGGGCGGGTGGAGCGCGATCGCGACGCCGAGCGCGACGGCGAGTGTGCCGAGCACGACCGGCTGGGCGGGCAGGCGCGGGAGGAGAGCGCCGATCGCACAGAGGCCCGCGCCGATCGCCGCGACGAGCCCGGCGCGGACCCAACGCCCCGACGTCGCGGTGAAGGGAACGCCGACGTCCATCACCGGACCGCCCGCCGCAGAACCACGTCGCGGAGCGCGGAGAGCTCCTCTCCTCCCGCGGCGCGCTGGACCCCGAGGTACACGGCCGCGCCGACGACGCCGGCGCCAGCCACGGCCAACACCTCGCCGACCTGCCCGTGCAGCGTGCGACCCAGCGCCGCCGCGACGAGCGCCGCGGGACCCGCCATCGCGAGTGACGCGAGGCCCGTTCGCGCGAGCGACCGACGCAGACGCGACACGCCGGGGTCGGGACCTGCGACCTTCGCGCCACGGAGCACCGCATGCCACAGATGGGTCGCGCCCGCCAGGCTTCCGATCGATAGCGACAGACCCAGGGTCGGCAGCACCGGCAGGCCCAGGGCCCACGCGGCGGCGAGACACCCGAGCGTGATGCCGGTGCGCAGCAGCATCGACCGGAGCGGCGTCCGTGCATCCTTCTGCGCGTAGCACGCGTAGGTGGCAAGGATGAACGCGCCATCGCCGATCACCGCCGGCGCGATCGAGGCTATCGACACCGCCACCAGCGATACGCCGGCCTGCGTGGCCAGGCTGCCGAACGTCACCCCGAGCGCGAGCGGCATCGCCAGCACGAGGTAGGCGACCGCTGCCGGGATCGTCACGAAGGCGGCGAGGCCCGTCGCACGGAAGAGCTCATCCCGCATCCCGAGGTAGTCCTCAGCACGCTCGAGCCGGGCGAGCTGGGGAAGCGCGGCGCGAGCGATCGGCCACGTAACCACCGCCGCGGGCAGGTAGAAGAAGTTCAAGCCGAACTGGAAGGCGACGAGGCCGCCCTGCACGCGATCCGCGACAACGAGGACAGCGAGGACCTGTGCGGCCGCGAGCCCCGTGTAGGCGAGCGTTGGCGGGATCCGAGCGAGGATCTCCCGCACCGCAGGATCGCGCCACCCCCGGCTCGGCACCAGGACGATCCCGCTCGTTCGGGCCCCGAACCACTGGCATCCGGCGTGGAGTGCGACCGCCGTGGTCGTACCGATACCGAGCAGGAGGATCTCGGCAGGCGGAACGGACCTGATCCCGTTCACCGTGCCGAAGATCAAGCCCGCAAGCAAGAGGGTGACGATCATCCCGATGTTCTCGACGGTCTGGGCCCCGGCTGCGAGCGCGAACCGGCCGTGCGCGTTCATCACGGCGGCGCCGGTTCCGGCGACCGTGTACAGCAGGATCTGCGGCACGAATATCGCGAGGAGCACGAGGCCGACGCGTCGCGACGCCGCGGCGGCGGCCGGTTCGGCGATGTCGATCGTGAGGGCGCGCATGATCAGCGGGCCGGCGACGAGCAGGACAAGGGCGAGCGCGACGGCGAACACCAGCAGCGCGCCGAGGAAGCCTCGGGCCAAGCGCTGTCCACCGGGAGCGTCGCCGGCATCGATCCGGTGCACGAGCGGCGGGACCAGGATGGCCGCGAACAGCGACCCCGACAGCAGCTGGTAATAGACGATGTTCGGGAGCGAGTTGACCGACTGGTAGGTGTTGCCGAGGTAGGTCGCGCCGAGGACGGCGCCGACCGTGAGCGTCTGCGCGAATCCGGTGAGCCGGCTGACGGCCGTCCACAACGCTCCCGATACGGAGTTCGCGACGAGCGCGTCTGGGGGGACCCCTCGCACCGGTACGGACCGTTCGGTGAGGTCCGCCGCGCTCAAAACGCGCCCCGGCGACCCAGCACGGCGGGGATCGTCCGGAGCATGATCAAGAGGTCGAGCCCGAACGAGCGCCGGTCGACGTATTCCGCGTCGAGCGCGACGGCTTCGCGCATCGTCAGCATCCCCCGACCGCTGACCTGCCAGAGTCCGGTGATGCCCGGCTTCACGGTGAACCGGTCGGGGTAGCGCGGGAGGGTCCCGAAGAGCTCGAGCTCCCAGGACAACGCCGGCCTCGGTCCGACGAGGGACATCGTGCCCTGGAGCACGTTGATCAACTGCGGCAGCTCGTCGACACTCAGCCGCCGAAGCCATCGGCCGAACGGTGTGATCCGAGGATCGTGCGTCAGTTTGTAGATGTCCTGACCGTCGACGCGGTCGCTCGGGATATCCTTCCGGAGCCCCGCCACGAATTCGCGGTGGATGGCGTCGTCACTGTCCTCGTACATCGTGCGGAACTTCCACATCTCGAACGGGCGCATGTCGCGGCCGACCCGCGTCTGCCGGAAGAACGCGGGGCCGCGGCTGGTCGCTCGCACGAGCACGGCCACCGCGATGAACAGCGGCAGCAAGACGAGCATCGCTGTCGTCGCAAGCAGGGCATCGACAACCCGCTTGCCCGTCGCCCGGATCGGGCGGGCTCGTATCCCCGCCGCCACGCTCCCGCCCACTGCCATCGAGGCGTGCGCGAGCTCGTGGTGATCGGACATCAGCCCTCCTCGCTGCGTTCACGACGGCGGATCGCTTCCCGCACGCGGCCCTCGACGTCGATCTCATCGATCCGGCGCCCCACGACCGCAGGGTTGCCATAGGCCACCACACCCGCGGGGACGTCGCGGGTAACGACCGAGCCCGCGCCGATCACCGCTCCCTTCCCGATGCGCACGAACGGGAGGAGCGTGACGTTCGCGCCGATCTGAGCGCCGGCACCGATCCACGGGCCGCACATCGCCTTCGCCGATACCTCGGACCCCGGGAAGAGGTCGTTCGCGATGGTGACACCGGGCGCGAGGAACGCGTCATCCTCGATGTACGTGAACTGCGCTACGTAGCAGTTGCAGTGGATCTTGACGCGGTCGCCGATCGTGCACGAGTAGTCGATCACCGTATTGCTCCACACGCTCACGTCATCGCCGATCGTGACGTCTTCGCGCACCACAACGTTGTGGCCAGTCGTGAACCTTCGGCCGAACGTCGAGCCCGCATAGAGGACGGTCCCCGGTCGAAGGGACGCATCCGCAGGCATCAGGAACGCGCGTTTCGCCCCGGGACGCGGGCTCGGGAAGCCCAAGAGGACCCCGGTGCCCCCATCAGGCCCGGGCGCACCGAGGGAGGCCGCCTCAACCGGTGACACGATCGGGGACTCCTGCGAGGGCACGTTCGAGCGCCCGGCAGACCGCGACGACCTGCTCCTCGCGCATGTGGGGAAACATCGGGAGCGACACGATCCGCTCTGCGGCAGCTTCGGCAACCGAGAGCGGGCCCGGCGACCACTGCGCGTACGCCTCTTGTTGATGACACGGAACCGGATAATGGATGCCCGTCTCGACCCCGCTACGGGCGAGCCGACGACGCACGCGGGCACGATCCTCCACCTGGATCACCGCGAGATGCCATGAGCTGCGCACCCTTGGGCCGGCCTGGACGAGCTCGAGCCCGCGCGGGAGGTGGCGTGCGTACACCTCGGCGCTCGCTGCCCGCGCGGCGTTCCAGCGAGGGAGCGCGCGGAGGCGGGTCGACAAGACCGCCGCCTGCAGGCCGTCGAGTCTGCTATTCGTGCCCACCAGCGGGTGCAGGTACCGTTGCCCTTCCGCTCGCCCGTGGTCGGCGATCGAGCGGATCCGGGCAGCGAGCCAAGGATCGTCCGTGACGATCGCCCCGCCATCGCCGAAGGCGCCGAGGTTCTTCCCGGGGTAGAAGCTGAAGGTCCCCGCGATCCCGAACGAGCCGGCGTGCCGACCCGCGAGCGTCGCGCCGTGGGCCTGCGCCGCGTCTTCGATCACCACGATCCCGGCGCGAGCGGCCACGCGGCACACGCCTTCGACGTCTGCGACATTGCCGTAGAGGTGGACCGGGATCACGGCGACCGTCCGGGGACCGATCGCCGCTTCGACCGACTCAGGCGTCACGAGGAGCGTGCGCGCGTCGACGTCCACGAACCGCGGGGTCGCGCCGGCCAGGACCACCGCCTCGACCGTCGCCACGAACGTGTTCGTGGGAACGATCACCTCGTCGCCATGCCCGATCCCCAGCGCCCGCAGCGTGACCGCGATCGCGTCGGTGCCGTTGCCAACGCCGATGGCGAACCGTGTCCCGCAGGCGGTGGCCCAGTCACACTCGAACCGGTCGACCTCGGCACCGCCGACGAACACCGACGCGTCGACGATCCTGGCCCACACGGCGTCCAACTCCTCGCGCTGTTCACGCAACGTGGCTCCGAGATCGAAGAAGGGCACGACGGTGTCCTGCCGCTCGGCGACCATACGCATCTTCAGCCAACCTCCACGGGCGCCTGCGGTTGCACTTCATCGAGGGACACCTGGCGGCCTTCGCGGAGCGATCGTTCCGCGCACTCCAGCACGTCGACGACGAGCACTCCCGGATGGGGTGCCGCGACCGGCCCGAGGCCGTCAGAGACGGCCTGGACGAATCAGCGATCCTGGATCAGCAGCGGCTCCTCGAACGGGACGAACGGCGAGGAGATGTCCCCGTAGCGGTAGGAGGTCGGCGCCTGCGTCTCGGCGTCGGCCTCAGACCGCGCGACCAGGCCCTTGTCGAACACGCGGATCCGCTCTTCGGTCGCGAGATCGTTGTAGACCACCATCCGTTCGCTGCCCACCACGGTGACGCGGCGAACCTTGCACGGGTCGAGCCAGCTCACGTGGATGTGGGCGGTGACGTCGAGGTCCGGATAGGACAGACGGAGATACGCGACATCCTCGAGCGACCGGTGCCCGTGCATCGACCCCCAGGCATGCACGGAGGAGGGCGCTGAGCGCAAGACGAAGTTGAAGATCGAGATGTCGTGCGGTGCAAGATCCCAGATCACGTTCACGTCCGGTTGGTACAAGCCCAGGTTCAGCCGAGCGGAGTCGACGTAGAGGACATCGCCGACCACGCCCGACTCCACGAGCTCTCGCAGCTTCCAAACTGCGGGGTTGTGTTCGAACGTGTGGCCAACCATCAACGTCAGACCTCGCGACTCAGCCGTCGCCACGAGCTCCCGCGCCTCAGCCGACGACGTAGCCAGGGGCTTCTCGACGAGCGCGTGCTTGCCGGCCTCGAGGATCCGCATCGCGATGGGGGCGTGCGATCGCGGTGGCGTCGCGACAACCACCGCGTCGACCTCATCCAGCGCGTCCTCCAGTCGAGTACGCGACGTGAGCCCGGGCAGCACCTTCTGCAGTGAGATCAGGCGATCGACGTCCTGGTCGACCGCTATCACGCGTTCCACTTCAGCGAGTCCCTGAAGCACGCGGACGTGCTTCGATCCCCAATAGCCGCAGCCGAGAACGGCGATCTGCACGTCTTCCTCCCCAGGTGCGTAAGCAGGCGGTGCCTCGTCGAGGGCCGTCCGGCGGATGGTATGAACGGGCAACGGCCGTCGAGATGGTCGGTTCGCAGTACGTTCGCTTCGCGGTTGGATGAACGCCCTGCGCGGCCGAACATCTAGCGTTCGTGGGGTTCGATGGATACTCCCGCAATCAACGGATCGCTCCTCTGGCGGCGACGCTGGACCGTGCTCACGGCCACGGCGATCGTTGCCGCTGCGGCGCTGTTCGCGTCGTCCTCCCGCACGCCCATCTACGCGTCCACCGCGCAGGTCCTCATCGGGATACTTCCGCAGGCGGGCGTCGACATCCAGCCGAACATGGACAACGAGAAGCGCATCGCCGAGTCGCTCGCGGTGGCACAACAGGTCGCGGCCGAGTACCGCTTCGGGGTATCTCCCGATGTCATGCTCAAGTCCCTCTCGGTGGACGTCCCGGTGAACACGGACATCCTCGCGATCACGTACGCGCATCCCGACCCCCACGTCGCGGAGGTCCGCGCCCAGGCGTTCGCCGACACGTACGTGAAGTTCCGAACGGCCGCCGCGGGTGAGCAACTCGCCCTGAGGAAGCAGCGGACCGCGAACGCGATCGCTGACCTACAGCGGCAACTCGAGGACGTGGAGCGGCGGGCCAGCTCTGGCCAGGTCAGCCAGCAGCTGCAGACGGTGCTCAACGCTGAAGCAGCCGCCTACGTCGCGCAGCTCGGCGCCCGACAGCAGGACATGCAGGCGCTCCGCGCGACGCCGAATTCGTTCCAGGGCAGGGTGATCGCCGCCTCCCAGCTCCCCACGTCGCCGGCGCGGCCTAACCACATCGTGGACGGGGCCGTGGGGATCCTCGTGGGCCTGCTGCTCGGGATGGGGCTCGCATTCGCGCAGGATCGCACCGACCGGCGCCCGCGTTCCACATCCGAGATCGAGGAGCTACTCGCGGTCCCCGTGCTCGGCTCTGTGCCCGTCGCCGCGCAGGGGCGGGCGGTACCTGCGGCACCGTACCGGCAACTCGCGGCCAGGATCGTGCTGGCCGCAGGAGCCGAGCCGAGCCGGCTCGCGATCGCACACTGCACTTCGCAGCAGCGTGGCCGTGTGCCCGTGGTTGAGATCGCGCGCGCGTGGGCCTCGCGCCATGTGTCCCTCGACGGCAAGCCCGTCGTGCTGGTCCGGGCCGACGACCGCTCCCCGGAGCCGGACGACGACCCGCGCGGCCGTCCGGGTCTGAGCGACCTGCTACGAGACCGCAGAGACGTGAACAGCATGGGCATCGAGGTGGAAGGCGGTGTGGTGGTCGTTCCGCTCGGCACCTTGCCGCTGCGGCCCGAGGACCTGGTCCCCATCACGAGGGTCCGCGCAGCGCTGGAGCGGACCGCAGAGCTCGGGGCTCCTGTGGTCATCGATGCGCCACCGGTCCTGTCGGGTCTCGCGGGCGAGATGCTGCCGGCCGCAGCCAACACCGTCGTGGTCGTCGTGGACCCGCGCTCGGTCACCCGCGACGAGATCGTCGCGGTCCGCTCGGCGCTGGACCAGGCGTCGGCCCGGCTGGTCGGGGCCGTCATCGTGGTGCGCCGCTTGACCGCGCGGCCCGGGGACCGCAGCAACCAGCTCCCCTTCCTCGCCGCGGGACGACGCGGTAAGCAGGTGGCGAACGCGCCGACGCCAACCGTGCCTGCTCGCTAACTCAGGCCGAGCCGCTTACGCATCCTCCGGCGCTCGCGCATGGCGGCCGGATCGTCGCGAACACGGGCTTGCGCCACACGTGGTCGCGCCACGCACGCCGGACCCGCGCGATATAGCCATCGGCCGCCGCCGAGTGCCATTCCCCCGCGTACCAGGCGCCGACGCATCCCCACATCCGGTCCTTCGCGCTCAGCCCCTTGAAGCCGGTGCCTTCCACCAGCCAGCGCTCCCATCCTTCGATGCATCCGCGGAGATCCGACCCCAGGTAGTCGACCGCGAACGCGGTCGAGTTCCTGTTGAAGGGGAACGTGCCGTTCTGGTTCCCTCGCATCGGTCCCCAGGAAGGGTCCTCCCACGACATCACCCCGGCGATCGAGAAGGTCTTCGGGCAGATGCCCGGGCCGAAGTCGTCCTGGTAGTCGTAGCCGCCGATCTTCGCGATGCCGTCGCAGTACTCAAGAGACGACTCGCTCGCGGCATCGAAGATGTCGCCGCATCCCCAATTCACGACGCACGCGCCCGAGGTGTATGTCGGGTACTGGTACCAGGTGGACTCGCGCACGGCGATCGCCCGGAGCAGGTTGTCGGGCAGTCCCCACTTGCAGGCCGCCCACTGGAAGATCTCGTCCGTCTTCCCCGTGAACGCGCCGCTGACGCGGGGTAGGAGCCAGGTATCCCAGCGAGCCGCGAAGGAACCGTCGGCGGAGCGAGGCCGCGCCGCGAACGCGGCGCGGACCTTCGATCTCTGCGGACTCACGTGGTTCGGCACCCTGTTGAGCGGCCTTGGCTCCCACGAGGACCGATGGACGGCGGCCGCACACGCGCGATCACCACGGAGCGATCTCCATGCCCCGACGCCTCGGAGGTGGAAATACCCGCTTGGGGGCGGCGCCGTGCCTGTCGCGGGGACGACCACGACGCGCGCCATACCGCCGCCCGCAACCGGATCGCTCACCTGGCCGATCCGCAGGAACGCGACGAGAACGAGAACGGCGGCGAGCAGAGCCGCGACGGGCCCCCGCGCCGCCGCCGCCCGATCGCTGACCGACCCGCCGCCCTCAGCCGGCACCCTCCGTGATCACGTCACGCGTACCGTGACGGGCGCGGACGTGGAGGAGTTCCCCGCCACGTCGGTCGCGACGACCGTGAGGACGTGGGTCCCGACGTCGCCCTTCCTCGGCGTCCACGTGAACGTCCAGGGCGAGTTCCGGTCGGTCGACTGGAGCGCGCCGTCGATGTACAAGGCGACACTCGCGACGCCGGAGGCCGGCGCGCCGCCGGTGCCGGCGTCGGTGACGCTCACCGTGATCGTGATCCTCGTCCCGCGCACGAACGTGGAGTTGTTGGCGGGCTGCGTGATCGCCACGGTGGGCGCCGCGGCGTCGACCTTGATCTGCTGGGACTTCGCACCCTCCTGGTTGCCTGCAACGTCGGTGCTCGCGAAGCGCACGGTCTGGGTGCTCGCGACCGTGAACGGTCCGGTATAGACGATCGCGGTCGCGCTCGTGTTGGGGTTCGTGCCGTCGACCGTATACCGGGTCGTCGCCACACCCGAGCCGCCCGTGTCCGTGGCCGCCAGACGCGTGCTGACGGCGGTCCTGAACCACGCGGTGCAGCCTCCGTTGTTGCACGTGATCGTCGTGGTGGGAGCCACGGTGTCGATCTGCACGACGGCCGACTGGACCGCCTCGGCATTGCCGGCGACGTCGGTCGAGAAGAACTTGACCGTCGTCGTGCTCGAGATCGTGAACGCACCGGTGTAGCGCGTGCTCGACGTGGTCGGTGTGCTCCCGTTGAGCGTGTAGTAGGTCGCACTCACGCCGGACCCGCCGGTGTCGGTCGCCGAGAGCGAGACGGTCACCGCGGAGCGGAACCACGCGGCGCACGATCCGGTATTACAGCGGATGGTGCTTACGGGCGCGGTCGTATCGCGTGGGGGTGGGTTGACCGTAACCGTGCTCGACGCCGGCCCCTCCGCGTTCCCGGCGGCGTCGACCGAGAAGTACCGTACGGTCGTCGTGGCGCCGAGCGCGAAGGGGCCCGTGTACAGCGTGCTCGACGTGGTCGGCGGCGACCCGTTCAGGGTGAAGTACGTGGCCGAGACACCCGAGCCGCCGGCGTCCGAGGCGAAAAGGGCGACGGTCACGCTCGTTTGGTAGGCCTGCGTGCAGCCGACATCGGAGGCCCCGCACGCGATCGATGTCGTCGGCGCCGCCCGGTCGATCTGCACCGTGAGGGACTGGTTCGCCTCGCGGTTGCCTGCGAGGTCCGCGGAGAAGAACCGGACGGTCGTCGTTGCCGTCAGCGTCAGCGATCCCGTGTACACGGTGCTGTTGGTGTCGGGCACGGAGCCGTCGAGCGTGTAGTACGTCTTGTCGACGCCCGAGCCGCCCGTGTCCGTCGCGGTCAGCGCCACGGACACGTTCGCCTTGTACCACGTGCCGGAGCACGTCGTACCGTCACACGACGCGGTCGTGGTCGGTGGCGCGGTGTCTGGCAGCACGACCGAGATGGCCTGCGACTGTGGCGTCTCTGCATTGCCGGCGACGTCGGTCGAGAAGAACCTGAACCGTCGTCGTGCCCGACACCGTGAACGGTCCTGTATACGCCGTGCTCGAGGTCGTCGGGGTGCTCCCATCGAGGGTGTAGTAGGTCTTGTCGAGACCCGAGCCGCCCGTGTCGGTCGCCGCGAGCGCCACGGAGGCGGCCGCCGAGAACGTGCCCGCACACGAGCCACCGTCGCAGCTGATCGTCGGTGGTCGGCACGCTGCCGTCCACGTTCACGGTGACCGACCGGGGTGTCTCAGCGTTGCCCGCGAGGTCCGTCGAGAAGAAGGTGACCGTCGTCGTCTGGGAGATCGAGATCGCTCCTCCATAGACGGTGCTCGAGATCCCATCGAGCGTGTAGTAGGTCTTGTCGACACCTGACCCACCCGTGTCGGTCGCCGAAAGGGTGAGCGATACCGACGAGGTGTGCCAGCCCGGCCCACAGGTCGAACCGTCGCACGACGCGGTCGTGGTGGGTGGCGCGGTGTCCGCCACCACGACCGTGACGGTCTGGGACTGCGGCGCCTCAACGTTGCCCGCCACATCGGTGGAGAAGTACTTGACCGTGGTCGTCGCGGGCACAGAGAACGGTCCCGTGTACACCGTGCTCGAGGTCGTCGGGGTGCTCCCGTCGAGGGTGTAGTAGGTCTTGTCGACGCCTGAGCCGCCCGTATCGGTCGGCGCGAGCGCCACGGAGACGGCCGCCGAGAACGTGCCCGCGCACGAGCCACCGTTGCAGCTGATCGTGGTGAGCGGCGCGACCTTGTCCTGCTGCGCCCGACATTGGGCGCTCCCACTGTCGGTGAAGGTGCCGTCGCTGTCGTGCACGAATGACCAGTCGTAGCTGCCCTGATGCAGGACCAGCTTCAAGACTCCGTGCGTGTTCGCGTTCAACACCGCGCTCGTGGCGAGCGGCGATGACGGCGTGTCCAGGCCGGCTCCTCCGGTCCCGACGATGAACTCCCGCATCCCTCCCGTCGAGGCATTGCCGGAGCCGTCCATCGGCACGAATCGTTCGTACCAATGCGAATCGCCGTTGAGGACCGCAGACACCCCCCCGCCGTACAGGTCCTGCCAGAAGGGTTGGTAGTCCGTGCTGCCCCCTCCAGACGTGGACGAGAACCTCGGGTTCTGGAAGTAGGCGAGCGTACAACTGGCGTTGTTCGCAGCGAGATCCTGCTGCAGCCACTGCTCCTGCGCGCTTCCCGAGGCGCAGGAAGCAGGGTTCGAGGGACACGGCCCGGTGTTGAGCGCGATCACGTGCCACGACCCGAGGTCGTAGCTGTAGTAGCCCGCGCGACGGGTCTCCCGCCGACGCTCCGAAGTACGAGAAGTAGTCGGCGCCGGGCGTCGAGGGACAGCCGGTGCCGGTACTGTCGTACTCCTTGTCGCCGGGGACCGGGTGACTGATCGGCTTGAAGCGTCCCCACGCGGGATCGTAGGACTGAAGGTACGCGCTCATGCCGCCACAGTCGTACTGCGTGTCGCCGAGCGGCAGGACTGCGTCGACGCCGGTCATGAGGTTGCCCGTGGCCTTGGCGCGACAGTCCGTGGCGGTCCCGTCGCCGCCGTTGAACGCCGGCGCCGTCGGGTCGCATGCGATGTCGCCGGCGGCTCCCACCACCGGATCGGCGTGGGGCTGATCCAGCACCGTGATCGTCCGAACCTGTTCCGCGTTGCCGGCGTTGTCGACCGAGTAGAAGGTGAGGGTTTCGGATCGGGTGATGATGAACGGGGTCGAGAACGTCGGGCTCGACGACGTCGGCGTGGACCCGTCGGTCGTGTAGTAGGTCGCGGCGGCGCCCGAGCCGCCCGGATCTGTCGCCGACAGTGCCAGGTCCACCGACCCGGAGTACATGCTCGATTGGCACGGCGCGCCGTTGCACAGGAGCTGGGTCACCGGTGGCTGGGTGTCCGGGCCGTCGATCACCTGGGAGACCGTCTGCACGACCGTTCTCGGCGGCGCGCCCCCCGGCTGGCCGGCGCTCTGGAGCCAATCGAGGAGCCCGTTCAGCGTGGGGAGGTCGATCGGGCCCCAGTCGGCCATGCATGCGTCGTAGTTGTCCGGATCGTAGGTCTGCGAGCAGACCTGGTGGAAAACGAGCTGGATCCATCCGCCGCCGTGCTGCGCGGCCCCGTTGATCGCGGCTTCCATGTGCGAAAGGCCCAGCGGGGGCACGTTCAGCGGCGTGCCGGTCGGAGGATCGTAGACGGTCTTCGTGGCGAACCGATCGGTGGGCGGCAGCCCCTCCGCGTACAAGGGACCGGCCCCGTCCCCCGCGACGTCGATGCCCCCCGCTGCGCGTCCGGACGTGAAGCCACAGCCCTGGACGATGCTCTCCGCCGTCGCATCGTAAGCGCCCTCGGGATAGGCGAAGCTGGCCGGGTAGAACCCGTGGTCGAGCAGCGCCTGACGGCTGCCGCAGACCTCGTTCACCTTGGTCTGGTAGTCGGTGGTGGTCTTCAGGTTGACGTGGTTCATGGTGTGGGCGCCGATCTCGTTCCCGCCCTGGTTCAGGGCCGTGACCTGCGACCACGTCATCGAATCCGAGTTCACGTTGGGGAAGTTCGTGATGATGAAGAACGTGCCACGCATCCCGTGCGGCTGCAGGGCGCGTTTGAACCCCAGGGAGTACTGGTTGTCGATCCCGTCGTCGAACGTGAGGGACACCACGACCTTGGGCGGCCAGGACGACGATCTGCTGCGACTGGACCTGCTCAGCGTTGCCGGCGAGGTCGGTCGAGAAGAACTGGACCGTGTACGTGCCTGGTACGAGCTGGAAGGGACCCCCGTAGACCGGGCTCGACGTGGTGGGCTGGGACCCGTCGGTCGTGTAGTACGTGCTGTCAACGCCCCAACCGGTGCCGTCGCCGGCCGACAGCGTCACCGAGACGGAGCCGTTGTACCCGGTCGTGGAGCACGGAGGTCCGTTGCAGGAGATCGTCGTGGCCGGCGGAGTGGTGTCCGCCGGAGGCGTGGCCTGGATGAACTGCGACTGGACGGCCTCCGCGTTGCCGGTGTTGATCCCAGGATCGGTATTTCACCGTCGTCGGGCTCGTGATCGGGATGGGCTTGGAGTACGTGGGGCTCGCGAGCGTCGGGTCGGAGCCGTCGGTCGTGTAGTGGGTGCTCGCAACGCTCGATCCCACGTCGGTGGCGGAGAAGGTCGCGTGGACGACGTTCGGCACCGCGCCCGACGGGCATGCCGATCCGTCGCACGAGATCGTCGTGCTCGGGGCGGTCGTGTCAGCCCCGATCAGCGCGCTGCGCGCCGTGGTGAGCACGGCGCCGTTCGGCGCGCCGCCCGGTTGTCCGGCGTTGGCCATCCAGTCGAGGAACGCGTTCAGGTCGGCGAGCTCGATCCAGGACGACGAAGCGGTGCAGGTGGCGTAGTTCGACGGGTCCTGGGCCTGGGAACAGACCTTCTGGGTCACGATCTGGCTCCAGCCGCCTCCGTGCGCGGCCGCGCCGGAAACGAGCGTCTTCATGTTGGTGAGCGAGAGCTGACCGGTCGGGGCGTAGGCGCGCGTCGCGAACCAGTCCGTGGGGGGGATCGACTCGGCATAGGTGGGACCGTTCGGAGAGAGCGAGCCCGCGCTGCGACCGTTGCCGAACCCGCAGCCCTTCACGATGTCTTTCACGCTCTGGTTGCTGGCGCCGAACGGGTACGCGAACGCCACCGGGTCCAACCCGTGCTGGATCAGGGCGGCGCGGTCGTTGCACACCTCCGCCGTGGCGGTCTGCGCATCGGCCGTCGTCAGGTTCGTCCCGTCGACCGTCTTGCTGCCGATGTCGTTCCCGTTGGCCTCCATCTGGGCCAGCTGCGACCAGGAGATGAACTTCGGCGTGGAACCCACGATGCCCGAGTTCACGAAGAAGGTCGCGTGAGCGCCGTGCGGCTGAAGCGCTTGCTCGTACCCCAGCGTGTACTGGCTGATCCCGCCGTCGTCGAAGGCTAAGGTCACCTCCGTCGTGGTCGGCACAACCTGAACCACCTGGGAGTTGGGGGCCTCCGCGTTGCCGGCATGATCCGTGGAGAAGAACCGCACCGTTGTGGAGCCGATCCCGAGTTGGAACGGGTCCGGCATACACGGAGCTCGACGTCGTGGGCACCGAGCCGTCCGTCGTGTAGTAGGTCTTGTCCACACCGGAGCCGCCCGTGTCGGCTTGCGGCGAACGAGATCGTGACCGAGCTGATGTACGGCGAGCTCGAGCATCCGGCCCCGTTGCAGGCGATCGTGGTGGTGGGGGCGACCGTGTCCGGCGGAGCTTGGATCACCTGGGTATCCGGTTGCCTCCACGTTGCCGGCGTAGTCCCAGGAGCGGTACTTGACGGTCGTGGAGCTACTGGAGCCGTTCACGTTGAACGCGCTCGAGTACGTCGGGCTCGACAGCGTGGGATCGGACCCGTCGGTCGTGTAGTGGGTGCTCGAGACGCCCGAGCCGACGTCGGTGGCCGACAGGGTCACGCTCACGACCCCCGCGTACGGGTCCGAGGAGCACGGCGCGCCGTTGCACGCGATCGTGGTGGTCGGGGCGCCCGGGTCGGAGGTCGTCGCGACGTGTCCGACGGTGTCGAGCGTCGTCCCGGCCGGTGCGCCGCCGGCCAACCCCGCTGCGGCCACCCAGTCCAAGAACGCGTTCAGGTCGGCGAGCTCGATGTGGCCCGAAGCGGTGCTGCACGTGGTGTAGTTGTTCGGGTCGAGCGACTGCGAGCACACCTTGCCGATCACGATCTGGTCCCAGCCACCGCCGTGCGAAGCGGCGCCCGTGACCAGGCTCTTCATGTTGGCGAGCGTGACGGCGCCGGGCGCGTAGGCCCGCGTCGCGAACCAGTTCGCCGGCGGGAGGGTCTCGGCCCACGTCGAGCCGGTGGCAGACAACCCGCCCGCCGTACGAGCGTTACCGTACCCGCACCCCTTCACGATGCCTTGGATCGTCGCGTTGTTCGAGCCGCCGGGATAGGCGAAGCCAACAGGGGTCAGGCCGTGATTCAGGATGGCAGCCCGGTCGTTGCATACCTGGGCGGTCGGGTTGGGGTCGGTGGTGAGGTTCTGCGAGTTGACCGACTTGCCACCGATGTCGTTGCCAGCCGAGGCGAGGGTTCCGAGCTGGGTCCAGGACATGAAGCTCGCCGAGGAGCCGACCGTGCCCGAGTTCACGAAGAACGTGGCATGCGCGTTGTGAGGCTGCAAGGCCTGCTGGTACGCCAGGTTGTATTGACTGATCGTGTTGTTGTCGAAGGTGAGGCTGACCTTGGTCACACTCACCGCAGCGGCTTGCGGCGCCGTCGCGATATCTCCAGCTGCAAGAAGCCCGAGCGAAACGATCGCAGTGAGCGACCGTGCGAGCAAAGACGGCCGCCGGCCAGCCCGCCGCATCGCACCTTGAAGATCCACGTTGTCCCTCCACCCTCGAAGACGCACGTACGGGACGACGCGCGCGGCGCGCCTTGGGTGACGCTAGGCAAGGACCGGGAGCGGGCAATCAGCAGTGGGAGGTAGTTCGGCTACAGCGCCCTGGTTAGAGGTCCGCGACGTTATCTGTCCTCGAAGGAACCGTAAGGGTTGCACTCATTCAGATACAGCGATCGGGCGGTCCTCACTCTCATCGCGAACGGGTTGACGGGAAAGGCCCCGTTTGCCCCGGACGCTGCCCGGGTATCTCCGGGGCCTATGGCGATAACGACGGACGTCACCGGGAAGCGTGGGCGGCGAGCATCGCCCCGCGGGGCTTGGATCCAACGCCGCGAGACGCCTTCACGCTCGGTGTTCCCACCCGGATCCCGTTCCAGATCCAAGAGATCCTGCGTACGGCGACGATGGGGTTGTTCGATGGCCGTGACCCTTCGTGTTCCATCCCCTCGACGCTCACCAAGATCGGCGGTGTCGTCCTCGGCGTGACGGCAGTCGTCCTCGGCGTGATCGGGGTCACCGGGGCGCTCCTCCTGTGGGCGTTCCATGCCGCCTTCGGCTGATCCGCGGGGTGACGTCAGCCTCGGCAGACTTGGTTGAGGAACGGGAACGGGTCGACCCCGTCGAGGATGCGGCTGAAGCCGGAAGGCGCCACATGGAGCGTTCTCGGGATGTTCCATGGGTGCCATTCGAAATGGTCATGGGTCGTGCGGGCGTCGCCCGTCGCACCGACGTACCCGATCACCGTGCCCGCGCTGACGTATCCCAGATGGCCGAAGCGCACCATGTGTCCGTTCCGGACGTAGCCCTCGTGGCCGACGACCGTTACGTAATGCCCGGCGAACCAGTCGTCGCTGTGTGCGACGGCGAACCCCGCGAAGGGGGCGCGGATCGGCCGACCGGTCGGGGCATGGACGTCGTTCCCCGAGTGCGGGTGGTACCCACCCGTCGTTCGCGGCTCGCCGTAATCGTCCCGATACGTGACGGGAGGGCGGACGGGACACAGCCGCAACGGCGACCTCGTTGGCGTGGTATCCGTCCCCGGTCGCGGATAGGAGTTGAACCGACCCGTCCGGACGATGTGCCGCCACGCGGCCTTCGGTTGTCCGTAGTCCAACCAGATCCAGCGGAGACCCGCGATCAGCTGTTGCGCGGTCCGCGTGTTCGCCGTGGTGTGCGAGCATTCCGTCCAACCGTGGACGAAGCACCGAGGGGTCAAGATCAGCTCGTACCGATCGTTGCTCATGCCGGGGCCCGCGATCGTCTGGACCTCCCGGGTGGTCATCGCGAACACGCCGTGCCAGATCTGATCGTCGGAGTGGGCGCGGAAGGATGGATCGAAGGCCGTTCCCTGCCAGCACACGATCTTCGCGATGTACGGCGAGCCCGCCCACCCGCGTGGGAGGTTGCCCGACACCTCGATCGCACTGACGAGATGCCGGTGGAACGAGCGAGGCACATCGGGGTTCCGACAGCCGGCGACCGTCGGCGCCGGCTCGGCCTGGGGAGCACGAGGCGGAGCGACGAGCACGCAGGTGAGCGCGACGAGCAGCGCAGCCAGCAGGCGCCCGGGATGCGGGCGCCGGAACGCGACAGCCGTGCCGTCGCGCTCGATCCGAGTGGGCAGGAGGTCTCTCACCATCGATCCGCGCGCGGACGGTATCGCTCCAAGCATCCCGTCGCAACCCGCCGCGGAACTGATGCGACCGTGCAGGCGCACGGCCTCCGGGATGATGGTTCCGGTGGTTCGTCGGATCCTGCTCGCCTCGCTGCTCACTGGGACTCGTGGCGTGCTCCTCCCCGGGGTCGGTTCAGCCCACGTCGATGCGGCAGGGGGAGGTGGTGTTCGCTGGCGGCGACCGACTGCGGGTGCGGATCGCCGAGACGCCCGCGGAGCGAGCGGCAGGGCTGATGCACGTCATGGCGCTGCCCCCGGACGACGGGATGGCGTTCGTGTTCGGCGGACCCGTCACGGACCGGTTCTGGATGAAGGACACGTTGATCCCGCTCTCGGTGGCGTTCGTCGCGCAGGACGGCACGATCGTCTCCGTGAGCGATATGGACCCGTGCACGGCCGACCCGTGCCCGACGTATCCGGCGTCCGGGCCGTACACGATGGCGGTCGAAGCGAACCTCGGGTGGTTCCACGACCACGGGGTGGGCGTCGGAAGCGACGCCCGGCTGGAGCCCCCGATGGATGAGGGGTGCCTGCTCTGCTCGGCGGATCGACTGACCGAGTGGCACCTCGAGGACGGGGACTGTTGGGTGGCGGACTGCATCGTGTGCATGACGCCGATGATCGTGTGGCGGATCCATGGCTTGCCCGATCCGCAGCTGGAACGGGCCTTGCTCGGGAGGCTCGAGCAGGTCGCCACGGAGCGGTACGGGGATGGAGGATTCTGGGTGGATCCTGAACGGCGCCGGATCCCCGACCACTGGCACGCCCATGCTCGACCGGCCGGCGGGTTCTTCGATCCGCGGAGCACCCTCTTCGAAAGGTGGGAGGAGGGCGAAGCTCAGGCGGGGGCGATCCGGCATCGGCCGACGGCTCGTCGGCCGATGCCGGATCGCCCCCGTCCCCGGGAAGGTCAACGAGTAGACCTCTTGGCCCTTCGGGTATTCCTTCGTCGGCCGGAGCTCCCTCGCGACGGTCACGCCCAACTCCTCGTAGACGCCGTCTTGCTCGTCGCGGATCCGTTCGCCGAGGTAGACGTTGGCGACGATCTCTTGGGGCAGCGCCGCGGCCGTCACCATGCGGACCGCGCCCACGACCGGCGACCCGACGATCGTCAGCTCATCGGCGATCTTGACCAGGTAGCCGGGCCCGGCGTCGAGACCGATCGACAGGCCGACCCCCGCGGAGAGGTTCCTCGAGTTGCTCCGGAAGTCCTCCAGGACCCGTCGATGGAACAGCTCGATCAGGGTGTGCGCCGTGTGCGCGATATCACCCGTCGTCTGAACGAATCGCTCCTCGTACTCGTCCGGCGGAGCGGGCTGCACGATCCAATACGCGAGGAAGCCATCGCCCGTGAACTTGTCGAACCAGCCACCCGAGCTGCGGATCCCTCGGCGAACCGACGTCACGAACTTGTCCATCACCAGTGCGAACCGTTCGAACCGCACGGCCTCCTTCATCAGGGTCGTCGACTCCCGGATGTCGGCGGCCATCACGAACATCTGGATCGGTTCGCCGTCGATGACGGAATCCAGCAGATCGATCTTCCGGAACCGCTGCTCCCAGTCGGGAGGAGCGTGGGGCTTCAGCAGTCGTGCGACGCGCGCTCGATCCCGGTCACGTTGGCCGGCCGGCGTCGATCGCGTCTTCGCCACGTCCGGCTAGTCCGACGTCGCGCCGTCGGCGGCGGAGGGACCGAACAGCCGCTCCAGCCAGCGTCTGCCAAGCGAGCCGCGCCGCCTCCGGATCCACGTCGTCGGCGAAGAGATGGTGCCCGACGATCACCGATCCATCGAAACCGTAGATGAATCGATAGAGCGCGTCGTTCGAGCGCACGCCCAGGAACGACGGAGAAACGTGGTCCACGACGCCCTCGATCGGCTCGAAACCCTCAGGCGTGAGACGCACCTGGTCGCCGTCGGCGGCATCGTCGTCCATCCCCAATCCCCGACGGAACACGGACATCGCGCGCTCGCGATCGGCCACCTTCGGTCCATGCGCGTCGATGCCGGTCGCGAACCGGCCCGAGAAGTACGTGAGGTACTCGACCAGCTTCTGGAGGTACATCGGGTCGCCCTCACTCATCGCCTCGTACTCCGCCTCCCAGTCCCCGCCCAACATGCCGCTGTGCACGTATCGGATCGTGGTCCGACCCGAGCCGCGATCCTCGATGCGGTAGTCGAATCGGTGGAAGGATCCATCCGGACCCTCCGTGCCGGTATTCACGAAGCGCCGGGGAGGGTCCCAGGTGCTCACCATGGAATCTTCGGTATATCCGCCGATGCTCCACCGAGCCCGGCCGCCTTCGCGGGGCTCAACCTCGCTCTGCCCCATGAACCACGAGTCCATCCCGCGGCCGGTGGCGATCGCCTCCCAAACCTGTTCGGGGGTTGCGCCGACCTCCAGGTCCTGGGTGATCTCGAACCGATGGGCCATGAGCACGATCCTCCGACCATCCATCGTAGCGAGGGTCGATCCCGGCCGACCGGCCCCGATATGGGTGTAGCGACTTGCGGTCCGGCACACACCGTGACATGACGGTGATCATGGCGAGGAGGGAGGGCCATGGGGACGGTGAACGAGCACGGTCACGAGTGTTGGATCGTCGAGACGTCGAAGGACGGGGAGCGTTGGCGTTTCTTCGGCAGGGCGTGGAAGCGACCGGGCGAGGAGGTTCTCCTCCACGCCGTCCCCCGCTACGTGCGGTTCCGCCCGGAATGGGAGAAGGAGTGGCGTGAGCCACTGGAACGAACCAGCGACCTCCCGATGACCCTGCTGCTGATGGAGGCCGGCGCACGCAACGAACTGTGGCCCGACGCGGATCACATCGGCCTGCCGATGCTCTTGCCGGGTGGAGAGGAAGGCCGGCTCCTCCGCTTCGAACATCAGGATGATCCCGTGGAATGGACGTACACGCTGGAATTCCGCGGATCCCAGGGCTGAGGTATCGTCCCGACGAAACACCATCCGGGAGATGGCCCGGATGAGCCGTACGGGAGTCCTGCGGGTCACCAAGCGATGTCCCGCAGTTGACGTATCGCTCTTGGACCGCGAGCGGACTACGGTAAACGCTCTGGCCACCGGGGTGGGGCCGCTACCTTCCCTGTTCCGTAACCGGCGATAGCGCGAGCAGAACGGATATGTCACCCGAGGAACCGCGTCTGGCAAGAGGGACGGACCCGACACTCCGGGTCCTCGTCGCCGTTCCGATCCCCCTGCAACGTTCGCTCGTGCAGTTCTTCATGCAGGAGGCGGGGTTCGAGCTGCTCCCGATCCCGCTGCCGAACGTCAACGTGGCCAAGGTTGCAGCGCACGACCACCCTGACGCCATCGTCCTCCACGAGAGCGTCGCGAAACCGTGGGACTCGGGCCTGGTATCCGAGGTTCGCCGCGACTCGCCGTCGACGAGGATCGTCGTCCTCGCCCAGGCGCCGGATGAAGCCTGGGCCGGACCCGCTCGGGGCGCGGACGCCTACCTCGAAGAATGGGTCGGGATCGCGGAGCTCGAAGGTGTCCTCCGCGATCTCTGTCCCGTCGGGTCGACCCTGCTCGCCGCAGCGTCTGCTCAGACGATGGAAACCGCTCCCGAAGCTCTCCTCGTCACGGAAGGAGCCGAACAGGAGACCCCGATGCCTGCGGCTCCTGCTCGTGCGCGGGGCGGTCGCTGGTACGAGCGGATCCAGGGCGCCGCCGCGGCTGCGATCATCCTCTTCGCGCTCCTGAGGGGTCCTGCGATGTTCCAGGAGACGGCCTCTATCCAGGGACAGAGCGGAGATGCGGACGCGGGTCTCACCGATGCGTACACGTCCTTGGACCTGCTGGTGTCTGACCTTCAACAGGGCTCGCCGTCCGACGGTTCTCGTCGAGGACGCGAAGGATCTTCGCGCGGCACGGGACGCCGCCCTCTTCGCGGGCGCGGACGTCAGCGACCTCGATGCCAGGATCGTCCACAGAAGTTCAGCCCCTGCTATCGAACGTGCCCGACGAAACCGCTTCCGCGATCGTCGACGCCCTCGGCGGGCTGGTGGACCAGCCCTCTCCTTCACCGGAACCGAGCCCGAGCGCGCCCCCGACCCCGAGCGAGTCGCCGACCCCGAGCGAGTCGCCCACGCCGAGCGAGTCGCCGACCCCGAGCTGAGTCGCCGACGCCGAGCGAGTCGCCGACGCCGAGCGAGTCGCCGAGCCCGAGCGAGTCGCCGAGCCCGAGCGAGTCGCCGAGCCCGAGCGAGTCGCCGAGCCCAGCGAGTCGCCGAGCCCGAGCCCGAGCGAGTCGCCGAGCCCGAGCGAGTCGCCAGCACGAGCCCGAGCGAGTCGCCCAGCACGAGCCCGAGCGAGTCGCCCGAGCCCGAGCGGATCGCCGAGCCCGAGCCGAGTCGCCGAGCCCGAGCGAGTCGCCGAGCGCGAGCCCGAGCGAGTCGCCCAGCACGAGCCCGAGCGAGTCGCCGAGCCCGACCGAGTCGCCCACCCCGAGCCCGAGCGATTCCTCGAGTTCCGCTACGGCCTCGACCCTGCAGCCACAGCGAGCCGACGGTGGCGGTTCCGGCGGGACCCCTGGTCCGGCACTAGCGATCACGCTCGTCTTCGCTGTCCTCCCAGCGTCGAGCTGGTGGCTGCGAGTCGCTTCCCGCAGCCAGTACTGACTGGTCCGTCGATTCAGCGGGTGGGGCCGGCCGGGGTTTCGAGCTCCGCGAGCCGGCGCTCGAGCAAGCGCCGCTCCGCTTCGTCGTGAACGAGAGCGAGCGCCCGGCGGTACGCGTCCCGCGCTTCGATAGGCCGACCAAGGCGGCGCAGCAACTCTCCTCGCGTTGAGTGCAGGTAGTGGTAATCCTCGAGGGCGAGGCGATCGACGATGTCGAGGCCCTGCTCGGGGCCGAGCGCCTCGGCCACGGCGACGGCTCTGCTCAGCTCGACGACCGGCGACTCCGTGAGGCGGGCGAGCTCGCCGTAGAGTGCCGCGATCTGGTGCCCAGTCGCGCGGATCATCGGCATGCAGGCTCGCGATCGCGGCCTGCACGACGTAGGGACCACGGCCGTGCAGCGCGAGGGCTCGCTCCAGCACGGCACGTCCGTCGGCGATCTGCGCTTCGTCCCAGAGCGAGCGATCCTGCTCGGCCAGCAGCACGATCTCGTCATCTCGGAATCGGGCTTCGCGGCGGGCGTCCAGGAGCAGCATCATGGCCAGCAGCCCGTGCACCTCCGGCTCGGAGGGCATCAGCTCGGCGAGCGCCCGCCCCAAGAGGAGCGCCTCAGCCGCCAGCTCGCCGCGACCGCCGTACCCTTCGTTGAAGATCAGGTAGACGACGGCGAGCACGGTGACGAGCCGCTCGGGCAGCAGATGTGGAGGAGGCACCCGGAAGGGGATCCCTGCGGCCTTGATCTTGCGCTTGGCTCGCACCAATCGTTGCGCCATCGTGGCCTCGGGCACCAGGAAGGCGCGCGCGATCTGGACGGTCGTCAGGCCTCCGAGCGTCCGCAACACCAACGCGACCTGCGCGTCGACGGCGAGTGCCGGGTGACAACAGGTGAAGATGAGCTCGAGTCGCTCGTCGGGGAACGTCGTTGCGGTCACGATGGCCTCATCCGGCTCCGCTACCTGGAGCATCCTCGTCTTCGTCGCCAGGGTGCGATCGCGTCGGATGCGATCGATGGCTCGGTTGCGCGCGGTCGTCACCAGCCAGGCGCCAGGGTTGTCGGGGATCCCATCGCGTGGCCATCGGGCCGCCGCGACCGCGAATGCCTCCTGCGCGGCTTCCTCGGCGAGATCGAAGTCGCCGAGGAAGCCGATCAACGCAGCCAGAACGCGCCCCCACTGGTCGCGGAAGACCTGTTCGAGGATCGTTACCACTCCACGATGGGCCGCACCTCGATCGCACCGCCCAGGCGAGCCGCCGGGATCCGCGCCGCGAGGTCGATCGCGGCGTCGAGGTCATCGGCCTCGAAGAGCAGGTAGCCGCCGACGGCCTCCTTGAGCTCGACGAACGGCCCGTCCGTGGTCAGCGTTTTTCCGTCCTGGACCCGAACGGTCGTCGCCGTCTCCGGAGCGTCCAGTCCAAGACCGGGGGTGACACCCGGCGTCTGGTTGATCGCCTGGTAGTCGGCGTAGACGGCCTTCTGCTCGTCCTCCGAAAGGGTCGCCCACGCCTCCGGCGACCGCGGCGTCGGGGTGTCGCCCTGATGGATCAGCAACAGGTATTTCATCGCTTCCTCCTCCTCGGGATCGGTCGCCTATGGGACGAACGAGAACGCCGGAATCGACAGTTCCCCGACAGATACCCACCACGACGCGGATCGGGCCGCACGAAGGATACGGCGACCGAGTCGCCCGAGGGCCGCCAGGGATGGTCATGGCCGAAAGACCGGGCGGACAGAGGGTTGAACCGGCTTACGCGTGGGCCGAAGCTGCTTCGCGGCCCCACCAGATCGCCTGCGTGAGCGACCGAAGGAGGATCTCCGCCGAGGCGAGGTTGGTGGCCACCGGGACCACGTGAACGTCGCAGATCTTCAGTAACGCCTGGATGTCGGGTTCGTGCGGGTGAGCGGTGAGCGGGTCGCGAAGGAACACCACCGCGTCCACGTCACCGGTCACGATCCGAGCCCCGATCTGCACGTCGCCACCTTGCGGGCCGCTCCGCATGATCTGGATCGGCAGGTGCAGCTCCTCTGCGAGCAGCGAGCCGGTATGGGACGTCGCGATGAGCTCGAGGCGCTCGAGCGTCGACCGGTACCGGCGCGCCAAGCGCAGCAGGTCATCCTTCTTCCCATCGTGAGCCACCAACGCGACAACGGCAGCGCGGGCGGCTCCATCCGTCGGGATCCCGATCGGCTCTGGCATCCATCAACCGTACGAGGTGTGCGTGCGGTTGCGACCGATCCCAGGTTACGAATCCGTGAACCTCGAGGTGGTCGCCGGCTGGCTTCCTAGTCCAACAAGGCGGAGTACACGCGTTGGGCATCGGTGAGCCGCACGGCCAGCGTCGTTGCGAGCCACCGATGGAGCGCGGCGGCTGTGGCCGGCTCCTCGGCCTCCAATCGCTGGATCGAGGCCCGGCTGAGGGTGAGCACCACGCTCGGGACCTCGGCGATCACATCCGCGCTCCGAGGAAGCCCGGTGTACAGGGCGACCTCGCCGACCATCACTCCGGGTCGCACGGTATTCAGCCGGATCCGACCCCCGTCGGACGTCGCCCACTCCACCCGCAGCCGACCCGACTCCAACACGAACACGTCGTCGGGTGCATCGCCCTGGTGGATCAGGACCGCTCCCTCGGGGATCGATCGTCGCTCGAGGTACGGCTCCAGATGCGGCGGCAGCTCGGCGAAACCATCGGTCGCCCGAGGCCACAGGGGGAGCCTCGGCGAGCAGATCGTCCTCACATCGCTGCAGGGCGTGATCGAGGTCCGGCTCGAACCGGACGACGCCGTCGGTGGCGACCAAACCGCCGCGTTGCACTTGGCTCTGCACCCGATCCGATGCGTCGGCGAAGACCACCTCGAACCCGCTCGCCTCGGCGAGCAGTGCGATCTTGCGGAACGCGAACACGCCCGATGCGTCCACGCCGGTGACGCGGCGCAGGTCGAGCAGCAGGAACCGGATCGGGCCGGCCTGCGCGCGCCTGCTGATCCGCTCGAGGAGTCCTCTCGCCGTTCCGAAGAACACGAACCCGTTCAGGCGGAGGATCTGGACCCGCTCGGCCAGGCCTTCGAGGATGACCCGGTCACCGGGTGGCCGGTCGACGTTGCTGCGGAACGCGGCCCCGAACGGAACCTCCCGCACGAGGTCGACCCGGCCGTAATTCACCGCGAACAGGATGACCGCGAGGATCAGGCCCAGCTCGAGTCCGGCCAGGATGCCCTTGGTGGCGATCGTCACGACGATCGCCGGGACGATGAGGTACTCGCCCAGCGGGAGCGAGTGGCGCATGTCGATGAGCCACGCCGCCAGGAGGGACAACCCGACGAACACCAGCACGCCCCCGACGATCATCCGAGGGATCAATCCCACGATCGAGGCGCCGAAGGCCACGGTGGCGAGCGGAACGAGCGCGGCCACGAGGCCGGCCCCCCGCCCGTCGACGTCCATCTGCTTGGCGAGCGCCGTCAGGCTGAGCGCGTGGTATCCGGGGATCCCGCCGAAGAGACCGGAGACGATGTTCAGCAACCCCACGTCGCGGAGCTCTTGGTTCGAGTCCAGATCGCGGTGGAGCAGCAGCTCCGCGCCCCCCACGTTGAACAGGCACCCGATCACCGCAACGAACACCGCCGTGGCCATCCCGGGGATCTCATGGAACACCGCCGACCAGTCGGTGCCCGAACTGGTCAGCGCACGGTAGGTCCAGGGTTGCCACAGCCGCGTCGCGCGGAACGGACCCAGCAACCAAAGCCCATCGCGTGCCTCCTGGATCGACGACCCCGTGACGAGCAGGCCGATCGCGAAGGCGATGAGCCCGATCACGAGGACGGCAGGGATCACGAGGGCCCGTTTCACGACCCGGGTCGCGATCAGCAGGACGACGCCGAAGGCGAAGGCCGGAAGCCAGCGCACCAACTCGAAATGATCGAAGAATTGGCCGATCGTTCCCAGCTGCGGATCGGTGCTCGCCGCGACCGCGAGGCCTCCCTTCATCAGCAGCCACCCCGTGCCGGCGAGGAAGCCGCCGATCACCGGATACGGGATGAACCGCGCGAGGTTGCCGAGCCGGAAGGTCCCGAGCACGAGGAAGGTCAACGCCGTCGAAAGCGTCACGATCATGGTCGCCGCGACGACGGTGAGGAACGCTTGGTCGACGCCGCCGAACGTGTGCAGCGCAGCGCTCGAGGCGACGATCGCAAGCACGGGTACCGCCGCGTCCTGGACGCTTCCGACCACACCGCGGGTGCCCGCTCGCCACGCGAGGATCGCGAGGGTCAGGGCGGCCGCGACGAGGTAGATACCGATCCCGGCGGGGCGGGCGTCTTCGAGGAAGCCACTGAAGACGAGCACCGCGAACGAGATCGCGAGGACGACCTCGACGACGCCGATGACGGCGCCCGCCGAGACGATCACCACTCCCCTGCGCAGTCCCCCAGACACTGATCCCCTCTCCGATAACGCGTGCGGGCCTGCGATGCGTCAGCCTATGTGCCAAGGCGTCCGCGCGCCAGGTCGAGCGTCCGATCCGGCGACGGAGCGTCCCGTGCTTCCGGGGGGCGTCTCTCCCTCATGAAGCGGATCTCATCCGGGTTTCACCGGCGGCTCATCGTCCAAGGCACACGCTGGTCGGCAGGACGATGGAGGAGGTGATCACAGATGAAGATGAAACGGATCGCGATCGCGGTGGTCGCGGTAGCGACACTGGCCTCGCTCGGCGGGGTGGCCCTCGCCAAGACGCCGGCGGTCGGTCAGAACACACCTGCAGCGTCGTCACAGCCGACCACGGTTGTCGACGCGGACACCATCCAGGCAGGAGATCAGACGACCCCCGACAGCGGCACCGAAGCCACGAGCGAGGCGGGCGGCGAGCAGCCGACCAAGACCGAGGGCGGATCAGGCACCGAGTCCGACGGACCCGGAGGTCATGAGGATGCCGCGGGCAACGTGGACCATCAGTTCGACGGGCAGGAGTGATCCTTCCGTCCCGACCGAGGGAGGGTCCGGCGCAGCCGGACCCTCCCTCACCCCCTCGGCGGCCGGGCGCCGTCGGCGGCCGGAAGCCAAACGGAGAAGGATCCCCCTCCCCCTGGGCGAGCATCGACCCAGATCCGGCCGCCGTGTGCTTCCACGATCTCGCTGCTGATCGCCAGGCCCAGTCCGCTCCCGCCATCGTTCGATCGAGCCCCGTCACCACGGACGAACCGCTCGAAGATGTGCCCGGCCAGTTCGGGAGAGACGCCGGGCCCCTCATCGTTCACCGTCCAACCGGCGCCGCCGTCCCGCAGCCACGTCGTGATGGTCACGCGTCCTCCGTCCGGCGAGAAGCGGATCGCGTTGTTCACGAGGTTCATGGCGACCTGCTCGATGCGCGCCCGGTCCGCGAACACGGTCGCATGCGGGCCGTGGGTCACGATCCCGACCCGCTTCGGTCGAGCCAGCACCGACGCGTTCTGGGTCACGGCCTCGGTGACACCAGCCAGATCGACCGGCGCGCGGAGCAACTCGAGCGAACCGTCGTCGGC
The DNA here is from genome assembly GCA_963765865.1 of uncultured Actinomycetes bacterium. Taxonomy (GTDB): domain Bacteria; phylum Actinomycetota; class UBA4738; order UBA4738; family HRBIN12; genus AC-51. Next base: position 63,385 of record CAVXYE010000019.1, read on the forward strand.
GCGCGCGAGCATCAGGAGGTTCTCCACGATCGAACGCATGCGCTCGACTTCCTCCTGGGCACTCTCCAACGCCTCGCGCGCGCTCGTCGACAGATCGGCATCGCGAAGGCTCACATCGAGTTCAGCCCGCATCACCGCGAGGGGGGTTCGGAGTTCGTGCGATGCATCCGCCGCGAAGCGCCTCTTGTCCTCGACGCCTCTCTCGAGACGGTCGAGCATCGCGTTCAGCGTCACTGCCAGGCGCCCGATCTCATCCGACGCGGCCGGAACGTCGATCCGTTCGTCGAGACGCTCGATCCCGATCCTGTCGGCTTCGCGGGTCATCCGCGCGACGGGGGCCAAGGCACGCCCCGCCAACCACCAACCACCGAGACCCGCGACCAACAACGCGATCGGGACGCCGATCGAGAGTTGGAGGAGCAGTTCCCGCACGGATCGACCGACCTCGTCCGTCGACGTGGCCACGACGATCACCCCGGAGCACGTCCCCGGGGGGAGGGCAACCGCGAGCACGCGGAACGCCTCGCCGTCCGGCCCTGAGCGAACCGTTCCTCGCAGGGCCCGGCCGGCGGCGACCGATCTGATCTGATCGACGGTGAGGAGCGACTGCTCCGCTGCCCGATCTCCGGCAGACTCCATCACCTTGCCGTCGGTGCTCAGCAACTGGGCTCCCGATTCACCCTGCGGCAGCCCCACGAGCGACGCGTCGCTGACGTCTTGGAACTCGCCTTCGCATCCACCCTGAAGACCGAGTGAGATCTGTGCGGCGCGCGTCGCCAAGCTGTCATCCAGCCCGTGGATGAGGCCCGCGTGCAATCGGAGGGTCAAGAACCCGCCGAGGACGAGAAGGACGACCGCGAGCAGCCCGACGTACCACATCGTGAGCCGGGCCCGGATCGGCATGCTCACGGAAGGCCAACCCCGTACCCCACGCCTCGTACGGTGCGGATGAACGAGCGATCGAAGGGAACCTCGAGCTTCTTGCGAAGGTAGCCGACGTAAACGTCGACGACGTTCGAGAAGCCGTCGTAGTTCACGTCCCACACGTGCTCCAGGATCCGGGATCGGCTGACCACCTCGCCCGATCGGCGCATCAGGAATTCGAGCAACGCGAACTCGCGAGCGGTCAGGTCGATCGGCTCCTCGTCGCGGGTGACCGTGTGCGTCGCCGGATCCAGCACCACGTCGTCGGTCGTCATCCTCGTCGGTCGCTCGGTCGCACCGCGACGCACGAGCGCGCGCAGCCGGGCCAGGAGCTCTCCGAAGGAGAACGGCTTCACGAGGTAGTCGTCGGCGCCCGCGTCGAGCCCTCGGATCCGATCCTCCACCCCATCGCGAGCAGTGAGCATCAGCACCGGCGCCCAACGGCCCTTCGTTCGCAGCTCGCGACAGACCGCGAACCCGTCGCGGCCGGGAAGCATCACGTCCAACACGATCGCGTCGTAGTCCTCGAAGAGCGCCCGGTGCAACGCGTCTTCGCCGTCCGAGGCCGCGTCGACGGCATACCCTTCTTCTTCCAAGCCTCGACGCACGGCCCTGGCCATCTTGAGCTCGTCTTCGACCACCAAGATCCGCATCTTCGGGCGAGTGTTGCACCCTTTCATGAGAGTTGGATGAGAGATCCGGCCGGGAGGCCTCGCTCTCATCGATCCCTCATCCTCGTCGACGTACACAGAACACCACGGATGAGGAAAGGAGCTGCACGATGCCGCGCTTCACGACGCTCGCCGCGGCGATGCTGATCGGAAGTGCTCTGCTCGCGGCCTGCTCGTCGGCCTCGACGATCGGGGCGCTCGCACCCTCCAGCCCGGCGCAGAGCCGCCCGGGTTCCGGTAGCTCCTCTCCGACCGAGGCGCCGGTCTCGTCGGAGCCGGCGGTACCGGCCGAGTCCAATCCACCGGGCGACATCCCGGACAACACCGTGTTCGTCCCCTACCACTCGGCGAAGGGCGGATGGACCGTGACGGTCCCCGAGGGGTGGGGCCGCACGACCACGGGGACGTCGGTGACGTTCACCGACAAGCTCAACACCGTACAGGTCGATGCGCAGCCCGGGAGTCCCGTCACGTTGGCCCGTGCGAGGAAGACGGATGTGCCGACACTGGCGAACAGCACGCGCGCGTTCAAGTTGACGAGCGTGACCCAAGTGACGCTGCCGGCCGGGCCGGCTGTCCTGATCTCCTATCAAGCGAACAGCGACCCCAACCCCGTCACCGGCAAGCAATATCGGCTCGACGTCGTACGCTACGAACTCTTCCACGCCGGGACGCGCACCACCCTGACGCTGCTCTCACCCGTGGGCGCCGACAACGTCGATCCCTGGCGGATCGTCACGCAGAGCCTGAAGACGGCGTGATGACGGCGAGCCTTTCGACGGGATCTCAGGCCGAAGCCGTGCTGGAAGCGAACGACCTCTATCGCTTCTACCACGCGGGCGAGGACGAGACGTTCGCTCTCCGCGGGGTGTCGCTCACGGTCGCTCCTGGGGAGATCCTCGCCGTCGTCGGTCCCTCCGGGAGCGGGAAATCGACGCTCCTCGGTTGTCTGGCAGGTCTCGACGAGCCTGACGGCGGATCCGTGACCGTCGCAGGTGCGCGCATCACGCGGCGGCCCGAGGCCGAGCGCGCCGGGCTACGCGCGCGGTGGATCGGGGTCCTGCAGCAATCGGGCAACCTCCTCGATCACCTGAGCGTGGCGAACAACATCCGGGCGGCGCAGACGCTCGTGCGGAGCGCCGACCGCACCGAGGCATCGGTTCCCTCCTTACTCGCCGATGTGGGCTTGGCCGGGCGCGCGCGCGCACGACCGGCGACGCTCTCCGGCGGCGAGACGGCACGAGCGGGATTGGCCGTGGCCCTCGCCAACGACCCACCGCTCCTGCTCGCGGACGAGCCGACGGGCGAGGTGGACGAGTTCAACGAACAGCTGATCTTGGATCTCTTTCGGAGACGGGCCGGAGTCAGGCCGGGCCGTCGTGATCGTGACCCACAGCACCCGCGCGGCGATGGAAGCCGACCGCATCGTGCACCTGGACGACGGGAGGATCGTCGATGCCTGACACCTTGGTGCGCGCGGTATCGATCGAGCGGGCGTACGGCTCCGGCGGCGAGCAGGTGAAAGCCGTGACCGACGCAACGTTCTCCGTGGAGGCGGGCGATACCGTCGCGCTGCTCGGACCTTCGGGCAGCGGGAAGTCCACCCTGCTCCATCTGCTCGCCGGCCTCGACGTGCCGACGTCCGGCTCGATCGAGTGGCCCGCTCTCGGAGGCCGGCAGGACCTGCGCCCCGGGCGCGTCGGCGTGGCGTTCCAAGGCCCCAGCCTGCTGCCGCCCCTCACCGTCGTGGAGAACGTGGCGCTGCCGATGATCCTCGGGGGCGCGGACGCAAGACGATGCCACCGCCGCGGCGCTCGACCTCCTGGAGGTGTTCGAGATCGCCGCCGTGGCGGACAAGCTTCCCGAGGAGCTCTCGGGCGGGCAATCCGAGCGAGCGGGCATCGCACGCGCCTTCTCGGGTTCGCCTCGGCTGGTGCTGGCCGATGAACCGACCGGCCAGCAGGACCGGGCGACGGGCGGACGTGTCCTCGAGGCGATCGTGACCGTCGCCGTTCTCGGCGGTGCCGCGCTGGTGGTCGCAACCCATGATGCCGCCGTCGCCGAGCGACTCACGTCGCGCTGGGTGATGCGCGATGGCACCCTGCGAACCGAGGAGCTCACATGCTCGTCGTGACCTGGCTCGGCGGCTTGCTCCGCCGGCGCACCGGAAGGATGGTCGGGCAGTCGGTGGGTGTGGCGCTGGCCGTCCTGTTGCTTGCCGCCCTCGGCACCTTCTTCACGTCCAGCCGTGCGACCATGACCGAGCAAGCCGTGCGCACCGTGCCCGTCGACTGGCAGGTGCAGGTTTCACCGGGCGCGCCGGTGGACAAGGTTGCGACCGCCGTCGCCAGGTCGGCGGGGGTGACGGCGTCCGCACCGGTGGGCTACGCAGATACCTCAGGCCTCTCCTCGCGCAGCGCCGGCACGGTCCAGACGACGGGACCCGGAGTGGTCCTCGGGTTGCCGCCGGACTACGCGACCACGTTCCCCGGCGAGATCCGCCCGCTCGTCGGGGCGAGGACCGGGGCGCTGCTCGCGCAGCAGACGGCCGCAAACCTGGGTGCTTCGGTCGGTTCCACGATCACGATCGGACGACCCGGTCAGCCGAAGACCACGGTAACGGTCGACGGCATCGTGGATCTCCCGGCCGCCGACTCCCTGTTCCAATCGATCGGTGTCGCGCCCGGCTCGGCGCCCACCGCCCCACCGGACAACGTCGTGCTCCTGCCCGACGCGACCTGGCACCGCATGTTCGCCAACGCCGCTTCGGGCACGTCCTCCACGCAGATCCACGTGAAGCTCGCCCACGACCTCCCGGCCGACCCCGGCGCGGCGTTCGGCCAGGTGATCGGGCGGGCGAAGAACCTCGAAGCGACCCTCGCGGGCGGGGGCCTCGTCGGGAACAACCTCGCCGCGCAGTTGGATGGCGCCCGGACCGACGCGATCTACGCAGAGATGTTGTTCCTGTTCCTCGGGTTGCCGGGCGTGATCATCGCGGCGCTGCTCGCAGGCGTGATCGCGTCGTCGGGGCGGGAACGACGCCGCCGAGAGCAGGCGCTCCTTCGCATCCGCGGCGCGGCACCCAAACGCATCGTGCGCCTCGCGTGGGCCGAAGCGATCCTCGTCGCGATCGTGGGCACCCTCGTCGGGCTGAGCGCCGCTGCAGCCGTCGGTGGCATCGCCTTCGGCACGTCGAGCTTCGGCGCGACGACGGGTCAGGCGCTGGCGTGGGGCGTCGGCGTCCGCCGTGTTCGGGCTGGCGCTGTCCGGGATCATCATCGTGGCGCCCGCGTGGCGCGACGTGCGCATGCTCAGCGTGCACGATGCCCAAGGGACCGCCTCGGTCGGACTCGACCGACGACCGCTGTGGGCTCGCGCGTACCTCGACGTGATCTGCCTGGGCCTCGGCGGACTGATCTACTGGCAAGCCGTGAGGAGTGGCTACCAGGTGGTGCTCGCGCCGGAGGGAGTCCCGACGATCTCGGTGAGTTACTTCACCTTGCTCGCGCCGCTGCTGTTCTGGATCGGAGCCGCGCTGCTGATGTGGCGGATCAGCACGGGACTGCTTCGGTGGGGCCGCGGGTGGCTGAGGATCGCCACGCGTCCGCTGGCCCACCGGCTCGCCGGTGTCGTCGCCGCCTCGATGTCGCGCCAGCGTCGAGGCTTGTCCCGCGGACTCGTGCTGATGGGACTGACGGCATCGTTCGCCATCTCGGTCGCGATCTTCAACACGACCTACGCGTCGCAGTCCCGTGTGGACGCGCAACTCTCCAACGGCGCCGACGTGACGGTCGCGACCACCGCGGCCACCGGGCTTCCGGCTGGACTCGCCGACGCCGTTGCGAAGCTGCCGGGCGTTGCCGCCGTCGCAGCCGATGCAACACCGGTTCGCCTACGTCGGCAACGATCTGCAGGACCTGTACGGGATCGATCCGGCAACGATCGGACAGGCGACCTCGATGTCGAACGCGTTCTTCGCGAACGGGGACGCGGCTCGGACGCTGCAGACGCTCGGATCCACGCCGAACGGTGTGCTCGTCTCCGAAGAGACGGTGCACGACTTCCAGCTTCAGCCGGGCGACACGGTGAACCTTCGGCTGCAGTTCGCGTCGGACCATGCCTATCACCAGGTGCCGTTCACGTACGTCGGGGTTGCGCGCGAGTTCCCGACCGCGCCACACGACTCCTTCCTGGTGACCAACAGCGACTACGTGGCGCGGGCGACCGGGTCGCCCGCCCCTCAGGTGCTGCTGATCCGCACGAACGTGCCGCCGACGACGGTCACCGGAGAGGTCCAGAACCTCCTCGGGCCGGCATCGGGAGCGACGGTCAAGGACATCGTCACCGAGCAGCGCATCACGCTTGTCGGGACTCACCGCGATCGACCTCGCTGGACTCACGAAGCTGGAGTTGGTCTTCGCCCTGCTGCTCGCGGCGGGAGCCTCTGGGCTGGTGCTGGCGGTCGGGATGGGCGAACGGCGGCGCACGTTCGCGATCGCCTCGGCCCTCGGGGCGAAGCGTCGGCAGCTGGGTGGCTTCGTGTGGAGCGAGGCCGCGTTCGTTGCGGTGGGGGGTCTCGCCCTCGGTGCGCTCGGCGGATGGTGGATCGCCCAGGTGATCGTCAAGATCCTCACCGGGGTGTTCGACCCTCCCCCCGAGCACCTGTCGGTCCCATGGGCGTACCTGGCCGCGTTGCTGGTCGCGGTGAGCGCCGCGATCGCGCGTCGCAGGCGCGGGGATGCTGCGAGCGGTCCGGCGTCCCGCGATGGCGATCCTCCGCGATCTGTGATCGACGCGAGAGCGTCGGCCGCCAGACTCAGTCTCCGGCAGTCGCTGGGAGCCGGGCCCTCTCGACAGAACCGGGGCGTTCGTTCATGATTCGCGGCACGTCAACGGTCCCGCCACGGATCCGGGGAGAGTGGTCATGACTCAGCAACGTGCTTCACTCGGGGAGATATCGGACGCGCTGCCGGCGCTCCGAGACGACCTCGTCCGCGAGTACGGAGCCTCGGTGCCCACAGCGGCTATCGAGCAAGCCGCTCGACAGGCCCTCGCGGAGTTCGACGGTGTTCCGATCCGCGAATTCGTCCCCGTTCTGGCTTGGCGGCGCGCCCGCTCGCGCCTGCGCCGAAGCCTCTGACCTTCGGCGTCACTGATACACCCCGACACGCCCGTCCTCACGCGATTTCGATACGACGAGGTTGCGATTCTCGTCCGTTTCGCATATCCTTCCGAGACGTTCCCGGATCGGAATCACTGAAGGAGGAGCACGCATGGAAGGTGCCGAAGGCTACGAGCGGCGGTGGTGGATCCTCGGGGTCCTGTGTCTGTCCCTCCTCGTGATCGGGCTCGACAACACGATCCTCAACGTCGCGCTCCCCACGCTCGTCCGCGACCTGGGCGCCTCGACCAGCCAGCTTCAATGGATCGTGGACGCGTACACGCTCGTGTTCGCCGGCCTGCTCCTCACGGCCGGCAGCTTGTCGGACCGCTACGGCCGCCGGACGGCGCTCGCCTCCGGGCTCGTCATCTTCGGCGTGGGATCGGTCGCCTCCGCGTTCGCGGGATCGGCGAGCACGCTGATCTTCACCCGCGCGCTCATGGGCGTGGGCGGGGCGTTCATCATGCCGTCGACGCTCTCGATCCTGACGAACGTCTTCCCGGCAGAGGAGCGGGGACGCGCGATCGGCATCTGGGCCGGCGTGTCCGGGCTCGGCATCGGGATCGGGCCGGTCGTCGGTGGCTGGCTGCTCACCCATTTCTGGTGGGGTTCCGTCTTCCTGGTCAACGTTCCGGTCGTGATCTTCGCGCTCATCGCGGGCCGATTGATCATCCCGAACTCGAAGGACCCCTCGGCACCGCGGCTCGATCCCGTGGGTGCGTCCCTGTCGATCGTCGGGCTGGTCTCGTTGGTCTTCGGGATCATCGAGGCGCCTTCGCACGGCTGGACCGACCCGTTGATCCTCACGGCGTTCGGGATCGCCCTGATCACGCTGACCGCGTTCATCGCGTGGGAACGCCGGAGCGACCACCCGATGCTCAACCTGGAGTTCTTCAAGAACCCACGATTCACCGCCGCGAACATCTCGGTGACGCTCGTGTTCTTCGCCCTCTTCGGATCGCTGTTCTTCCTGACCCAGTACCTCCAGTTCGTCCTGGGCTACTCCGCGCTCCAGGCCGGGTACCGGGTGGCGCCGATCGCCCTGGTGCTGATCGTGGTCTCCCCGCTCACGGGACGGCTGGTGAACCGGCTGGGCAACAAGGTCCTGGTCACGGCCGGGATGAGCGTGGTTGCCGCCGGGCTCTGGTACCTGTCGACCCTGACGATCGCGTCCGGCTATGGACACGTGCTGATCTCGATCATGATCCTCGGCACCGGCATGTCCCTCGCGATGACCCCAGCAACCGAATCGATCATGGGGTCGCTGCCCCTGGCGAAGGCGGGCGTCGGTTCGGCGATGAACGACACCACCCGACAGATCGGCGGCGCCCTCGGCGTGGCCATCCTCGGGAGCGTGTTCGCATCGGCGTACACGGCAGCGCTCGGGCCTTGGCTCGCCGGCCTCCCGGCGAACGCCGCAACGGCAGCTCAGAGCTCGGTCGGAGCCGCGATCGAGATCGGCAACCAGGTCGGTGGCGTGGCCGGGACCGCGCTCGTGACGGCCGCGAAGTCATCGTTCATCCACGCGATGGATCGTGGGCTCGCGGTCGGCGCGGTGGCCGCCCTGGTGGGTGCGGTCGTTGCCCTGGTGTGGCTGCCGAAGCGGGCGCGCGTGGATGACGCGATCGAGGTCCACGTCGAGCGCCCCGAGGGCGAGCCGCTCTTGGTGGCCGAGGAGGTCGACGTATGACCGCCTCTCCCCCGCTGGAAGTGGCCGCCCCGACCAAAGGACCTGGCCGCCCCCGCGACCCTGAGGCGGACCGCGCGATCCTTCAAGCAACGATCGAGCTGCTCGGCGAAGAGGGGTACGAGGGGCTCTCGATCGAAGGGGTCGCGGCACGCGCCGGCGTCGGCAAGACCACCCTCTACCGGCGCTGGCCTTCGAAAGAACCGCTCGTCGTCGACGCGATCAAGCGCTGCAAGTCGCCGGAGGATCCGGCACCCCCACGAGCAGGTGAATCGACGCGCGACGCACTCGTTCGCGTCCTGAACCACTTCACCCGAGCCATGGAGCTCTCGGAATCGGGCCGGATGTTGGCCGGGCTCGTCGTGGAGATGTCCCGCAATCCCGAGCTCGCGCAGGCCGTGCGGACCGGGATCTTGGAGCACCGGCGCTCGTTCGTGTTCGCGATCCTCAGACGCGGGATCGAGCTGGGAGAGATCCGCCAGGAAGCGGACGTGGAGATCGTCGCCGACATGCTGTCGGGTCCGGTGGTCATGCGCGTCCTCCTGACCGGTGGGGCGATCACGCCGCGCCTCGTTCGCAAGGTCGTCGACACGATCCTCGACGGCATCGCGGTCCGCGCATAGTTCCCGGCAGACGCGCCGGGAGCTAGGGTCGCACCCGTCGGACCTGGGTCATCTGCGTGAAGGCGTAGACGAAGACGAGATCGAAGAAGAGCTCCAGCAGTGTGACCCGCTGCTCTCGCTCGGTCATCGAACGGTCCGCCATCGCTCGTCCTGATCGCCTTAGGTCCGCACGAAGCGGACCGTCGTCGACCGTGCATCCGGGCTCGTGATGCGATCAACGGCCGTCGAGGACCGGCCGTACTTGCGCCGGTACTCCTCGTCGATCTCGTCGTCCAGACCGTGATCCGCATCCTCGAACACGACGTCCGCGTCGACGGCGCCCGCGGAGACATGACCCGCATGCCGGGCCTGGAGTCCTCGGAACCAGGCGCCGCCCGGCCCGTTCACCGAACGGACGTAGACGTCATCGCCGTGGCGGACGACCCAAACGATCCGCGAGCGCTGGAGCGTCCCATCGCCCCGCTCGGGCGCGATCAGGAGCTCGTTCGCTCCGCCGATATCCGCCAGCTCTGCTTCCGTCCATGCACCCACTTACGCACCTCCGACGAGCATCCGAAGACAGCGTCCGGCATCCGAACGATGCTAGCGAGGTGGCGCGGAGCACGGTGCGGCCTCAAGAGCTGACCGACTTGCGCGTTCATCGGGACTCTGATATCTCCATGGTCCGTCGCGATGGGGAACCAGGCGGCTGCGGTCCTGGTTCGAGAAGGGGGAGGTCCTTGGACACCAACAGGAGCGGCTGGGCGGTCGGGTGGACGTACTTCGCCGGGTTCATGATGATCATGCTCGGCATCTGGCATGCGATCGCCGGACTGTCCGCGATCATCAAGAAGAGCGTCTTCACGCCCGGCGGGCAGCTTGGTGACGGCTACTTCCTGAAGTTCGACGTCTCGACGTGGGGCTGGATCCATCTGATCCTGGGGATCGTGATCGTGCTCGCCGGCTTCTGGTTGTTCACGGGCGCGGTGTGGGCTCGGACGATCGGCGTGATCCTCGCGATCCTCAGCGCACTCGCAGGGTTCGGTTGGCTGCCGTACTACCCCGTCTGGGGGATCCTCATGGTCGCCATCGCGGTCGCCGTGATCTGGGCCTTGACGGTGCACGGTCGAGACGTCGCCTCGGATACCGGCTTCGAATAGCGGCCTGCGGCACGCCTTCTCCGACGGCGGCTCCGGTCCTGCGACCCTTGATCGACGACACCGAGGTCACCCTCGCCTTCTACGGCTCCATCGTGTACCTGGCGATCGTCTCGGCGTTCGGGTCCCAGCGGGAGCCACCGGCCCCCGCGGTGGCGATCAGCGCGATCGTCGCGACGGCGAGCGTGTTGTACATCGCTCACGTGTTCGCGGCGCTCGTGCCGCTGGCCGCGAGACATGGGCGCCTGCTTGGACCCCACCTGGCGAGCGCTCTTCGCCACGACCTCCCGCTGCTCCTGGCCGTGGTCGTGCCCGCGATCCCGCTCGGCCTCGCGGCCGCCGGCGCGATCTCCGTGAGCAGCGGCTACCGGTTCGGCGTTCGGCTGACGCTCGCAAGCCTCTTCGGCTTGGCGGTGTTGCTTAGCCGGCGGGACGGCCTCTCATGGAGCAGAGCGCTTACGGCCGGTCTCGTGATCATCGCCCTGACGATCGTTGTCATCTGGCTCGAATCGAACGTGCACTGACCTCTCCCGCAGGAGCATGGAAACCGCGAGGACGATCACGGCCACACCTCAAGGGCAGTAGTAGCGAGGCCAGGCCGATGCGATCTCTCCTCACGCGGGCACGGTGGCTGCCATCATGGGCTCCTCCACCGTGGGGGTTTGCCCGCGCTCCTTTCGGCGCAGGAACAGCTTGATGACCTCTTCCACCACGACCAGGCTGGCGGCGATCCCGATGCAGGTCCACCACTGCGCGAAGGTCAGCGGCGTCGTGACCAGGATCTGCTGCAGGAACCCGATCGAGGTCGCCGCCACGATCGCCAGGAGCGCGATCCCGTACCGCCGGAGTTGCGTTGGTCCGGGCACGGCGTCTCGGTCGAAGATCGTGTTCCGCTGCTCGCGCGCGAGCAGTCCTGCAGCCAGGTGGAACAGCGACAACGTGGTGACCAACATCGTGGAGGCCACGAGGGCGCCGTACCGAGGCTCGCCGATCTGGTACGCAACGAGGGTGCCGATCGTCATCACGGCCCCTTGGACGCACAGACGGACCCAGTTGGCCCTCGAGAGCACGGGCGCCCCGACCGGCCGAGGTGGCCGACGCATCAGCCCGCCGGTGGGCTCGTCGAACCCGAGCGCGACCGCGATGGGGATGTCGATGACCATGTTGAGCCACAGGATCTGGATCGGGTTCAGAGGGATCCCGCCCGCGATGCTGAAGATGCCGGCGCCGATGAAGATCGCGATGTAGGCGACGAGGGTCGACATCTGGAACCGGAGGTACTTCAGGAGATTGTCGTAGAGCCCGCGTCCGTACTCGACGGCGCCCACGATCGTGGCGAAGTTGTCGTCCGTGAGGATCATCACGGCCGCCTCCTTCGAGACTTCCGTGCCCGTGATGCCCATCGCGACGCCGATGTCCGCGGCCTTCAGCGCAGGCGCGTCGTTCACGCCGTCGCCCGTCATCGCCACGACGTTGCCGGCCTGCTGGAGGAGTCGGACGAGGCGGATCTTGTCCTCGGGCGCGACCCGGGCGACCACGCCGATCTCCGGCAGCTGCCGCTGGAGCTCATCGTCGGGCATAGCGGCGAACGCCTGCCCGGTGACGGCCCTCCCCGGGATCCCGAGCTCCCCCGCGATCGCGGCCGCCGTCGTCGCGTGATCGCCGGTGATCATCCGGACGCGGATGCCTGCCTCGGCGCACTCGGCGATCGCGGCCTTCGCCTCCGCCCGCGGCGGATCGACGATACCGACCATCGCGAGCAGCGTGAGATCCTGCACGAGCGAGATCAGATCAGCCGAGGGGTCGAACGTCGTTGGGTCGAACTCTCGCTGCGCCACCACCATCACCCGGTGCCCCGACTCCGCCATGCGGTCGTTGGCCTCGAGCGCCGACGAGCGGTTCTCGTCGGTGATCCGGACGATCGTTCCGTTCGGATCCCGATAGGACCCGCCCCGGTCGATCAACACGTCCGGCGCGCCTTTCACGTAGCACCGGACGACGCGCGCGCCGTCCGCTGCTGACATCTCGTGGAACGTCGCCATGAACTTGTAGTCCGAATCGAACGGCACCTCGGCGATCCGCGGGTACGCGGTACGCGTCTCGTTGAGGTCCAGGCCGCCCTTGGCGGCGAGGACGATCAGCGCTCCTTCGGTCGGGTCGCCGATCAGGCTCTCGCCCTCCAGCACGGCGTCGGCGCAGAGCGCCATCGGGAGCAGGTACGGATCGAGGTCGATGTTCAACCCGCCCACGTGCTTGATCTCTCCCTCGGTCGCGTAGCCCTCCCCAGAGACCGTGAAGCGATGCTGCCCAGGGATCGCGAGCTCCCGCGCGGTCATCTTGTTCAGGGTGAGGGTCCCGGTCTTGTCGGAGCAGATCACCGACGTGGATCCCAGGGTCTCAACGGCCGGCAGCCGCTTCACGATCGCGTTCCGGCGTGCGATCTCCCGGGTGCCGATGGACAGGAGCGCGGTCACGACGGCGGGGAGTCCGGTCGGGATCGCAGCGACCGCCAGCGCGACGCCCGTGATGAACAGGTCGTCGAACGAGTCGCCCCTGATCAAGCCGATCGCCACGACCAAGATCAACGCGATGCCGGCGATCGTCGCGATGATCTTCGACAACCCGTCGAGCTGTTTCTGCAGCGGGGTCTTCTCGGCTCTCGGTGTTCGCCAGCAGGTCCGCGATGTGGCCGATCTCGGTCTGCATCCCGGTCGCGGTGACGATCATCTCCCCTCGGCCTCGCGTGACCGACGTGTTCATGTAGGCGACGCACGTCCGGTCGCCGAGGGGGACATCGGCGCCCTGCACGGGCTCGGTGGTCTTCCCGACCGGGAGGCTCTCCCCCGTGAGCGCCGCCTCCTCGATCTCGAGGGTGGCGGCCACGAAGATCCGGCCGTCCGCAGGGACGACGTTGCCGGCCTCCACCAGCACGATGTCGCCGGGCACGAGGTCGCCGGCGTCGATCTCGATCACCTCACCGTCGCGACGGACCCGGGCGACCGTCTTCATCATCTGGGCGAGCGCCTTGACGCTCTCCTCGGCCTTCGCCTCCTGCCGCAGGCCGATGATCGCGTTGAAGACCGTGAGCCCCGCGAGCACCACCGTGGTGGCGGTGTCCCCCGTGACGAGCTGGTTGATGGCGGCGGCGACCAGCAGCACGATCTGCATGAAGTCCTGGTACTGGCGGACGAACGCCTGGAAGCCCGACTCCTTCTTCGCTGCGGTGAGTCGGTTCGGACCGGTCGTTCCGAGCCGTGAACGAGCTTCGTCGGCGCTGAGGCCGCGACCTGGATCGACGGCCAGCTCGCGCGCGACCGAGGTCGCATCGAGTGAATACCAGTCCACTCGAGCACCCGTCGCGGTGCTCGTGGAAGCCGCCATCGAATCCCCCCTTGCCTCGCAACGGACCCGCGTTGGCCGGATTGTCCGTCCAGGGTGCAACTTCGACAAGTCGCGGGTCAACGACCAGATGAACGGCGTCCTCCGGGTTCATCGGCTACGGTGCCGGCTCATGGCCCAACAGATGATCAACGAGCGGACGTTCTCGGCGGAGTCGATCCGCGAGCTCTCGCGCGGGGGTGCGGTCCCTCGTCGGATGTCGGTCGGGGGGACCGTCCTCAAGACGCTCGTCCTGTTCGTGCTGACCTGCGCGTTCGCGGCGGTCGGGTGGAGCCGTGTCGGCACCGTGATCCGCGCGACGTCGGGGCCGTCCTGGCTCCTCGGCTACTTCGTGCTGATCGCGCTGTCGTTCCTGGCCATCGCGAACCCTCGCCTCGCTCCGATCGGCGGGCTCGTCTACGCGGTGCTGATGGGCCTCTGGGTGGGAGCGATCTCGAAGGTCTATGAAGTGGCCTACGAGGGCATCGTCGCGCAGGCGTTGCTGGCCACGATGGCGACCGTCCTCGTGTGCCTCGTCCTGTACGCGTTCGGCATCGTCAAGGTCACGCGCCGCTTCGTCTTGGTCGTCGTCGCCGCGACGCTGGGCATCGGCCTGATGTACCTGGTCGCGTGGATCCTCAGCATCTTCGGAGTGAGCCTCCTCCTCTGGACCGATCCGTCCCCGACCGGCATCGCGATCAGCGTCGTGATCTGCGTCGTAGCGGCGCTCAACCTGTTCATCGACTTCGCCGTGATCGACCAAGGCGTCACGAACGGAGCCCCTTCGTTCATGGAGTGGTACTCGGCGTGGGGGCTCCTGGCGACCGTGGTGTGGCTCTACCTGGAGGTGCTGTACCTGCTCGCCAGGCTGCGCCGCTGAGAGCAGGCCGGTCCTTGACTCACTGCGTCGTCGGCGACAGGCGTTGCCGGAACGGCTGCAGGGCACCGTCCAGATCAGCGAGACGCGCTCGGAGCAGCTCGGGGTCGATCCCCCCCGCTTCGACCTGAGCCTGCAGCGCTCCGCGGAGGTTCCGAAGCGAGAGTTGCACCTGCCCGATCTCCGCCGACGCGTCGCTCAGCGCAGGCTCAACCGCGAGAGCATCGAACTCGCCGATCACGCGGTCGGTCGACGCCGACACGTCGCTGATCATCCGGGGTCGATCGACGTCCGCGCTCATCGGGAGCACCGCTGCCTCGTCGTGCAACGCCATGGCGCTCGCGTAGGCATCGAGCGCCCGCCGGCGCACGGCCGCCGCTGCGGCACGCTTCGACCTGGCGCGGAGGACGTACGCGACGATGGCCGCGATGACGGCGACCGCCAACAGGATCCACGGCCACACCGGTGTCGAGGACGCGGCCGGGGCGGGAGAGGTCGTGGCAGTGGGGACGGGGGTGACCGAGCTGGCAGAGCTCGTCTGGGGCGCCGGCGTCGCGGTTGTGGTTGTGGTTGTGGTCGTGGTCGTGGTCGAGGTCGAGGTCGAGGTCGAGGTCTTCGTAGCGGTGCTGTGGTGGAGGTCTTCGTGGGCGCGCTCGTCGTCGAGGACGTGGATGTTGACGTCGAGGTCCGCGTCGGCGCCTCGGTGGTTGGGGGACTCGTGGTGCGCGTCGGGATCGGCGTCCGCGACGGAAGCGTCGGGAGGCTGAGCGAACGCGATGCGCTCGGGAGGTTCGAGCCACCCCCACACGACGCCATCAGGACCAGAGCGATCGCGAGGAGCGCGATCGAAGAAGGTCTGGTTCTACTCGTCAGCTTGCTCCATCTCCTTGAGCTGCGCGGCCAGCTCGTCAGCGCTCGCATCGATCTCTCTTCCTCGTCGCGCCTCGCCATCTAAGCAGAGTTTCCGGAAGGGGTACGCTCCGCCGGCAGACGCGGCAGAGGAGAACACGTGAAGGACAGACTCCGTTCGTGGCCCGCTGCAGTGCCGGGGGTGCGTGCGCTCAGCACGTATGAACGCGCCTGGCTATCGAAGGACATCGTGGCAGGGCTGGTGTTGACCGCTCTGCTCGTGCCCCAAGGGATGGCGTACGCGGAGCTCGCGGGTCTCCCACCGATCACCGGCCTCTACACGTCGGTACTCGCCCTGTTCGGATACTGGCTCATGGGGCCCTCGAAGGTTCTGGTCCTTGGGCCTGACTCGGCCCTGGGGCCGATGATCGCCGCGACGATCCTGCCGCTGATGGGCGCCGACAAGGATCCCGCCAAGGCGATCGCGCTCGCGTCGCTGCTCGCTCTCATGGTGGGCGCCATCATGCTTCTGGCCGGGCTGGCGAAGCTCGGGTTCATCGCCGACCTCCTGTCGATGCCCACACAGATCGGATACATGAACGGACTCGCGTTGACGATCATCGTTGGGCAGCTTCCGAAGATGTTCGGCTTCTCGGTCGACGCCGACGGCTTCATCCCGGAGCTCAGGGGTTTCGTCGACGGGCTCGTCGCCGGTGAGACCGTGGGCGCGGCGCTCGCGGTCGGGGTCGGCGCGCTCATCGTGATCCTCGTGCTGCAGCGCGCGATACCGAAGGTTCCCGCGGTGCTCGTTGCCGTCGTGCTGTCGATCCTCGCCGTGCAGGTGTTCGACCTCGGGGCGTCGGGTGTGTCCGTCGTGGGAACGCTGCCGGGCGGATTCCCGCCGTTCACGATCCCTCACGTCTCGCTCGTCGGACCTCCCGCTCCTCCTCGGCGGGGCTCTCGGGATCGTCTTCGTGGCTCTGGCGGACACGATCTCCACGGCGTCGGCGTTCGCGTCGCGCGCGGGCGGCCGGGTGCGACGGGAACCGGGAGATGGTCGGGATCGGGACGTCGAACATCGCGGCAGGGCTCTTCCAGGGGTTCCCGGTCAGCACGAGTGGGTCGCGCACAGCCGTGGCCGAGCAAGCGGGAGCGAAGACCCAGCTGACCGGCTTGGTCGGCGCGGTCGCGATCATCGTGATCCTGGTGGCGGCCCCAGGACTGTTGCGGAACCTGCCTCAGCCCGCGCTCGCTGCCATCGTCATCGCAGCGTCGCTTTCGCTGGCCAACATCGGGGCCGTCGCCAGGCTGTGGAAGCAGCGGAAGACCGAGGCGTGGCTCGCCATCGTGGCATTCCTCGGCGGTTACGTTCTTCGGGGTCCTCGCCGGGATCGGGATCGCGGTGGCGCTGTCGATCCTGGCCGTGTTCCGGCGGACATGGTGGCCGTACCAGGCGATCCTCGGCGATACCCCGGGCTTCCCGGGTTTCCACGATCTGGTCGGGCACCCCGATGGACGTACCTTTCCCGGGCTCGTGATCTTCCGGTTCGATGCGCCGCTGATCTTCGCGAACGCCCGCACGTTCCGCGAGCAAGTACACGAGCTGGCCGAAGGCCCGGGCGTGCGATGGATCTTGATCGCGTCGGAGCCCATCACCGATGTGGACACGACCGCCGCGGACATGCTCGAGGATCTCGACGGATGGCTCAACGCTCGCGGCATCTCTCTGGTGTTCGCCGAGATGAAGGATCCCGTCCGGGCGAAGATCACGCGTTACGGTCTGACGCGGACGATCGATCCTCGGCACTTCTACCCGACCATCCGAGCGGCCGTGTCCGCCTACGAGGCACTGGCTTCGGTCGATACGTAGGCATCCTTCTCACCACCGAAGCGCAGGTCGGCACGAGAAGGACCTAGGGGAACACGTCGCCGAAGCTCGGCTCGCCTTGCCGGAGGACCACGACCTCGACCCCTTCGTCTTTGAGGCGAGTCGACCATGGCCTCGACTCTGTCTTCATCGGTCTCGAGGCCAAGGCGATCTCGCGCTGCTTGAGATACGCCAGTCGTGATCCGCGATCGAAGACACGGCACGGGCGCGGCGCGTATACGCTCAGCCGGAGGGGGCAGAGTGCGAAGGCCGGAGACGCGGTTCGCGAAAAGCGGCGAAGCCCATATCGCGTATCAAGTGGTGGGGGCCGGTCCTCCCGATCTCGTCTACGTGCCGGGCTGGGTCTCGAATGTCGAGCTGAACTGGGACGAGCCCTCCTACGCACGTTTCCTCACGCGCTTGGCGACCTTCGCCCGCCTCATCCTCTTCGATAAGCGGGGCACGGGCCTCTCCGATCGGGCAAGCGATGGGGCGCTTCCCAGCCTCGAGCAGCGGATGGACGACGTCCGGGCGGTCTTGGACGCCGTTGGGTCTCGGCGCACGGCACTCTTCGGTGTCTCGGAAGGAGGGGCGATGTGCGGGTTGTTCGCTGCGACCTACCCCGACCGCACGTTGGCGCTCATCATGTACGGGAGCTACGCGCGCCGTCAGCGCGCGCCCGACTATCCGTGGGGGCAGTCCCACGAGGACCTCGAAGCCTCACTTCGGGAGATCGAGGAGGGATGGGGCGGACCTGTCGGTCGCGCTGCTCGCGCGCCCAGCGCGGCCCACGACGAACGCTTCATGAACTTCTGGTCCTCGTACCTGGTGCAGAGTGCGAGCCCCCAGGCGGCACTGACCCTCGCGCGGATGAACGCCGAGATCGACGCGCGGCCCGTCCTGCCGGTGATCCGAGTGCCGACCTTGATCCTCCATCGCACAGGCGACAGGATCGTCCGCACCGAGGAGGCGCGATACCTCGCGGAGCACATCCCGGCAGCGAAGCTCGTTCTGCTGGACGGCGATGACCACCTGCCGTGGGTCGGAGATCAAGACGCGGTGCTCGACGAGATCGAGGAGTCCCTGACGGGCGTCCGGCGAGGCCCACAGCTCGACCGGGTGCTCGCGACGGTCCTGTTCACGGACATCGTCGATTCGACCAAGCAGGCAGCCGAACTGGGGGACGCAGGCTGGAAGGAGCTCCTGCGCGCGCACGACGAGCGCGTGCGGGCCGAGCTCGCTCGGTTCCGAGGAGTTGAGGTGAAGACGACCGGCGACGGGTTCCTGGCGACCTTCGACGGACCGGCCCGAGCCGTACGTTGCGCGCAGGCGATCGCCTCGGCCGCGCAGAACCTCGGCATCGAGATCCGCGCCGGCTGCCACACGGGAGAGGTGGAGTTGCTCTCCGGTGACCTTGGCGGGATCGCCGTGCACATCGGAGCTCGCGTGGCGGCACTCGCCGGCGCCGGTGAGGTGCTCGTCTCGAGCACCGTCAAGGACCTCGTCGTGGGGTCGGGGCTGCGGTTCGAAGATCGCGGACTGCATCCCTTGAAGGGCATCCCGGACGAATGGCACCTCTATGCGGCGGTGGGGACCGGCCCGCCTCCGGTAGCGGCCATCTAGGTGCCCATGGCGTCCCGCCATCGTGGGGTACGACGCGGTCGTCCTGGGAGGTGGACCTGCCGGCTGCGTGCTGGCTTCGCGGCTGAGCGAAGACCCAGGGCGGTCCGTCTGCCTGATCGAGGCCGGTCCGGACTACGGCTCGTACGAAAACGGGCATTGGCCACACGATCTGCTCTACGCGAACGAGCTCGCGACGTCTCACGATTGGGGCCTGGGCGGCGGGTGGCCCTCGTGGCGGGCGAAGGTCATCGGTGGATGCTCGTCGCACAACGGCTGCTTCATCGCGTGGGGATCGCCGGATGACTTCGACGAGTGGGTCGCGGCGGGAGATCCGGGATGGTCGTATGCCGCGCTCGAACCCTACCGACGCCGATGCGAGGTGATCGCTGCGTGTCCGTTCCTCGCGGATGGAGGACCTCGAACCCTTCATGCGGGTGGGACTCGACGCCGCGGCGGAGGCCGGCCTCCCACTGCTCGACGACTTCGACGATCCCCGCGCACACGAAGGTGCGGCGCCGATCAAGGTCAACGCCGTCGGCGACATCCGCTGGAACGCGGCGTTCGCCTATCTCGATCCAGCGCGGGAGCGGCCGAACCTCAGGATCGTGTCGGAGGCGCTCGTGGACAAGCTGCGCTTCGACGGCGGGCGGGCGACTGCCGTGGTCGTCCGTACCGAGGCTGAAGAGTTCGAGATCTCGTCAGACCTTTTCGTGCTGACCGCAGGCTCGTATGGCTCCCCCGCGATCTTGCTTCGAAGCGGCGTCGGGCCTGCAGACGACCTCGCTCGAGTGTCGGTCGGCATCCGAACGGACCTGCCGGGTGTCGGGCGAAACCTCGCCGACCATCCGAGGGTCGAGGTGGTGTATCGACCGACCACCGCGCTCCTGACCCGAACCGAGGAGCATCTCGCGCGCGGTCCTGCCCGCGCCCAAACATTGATCAAGGCCCGGAGCGAGACCTTCCCTTCGAACACCTGGGATCTGCACGTGATGATGCGCATGCGTCGACCCCTCTCCGACGACACCGGTAAGGCGCCCGAGGAGCCGCTCGCTCATCTCTACATCCATGCCATGAAGCCGGCGTCACGAGGAAGCGTGCGCATCGGCTCGAGTGACCCCGCCGTCCTCCCGATCGTCGACCACGGCTTCCTCACGGATGAGGCCGGTCGCGACGCGGCGACGCTGCTTGACGGCATCCGGCTCGCTCGGCGACTTGCACGTGCCGATGCGATGAGGGGACTCCTCGATGGCGAGCTCGCGCCGGGGCAGACCGCCGGAGATGACGAGATCGCGGAGTACATGAGGAGGTCGATCGGCGGGTATTGGCATCCGGTCGGGACATGCAAGATGGGCCTGGCGAGCGACGTCGATGCCGTCGTCGACGAGACCGGACGACTGCACGGCTACGACAACGTCTACGTTGGCGACGCCTCGATCATGCCCACGATCCCTCGGGCCAATACCCATCTGCTCGTGCTCGCCATAGCCGAGCGGATCGCGAGATCGCTCCGCGAGCACTGAACACCCGGGTTCTCTGGTGACAGGCTTGGGGCCCTGCTCGCTTAGCCGTCTGACTTCCCCGCCTGCAGTTCGGCGATCTGAGCGCGAGCCGCGGCGACGAGCTCCTCGTTCGTGTTCGCGTGTCCGGCGAGACCCCACCCGCCGTCGGGCGCCTCGGTCAGGAGGACCCAGGTCCGGTCGGCGAGCGACGGATCACCGGCCGCCTCAGCGACGAGAGCGGTGAGTCGGCTGACGACCGCGAGCTGCTTGTCGCGATCGAGGGCGCCGGCGTTCGTGAGGACCTGGACACGCACGTAGGTGCTGTCTCCGTCGACGTTCGAAAGGCCCGACGACGGCAGTTCGTGGATGAAGGCGGCCGTGTTCTTCCGGAACATCGGGATGTCCGGTACCCCCTCGATCGTCATCAGTTCGGTGGCCAGGTTCTGAGCCAAGGCATGCTGGTCACCGAACGTGCCGGCAGCCGCGTAGACATCGATCATCGGCATGGTGCGTGCTCCTTTCTCCTACGAGATGCGGCTCGCGAGCTGGGTGCGCGACTTCACGTCGAGCTTCCGGAACACCTTCCCCAAGTGGTATTCGACGGTGCTCGGACTGATGAACAGTTGCGCGGCGATCTCTCGGTTGGTGTGCCCCTGCGCGACGAGGCGCGAGATCTGCGCTTCCTGCGGGGTGAGCTGGTCCCGGGTGTCCGCGGTCCGTGTGCGGGCATGTTCGCCTGTCGCCCGCAGCTCGATCCGGGCCCGCTCGGCGAACGCTTCCATGCCGGAATCCGAGAAGAAGTCGTATGCGATCCGCAACTGTTCGCGCGCGTCGAGCCGGCGGCGTTCGCGTCGCAACCACTCGCCGTAGAGCAGCCGAGCGCGAGCGAGGTCCACTCGGAGCCGCGTCGGCTCGAGACGGTCGATCGCCTCCCGGTAGAGCTTCTCGGCATCGTCCCCGCGAGCCAACAGCGCCCGCGACCGCGCTTCGACGCCGAGCGCCCACGGCGTGCCGCTCGCGCCGCTCGACGTGCTCAGGATCTCCAGCGCCTCTTCGGCGCGGTCATCCCGACCGCGTGCGGGCCGCCGCCTCGATCAACTCGACCAACGCGAAGTTGGAGAACCACAGCTCGTGTGGATCCTCGCTCGCCTGCTCGGCTGCCGCCAAGGCATCGTCGTATCGCGCCAGACCGTTGCGGAGGAGGGCGGTCGCCCACAGCGAGAGCGTGAGTCCCATCCCCTCGCCGTCCCGCCGGAACTCCTCGGTCCTCGTCGCGACGGATCGGGTGAGCTCGTCCTCGCGACCGCGGAACGCTGCGACCGTGAGCTCTCCGTACGGCGGGACGATGCGACCGTCGGTCGCCTCGGCGAGCGCGTTCGCTTCCTCGACGAGCGACACGGCCCCCGCGACGTCGCCGCCGAAGAGGCACACGCCGACTCGGGTGCTGAGGGCGAACGGAAGCTCGGCGAGCGCGCCTGCCTCGCGTGCGGCTCTGATCTGACGCATCGTCAGTGAGTCCCACGCCTCGTAGTCCCAGATGAAGCCCGCGGCTCGCCCCGCCAGCCATCCCCGCCAGCGCTGAACCTGATCGGTTGCCGTGTCTTGGCTCACGAAGGCCCGCAACGCCGCTCGCAGAGCCGGCGTTCCGGTCGTCGGACCTTCGGTGATCATCCTGGCCAAACCGTCGAGGAGCAGATCCACGGGAGCGGGTGGCGTCGCGGGCTCGGGCAGGGCTCTCGCCGCGACCGCGACCTCGCGGGCACCACATGGACCCGCCAAACGACCCGCGAACAAGGCGGCAGAGAGCGCGTCGAGGTAGATCTCTCGCGCCCGTCGAGCGTCGAAGGGCTCGAAGTCCTTGGCGGCGGTGAGCAGCAGCGCCGGCGCCTCGTTCCCACGTTCCGAAGCGAACGAGATGCGCGCTCGAAGGAGATCCAGCTCCGCCCGCTGGACGCCGTCCAGCGGTCCCGCCTCCGCGGTCGCAGCCAACGTGAGTGCCTCGTCGAACGCGCCCGCCTCGCGTTTCGCCTGGGCCGCCGCGAGGGCGCGGGCCACCCGACGAGCCGGGTCGAGCGTCAGCACGGACGAGCGCTCCAAGAAGGCGGCGGCCGCGGCGAATCCGCCGCGTGCCTGCGCTCGCGCCGCCGAATGCTCGAGCTCCACGGCGACGTCCTCGTCGGGCATCGACGTGGCCTGCCCGCGGTGCCAGGCGCGTCGATCGGGATCGACATCCGGATCGGTGGCGTCGGCGAGGGCGAGATGGGCCTCGCTTCGCTCATCGGCGGTGGCTGCCCGGTACACAGCCGAACGCGCCAACGGATGACGGAACACGACACCGGCGCTCAGGTCGAGCAGGCCGTCCGATCCCAGCGTTTGCGCCGCCGACTCGGGGATCT
>CAVXYE010000020.1:0-6582 GCA_963765865.1 uncultured Actinomycetes bacterium
CCGCGTTGACCAGCGCTTATGCGATGGGCACTGCGGAGTGCGAAGAGAGATCGCGGCTTCTTGCTCGCGAATAGCTCTCGGTGGAGGCGCCGGACACAAGAACCAGCCCGACACACCGTGCCCCCTCTGACCTGTGGTGGTTCTCCCCCGGCATGTAGGTCTGACGATCTGGTGTTAGTGCAGACAGCAAGGGGCCGGGTCGTATCGCGCATTCGGTATCCCAAGGCCGGAGCGAGGCGGGGCACGATCCGCCCCCGTAAGAAGTTGGCGACCACTAGAGCAGCCGGGCCATCTGCCTCGGCTTCGTCGACACACCCGCCCTTCCTGAGGCAGCGGCCTTGCGGGCTCTAGACGGACTTGACACCCCGAGCGGCGTTCGGGGATGAAGTCCCGAACGGCGAAGGACGTCAGGAACTTCGGCGCGTGGCGAGCCTGCACCGCCTGCTCGAACGCATACGCGTACTTGATCAGCTTGGGCTCGCTCCAAGCCCGCCCCATGAAGGACACGCCGATCGGGCAACTCGCCCGTGTAACCGGCGGGGACGGTGATGTGGGGAAACCGGCCACCGCGGCCGGCGAGGAGTCGGAGTTCAAGAAGTGATCTCCGTTGACGAGATCGATCGTCCACGACGGTTGGCCGGTCGGCGCGAAGATCGCGTCCAGGTTGTTGGCGTTCATCACCGCCAGGATCCCCTCACGTCCGACAACCGCTTCGAGTCCGGAGCGCCTCCAGGTACGCGGGGTCCTGAGGGGCCCGAAGGTCTCGGACAACTCGAACAGCTCCTGTCCGAACCACGTCATCTCCTCGTCGGCGTGCGTAGCGTCGAACTCGATCAGGTCCGCGAGCGTGCGTATCGTCGTTTGGCTGAGACCGGATAGGTACGCCGGACGTCGTGCTTGAACTCGTACAGCAGCACCGTGAATTCTGGATCGAAGAGGTCGGCCGCGTGCGGGATGTCGGGGGGTCGACCACCGTGGCCCCAAGTGAACTCAGCCGCGGGATGACGCTTTCACCACCGCATCGGACTCGGGGCTGAGGCCGAAGTCGCCCTCGCGCCAGATCCCGATCCGCGCACCGCGCAGACCGTCCGGATCGAGGAACCGCCGATAGTCTCGGGGAAATGCCCGGCCTCGTCTTCGTGGCGTCGTCGAACGGTCGACCCCCACGAGTGCTCCCAACATCGTCGCCGCGTCCGCAACGGTTCGGCAGATCGGCCCGGTCACATCCTGGCTGTGGGCGATCGGGACCACTCCCGATCGGCTCGTGAGGCCGAGCGTCGGCTTGATCCCGACGACCCTACACGCCGGGCTGGGGAGACGATCGACCCGTCGGTCTCCGTCCCGATCGTGCCGGCGGCGAAGTTCGCGGCACGGCCGCTGCCGATCCCGCGCTCGATCCGGACGCGTTGTGATCGAGGACGTAGGGCATCAGGCATTGGCCAGCCCGACCGCTCCAACCGCTCGAGGATGGAACGAACGGAAGTTCGCCCACTCGAGAGATTCGCCTTGCCCAGATCAGGCGCCCGCCTCCCGGAGACCCCTGCGATGCCCGCGTCCCGCGGAACCTTCGATCCCAATAGTGCGAGCGACCCGGCGGTCGTCTCCATCTTGTCCGCCGTTGCGACGTTGTCCTTCACGATGATCGGGATGCCGTGGAGCGGGCCGCGAACGTGGCCGGCCCGACGCTCGTCGTCGAGTGCCGCCGCGATCGCCTCGGCGTCCGGGTTCAGCTGGATGACGGAATTCGAGGTTGGCCCGGAGAAATCCTTGCGCTCGATCCGCCCGATATATGCGCGTGTCAGCCCGAGGGACGTGGTCTCGCCCGAGCTCATCGCCGCTTGCAGCTCGGCGATCGTCGCTTCGTTCCATCTGAAGGAGTCATCCGACGCCGTCGTGGCGGCCGCAGCGTTGGGTGTACCGGCGATGCCGAGCCCTGGAACCGCCGACACTGCAGCGCCGGCCACCGCCGAATACTTGAGGAAGCTCCGTCGGTCGATGCCATCCCGCGAAGCACGTCGATCGTCCATCGCCCTCCCCCTCTCGCCGGACCCGCCGCGTGGCTCCGAATGGGCGGGACGAGAAGCCGGCGGGCGATGGGCGGCGCACGATCCGTGCGCCGGGGGAACGGCTCCAAGACCAGACCCTCACCTCACGGCGTAGGTCGAATATTCATCTTCACACATCCCCCGCATCGCACGCAAACCGTGCCGGCGCGACCTAGGAAGACACTGAAAGTATCGATCTCGGGCGCGCCGGAGGAACCTTAGGATCCGGTGCCCGAGAGGCCGTGGGAGTTCGAGTCCTCCCCTCTCGCGCCGCAGCTACGGGCCGACCAGTGGCGAGCCGGTCGTCGAGGAAGCGGGGGCGAGCGGCTGCGCCGGCTCGGAATCGGGCGGCCGGCGCGCGGCGCTAACGGGGAGTTTCATTAGGTCGCACGCGCGGGTTAGGTGCGACCGTCGGCGGGCTAGACCCACGGGTGTTCGCGCGGAGGTACGGCGTCCGGACCGCCGCGGCGCAGGGCGGCGAGGCGGGCGAGCCATGCGGCGATCCCCACAGCGCCCTGCATGAAGCCGGGCTCCGGCGGGAGGTCTGGCGGAGTGGCGGTGTACTCGGTGTTGGACCAGGCGAGGCCCGGTCCGACGCGGACCGCACGGCCGAGCACGTCGTCGGCGAGCACGCCCGCCCATGCGAGCGTCTCGTCTTCACCGGTGGCCTGGTAGTGGTCGAGCAGCACCTGGCCGACCGAAGCCGTGCCGCAGCACCGGGCCAGATTGTCCCAGTAGCCGGGGTAGAGGCGCTCGGGCAACCGGCTCGCGCGCAGCGCGTCCAGGCACGCCGCGACCGCCCGCGACCAGCGCGGGTCCGGCGCTACGGCGTCCAGCAACGTGAACAAGCGAGACGTCCCGGCCGCACCGTGGCACCACCCGAACGCGATCGTCTCGCCCTTGTCCCCCACGGGCAGGACCGACGGGATGGCCCACGGGGTCGACCGGTGCCCGATCACGAGGAGCGCCTCCGCTCCGCGGACCGCGACCTCGACGAGGTCGTCCCGCCCGAGGGCGTGTCCGACACGCGCCAACGCGTAGGCGACGCCGGCGGTGCCGTGCGAGAAGCCGGGCATCAACGACTGCCAGCTCGAAAGCATGCGCCACTGCAGCCCGCGGTTGGGGCCGTCGGGGGCGGGTTCGGCGACGGCGACGAGCCTGTCGGCGAGGGCTTCGACGACCGCGAGCGACCGGTCCGATGTCGCGGGCAGCATCGCCAGCAGCAGGCCCGCGTCGCCGCTGATGACGTCGGTGTACCGCGCGGGGTCGGTGGCCGGCTGGTCGAGCACGCGTCCGGCGACTGCCTCCCTGACACATCTGCCGCGCCGCCCGCCTCTTCGTCGCCAGTGACCCGCGCCCACGCACGGAGCGCGACCGCGACGCCCGACCATCCGTCGAAGAGTCCGTCTCCCTCGCCGAGCACGGCGAGCTCGGGGTGTCCGGAGAGGTGGACGAGCCGGTCACGCGCAGCGGTCGCCGTCTCGCGTGTGTCGAACCCCGCGTCGACCGCCTCCGCGCAGCCGAGCAAGACGCCGGCGGTGCCGCAGTACAGGTCGTCGTACGGCGCGTCACCCTCGCACCACAGCCGGCCGCCGTCCGTCTCGACGCCGACGCTGCCGACCCAGGCGAACGCGTCAGCGACGACCTCCTCTAACGGCGGTACCGCCGCGTCGGTCGTCATGGCGGGAGGGTCGCACGGGGTCCGAGCGGCGGCAACCGGGTTGTCGGTCGATCGTGCGAGCACCGAAGGACCACCCCGCCCACACGTTGCTCACGACACACCAACACGCGTGGGCACGGGACGACACCAGACGACACAGCACGACAGGTAGAGCCGCTATCCGTTGCGTCGCGCGAGCAACCTTAGGATCCGGTGGCCGATAGGCCGTGGGTGTTCGAGTCTCCTCTCGCACCCCTCTGACCTGCGCGCTTTGCCCAAACCGCCTCTCTTGCTCACACTGCACACAGAGGCGTGCGGCATATCGCGGATGTCGCCGCCAGATCCCACAACGACGAAAGGGGAGATCGACCCGAGCGGTCGTGCGGCTACGCGGAGCCCACGAACTGGATCGATTGCACGACCCGGTCCTCCTCGTCGCGCTGCGCCTGCGTCGTGCCCGGCGCGTAGTTGGCGTCGACCACCAGCCGCTGCCCGTTGACGTCGAGGACCCAGAGCCTGTCGACTTGGCCCGCCATCTGCCGCCAGCGCTGGCCGTCGCCCCCGTTGCCGAGCCAGCTCACGAAGTCGCGGTGGCCGTCGCCTGGACATCACACCCTTTGAAGTCCCCGTCCCCGGTCACGACCCAGTGCTTCGGCATGGACCACTCGAGATACTTCCCGGAGTAGCCGCCGAGCGTCACGTCGGTCGGCTTCGTGGCGTGGCGCATCGACTGGGCCTCGAGGGCGGCGACGAGGTCGTCGACCGTGGGGCCGGGATCGACGAGGTTCCCGATCGAGTGGCATGGGTTCCGAGCCACCATGCCGACGTCCCAGAAGCCGATGCCGCAGCAGTCGCTGACGACGCCGAACTCTTTGAACGGGTGCCACGGAGGAGAGGGCGCCTCCACGGTGACCGTCGGGTGCTCCCCCACTCCGATGAAGTCCGCTGGATGGATGTGATCCCTGGCGTCGACCACGGCGCACCGACAGGCTCGACGCCGATCCCGACGTCGCGGCCCCAGAGCACGCGGCCGTGACGAGAGCGCCGCCGCCACGAGCCACCAGATCCCTTCGCGTCGGTCCGAGTTCCTCTTCACCTCGATCCTCCTGTCTGTCGCGTCGTGCCTCGCCGGTCGCTGCTCAACTGTCGCCTGGGTAGGTCGAGACGAGCAGGTCCCCGCGTCCTTCCAGGATCGACGAGGTATGTTCAGCAGCAGCGGCGTTGCCCAGTTCGGAGATCAGCGAGCCAAACGGCGACATGACCATCGGAGCTCGACACGTCGTACGCGATCGTCCCCCCATCCGGTGACCAGGTCGGGTGGTCGCTCGTCGTGGCCGTGATCTCACGCACGTGCGTGCCGTCCGCGTTCGCGATCGCCACCCTCCTTCCTGAGCCCTGGCCCGAGGTGAAGGCGATCTGATCTCCGGTAGGCGACCAGCAGGCGAGGTGCCCGCGGACAGGATCAGCCCTGGAGGTCCCGACGTGATCGACTCGCCCCTGTTGTAGTGCTGTATCAGAAGGACCCAGATGCCTCGTGCGACGAACGCGATCTTCCCGCCGCGGAGCGACCACGAAGGGGTACGCGCGTCGCGCTTCCCCAACTCACCCAGGCTCGCGGAGGGTGATAGCCGTTGGGTTGCGTAACGATGATCTCCCGCTGCCCGCTCGCGGGTCACCCCCCTGTAGGCGATCCACTCCCCACCCGGAGACAACGTCGGCTCATCTGCCTCCAGGGCCCACTCAGGATCCGGGGTGATCTGCCCCACATCAGAGCCATCGGCCCTCATGCGGAAGAGCTGCGGATGTCCTTCCGTGTCGTCCTTCACGAAGATCACGTCCCAGCCGTCGGGCGAGAACCAAAACCATGAGCCACCCTCCGGTGCCGGGAACGGCGCCTCGGAGCCATCGGACACGTTCAGCAGGCGATAGGTCGTCAGGAGGGACGGCCCGGGTTGGATCGGGACCTGCTGCTCCCCGCGGATCGCCGTCGTCCCCGCCCACGCGATCGCCGCCGCGATCGCAACCGCCACCGCTCCGGCGACCACACGCTGATTGCCGGCGTCGACGGTCACGTCGCCGAAGGACCTCTTCGAGCGGGAGCGGCGGCACCTGGAACCGAGAGCGCGTTCGCTCCGGGCGCGCGTCCGCGGTACTCACTTCATCAGCCATCGCATCCTTCAGGGCCGCATGTGCGCGGGAGACGTGCATCCGGACGGTCGATGCCCGGATCCCCTAGGATCCAGCCGCCTCAGAAGAGAAGCCGAGGAGGTCCGTGACGATCACGGCGGCACGTTGCCGAGTCGAGAGGATCGCCAGCGCTCTCATCGCTGCATCGGTCGCATCCGCCTCGGCGATGGCATCGTCGGGCTGCTGTCCACGGATCGCGCGTTTCGCCGCGCGCGTGGAACGGCGGTAGCCCGAGCGGAAGGCATTCATCGCCGTCCGATAGAGGCATTCGCGGGGATCCGCCATCTTCCCGACCCGATCCCAACGTTCCAAGAGACGAACGAACGCGTCCTGCGTGAGCTCCTCGGCCTCGAGCCTGTCCCGCGTATACCACGCACAGGACCGAGTACAACTCGGCCTTCTCTCGCTCGAAGAAGACCTCGAAGGGAGGGTGCGCAACATCCGCCAACTCGGTCGGCTCGTCCCACCCCAACGATGGGCGAGATGCTCGTTCATCCGATGTGACAACTCCTCCCGGAGGCTAATCGCCTACATCGACGTGAGGATCATCGAGATGTCGCTGCGGATCGTCGAGGGATCAGGTAGACGACCGGACGTGGCAGTTCGAGTCTTCCCTTTCGGCACGTCCGGGCACCCCCCGCCTGCCCTCCCGCGATCGTTCGCACGCGACCTGACGTCGCCGGCGCCTCC
>CAVXYE010000021.1:0-4022 GCA_963765865.1 uncultured Actinomycetes bacterium
TCGGTCTTCTCCGAGCGCTCAACCATAGAGGCAGGCCGGCTCCTCCCGTAGCCTGAGGGGCTGGCGGGCGACCAAGGAGGGACGCGATGGCACCGGACGAAGCGGACGACCGCGACGACGGGTCACCGGACGAGAGCAAGAAGGAGCGCGTCGATCGGGAGCTGATCGAGCTCCTCAACGAGGTTCGCGTAGCGCTCCCCGGCGTGCAGGTGCTGTTCGCGTTCTTGCTCGTCGTCCCGTTCAATCAGCGGTTCGTGGAGCTGACGACGGCGGAGCGCTGGGTCTACTACGCCGCTCTGCTGTCGACCGCGTTGGCGGCCGCACTCTTGATCGCGCCGTCCTCGTACCACCGACTCCGCTTCCGACACGGCGACAAGGAGCAGATGCTGCTGACGTCGAACCGACTGCTCGTGAGCGGTCTGGCATTCGCGGCTCTTTCCATCGCACTCGCCGTGGGGCTGATCAGCGAGTTCGTCTTCGGGCCGGGCCCCGGTCTGGTAGCCGGGCTCGGGATCGCAGCGTGGCTGGCGTGGTTCTGGTACGGCCTTCCGTTGTCCCGCCGGACGTAGGGACCGGCGCGGGATGGACTAGGGGCGCTGTTCGCGCGCGGCGCGGACGAGCGGAACGACGAGGCGGTATACCGTGTATGCAAGCAGCAGGAACCCGAGGATCGCCTGGACCTCTTCGCGACTCAGGCGCGTCCGGCGGGCGACCGGCTCCGAGACGGATCGCGCGACGCGTCCGCGCACGCCGGTCAGCGATGCATTGCCGATAGCCAGGGCTCGGTCGTGAGCGTCCATGCGGAGAGGGTGCCCCGGATGGAGCTCGACGAAACCTGCCGCTATCGCCGATCTGACAACGCTCGGCGCGCGCTGATCGTCAGCTCGTGCTGTACACGAGTCCCGACAGCAGCAGGGCGATCGGGATGATGAACAACACCACCACGAACCCGGCGAGCCGGACGTTCTTCGCCACGAGCCAGTCGTCGAGGCCGATCACGCTGCGCTTCACGGGTCCGTAGATCACGGCGAGGATGAAGATCGACACGATGGTCACGCCGATCGCCTCGGCCAGGACGATCCGGGCCGCGACCGGCGTGTGCTGGAGCATCGCCACCACCAGCGTGTCGGCGAGCGTCGTGATGTTGGCGCCCATGATGTACGGGAGGGCCTCGTCGCGCTTCACGTAGCCCTTCACCGCGAGCGGCACCAGCACGGTGAGCGCCACCGAGACCGACAGGGTCAGCGTCGCGACCAGGCAGCCGAGCAGGAACATCGTCCACGGGCGTTTCAGCCAGGCACTCCGTTTCGAGGCGGAGCTCGAGTCCATCTCCGGCAGGACGCGATCGATCAGCTGGAACGCGAGCAGGATCGTGGCGATCCCGACCACGAACAGCGCCCAGCCCGGCAGGTGTGCTGTGGCGAAGTCGACGAACGGTCCGTAGACCTTGGAGAAGGCCGCCTCGAGCTTCCCGGACGCGTGCCAGTTGACGCCGTTCAGGAGACCCTCGCGCAAGATGAAGTAGCCGATCAGCATGCCCGGGAGGTAGGTGATCGCGGTCATCGTCATCGCCTGGATCCCGATCCCCAACGGTTCGCGGCGGGCCTTCGGGTTCCGCATCGCGTAGAGGAACCCGGTCAGCAGCACGATGAACGACGCGCCCAGCCGCGAGCCGGACAGCATCGTGAACGTCTGGAGGACCGAAGTGGTGCCGGCGCCGAACAGGCTGATCGCGGTCGCGGCAACCGGCGAGCCCGACAGGACGAGGTACGCGCCCAGCCAGCCGGTCCCCATGGTCGACAGCCCGTTGGCGAACGGGAACTGCCCCTGGATCGTCGGCCCGACCGCCGCGGCGCCGGCCTTCATCAGCTGGATCGCCAGGATGAACAGGAACATCGCCGGGATGAAGAGGAGGAACTTCCCGGCCAGAGACCCACGGCGAGCGGACCTGCCCGAGGATCGGTCCGAGGTCGAGGTAGTAGCGGGTCTCGTTCTCCTCCTGCGGGATGCAGAACTCGCCGTCGACCTCGACCATCGCCTTCTCGTACCTGGCGAGATCTCTCGCAGCCTTGGACACCGGTCACCTTCCAAAAGTCGAAAATGCGGCCGCCGCCAGGGGTGCGGGACGGCATCTGTAGTCCTACCTGCGAGAAAGGGTACGGTCAATCCGTCGTTTGCGTGGGAATGGCTACGACAGTTGACGAGGTCCCTGCGAACCGGTCCGGCTCGGCGACAACATCCTCACGCGGCGGGCGCCCCGTCGGCGATGCCTAGGGAGCGACCAGCGTCACCGGGACCGCGGAGAACCCGGTGAGCGCCGGTCCGCCACCTTTGAGAGGATCCGCGTCCTTGAGGGAACTCGACGACTCGGCCGCCCACACGTACCCAGGAGACGTCGGTGAGCAGCCCGTCGAGCTCCCCATGTCGACCGTCGTCTGCGCGCTGAGCGGCGAGGCGGCGGTCAGCGGGCCGGAGCTATGGAACGCATCGGTCGACATCGCGTACGTGCAGTCGCCCACGCCGGCGGCGCCGAATCGGAAGTCGTCGCCGCTGGCGATCGAGCCGCTCACGCTGATGGATGACCCATCGCGGACCGTTTCGCCCGGCTGGGCGCTCAGGTTGAGCCAGGCGTTGGAAGCAGCCATCACCGCCCAGACACCGTTCGATCCGGCATCGAGTGGCTGATACACGGTGACATCCACCGGGGAGTAGAACTTCAGATCACACGGCCCGGGTTCGCACGGCAGCAGAGCGAAGGTCTCCATGGGGGCCGGGGTGTAGCCGGGTTGGTCCTCGATGCCTGGATATTGGCCGGGCAGTCCCGGTGACCAACAGCCCACATGGAACTCGGGGGCGGGATCACCGGGCACGGCCGCGCCACACAGCGACGAGATGGGCTCGGTGTGCAGGACCGCGAACACCTGGTCCCAACCCAAGACGCGGTGGCCGAACGACTCCGCGAGCTTCTTGGGGTCGAGCGCCTCAGGATGCTGACCTGCGTCGGCTCCGTCTTGATACCTCTGCAGCTCACTCGCGGTCTGAACTGGCCACAGCAGGAGCGGCTCGCCGGACGGGGACGCGACGCCGGGGACGGCGGTATGCAGCCGCAGTGCCGGCAGGAGGAAGACCAAGATCGCTACGGCGAAGATGGCGAACGCGACGATCGCGGTCACCACGCGTGTAGAGGTTCGTGTCGCCGGGATCGGCTCCTCCGGGTAAGCCGGGCTTCGGCGGGGCCGCCCACGTCGAGTCGAAGAAGGCTCCGACAGGTCCGCGAGATCCTTCTTGGACCGGTAGGGCTCGAATGCCAACCTGATGCGTTCCTCGACGTCGTTCATCCTTCAACCTCCGTGATCCCGGTTCCAACGAGTTCGCGTTCGAGACGGGCGAGTGCTTTGGAGAGGTGGGCGCCGACCGTCCCGGGCGCGATCCCGAGCAGCTCTGCGGTCCGCTCCGTACTGAGGTCCAAGAGGATCCGGAGGGCGATGACCTCTCGCTGGCGTCTCGGCAGTCGCAGGACGAGAGCAACGAGTTGCGGATCGGGAAGGTCGCGTTCCGGCGCCGGGACGTCCGGCATGCCGAAGATGATCCGTCGGGTCCGGCGCCGATCCGATCGCACGTAGTTCAGGGCCGTTCGCGCGACCCACGCCTTCGGCGCCGGATGATTCGCGACGTCAGCCCATCGCTCGAAAGCGCGCGCATAGGCTTCGGCGACTCCGTCATCGGCGAGCGCTTGATCACGAGTGATGACAAGGAGCGACCGATAGACGTGATCCTTCGTTGCGGCGAAGAAGCGTTCGAAGCTCTCGCTCACGCCGTCCTTCTGCACCATCGATGTATAACGCCTGAGGCAAGGGATCCCTTTACCTTGCCTAGAAGAGCGTTGCGATCCCGAGACGCGCGCCATCCGGTGTTCTCATCGTGGCCTTGCGTTCGAGGTCGGCGCGCTGCGCGTGGTGAAGACGACGAGGAGAGTCCGACGGCTTCCCCTGTCTCGCCAAGGGTGGGCGGGTAGCCGCCCT
>CAVXYE010000022.1:0-8004 GCA_963765865.1 uncultured Actinomycetes bacterium
CGGAGCGTGACGCCACCAGTGTCCACGATCTCCACAGATGCCGTCACCGCGTCGTGCGACGGCGGGATCGCCTGAAAGGCGATCCCGCCGCCGAACCCTCCGCCTCAGCTCGTGGGAGCGAAGTAGTGGTTCACCTCGTAGCGCGCCACCTTCCTGCCGAGCACCGCTCCCTGCACGTCCGCGGTGCGGAAGTGGATCCCGCTCCAAACGCGGGCCCCGATGACCTCCTTGATCGCGTCCGAGAACCGAGCGAAATCCCTCGGTGGACACGGAGCCGGCGAGCACTTGTTGCTGGTCACCGTGAACGCGACCTTGTTGGTGCCGAAGAAGCTCCTCAACGTCCGAACGATCGCTCCGCTGACGCAGGCGTGCCCGGAGGGGTGATCGGGGAAGCCGGGCGTCACGAGCGGCGCGCCGGAGACCGGCACCGACGGGTCGAACAGCGGCACCCAGTCCGGGTCGGCCACGGTCGCCGGATTCCCGTCGTGGGCCGCCTCGCGGATCGCGGTGATCGGCCGCCAGAAGCTCCAGTACGCCTTGTCGTTCCAGCACCCGATCGAGCCGTCGGCGGCCGCCAGGCCGGTCATCGCGAACAGACGTGCGCTGTCGACGATGTCGAGCTCGTGGTCTGTCGCCAGGGAGCGGAAGACCCGGTTCCAGATCGCCGCCCCGTTGTCCTGCCAGAAGATCGCCGCCGCCGTCTGATCGGCGGTGCGCTTCGTCGAGTCGAGCGAGCCGAGCCGCTTCACCTGAGCGAAGTCCTCCGCGTAGGCCTCGCTGGTGACGTCGTTCGGACCGTCCGAACGCAGCATCTCCACGTTCGGCACGAGGAACGGCCGCACGAACCCGACCCACGGAGCCGGATCGCGGGCGACGATCCCCGCCGTGCCCTGCGGCGGTCCCAGACGCCAGTCCCCGCGATCGGTGCCCGGCACGAACACGAACGGACCGCCGCGACCGTCGCCGAGGCGATCGGTGAGCATCGCGGCCGCCGCGGCCTCGCCGACCGCGATCCCGCCCGTCTCCGAGGCGCCGTCGGGCACGTTCGCGAGCGACGCGTCGTAGAGCACCTGCAGCGCCGGCTGCTGTGTCGGCACCAGGCCGACGAGCGCTGGCGTCCGCTCGGGGAAGCCGACGAGCACCCGGAAGGCTGCCGTCGCCGCGGCGGCCTCCATCGAATCCCCGGGGTCCGCGGCGGGCTTGACGAGGTAGGGCTGGTGCCGCCATCGATCGCATTCACCGCGTCGTAGACGGCGCCCTGCACCATCGCCATGCTGATCACCGCCGCATGCGGCGGCTGCGCCGCGGTCGTCATGATCGCGGTCGACGCGATCGAGTTCCATTCGATCGCCTCGTTCGTCGCCGGCTGCGCTGCCGACGGCACCGGACCGGTCACCGTCACCAGCGTCGTCACGATCCCGGTCATCGCGGCCGCGAACATCAGCGGCCTGCGTGGCCACTTCCGTCGAAACATGATTCCCTCCCTCTCTTCGCGTCGTCGTCGACGCTCCTGCCGCGACCGTAGGGAGGGCCCTCGAGCGCAACCACGGTGGTGGCGGCCGAGTTGACGGAGGCTGGCTTCGCATCGAGCCGGTGGCCTGCCTCTTGACGCCGCTCCTCGATGGGGGACAACCTGCCTGCGTCGAGACCGAGCAGGTGGCCCGCCCGAGAAGCTCCCCGCACGACGAGCTCGCGTCAACGGCCCTTCGGTGGCCACACAGGCCGAAGCCCGGCCCCCGAGGGGACCGGGCCTCTCGGCATCTCTGGGTCGACGTCAGGCGACGTCGCATCCCGCCGGCTGCGGCTGGTCGATCCGAGGGCTCCCGCCGATCGGGACGCCGAAGAACACGACGCCCAGCTTCACGGTCCCGGAGGTCTCGTTGCGACCGACGTGGACGCTGGACGGGAGTTCGACGAACGCGTCGCCGGGCCCGTACGTGTGGGCGCGGCAGTTGTCGTGGTAGACGGTGAACGTCCCCGACGCCACCGTGACCAGCGTCTTCCCGGGGTGGCTGTGCCAGCCTGTCGACGAGTTCGGGCCGAACGTGAACTCGGCCACGATCGTGTTCGTCCCCGGCCGGGCGTTGAGCCCCATGCCGGTCGGCATCGAGCCGGCGGCGATGACGACGGGCGTCACCGTGCCCGTCGCCGGTGTCGCCCGCGCGGCTCCCGCGATCGCGGCGATCGCGAGCGCGCAGGCGCCGGCGACCGCGATCCACGCGCTCTTCCTGCGTGCACTCCTCATGGTCCCTCCTTCCGTGCGATGCACCGAGCATCGCGTTGGATCAGCCCTCGAACCTTCTGTCTGGTTGCACGGTTCCCTCCTCTCCCGCGTCGTCGTTGACGCTCCTGCGGCGACGCTAGGAGGGCCCGCAACCGTGACCACGGTGGTAGCGGGCAGGTTCGGCGTAGGCTGCCTTCGCACCACACGGGCAGCCAGCCTCTTGACGCGCCCGGGCGATGGAGGACAACCTCCCCGGGTCAGACCAAGGAGGTGACCGCCCTGGAGGCTCCGCGCACCGACGATCTGGACGAGCTCCGTCGCGAGATCGCTGACGTGCGTGCGTCGCGGGAGCGCCTCGCCCTCGCCGGCGACGATGAGCGCCGCGACCTCGAGCGCGTCCTTCACGACGGCCTGCAGCAGCAGCTCGTCGGGCTCGCGGCCAACGTCGAGCTCGCCGCGGCGTCCGTGGAAGCCGATCCGGCCACCACGACCGCCCTCCTCGCGGCGATCCGAGAGGACCTTCGGCAGGCGCTCGAGGGATCCAGGGCGCTCGCGCAACGGATCTATCCGCCCTTGCTCGAGGCGGGGGGACTCGGCCCGGCCGTGCGAGAGGCGGCGTCGCGCGCAGACGTAACGGTCACGATCGAGGGCGCCTCCGGTCAAGAGCTCCCGCCGGAGGTCGCTGGCGCGATCTACTTCTGTTCGGCCGAGGTGATCGAGTGGGCCGGCGCGGGCGCGTCAGCCACGATCAGCCTGCGCAGCGACGAGGAGACGGTCTCCTTCGAGATCGACCTGGATCGCGACCTCGACGCGGAGTGGCGGCTCACGTCCCGAGACCGCGTCGAGGCGCTGGGGGGAAGCCTCCACGTCGAGCGGACACGGCTCGTCGGTCGGCTCCCGAGCTCCCGATGACGCTAGCCGCTCTCGGCCAGGTAGAGGATCACGGCCTTGACACGTTTGTGGATCGAGGGCTCCCACGTGAGCCCCAGCTTGGAGAAGATCGAATGGATCACCTTCTCCACCGAGCTCTCGGTCAGGAAGAGCGCCTCCCCGATCGCGGCGTTGCTCTTCCCGATCGCCATCTCACGCAGGACATCGCGCTCGCGCGGCGTCAACTGGCTGAGCGGCGACTCCTCCGCGCGGGTGTTCTCGCCGACCAACGCCTCGACCACCTTCGGGTCGATGACCGAGCCGCCCTCGGCGACGGCGCGGATCGCCGACACCAGTTGCTCCACGTCCTGGATCCGCTCCTTCAGCAGATAGGAGCGCCCCTCGCTGCCGCTCTCGAGCAGCGCGAGCGCGTAGGTCGGGGTGGCGTACTGGCTGAGCACGACCACGCCGACGTCCGGATCGGACGTCCGGAGCTGCGCGGCCGCCTGGATCCCCTCGTCAGAGTTGCCGGGAGGCATCCTGATGTCGGTGACGACCACGTCGGGATGTTCCGCCTCGACCGCGGCGAGCAGGGAGTCGAGGTCGACGCACACCGCGACCACCTCGATGTCTGCCTGAGAGTCGAGCAGCCCTCGCACGCCTTCGCGGACGAGGTAGTGATCCTCCGCGAGCACCACCCGGATCGACACACGGGAACGATACGCCCGTGACCACCGTGCTGGTCATCGAGGACGACGAGCGGAACCGGAAGCTCGCGCGCGACGTGCTCGGCGCCGCGGGGTTCCTGACGCTCGAGGCCGCGACCGCCGCGGAGGGGATCGCGTTGGCCCGTGAGCAGGTGCCGGACGTGATCCTCATGGACCTGCGGCTCCCGGACATGGGAGGTGCCGCGGCGGCTCGGATCCTCAAGGACGACGAGACGACCGCACCGATCCCCGTCGTGGCGATGAGCGCGCTCTCGCTCGAGGGAAGCGACGACTGGCTCGAAGCGACCGGGTTCGCCGGCGCGATCGAGAAGCCGATCTCGGTCCAGGGCTTCCCCGATGAGGTCCGCCGCTATCTGCGACGAGCCACTACCCAGCTAGCACCCCCTCCGCGGCACCACGCGAACGGGGTAGCCCCGGACCCCGGTTCAGCGTAGGTTCTGCCCCTGAACGCGGGTGCGACCCGAACGAGCAATCGTTGGAAGGGAGAGGTCGATGCGGAAGCTGTTCATCGGCGGGATCGTGGCGGTGATCGTCCTCGCCTCGTGGCCTGCGGGAACGACGCGCCGGACCCGGCGGCCGAGCAGGCACGCCATGCAGTCGGACTACTGGCAGATCGATCAGATCGAGAAGAACTTCCACAGGCCACGACGGAGCAGGACATCGATCTGATGATGAGCCTGTACGCGCCCAACGCGACGATGACGGTGGGACCGGGGCAGACCGCGTCCGGGCTGGACGAGATCCGGCGATTCTGGCTGGAGGACTCGCACCCTTCAAGGTCGAGAACGAGTGGGTCTCGGATCACCCCGCGTACAAGCTCAAGATCACCGTCAACGGCGACCGGGGCACGCTGCATTTCGAGTGCCACTACTCGATGTCAAGACCGAGAAGATCGCGTCGCGACCACGACCGCCGATTTCGACGTGGCTCGGATCGACGGGAAGTGGCTGATCACGAACATGGTCGGTGGGACGACCGTCCTGGAAGTCTGAGATCTTGGCCGAGGAGCAGGAGCCGCGGGTCGTAGCCGGGGGGCGGCGGCGGATCGACGATCCGCTCGTCGGGGCCGTCGCCCGCCTGCCGGTGAAGGTTCGGACGAAACTCCTGATCGCGTTCGTCGGCACGTCTCTGCTGCTCGTCGCCGTTGGCCTGCTCGGCCAGGTCGTGCTCGGGCAGTCGAACGATCGCGTCGCGAGCGTTGGGCCACTGCAGAACGGGCCGTCGAGTACAGCAGGCTCCAGGCCGCGGCGAAGTACCTCCGAGCGGTCCTGGCGGTGAACGAAGCACACGGGTCTCAACGTCGATCTGGCCAGATGGCGAACATCCGGGGACGATCAACGCGCGGGACGTACTCACTCGCGGTGGACCTGTTCGCGCGCGATGCGGCCGACAAGGTCGCGGCGCTGACGGCCCCGGATCGACTCGGATTCACGCCGCCTCCGAAGGACCTGGAGCTCCTGGGCAGGATCGGAGAGAAGGCCGATCACCTTTCGAGCTGCTCAGAGGAGAAGCTCATCCCGCTCTAAAGGGCCGGCCATAGATGCAACGATCCCGTACGAGTCGATCGACGAGATGCTTCCGCTGCCGAGCGAAAGCGGAGTGCTCGCGAGCGACATCTACCAGGAGGCCGCGGTCCTGGCGAACAGGACTCGAGCATGAGATCCAGGATCTGATCGCCCGGAACGCAGAGCTCTTTCGCGAGCTCGCGGGCCCTGTTCATCAGCGTCGCGGTGGGTGCGCTCGTCCTCGCCCTCTCGCTGGGATTCGTCCTGTCGTGGTCGCTGATCGGGCCGATCCAGCGGATCGACGACCGCGTTGCCGCGATCGCGTCGGGAGACTTCTCGGGACACGTCGAAGTCGATAACCGAGACGAGCTCGGGGCGTTGGGCGCCAACGTCAACCGGATGAACGACGAGCTGCGGCGTCTCTACACCGAGCTCGAGGCGGCGAGCCGGCACAAGTCGGAGTTCCTGGCCAACATGTCCCACGAGCTCCGGACGCCGCTCAACGCGATCATCGGCTTCTCCCAGGTGTTGCGCGACGAGATGGTCGGGTCCGTGAATCCGAAGCAGGCGGAGTACCTCGACGACATCACCTCCTCGGGGAACCATCTGCTCTCGCTGATCAACGACGTCCTCGACCTCTCCAAGGTCGAGGCCGGACAGGTCGAGCTGCAGGTTCACCCGTTCTCGCTGCGTGAGGCGCTCGAGCGCGGCGTGGTGATGGTGCGCGAGCGCGCCACGGAGGAGGGGGTCCGCGTCGCGTTCGCCGCGGATCCCGAGGTCGATGTGGTCGACGGTGACGAGCGACGGATCAAGCAGGTCATCTTCAACCTGCTCTCGAATGCCGTGAAGTTCACGCCCGCCGGTGGGGAGGTCGACGTGAGCGCGACACGGGTCAACGGCGAGGTCAGGGTTTCCGTCGCCGACACCGGTCCGGGCATCGCTCCCGAGGATCGGGATCGGATCTTCGAGGAGTTCCAGCAGAGCGAGTCGGGGGTCGGGCTTCGCGAGGGGACGGGCCTCGGCCTTGCGCTCTCGAAGCGGTTCGTGGAGCTCCACGGCGGACGGATCTGGCTCGAGAGCGAGCCCGGTCGCGGGAGCACCTTCACCTTTGCGCTGCCAGGGGGGTCGACCACGTCATGACGGGCGAGCGGATCCTCGTCGTCGAGGACAACGAGAAGAACATGAAGCTGTTCCGCGACGTCCTCGTCGCGACCGGATACCGAACGCTCGAGGCGACGACGGGCGGCGAGGCGGTCGACATGGCGTCGCGAGCACACGCCCGATCTCGTGCTGATGGACATCCAGCTCCCGGACCTCGACGGCGTCGAAGCGCTCCGCCGGCTGCGTGCGGACGAGCGCACGGCGACGATCCCCGTGCTCGCGCTGACCGCACAAGCGATGCAAGGGGATCGCGAGCGGTTCCTGGCGGAGGGCTTCGACGGCTACGTGTCGAAGCCGGTGAACGTCCGGGAGCTGCTCGGGATCGTTCGGCAGCACTGCGAGGGACGGCTCGGATGACTGGCGACGCCCGGATCCTGGTCGTGGACGACGTGGCTCCGAACGTGCGGCTGCTCGAAGCCGTGCTCGCACCGCGCGGCTACGAAGTGATATCCGCGACCGACGGCGCGCGCGCGTTGGAGCTCGTGGCGTCGGCCAAGCCGGACCTGGTGATGCTCGACGTCGTGATGCCGGAGCCGGACGGGTATGCGGTGTGTCGCGCGATCCGGGAGCGCGACGAGACCGCGATGTTGCCGGTGATCATGATCACGGCCAGCACGTCGGAGAGGACGGAGGCGATCCGGGCCGGCGCGGACGATCTGATCGCGAAACCGTTCGATCAGGACGAGCTGCTCGCGCGGATCCGATCGCTCCTGCGGATCAAGCGTTACCACGACACGATCACGGCGCAGGCCGCCGAGCTCACCGAACTGAATCGAACACTCGAGGAGCGGGTGCACACCCAGGTCGTGGAGCTCGAGCGGGTCCGGAAGCTGCGGCGGTTCCTCTCTCCGCAGCTCGTCGACGCGATCGTCTCGTCGGGGAACGACGCGATCCTCCGCAGCCATCGCCGGATGGTCGCGATGCTCTTCGCCGACCTCCGTGGATGGACGAGCTTCGGCGACGCGGTCGAACCCGAGGAGGTGATGCAGGTGCTCGGGGAGTTCCACCACGTGATCGGCAGTCTCGTGCAACGGTTCGACGCGACCGTGGGGTTCCTCCAGGGCGATGGCGTCCAGCTCTTCTTCAACGACCCCCACGAGGTCCCCGACGCGCCCCTGCGCGCGGTTCGGCTCGCGTGTGCGCTCCGAGAGGAGATGTCGACGCTGACGCCGGCGTGGCGCAGGCGCGGGTACGAGCTGGGCCTGGGGACCGGCATCGCGCTCGGCTACGCGACGTGCGGCGAGGTCGGGTTCGAGGGCCGCTCCGACTACGCGGCGATCGGAGCGGTGACCAACCTCGC
This sequence comes from uncultured Actinomycetes bacterium, assembly GCA_963765865.1. Lineage (GTDB taxonomy): Bacteria > Actinomycetota > UBA4738 > UBA4738 > HRBIN12 > AC-51. The sequence goes on from CAVXYE010000022.1 coordinate 7,789, forward strand.
ATCGCGGCTCGGCGACGAGGCGACGGCCGGCCAGGTCCTGATCACTCAGCGTCTCCACGCGGAGGTCGAGGAAGACGTCGAAGTGGAACCCATAGGTGAGCTCACGCTCAAGGGGTTCCGTACGCCGATCCCGGCATTCAACGTGATCGCGGTTCGCGAGCCGGTGGCGAACGCGTCCGCCCTGCAGGGCCCCTGAGGCGCGGCTCGACAAGGGTG
>CAVXYE010000023.1:0-3330 GCA_963765865.1 uncultured Actinomycetes bacterium
TCGGCTGACGGTTCCTCCGCGGCGGAGGGACGGCGTAGTGTCCGACCATGCGGAGCTGCCCCGACTGCGGTGAGGAGAACTCCGAGCGGGCACGCTTCTGCCAGGCGTGCGGTGCGGCACTCGGCGACGAGCGCATGGGCGGCGCGCGCAAGACCGTGACGGTGTTGTTCTGCGATCTGGTCGAGTCCACCCAGCTGGGCGAGCGGCTGGACCCCGAAACGCTGCGTCTGGTCCTCGACCGCTACTTCGACGAGATGCGGGCCGCGGTCGAACGACACGGCGGCACCGTCGAGAAGTTCATCGGCGATGCGGTCCTCGCCGTCTTCGGGATCCCGCGCGTCCACGAGGATGACGCCCTCCGAGCGGTGCGCGCGGCCGACGACATGCGCGGCGTGCTCCCGACACTGAACGCCAAGAGCGGTCGCAGGACCGGCACGGAGCTGCAGATCAGGATCGGCATCAACACGGGCGAGGTTGTGGCCAGCGATCGGGGCTCTGATCGCATCGTGACGGGGGACGCGGTCAACGTCGCCGCGCGCTTGGAGCAGGCTGCCGAGGCCGGGGAGATCGTGATCGGCGAAGAGACCTTGAGCTTCGTCCGTGATGCCGTCGCCGCGGAGCCGATCGGCCCGCTCGAGCTGAAGGGAAAGAGCGAGCCCATCTCCGCGTACCGCGTCCTTGACGTCGTGGCCGGAGCGGAAGGTCGCGTGCGCCGGCTGGATTCCCCGATGGTCGGACGTCGCCGAGCGCTCGCCGTCCTCGAGCAGGCATCCGAAGGGACGGTGGCGGATGCGACCTGTTACCTGGTCACGGTCCTGGGACCGGCCGGGGTCGGCAAGACGCGTCTCGTCGAAGAGTTCCTCGCGAGCGTTCCGGCGGCGGGCGTCTACCGCGGACGCTGCCTGCCGTACGGGGAGGGGACGACCTTCTTCCCCCTGGTCGAGATCATGAAGCAGGCGGTCGACGCGACCGATCAGGGAAAGCCCGACGCGTTCCGCGACCGCGTCGCGGGTCTCCTCGACGACGACGAGCACCGGGAGACGATCGCCGAACGCGTGACGCAGCTCGCCGGGATCGGAGAGGTGACCGGATCCGAGGAGATCCTCTGGGCCAGCCGCAGGTTCTTGGAGGCGCTCGCGCGACAGCGGCCCATCGTGATCGTGCTCGACGACCTCCAGTGGGCGGGCGGCGCCTTCCTCGATCTGGTCGAGCATGTCGCCGACTTCTCCCGCGAGGCGCCGATCCTCCTCTTGGCGATGGCGCGACCCGACCTCCTCGACGTTCGCCCCGGGTGGGGCGGGGGGAAGACGAACGCCTTCACGATCTCCCTCGAGCCGCTGTCGGCGGACGAGTGCGACGAGTTGATCGACAACCTCTTGGGGTCGGCGGAGCTCGAAGGCGACGTCCGGGCGCGGATCGCCGATGCGGCCGGCGGGACGCCACTGTTCGTCGAGGAGATGGTCGCGAAGCTGATCGACGACGGCTCGCTCACCCGTTCGGATGGCCGCTGGGTGGCGACGACCGACCTCTCGCACGTGCCGGTCCCCACGACGATCGCCACCTTGCTCGCGGCGCGCATCGACCAGTTGCCGTCCGCGGAGCGCGCGCTCCTCGAACGCGCGGCGGTCGGCGGAGAGCACTTCTTCGCCGGCGCGGTCCGCTGGTTGACGGAAGCGCCGGTCGCCTCGAACGTCGACGACCATCTCTCCTCGCTGCTCCGCAAGGACCTGATCCGCCCCGAGAGGTCGTCCCTGCCCGGCGAGGATGCCTACCGGTTCCGGCACGCGTTGATCCGCGACGCCGCCTACGAGGCGATGCCGAAGCAGCTGCGCGCGGATCTCCATGAGCGGTACGCGCGATGGCTCGCCTCCGCGGTGCACGACGGGATGACGGAGCAGGACGAGATCGTCGGGTACCACCTCGAACAGGCGCTGAGGTATCGCGCCGAGCTGGGCATCGAGCTGGATCCGATACTCGTACGGCAAGCGACCCGAACGCTCGTGGACGCAGCTCATCGAAGCGCCTCCCGGTTCGATTTCCTGGGTTCGGCCGGCCTGCTCGAGCGAGCCGCTGCGCTGCTCCCGGACGACGATCCCGAGCGCGTCAGGCTGTTGGCCGAGGAGGGGGCGGCGATCAATCGGCACGGCGATAGCCCCCGCGCTGAAGCCGTCCTCGACTCCGCGATCGATGCGGCCCGCCGGTCTGGAGATGTCGTGACCGAGGCCAGGGCGAGGATCGATCGGATGTGGACGCGTCGCGAGACGCACCCATCGCGATGGCTCGAGGAGATGCGAGCGGACGTGGAGCCGCTGATCCCGGTCCTCGAGGCGCAGCACGACGATCTGGGCCTCACGAAGGCGCTGCAACTCCTCGCGAGCGCATACCTACGGGAGGGGCGCGTCGGTCGGGTCGAGCCGATGCTCGAGCGAGCGCTCGAGCACGCTCGAAGCGCCGGAGACAAGCTCGAGGAGTCGGAGATCCTCGGCGAGTTCGTGTTCGCGCTCCCGGCGGGACCCACGCCGGTGCCCCAGGCGATCCGCCGCCTCGACGAACTGATGCGGGACACGGAGCCCGATCTCCGCCTCGACGCGTGGGTCTTGGGCGTGCGGGCGATGCTGGAGGCGATGCGCTCACGGTTCGACGAAGCCCGGAGCCTGTCCGAACGCGAAGCGGCGATCCTCGACGAGCTCGGCATCTACTGGACCAACTTCCTCGTGTCGTCCCACCAGTGGACGATCGAGATGCTGGCCGGCCGGCCCGAAGCAGCCGAAGGAGCGGTCCGCCGACGTTCGGAACTGCTGCGCTCCGATGAGGCGACCGTCATGTGGAACATCGACTCGCTCCTGGCGCTGGCGCTGCTCGAACAGGGACGGATCACGGAGGCCCGCCAGCTCGCCGAGCAGTGGGCGGACATGCAAGGGGCCGATCGGCAGACACGCGTGACGTGGTGCGGAGTGCTCGCGCGCACGGCCGCCGAGGCGGGCGACCTCCAGGAGGCGGAGCGGTTCGCTCGAGAAGGTGTCGCGATCGCCGCGCCGGACGAACTCAACATGCGTGCGGCCTCGCTCGTCGATCTCGGGTGGGTGTTGCGCCGAGCGGGGGATGTCGACGGAACGGCCGCGGCCGTCGGCGAGGCGCTGGACCTCTACGAACGGAAAGGGAACATCGCCGCGGCAGCACTCGTGCGCACCTCGTTCGCCGACTGAGCGAGCTCCGGCACCCGACCGATCGAGGCCTTGAGTTCCGAGCTGTTTGCCTTGCACACCTCTATGAGGTGTTTGGTCGATCCCGCGAGCGCTGCCTCACCGCTGCCCAGGTCACGACGGCAAG